>NZ_CP178618.1:0-1288314 GCF_047306065.1 Bdellovibrio sp. HCB209
ATGGAGTTAAACGCTTCTTTCTGGACATTGATTAAGACAAAAATGAAAAGTCGTAATGATAACAATAAGTTATTAGATACGTGGCTAGACCCTATTGAGTATATCAGTACTGGAGGCTCCTTTGAGCGTCCCAAATTGATACTCGGAGTACCCAACGCCCTCCACCAGTATTTCGTTATCGAGAATCTTCAGGATAAGATTTACACAGAAATTTCAGATACTTACAAGCGTCCATTTGAAGTTGAGTTTAATGTTACTGGGGCCAAAGTAAATACCCACATTGAAACTATGAACACTGTTGAGGAGACTCCATCCCACCAGGGATCCGAGGTTCTTCAAGCACAACTTGCACGTACTCAGGCTATTCAGACTACTCAACCTAGGTCCAGCGACACATTAAACGTGGATCTGACTTTTTCGACCTTCGTCGTGGGTAAGAATTCTGAATTTGCTCATGCAGCTAGTTTCAACGTAGCCAGAAACCCAGGCGCCGACGATTACAACCCTCTCTATATATATGGACCGGTTGGGATGGGTAAAACGCATCTTTTGCATGCGGCTGGAAATCATATTCGCGAACAATTCCCGCACCTTAGAATTACTTACCTATCAGCTGAACGCTTTATGAATGAGTGTATTTCAGCTATCCGTCGCCATGAAATGGATAAGTTCCGCCAAAAATACCGCGAGAACTCGGATATCCTATTAGTGGACGATGTTCAGTTCATCGCGCGCGGTGAAGCTGTTCAAGAAGAGTTCTTCCACACGGTGAATAGTTTCATTGATACGCGTAAGCAGGTTATCCTGGCGAGTGATCGTATGCCGAAGGATATCCATGGCCTTGAAGACCGCAGTCGTACCCGTCTTGAACGTGGTTTGATCGCAGATATCACAATGCCTGATCTAGAAACTCGTATCGCGATCCTTAGATATAAAGCTGAAAAGTTTAATATGCGTCTGCCTGAAGATGTTGTTCATCACATTGCACGCATTTCTAAACGTTCTATCAGAGAGCTGGAAGGCAATCTTAAGAAAGTTAAGATGTTTTCTGAGCTTCAAGGTTTGCCGATTGATGGTGAGCTTGTGAAGCGCATCCTTTCACACCACGAAACGCAATCTACAATCTCTGTTGAAGAGATTATGAAGATGACTGCTGATCATTTTAAAGTGCGAGTTTTGGACCTAAAATCCTCTACACGCGCCAAGCCAATTGTCGTTCCACGTCAAATCTCGATGTATTTGATTAAGAAGTTTTTGGATAAATCTTTGGTAGATATCGGCAAAGCTTTCGGCGGAAAAGATCACACAACAGTGATGAACGCGCTGGATCGTGTGAAATCTCTACAGGCAACCGATCAAGATATCGCGAAAGATATCGAGGATTTAGAGACAAGAATCCACAATATCACAGGTGTGTGAATGTGGACTGTGGAAAGAGTTGTGGATGAATCTGGGGGAAGAAATGTGGATCCGAGTTACCCCCAAAATTCGCAACTTTCAGCCTAACTTGTGCAGAGGCTTTATCCACAACTGTTTTTTAGTGTTTACACGCACTTAGAGGATTTGTTAGGTTTTCCACGCCCCTACTACTACTACTAGTTATTTATATTAATAGTAATAGATAATAAGAAGGGTGATTTAAGAGGGATTTGTTATGAAGATCGAAATTGATAAAAGAGATCTATTAAGCCTTATTGGTAAAACTCAAAATATCGTTGAGAAGCGCAACACAATGCCAATTCTCATCAATGTTCTTTTAGAGGCTGATCAAAATTTATTAAAAGTTTTCGCAACAGATTTGGAAGTAAGTCTTACAGATCAAATCAAAGCTGCAGTTCATCAACCAGGTAAAGTAGCTGTTTCAGCAAAAAGCCTTTTTGAAATTGCTAAAGAACTTTCTGAAGGTCCAATCACTCTTATCAAAAAAGAGAACAACTGGTTGGAAATCAAACAAGGTAAGTACACTTCAAAAATTGTTGGTATCTCTGCTGAAGAATATCCGATCTTCCCTACTTACAACTCTCAAGCTTTCATCAAAATTGATGCACAAGTTTTGAAAGAGATGATTGATAAAACTATTTACTCAGTATCGAACGATGAAACTCGTTACCACTTGAACGGTGTATTCTTTGAATTGAATCCACAAGCAGGTTTCAAAATGGTAGCGACTGATGGTCACCGTATGAGCTTGGTTAGCAAAACTTCTTCTGACGTAAAAGTTTCTGCTACTCAAGGTGTGATCATTCCTCGTAAAGGTCTTCATGAAATCAAAAAGATTTTGGAAGGCATCGATGGTTCTGTGGAAATCGCTGTGGAAGGCTCACAATTCGTATTGAAACATTCATCAACAATCTTGATGATTCGTTTGATCGAAGGAAAGTACCCGAATTATCAACAGTTTATTCCACAGAAGCTGACGCAAAAAGTGATGATCAACAAGGAAGCTTTCCTTACTTCACTAAAACGTGTTTCTCTTTTGGCGAATCAAAAATCCAAAGCGGTATTGTTGAATCTTTCTAACGGCCGTATGGAAATTTCTTCGAACAATCCTGAGTTGGGTGATGCGAAAGAAGAAATCGAAGTTGAGTATGCAGGTGGTGAAATCAAAATTGGTTTCAATGCAAAATACATCACTGACATTTTGACTAGCATGAATCACGACAAGATCGATTTCGAATTGAACGATCACTTGTCACCAGGTTTAATGAGACCTCATAACGACACTTCTTACACTTGTGTTGTTATGCCTATGAGAATCTAATGATTTTTGAACGACTACGTCTTGTTAATTTTCGTAACTACCGAGACGTAGTATTGAAGTTTTCTCCTCGCGTGAATGTCTTCGTCGGAGACAACGGTCAGGGGAAAACAAATCTCCTTGAAGCGATGTACATGATCTCTCAAGGTGATTCCTTCCGCTACTCAGACAACTCCACAATGATAAATTCGAATAATCAAGAATCGCTTATTCAAGCTTTGATTACTCAAAACGATCTTCACTACAAATTGAAATTAGGTTTAACGAAAAGTCGCAAAGTTCTGACGTTGAATGAAAAACGTGTGACGTCTGCCGATGTTCGTAAAATTTTTGCTAGTGTTGTCTTCAGTCCCGAAAGTTTAGCATCGATCAAGGAAGGTGCAGATCACCGTCGCCAACTGGTTGATGATTTGCTCATCACCTTTGATCGTAAGAACACGGATTTGATCGCCGATTATCGTAAAGCACTGAAAACTCGCAACAAGATGCTTAAGAACTTTGTGGAGGGTGAGGCGACCCGAAGCACTACCCAAGACCTTTTAGAGTCTCTACACCCGCAATTTGTGCGTTTAGCGACGGATTTAACGTACGCCCGCATCACCGCACTAGCAGGTTTGGGCAAAGATTTTAATAATGCCATGCAATACATTTCCAACAATTCTGCTGTGGATATTTCAGTGGAATACCTCGTTTCCGATGAAAACGCGGTGAGTTTCACTCGTGAACAAGTCCAAATGTTGCTCGAAAAACGTCTTGGAGAATTGCATGATGCGGAGCTCTCATCTGGAACCAGTTTGGTAGGGCCTCACAAACACGACATTGTGTTCCTATATGGTGGAAAAGACTCAAGATTTTTTTGTAGCCAAGGGCAGCAAAGAGCCATCATTCTTTCTTTCAAAATGGCCCAAATTGTGTATCATAGGAAGGCTCACGGAACCTATCCTGTGCTGATGTTAGACGATGTCTTATCTGAGCTCGATAAAACCAAAAGAGATGCGCTGATTACGTTCTTACACGAGATCAACACACAAATTTTTGTTACGACGACAGACTTCACATTGCCCGAATCATTTAGCCTCGATCAGCTTTCCGTCGTGCGCATCAAGGATGGCCAAATCCTTGAGTAAGTAGCTTCGAGTTTTTTAACTCGCGGTGAATGTATGAACGCGACTTGCTCGACAGCGTCGATGAGTATGCAAAGCAATGAGGGGTTACAGTGTCTACAGAAGAACAACAGCAGCCAGCGTCCTATTCGGCTGATTCAATTCAGGTTCTTGAAGGTCTCGAAGCAGTTCGTAAACGTCCCGGGATGTATATCGGTGATACACAGTTCAAAGGTTACCATCACCTTGTGTATGAGATTGTGGATAACTCGGTAGACGAACATCTTGCGGGATATTGCAAAACAATCAAAGTTTCAATCAACGCCGACGAATCAATCACAGTTGAAGACGACGGTCGTGGTATTCCAGTAGCGACTCAAAAACAAACTGGTAAATCAGCTCTTGAAATTGTTATGACCGTACTTCACGCCGGCGGTAAATTCGATGGCGGTGGTTATAAAGTTTCTGGTGGTCTACATGGCGTGGGTGCTTCTGTTGTGAATGCCTTATCCACTCGCGTGAATGTTGAAGTTCAACGTGATGGTCATTTCTGGAGACAAAACTACGAGCGTGGTAAAATCATGGCTCCAGTTGAAAAAGGTGAAGCTTCTTCTAAAACTGGTACGAAAACTACTTTCAAACCAGATCGTGAAATTTTCAAAGATGAAACTATCACTTACGATTTTGCTACTTTGGCAAATCGTTTCCGTGAACTTGCATTCCTAAATGCGGGTCTTCATATTTCTTTGTCTGACGAACGCACAGGTAAAAAACAAGACTTCCAATATGCGGAAGGTGTTGCTGAGTTCGTTAAGTACATGAATCAATCTAAAAAATCTCTTCACAACGAAGTAGTTTACTTCAAAGGTGAAAGAGATAACGTCGACGTGGAAATCGCGATGCAGTGGAATGATTCTTACTCAGAATCTATTTTCACATATTGCAATAACATCAATACTCACGAAGGTGGTACTCACCTTGTTGGTTTCCGTGCGGCTTTAACTCGTACAACAAATGCGTATGCGACTGAAAAAAATCTTTTGAAAGATTTGAAAACAAACCTTGAGGGTGAAGACATCCGCGAAGGTTTGGCTGCAGTTATTTCCGTAAAAGTTCGCGAACCACAATTTGAAGGTCAGACAAAAACTAAACTTGGTAATGCCGAAGTAAAAGGTATCGTCGAGTCTTTGGTGAATGAAAAATTGGCTGACTGGATGGATCGCAATCCTTCTGTTTCTAAAAACGTCATCATGAAATGTGTGGAATCAGCGCGTGCTCGTGAGGCTGCTCGTAAGGCACGTGATCTAACTCGTCGTAAGACAGCTCTTGATGGTGGTTCATTGCCAGGTAAAATGGCGGACTGCCAAGAACGTGACCCTGCACTTTGCGAACTATACCTGGTGGAAGGGGACTCCGCGGGAGGTTCCGCGAAGCAAGGTCGTGATCGTCGTACACAAGCGATCTTGCCTTTGAAAGGTAAAATCCTAAACGTAGAAAAAGCACGTTTTGATAAAATCATCTCTTCAGAAGAGATTAAAGTTATCATCTCTGCACTTGGTACTGGTATCGGTAAAGACAACGTGAACGTGGATAAAATCCGTTATCACAAAATCATTATCATGACCGATGCCGACGTCGACGGATCTCATATCATGACTCTTCTTTTGACATTCTTCTATCGTCAAATGCCATTGGTTCTTGAGCGCGGTTACATCTACATCGCTCAACCACCGTTGTATCGTGCGAAAAAAGGTAAAGAAGAAACATATTTGAAAAATGAAGCTGCTTTGACTGAGTATCTTTTGAGCTCAGGTTTGAATAACTTCAAAATCAAAGGCAAAGAAAACTTGCCTGAGTCTGAACTTCGTCAGTTGATCTTGAACATTCAACGTTTGAACAGCTTGATCAAAGTTTCATCGAAAAAATACGACAAAGACGTTTTGTATTTCATGCTAAGCAAAGTTGCTGATCTTGAAAAAACTTTGGGTGATGAAGGTAAAATCAAATCTGTTCTTGCCGACATGACTGCTTGGGTGAATGCGGATCCAAAACTTGGTATCACAGAATTCAAAGCAGAAGTTAAACAAGACGAAGCTACTGGTAAACCATACGCAGATATCTACACTGTTCGTTATGCAGACCGCATGACAACGAAGTTCAGCTTGGACAGCTTGCGCTCTTCAGAAATGATCGAGCTTCGTAAAATCTGGGGTCAAATCCAAGGCGTTAGCACATTGCCATTAACAATCATCGAAGGCGAAAACGAAGTTCAATTCGAGAACTACAACGACTTCTATGAACACGTTATGGAATCTACGAAAAAAGGAATCTACATCCAACGTTACAAAGGATTGGGAGAGATGAATCCGGAGCAGTTGTGGGAAACTACACTGAACAAGGAAAACAGAACTCTTCTAAGAGTTTCTATCGAAGACGCTGTTGCGGCCGACGAAACATTCTCAATCTTGATGGGTGAGATGGTTGAGCCTCGCCGTAACTTTATCCACGAAAATGCTCTTCTTGCTCGTAGCTTAGACGTTTAATTTTGAATATTGGTGAATGAATATGGAAAATAGTAATCAAGAAAAAGGTGTCACGTTAGTCGATATCAGTAAGGAAATGCGTGGAGCATACCTTCAATACTCGATGTCAGTTATCGTTGGCCGTGCTCTTCCAGATGTGCGCGATGGTTTGAAACCTGTACATCGCCGCGTTCTTTTCGCTCAAAGTGAAATGAACAACCGTCATAACAGACCCTACTTGAAATCTGCCCGTGTGGTGGGTGACGTAATCGGTAAATACCATCCGCATGGTGACTCCGCCGTTTACGAAACAATGGTTCGTATGGCCCAAGATTTCTCTCTTCGCTACCCGCTTGAAGATGGCCAAGGTAACTTCGGTTCTATCGACGGTGATAGTGCAGCAGCCATGCGTTATACGGAAATCCGTATGACTCCGATGGCAGAAGAGCTTCTGAATGATTTGGAAAAAGAAACAGTAGCCTTCGGTCCGAACTACGACGACTCTTTGCAAATTCCTCTGGTACTTCCTGCGAAATTCCCGAACCTTCTTGTGAATGGTTCTTCTGGTATCGCAGTTGGTATGGCGACAAATATTCCGCCACACAATTTGGGCGAAGTGATCGATGGTACAATCCACTTGATCAACAACCCTACTTGCCAACTTGAAGACTTGATGGTGCACATTAAGGGACCGGACTTCCCGTCTGCCGGTGTAATCGCAGGTCGTGAAGGTATCTTGCAGGCTTATAAAAAAGGCCGCGGTATCATTTCACTAAAAGCAGTTGCGGAGATCGTTCCGAACAAAGACCGTGAAGATATCATCATCACGGAAATTCCATACCAAGTTAATAAAGCGAAGTTGATCGAATCAATCGCTGACCTAGTTCGCGACAAAGCTATCGAAGGTATCTCCGATATCCGCGACGAATCCTCTCGTGAAGGTATGCGTATCGTGATCAATCTAAAACGTGGCGAAAATGCTTCCGTTATTTTGAATCGCTTGTACAAATTCACTCAGATGCAAGTTTCAGTTGGTATCATCATGCTTGCGCTTGATGCGAAAAACCAACCAGTTACGTTCGATTTGAAAGGCATGCTTGAAGCTTTCGTTGATCACCGTCGTGACGTTGTTACGAAACGTTGTATCTTCGAACTTAAGAAAGCCCAAGAACGCGCGCACATCTTGGAAGGTTTGAAAAAAGCCCTAGATCATATCGAAGAAGTTATCAAAACGATCCGTGCTTCTAAAGAAGCGCATGCGGCTCGTGAAGCTTTGATGTCTAAATTCGAATTCTCTGAACGCCAAGCGGTTGCAATCTTAGAAATGCGTTTGCAACGTTTGACTGGTTTAGAGCGTGATAAAATCATCGAAGAACTTGCTGAACTTCAAAAAACTATCGACTGGTTGAAATTCGTTTTGGCTGACGTTCGTGAAATCTACAAAATCATCGTTGGTGAGCTTGAAGATATGAAGAAACGTTACGCTGATCCTCGCCGCACTCAATTGCAAGGCAGCCTAGACGATATCGAAGACGAAGATTTGATTGCTGACGAAGACATGGTTGTGACTGTCACAAATACAGGTCTTATCAAGCGTATGCCGACAGCTGAGTACCGCGTGCAAAAACGTGGTGGTAAAGGCTTGAAAGGCATGGAAACGAAAGAAGAAGACTACGTTACAGATCTATTCTCTGCTTCGACAAAAACGATGCTTCTTGTCTTCACTGACAAAGGTAAAGTGTACTGGGTGAAAGTTCATAAACTTCCACTAGGCAGCAGAACTTCTAAAGGTAAGTCTTTGGCTAACGTTGTTCAATTGGCTTCAGGTGAAAGCGTTCGCGCGATCTTGCCAGTGAACGAGTTTGACGAAAACAAATTTGCTGTGATGTTGACTGAAAAAGGTGTGATTAAGAAAACATCTTTGGATTCATTCTCGAACCCAAGAACTGCGGGTGTTATCGCTCTTACTACAGATCTTGATGATGCGATCATCGACGTTAAGATCTCTGACGGTCAGTCAGACATCTTCATCGCGACTAAAGAAGGTATGTCGATTCGTTTCAACGAAAACGACGTGCGTGGAATGGGTCGTACAGCTCGCGGTGTGAAAGCAATCACTCTTGCGAAAGAAGACGTTGTGGTAGCAATGGAAGTTCTTGAAAAGAACACTCCAGACACTATCTTGATGGTGACTTCGAAAGGTTATGGTAAACGTTCAGAAGTGGGCGAATACCGCGTTCAATCTCGTGGTGGTGTAGGTATCATCACTCAGAAAACGACTGACAAAGTTGGTAACGTTGTCGGCACTAAAAAAGTTTCTGAGAAACACGAATTGATCCTTTCTACTGACAAAGGCCAAGTTATCCGTATGAAAATGACGGACATCTCGGTTCTGGGTCGTAACACTCAAGGTGTTCGTTTGATTAACATCGACGAAAAAGAAGAGACAGTAACTGGTTTGGCAGTGGTTGAAGACGACCAATCTGACGAAACAGCATCTGCTCCAACTGCACCTGAAGGCGTAACTCACTAGTATGATTAGAGGAGTACTGGTTGTAATATTCCTACTCCTCACCGCCTGCTCTACTCAGGAGCAAGGCGATTATAAAACTGCGCAAAAAAATGTGTCCCAGGGTAATTACAAGGTTGCCCTGGAATACTTCGACCGAGTCATCTTAAGAAATAACAAATCAGAATACCCACTTGAGGCTGCCCGAGAGGCCGCTCGCGTGGCGTTCTTTGATTTAAAAGACTACGACCGCACGATTACCTATCATCGCTTTATCGTCTTGCATTCGGGCGATGAGAAGGAACGTTTAGCTTCGCAAAAACAGATCGCAGAAATCTATTTCAATAATCTTCAGAACTACCAGGCTTCAATTGTTGAGTTTAGTAAGCTTCAACAGATGCCTCACACAGACTTAGAAGCCTCTCAATATCAAATGAGTGTGGCTCGTGGTCACTACTACATGAATAACTTCTTTCAGGCAGAGTCAGAGATCGATTCATTGTTGCGTTTGAAATCAGACGACAACATCCGCTTTCAGGCGTTAATGCTTAAAGGAAATATTCTGGTTGCGAAAAAAGAGTATACGAAGGCAATCGATATCTTTAAGGGTATCATCGACAAATACCCTCAGCGTTCTGTTCAAGAAAATGTCGGTTTGACGTTGGCGGTCTGTTACGAGGAAAACGATAATTTTAAGGAAGCGATCAAGGTTCTTGAAAGTTATCGTGGCAAATACAACCCTCCAGAGTATATCGAACTTCGTATTAAACGCCTTCAAGAGCGTATGAAAAATGCTCCGGGTGCGAAAGGCTTTAGGAAGTAATGAGAAAGTATATAATTTTTGCATCCATCGGCTTCGAGCTTGTCGGTCTTATCATCGGGTGTTTTTACTTGGGTGAACTTCTGGATAGTAAGTATCAAACTAAGGGCATGGCCTTTGTTGGTTTGAGTTTGGCAGCCCTGGTGGGCTGGCTCGTTCGTGTGATTTGGCTTTTAAAACGCATGGACGCCCAAGAAGAAAAAGAAAACGCGAATAAGAAACCATAAATGAACAGAGTTTTGATTTCTCAGGTCCTAATAACAGTCATTGGCTACTTTGCCTGCCTGTTTTTTGCCGCACCTAATCATGCAAACTCTTACCTTTGGGGCTCCCTAACCATCTTAATTAGCTTTGCCTTGATGGGCTTGGGATACGGGCTCGTCTTCCGAAAAAAATTGGTTGCCCTAGGTATCTCCCTCATTGTATTTAAGTACGCGATTTTAGGCATAATTATCTTCACTCTCGTAAAACTCGATTGGTTTTCATCAATAGCGTTTGCGATGGGTGTTGCTAGCTTTATTGTTTCAGCAATCTATTATGCGATCAGTGAAGCTTTGAGAGAGGAAAAAGAAAATGGCGGCAGGAGCACACCACCCGTTTAACTGGACACAGCTCGTACCAAGCGTTGGTCTTGAGTATTACCACGTTGCTACTCTTGCGATCGTAACGGTTGCAACTTTCGGCATCGGCCTTATGGCGCGTGCATCTTTGGGTAAAGGTGAAACAGCGGTTCTTCCAGCTGATAAATTCTCTCTTCGTGGAATCATGGAGATGCTAACTGAAATGATGTCGGGACTTGCTGACATGGTTATCGGTGAACACGGCAAACACTATGTTCCGTTCTTTACTTCAGTATTCTTCTTTATCGTATTCAACAACTTGGTAGGTATGCTTCCGGGCATGACTCCTGCGACTGAAAACATCAACACGACATTTGGTTTCGGTATCTTGATGTTCTTGTTCTATAACTTCCAAGGTGTAAAAGAAAACGGACCTGTTGCTTACCTTAAGCACTTCATGGGCCCAGTTCTTTTCTTAGCTCCGTTGATGTTTGTAATCGAAATCGTTTCCCACTTAGTTCGTCCATTCTCTTTAGGTCTTCGTCTTGCTAACGTAATGATGGGTGACCACACGGTACTATCTGTATTCTTGGATCTAGTACCAATCGGCGTACCAATTCCATTCTATGTAATGGGATTGTTCGTATGCTTTGTTCAGGCTTTTGTATTTACTTTGCTTTCAATGGTTTACGTAGCATTCGCGATTGCACACGACCACTAAGAGGCAAATATTTAACCGTTCTCTAAAGGAGATACACATGAAAAAATTGATGGTTGCTCTAGTAGCAATGTTCGCAGCAGCTCCAGCATTCGCACAAGAAGCAGTAGCAACTGCTGCTACAACTTCTGACCGTGGTATGGTTGCTATCGCAGCTGCATTGACTATCGCAGTAGCGGTATTCGGTGGCGCTATGGCTCAAGGTAAAACTGCTGCTACAGCACTTGATGGTATCGCTCGTAACCCAGCGGCTTCTGGTAAGCTTTTGATCCCAATGATCTTGGGTCTAGCTCTTATCGAGTCTCTAGTTATCTACGCGTTGATCATCGCTTTGAAACTTTCTTAATTCCTCGCTGCCAAAGCAGCAGAATTAAAAAGATCAGAAATGATTTTAAAAAGGCTGGGTTCATCCCGGCCTTTTTTTATTCCCGAAAAGGTACGTCCTTACCTTGTATACGAACTATATCTAGTCCAGCTACCCTCTTCCTTTTTGAAAACCAAACAGAATAGCTCCAGAATATTTAGGTCGGAGGTTCTATGGGAAAGCGCCATTCGCAAGTCGTAAATATTGATGAGGTCGATGCTGTCGAAAGCAGTCATGGAAATAAGTTTGCAAATAAGCGCAAACGTTTAGGAGCTTTATCTGGATCTCAAGAGATCGGCTGTAGTTGGTATGAAGTCCCTCCTGGTAAACAGGCATTTCCGCATCACGCGCACTATGGAAATGAAGAATCATTCTTTATAATTTCTGGTTCTGGCCAATGTCGTATTGGAAACGAGACCGTCGCTGTAAGGGCGGGAGACTTCGTAAGTTTTCCGCGTGGAGAGGATTACTCCCACTCCCTTTTCAATAATGGATTTGAGCCACTTGTATATTTGGGAGTTTCAACTGCGAACCAAACAGACATTATGGTTTATCCTGATTCCAAAAAAATTGCGATCGCTGGCGGAGCTAACATGCATGCGGGATTAAAAGCCGCGAAGCTACACAAGATGTTTAAAGACCAACCGAACGTGGACTATTACTTAGACGAAGAATAAAAAATTAATTTTCCTATTTACCTTGCCCTTGGGACAACCTCGATAAATAAATTGAGGTTAGGATGAAGAACTGGCTCACCATCGGACAATTTGCAAAAGAGATTGGCGTTTCTGCGAAAGCCCTTCGTCTTTATGAAGACATGGGTTTGCTGAAGTCTCACGTTCGTGGTGAAAATGGCTATCGCTACTATGGTGAATCTCAATTGGAAATTGCCCATCGCCTGAAAGAGTTCAAAGATCTGGGGTTTTCTTTGGTAGAGATAAAATCTTTGCTTGAGACAAATCAGTCTTTGAATGTGCAGAAAATGACTGAAGCGATGACGATTCGATTAGAGGCCATTTCCGAACAGTCAGAATTACTCAATCAGCAACGGCAGCAGATTACGAATATCCTCTCCTCCTTGAAAAAAGGAAATGAGCCACTTAAGGCCAAGCAAAGGAGAGCTATTTTGAGAAGTTATGGGCAAGTATCTATCGTCGTTACTGGTTTCGGAATTCTAGATCAGACTGCAAAATGCATTCAGAAGTATTTCAAAAATGCTTCGGTTGAAATTCCAATTTACCAATGGAGTTCTGAGTTAGTTCTTCCGGAGAAAAAACCTTATATCCTTTTGGTGAACGAAGCTCAGTTGGAAGACCATGGAATTGATAAGATCCACCCTGAGGTGGTTGTTATTAAAAGTCTTAGTACTTCTTCCCAGGAAGTTAAAGATCGTTATTTGCGCCTTTATAGCGATGCGGGTCTTCATATGAGCACTGTGTTTAATGCTGACGATCGCGCATCTGTGGACTTAGCGGCGTGTGAGAGACCACGAGAAGGCCGAACTTTTTACGTCTCTAAAAACGAGGGGCTTAAAGATCAAATCCGAAGAATTGGTGGAGCATTTAGTGATGGCGATGAGATTGATTTGTTCGCCTTCAATCTGGTTTCTCCAAGAGTAGATCTAAAATTGAAGCTTAAGAATATCATGGGAATTGAAGAGGAGATGGCAATTGTTTCTTCTTTGGTTGCCGTGATGGATTCTGGTTTTAAGAAGGAACACCTGCAAACAGATCAGGTGGATTTGCTGTAGGAAATATTCACATCCATCCTGGGTGATAAAGAAAAGGGCCGGTGTTCTCACCAGCCCTTTTTATTTACGTAAAGTTACCTCCGGAGCGGAGGTGCGGTCGTCCGCAGTTGATGTAGGTAAGGACGTACCTTTTAAAGGTACTTATTTACCACGGCTTCAACGCGGTCTTGGATGCGCTTCATGCCTTCAGCTGTTGTTGCCTCATAACGTACAACCAGAACTGGTTGCGTGTTTGAAGAGCGGCACAATGCCCAACCGTCTTCGAAGCTTAAACGGATGCCGTCAGTTAGATCTACCTTGTAGTCTGTTCCTGGGCCGCCTTTGAAAGCCTCTTTCATTTTCTCAACGATCAAAACCTTTTTTTCTTCAGTTGTGTCGATGCGAATTTCTGGAGTGTTGAATGCTGGTGGCAAACCTTCTAGCAATTGCTGAACGTTCTTACCAGTTTTCGCCAAGATCTCTACCAGGCGAAGACCTGCGTAAGGAGCGTCGTCGTAACCGTAGTTGCGATCAGCAAAGAAGATGTGACCAGACATCTCGCCGCCGAATGGTGCTTTTTCAACTTTGATTTTCTCTTTCACCAAAGAGTGACCTGTTTTCCACATGATCGGTTGGCCACCGTGTTTTGCGATATCATGGTACATGCGATCAGAGCACTTAACGTCGCCGATGATCTTTGCACCTTTTTGCGTAGAAAGAATATCGCGTGCGATGATTGTCATAAGCTCATCACCGTAAATCATTTTACCTGTGTGATCTACAACGCCGATACGATCTGCGTCGCCATCGAAACCGATACCGCAGATAGCGCCTTCTTTTTTAACTTGGGCAGCAAGATCAACCAAGTTTTCTTCAACAGTTGGATCTGGATGATGATTTGGGAAACGACCATCTGGTTCTTCGAACATGATTGTCGGTTTCAAACCGCACGCTTCGAATAAGCCGCGAACAACAGAACCGCCAGCGCCGTTACCGCAATCCAAAACAACTTTAATGTCCTTCAACTGACCGAATTCTTTTTTGTAGTGTTCGTAGTAGCTTGGACGGATGTCGAAAGATTCCACAGAACCTTTGCCATCGATGTATTCGCCCTTTTCGATGATCAAACGAAGTTTTTGGATTTCTTCGCCAAAGATTGTGCCTTTACCAACAGAGATTTTGAAACCGTTGAATTCTGGAGGGTTGTGAGAACCAGTTACTTGAACTGCGCCATCCACTTTCATTGTGAAAGTCGAGAAATAGCACACAGGAGTCGTTACAAGGCCCAAGTGAATGACTTTAGCACCTGACTCGACAAAACCTTTTTCCATGCTTTTAACGATCGCTGGAGAGCTTACACGAGCATCGTGGCCGATAGTAACCGTTGGGTTCGAAATGTTTTTATTTTGCTTTAGATAAACCACATAAGCGCGCGCCAATAGATAAGCGAAATTGTCATCAAACTGACCGTTGTAAACGCCGCGAATATCGTATTCTCTGAAAATCACCGGTTGATACATAGAATTCCTCTTTTCAACACTAGGTATTGGAAATGATTAGAATTAATACTAACTACGCCTGCTGTCGAGTCAAATTAATAGCCCAGCGAATAGCATCAATCATCGAGTTCGGATTTGCCTTATTTTTGCCAAAAATATCTTTAGCGGTGCCGTGATCAACACTGGTTCTGATGAATGGGATTCCCAGCGTAATATGCACGCCACTGTCTTGTCCGTGCACCATTTTAAACGGGATAAGGCCCTGATCGTGATACAAACACAAATAAACTGAGAATTTCTTCCAGTTTTCTTTAAAGAAAGCAGCGTCTGGAACGAGCGGACCTGTAACCGGAATCTTTTTCTCTTTTGCAAAGGAAATGAGATTCGGGAAAACCATCTGTTCTTCCTTACCAATCATCCCCTCTTCACCTGCGTGAGGATTTAATCCTAAGACCCCGATGGGTTTTGATTGTTGTGCTTTCGGCAAAGCACGACGAAGCAAATCGGCGCTTAATAAACCCTCAGCAACCGTGCTGAAGCTAATGTGTTTCGTAATTTGAGAAACCGGAAGATGTCCTGTGGCAAGAACGACATTAAATTCGCTGCCCGCAAAGCCCATATGTGCAGTTTTGGTTTTGGAAACACGTTTTAGAATATCGGTGTGGCCCAAATCTTTAAAACCGGAATCTTTAATCAAAGTTTTAGAAAGAGGAGCTGTCGCCATTCCATCCAAATTCTTTTTCATGCAAGCTTTGGCGCTGATTTCAACCCAATGTGCTGGAGAAAGATCTGAACAAATATCTACTAGATATGGACCTTCAATTTTAAGGCCCTCATCAAGATCATCGACAGTGATACGTGTGAATTTTTGATCGATTAGTTTTAGGTACTTTGCAGAGGCATTATCATTCCTCCACAAAAAGAATTGCACACCTTTCTGAGGGCCGATCTTATGCAAAGCTTTGGCTGTTACTTCAAAGCCAATGCCGTCATCGTCCCCAGTGGTAAGTGCGATTCTTTTGTTACTCATTGATTCTTACGAAAGAGTCATCGCGTTTATTTTGCAACCATACGCGAAGCTGACGTTTAAAGCTGCCTTCAAGGATTTGAGCTTTGATACGTTCTTTTTGCTTTTCGAACTTAGGATCTGGCGTAAGTTTTTTCGTCGTCAATTTTACGATGTGGAAACCCAGACGAGATTTAACGATCCCAGTAGTTTCGCCGACTTTAAGATTGCTAATCGCTTCTTCGATCTCAGGGATAAAATCGCCAGATTTGAAAGTACCAAGAGCACCACCCGCAGAGAAATTCGGGTCTTCACTTAGTTGTTGCGCCAAAGTTTCAAAGTTTTCACCAGAGCGCAATCTTGAAAGAGCCGCCTCTGCACGTTTGTAAGCAGCTTCACCGCCACCTTTTTTAGGGCTAAAGAAGATATGAGATACAGAGAACTCATCGATCGAAGGCTTGTTGTTTGGATTTGATTTCAAATACTCATTCAAAGCGTCTTCATCAGAGATACGAAGTTTTGAAATGATCTCGGAATCCATCAAGCTTTGCTTTTCGATACGCTCTTTCAAAAAGATTTTGTAATCAGCGATGTTGATACCTTGGCCTTTAAGGACGCTGATAAGTTCAGCCTCACTTACGCCATTCTTTTTCGCCATATCTTTGAATTCTTGTTCAACGCGTTCGTTGGTGATCGTCAAATTCAAACGTTTGATTTCAGATGAAATGATTTTTTCATTAATCAAATAATCCATCTGTGCTTTGCGATCTTTCTTTAAAGATTCAGCATTTTTCCCATCCAACAAAGAATCATCGACCATTCCTGGTTTTGAAATGCGGTTCTGAAGTTCTTTCAGATCAGATTCCAAGATGATTTCGTTGTTCACAACAGCGATGGTTTTTTCAACCACTTCTGCTTTTACTGGAGCTGCCAAAAATAAAGAAACAAGCAAACTAATCATTATTCCCTCGGGTATCTACGCTGATGGAATTCATCAACTCGTAGTCCTTTAGGACTTTACTACTTCTGAGCTGAGCATCAAGCCACGCCACGTATTCCGCCTGCTCGCGTTGAGCTTTAAGCGCGCGCGTAATCTGAGGACGAACCTCTTCGAGGGTCAAAGTAGAAGCTGGGGCCTTCTTTTCAACGCGGATTAGATGAATTCCGAACGGACTTTTGATCATTTGCGTGCCAGCAGAGTTCACAAAAAGCTTATCAAAGTAATCCACAGTGCCTTTTTCAATCCAACCGATGGCTCCACCCTGTTTTGCTTCAGGAGTGATCGAGAATTTCTTGGCAAGTTCCGCAAAATCCTTCGTTTTTAGGTCGGTTTTAATTGCGTCAGCCTTAGCCTCTTCGTCGACTACGATTTGGCGGATAAAGATACGCTCTTTGCGTTTATACATATCCTTGTGGTCTTCGTAGTAGCGTTTAACTTCTTCTTCAGCGATGGGCTTAGCTTTTTCATTAATCTTTTTGAAAACCTCGCGCTCAATCAAGCTATAGCGAAGTTCTTCACGCCATTCAGCGAAGGATAGATTTTCTTGAGCTAAGGCACGACGGAAAGAAAGGTCATCTGGATAGTTTGCTCGGAGTTTATCCACTTCTTTATCCAGAGTGTTTTCAGCTACCACGATACTTTGTGCGCGTGCCCAATCAAGCGTCAGACTTTTCACCAAGAAATCACGAAGGATTTCTTCTTTAATTCGCTGAACGTTGTTGGGATCTTTTGCGGCAAGTGCATCGAAGTTTTTAAGCTTACGAGCCAGTTGATTTGCAAATTCTTTTGCTGTCAGGACGTGTTCGTTTACTTTCTCAACAGGTTGTTTTGAAAGTTTCTGGTGCTTGGATGGACATCCCGCCAACAGCATGCTTGTTAAAATAAAAAGCCCCGTTTTGGCGGGGCTCTTTAGGAATTTCATTTAAGTGTTCCTTATTTGATAAGGTTTTTATTTTCTTTGATAGAGTATGATTTTTTCAACTTATCAAAGTAGTTATTAAAGATAACTTTTCTTTTCTCGTCGTAAACTGCCGCTCTGATTTGGCGTTTATCAGCGTTTTCAAAGCTGCGACGACCCGTCACTTTAATAATGTGGAAGCCGTATGGAGATTCGATGAGCCCCTTGATATCACCGACCTTCATGGAAGCAGCTGCCTCATAGTATGACGGAACGATAGTAACACGTGACTGCCAGCCGATGTCACCACCTGCTTGCTTAGAAATCGCGTCGTCAGAATAAAGTTTTACCAACTCTTCGAACGGACGTTTGGATTTTTTAACTTCAGAATAGATCTCGTCAGCACGTTTTCTTGCTTCAGCGATTTGGGCCGCAGATGCACCTGGTTTGTATTCGATCAGGATGTTGCTAGTGCGGATTTCTGGATTGTTTTTGTACCAGTCAGCCATTTCTTTGTCAGAAACGTTGATTTTTTGAACTACAGGGCCAAGTTCTTTTTCAAGAAGGGCTTTGTACATAGCTTGGCGAAGTTGTTCTTGAACGATTGGATCTTTCTCCAAGTTACGTTTTTCAGCTTCTTGCAAACCCACTTCGTAACGGATCAAGTCTTCAAGGAACAAATCTTTAGGTGGCGGATTTGTCGTTTTAGATTTGATATCGTTATATTTCTTATTGAATTCGTCCAGAGTGATCGTTTTTTTACCCACCTGAGCCAACACATCAGAAGATTTTTGCGCGAACGCTGGTGCTGCGATGAGCATCAAGATGCTAATAACTAATTTCATCTTTAAAAGTCCCTTTAAAAAGTTGAATGCAAACTATGTTAAAACGCTAGCACTAGGCCTTATTATCCGCAATGAAATTAAGAGCTTGCTCGCGTGTAGCGTGTAAAAGTGCTTCCAACTCTAGAGCAAGGTCTGGGTTTCTTGGATCTTGTTCTTTAGTGACTGGAGGAAGTGCCTCACTCCAAACGATGGAGACCTTCGCAAATGGTTTGGGTAGATAAGTTTTATTCCACGATCTTGGGAAGTGAATCGCGCGATCAACATGGACTCCGGCCGCATAAATCGGGCCGTGAATCATGCGAGAAAGTTCGAAAACTCCGGGCTTCACTTTGTGTAACGGGCCTTTTGGGCCATCAACCGCAAAGCTGCAATTTCCCCCGTCTTTTACTAAACGCAAAAGACCTTTAAGGGCTTGTACACCACCGCGCGTGGAAGACCCACGACTGGTTTTTGCACCCATCCATTTTAGAACTGTTGCCATCAACTCGCCGTCTTTGGATTGCGATGCAATTGTAGCAATTCGATAGCGCTTAACGATCGATAGCAACGCCAATTCATCACCATGCCAGTGAGCAAGGACTACAGGATTTTTATTATCGAGAGATTTTTTTAGGGATTCAGGCTCAGAAAGACGAACCCTCCACGTCCATGAGAGGGTTCGATAAAATACAAACACAATAATCGGAAGGATGTATTTCCTAAACACAATTAGTGGTGAAGAGCCTTTTTGAACTCTTCAGTCAATTTAGGAACGATTTCAAGAGCGTCACCTACGATACCGTAAGTAGCTTTTTGGAAGATCGGTGCATTTGCATCGTTGTTGATAGCAACGATAACTTTAGATGAACCCATACCTGCCAAATGTTGAATCGCGCCAGAGATACCAACAGCGATGTACAAAGAAGGAGCTACTGTTTTACCAGTTTGACCCACTTGCATACCGTGTCCTACCCAACCAGCGTCCACTACTGCACGAGTTGCACCAACAGTTGCACCCAGTACGTCAGCAAGATCGTTCAATACTTTGAAGTTAGCTGCTTCTTTAAGACCGCGACCGCCAGAAACGATGATGTTCGCTTCAGTTAGATCCAATTTTTCAGAGGCACCTTTAACGATTTCTTTGATCAAAGTTTTCAAATCAGTTGCTGCATTCGCATGCTCAACAACATTTGCAGATTTTGAAGTGTCAGCAGCATCAACTGGAAGTTGATTTGCGCGCATCAAAACGATTTTGATCGGGCTGTTTTCAAAGTTAACAGTCGCAAATGCTTTACCAGAGTACATGGGTTTAACAGCAGTTACGTTGTCACCAGAGATAGTCAATTGAGTGCAATCACTTGCAACACCCGTGTTCAAGCGAGCCGCAACACGTGGGAACAAGTCCTTACCTGTTGAAGAAGCTGAAGACAAGATGATCGAAGGTTGAACTTTGTTAACGATAGCAACCATGTTTGCCGTGTATGCCTCTGGATTGTAGGAATCAAGAGTCGCATCTTTCACAACATGAACTTCAGAAGCACCGTTATGGCCGATAGCTGCAGTCACATCACCCGCGTGAGAACCGAAAGTCACAGCAACAACTGTGTTTCCAGATTTAGCGGCCGCTTGCAAAAGCTCCATAGAGCTGCGTTTAAGTTTACCGTTTGTTTGTTCAGCAAAAACTAATACTTTACCCATTGCCAACTCCTACAGAACCTTCGCTTCGTCGCGAAGAAGTTTAACTAGCTCTGCTGCTTGTGCAGAAGAGTCGCCAGAAAGCATTTTAACTGCTGGTTTATCTGCCGGAAGAGTCATGCCAGAGTATTTTACTTTGATGTCAGAAGCAGGAATGTTCAAAGAAGCGAATTCGATTTCTTTGATCACTTTTTTCTTAGCCTTCATGATACCCGGAAGAGAAGCGTAACGAGGCATGTTCAAGCCTTTGTTTGCGCCTACAACTGCTGGAGTCATCATTTGCACAACTTCTTTCGCTCCGCCCTCAACGTCACGTTCAACCGTTACATTTTCGCCATTGAATGCGAATTTAGAAACCACAGTTGTGTGAGGAACGTTCAAGAATTCAGCCATCATTTGGCTTACTGAAGAAGCATTGTCGTCGATCGCAAGCTTGCCGGTGAAAATGATTTTCATTCCGCCTTCAGCTTTGATCACTTCAGCAAGTGCTTTTGCAGTTGAGAAGTTATCTAGACCTTCGCCGTTGATTACGATGGCTTCGTCAGCACCCATAGCAAGCGCTGTACGCAAGGATTCCACGACGCGTGCTTTAGGACCCGCGCTCAAAACCCATACTTGAGAACCTGGGTTTGCATCGCGAAGTTTGTTCGCTTCCTCGACTGCGTATTCGTCGTAAGGGTTCATAACCCATTTAATTCCCGCCGTATCAATACCAGTTTGGTCGGGAGAGATTTTAATTTTAGTTTCAGTGTCTGGCACCTGTTTGATGCACACGAAAATCTTCATATTTTTACCCCGTTTTTAGAGGACCAGTTCTATCGCAGATGATTTCAGAGGCAAAACTAAATCCTCAAAGTCTAACATGTTGCGAAACATGACAGGGGTCATGGACAAATCAAACCCCCGAGGAGTAAGTTAATTAAAAACTTAATGAGAATTCACAGCTACAACACAAGGGGTTTCAAACCATGTTATCATTTCTCGGGTCCACTGTCGGGAAGAAATACCTAATGGGTTTAACTGGTCTTATCTGGGCAGGCTTCGTACTTGCACACATGGCCGGTAACATGCTCATTTTCGTAAGCCATGATGCTTACAATGCTTACGGCCACGCACTGACTAGCGGAAAAATTATCTACGTTGCCGAAGCAGTTCTTGTCTTGGCATTGATCAGCCACGTTTCATTGGCGATCTCTCTTACAAAAAACAATCGCGAATCTAAAGGGCAAAAATACGCTGTTGCAGCTAAGGGAGCAAAAAAGGTTTCTTTGGCTTCTAGAACAATGGCGATCCAAGGTTCTTTGATTTTGGTTTTCGTTATTCTGCATTTGATCACGTTCAAATACGGACATTACTACGAGACGAACGTGAACGGCGTTCCGATGCGTGACTTAGCAAAGTTGATGGAAGAAGTATTCCAGCAACCTGGTTACGTTGTTTGGTACGTAGTTGCGTTGATTCTTTTGGGTTTCCACTTGAAACACGGTGTGGGTTCCACATTCCAATCTTTGGGATTGATGGAAGGCACTTACCGCAATGTTTGGACGAAACTAAGCATTGGTTACGGCATTATCGTAGCTTTTGGTTTCATCTCTCAACCTCTTTACCTCTTCCTCACTCGCTAAGGAGCAGACATCATGGCTAACATTTTAGATAGCAAAATTCCAAGTGGTGCGATTGAAGACAAATGGGAAAAAGCAAAGTTTGAAAACAAACTTGTGAACCCTGCGAATAAAAGAAAACACTCTGTAATCGTTGTGGGTACTGGCCTTGCTGGTGCATCTGCGGCTGCTTCATTGGGTGAGCTTGGTTATAAAGTAAAAGCATTCTGCGTGCATGAATCCCCTCGCCGTGCCCATTCCGTGGCGGCTCAAGGTGGTATCAATGCTGCGAAAAACTATCAAAATGACGGTGACTCTACTTACCGTCTTTTCTACGACACAGTAAAAGGCGGAGACTTCCGCGCACGTGAGGCTAACGTTTATCGTTTGGCTGAAGTATCTGCGAACATCATCGACCAAATGGTTTCTCAAGGTGTTCCTTTTGCACGTGAATACGGCGGAACTTTGGCGAATCGTTCATTCGGTGGTGCGCAAGTTTCCCGTACATTCTATGCCCGCGGTCAAACAGGTCAGCAGCTTTTGTTGGGCGCTTACTCGCAAATGATGAGACAAGTTGACGCTGGAACTGTTGAGCTTCGTTACCGCCGCGAGATGCTTGATCTTGTGGTTATCGACGGTAAAGCTCGCGGTATTATCGTTCGTAACTTGCTAACGGGTGAAATCGAAGCCCACGAAGCTGATGCAGTTATCATCGCCTCTGGTGGTTACTCGAACGTATTCTTCCTTTCTACAAATGCGATGAACTGTGCGGTAACGGCTGCTTGGAAAGCCCACAAACGTGGCGCTTACTTTGCAAATCCTTGCTACACGCAAATCCATCCAACGTGCATTCCGGTTCACGGCGACAATCAGTCAAAATTGACGTTGATGTCTGAATCACTTCGTAATGACGGTCGCGTATGGGTTCCAAAAGCAGTTGGTGATAAACGTCATCCAAATGATATCCCTGAAAACGAACGCGATTACTACTTGGAGCGCGTTTACCCTTCATTCGGTAACTTGGCTCCTCGTGACGTGGCATCTCGTCAGGCGAAATACGCTTGTGATGAAGGCCGTGGTGTTAACGAATCTGGTAAAGCTGTTTACTTGGATTTCGCTGACTCTATTAAACGTTTGGGCGAAGATAAAATTTCTGAGCGCTACGGAAACTTGTTCGAAATGTACGACAAGATCACTGGCGACAACCCTTATAAACGTCCAATGATGATCTACCCGGCTCCTCACTACACAATGGGTGGCTTGTGGGTGGATTATAACCTTCAATCGACAATCCCTGGTTGTTTCATCGCTGGTGAAGCGAACTTCTCTGACCACGGTGCGAATCGCTTGGGTGCATCTGCATTGATGCAAGGTTTGGCTGACGGTTACTTCGTAGTTCCATATTCTATCGGTAACTACTTGGGCGGCACAAAACTGAACAAAGTAACAACTCAAGACGATGCGTTCAAAGCAGCTCTTGATGGCGTTAAAAAAGAAATCAGCACGCTTGTTGGCATCCAAGGTAACCGCACAGTTGATAGCTTCCATAAAGAGCTAGGTAACATCATGTGGGAAAACTGCGGTATGGGTCGTAATGCTGCTGGTTTGAAAAAAGCTCTTGAAGAGATTCCAAAAGTTCGTGAAGAGTTCTGGCAAAACGTTCGTATCCCGGGCGATCCAAACTACTTGAACGTTGAGCTTGAAAAAGCAGGACGTGTTGCAGACTTCTTGGAGCTTGGCGAGTTGATGTGCCGTGATGCTCTTGAGCGCGAAGAATCATGTGGTGGTCACTTCCGTGAAGAGCACCAAGATAATGGTGAAGCAAAACGTGATGATACTAATTTCTGTCACGTAGCTGCGTGGGAATACACAGGTAACATGAAAACATCTGTGCGCCACAAAGAAGAGCTTCAATTTGATAACGTTCACCTAGCAACTCGTAGCTATAAATAAGAGGCTTAAAATGAGTGGAAAACATATCAATCTAACTTTGAAAGTTTGGAGACAAAAAGGAGCTAAAGATCAAGGCTCCTTCGTTGAGTACCAAGCAAAGAATGTTTCTGAGCACGCTTCTTTTCTTGAGATGCTAGATGCTGTGAACGAAGAAATCGTAGCAAAAGGCGAAGAGCCAATTGCGTTTGACCATGACTGCCGTGAAGGTATCTGTGGTACTTGCGGTTTCGTTATCGACGGTGAAGCACACGGTAAGTTGAAAGCAACGACTGTTTGCCAACTTCATATGCGTAACTATAACGATGGTGAAACTCTAACGATTGAACCGTTCAGAGCAAACTCGTTCCCAGTAATTAAAGACTTGATGGTCGATCGTTCTGCATTCGATCGCATTATCTCCTCTGGTGGTTACATCTCTCAAAATACTGGAAATCCACAGGACGCCAACGCGATCTTGATTCCCAAAGCAGATGCTGACGAAGCGATGAGTTCTGCGACTTGTATCGGTTGCGGTGCGTGTGTGGCAGCTTGTAAAAATGCTTCTGCAGCGCTATTCACATCAGCAAAAATCTCTCACATGGCTTTGCTTCCGCAAGGTGCTGTTGAAAAAGATGAGCGTGCTTTGCGCATGGTTGCAGCGATGGATAAAGAAGGATTCGGTGCTTGTACCACGACGGGTGCATGTGAAGCTGCTTGTCCGAAAGAGATTCAGCTGACAAACATCTCTCGTATGAATCGTCAGTTCTTGGGTGCTGTTTTGACTCAGAGACCTAAGCATAAAGATGGCGGAGCAGGCTAAGTCTTCTTGTTCAATTAGTTCATATAAATTCTAATGATTTTAAGGGGTTCAGTTACATGAGCCCCTTTTTTTATTAATTTTTTAACCTTTAAATTCTGCATCATCGGTCCTTCTCATTGAGATACATCTCCTAGACTTTCATCTGTGATTTTCCTCTAAAGCTCGAACATCAAACTTCCGAAAACTAGACCAAGGATTGGGCTTATGAAGAAGATTGATCAACTAATGGCAGAACTTGGCTTCAATAAAAACGCACCGGACAGTGTGAAAGAAGCCTTTATTAAGCATCTAATTAAGGTTTCAGAGGGAGTGAATGTTGTTACTCCGTCTGAAAAGCGCGAGATGGCTCAACATCCTGAAAAGATCGTGCAATTCAAACTGCCCGAACAAATGAGTTTCGGGTTCGCTGAAGAGAAATCCGCCAAGCCAACAAGACCAAAGACTGGCTAAAACGCTGGACGATGGTCTAGGTTTGGAGTCGTCTCTAAAAACAAATAAAATCCTGACTTTCAGATTGGTACCATTTTGGAACTGGGGGAACCACTAGGCAATTATTGCCGAGACTTTCCTCCTGCAGAATCACCCATTGAAGGAGGGATTTATGAGAGGGCTTATTGGAAGAGCCGTGCTCGGTTTGTTCGTTTCTGTTAGCGCGTTCGCTGCAAAACCTGAAGCTGTGCCTGGTGAATATATCGTACAACTTAAAAATCAATACGCAGTTCAATCTGCACAAGTATTGAGTCAGCAACTAGGTGCGTACGTTAAAGATACGATTCCTTCAATGAACATCGTGGTTATCAAAAGACCTGTGTTCGAACTTACAGAGAACGTAGTAAAAACTCTTTCTCAAAATCCACTAGTAGATATCGTTGAACCAAACTACATCTACCGCATCAACAAAACTCCAAACGATCCAATGTTGAGCCGCTTGTGGGGTATGAACAATGCTAAGACTGCTGGTGTAGATATCAGCGCTCTTCAAGCTTGGGATATCACAACAGGTTCTAAAGATGTTTTGGTTGCAGTTATCGATACTGGTATCGACTACAACCATCCAGATCTTAAAGAAAACTTGTGGACGAACGAAGCTGAATTGAATGGTCAAGCTGGTGTAGACGATGACGGCAACGGCATCATCGACGATATTTACGGTGCAAACTTCGTAAATGCAGCTAAACCAACTGGTAACCCAATCGACGATCACGGTCACGGTTCACACTGCTCTGGTACAATCGGTGCAAAAGGTGACGATGGCAAAGGTATCGTGGGTGTAAACTGGAATGTTCGTTTGATGGGTGTAAAATTCCTTTCTAAAGACGGTTCTGGTTCTCTTGAAGGCGCGATCAAAGGTATCGACTACGCTGTTAAAATGGGTGCGAAAGTTCTTTCAAACTCATGGGGTGGCGGCGGTTTCTCTGAAACTTTGAAACAAGCTATTCAAAGAGCAAACGATGCTGGCGTGATCTTTATCGCAGCAGCCGGTAACGAATCTAACGACAACGATGCAAATCCAACTTACCCAGCAACGTACGACATTCCAAACGTACTTTCTGTGGCGGCGATTGATGACTCTGGTCGTTTGGCTTCATTCTCTAACTACGGAAAATCAAAAGTTCACGTAGGTGCTCCGGGCGTAAACATCTACTCTTCAATCTCTAACGGTGGTTACGATTCTTGGTCCGGAACTTCAATGGCGACTCCGCATGTATCTGGTATCGCTGCATTGTTGCTTTCAAATGAGCCAGGCTTAACTGGTTTGCAAATCAAAGAGCGCATCATGGCGACAGCGAAACCAATCCCAGGTCTTCGTGGTAAAGTTCGCACAATGGGTATCGCAAATGCATACTCTGCTTTGACGAACACGATTGCTCCTCCAGATCAAAACGATCCTGTGAACTGGAAAACAGTTGAAGCTTCTGCATCAACTCCACATCCATACACTGGTAAATCAAAACTAACTTTTGAAGTTGGTGCTTCTGGTGCGAAACAAATCGCGATCTACTTCGAAAAATTCGATACAGAGCGCGACTACGATAAAGCTGAAATCTTTGATTCAACTGGAAAACTTGTACAAACGATTTCTGGTAAAGCAGATGACACATTCTCTGCGGTTATCGAAGGCGACAAAGCGACAGTTGTTTTCACATCTGATGACTCTGTAAACCGCTACGGTTTCGATATCACTAAAGTTGCTTACCGTTAGTCCGGTCGCAAAACTTTAAAAATACAAAAGCCATCTCTGTATTGAGGTGGCTTTTTGTTTTTAGTCACATCCGATCTCCTGCGCTCCCCTTTCGGTCCTGTGAACGAGATAATACCTCTATCTATCGGAGGTTTTATGGAACCCGAATTAGAACGTAATAGATCCAATCCTCGAGCGAAGCCACCCGGTGCAAAGCAAACGCTGCGTGGGCGCATTTCTGACGAAATAAATTCACAAAGTGAAGTGATCCGCAAAGGTCAGCTGCAAGGGGTGATCGAAAGAAAAACCTATGCGCAAGAAACCGGCGTGGTCACGGGTATATTGCTGGTTACGACAGGCCTTATCGGAACAGTCGTTGATAATTTTTTAGGTGCCCATCTGTCGCTGTATAGTAATTTAATCTTTTTTATAACTGGCGGAATGTTGGTTTGGGCAGGCTTAAGCAGCGAGGTGCGTGCTAAGAAATTTTCGTTCGCAATTGGGTCTTTCTATGCGGTGTTGGGAGTTCTTGGTTTTATTGTCGGAACGCCAGGCATGCCAACCATTGGGCGTATCGTGCGCGATGATTCGTTGTGGCTGTTGGTTCCAGAACACTTAGAATTCGGCACAAGAGATCACGCGATTCATCTGCTGATAGCCGCCGCTTTATTTTGTGGTGCTGTTTTGAAATTTAATCGTCGCCGTCGCGAGGAGCTTTAGTCCTCGCGCACGCCATCCTTAAGGAATTTTTCGATTTTCAGATTGGTATAGTCTGGGAAATCCAGCTGCGTGCAATGAGAACCGTAAGGTACAAGCACGAACTCAGAGTGTTTAATTTTCTCTTTTAAGTGATATTGAAAACGGATCGGAGTGACGGCGTCTTTTTCACCAGAAATCACTAGCACTGGAACTTCGATTTGTTCCAACACGGACTCCCCGTCGTATTTCATCAACTCTTCGAAAAGAGAAATAAAAACTTTCAAATTCATTCGCGCAACACCACGACAGTAGACTTCAATATCTTTGAAATGAGTGACACGTAGATTGAAACCACCCGCTAAAGCCGTCGCATACATTGCCAAAGGATTGTCTACGGCAACTTTCCACAGAGTATTCCACAGATCAGGTTGAGTTTCGTATTGTCCCTTTACGAAATAAAAGAACGGCTCGACAATCTCAAGACCGAACATGCCTTTAATTGGATTGCGCGCAAAACCATTAATGAATGTCATGGAGCGAACACTAGACGGGCTCATCGAATAAAGATTCAAAAGCACGGGGACACCAAAGCTGTGTCCGGCGAAGTGCGCGCTTTTAATATTCAGATGATTCAACATCTCGAGGATATCTTTGCAAACGGCTTCGAGAGTTAACTGGCTCATGTCTGCAATCGGAGTGCTTTTGTGGTGTCCACGTAAATCGAAAGCAATGACTTGATAGTTGCGAGAGAAATATTCAATTTGATAGTGCCAGTGATTGATTGGGCACGCGATACCATAGATCAATACCAGCGGCTCACCTTGTCCGTGAGTTTCGTAGTAGATGGAAGTGCCATCATAGCTTTCAAATGTACCGATGCTCTTTGGCGTTGTTTCCATTAGAACCTTCTAGCAATTACAAATAGCTGACCTTGATTACTGTGCTGCCGATGGAAATCATATCACCATCACTTAGCATTTCGGCAGAGACCTTTTTATTATTCAGAGTAACTCGTCCAGTGGCCAAAACTTTTAGCTGAACTTGTCCCGGGCCAGCCACCAACTGGAACGCATCTCGTGGAGCATCCACATCCAAAAGCTCAATATCTAAGGAGTCTGCTCCCGCCATACGGGGGCCATACCCTAAAATAATTTCCTCATCAGCCTGAATGCCACGGATGAAGTTCAATTTCAAAGCAGGTGAGAATCTCTCGAGTTGTTTCTTGGGTTCCGTGTTCTCGATTTGTAGCTCAGGCACCTTTACGCTCACGATGTTGCGCCAAGTCAGGAGGCGTTCGAAATCAGGAGCTTGCTCTTCTTCGACGGTGATAACTTTAAACTCGGTACGGCCGACTTCAAAGATAACCCCTGGAATTAACGCGATTTTCTTTACACGGCGACCGTCAATGTGAAGGCCATTGGAGGAGTCTAAATCCAATAGAACCAGCTGCCCCTTACCATCAATGGCCACCTGAGCATGAGTTCCAGAAACCTTGGGGTCCTTGATGATGATGTCCGCCTGGGATCTCCCCAGCGTCATTCCATCCCGAATTTGATGTCGGGAACCCTCGTTAACTCCATTAAGAATCTCAATAAAAGTGACCATTTAGACATTCTAGGGCTGGATTCGGATGAATCAAAGGACTATTCCTTGTGCTCAAACTTAAGGCGTGCTAAACCCGTTAAACATTTTAAAAAGTCATCCTTGTTCCCACCCCTGTATGGTGGGGGCTTTAACCGAAAGGATTATACATGGAAAAAAACACAGTGCCTTACGAGGTTGTGATTCTTATGCATCCAGATGCAACTCTTGAAGATCAAAAAGATCTATTCAAGAAGAATAAAGCAACTATCGAGTCTTTCAAAGGTTCTATCAACTCTTTGGAAACTTGGGGCAAACGTAACTTGGCGACTCCAATCGGCAAGTTGAAAAAAGCGACATACTTCCACTCTACATTCGAAGCTGACACTCAAGCTGTAGCTGAGTTGGAACGTACTATGCGTATCAACGACAAAGTACTTCGCTTTATGCACACTCGTCTTGATGAGCGTGTTTCTTTGGCTAAATTCATGGAAGGCTTCAAAAAAGGTCTTTCTGAATCTGCTGCTCGTGAAAAAGAGCGCGAAGCTAAGATCCAAGCTCGTAAAGCTGCGTTCGCTGCTGCTAAAGCAGACCGCGCAGACCGTGGCGAGTAATTAAAGGCGTCAAGCCATGAAGAAGTACGCATCACCACAGAAATTCATCACAATTTCATCTCTCTCGATTTTGTTGTCGATGATGACTGTAGTGTTTGGTGCCCCACTTCTTCGTGTGCTCCGTCAGGCTTACGGTCCTTGGGCTTTTTGGCTTCTAGGACTGTTGGTAACAGGGGCTGCGTGGCTCCTCAACGCTCAACCTTTAGCGATGTTTATTGGCTCTGTTTGGATGACTTTAGGAGCATACAATGAACTTGAGCAAAGAGGTCTTGGGTGGTGGCTATCCGGTATTCTGAGCGTGTTGCTTGGGACAGGTGCTGCAAGCATCTCTCTTTATGGCGCATTCAAAGTAAACGGGATTAACACGTACGCTGAAGTTCAAAAACTGGTCGAACAGTTTACTGAACAGGTTCAGAAAATGAATCCTGCAGTTAAATTGGACGCTTCGGTTCTGATGCAGCAAATTCCATCAGCCATTGCTATCACTCTGATTTTAGCACTAGGTGTGGGATTAATTTTTGAGAGAAGGGTTTTTTCGTGGCTCAATATGCCCCGCGAGAAAATTGCCTCTCAGCTCAAGTTGTTAGAATATCGCGTGCCTGATTTTTTCATTTGGGTAGCGATGACAGCCTTCCTTCTAACGATGGTGAGTTTTGGCGGTAAGGCCATTGCGATCCTCGCAGTAAATATTGTGAACGTAGCACTCGTTCTTTATTTTTTTCAGGGGTTAGCAGTGTTGGAGGTATGCCTTAATTCGATGAAAGCAGGAACTTTCACTCGATTCTTGGTGTACATAATCTTGGTCGGCCAATTGGTGCTCGTTTTGAGCGTTGTTGGTTTGATCGATTACTGGCTGGATTTCAGAAGTCGTATTCGTAAGATGACGGCTCCTAAAGCTAGCTAACTTATTTAAACTTTGGCGCAAGCTGAAGTATGGAGATCACATGAAAGTTATTCTTCAAAAAGACGTTAAAGATGTAGGTCGCGTTGGTGAATTGGTGAACGTTTCTGAAGGTTTCGCGAGAAACTTCTTGTTCCCACGTAAATTGGCTGCTGAAGCTACTGAAAAACGCGTAAAAGAATACGAACACTTGAAACGCGTTGCTGAAACTAAAAAGAAGAAAGCTCTAGCAGAGCGCCAAGAGATTTTGAACAAAATCAACGGCACTACTGTTACGTTCAAACTTCAAGCTGGTGCTGACTCTGACAAGCTTTTCGGTACTGTAACAACTACAGATATCTCTAAAGAGCTTCAAAAAATGGGTCACTCTATCGATCGTCGCGACATCCACTTGGAAGAGCCAATCAAAGTATTGGGTCAACACAAAGCGGTTGTTCGTTACCACGAAGGTTTGGAAGCTAAGATCCAAATCGCAGTTGAGCGCGCTTAATCTATATATTGTACGCAAAACTATGAAGAGGCCTCGGGAAACCGGGGCCTTTTTATTTTGTCTGCGGCCCAGATGCTTTGTCATCTTTACCATAACGTAATCTTATGGATAGCATCGAATTTTTTATATTGCCCTGGTTCCATTTTGGGTGTTTAAAGAGCGCCATTGGAGGGGGTTCAATGAACACAATCAAATCTCTTAAGTTAGCTTTATCAATGGGTGCACTAGCGGCTGTTGCAGCTTGTACTCCGAATAAGCAATCTGGTTCTGTATCTGCATCTGGCAAATCCTCCGCTATTATTGGTGGCGAAGCGGTTGCTCAAGACGACATCGTAAGAAAGTCTACAGTTTCCATCATCGTGACTGTATTGACTCAAGACAACCAACAAGCACAATTCCAGTGCACAGGTTCAATCATCTCTAAAGACTTGGTTTTGACGGCTGCTCACTGTATCCCAGGCGCTGAATACAAAAAATCAGTTATGTACGTAGTGTTCGCGACTGATTTGAATAAAATGGAAAGATCAAACATCGTTCCAGTATCTGACGTTATCGTTCACCCACAATACGGTGAAGGTGATGCTCGTCTTCGTGAAACGATCGAAAAGCTTAAAAAATCAGGCAACCCAAATGGTGACGGCGTAGAGATCTCTGACCGTGATCAAGGTGCTGATAACTACGATATCGCCGTTATCAAACTTTCTAAGTCTATCCCTGAAAACTACCAAGTTGCTAACATCCTTACAGATGAATCTATCTTGAAGAATGGTGCAGTTGTTACTTTGGCTGGTTACGGTTTGACGAACGTTAAGAAAGAACAAATCGATCCAAAAACATACCCTAACTTTGATGTTGCAGTTCAAACTGGTGAAGTTGGTTGCACATACGACAAAACTGTTTGCTACAAGTTGACTCAAGAAAACGAAAGCATCTTGAAAAAAACTGACGTAACAGTGATCCAACCATTCGGCGAAACTGAAGTTGCTTTGGATCAAACTCAAGGTAAAGGCGCTTGCCACGGTGACTCTGGTGGTCCAGCGTTCATCAACGTAAACGGTACTGAATACCTTTGGGGTGTTACAAGCCGCGGTACTGGTAAAGATGGTATCGATGACTGCTCTAACTACGCGATCTACACTAAAGTACACGCTGAGTGGAACTTCATCTCTGCAGCGATGAAACAGTTGAGCCCTTCTACAAAAGAAGAAGCTCCTGAACAATACGTTGCAGACTTCGAAATCTAGTTTTCGGATTTAAAATAAGAATTAAAAAAGGCCTCGGGAAACCGGGGCCTTTTGTTTTTTGTACTAGGCAGATTTGATTTCGTCTTCGGATGCGAGTTCCAAGAACACTTCGTTCAGGTAGTCGACCATCATTTCTCTTAATTGGTCGATGGTAAGCTCATCGGCGTTCGTGCCGTGTGCAGACATCAATCTTTGTAGCTCGTTCGCTACTGGGCTCTCAGGAAGTCCTGTGGCTTCAACCACAACCTGGGCAAGTCCCTTTTCCATAGTGGGCCTCCGTGCTCTGTATAGGTGCGATCCATGCGCCTATGTCTTATCGACCCTTCCACTCAATCAAGTGGTTAAAATTAACTCAATCTAAAATCGAACATACAGATCTTGGTCTAGGCCTTAGGTCTGCGGTTGGAGAAGCCTTTGCTCCAATGCTTGGCGTTGGGCAGGAACCAATAGAGTACGGGCAGCAAGATTCTGCGCGGTAAAAGACGACGGATATAATAAAACACCGTGGCATCTAAGGTTGCAGGAATCCACAGCGGCGGATTCTCAGTTTTAATTGTTTTGATAATGAGCTTTGCGATTTTGTGAGCTGAGGATCGCGACATACGCATCATCTTGGCTACAAACGGTGTCATGTTCGTATAGAAATCGCAGTACGGTCCATTCCAGTTGTGGGATGGATCTGACAATTCTGAATGATAAACATTCATGAAAGAGCTGCTGTTCACGAATCCTGGCTGCACCAAAGAAACCTGCACGCCGAAGGGGCGCATTTCATACCACAATGCTTCGCTGGCGCCCTCGAGTGCATATTTGGAAGCCGAGTACGATGACATCGTTGGCATCGCAAGCATTCCCGCCACAGAAGAGACGTTGATGATTTTTCCGCGGCCGGTTTCACGCATATACGGCAGAACTCTGCGGATCAATCCCATAGGTCCTAGGTAGTTCGTTTCCATTTGCAGAAGCTCGTCTTGAGCGGTCATGTGCTCAATCACAGAACGATATGAGATACCGGCGTTATTCACCAAGATATCCACACCACCCCAAGTTTTATTGATGTGATTGATGAGCTCTTTGCGTTCTTGTTCTTTCGTGACGTCGAGAGGGTAAATCATGAAGCGATCGTTTTCTAAAAAATGATCGCGGACTTTCTGTAAGCTTTTTTCGCGAGCGGTTGCGACGACTCGGTATTCAGGATGCTCGTGATACAAAATTTGCGCGAGCTCTAAGCCAATACCATTGGAACAACCCGTGACTAAAATCACAGGCTTGAAAGTTTGCGGAGTATCTTTGCGGTGATAACGTGAAAAAGGCCACATATGTGGCCCTTATTATCCTAGGCTGGAGCGCCCGGAGCAAAGTTTTTCGGTCTGCCACCTGGCATCGGAGGCGGAGCTTGCGGCGGAGGAAGTGGATTAATATGTCCACTACCCTGTTCGCTTGGCTCAGGATCACGGAAGCGGGAGTGCTTGGCATCGAATTTAAGCTTAACAGTACCCGTGGCACCGTTACGCTGTTTACCAACGATAACTTCCGCATGACCTGCTTTGTCTGGATCTTCCTTGTCGTAGTAGTCATCACGATAAAGCATCATGATAACGTCGGCATCTTGTTCGATAGATCCGGATTCACGCAGGTCAGAAAGCATTGGACGACGGTCCGCACGACCCTCTACCCCACGATTCAGCTGGGCTAGTGCGATGATAGGAACCTGAAGTTCCTTGGCAATCGACTTCAAGCTTTTAGAGATTTCGGCAACCTCTTGCTCACGTGAAGAGAATTTTTGTTTCATACTCATCAACTGCAAGTAGTCGATCATGATGCAATCGATACCGTGTTCAGCCTTCAAACGACGAGCACGAGAACGGATCTCAAATGGCGACATACCTGGAGTATCATCGATAAAGATTCCAGCCTCAGAAAGGGCGCTGGCTGCGTTAATCAGCTTAGGCCATGCAGAGTCTTGGATTTTACCGTTACGGATTTCATTCATGTTAACGCGCGCCTCAGAGGACAACATACGCATCATCATGGCTTCTTTACCCATCTCGAGAGAGAAGTACGCGATAACTTTCTTAGCGCGAAGGGCGATGTGTTGAGCAACGTTCAGAGAGAACGCTGTTTTACCCATAGACGGACGAGCGGCGATGATCGTCATCTCACCTGGGTGAAGACCGGACGTCATTTTATCCAGCTCAGTGAAGCCAGTTGGAAGACCCGTTACATCTGCTTTACGTTTATAAAGCTCTTCGATCTTTTGGATGGAAGCCTTAACGATTTCCATAGAGCCAACAAGACCTGTTTGTTGCTTAGTCTCTGTTAGTTTGAAGATTTCTGATTCGGCTTGGTCCATGAAGGACTCAACGTCAGCGAAATCTTGATCGTAAGCGCGTTCGATCAATTTGCTATTTGCAGTGATCAACTTACGTAGCAAACCTTTTTCGCGAACGATTTTAGCGTGCGAAGCGATGTTTGCTGAAGAAATAGTTTTATCAAGTAAGCCGATCAAATATTCAGGTCCACCGACCATATCCATGGAACCTTCGGCTTGAAGCACGTTGGTAACAGTGATGATGTCGATTGGCTGATTTTTACCGTGAAGATCTTTGATGGCAGCATAAATCTTTTGATGTGCAGGCTTGTAGAAGTCCTCTGCAAAGAGAACGTCACCCACTTGATCAAGAGCTTCTCGATCAAGCATAATGCCGCCCAGAATGGACTGTTCGGCCTCAAGATTTTGCGGTGGAATGCGAGTACTCATAAACACAACCCCTCGTGCTCAGAACACCGGTTTGATTTGAAAAACCGCCATCCCCTTCGTTGCTTCGTTGTCGGCCTACTTTTTAGTAGGGCCTCCGCCTTGCGCCTTGGGGCTGTCACTTTTTGAAATCAAACCTACTTTTTTCGAACCCCTTTTTACGGGGGGAGAATAAAATTGCGAGGCTTTAACTGGGTGGTGGTTCTGGATGGCTCGCTGGTGTAAATTATGAACGAATTAGTTCAATTTTTTAACACGAATTTTGTAGTTATCAATTTTCTTCTTAAGAGTGTTGCGATTGATGCCAAGCATCTGAGCAGTCTTAACTTGATTACCGTTGTACGCACGCAATGCTAGCTCAAGAAGTGGTTTTTCAACTTGTTCGATTACTACATTGTACAAACCGTTCAATTCTACTTGCGCCTCTTTTTGTTGAGCAAAAAGAACTTCCAGTTTGCTTTTTACAAGTTTTTCCAAACTTACAGACTGAAGGTTAGCGACAAAAAGATTATCTGAACTGTTAAGGTTCGGCGTCATGGAACTCCCGGAATTACATCAGTGCGTGGGTTTTTGGAGTAAACTATACTCCGCGTGTTTCGGGAGACCAAATATACTTATGCAGTTGCAATTGCAACCTTGCAGATGATTTTTGATGCAATATTTTTTCTGCCAACCAGCGTTCAGACACTTGGCCGTATGATGGGCTGTATAAAACCACAAATTTTTCGAACAAATTGTGTTGACGGCAGAAATTTTCAGACCAAATCAAGTCTTCTTCGGAACAGATAACGAACTTGTACTCCGTACTGGGAGTGGAAAGTTCGATGTTCTCCATCAAGAAAGAATTTGCAGCACCACTGTCTGGAGTTTTCACATCAAGAATAACTTTTACGCGCGGATCAACTGCTTTGATTGATTTAGAACCAGATGTTTCCAAAGAAACTTTGTAACCCTTGTCGCAAAGTTCTTTCATCAACGTGTGAACTTCTTTTTGTAACAACGGTTCGCCACCCGTAACACAAACATGCGGAGCTTGGTGAGAATCAATCTCTGCCATGATCGCTTCAAGGGACTGCATTTCGCCTTCATAATACGAATATTTTGTATCGCAGTATGTGCAACGCAAATTGCACGCAGTGGTGCGCACAAACACCGTAGGAGCACCTACGTACGTTGTTTCACCTTGGATACTGTAGAAAATCTCGTTTATTTTAAGCATTCTCACTGGCTCTTTGTCTTGGAGGCCCCGCGCCACTCTGGGCGAGGCGGGTCTGTACTTGTACCTCCCCCAAGTCCTAAGTCAAGGTTGCGCTGCCCGAGCATGACTAAGTCGGCGAAATTTCGTAAATTTTTTAAATGAACCAATTTCTCAAAAAGTTCCGTCAAGACGTCACTGCTATCTGTTTCTTGGGCCTAGGTCTCTTTATTACGCTGGCGTTGGTCAGCTACAACCCTCAAGACCCGTCCCTTAACTCTATTGGGCAAGGACTAAAAGCCCTGAATTACTGCGGAATCGTCGGTAGTTTCCTTGCAGATGGCCTTTATCAGCTCTTTGGCCTTGCAGCCTGGGTGATTGTGGCAAGCCTTCTAAGAATGGCCGTAGCGGCTGTTCGTGGCGAATCTCTGAATATTAAAAACATTCGTTTTGTATGGGCCCTTTTGCTGATTGTCGATGTGGCGGCTTTGCTTTCCATCTATATGCCGACGACTCGCCTGTTCCAGAATCAAATCGCTTTGGGCGGTATGTTAGGCATGGGTGTGTCTCAAGCCTTGATGCGCGCCTTTGCTTATGCGGGAGTCCAAGTAATCCTTTGGACATTCATGGCTGTACTTGTGGTGTTCTATTCAGAAAAATCTTTGCATGAGTTGGCAGAAATTCCGCAAGATTTCATGGCCATGCTTAAGAAAAAGAAAGTCGGCGAACGTATTGCGGGCTTCTTTGGTGGAGCTTTCGTAACCGAGAAAAAATCTGCACCTAAAAAAGATAAAAAGAAAGACGAGCCTAAAAAGGCCTTCCCTCTTGCTGACAAAAAATTCGTAGGTAAAGACGAAGAGGAAGAAGAAGACAAGGATTTGAAACTTCTCCTGGATGCTGCTGAAGAAGAAGACGAGGAAGAGGAAGAAGAAGAGTTGTTTGCCGATGACGACGAAGAAGAGGAGGAGGAAGAAACTCCTGCACTTCGTATGGCGCAAAAACGCAAAGTCGTGATGAAGGCGAAACCTCCACGTCGTATTGAAAACTGGGAAATGCCAAAACTTGCATTGTTGGAAGACCCTCCAGTTTCTCGTATCAAGATTGATAAAGCAGAAATTCAAAGAAAAGCGGATGCACTTGTTGAGAAATTGAAAAACTTCTCGGTGGAAGGTTCCATTCAAGACGCGAAACCAGGGCCACTGGTTACGATGTATGAATTTAAACCCAATGCAGACGTTAAGATTTCTAAGATCTCTGAGCTTGAGGATGACTTGTCACTAGCACTTTCTTCGGAATCAGTGCGTGTTGTTGGTCATATCCCAGGAACGGATGTTGTGGGTATCGAGACTGCGAACTTAAAGCGTGAAACAGTTTATTACAAAGACTTGATCGCAGAAGACACATTCTGGAGTGAAGACTTGGCTCTTCCGATGGCAGTGGGTCGTACGGTTGATGGCGAGCCTAAGGTTGTTGACCTTCGCAAAATGCCTCACTTATTGATCGCGGGTACTACGGGTTCTGGTAAGTCCGTATTCGTTGGATCTATCATTACGGGATTGTTGTTCCGTCACTCCCCTAAAACATTGCGTCTGGTTTTGATCGATCCAAAAATGGTCGACTTGGCACCGTTTGCAACAGTTCCGCACTTGGCAATTCCTCACGTCACTGAACCTAAGAAAGCTGCAACAGCTTTGAAGTGGGCTGTGCGTGAAATGGAAAAACGTTATAAGTCGTTGTCTAAGTTTGGCGTTGGTAAAATCGAAATGTTCAATGAAAAGACCGGCGGTCTTTCTAAAGACGAAATTGAACAGCATGAAAAAATCAATCAAGAGCTCGAAGAGGGCAAAGCAAAACTTGATCAGTACTACTATCAACCACTTCCTTATGTGGTGATCGTAGTCGATGAGTTGGCGGACTTGATGATCACTGAAAAACAGAACATCGAAGAACCGATTCAACGTCTGACTCAAAAAGCACGTGCCTGCGGAATCCATTTGATCTTGGCAACTCAGTCTCCACGTAAAGACGTAGTAACGGGTTTGATTAAAACGAATATCCCTGGTCGTGTGGCTTTGAAAGTGGCTTCTAAAATGGACTCGAGAATCATCATTGATGACTCCGGTGCAGAACGTTTGCTTCCAAATGGTGATATGTTGTTCCAGGCTCCGGGCATTGGAAAACCAACTCGCCATCACGGTCCTTATTTGAAGGATGCTGAGATTGCTAATGTCGTAAAACATTGGGCAGCGCAAGGTGAACCTGAATATGATCCACTCGCAATGAAAGCTCTTGATGGATTCGCGGGCGGTGATGGAGCAGAGGCTGGCGATTCCGGTGACGGCGGATTTGGCGATGAGGAATATGATGAACGTTACGACGAGATTCTGTCTTGGGCTTCGTCTCAGAAGGAAATCTCTGCATCGCTGATTCAACGTAAATTCCGTTTAGGTTATCCGCGTGCTGCACGCATGATTGAAGTGTTTGAAAAAGAAGGCGTGGTAGGTCCAGCTAATGGCAGCAAGCCGCGTCAAGTCCTTGTTACTTCTTACCGAGAAACTTAATGGTGCTTGCTAGTCCTCCTTTGGTCGTGCTGCAATAGATAGCAACAAAACCATCAAGGAGGATTTTTTATGATCAAAGCAATTATTGCTACTCTTGCACTAACTTTTTCAGTTTCTGCATTCGCAACGCCATCTGTAGCTGACGTAGTAGTTCAGGCTCAATTGCCTGCTATCGCTGAACAAGCTCAAACTTTGGGTTTGGACTGGAAAGTTGGCGACACTGCAAACTACAACCTAGATATGGGCGGATTCATCAAAGGTAAAATGGTGATGTCTGTTAAATCTATCGGTGATGACGGTATCTGGATGATCCAAGATATGGATCTTGGTTTCGCTGGTAAACAAAACGTTGAAACTCTTATCGATCCAAACACTGGCGCGGTTAAGAAAATGATCGTTAACGGTAAAGAACAAGAAGTACCTAAACAAGACGTTGAAGTTGTTGATATCAAAGAAGACAAAATCACTGTTCCAGCTGGTACATTCGAATGCGTTCACGCAATCCTTAAAGACAAAAAAGACAACTCTGAAATCAACGCGTGGATCAACCCACAATTGATTCCAATGTCTGGTTTGTTGAAACAAGTTGCTCCAAGCCAATTCGGTAAAGTAACTGTTGAGTTGACTTCTTTCTCTAAAAAATAGTTCATGAAGTCGAACTTCTTAAAAGCCGCTCTTGGAGCGGCTTTTTTATTCTCAAGCCCCGCCTTTTCTCAGTCCAAGTCTGAGACTTACAAAGATATTATCGAAAAAGCCTACAACTTAAGTTTGCAGAAAGATCGTCAGCAAGCGCTGAATATCCTGACTGCGGCAATTGCGCGTGAATCTCGTCCGGCAGCGCAAGCGGAATTAAAAAAAGCGACTGTTGAAGTTGCCCATGTTTTCTTTAGCGACAAAGCCCAACAGCTTTATGAAACCTCTATTTCGCTTAAGAAAACAGATCTGAACCAAGCCATTTCTAAACTTGCTGAAGCCCAAAGAATCGAACCTGACAACCTGACGGTCGTTATGGAGCAGGCTCGCCTGCAAATTGCTAAGGGTGAGTGTTCAAATGCTCAAGAAGCTTTGCAAAAATCAGTGAAACTGATGTCCTTTGATGAGGAGCTAAGACTTGTTAATGCGCAGACTCAGGTTTGCGCAGGGCAATGGGTGGAATACTCTAAAAACCCAGAAGTGTCTGATTCTCGCAAATCCACATACCAAAAATACTGGATGGCTTTAGAGGTTGAGCGCCAATTGAAGCTAAAAAACCTCACGAAAGCCTCAGAAACCGCACAGAGCCTAGTTAAATTGGACCCAAAATATCCAGAGGGGCACTACTGGATTTGGAAGATTTCTTTAGCATTGAAGAAAAGCAATCTAGAGGAAGCTCAGAAATACGTGATGACCTGCAAAAACATTTCAGCGAGCCAGTATAGACAGTATATGATAGACCCCATGTTATGTCGCCGAGCCCAAGAGGTTGAGAGCGAAATCAAGGGGATGAATGGAACTGCTGAATAAATCCATATTGCTAATCCTTGCCAGCGCGTTTGTTGCTGGATGCGGAGTAAAGGGTGCACCTCTTCCTCCGTTGACTCCTCCACCGCTCGGTCGTGGTGAGCCGACGTATTCCGATACAACTCGTAAATCAAAACAGAAAGTTCGTCCTGTAATTCAGAACACTGAAGACAGCAATCCGTCTGGAGGCGAATAATGAAACTGCCATTTCTTCCGGTGAAAATCACAAAGATGTCTGGTGCAGGCAATACGTTTGCCTTTATTGACGGTCGCACGGTTTCAGCATGGAAGGATGTGGAAGGTCATCTTGGAAAATCCCGTCCTGAAATCGCAAAGTTAGTTTGTGATCGTGTATTGGGGATTGCTACGGATGGATTCATCATCATCGAAGATGGTGTTGAAGGCTTTGATTTTAATTGGGATTTTTATAACTCAGATGGCTCAACCGCAGAAATGTGTGGCAATGCTGCCCGCTGTGCGGCTCGCTATTGTTATGAACATATTGGCAACATGGAAACCGCCAACATCCGTTTTAAGACAGGTGCTGGATTGGTGACTGCGCAAATTTTGGGTAATGGAAAAATTCGCGTAAAGATGCCGGATGCTAAAGTTGTGCAAAATCCGATCGAGTTGCCAACACGATCTGGAGTGAAGGAAAAATTCGTTCTAGTAAATACAGGCGTTCCGCACTTGGTTCAAAAAATTCACGCCTTTCAGGACTCTGTTCACTTAAAAGATCTGGCTCGCGAAATGCGCTCGCACGAAATGCTCAAACCGGCTGGAGCGAACGTAACGTTTTATGCTGAAGACGAAATCGGAAAAATTAAAGCGGTTACTTTTGAGCGTGGTGTAGAGGACTACACACTTGCGTGCGGGACAGGTGCTGTTGCGGCAGCGTTTGCAAGTTCTCTGGAAAATCATAAGAAAGAAATTGAAGTTCAAATGCCCGGGGGAGTGATGGAAGTCCACTTCTTTGATAATGATCCGAAACCACTTTTGGTGGGCGATGCAGTATTTGTTGGAGACTTCCAATATAACCTTGAGGTTGTTCGATGAAAAATTTTAAAGGCACGTTCACGGCCCTACTAACACCATTCAAAAACGGAAAAATTGATTTTGCGTCTTTGGATAAACTTGTAAAACACCAGCTTGAAAATGGTGTGGATGGATTTGTTGTTAATGGGACGACGGCAGAAAGCCCGACTCTACAAGAATCAGAACAAGCGGAGCTATTTAAACATATTCGTAAACTTGTCGGTGCCAACGTTCCTTTGATTATGGGGACTGGATCCAACGACACAGCGAAAAGCATTGAAGCTTCAAAGAAAGCTGAGGCGATGGGTGCGGATGGAATTTTGGTTGTGGTTCCCTACTACAATAAGCCACCACAGCGTGGATTGTATGCGCACTTCAAAGCGGTAGCGGAGTCTGTAAAAATCCCGACGATTCTTTATAACGTTCCGGGGAGAACCATTACTTCGCTTGCGCCGGAAACAGTTTCTGATCTAGCGAAGGTTCAAGGTGTTGTTGGAATCAAGGAAGCCTCTGGAAAAATTGATTTAGCAGAACAAATCATCAACGCTTGCGGAAAAGAATTCGTGATGTTGTCTGGTGATGACGGAACTTATGTGGAGTTCTTGAAGTCCGGTGGTCACGGTGTGATCTCGGTTGCTTCCCATGTGATTCCAAAACAAATGGTTCAGTGGAAAACCTGGGTGAAAGATGGCCAAGTTGATAAGGCTCGTGCCGACATTCAAAAGTATATGCCGTTGATTGATCTTTTATTTGTGGAAGCAAACCCAATCCCGGTAAAAAAAGCTGTGCAGCTTATGGGCTTGATTGATTCAGCGGAGATGCGCTTACCTCTTGTGGAGTTAGCACCAGAACATGCAGAGAAATTGAAAATGGAAATGAAAAAAGTTGGAGTTCTGGCGTGAAGAAATTGAAAATCGGTTTGGTTGGTGCGAATGGCCGCATGGGCCAAGAAATTGCCACAGTGATTGGTGCCAGCAATAACTCCGATGTGTTTTATACAATTGGCCGTGACAAAAAAAGCATCGACCACAAGCTCGCGGCAAAAGTTGACGTGTGGATTGATTTCTCGTCTCCGGAAGCATTGCCAGAAGTTTTAAAGATCGCCACTCGTCACAAAACTCCTGTCGTTTGTGGAACTACTGGTTTTTCTAAGAAAGAAAAATCTGCGCTTGATAAAGCTAGCAAAGAAATCCCTGTCTTGTGGGCATCGAACATGAGCATGGGTGTTGCCGTTCTTAACGAGGCACTTAAAGTTTTTAACTCGATTAATAATTTTGATTATCAGATCGAAGAATTTCATCACATCCGTAAAAAAGATAAACCATCTGGGACTGCAATCACTTTGCAAGAAAACCTAGAAAAGGCTGTGGGCAAGAAATGTCCAGAGCCATTGGCGGTTCGTGGTGGCGGCATTTTTGGCGTTCACAAAATTCACGCGATGAGTGATGAAGAAATGATTACGTTTGAGCACACGGCTTTGAATCGTACGGTTTTCGCTAAAGGTGCGGTTCGTGCGGCATCATGGTTGGCTTCTCAGAAAAAGCCAGGCCTTTATCAAATTCGTGATGTGCTATTTGGAAAATAATTAATGTCATCGACACTGCACAACTCCCTGATTTCTGTGACGCTGGATCTTATGGGTGGAGAAAATAAGGCGCGCGAACTTCTGAGCAAGATTTCCGAATGCGGAGATATTCTGAATGTTTCGTCGATTTATAAACGCTACACTAGTGATGCTCGTAATGATTTGGCTGCACGGATCGAGTTCGTCATTCGCTTTGAAACTATGATGAGCGTAGAGCAGCACCTGCACTTGGTGTTATCGTTATGCGATGAGGGTTCTTCGGGATTAGTTCAGCGCAGTCATGTGGAAATGATTCTGCTGGCTTATGACGACATGATTCTTATGTCGCCTCGTTTAACTCTGCCCTATCCGCAGTTACATACAGATGCTCTTATTATTCGCTGCGCGGCAGAAGCCTGGGGTCAGTATGAGCACCCTATTTATCAAAAAACACTCAGCGAGATTTCAAAAACAGCTCGTACCGTGAGAGATGCAGAGTTCTATAAGCAGGGTAAAAGCCTTATTGATTTTTAATCTCCGGCAACGTACAAAATTAGGGGTTATAATTCCCTAAATTGGAGATTTCATGAAGTTTTTCATTGATACAGCTGACCTTGAAGAAATTAAACAGGCTAACCTTCGCGGTTGGGTTGATGGTGTTACTACGAATCCTTCTTTGATTGCAAAATCAGGTCGTGATTTCCACACAGTGATCAAAGAAATCTGCAAAGAGATCTCAGGTCCAGTTTCAGCTGAAGTCATCAGCTTGCAACACGAAGAAATGGTTCGTGAAGGTCGCATCCTTGCAAAATTGGCTGACAACGTTGTTGTTAAAGTTCCAATGACTGAAGACGGTATGATCGCAGTTAAGAAATTCACTGCCGAAGGTATCAAGACTAACGTCACGTTGGTATTCTCTCCAATGCAAGCGATCTTGGCTGCTAAAGCTGGTGCAACAATGGTTTCTCCATTCGTAGGTCGTTTGGATGACATTGGAACTGATGGTATGGAGATGGTTAATCAGGTTATCCAAATCTACCAAAACTACGACTTCGCGACTGAAGTCTTGGTAGCAAGCGTGCGCAGCCCAATGCATATCCAATTTGCAGCACAAATGGGTGCAGACATCGCGACTATCCCATTCAAAGTTATGCAACAAATGACAGCTCATCCGCTTACAGACAAAGGTATTAAGTTGTTCATGGATGACTGGAACAAGGTTCAAAAGAAGTAATGAAAACGAATCTGCTGATTTCCTTTATTTTTCTGATACTTGTAGGTTGTCAAACCACGGGGGTGCGTCTTCGTGAAACACCTCTAGGTGTCAGTGAAACTCGTAAGGTCATCATGTCAGTTATCGGGCAAGTTCGCGAAGTCAGTGAAAACGGTCGCGAACTTTACTCCATGTATTACGACCGTAAAGGGGCGCCTATCAAGGCAATGGATATGGCTAAAGAACGTTACTATAGCCACCTTATTGTTTTAGGCGACCGTCGCCCCTACGATATTTCTGTGGATGTCCTGGTCGAGGCTAGGGATCAAGATGGTGGTTGGGAACTTGTCGACCACGATGACCAGAAAGCCGCTGTGCTAGCGGACAAGCTTAAAAAAGCTCTTAACCAAAGTCGTGACTCACGTAACGTCATTGACGACTTCCGTAGCTTCTAAATAGGATAAAAGAATAGTCATTATTGGCTAATCAATGAGGAGAGTACGTTGCAAGGAATGCGACTAAAACGGCTTCTGCCGTTTGCTGTGCTAGCGGGATGCTTTGCATGGTCAAGCCATACAGGTGGCTTGAAGTTCATTCCTATTTACGAAGGCCTCACAATTCGCGCGCAAAAAAGTTCTCCTCCACACGTAGCGTTCGAAGAATCTATTAGAACAACTTCAAATTTCAGTGAATGGCAGCACTTCCAGTCCATGCAACCCGTGGCTTTGGGGGTCGAAAAAAAGTCTTCGACGTTATTCGCGAAGAAAGTCGTTCTCGCTGAAATGACAATTCAAAAACAAGTTGAAACTGTTGCGATGTCATCTGCTCCAGCATCGCGTGTCCCTGCAACGACAGCATCTGATGTTAGTGCTGACAATGCGTGGATGACACAGTTGTCGCGCAATCAGCAAGCGCGTTTGCAAGAAGCGCAAATTCGCGGTGATGTTTTGAATCAAGACTGGCAAGGATCTTCGTGGTCAGAAATGGCTGCTGAAACTTTAGAAAGATCTGGAATCATTAATAACCGTGGAGAGATTCAACAAGTAGCTTCTAATAAGAATGTTACTGTTAATAGTACACGCGGCGAAACTTTGGCTCGTCCAACAGTACAACGTACTTCAAACGGGGATGACAGCCTTGGCAGCTCAGCTGCGGGAATTGCTCCTGGCACTGGGTCTTCGGGTTATTCACTTGCTGGTGGTGCATCAGATAATAATGAGGCTAATGCAGCAGCAGGTTCTCGTCGCATCGTCGGTCCGATTGAAATTACTGGTGGCCTAGCGGTCACAAATGAACATCATATTGAAGTTCGCAGAAACGACGAAGGAGTTCTTAAGGAACTTGGTCGCGTCGATTTGCAAAGAGGAACTTATAATATCGATGTTGAGCAAACGACAGGAACAGTGGTTGCTCGTTTAGTAAATAAAGACGGCAAAACTTTGGGTGAAGGCAGTATCAGACTTAATCGTGTGGTGGCCGGAACTCAGAACTATGTGACAGGTCCGAAAATCAAAGTTGAACCACACCCCGACTACTCTGTTTCATTGGTGGGAGCATACAATGCTAAAGCTAATGATGCAGCCCCAGCTCAGACTCGTGTGACTTTCGTTAAAGGTGTCAGCGACGTGAAGGTAAATCGTGATGGTTTGGCTTCGATGGAAAATGTGACTCGCGGGTCGTCGACGGTCATGAGGGCCGCCGCTCCAAAGCACTTAGAAACCACCAACCTAATTATCTCCGGTAAAGAATCGCGTTCGACTCTTTATCCTGAAACGATGGTTCAAGCTCTTCTAGATATTATCTCTCAACAAAGAATGGAATCGTACGAAGGTGCGCCGTCTTTGATTTGGGGTAAAGTCGTATTGGATGGAAAACCTGTAGCTGGCATCGATGTGCAAGTTGAAACAGCTCCGGATCTTCAACCGATCTATTTTAATCAGTTCATGATGCCGGATGCGAATCTTAAAAAGACTAGCGATAACGGTATGTATGCCTTTATTCATGTGCCTTACGGATTCCATTCATTATTGGCGACTCGTTCAAATTCTATCTTTGGTTATGTGAATGTTGTGGCTGAAGAAGGTGCTGTTGCTCAAGGTGATTTAGAAGCCACGATGAAAAACGAATCGGTTCCTTTGAGAGTGTTTGATGCTTTCACAGGTCAACCGGGAGTTGCATCAGTGACGATGCAGTCTTTGGATGAAGAGCTACCAGTACCAAATGGTTCAGCGACGGTGACATTGCCACACTTGAATCGCTTGGGCTTGATGAGAGTTCATCCGCAAGGAACAGATTATATTGCCGCTCGCTATATCTATAATGATAACGATGAATTTGTTCACGTTCCATTGGTTCGCTGGGAGTGGTTGCGCGCGATTAAAACATTCCTAAAAATCAACGAAGGTCCTTCCACTGGTTTGATCGTTGGTTTTGTGCCTGATGAAGATTTCGAAGTGTTCTTGGCGGGATATGATAACTTTAATCCGCAAGATATCGTGTACTTTGATATGCAAGGCCGCATTTTGCAGAACCATAAAGGTGCTGCGGGTGGTGGTTTTATTATCTACAATGTTCCTGACGATACTCACGAAGTGGTTGTCACTGGAAACCGCACGCAAAAGGTTTACTCTCGCGTGGTTCCTGTGGATGCAAACTCACTATCTGTTTTGAACTTTAGAGAATAGAAAACTGCGAAACTTTTCTTTTAAAGAAATCACCGCGATCCTCAAAAGATTTAAATTCATCAAGACTAGTTCCTCCCGGACTTAGAAGAACTGTGTCGGCAGCTTTTACGTTGGAAAAGATATAACCAATAGCTTCTTCCAAACGAGCAAAGCTTTGTCCTGTCAGTTTTGATTTGCTTTGTGCGATCTCGCGGCACTCACCAAAGAATACAAATTCAGCATCACGCATTTTGTGCAGTGAGGAGATTTGTTCCCACGGTAGGTTCTTGTCTCTTCCACCTAAAAGTAAGAATAGCTTGCCGCCGGTGCTTAATGTTTCTGCTGCGGCTGCCGCTGCAATCATAACGCTATCAAGAGCAGTGGCCTTGCTATCGTTAATAAAGCGCACACCTTTAACCTCGCCCAAGTTTTCCAGGCGGTGGCTTAAGCCCTTAAAGTTTTTCATGCCTTCGATTGCAGCTTCCGGCCACGCGGCTTCTTTAGCAAGAGCCGTCGCAAGTGCCAGGTTGTCTTGATTGTGTTGGCCAATCAATTGCGCTTTCTCAAGCTGATGGCTAAGAAGATCAGCGTCTTTTTTGGAGATGACTTTTACTTGAGAAGAGGGTTTTTGAGATTTGGAGTACTCTACTAAGTCGCCACCTTCGGAATTTAGAAGCATTTTGTTTTTAGTAATGCCTAAGATATTCCACTTGGTCTGATAGTAGTGCTCGATGCTGTCGTAACGCTCAAGGTGGTTTGAGGTAAAGTAAGTAATCGCAGAAATATCTAGAGAAAGACCTTCGCAGTTTTCTAATTGATAACTAGATAGTTCCAAAACAACCCAGTCGGCCACGGGACGCTTCTGTTCCACAACGGAAGCCGCGTAACTAGCAAAAGGAATTCCCAAATTACCGCCGACAAAGCCACTTTCAGAAAAGGCTTCAAGACCAGCTTGAAGCAATGAAACTGTTGTGCTTTTTCCCACGGAGCCCGTAACACCAATGAGTTTTTCAGTGGTCAAGCAAGAGCAAGCCAATGAAATCTCGCTAGTGATTTTAACGCCCTTGTTCTGAGCATCCTTAATCCAAGAGGAAGACAGTGGAACACCGGGTGAAACAACCAGAGTTTGAGGTTTAGCCTCAGACATGAGTTTATTTGAATCCTTGAAGTCAGCCGAATCGAGTTTCCCATCGAAAGTTAAAACATTCTTGGGATCTATTCCGCAGGCAAGTAGCAGACGTTTAGCGGAGTCACCGCTTTTTCCCATACCTACGACAGCAATTGGTGTTTTCAGGTTCTTGATAAATTGGCTCATCTGGCAGATAGTAGTATTAGGAGGGAGTTTTGCCCACTTCTTTTTTTGCGCATCCAATGTCTGATTTTAAATCAGCGCAATATACAGCGATCATCAGCGACCTGCACTTAACTGAGGCGGAGCCGGTGAATTTGCGTTTCCCTCTATGGAAAAAATTTAAGACTCGTCAGTTTTTCTATGATGATGTTTTTGAAACGTTCCTTAGACATATCGAAGAAAAGGCCCAAGGAAATCCGATCGAACTGGTTTTGAACGGGGACATTTTCGATTTCGATAGTGTTTTGAATCTGCCTGATGATCCGGTCTTCCACGTAAGCTGGATCGAGAAGCATCGCGGACTATATCCTCGCGCTGAGAGATCTCGTCATAAGATCGAAGTTATTCTTCGCGATCATATGCCATTTATTCGCTCGCTTCGTGAGTTTATCGTGCGTGGTCACAGAGCTGTCTTTGTTATTGGCAACCATGACCTTGAACTTCACTTCCCTGAGGTTCAAGAAGAGATCTTGCGTCACCTCGCACTTCCTGAAGACAAGCGTGGGGAAATTCGTTTTGTTGAGTGGTTCTATATCAGCAATCAAGACACCCTGATCGAACATGGAAATCAGTACGATCCGTATTGTATGTGCGAAGATCCAGTGAATCCTTTTGTTCGCGGATATAATTACATCGCCTTGAAGCTTCCGTTTGGAAACTTGGCTTGTCGTTACATCTCTAACGGCATGGGATTCTTTAATCCCCACGTCGATACGAACTATATTATGACCTTGAAGGAGTACATTTTGTTTTTCTTCAGGTACATCTGGCGTGCTCAACCGGGCCTGGTGTTGACGTGGTTCTGGGGTTCCGTGGCAACTCTGGTGCATTCATTCTTTGATCGTTTGTCGGCACCGATTCGCAATCCATTGAAAATTGAAGATCGTATTCAGGTTATTGCTGAAAGATCTAATGCAGAACCACGAATGGTTCGCGAGATGAAAGAGCTATTTGTGGCTCCTGCGGCCAGTGAACCTATGTTGCTAGCTCGCGAGTTGTGGCTTGATCGCGCCTTCATTGTGTTTATTGCGTTCTTTTTGATCTTCCAGCTGATGTCTTTTGTGCGTTCGGTATATGAACTTTCGTTCTTTTGGGCGTTCATCCCATTGTTTGTGTTATTGCCGTTCTTTTTGTTCTATAGCAAATCGGTCACTTCATTGGTTTCGAGTTACAAAGAGCCGGATGATCGTGTTCTGGCTATGGCGAGTGCAATTACCAAGGCAAAACGCATTGTTTATGGGCATACTCACCATACTCGTCATGAAATTATCGGTTCAGTGGAACATTTGAACAGTGGATGTTGGTCTCCGGCATTCTTGGACGTTGAGTGTACGAAGCCGTTGGATCAGAAAACTTTCGTATGGATTTCCCCTGGAGAACATAATACTCGCCAAGCTGAGCTAAGAAAGTTTGTCGAGGGCACCTCTGAATTGATGATGGTCTCTAACCGCGGTGCTTAATCACTGTAGATTTCGCGCTGCAAAAAAGATTTCCCATTGTCAATTATAGGTCCCTTATGCAAACCTTTTACTGTTCAATTTTCAACTAAGGATGGAGAGTTATCATGGCAGAAGTACTTGTTGTAACTAGCAAAGTAAAAAAACTTATCAAAGAAAAAGGCGGCATGAACACTTCTGCTGAAACTATCGACGTTCTCAGCAAAGCTATCGAGCAACTTTGCCTTAAAGGTGTTGAGTCTGCAAAAGCTGACGGTCGCAAAACTGTAATGGCTCGCGATATCGTTATCGATCACCTTTAATTTCTAAATTAAAGACTGAATTGAAAACCCACGGTGAAAACTGTGGGTTTTTTATTTTCTAAAGCATCTTCTGTAAGTCGTCCCAAGAGATGATTTTTACTCCCAGGCTTTGTGCTTTATCAACTTTTGATCCTGGATCATCACCCACTACCAAATAGCTTAATTTTGAAGACACAGAACTTAGGATTTTACCGCCGTTCTTTTCAATCACGTCTTTAGCGTCGTCACGTTTTACTGGCAAAGTGCCTGTGATCAAAAAGCTCATGCCGGATAAAGCACCTTCTGTAGAGCGCACTGGATTTGTGATTTCAACTCCAAGCTTCAACATTTCGTGAACTTCTTTGACCAATTTTTTGTTAGACGTCCATTCGCGAATCGAAGTTGCTACCTTAGGACCAATTTCTGGAACTTGTAAAAGCTCTTCTTCAGAAGCGTTTAGGAAGTTTTCGATATTCACGAAATGATCCGCCAGAAGCTTTGCAGTCTGCTCGCCCACAAAACGAATTCCCAATGCAAAGATGAAACGAGCCAGCGTTGGCTTTTTGCTGTTTTCGACACTCGTAATGATGTTTTCTGCTGACTTATCACCTTGGCGCTCGAGAGATAAAATGTCCTCTTTTTTAAGACGATAGAAGTCTGAAAAAGCCGTGAGCATTTTATTGTCCACTAAAGTTTCAATCAGGCGATCACCGATTTTATCTAAGTTCATCGCGCGACGACCGACAAAGTGTTTAAGGGATTCCTTAACCATCGCAACACACAGAGGATTCGTACAGCGAGAAACAACCTCGCCCTCGGCACGATGTACTGGAGAATCGCAAGCAGGACATTTTGTTGGAATCAAGAATGGCACGCTGTCTTTGGGACGTTTTTCCAAAACAACAGCGACAACTTCGGGAATCACATCGCCAGCACGTTGGATGATAACCGTGTCGCCAATGCGCACGTCTTTTCTGTCGATTTCATCTTGATTGTGCAGAGTTGAGTTTGTGACAGTGACACCACCAACTTTAACAGGCTTCATAATCGCTACCGGAGTAAGCGCACCCGTACGGCCAACTTGAACCATGATGTTTTCAATCACAGTTGTTGCTTGTTCGGGCTTGAACTTGGCTGCTGTGGCCCATCTCGGACTGCGAGCCACCAGACCCAAATCATCTTGAAGGCGTAAAGAATTAACTTTAATCACCATGCCATCGATATCAAAAGGCAAAGATGATCTGATTTTTTCAATGTGGTGATAGTACTCAACGACCGCTTGTGGTCCTTTGCACAGACGAACCAAATCCGGATTTGCTTTCAGTGCTGTGGGAATACTGTGCTTAGTAAAGTACTCTTGAATGCCTAGCTGAGATTCAAAAGTGTGTCCTTCGACCATACCCAAGGCGTAGCCGAAAAATTTCAAAGGACGAGAGGCCGCAATCTTTGAATCTAGCTGACGCATGGATCCCGCCGCTGCATTCCTTGGGTTCGCAAAGGTTGGTTGGCCGTTTTCCTGCTGAGTTTCGTTGAGTTCAGCAAAGTCTTTCTTAAAGATTAAGACCTCACCGCGGACCTCAAGAATTTCAGGAGCTCCCTTTAGTTTAAGAGGAATGCTTTTGATGGTCTTGATGTTTTCTGTAACATCTTCGCCAACGGCGCCATCACCGCGAGTGAGGGCTCGAACCAATTGACCATTTTCGTAAATGATTTCCATGGAAAGGCCATCGAATTTAAGCTCACAGAAGTACTCAATTTCATCTTCCGTATTCAGAAACTTTTTTACGCGTTCATCGAATTCAAAGATGTCTTCGGGTGAGTAGCTATTGGCCAAAGAGAGCATAGGAATGCGATGAGGAACTTTAGAGAAGCTATCTAGTACTTTTCCGCCCACGCGTTGACTTGGAGAATCCGAAAGATCCAGATTCTTTTCAGATTTTTCAAGTTTTAGCAGTTCTTCAAAGAGCTGATCGTAGTCGTAGTCAGTAATTGTTGGGCGATCCATCACGTAGTAGTGATGGTCGTGTTCAGCAATGATCTTTTTAAGCTCTTCGTGGCGTTTCTTTGACATAAAACGGACTTTACACGAGCCCATTTAAGGAATCACCAAAAGTCTCAATTTACTCTTTGCGGTAGAGATGGTCTAGCGCTTGAATAGCATGGTGACTGACACTTGATTGTTGCATATTCTTTCTCATGGAGTTCCTCCACCGAAGGAGAGTGTCATGGTCGACAAAAAATCCATTGAAAACATCGCGAAGCTGGCCCGCTTACAGATCTCTGAATCTGAGGCGATTGAGTTCAGTCAGCAGATGGAAAAAATCCTGCAAAATTTTAAGCAGATCGAAAAAATAGATACGAACGGTGTCGAGCCGATGATCACTCCGACTGAAATCGAAGCATATTGGCGCGAGGATCAGGTTCAGCAAGAATTCAAACCAGAGGACATGGTTGCGAATGCTCCCGAGCGCGCCGGAAATCTATTTAAAGTACCTCCAGTGGTTTAGGACAAACGATGGATTTAACTTTTGCATCATTTTCAGAAATTGCTGAGGCCGTTAAGGGCAAAAAAGTAAGCGCTAAGGAAGTCGCGACGCACTTTCAAAAAAGAATTCAGTCATTGGATTCAAAACTGAACTCTTTTGTGACGTTAAATGACAACGCACTTGCAGATGCTGAAAAAATTGATTCCAGAATCTCTAAGGGCGAGGACGTAGGCGTTTTGGCCGGAGTGCCTTTCGGCATTAAGGAAATGCTTTGTACAAAGAATCTTAAAACGACGGCAGGTTCAAAAATTTTAAGTAATTTTGTGCCTCCTTACGACGCGACAGTAGTTAGTCGTTTAAAAAAATCCGGTGTCGTTGTGATGGGAAAACTGAATCAAGATGAGTTCGCGATGGGCTCATCAAACGAATCCTCATTCTATGGTTCAGTGAAAAATCCGTGGGACACGTCTCGAGTTCCTGGGGGATCTTCTGGTGGATCTGCCGCAGCTCAAGCTGCCCGCCTGGTTGCGGGTACGATTGGTACCGATACGGGTGGATCGATTCGTCAGCCTGCAAGCTTCTGTGGAATAGTCGGTGTAAAACCCACGTATGGTCGCGTGAGTCGTTATGGAATTATCGCATTCGCTTCTTCGCTTGATCAAGCGGGTCCGATGGTGAGCACGGTTAAAGACGCCGCTCTTACAATGGAAGTTATTTCTGGTCACGATCCGATGGATGCGACATCTTCGCAAAAGTCCGTACCAACTTGGTCTAAGAATCTTTCTGCCGATGTTAAGGGTATGAAGATCGGTGTGATCAAAGAATACATGAAAGGTGGACTGGATAAGGACACCGTAAAAACATTTCAAACTTCTTTGGATACTTTGAAAAGCATGGGAGCTGAGATCGTTGAGATCTCAGTTTCTATGACGGAATTTGCAGTGCCTATTTACTATCTGGTGGCGACAAGTGAAGCTTCGTCGAACCTTGCACGCTATGATGGAATTCGCTACGGATATCGTGCAGACTTCCCGTCATTAGCGGGTGTTGATCTTGAAGACTTCTATGGGAAAACTCGCGGAGAGGGATTCGGCGCAGAAGTAAAACGCAGAATTATGCTTGGGACTTATTGTTTATCAAGTGGTTACTATGATGCGTACTACACTAAAGCAGGACAAGTCAGACGCTTGTTAACAGATCAGTACATTCAAGCCTTTAAGCAATGCGATGCTATTGTGAGCCCCGTTACCACGTCACCTGCGTTTAAAATTGGTGAATTGGTAGCAGATCCTTTGGCAATGTACCTGAATGATATCTTTACCACGTCCACAAATCTGGCGGGTCTTCCGGGAATGAGTGTTCCGTTTGGAATTTCAGAAGCGGGTCTACCGATTGGTATTCAAGTAACAGCAAGTCACTTTGAAGAGCAGCGCATGTTAAATGTAGCCGCGGCTCTTGAATCTGCAGCCCCAGTGAAAGGGAGAAAACCCCATGTCATATAGAGGCTATGAACCCGTTATTGGTATAGAGATTCACGTGCAGCTTCGTACGGAAAGCAAAATGTTCTGTGCAGATGCTACGAACTTTGATGCCGCAGATAATGAAAATGTATCACCTGTCAGCGCTGGCATGCCGGGCACATTGCCGGTTGTGAATAAAAAAGCCGTGGAGTTTGGAATCAAAACCGGATTAGCACTAGGCTGCGATATTCGTCGCAAATCAGTGTTTGCTCGTAAGAACTATTTTTATCCCGATATGCCTAAGGGTTATCAGATTTCTCAGTACGATCAGCCGATCTGTCAGAACGGTACGATTACTTTTAAAGTAAACGGTGTGGATAAAATTGTGAGTATCCAGCGAGCTCACCTTGAGGAAGACGCAGGAAAATCAAATCACAGCGGAAACTTTACTCTGATCAACTTGAACCGCGCTGGTATTCCTTTGTTGGAAATCGTGACAGGCCCGGATTTGCGCTCCCCTGCAGAGGCAGCAGAATATGGTCGCGCCATTCGCCAAATCGTTCGTTATCTTGATGTCTGTGATGGAAATCTTGAAGAAGGTTCCATGCGCTGTGATTGCAATGTCTCCGTTCGCAAAGAAGGCGCTAAAGAATTTGGAACAAAGGTAGAAATTAAAAACGTGAACTCGTTCCGCTTTGTAGAAAAAGCAATCGAGTATGAAATTGAAAGACAGATCGACGCGGTTGAGCGTGGCGAAAAGATCATTCAAGAAACACGTTTGTGGGATCCAGATAAAAACCGTACTTTTGCAATGCGCTCGAAAGAAGATGCGCAGGACTATCGCTACTTCCCGGATCCAGATCTTTTGCCTTTGATTGTTTCCGATCAATGGGTTGAGCAGCTTCGCAAAGAATTACCAGAGCTGCCAATTGCTAGGGCTAAGAGATTTCAGGATGAGCAAGGCTTGCCAGAATATGACTCGCAAGTTCTGACGACTGAAAAATCAATCGCTGATTTTTATGAGGCGACGGCGAAGATTTCTAAAAACTTTAAGGCATCATCGAATTGGATCATGACGGAACTTATGCGCGAACTAAATACCACAAACACTCCGATCGAAAATTCTCCGATCGAACCAGAAGCTCTAGGAAAAATGATTTCCTTGATTGATGCCGGAACTATCTCTGGAAAAATTGCGAAAACTGTTTTCCAAGAGATGTGGGAATCAGGTAAAGATCCCGAAGTGATCGTTAAAGAAAAAGGCCTTGTGCAAATCACAGACTCTTCGGCGATTGAAAAAATCATTGATGAAGTTTTGGCGAACAATGCGCAAGCCGTTGAGGATCATAAGTCCGGTAAAAAGAAAAATCTGTTCGGTTTCTTTGTGGGAGCCGTGATGAAAGCGTCGAAGGGCCAAGCAAGCCCCGATGTCGTAAATAAAATTCTTCAGGAGAAATTAAAGTAATGAAGGTAGCAGCTCTTGATTTAGGAACAAATACATTCCTCTGCCTTATCGCTGAAGGAAATAAGAACGGGATTACGAAAGTTCATAAGGACTTGGTCGAAGTCGTAAGACTTGGTCAGGACGTGGATAAAACCGGTGAACTTCATCCCGAAGCCTTGGTGCGCGCTAAGAAATGTTTAACTGAGTTTAAAAAAGAAATCGACAAACACGGTGTTGATAAAATCTTGGCAATGGCAACATCGGCGGCTCGTGATGCTAAGAACGGGCAAGATCTTTTCAATATCGGTAAAGAACTCGGAATTCCAATCGAAGTGATTCCTGGGGCAGACGAGGCACGCATTAGCTATCAAGGTGCTACGGGTGGTGTGATTGATCCTACAAAGACCAATCTGGTTATCGACGTTGGTGGAGGCTCGACAGAGTTCATCGTTGGTCACGGCGAAAAGATTCTATTCGGCCAAAGCCTGAATATGGGTGGAGTGAGACTGACTGAAAGATTTGTCACTCAACAACCAGTCCCAGCATCCGAGCAAAAGACATTGAATGACTATATATATGATCAACTAAATACCATCCTTCCTGAGATCAAACGGAACAAGCTGGATCAGATTCTTGCAGTGGCAGGAACCCCGACTTCGATCGTGGCTATTGAAGTTGGTGGCTTTGATGAAAAGAAAGTTGATAACTTTTTCCTGACCAAAGAAAAACTGGAACAATGGGTAAACACTTTCGCCCAAACTTCAGTCGAGGAAAAGCGAACCAAGTTTCAACTGGGTGGTCGCGCCGATATTATTTTTGCAGGTGCATCTATTCTATTAAATACAGTGAAAGCACTGGGGATGACTGGAATGGTCGTTTCAACTAAAGGGGTAAGATATGGCGTCGCTCTTGAGATGCTTCGTTCTAGCGATCGTACTTAGTTTCGCAGTTACAGCGGGAGCTGCGGATAAAGCGCTTCCGAAAAAGAAAATCACTCTGGGCACCAAAACACTTTTGGTCGAGGTTGCTTCAACGACTGAGCAACAAGCGCAAGGACTGATGAATCGCAAGAGTCTGGGCGAAGACGACGGAATGCTCTTTGTGTTTTCTAACGAGGAAACTAGATTTTTTTGGATGAAGGACACACTTATCGACCTGTCGATTGGCTATTTCAACAAAGATGGAAAGCTAGTTGATGTTCAAGAGATGAAATCCGGCAAAGGTCTGGCTGACACGCTTTTGCCGTCTTACCCGAGTGCACATCCCGCGAAATACGCGCTGGAGATGAATAAGGGGTGGTTTGACAAAAATAAAATCAAACTCGGGACTAAGTTAAAAATCAATCCATAGTCCAGTGAATTTTTAAATATTTGCCAGCCTTCTATCTTGGCTTTAGATTGGTATTAACGATTTACTGAAACAGTATGTTTCGTAGCATCACTCAAGGACGAAAAATGATGAAAAAACTCGTTGTTCTACTAGCGTGTTTCGGGATGGTTGCAAACCTTAGTGCCTGCAGCCTATTTAGTAAGGATTCAAAATCTGGTGAAGAAGTCACTTCTGACTTCGACTCTGCTGATTTGGAAAAGCTTGAGGGTGAAGAAGCTCTTAATGCTGAAGGCGGTGATGGCGCGGTAGCTTCATCTGACCAACTTCCAGAAGATGCACTAGGTGAAACTCCAGCCCAAGACATGGCAGCAGCAGCACCAACTGAAGCTCCAGCTGAACCTACAATTGCAGATCTTCCAGCTGATCCATTTGCACCACAACCAGACGTACCTTCTGATACTCCTTCAATGGATACAGCGGCAACTTCTGTACCAGAGCCAACAACTCCGGATACATCAATGCCAGAAGCTTCTGCATCAACTACTTATGTTGACCAAAGCTCTGAGCCACCAGCTCCAAAACCAGTGGTTGCTTTGCAAAAAGTTGCAACAGCTCCATGGCAGGTTGGAAAAACTTGGTACAACACTGTGTACTTCGCTCGTCCAGGTGATTCTTTGAAATCCATCAGTACGATGATCTACGGTAACAGCAAAAAAGTTGGCGAACTTAAAAAAGGTAATCCAACTCTAGCTTCTCGTGGTGTTAAGCCAGGTGATAAAGTTTATTACAACTCTCCTCACCGTTCAGATGACTCTGGTCGTTTGATCACTTTCTATGAAGATAACGGTATCGCTCCTGAAGTTTACACAGCTAAAGAAGGCGATAACATCCGCGCAGTTTCTAAAGACCTTCTTGGTTACGACCAAGCTTGGAAAGAAGTATGGGCAAGCAACTCTGTAGAATCTAAACAAGAGATTCCAGCGGGCACACAACTTCAATACTGGAAAGGTGGCGCTGTAGCTGCTGCTCCGGCTCCTCAAGAACCAGCACACCAAGAAATGGCTGCGGCTCAACCAGCAATGGATGCTCCAGTTATGCCTGAGGCTCCGTCAATGCCAGAAGCTCCTCCTCAACAAGCAGCTGCTGACATTCCGCCTCCACCACAAGATATGGGAATGCCACAAGATCAAATGGCGCCGCCACCTCCGCCACCAGATATGGCGCAGAATATGGCTCCACCTCCACCGCCGCCTCCAATGCCAGCGGTTAATCCACCAGCTCCTCCACACAGAATGGATGAAACTGGCGCAGCTCCGGGTGCGATGGATAACGACACAACGATGGCTTTGGGTATCGTTGGTTTGGCAGCAGCAGGTCTTGCGATCTTGATCGTGATGAGAAAGAAACGTAAGCAACGTGAGCTTGAACAGCAATCAATGGATAACACTCACGTAGGAACTTAATCGATAAGCGATTAAAAAGGAAAAAGCCCACTTTATCAGTGGGCTTTTTTTATTTTCAGAAAACGAACTACAACTGGTGAAACTTATCCGACTTTTTTAAAGATCGAATCCATCACCGAGCGCGACTCTTCACGACCGTTCTCAACGAAATAAATCAGATCATCAACGATCTGCACATCTCTGTTGTTCACAGGCATGAACTTAACTCCGCAACCGCTCGAATTCGCCCAAATCACATGAGCTGCAACCTTGCGCTCGCGTCCCGCAACGACAAACATCAGGTGAAGTTTTTCGTTGGCGCGTACCTGACCACCCGTAAATTCTAAGAAGGCTCCTGAGATGCTGATATTTTTAAGCGTGCCAGTAGTCTCTTCACGCGCATAATTACGCTTGAAAGAAACCTCTAGATTTAGAGGGGTTCTTGGTGCCGGAACTTTTAAAGTGTCCTCCACGTTATAACTCCTTATTATGCTTAATGTAGCTTTATAACTTTTCGGAATTGTGGGGGAAAAATTGAGAGTCAACCCCTGAAAAACCTTAAATTATGGTTACATTTGGCGAACGGGAATGCCTCAAAATGATACTTAAGCCTTTGAATTTACAAAGAAATATAGTAACTTTTAAGTCATCCCAGAAAGCTCTAAGAACTGACTCCGATTTGTGAGTCGTTTACATGTAGGACTCCACCGGGTCGCTTTTCCCATTGACAAGACCAACCCGATTCTAGGACATTGGGTGAAAGCACACAGTTTAGGTCCAGTCGGACCATACTTCTAAAGATATCTCTCTTTTTCTTTTTTTAAATCCCACAAGGAGAATTTGTTTGTCCGAACCAAAAGATTCACAAGGCGTTGAAGTCGTTAAGAAACGTACTCGCACCACGAAGTCTGCAGAAGCAGCTCCAGTAGAGTCTGCACCGGAAGTTACTGCCGCACCTGTCGCAGCAGAACCCCCTCCACAAGAAGCTCCCGCTGCACCAGCATCTGCTGAAGCCTCCGCAGCCGGTTCTTCAGAAGCAGCGCCTCAACAGCAACAACACCAAAGACAAGACCGTCCTCAACAAAATCAACACCGTCGTGAATTCCGCCCAAATAATAGAGACAACCGCGATCGCGGTGACAGAAACGACCGTGGAGACCGCAACGATAGAAACGATCGCAACGACAGAAATGATCGTGGCCCTCGTCACAACAATGGTCCTCGTCGTGATTTCCATCGCAACAGAAATGAAGACAACCAACCAGGTGGCGATGATCAAAATGCAGTTTCTCAACCAGATGTAGATTTAGCAGATATCCAACTGACTGACGAAGAGAAATCTTGGTTGTCGTCTAAGGATTTGAAATCCAAAAACATCACTCAGCTTACTGAGCTTGCGACAAAACTTAAAATCGAAAATGCTGCCGGTCTTCGCCGTCAGGACATGATTTTCGAAATCTTGAAACGTGCAGCGAAACTTGGTCAGGACATTTACGGCTCTGGTGTTCTTGAAATCTTGCCAGACGGTTACGGTTTCTTGCGTTCTCCAGACTATAACTACCTACCAGGTCCGGATGATATCTATGTTTCTCCATCTCAAATCCGTCGTTTCGGCTTGAGAACAGGTGATACTGTTACCGGTACAGTTCGTCCGCCAAAAGAAGGCGAACGTTACTTTGCACTTTTGAAAGTTGATTCTCTAAACTTCGAGACGACTGAAAAAGGTAAAGACAAAATCCTATTCGACAACTTGACGCCGCTTTATCCAAATGAGCGTTTGAAACTTGAACACACGCCGGGCGATTACACGACTCGCGTTGTGGACTTGATGGCGCCACTTGGTAAAGGTCAACGTGCATTGATCGTTGCCCCTCCAAGAACAGGTAAAACAGTTCTTATGCAACAAATCGCCAACGCGATTACTGCAAATCACCCTGAAGTGAAGTTGATCGTTCTATTGATCGATGAACGTCCGGAAGAGGTGACTGACATGCAACGTACTGTAAAAGGTGAAGTTGTATCGTCGACGTTCGATGAGCCACCAACTCGTCACGTTCAAGTTGCAGAGATGGTTATCGAAAAAGCAAAACGTTTGGTTGAACACAAGCATGACGTAGTTATCTTGTTGGATTCTATCACTCGTTTGGCTCGTGCATACAATACTGTAGTTCCTCCGTCTGGTAAGATCTTGTCGGGTGGTGTGGATTCCAACGCCCTTCACAAACCAAAACGTTTCTTCGGTGCTGCTCGTAACATCGAAGAGGGTGGATCTTTGACGATCATCGCAACTGCATTGATCGATACAGGTTCTCGTATGGATGAGGTTATCTTCGAGGAATTTAAAGGTACTGGTAATGCTGAGATCCACTTGGATCGTAAGCTTATGGAAAAACGTATCTTCCCTTGTATGGACATCAATAAATCAGGTACTCGTAAAGAGGACTTGTTGATTGATAAAGCAGACTTGAACCGTCTGTGGATCCTAAGAAAAGTATTGGCACCGATGAACGTTGTCGATGCGATGGACTTCTTGTTGGATAAAGTGGGTAACACAAAATCCAATGCAGACTTCTTGAAAGCCATGTCTGGTAACGGATAACGAGCTTTGCTCGCGAGAATCGAAAATTGAAAATAGATTTAAGGGAGTCGTAAGACTCCCTTTTTCTTTGTGTGGATCTTAGCGGCAGTGAACTGGTTTTCCGCGATCGTCGAACATTAAGTTGTCTTTGCAGTTTCTGCTGCGGCAATTCACTTCATGCATCTTGCCTTTTCTAGGCATAAAGAAGCGGCCGTTATTACATTGTCGCGGTTGCAAGTTCAGATAGCCACTGTTGCTACAATATGAATCTGCGACCCTGCTGCCGTCCGTGTTGTAGCAATAAGAATTAACTTGGTAGTAGTTTGAAAGACTTGTGCAGTAGTTATAATCGACAACTGTCGAGCCGTTGTAGCACTGACCATTTGAAATAGTATAGGCCGTTGTCGCAGTGGAATCTCCATTGCCACTACCGCTGTCACATCCGGCGATCGCCAAGGACAGGAAAAGGGCTGTCAGAGTGATTTTCAAAGCATTCATAAATTATCCTCCAATCATAGACGAAAGAATTTATGCCATTGAATTGTGGAGAAAGTGTGATGATGAGGGTGGCGAAGAGCAATTTTCAAAACGCCGATGAATTGCGGGAGTATTTTACTTTGTTGATAAAACTAAGGGAGCTCGTGGCTCCCTTGTAGTTACTGAACGAAATGTCCTAAGAAACTGCTAAGTTTCTTTTTCAGATGATCCGTTTCGCATCCACCATAAAGAGTGTCGTTCACGATGGCTTCAAATGGATAAACGAAATCCGACATGCCGTCGCTGCCAGTTTTTGTGGTGTCGATCAATAGCGTGTGACCGTTCTCGACTACTGAAACCAATATTTTGCCGTCTTTATTAAAGATCACTTTCGCAGTTCCAGTTTGATCTTCCTCTCCCGGGGAGCTTTTAGTGATTTGATTTGTATCAGAGTCGTATGTGACGTTGATGAACGGCTCCGTGAAATAGCAGTAGATCTTTTCAGCGTGAGCGGCTTGCGACGCCATTAGAATTGCGAAAACAGGCAACAAAAGTTTCATAAATACCTCTTTGGAAGCGGGAATATCTGCGAGGTCGACCGAAATCACAAGTTTCAATCAGGCAACGGTTTTAGGGGCAATAGGGTCTGGTTTTGCTCTGGGATCGGGTTGGTTGGCGAATCTACTGGTGAGCCCCGCAAATATACCTAAATAACTAATATTATGAGGTTATTTATGAACTATTTGTGCTAAATTGGGGTGCTTGTGGTGCTAAAAAAAGCAGCGATTAATGCTCGACAGCGGGGGACCCCTGTGTTACATCCTTACAGCTTAAGACCCACAGGTTAAATTATTTAAAAGGAATCAGGTCATGAAACAAAACCTACATCCAAAAGTGAACACTGTAGTATTCAAAGATATCTCTTGTGACTACATGTTCTTGGGAACATCTACTCTTCATTCTTCCGAAATGGTTAAATGGGAAGATGGTAAAGAATATCCACTAGTTAAAGTTGAGATCTCTTCAGCATCTCACCCATTCTTCACTGGTAAACAGCGTGTAATGGATACTGAAGGTCGTATCGATCGTTTCAAAAAACGTTACGGCAAAAAGTAAATTGCAGACCTCCGTCAGGAGGACTCTCTTATGTGAAATGCGGTTCCTCATTCGAGCCGCATTTTCATTTCTGAATACCAACTCGATCTTACAGCAGCAGACCTAGGAGCAATCCCCATGTTCTCGAAATTGGAAGAAGTTGAATCACGCTACGAAGAAGTGAATATGTCACTTCAGCGCCCGGATATTGCTTCAAACCAAACTCAATACCGCGCTCTTATGAAAGAGCTAGGGAACTTGGAAAAGATTGTTGTTCCTTTCCGCGACTATAAAAAGAAATCTGAGAATCTTAAAGCCAGCAAAGAGCTTTTGACGGCTGAGCAAGATCCAGAAATGCGCGAGTTGATCCGTGAGGAAGTTAAAGAGCTTGAAGCAGCCCTTCCTGTCCTTGAAGCAGAACTAAAAATCGCACTTATTCCTAAAGATCCAAACGACGACAAGAATATCATTCTTGAGATCCGTGCGGGCGCAGGTGGTGACGAGGCTTCTCTGTTCGCAGAGGAAATGTTCCGCGGCTATACTCACTATGCATCCTCTCAAGGTTGGAAAGTTGAAGTCATTTCGTTCTCCGAGGGTAACGTCGGCGGCGCGAAAGAGATCATTGCTTCTGTTTCTGGGGATTCTGTATTCAGTAAATTGAAATTCGAATCAGGTGTTCATCGCGTTCAGCGTGTTCCAGCAACTGAGGCTGCGGGTCGTATTCATACGTCTACCGTAACAGTTGCGGTTATCCCTGAGGTTGAGATCAAAGAAGTGAACATCCCAATGTCTGACGTGCGCATCGAAACAATGCGTTCTCAAGGTTCGGGCGGTCAGTCCGTCAATAGAACTGAGTCAGCAGTGCGTGTTGTGCATTTGCCAACAGGTCTTGATGTGAAGTGCCAAGAGGGTAAATCCCAATCGGCCAACCGTGAGCGTGCTTTCCAAATTCTTTACGCGAAACTTCAACAAATCGAAGACGAAAAAGCTCGTAAAGAAGCTTCTGATGTTCGTTTGGACCAAATCGGTACCGGCGATCGTTCAGAGCGCATCCGTACTTACAACTTCCCTCAGACTCGTATCACTGATCACCGTATCGGTCTTACGATCCATCAGCTGGATCAAGTCATGAGCGGATCTTTTGGGTTGCTGATTGACCCACTCGTTGCTAACTTCCAAGCAGAGGCTCTTAAAAAACAGACCTCAGCTTAGGTTGAATGAAACTCAAAGAAGTACTCGATAAAACCACTGCCTTTTTCAAAGACAAAAAATTAGAGACGCCTCGCCTCGATGCGGAGCTTTTGTTCGCTCATAGTTTAAAGCTTGAGCGAATTCAGCTCTACCTTAAGTTCGATCAGCCGTTGTCGGAAGTTGAACTTGCGGGCTTGCGTGAGTTGGTTCGTCGTCGTGGTCAGGGTGAGCCGGTGGCTTATATCCTGGGTTATCGTGATTTCTATAAATCTCGCTTTGAAGTGACTCCCGCTACGCTTATTCCCCGTCCAGAAACAGAACAAATTGTTGAAGAAGTATTGGCATGGGCCAAAAATAAAGACCAAGCTTATACGATCTTGGATCTGGGTACGGGCACGGGTTGTTTGGGCCTAAGCATTCTTAAAGAACTTCCAAATGCCAAGCTGGTGTCCGTTGATATGTCAGCTGATGCGATCGCGGTTGCTAAGCGCAATGCTGCGAACCTGGGAGTTGCTGATCGTGTGGAGTTTGTTGCGGCTGATGCAGCCAATGTCGATCTTGTAATGGCATCTTGCAGGAACTTCATGGGACAGAACACGATAGACATATTAGTCTCTAATCCTCCCTACATTGCGAACAATGATCCCGCAGTACAAGAGAGTGTTAGAAAGTACGAACCATCGACGGCGCTTTTTGCAGACGACGATGGATTAGCACTTTTGAAATCGTGGTCTAAGGCGTATGCTCCTTACTTGTCATCCGAGTCCGTGATGATGATGGAAATGGGTATGAGCCAAGGCTCTGCGATGCAGAGTTATTATTCAGATTTAAATATTTTTAAAAACGCGCGCGTTCTGAAAGATCTTTCAGGACTAGATAGAGTGATCGCAGGAGTTAAGCATGGATAAAATGGTTGTGATGGGCAATGGCCCACTTAATGGTACAGTTGCGGCGAGCGGTGCAAAGAATGCGGCTCTTCCAATTCTGTTTTCGACGTTGCTTGCTGAAGGCAATCACGTATTCACAAACATGCCGAAGCTTAAAGACATCGAATCAACTTCTGAGTTGTTGAACAGCCTTGGTTGCGACACTAAATGGGTTGGTGAAGAATTTCACGTTAACGTAGCAAAACCAAAATCATTCGAAGCATCTTACGATCTAGTTCGTAAAATGCGTGCAAGCTTCCTGTGTATGGGCCCAATGCTTGCGAAGTACGGTGAAGCAGTTGTTTCTCAACCAGGTGGTTGTGCGATTGGTTCTCGTCCTATCGATTTGCACTTGGATGGTTTCAAAGCGCTGGGTGCAACGATCACACAAAAAGAAGGTTACGTTCACGCGGGTTCTCCGAAACTTCAAGGTTCAACATTCTTGTTTGAAACTGTGACTGTCGGCGGAACAGAGAACGTGATGATGGCAGCGACTCTTGCAAAAGGCGTTACTATCCTTGAAAACGCAGCGAAAGAACCAGAGATCGTAGACCTAGCAGAGTACTTGAACAAAATGGGTGCAAAGATCACAGGTCACGGTACTTCAGTGATCCGTATCGAAGGTGTTGAAAAACTAACTCCGGCAAAACACTCGATCATGCCAGATCGTATCGAAGCTGGAACTTTGTTGATCGCAGGCGCAATCACAAAAGGCCAAGTAACTGTTACTAAGTGTGTTCCGGCTCACTTGGAAGCATTGATTTTGAAAATGCGCGAAGCAGGCTTCAAAATCGAAACAACAAAAGACACAATGACTGTTTATCCTTTGGATAAATGGGAAGCAGTCGACGTAACAACGGCTCCTCACCCACTTTTCCCAACAGATCTTCAAGCGCAATTCATGGCTTTGATGACAGTTGCAAACGGAACAAGCGTAATCACAGAAACAGTTTTCGAAAACCGTTTCATGCACGTGACTGAGTTGTGCCGTTTAGGTTCAGACATCACACCAAAAACAAGAGTAGCAGTAATCCGCGGAAACCCAGGCCAACTAACAGGCGCCCCAGTAATGGCAACCGACCTGCGTGCCTCTGCTTCACTAGTGCTAGCAGGCCTAGTAGCCTCTGGCGAAACAGTAGTAAGCCGCATCTATCACCTAGATCGCGGTTACGAAAAACTAGAAGACAAATTGTCTTCCCTAGGCGCAAAAATCCGTCGCCAAGAATAGAAAACACAAAACATTCAAAAACAAGAAAAGGCAGGACCAAAAATCCTGCCTTTTTCATTGATTTGCCTGAGTAAGCGCCTTCTTTGTTAGCCTACTGATAGCCCAATAACTCAATAGTCCAGCTGGACTGGATGTACGTGTAGAATCTATGGGACTGACCTCATGGAGTTGAGTTCTCCTTTTTGTAATTATAATTTAGTTTAAATAACGGAAGAGGCATTTGTGCTGCGTAGCTTATCAATAAAAAAATTTAGATCTATCGAAAGCGACACCATAATTTTCGGCACCCCGGTTACTATTTTAATTGGTGCAAATGGGACTGGAAAAACTAACCTTTTGCTAGCCCTGAGGTTTATTTGTGAGTGTGTAAAGCATTCTCCTAGAAGAGCAGTTCAAATGCTGGATGGCTTAGATGGAGTTTTCACCATAAGAGAAAACAGATCGAAAGACTGTTCATTTCTTTTAGGGTTTGAATTCGACAATGTCGAGGTATCCAAGGGACAATCTTTTGAAAAGTGGGAGGCTGAGTATGGTTTTGATTTGTGCTTTGATAGCTCAGAAGGTTCTTTATATGTTAAAAAGGAAGTTTTCCGAATATTCAAGTCTGGTCAGATAAAGTATGAAATCTATAGCAGGTCGGGAACCCCGAAGAGTGCATTGACAACTCAAAAAGATGCAATTCTCCTCGATGAGTCAATTGCAAATAAATTTTTTAACAACCCTGAAGAGCTTTTGTTGCCTAAAATTGTAAGATCCGGATTTGCAATACTTCGAACCTCAAGTTCGGGAGTTTTGGCGCCAATAGCAATGCAAATTGCGCAAAGATGTGTAGATGTTATGCGCGGAGTTACGGGTTACAACTTCGATCCATATGCATTGAGAAAACCCTCAGATATTTTGGCTGGAGATAGTCTAAGTTATGATGGTAAGGGATTCGCCTCATTCTTAAATAATACAATCAACGTAAAAAAGAGAATGAGAAGTGTAGATAGTCGGCGCTTATATGGTGAGGATTTTCTAAAAAAATTATCCCTTATTTTCTCCGATGCCCTTCCATTTCTGTCGGAATTTGGTGTCGATGAAGACATGGAGAACACAATTGTCAATTTGAGCTTTAGGGAATCTCAACAGAATGCCAGTGATAGGAAATTCAGAAGTATTCATCTATCAGACGGGAGCTTAAAGTTCTTGGCCGCTGTTTCGATGGTAATTCATGGCGGTTATTCAATTTTATTCATAGAAGAACTTGAAAATTATTTGAACCCGAGAACAATCACTCGATTGTTAGAGCTAATGAAGGATTTAGCCGAAACTCATAGAAAAACATTTATCATATCGACTCATTCAGAAACTATTCTGAACTACTCAATTCCAGAGCAGCTCTTGATATCGATGAGAGGTGGTAGTGGTGCGACAACATATCGAAGGCTGAAATCACCTAATGTTGTCAGGGAAGCACTCGAGAGAGGCGGTTTTGGGTTGGGTTATTTTTGGGGAATGGGTGGTTTGGATGTCTACGAAGAATAAAGTGATTTTCGTCGTTGATGGAAAAACAGAGAGAGCGTTAGAGAAAAAAATTGATCAGTCTACATGTACGATTAGGTTCGTTAGGCGGAAGTATAATGGGCGTGAAGTTCCGATATCGTTGATCGCGAAAGAGTGTATAGGTATTCTGAACGCCATATATTCAGCAGGAGTGGTTATTGTATTGATCGTAGATCGAGAAGATCGCGATATTTCAGATCAGACCATGGAAGCTCAACTTAGGGCTCAGATAACGGCTGGCTTTTCCGGAAGCTATAATATTGTCGTAGCAAATCAAATGTTTGAAAATTGGATCTTAAGCGACATTGAAAATGTATCAGACAAAAATTCAGAAGTTCTAAAAAGAGCATCTAATAGCGCGTCTAATGAGGGAAAAGATGGAACCACTATACTAAACTCACTTTGGAAAAGTAATAGAGGAGAAAAGTATAGCTCGGATAAGATCACTAATGCCAAGGTGTTATTTCGCTCTGTCCGAACTGATGAAGGTGTGAAGTATTCTACGTCATTTGACAAGTTGAGAAGTATTCTGACGTCGGTTGGAGTTAAGTTTCTCTGAATAACAGAGACGGGTTTACGCTCATCGTGTCTAAAATATTCTCTTGCCGGACTGTTTGCACATGTCTCAACAAACCTAGCAAAATTCATCGGAAGCAAAGCGGGATGCCCTTCCGAAGAGAGGCCTCCGATGGCGCCACGATGGCGCGAACCCGCCAACGGCGGGCATCGGTTGAGCCCGGAAGGCGTGCCGACCGAAGCGTAGGGCAGCACGATTTGATTTCGATGAATCTTCGATCTAGCTCTCTTGTTGCAGAAAAAAGGCGAAAAAAAAGGGCCAGCAAGGAGGGGATTTATGCTGACCCTATAGAGATAAAAAAATGATCTCAGCCCACGGAGGGGATTGGGGCTGAGACCTTAATGATTACTGAGTAACCTCAGAGATACCGAACACTACAAAGATGATCGTTTTGTTCCCGAAAACCATTCCAGGGAGGGGATCCACAGAATGATTCCCATAAGAGGGAACGATTTGATGTTCTTGCTCGATACCGCTAATCATAACTTTAGAACCAACGAAAGGTGTAAGGTCGAAGTCCGATTGAAGAAGGATTGTGTTTTGTGCATCAAGAACCATAACGAAAGTTCCGTCAGCCAAAACTGCAACTTCACCTACACGAGTCTGATAATTATAGTTGGAAGATTCTGTTCCGTAGATTTCGTCACCTTGAGTTGCAACGTTTGGTAATACACCAGCACGAGCCACTGCGGAAATCGCAAGGACTAGTAGGATGTATACTGCAATCAAAGCATTCTTAATCACGAAGGTTCCCCCAAATAATCAAAAGACTCTTTTCCCTAGAGCAAGGTCTGTGCCAATTTGAGACACTGCCCAACTCAAACATATTTCAGATGAGGGTGGACTCATCCGCTGCTCACACTCAAATCGGAACTGGGGGTAATTCCATTCTGGGTTTTCAGTTCAACTTTGGAACCAGTTTCCTTGACCAAAGCACAGGATGAGTCACGGATGTTCGGGGGGCTTGGTTGTTTGACAAAAAAGCCAGTATAATCAGGCATCTATGTCGCGTATTCAAGTCACCTGGGTAGTCCGAACACGAAGTGGGCAAGTTAAAGGCCCTTACTCTACTGAAGCCATTCTTCGCATGATTGGTGAGGGTGTTTTTTCGGGTCAAGAGATGATCTCGAAACTTCCAGATGGACAGTGGTCTCAGATTTCTAAAGAGCCTGCGTTCTATGACAAATTGTTAGAAGCACTTGAAGGTGTCGTCGACGTTGATCCCAAAAAAGTTCAAAAGATGGAAGCGGAAACGGTCATCATGAAACCGCCGACTTCTGCGGGACAAACAAACTCGAGCACACTTCCTGGTGGACCGACGAAAGAAAGTCTTGCGGGAATCAAAGTTGATCAAAATCAAACTCGCAAGGTGGATATTTACAGCACTCCAACACAAGTGCCGCCTGCGAGTATTCCTGGAAGTGTTTCGTCAAATCCGTCATCAAATACAAATGCAAAAACTGCGGTGATTGATTTGTCGAATCTGCGCAATATGGAAAAAGCGCAGATCGTAAAAACATTGAAAGTCCCTCTGGTGGGTCTTGCTGTCGTTATCCTGTTGGGTATTTGGTTGCTGTGGGATACGGGGCCTTCACGCGGAGATAAAATTCATCTCTTAGCTCCGGGTCCGAACAAATCACAAATGGCCGATGGCGATGTTAAAAAGAAACTGAACGAAGCTTTGTATGCGATGGAGCAAGACACTTTTGAGTCTTACTTGGATGCGCAAAACAGATTGGTTTCGATTGTTGAAGGTTCACCACAAAACTTGGAAGTGCGTGGTTTGTTGTGTGTGGTTTACAGAGAGCTGTGGCCATTTGCAAAACAAGACGCTCAAGATATTAAAACGATTAACGGTGTGACTCAGTCTACTCGCGCGATCAACGTTGTTAGTCCGTTTGGTCGTGTGTGCGAAACTGTGAAGCTTTTAACTTCAGGAAAATTCCTGGAGGCGCGCAGTAATATCGAAGCGACGTTGGATAGTTCAGAGCCGTTCTCGTTGATCCCGATTTTATATGCCTATAAAGCCGAATTGTTAGAGGGCGATAAAGACTATAACAACGCTGTTCCGTATTTTGAAAAGGCCGCACAGCTTTGGGATAAGTGGCTTCACCCGCAATCGATGCTTGGTAAGTTGTATTTGTCGCAAGAAAAATACAATGAAGCCGCGCAAATGTTCAGAGCAGTTTTAGCCAGAAATCCAAAACATCGCGAAGCCCGCATCTTGCTTGGAATCACCGACTATCGTGGCTTTAAAAAGATTGATTCTGCATTCGGAAATTTAAATACGGCGATGGAATCTAAGAGCATGGTAACTCCGTCGATTGAAGCGACGGGATTGCAAGTTCTGGCCGAGATCTATGTTGATAGAAACGAAAAAAAGAAAGCCTTGGAGCTTGCGCAAAGAGCTTATGCGATCAATCCCAACAACGGCGAACTTCGCCAGTTGGTTTTGCGTTTAGGTGGTTCGGATAAAGTCAGTGGTGGAAAAGCTCAAACGAGTGAGCTTATGTTCACGGGCGATCAGTACATGCGCCAGGGGGACTACCTTGCTGCACAAGCCGAATTTAAAGCGGCATTTGAAGCGGATCCTAAGAATGGAACCGCAGCCGTTAAGGCAGCGAAAGCATTGTGGCTTTTGAATCAAAGTTTTGATGCGATTGATTGGTTGAACAAAGCGATTAAGGCTGAGCCAAAATTGATTACTGCTTATGTGACTCAAGCAGATTACCTGTCGCAAAGATTTGATTTTATCAAGGCGACGCAGGTTCTGACGAATGCGATCCGGATCTCTCCGAATAACTATGAAGTTTTGCGTGGACTGGCTTTGCTTGAGTATCGCAAAAACAATATGGCCGGAGCTGTGAATTACGGCATGCGCGCTTTGAAAGCGTATGACGGTGATATCGACACATACATTCTGTTAGCGAAAGCAAACGGAGCATTAGCTTTGTCGATCATGCCTCTGAATAAAAAAGAAATTGAAAGAAAAGAAGCTGCAGCGAAAGACGCGATCCGTTTTGCAACTAAGGCTGTGGAAATTGACGGCGTAAATCCAGAAGCGCAGATCACTTACGCAAAAATGCTTGCAACAACGAATGGTGTGGATGCGGGTATCACTTACTTGAATGAGTTGATTAAGCGATTCTCCTACACGATTGATTACCGAATTGCTTTGGCAGAGGTTTACAAATCTGAAGACCGCTACTCCCAAGCTAAAGATATTTATGAAAAAGTTGTCGAGGCTGACGTTAAAAACAAAAAAGGTTGGCTAGGACTGGGCGAGAGTTACAAGGCGCTGGGGTTGAATGACAAATCGCTAAAAGCTTTCCTGCAGGCAGCGATTTTAGATCCGACAGATGGTGAAGCTCTTTTCCAAGCTGGAAAACTATACTTGGAAACTTCTAGATACGATGAGGCGATCAATCAGTTCAAACGTGTTCAGAGATTGAACGCGAACTACCCTCGTACTTGGTTCTTTATTGGTAAAGCTTCGTTTGCTTCGGGTGACTTAAATGGCGCGGCCGAGGCGGCGAAACAGGAAAAGAAACTGAACCCGAACGTTGCGGACTCTTACATTCTGGCGGCGGAAGTTTTCGCAGCTCGTAAGCAGTTTACGGAATGTGCTGGGGAGTATTCGCAAGCCATGAAAATCCGTCCTCAGGGGGCAGATATTTATGTAAAGGCAGCTCAGTGTTACCGTCAGTCTGCATCTTTGGAAGTGGCAGAAGACATGCTGTCCTTGGCGGCGGCTCGTGAAAGTGGTTACGCGGAGATTTACCGGGAGCAAGGGGCCATTTACGAGATCAGGGGCGATATTCGCTCCGCGGCGCAGGCATATAATAAATATTTAGGCCTCTCCCCAAATGCTCCAGATCGTGCTGAAATAGAAAGTAAATTGAATCGTCTTGGCAACTAGGCCATCAACGGAGAATGCATCATGGGAATCGGCGATAAACTAAGTAGTTTTTCAAATAATGTTCAAGACGGCGTGAAATCCACGACGATGACGGCTCTTCATATCTGTTTGCGCCTGATCACAGGTTTCTTTGTTGGTATGACACTGGCATTGATTGGCCAAGAGTTGATCGGATACGGAACATTCGCTCTGATTTTTGCCACGATCGTAGTAATGGCAGTCATCATGAAACTCCTATCCCAATGGAGTTTTGCGCAAATCTTAATTTTTGACCTGATTGTCGTCCTTGTCGGGATGCTTTTAAGAATGTATATACTGGTCGCACCTTAACGAGGACTTCTGAACAATGATCGACATTAAACTTCTGGAAAAAAAAGCTGAAAACGGAGCTTCTTATTACGATGATTATAAGCAAGCTTTGATCAATCGTGGTGGTACGCCGGAAATCCTAGATCAAATCATGGAGCTTAATAAAAAGCGCAAAGAGATGATCGCTCAGGCGGAAACTGCTAAAGCCAATCAAAACAAATTGAGTGGCGAGATTGGTAAACTTAAACGCGAAGGGAAAGACGCTTCGTCGTTGCTCGCAGAAGTTGATACTCTTAAAGGTTCCGTAAAAGATCTTGAAGCGAAAGCTGCTGAGGCAGATTTGCAGGTTACTAATTTGGCTCTTGTGATGCCGAATAAACCGCACTCTTCTGTTCCAGTGGGTTCTTCTGAGCAAGAAAACAAAATTCTTAAAACTTGGGGCGAGCCAACTAAGTTCGGCTTCAAAGCGAAAGAACACTGGGAACTTGGTGAATCACTAAACATCATCGATTTCGAACGCGCTGGTAAAACTACAGGGACTCGCTTTGCATTTCTTAAGGGTGCAGCGGCTCAGCTTGAGCGTTCATTGATTCAATTCATGATGGATTTGCACTCTACTCGTCACGGTTACACTGAAATGATTCCGCCATTCATGGTGAACTCAAACAGTTTGACGGGTACTGGTAACTTCCCGAAATTTAAAGAAGACGTTTTCCACTTGGAAGGCTCTGATCTTTATTTGATTCCAACGGCTGAAGTTCCAGTTACGAATTACTACAACAACGAAATCTTGGATGAAAAAGATCTTCCGCAAAGCTTCTGTGCTTACTCCCCTTGCTTCCGCTCTGAAGCAGGCAGTGCCGGTCGCGATACGAAGGGTTTGATTCGTCAGCATCAGTTCGACAAGGTTGAGTTGATGACGTTCTGTCACCCGGATAAGTCTTATGAAATTCACGAGGCTTTGACGTCTCATGCAGAGCAAGTATTGATCGATCTTGAGCTTCCATTCCGCCGCATGCTTTTGTGCACGGGTGATATGGGCTTTGGATCTGCGAAAACTCATGACCTTGAAGTATGGCTTCCAGGCCAAAACGCGTTCCGCGAGATCAGCTCTTGCTCGAACTTTGAGGATTTCCAGGCTCGCCGTGCGAATATCCGCTTCCGTTCAGCTGGTGGGAAGCCTCAGTTCGTTCATACATTGAATGGTTCTGCCTTGGCGGTAGGACGTACTTTGGTGGCGATCCTTGAGAACTACCAACGCGAAGACGGCTCAATCGCGGTACCTAAAGCGCTTCAGAACTATATGGGCGGTAAAAAAGAAATTAAATAGTGTGATTAGGGTCACACCCCAGGTGAGGCTCTAAAATACGCTATGCGTCATTACAACAACCGCTTGATAACTCACGTCAAAACCCATAGAACGGTCGACGGAGAGTTGGTAGAGTGGTTGAATACACCAGTCTTGAAAACTGGCAGCCCTTCGCGGGGCTCGAGGGTTCGAATCCCTCACTCTCCGCCATTTGTTTGCTGGACAGCCAAGCTGAATGCAGACGCAAAAAACGAAAAAGCGATCCTTAGTGATCGCTTTTTTTATTTCTGGCCTGTCTAATTTTAAAATTTCAAAAATTATGGATTCTTACTCATCGTACAGAAGATCTTTGTGCTTTGAGGACCAAAGCCACCGTACGTGATGTAGTAGATCACTTTAGTTTCAGGATCTTGGCGCATGTAATAGACAACTGCAGGAGCTCCTTCAGAATTTAGCATCACCACTCGCGAGGCATCGCTGCCTTCTTTGATACGAGCGTTTTGTCTCGCATAGTCTGTTGCCTCTTGTCTGCCCTTGCTTAGATCCCAATTCGCATAGGGATTTTGTGGATAGAAATACGCAAAGATCGAAGAGAAGTAAGTCGTTCCATCTTCAAGTTGATCAATCATCAATTCTGCAAAGTGTTCGTGGTTTGGATTTAGATCACCCAAGTGATAGCAGCTGCCGCTGTAAACTGCGGGCTCTAAACTCACAACATGAGGAGTGTTATTGAAGCCAGAAAGAATCGACTTCATAACTTTTGTGCATTTCAAACTATCACATGCGTCTTCGGGAAGCTCTGGAACGCTTGGTGTCGCGTAAGAAGCCAATGACCACAGTGCAGTAAGGATAATAATAAGTCGTTTCATTTTGTCCCCTCGTACTAAAAGCATAGATTTTCTTTGGGGACCGTCAACGGGTTTGTTATGCTCCTGGAAATTTATAAAGGAAAACCTCAATGGCACATCTTATAGATATTATTTTGCACCTTGATCAGCACCTTGTTCAGTGGATGGCGTACTTTGGTCCATGGATCTATGTGATCATGTTCTTGGTTATTTTCTGCGAAACAGGTTTGGTTGTGACGCCGTTCTTGCCAGGTGACTCTTTGTTGTTTGCATTGGGTGCGCTTACGACTGTTGAGGGTGGTTTGAATCTTTGGATTCTTTTGATCTCTCTGACTATCGCAGGAATCTTAGGTGATACGGTTAACTACCATATTGGTAAGTATCTGGGGCCGAAGGTTTTCGATGTCGATAGCCGCTTCTTTAAAAAACAATATTTGATCGACACACAAAACTTTTATGACAAATGGGGAGCATTCACTATCGTGGCTGCGCGCTTTGCTCCGATCGTAAGAACTTTTGCTCCGTTTGTTGCTGGTATCGGTAGCATGCAGTACAGAAAATTTGTTTCATACAACGTGATCGGTGCGATCGTTTGGGTATTTATCTTTATCTTGGCAGGACACTTCTTTGGTAACTTGCCGATCGTGAAAAGAAATTTCCACATCGTTATCTTTGGTGTGATTGGGGTTTCATTGATTCCAGTTATCTGGCCGATGATTTCTTCAAGACTAAAAAAGGCCTAAGCGGCCTTTTTTAGAAGTTTCTTAAGATCTGTATTTGTCTCAAAGAACACAGGATCGGCAGATTTATAATGATCTGCCAAGTGTTTGACCACGAAGCTTCCGCTTGCACGGAACAGTGGATTTTTAGACTCCAAGAACTCGTGGAGTTTCTTAGCCAACTCACCATCAAAATTTTGTCTGCCAGTCACTAGCAATGCATCTGCCGACACACGGTTGTGACTTGCATAGATATACTGACGAAGGAAGCTAACGTCTCGAGCCAGATCACCCAGGACGACGATTGTATTTGCTTGAGTGCGTGGATCTTTGTGCTCCAAGCATTTTTCAAGTACCGCTAACAATGAGCTTTCCACAAACGCATGCGGGATAAGATTCGATGCTAATGACACAGTCGAAGCCAACACTTTATCAGAGATGTCTTTTTGCATATTAAGCTTATGAGCAGTCTCTAAAAGTCTTTCAAACGCAGCTACTTGTTGGAGGCTTGTCTGATTGATTTTGAATGTTTTAAGAACCGAGAATACGCGGAAGAAGCTGATCTCGTCTTTTTCTTGCAGTGACTTTTCAAGGAATCGATAGATGCAGATCAAATCACTGTCGCTACGATAGTAAGTGAGTTTTTCAAGTTGATGACGACCTAGCAGGCGATCAATGGAGGAGAACTCAGTAACTTTGCAAAGTGTCGCTGGCGTAGAGAAACCTTTAAGCATAGTGCTCTTAGTTTCTGCGATTGTGCACAGATCACTAACGGAAGGGCTTGCCTCACTATAGAAAGTGATAGAGCTATGCGCTTTATCGTCAACCTGGCTCAGCAAACGAGCCGACTCAATCAATGGCAATCCAGAAAGACCGTAGCCTGAATCTTGCGGCACAAAGCGAATCTTACCGATGACGAAAGATCCCTTCACTTTAAAATAGTGATCTGCACCTGATGGCAGGTTTTCTTCGATGTCTTGTGCGATTTCAAAGATCGCGCGCAAACAAGCTAAAGACATCGCTTGAGAGTTCACACCTTGGGATTCTTTAACGTGGAATACGATTTCATCGCCCACATATTGATAAATCAAACCATTGTAGCGTTCGATGATTTCGCGCGAACGGATGAAGTACTGATTCATCATATCGCTGACGTATTCATCCTTTTTGTCTAAGAAAATCTGTGTATATCCATTCAGATCGACACGCACCATAGAAGTTTGGAATGCGTAAGGTGCTTTTCTGCCAGATTTAATTTCGTGCATAATCGCTGGCGTTAAAGTCTCAGTATAAACTTTGTTTTCGTAAGCCAGAGTTCTTTGTGTAGCCTCGTAAGTTTGTGCCGCGTGAAGAAGTGTAGCGCCCTCTTTAGAAAGAGAACGGATCTTACCCATTTTTTCGCGATCTCTCGAGGAAAGAATCTTAGTTAGATCGATGATGTCTTTTAAGAATAACCAAACGATCAACGACAGGAACGCAGTTACAGAAACTAGGTCGCGCAAGATCATGCCTTTATAGTCCCAGGCAGTTTGCATGATGATGCGGGATTTGTTTTGGAAGACCCCCACTGTTAAGCGGTAATCCATGATTTTGATTGTGCGGAACGCGATATTCGAAGTTGCTAGGATCTGATTGAAGACTTTGTAGTCAGCGTTGATGCTTTCAACGTCACCATTGTTATTGTGAAAGCTCAAAACGTCGCTGTTCTTTTGTAGAATATAGAAGTGAATTAGATTTAGCTCGCGTGCTTTATCAAGATTGGCTTTTACTAAATCTGTATTGTCAGAAACGAGCGCAGAAATTTGACTGTCTTCAACGAAAGTCATTTGCGCGTGTTTTGTTTCAATCACTTGCTCAGTCATCTCAGCAACGTTGAAATAAAATTGAGTCGCAGTGATGCCCACGTAGCAAACCCAGAAAGTTGCTACGATCAAGAGCACCATTGATTTGTTGCGTTTCACTTTAGACAACAAAAGTAATCTCCTTAAAAGATTTCGACTACAAATTGTTTATCGGGTCATTAAGGAAACAACTTAAGTGCTTGTTTTCTCGAGGCTTCTTTTTTTGAGAGAAATATGAGGGAACAGTCCGATTGGATCGAACATTTCTCTTATCTTTGGCGGATGAATCTGTCGCCGTTATCTAAATATATGACGGCTCCATTGCTTGAACCCCAGCGTCCACCATTCATATCAATGATCGTAATTTGGTTGTCGGAGAGCTCGCTTTGGAAGCTTGAGTCTCGTAATTTCTTACGTGTTTCCGAATAGTTACTGTCTACCAGTGTACTCATCAGTTCACGTCTTTGTTCAGGTGAACCTTTGTTCGTGGAGGAGGCTGGTGCGCGTGAAGCTGAGTTTGCGGCTCGATTTCTTGAGGCATTCCTTGAATTGGATCCTCCGCCACTGGCGCTACTGCCGACAGAACTTGTATCCATACTTAATGAAGCGGAGCCCGTTGATCCGGTTGCGATATTATCGCCTCCGCCGGATGATCCTGCGGGTCCTCGTCTTGTGCTGCCTGAAACTTCAGATGCGGAAGCTGGACCACGGGCGTTGTTTGCAGCTTGAGTGCCGCGATCAACTCCTGCGGATGTATCAGTTTGATATTGGTATTGAGTTGCGCCTCGCGTGTTGGCGCCTGATCTTGAATTGCTATTCGTTCGCGATCCTTGAGTTTTAGTTAGATCGATTTCTTCAGCGATGTATTCGTCTTTACCAACTCCACTAGAGGAATCGGCTTTGTATCTTCCATGTCGAGATTGATAGCGTTCACGAGTTGAAGATCTGTCGGAAGCGCGAGATCCGCTGCTTACTTCAGAGTCTCCTGAGTAGCTTGATGAAGATGATGATGAACTTGAAGATGAGCGCGAACCCGATGAAGAAGCATAGGTCGGATTGTAACCTTGAGAGCTATCCGAAGATGAATCTGCTATAGCTGGAGTGTTCGCAGCCCCCATCACTTGGTTTGCTGTTCTGAACAGCGGTGCGCTTTCTTGAACGCTATCGCGAACGGCTTGCGCTTTGCCTTCTGGAGATTTGTCGACTTTAGCGACGTTCAGTTTCTCTGCCGATGGAACTATTGACTCGGCGTTAGTGATTTCAGATTTCATATCGATCTTAGCGCCCAAATTCTCTGTTGTACTTGCAAGTTCTCTTTTTGTTTTTTTAGATGTACTTATGGCCTCTCTAAATGTTGCGGCCTTCGTATTTGCACTTTCTTCGGCGGCAGATTTATCTAAACTTTTCTGCACTGCCTTGTTAGTTAGAATGGCAATGTTGCTCGTTCCAATTTTTTCCGAATCTTCGTTAAGGCATAGTTTTAGAATATAATCGTTTGTTTGATCGGACTTTATTCCGGATATGTGAAGGATTTCGTGTAGGAATAGAGAGACCATGGCATCAGGTTCGATAACTGGATCCTGTTTGTCAGATGGAATAAGAAATTTAATCTTTCCGTCCTCTGTCGCCTCTCCTGAAACATTGTTTTGATCAGTCAATTGGCAAGAGTAGATTTGCGCTGAGTTCCCGGTTGAAATTTTTCCTACAACCAATTTAAATTTCGCAGAAACTAGGTTCAGGTCAACATCATTAACTTTCTGAACTTTCTCTAGGCATTTAGTTATTCTCTCCGTGTTCGCGCTGAGAAGATCTCCTATACCTCCGAGATTTTCTGCAAAAACTGGATACTTATTTATATTGCAGTTCTGAGGTACTGAGTTTACCGCCGGTTTTGCCATGATAGCGGCGATATCTTGGTTTAAGGAGAATACCTTATTTTGCAACGAAGAGTTTAATCCGGTTGAGTTGCAAATTTCTTTATCGGGAGTTCCATGCATAACCTGCATTGATCTATCTTCATGATTGGTAAGAAGAAGTTTTCCGTTTATTTTATCAAATTTCTTGATTAGAACACGGTCCCGAATGAACTTAGTGATTTCTAACGTTTGAAGGGCCTTCATTTTATAGACTACATGAATTTGAGTATCTGCCTTCTTAAGAAACCATTCATCAACTGAACCGTCCAGATCTTTATCAATGCGTATATCATCATAGCCCTTATAGCTAAGAATTCTTTGAGTGACCGAAGTGTGTCGCGGATTCAAAAGCACAGCATCGAGACCCGCCGCTCTCGAGATACTAGAAGTTAAAATTATAGCAATTAAAGCTATTGAATACGTGGTTCGCATCAATTAGCTTAATCGGCGAAAAATTAAGGATAGTTTAGGCTGAGCGGCTCCACTTTGGTCTTGAATTATGAGATGGATCTATCACCGAATCGATAAATTTAAGACGATTAAGGCATGCGAACTTTGTTTCTGACCCTTATAGTAGTGATACCTTTTTATAGCTCTGCCCAAACCGCCATGAAGCTAAATGACTGGGCTGTGCCCGTTAAATTAGAAGATTTAAAATCGGCTAAAGAGAACGCAGAGATCGAGAAAAAGTTTACTCCTCCCATTACGAGCCAAGATTCTCTGGGCATTTGTTATGCTTCAGCTGCGGCTACAGTTATCAATTACGAAATGTGTAAACTTGGCAAAATTGAAGATTGTAAATCTGCGCCTGAATCCAAAAGAATTTCGTCTTTGGGAATAGCACGTTACAGTTCTGATGCAGATGCGGGCAAGCTTAAGCAAATCGATAAGAATTATAGTAAACTGGATGTCGAGAGCTTAAGAGCAAACGGCAATACCATTTTGAATGTTGCGACTCAACGAGTGATCAAGCTTCCAACTGAACAATGTTCCTCTTTAGATAGGGTTCTATCTAAGAATCCCGTGCTTTCGAACACGGAAGTAAAAGGGGCACAGGCGGCCATATGGGAAAGCTTGAAAAGTGACTACGATAACTACCGTAAGGCCATTGCAGATAAGTGTGATGAGTGTGCATCCAAGTATTATGAGTCCGCGAAGGAGACGGTTAGCAAAAATTTAAAGATTGAAGAGGATCAAAAGGTTGATTCCAAATTGAGAAATGACTCTGTGAAGGTCCTTCAGGCCTTCCAAAGAGATTCGTATGCCGGTGCTCTAAACGCTCTTTTATATCCTGAGGAGTGTAGTAAATCGGCAATACCATTTGCTGGTTACGGCAAGACCGACGTCGAATCTTTTCCGGTCGACCCGGCGGGTGTAACCTCGGGTCAAATGTTAGATGAGATCAAAAAAGTGTTACAAAAGAAACAGCCAGTACTTCTCGAAGATATATGTGTTGCTGATTGCGATAGTAAGGATCCCAAAAACCCTCCGAAAACTCATGCGGTTGTAGTGGCAGGATACAGAAAAATCTGTTCAAAGAAAGATCCCACTAGGTGTAGGACAGCTCTTAAGGTAATCAACAGCTATGGAGCTTCGTGGCAAAAAGCTAATAGTGATGGGTGGATTGAGTCAGAACCGCTTCTGGGATCGGTAAGAATAAGCAATGCATCAATGAGTTGGCTTTCACCAAGGCCTTAGGTCGAGTCTAGGCGAAGAAACAGGACTCCAATCGAGGTGTTTAATTGGAGAGAATAGAGGGATGAAGTACTTTTCATTCCTCTTTTTATTTTTGTCGTTATCGCTTTTCACTTCTTGTGCGACACAGGAAAAACAAATCCCTCGTGATATTGCCTCACTTCAATCGTCGGGTGCGATGGAGGGGATTTGGTTTATCCAAGGGACGAGTTCAACTCGTGGCCCTTACAATGGCGAACTTGAATTAAGAAAATCTAGTGATGGTACTTACGATGCTATTCGTATTGTTACTTATATCAACTACTTCTATGATGGCTTGAAAGTTCAAGAGGTTTGGACCGGTAAAGCTGTCGCTGCTGGCGACACTTTGGTTTTAAGTTATGATCTGCGCCAAGGTGATTTCATTACTAAGCTGGGTGGCGATAAACGCGATCCTAACGAATTCAAAAATCCGATCAATGTTGTCACTCGTTTCGTGGCTACTGATAAGGGTTTGGCGTCTCAATACTCCGATAAAAAAGTTTCAAATTATACAGAGTGGATCACGACTCGCAGAAATCTTGAAGCCCGTCCTTTATGGATCAATCTAAGAACCAATTTGGATGCTCGCGGACCAGATGTTCCTTGGGCTGTTCGTAAGGTGATTGATATTTTTAAAAGAGACGTTGGCTACCACAAAGATCCTTTTGTTCAGTCGTTCAAAAATCGCAAAGAATTTAAAGATGAACGCCCGTTCATCGTATTTGATCCAACGGACTATGAATTCTATCGCACGAACAAAGACATCATCCGTGTCGTAAATAAAATCACAGATAACATCAGCATTACCGAAGCCTCTGTAAAAAGAAATGCCTACGCTCCGACCTTACATGAGAAAGCTGTGAGCTATGAAAAGAACACTGTCACTCATCACATCAATGAAATCGGCATGGTTGCTAAAGCTGATGTTGATGCCAATGGAAAGCTAATTGCATATCGTTACGATGGTGACTCTGCATTGTGGACGGGAATGTATATTGGTTCTCAGTCTATGCGCTATCTTGCAACGAAAGATCCAGAAGCACTGGCGAACGTGCGCAAATCCCTGCGTGCGATGTTCATTTTGATGGATATTACTGAAGACCCTCAAGAATTCGCGAGAACTCTGATGCCTTATCGTCCTGGCGAGCCGATTCCAAACAAGTGGCATCAAGGCAAAGGGATTTATTCCAATATGTTGTGGCTTGAGGGTGGTAACAACGACATGTTCAAGGGCCTTACTCATTCCATGATGTGGGCAAGTATGGTCATTCCTGAAAGTGATCAAGAAATGTGGTCTCACCTTCGTGATAAATCTCGTCGTTTATTGAAGCTTAGAATTTTTGATGAAAAATCTCAGAATCAAGCACCAAGCTTGGGTCTTGCGGCACTTTTAAACAAAGACGAAAAGCTGAAGGACAAATACCAGTTCGCATACACGAAGCTTCGCTGGAAACCGTCTAGCTATAGTTTGGATACGACATTCTATTGGCATGGCAGTGCTGACTGGAGTGGCGTGAACTTGGGCCTTGTCGGTGATATCACGGATATCATGGTGGCAGAACGCCTGGGTGAAACGAAAATTCGCGATCGTTTGCGTGAACGTCTGATGGATTCATGGGTCACTTACAGTCCGTCGCAACGTCACCTTTTGACGATGGTCGCTTTTGGTTTCGCGTATTCGCAAGGAACTCGTGGCGACAATTTCAGAAAAGAAAGCAGCGATATCAAGTTCATGAGTGCTGTGAATAACGCCGCTTGGGGGCTTCGCGAGATCCCTTACCCTCGCCCGAACTTAGATGTATCTATCGATCATTCTTTAAGACCAGATTGGTGTATTTCTCCGATTCCACGTTTGTTCTGGAAAGCTCTTAAGAAGCCGGAACCTCCGAATGAGTACTTCTATCAGGGGCTATACAACTACCCGGTCTTTGAGCACCAGGCATTTACATCGAACTTTGTATGGAAAGACACCGCGTTTGGCTTTAAAGACAGCCATAGTCGTGGATCAGAGAATGCAGGAGTCGATTATCTTTATGCCTATTGGCTGGCGAGATACGTGGGCGTCCCACACGTCGAATAGTATGTGGATAACACTGTGTGGGTTGTGGAAAACAGCCCACCACTAGAGATTTTTTTCAAATACCTGCCCATTCCTAAGAATGATTGAAAATTCCGCTCAGGGGAGTTAAGAATCCCCTATGAAAAAGACTGGCAGAGACGCAAAAGAACTTAAGAATTTCGCTTTGGGTGAAGCCCAAACAACATACTCTCAAACTTACTCACCGGAAGTTTTAGAAGCTTTTGATAATAAGAATCCAGGCAAGATTGCTTGGACAACTTTTATCTGCACAGAGTTCACATCTCTTTGTCCAAAAACAGGCCAACCTGATTTCGCGAAAGTTTTCATTAACTACATCGCAGATAAAAAAATGGTCGAATCAAAGTCTTTGAAATTGTACCTTTTCAGTTTCCGTAATCACGGTGATTTCCACGAAGACTGCATTCAAACAATTTGCGATGACTTGGTTAAACTTATGAAGCCGAAGTACATCGAGGTTGTCGGTGAGTTTACTCCGCGCGGTGGTATTGCGATCTTCCCTTATGCAAGTTACGCTTGTAAGGACAAGTTCTATCAGGACTTGTGGAAAAAACGTCTGAGTGAGTTCGCTCCTGGCAAATACGGTATGGAGTTGAGCAAGCTCTACTAAAGAGGGCTTATGGCAAAAAATCTTCCCCAAGAACTTACGAAGCTTGTTGATTGGTCAGTAACGGAATTGGGGAAGGTGATTGAGTTCGAAACTGGTAAATCTGGTTTCAACCGCATCGAACGCATTCGTAAATATATTAAATCGCCCGCTGCAAAATCTTTGAAGGGCCTGCAGAAATTAAAGCAGGAACTCTCATCTCTCCCAGAACCAGAACAATATCAAATTGCCCATGCCTTTACTTTGATGCTTGAGTTGATCAATTCCTGTGAGGCCGCCTATCGTACGTACCGCTTAAAGGCAGAGGATACTAATACTCTTAAGACGAAGCATGCTTATGGGCGAGTGGTTCACGTCCTGACTGCGCATCCAACAGAGTCACGCAATCCCAATGCACTTTACTATTTTAAGAAAATTCAAAAACTCCTAGAGCGGCGTTTGGAAAAGCACGCAGACACTGATTCCAGTGAGCTGAATGCTCTGTTAAAGTGGGCGTGGCATATTCCAATGTCAAAGCAACGTAAGCCATCCGTTATGGACGAGGCTGAATATATCTATAGCCTTGCTTTGCAGGATGAAATCATTAACCTGTATATTCAGCAAAGAGCAGAGAAGCATCCGTTTTATATTCGCACGTGGGTCGGTGGCGATAAAGATGGCCATCCGGGCGTAAATGACAAAACCATGCTTCAGAGCTTAAATATGTCTCGAGGCTTCTTGATAAAGTGGTTGCACGGCACGCTTAAGGAGTACTCCGCAGATCTTCATCCGCAACGTGCCGAAGAATTAAAAAAACAAACGAAGCAAGTGTTAGCGTCTATCGCGAAAGTTCGAAGAATTGCTAATGACGATGCAGCGAAACTACATCGCATGAAGGATGCTTTTGTAAAGCTCATGAAATTGCAGATTGCTCAATTTGGCATTGAGTCGGAAGCGTTAATTCGTATAGAAACTTTTTTGAATGTATTTCCGGGTTTGGTTGTTCCATTAGAAATTCGCGAAGACAGTTCGTTAGTTCATGAGGCCGTCGATCAACCCAGTAAAAAGAGTGCGATTTCAAAAATGATTAAAGCACTCGCTCGTATTTCTCCAAACCATGATCCAAAATTCTATGTGCGGGGATTTGTTTTAAGTAACTGTGAGTCTGTGGCAGATATAGAAGCCGGGATGACCCTAACGAAAATGCATTTAGGTGATTATCGTCTTCCGGTTGTTCCATTATTCGAGAGCGCCCACTCGCTTTCTGATTGCAAGGCGATCGTGTCTGAATTTTTAGAAAAGCAGAAAAACAAAACCGTTGTTAAAAACAAATGGTCTCGCAAGTTTGAGGTGATGCTTGGTTACTCGGATTCCTCAAAGGAAAACGGTGCGTTTGCATCTCGCTATTTGATTAAGGAAGCGCTTACTCAGTTAGAAAAACTTATTCTTTCCTATGATCTGATTCCTATTTTCTTTCACGGATCGGGCGGCAGCATCGAGCGCGGTGGTGGATCTGTTGAGGAGCAAACAGCTTGGTGGCCTCGCAGTGCTTTAGATACCGTTAAAATGACGGTTCAAGGTGAAATGATTTATCGCAATTACACCTCTGCGGAAATATTAGATCGTCAGCTAGACAGAATCATGATGGCCCGTGATAGCAAGATTTCGAATCGACGCAAGCGCATCAATCCAGCTATCGATAAAGCTCTTAAAAAAATGGCGGACTCGACAAAGGCCAGCTACCAAGAAACACTTCGTGAGCCCGATTTCTTGCATATGATTGAGCTTGCAACTCCGTATGCCTATCTAAAGGATCTTAGAATGGGGTCTCGTCCCTCTAAGCGACAAGGGCCTGTTCAGTTAAAAAGTCTACGCGCAATTCCGTGGGTATTGTGCTGGACACAAACAAGAGCTCTATTCCCAACATGGTGGGGAGTTGGAAAGTTTTGGAAAAGCTTAAGTGCTTCGGAAAAAGCGCTCTATAGAAAAGCCTTTCAACAGTCTGAGGTTTTCAGCTCCTATGTTAAAGCCCTGGGCTTTACCCTTGAGAAAGCTGATCTGAATATTTTCTCCCTGTACTTGTCAGAATCGAAACTAAGCGAAGAGTTACAGCAAAAATATCTGAAGGAGTTCCATTCAGAATTCAATGCCTGTAAAAAGGCCGTGCGAGAGATCACTGGTGATAGGAATCTCCTATGGTACCGTCCGTGGTTGGCTAAGAGTATTTCTCTCCGATCTCCTCTCATTCACCCACTCAATATCTTGCAACTTATCGCTCTTAAAGAGCGCAATGTCTTGCTATTGCGAGAGACTGTCACAGGGGTCGCTAGTGGTATGCTAACCACCGGGTAAGCCCTATCCGGGCCAGTGTATATATCTTATACACACCCAGGGGGCTGCTCTCGAATAGGATTCAGATGAAAGAGGTCCAAATCTTGTAATGAAGTTCAGGGAATTTCATTTATCGAACCAAAGGACCTTAACATGCTTAAGCAATCTATTCGCGGTGTTCTGACTCTATCAATTCTTCTAGCTAGCCAGGCTTCCTTTGCGGGCCTTAGCCTTAAGCAAGTTGAAGAGTGTATTTCTAACGAAATGGAACTGGTTCGCGTGGTTCCTCCTTTGAAGGCAGAGTTTTTACACCTAGAGCGCCAAGGTTCGGTTGCTGAAATCATCAATATGCTTAAATCAAACTCTGAGGATCTTGAGATGCTTGATGCGAAAGAGCTTGCAGGGTCTCATGGCAAAGCTTTGCAAAAAGAAATCGGTGAGCTGAATGCCGTTTTGGAAGAGTCTAAAACTTGCCAAGAGGCGCGCACGTCAATGCTTAAGTTCGCAAATGTGTACGATAAAAGACCCCTATTATCTTTGAGTGTTTTCTTTGAAAAAGACGAGCACAACGTTTCTGAATTGGCAGAGTGGAATGCTGGTGCCAAGGAGTCATTGAAAGCTGCTGGCTACAGTAAGGCATTGGCCTCTTTCAATGCGGAACAACAGCCAGGTTTGAGTTTGTTGTTGGTTTCCGGTGAAACAACATCAGTTCTGAATGAACAGTTTGTTCTAGGTCGTGACAACACGATGAGATCTGCATTGATCGCTATCGTTGGTGATGATGCTCCCGCAGGTGTTCTTGAGCGCAGACTTGCAGAAAAAATGCGTAAAGAGTCTTTAAAGAAAATGGAAGATACTTTACGCTCTGCCCGCGAATTTGTTCGCAGATAATTTTATATTCTTAAAACTAAATACTATCAGCCGAGCGCAAAGCTCGGTTGTTAGCAAAAGCCCCACCCAATACAGGTCAATTAACCTTGGTTGATCTCTAAAATGATTCGACCATTCCGACGCCCACGGTATAAACGCAAACTGTACAAAATAACAAAGACCGAAATATTTATTCCAAGCTAAATCTGAAATGAAACGCATCCATGAGAACTGTCCTAGGTATTCGTTAACGACAGTTAGACATGATAGTCGTATCCAAATAGCAATCACTAAAAACCTGCTCCAGAAAAACCAGAGACTGCCGGAGAAAACGTAATAATAAAATCCTGTTCGGGAGATGTTGATATCTGGATTCATTGGGAATATGGCAACTAGGAGGGCCGCAGCCCCAAGTAAAATCCAATGTTCATTTTTAAACCCATGGAAAACCCAAGACTCCTTGAGAGTGTCGCGAATAATTCGTCCCGTACAGAATCCTAGCAGAGGAATAGCAAGCCAAGGCAGTAGTCCCCACCCGATTGTGGTGTTAACGTCTAAATCTCCGATCAGCATTTGTTGAGCGAATGGATTTAGACCCTCTTTCAGGGATTGATACATTTCAATCGGTATCAGCAGAATAAAAATCGAGAGAACACTTAAGCCAATTAGAACTTTGCGATTCTTTGGAATAAACTGAACCGCCAGAAGGCTTATTAATAAGTAGGCATAGAGATTCCAGCTCCATGTGTGCACATCTGAAATATCAGTTTGGTCATGTGCTGCCATACCCAATAGACCGACTGTTACTAATAGATAGCGTTGCCAGTTCAAATTCTTATGAGAGTGACCTATTAAGAAAAACGAAACGATCGCCAGGATAATTCCCGAGTATCCCCAGTAATTCAGAAAGAACGGTGTAAGCAGTCCAAACACGGATTCGCCAGCGGAGAAAAGCATCTTGTCGTCGCCAAATGAGGATTCCCACACGTGATAAAACGTAACTACCAAAATCGCACACGAGCGAAGTAAATCTAAGGCATAGTAACGTTGAGCCTTCATTCCCACATCCTTGGCAGCTGTGGTTTGAAAAGTGTATTCACCAGGCTTCTATCAGCTTCGGGCAATTCAACAGCTTTATACCCTGCTGGCAATGAGGAAGTAGGATTGCTCATTGAACTGTTCGTCGCATAAATAAAGCTCTCTGCACCTTCATAGGCAATGACCGTAGAAAACGGCACAGACTTCAAGGTCGAATTGATAACTGCGGCACTTTCATTTGTTGGAAAATCAAAAACGATAAATCCTTCGGGACTGAGGCGGTTCTTTACGATGCTATAGAACTCAAGGCTATACAATTTGGACAACTCGACACTGTAAGGATATGGGAAGTCCAAGAAAACTGCGTCCCAAGTGCGCTTGCTGCCTCGAAGAAAATGAAAGGCATCGTCAGTGATGATCTCAGCACGAGGATTCGTCAGGGAGTTTTCACTGAGATCTCTCCAGCGGCGATCGGTTTTAGCTAACTCCAAAACCATGGGATCTAATTCCACCAGAGTAATTTCCGTATCATTGGGGAATCTCTTCAATGCATCCCTCAGCAACAACCCGTCACCAGCTCCTAAAATAAGAATTTTTTTAGGCGTGGATTTGGTCAGATTCATTGCCCCAGTTAAGAAAGCATCATGATAGGACTTTTCATATCGCGAATCGAATTGAAATTGTCCGTTCAACCAAAGACTAAAGAACGGACCTTTTTCATCGCGGCCATCGACAAGGTCAATCGCTTGATAGTGACTTAGATGGCGAGTGACTTTAATCGATTTATTGATCTCACTCGCATAGTCGCGAATATCAGACCATTGGGAAACTGATTTTGGGTATTCGCCATAATAACGAATACGCAATGACAGCTGTTGTAGAGGTGATTGGATAAAGGCAAAGACAATTACAAAAACAAATGCTGACGTAGTAATTCTTTGTAGTCTTTTGGTGGATTCAGATTGCACAGAGAGATAGAGGCAGATCCCGCCACTAAGAAGTGCGATGAGTATGGCGCTGCCGTATACTTCTAATCTTGGAATTAGAATCAGTGGAACAACTATCGAAGCTCCTAAAGCTCCGAAATAGCTAAATGCGAGGATCTGATTCAAGTGACTCTGGTTGTTTTCCTCCGCACGTAAACGGAAAAGCAAAGGAGTTTCAAATCCCGTCAGGAATCCTAGTGACAGAGAGAGTGTTCCTGCAAGCAGAACGAAAATCATCATCAAAGGACCAGCTGGCAGTTTAGTTCCAAAAAATTCGACGAGTTCTAAGCTCGGAACAAAGAAGAGGTAAGTAACTACCATTGGTGCAACTGCGCCAAGTGCCATCAGCATAAGTTCCACATTGATCAGACTAGATAGAGGATCTTTGGCTTTGGAGGACTTACGGCTGCCTAATCCGATGCCGTAAATAAACAGAGCTGAAGATAAGCAAAAACCTATGATTTCTTCTTGAAGGAAAACGGCAAAGGTCTTTGCCATCAAGCTTTGATAGGCAAATCCACAGAAGGACAGTGCAAAGGAGAGAAGCTTTAATTTGCGATGATCCATCTTGCGATTTGCTCCTCGTAAATTAAAAGATTCTGACTAAAAATCCAGGCGGCCACCACGAACAACACTAGCACGGTGGGCATTTCGATTTTTCGGATCTTGCTGTCTTGATATCCCCAGAGTAATCCACACACTAGAGCCAACCCCAGATTTCCCATGGCCAACCACAAGTTTGTGTGAAGAGTTCCGAACTGGCGATTTAAAAACAAAGCGAAAATAATTCCCGCTGCAAACATGCCAACGTAATCAGTGAATAGAGCCTGTTCATTCTTTTCTTCAGATAAAGACTCTGAGTGCATGATTCTCATCAATAGAGGCAGCTCCATACCAGATAGGAAGCCAATCGCGGAGATCATGACATAGCTGATAAGTGCTGATGCAGGTTTTAGATTGATATCCGAATAGACGAGGATGAATGGCGAAGCCAAAGCACAAATGGAAAGTGCAACTTCGATCCAGATAAAAGATCTTTTAGCATTTAATTTGATCGGTGCGAGATACGCTCCGGCACCCATGGCAGCAATGTAGATTCCTGTGGTGACAGTGTACTGCTGAACGACGTTGCCCCATAGGACAGACAAAATATTTGCGATAACCAGTTCATAGGCATAGCTACAAAATGCCGTAATAAATATTAAGAGCAAAATAAAACGAAAGCGAAGGTCGCTTTTCATCTAGTTGTAGCCTTGGGTCGTCGTCGCTGGTTTTGTGAATAGGTATGTTTGTCGAACTAAGTCAGTGCTGGCGCAGTTAATACCTTTTCTTACACAAAAAGAAACTTTCAAACACTGGAAAGGATTAGTCGCGGCAGTATCGCACGTGGGAGCTTCAGGTGCATTTCTCACCGATGTATTGATTGGGATGCTATTTGTTGGCAGTGACGCCGCAGTGGGAAGAGCTGGAGTGAAAACTTCCAAATTGGCATTGGCAACTGGGAACGAAAGTTCTTTGATAACCTCGTGAGTCGCTTGAAGGAAAATATCCCATTGTTCGGAAGTATTTTTCGGAGGGGCCTCATAAGCCACCATCCATTCATTAGGACTTAATATACTAACTTGAAGGTTGGAGGCCTCAATGCAAATATCTGCACCGGCATTCAGTGTTCTTTTGGAACAAACTCCTGATGAAGATTCCCAGCACAAACGAACTTGCCCAGCTCCCGCTCCAATTTTCACGATTTTTCCGGGACAGCCATAGTCATCATTCGTTGCGGTTCCACCACTAGTTGGGGGTGTGTCACGAAGATAGTTAGCTTTATCGTATGCGCTTTTAAGTTCTGTTCCAAATTTCTCAATAGCCATCTCTGAGTCAAAGAACGCGCGAGTTTTGTCGTAGCTTTTATTTAAGACACCCATCTTGGAAACGATACCGACAATGATGATGCCCACGACGACAGCGATGGTGATAACCAACATAGCGCCTGCGAAACCACGATTGGAGCTAATTTGTTTGGGCAACATAAAATACTCCCTTAGTTTCTTTTCAACTGCCCAGCAGGGTATGAAGGTTTTAGGAAATAGACTAAGTCGAAAGGTCTGCGATAGACCGGACGACGCATGAAGCGCTGGTTTGTTGGCTGATCTGTCGTGACATGAAGTTGTGTAGAAGAAAATCCAAGAACGTTATTTCTAAATGAAACTCTGACGACGCGTTCGACATCCTTATAAGGACTCGAAGTCGTACAAAGAGGGCTGGTTCTTTGGATTTCCGGTGGGCACCAAGTAAAGTCACGTTTGCTATTTGTTTGGGGCATGTATTCACGAACTGTGATCTTAAATGCCAACGATGCAATTCTGTACTTATCATTCGGGGCAGTGATCTGAGTGATAGGTCGATCAGGAAAGATCATATCGAACGGAATTAGTTCCGCCTCTGCAACCTGGAAGTCCACAATAGATCCAAACCACAAGTCATCGCGTGACGGAGAAACACTGACTGTTCCGGATCCTTGGGGTCTTCCCAGATCAATGTACAAAATCCCAAATGTTTTTACCGTCGGTCGCTGAAAGTAAATTCCCGTAGGTAAAAAACGATCTGCAACGCTGGGAACAGCTGTGTAGTTGCTGGGAAGATTATCCCTCAGAAAAACGCCGATAGTATCAATTGAAGCCGTTGCGGTCGAAGGATTGAATCCATTTGAGGCTCTATAGTTTGTCTTAATCAAACCAGTGTTCTGGTATGCTCCAGAAGCGTTCCAGTTGGTAAGGTTCCATTGGCTACCGTCCTCAACGTTAATACCCATAGACGCGATATACTTGAGATAAAACGAAATTTCGTTGAGCTCAGACTCTGACTGAATTTTGTTGGTGAGCGCCTCATTTTGATTCGAAGCCATACTAATCAAAGCACCCACACCATACATAACTACTGAACCGATAATGATGGAAATGAAAAGCTCGATGAGGGAAAAGCCTTGTTGACCCCATATCCCACTGTTAGAATTATGAAAGCAACTTGATTGGCTTTCTGTGGGGGATTTGAAATGTTTCGTCGAGACAGGTCTATTTATCATAAAAGTGTTCTGGGCTTTTCAGCACTTGAAATGATTGTTGCGGCGGGTATCCTTGCCACGATCTTTATTGTAGCAATGCCTTTCTTTAGCCAACAAGGGAAAATTATCAAAGGGATGAGAACCTCGGCCAGCTGTCAAGCCGTTCTTGACACAGCCTTCTCTCGTATCGGTTCCTTGGGAACATCACTTCAAAGTCATCAGCCAAGATACAATCAAACTTTCGGTAGTCCTATTGGTGGTTCGAGCGCTCTGAATTTGCGTGCTTATCAAATACCAGCCGTTGAAGGTATTGATTGGGATCCGGCATACGCAGCTCAAAGACAAAAGATGTACGACTATGCGGCTGGTGCTCTCTATACTAAGAATCCTGGTAAATCGATTAAGATTCCCCAGTCTAATGGTGGTACGAAAGATGTTCCGATCCAATTTGACGGTGTAACTCTTTATACTCCCCTGTTGTTAAAAGGTTCGATGGAGTACCTGGCCACCAAGTATGGAAATGGCTACTGTAAGGACTTTCAAGCGGCGTCTTTATTGTCAGATTTAGACAAGGATGCAATTTCAACTCAGTTTCAAGGTGGATTGAAAGACGTCTCACTTGCGATGAAGGTGAATCGCTACAACCTAATTTCTGGTAACCAGAATAATTCTTGCGACAAGTTTTGGCCGAGACCTCGCAACGGTGGCAGAACCAGCGTTACTTACGAACCTCAATTTGGATATTCAGCACAAACTCGTCAGATTATCGGTATGTTCCCAAGTTGGATTGGAGATTCCGAGGGCTTCAGAGTTACGTTGCGCGCTGACTTTACCAATGAAAAAGGTCAGAAAGAAACTTGCGAAGGAACAAAAGACTTCTCATTGCCTGAAGATAAGCAAAATGTTGTCGATTATTTCTATGACGTAAACTTTGTGAAAACGTCTCCCGCGGTTCCGGGATCCATTGTTGATAACACAAGCTTGGCTAATGGTTTAAGACAAGGCACAACTTGCCAAGGCAACTCGTCGTGCCTGGGACATCCTTTCGAAACGATTCTAACGAATCTTCAACCGTATAATGCTTCGAACCCTAATTGGCCTGAAAATCGCGACAGACCGCTTTGTTCACAGACGGCAGCAAATAAATTGAACTTGGTGATTTCTTTCAGAGTCTACAACATGCACAAAGAAAACGGCGTAGTGCCAATGTGTATGGATACGTCGTATCAGTGGTTCAAACAGACTAGTGGCAATTGGTGTCCGGGCGCTTACAATGGTGGCGCAGAAACTAGTTTTGATAAGTCATGGGATACTCGTTATACGGGATGGGTTCCTTGTGAACATATGCGATTCTGTAATTCAGTTCCAGATCGCGTAACGGTAACGCAAGGAAATGGTACGAACTTCAAACTTGGTGGCTCAGGAACTCTTCAGCCATACACGGAATACAAATATTTTTACGATCAGATTTCTGGTGATAAAAACAATCCACGTATGTGGGGTTGCGAAGTTAAGTTCGGTGTTACGATGCTCGATGCGGCTGGAAACTTAGCATACACGCCAGCACAAGAAGCAATGATGGATAAAGCGGGTATCGATGGTGACCGCCGTCCGCCAATTAAAGAAATTAATGCCCACGTCTATTTCAAACCACCTCCTTGTTATACGTGTAACTGTAAGCCTTGTAAGGGCGGTAAAGGCTTGTTCGGTGGATTGTTCAACTGGGTTCTATTTGCGGTTCTAGTCGTCGTATCTTTTGGTGCAGCAGTGTGGATCTCAATCACTCTTGCAGTTGTATTGAGTACTTCTGTTGGCGTTCTTTGCTATAACGGTGGCTTGGGTTGCGCTAGTGATGGCGGTAAAAACTTTGCGCCTGATTCTTCGGGTGGTAAGTACAGGTCGTGTGATGACAGCAATAATGGATGTAAATGCGGTAAGAAATGTAATGTGATTAAGCCACCAAGTCCTGGCTGGTCAGGGCCATTGGATGAATCAATGGACACATCACAACTTGAAAAGAACTCTTGCGTGCCGGGCAGTACGTTCTATATCGATGGCGTTGCTCATGGTTCAATTGGCAACAGCGGTTTGAAACCTCAGTTAGGGTACAAAGTTTCTAAGGGTCCTGGTAAAGGGTACGAATACATGATGGACCAAAATCAAAAGGTCACGCCAGGTGACGAGATCATGTACTCGGTATTTGACTCGAAAAATGCAAGATTCTGTTATGTGGCTGCTCGTTGTGCTGGTGGTAAATTCCAAGCAATCAAAGAAAGCAGCGAAGTACCAGGAGACAACACACTGTACCCGTTAGCCGGATGCTACCCAGTGAAAGTTGGTAAAAGAATTGCGTTCAATAGTGGCGCCCCTGGAATCTCTCAAGGTGGCGATGCCTGCTTGGAAGTTCAGTTTAATACAGGTCCACAAAATCCATCGAATTTCCAGCTATGGAAGTGGGCGAATTACAACGAGCAATGTGGAGTGACGACTTCCACTGGCGCGCTTTCAACGGATCCAAGGGTCGTTGCGGGAAGCTGCCCGACATCTTCTGGTACGGTATTGCCGGGAGCTCAGTACAGCGACTCTCATTCGGGTTGTTCGAATGCGACTACTGATCCAAACGACATGGTTGGTCTGAACTTCGCATGTAAGAATACGAAGATCTATTGGGACCCATGCTATTCGACGAATTCTAAGAGTGGTAATATGAGTTGTCCAAAATGGTGCTATGCCGATTGTACAGTTCCTGATTACATCCCAGAACATCCGTGGTTAGATGCTCCGAACAACTCGCAGCGCTACTATGAAGATATGGGATCTGGCGATAGTGGTCTGAAATTCTGTACGATGGATAGAACAGCTTTTGATGAAATCAAATAGAGTACACGGTTTTGATATCTTGAGAATCGCCACTGTGATGGCGATTCTCTATTTTCATGTCTGGCAATATACATTCTATCAAGATGTAATCTCAATTCCTCCCGAAGTTTCGAACTATCACAATCTGACGGGATGGGTTGGCGATATGTTTAAGTACGGTGGTTTATTCATCGTGGCTTTAAGCTATTTTCTGATCGGTCTAAAAAAGCACTCGAATCATTCTCTCAGAATATTTGTACTTCTGGCCGGCATCTGGAGTTTGCAGATTATTACTTCTGACGAGCCGATGAACCCGTCATCTTGGGATTGGGATGTCTATTCGTATCTAATCATTACTTATCTTTTGGTTTTAGCTTTGCCCAAGGCTAAATGGATCCGGGCACCGCTAGCTATAATAAGTGCTTTGATTTTATGTATTCCATTTGATCTCTACGAGTCTGTTCTTAAGATCCAACCCTCCGTGCAGTTTTCTGGATGGGGATTGATGCCTTGGACATTCTTAGCGATTCTATTTCATTCAGTCGGTGTTCTGTGGCGCCAATCGTTTCCAGATTTATTTTCGGCGATCAGAAAATGGGAGTGGCCTCTGTGGATCATTCCTATCGTTATTCTTTTCATCGTGACGCCTGATTATGGTCCCTTTCCTGCGGGCCCTGGATTTGAATCCTATGTCTTTAAAATTAAGCCGTTGATGTTCTGGAAGCACTTTCTGGTTTTCACTTTCCTGATGAGACTGAGCTTAGATGGACGAGTTAATACGCTCTTAGCAAAAATCAAAGGCATGGATTTGCTGGGCAAAATCGAGTGGAACAAGCACCTGGGTGTTTCGTACTTTATGCATCTAGCATTCTTGCCGTTGGGGCAACACTGGATGGATGTGTGGGCATCTTACCCAATACTGTTTGATTGGTTCTGGCTGTTTATCTTTGTTTCAGTTCATTTCATTGTGATGGCGATGTTCTATGGTCGAGAGATGATAGACTTGCGAGTGCGCAAAGCATTTACGTTGCGTCGCTAGTTATTTAGGAAGCGCAATAACAGTTAGATAAAAGTGACCTTTAGTAGTCTTAAACGGAATTAACATGCCTGCAGATCCTTGTGGGCATGAAATCACACTCTCAGTACCTACCATCACCTTTGGAACTGTCAGCTGAACGCCGTAGTTCGTGATTTCAGCTTTCGCATTACCGAAAATGATATTGTTGATCTCACCCACGGCATCTTGGTTTTCAGCGTTTAATTCAGTCTGTTCTTCCATCAACATCGTCGACACAACTTCCAGGTAGCTGGCCTTATCGAAAGAGACAGCCAAGAATCCGTGATACGCCTGTGATTTGATTTCAACAACAGAAGAGATCTCTCCCATCAGTTTATCGTGGGGAGATTTCGTTTCCGCCTTGCTCATCGTGATGTTCGTCACACCAAATTGTGCAAAGACGTGAGTCGTTGCTTTGATGATGGCGTTGATCACGCGAACATCAACTGAGTGCTTAAGCGTCGCTGGTGACGCCGTCGCAGCCGCCGCTGCGTTTTGATTAAGGCACTTGATCATGGCTTTCACCAGATCGTCGGGATTGATTGGCTTTTTCAACATGACGCTATTACGGAGAGTATCTGGTAAATCCACGCCGTCTCTTTGCGTGACTACGATAAGGTTAGCGTCTTGCGTGTTCTTATAAGTATGCAGACCATACACAAATCCGCCGTCCATCAGACGAGGAACCTCTGTATCAATTAGCACCATATCGAACTTTTGATTTTCAGTTTTGATTGCGGCTTCAGCGCCGTCTTTAGCGCGCACGAGGACAGGCATGATGTTGGAATCGCGCAGCTGCTCACCCAAAGGTTCTCGGACCAGGTTTTCCAGGCCAGAGTTATTATCGACAATGAGGATGGTTTTTCTTGTCTTCATGTAAACTGCTTATTGTCTTTCTATAGGTGAGGGAATTCATGAAGATACCTGTTTCCCAGAGTATGTATCGGCTCCGGGTAAAAGGACTTTAACAATCTGTAATCAACTCGGCTTCATTCGAGGATTATCTTTTTGAGACGGCGAAAATGTGGTCCTAAATATCTCAAAAATGAACAAAAATGAGTTTGGTCGCATTTAGTAATTGAATTTTAGTTTTCATTCTAGACTTTGGGTGGTTCCACTCCCCTTGGGAATTATGTGTTACCCCTTTCTGTGGAGGTAAGTATACTCGTTTGCATGCAGCAGATTATTCAGCACCAGGCAGTCATCTTTTCTATCTTCAGCGCGATCATATTATTCCTTTATGGGTTAGGTGCATTTAGCAACGAGCTAAGGCAAACCGCCGGAGACAAGCTTGAGTCTTTGATGAGTAAGCTTACGACGAATCGTATAACTTCGTTTGTTGTCGGCCTGATTGCAACCGCAGTGATTCAATCAAGTACTGCTGTTGCAACACTCGCTGTTTCGTTGATCGATAGCGGGATACTGACTTTCCGGGGAGCTATCGCGATCATGCTGGGTTCTTATGTTGGAACGACACTCACGGCATGGATGGTTTCGTTCAAGCTTGCGGGCATTGGTCCCTTCTTTATCGTGATCGGTGCACTTATAGGTTTGCTGCCGTGGAGAGTAAAAATATTTGGTAAGGCACTTTTCTATTTTGGCTTTATCTTTTTTAGTTTGGACTTAATCAGCAGCTCTTTACAGCCATTAAAAGAGTCGCAGTATCTTGCAGATTTTTTGCTTTATACAAACACGCCGCTTAAAGGAATTCTTGTGGGAATTCTGATGACGGCGATTATGCAATCAAGCTCCGTCGTGATCGGTCTTACGGTTATCTTTGTTCAGCAAGGAATTCTAACCCCTGAGGCTTCGATCCCTGTGGTTTTAGGCGCGACGATCGGAACCACGGTTACAGGATTGTTTGCGACTTTGAATATGAATTGGACCGCAAAAAAGGCCGCTTGGTGTAGCACAACCATCAATGTACTCGGCGTTACTCTGCTTTATCCATTCATAACCCCATTCACGCAATTGGTGATGAGCTTAGCTCCCAACGATGCGATGGTCGTCGCAGTTGCCCATTTGACCTACAGTTTGTGTTTGGTATCGGTATTTTTGGTGTTTTTGAACCCGTTCATGCGAGCGGTCGATAGAATCCTGGGTTCAGGGCCGGCAAAAGCGGGCTAAAAATGAAAAAACCTGCTTTAGGCAGGTTTTTTTGTAGTCAAAATGGCGGAGAAGGAGGGATTCGAACCCTCGGTACACTTTTGGTGTACGAGCATTTAGCAAACGCTTGGATTCAGCCACTCTCCCACTTCTCCGCGGGCTCTTTTTCAAGCTGAGAAGCTAAATTGCCATAGCCGTGCCTCCAAATCAAGGATTGGGGCCCTTATAACGGGGTGCTTTTTGCAAATTTCTTTAAGAATGCTTGATTTTTTGATTACTGGGGCTTAAACATACGTCTCTTTCACAGTGCACTCGTAGCTCAGCTGGATAGAGTACTTGACTACGAATCAAGTGGTCAGAGGTTCGAATCCTCTCGAGTGCACCATTTTTTCTCTCTTTTTTCCACATAAAATCAATACCTTACGAATCAAAAAGGCATTACTCTGTTTGCTCAACGGAGGACGTATGGGTTTTAAATTCTGGCTTAAGGTTGCTTTCATGATCGGCTCGTTCGGTCTTGTGATCTATGGAATGAAGCAATTGCGATCTTCTGAATTTGCCCGCGAAGCCTCCAAGGACGACAGTGCTTTGTCCCTGCTTTTGGGAGGGGAAACTCGTCCGTTGAACTGGTGTTTGGCGGAAACTAAAAAGGTCGAAATCTACTCTGAAAAGGGTGAGGTTCAGAAGACTTTGGAGACTCCCGTGGATATCAGTTCTGTCTGTGAGATTCTGGTTGGGCCGATCTCTTCAGATATCGTTGAAAAGGCACAGTTCGCTCGCCGTTTGGTTGCGACTGACGCCAAAGGGACCTCAAAAACGCTAGAACAAGCCCCGAACTCGTCTTTTTTTCGAGTTGATGACATGCCCATGAGCTCTGTGATGCTGGAAAAAGTCCTGCAGCGCCTGACTCAGCCCTGATTTCTGTTTGACAAGGAAGGTCCAAACTAATAGTTTGAGCCTTCACCGATGTTCAGGAGTAGCTCAGTCGGTAGAGCAAGCGGCTGTTAACCGCTGGGTCGGGGGTTCGAGTCCCTCCTCCTGAGCCATTTTATTAGAAACCACCCTTGAGGTGGTTTTTTAGTTTCTGGCGTTGATGAACGCAAAATCACTTTAAAACATTTAGAAGCGATCAGAGTTTAGACATTCACGCATATAGTTCAGCGTGCTCATGGAATCTGAGCGTGAAATTTGAGAACTCCTCTAAGGATCTGTATAACCATCCGATTGCTGGAGGTCTCCCCGTGAATTACGCAAAATTGGCGTTTGTCGCTATCTGTATGTCGTCTTTGGTTTCTTGTCTTAAGTCACCAGAAGTTAAAATCCCCGACATTGAAATGCCTGAGATCAAAGTTTCGGATTTTGAATTGCCGAAATTTGAAGATCCATTAAAAGATATGCGTGTTTGCGATACGAAAGAGTCAGAACAACCTGAAGTTTCTGATGACGTTCTGGCAGATCGTCTTGTTGTGATCGATGAAATCGATACTCAAGACTACGAGTTCACTCACTGCAATGGTGAAGTAACAAAAGGACGTGGTCCGACGAAGATGTTGCTTCAGAAGATCTCGATCGCAACTCCTGAAGAGATCGCAGATCTTGCGACTTCAGTTAAAGTTCATAATCACAGAACATGTCATGACTCAACAGTGAAGGTTTCTGACAAAACGGCTGTTGAAGTAACTTTGAGTGATATCGGTTATAAAGTAGATAAAAGCATCGAAGTGAAAGACGGTGCGAATGTCCTAACTGTGACTTACCTTGATGCTGAGGGAAAAGCAGTGGGAGACAAACAAGTTTACTTAGATGTTCGAGTGCATCGCCCAGAAATTAGTGGCGTGAGACAAATAAAATCCTCTCAGTGTGAAGAGAAAAAACAGTAAATCGAAAGCCACCCACAAGGTGGCTTTTTTATTTTTCTCCACTGTACGTCGAGATGTTTCTGCTGATTTAAATCATAAACACGGCAGCATTTATGTGTGCATTTCAAACAATTAACAAATCCCCCGGAGATGGATGTTTTGATTTAAAAATCATCTCAATTTCCATTACGGAAAATCGTCCTACTTCGGCATCAAAAGCTGAGGAGCTCTGCAAATTTAGTCCCTCGTACTAGTTTAAAAACTTGTTAAAGAATCGTCAAAAGCTCTCGATAATATGAGAAGAAATTCTTGCTGATGCAAAAGGATGTTTTGGATGAGCACTCAAGAGGCCGACTTCTCTCTGCACGAGTTGTTTTTTTCGAAGACGAATAAAAAGGGAGTCATTGAATCAGGAAACTCAGTATTTATTCGTGTCAGTGAATTTGAGCGTGAGGAGCTATTGCACAAACCTCACAACATTATTCGCAATGCCGACACCCCCCGATCCGTGTTCAAACTATTTTGGGAATTCCTAGATGCGGGCAGGCCCATTGCGGCTTACGTAAAGAACCGCAGTAAAACGGGAAGATACTATTGGGTTTTTGCCATGGCATTTCCTTTGGCGGATGGCTATTTGTCGATTCGCTTAAAGCCGTCATCAAAATATTTTTCTGTCGTAAAAGATCTCTATCAAGCACTGATTTCGGAAGAGGCTAACGGTTTGGATCTTTCAAAAGGCATAGAGCTTATTGAAACTAAGATTCGGGAGTTGGGATTTTTAGATTACGCTGACTTTATGACTCGAGCACTGGTCGAAGAAATGTCGAGCCGTGATCAACTGCTAGAGGCATACAAAAAGACTGATGGTAAAGCGCGGATACAAATTCAAAAGCTAGAGGCGTTCATTCAGAACTCCATGTTGAATACCCATGCCGCTCGCTTGAGCTATTCTAAAACAAGCAACCTCTTTACAAAAACAGCGGTCCTTTTAAAGGAATGCCAAGAGATTCTTGAAACATGTCATCGTGTGAAGTTTGTGACTGTGAATTTGATGGTGGCTTCATCAAGATTGCAAGAGGCGGGCAAACCCCTGGGTGCTGTGGCTATGAATCTGCAAGAGCTAACGACTCAGATCGCAAAAAGCTCTGCCAGATTTGAAGAGGTTTTTAAGGACTATGAAAAATCCGTCTTTGAAATGTTTGTCGCGGTTGCAATTTCACGTTTTCAAATTGAGATGATGAACCAGCTGGCTGAGGAAACTGTTTTATCCTGTGAAAGCAGTGCCGATTTTGATGGAGCTAAAGAGCTTGATTTCAACCAAAACTGTTCTCCCCTGCGCCAACTTATCGGAGAAAACTTCCAAGTTGTCGGACGGACTTTTCAGAACTTGGACAACATGACTCGCTCGTTGTTGGAGTCCATACAGACATTGAACAAAGTCACCTCAGGAATGGGTGTGCTTCACGTTGTCGGAAAAATTGAAATGGTTCGCGTTGGGGCCGGTGAAAGCTTGGGCGCTAGATTGGCAGAGATGGATGCTTTGAACCAAGTTTTCAAAAAGACTTTGGGGAATCTGGAACGAGAATGCAAGCTCAACGCAGAAATCTGCGATGAGCTTAAAGATCACGAACAGGAAATCAAATTAAGACTTGTGAATACTTAGAATAAGTACTGAACAGTAAAGCCGGATGAGATGTAGTACTGGATATCGCGATTCGTATTATTGAAAGTGGCAATAAGTCCGTTATCAAAAATACGCAGGCGATAACCAATGGCAATTCGGCTTGGCATAAATGTATAGGTCGTCCCAAACTCTGCGCCGTAGCGGAAAGATGTCTCATCATAATAACCTGGATAGGGATATTTATCGGGAGACTTTAAAAAGTATCTTTTGTTGTTGAGCGCATAAACGCCGAAGAAGCCAAACTGCAACGGCCTCCACATATCGCCTTTCACTGGGGAGTTCCATCGAGAATAGCGATACACAAAATTTGCCTGATAGAAAGTTTCGCTATCAATTGGAAATGCGCCAAGAGAAAGATCTAGGGCATGCTCTGGAGTCCACTCGTAACTACCACCAGCAGCGACGGTGCCCATGAATCCTGCACGCTCAATCAAAGCGCGAACTTCACCCGCATGGGCGGTGTTTGCTAGCAATAGTATTGCTAAAATTAAGGCTTGATAGAAAGACTGCAATCTTCCTCCAATGTATCCATGCGTTTTACACAGAACTGTCCTGAATTTGTGTCCACGGTGACGATCAACCAATGAACGCCGCTATCGGCTTCGCAACGTCCACATTGCATCATGATGGTGCCGTTGTCTGTCGAAAGATCATAAGTGTGATTGTGGCCGTTAAAGATCACCTTCACTTTGCTGTTCGTAATGACGTCGTTCAGAATCGCCTTGTCATCACCAAAGTATCTTTCTGAATCTCTAAGCTGAACGTGACTGAAAATCATCACGTTGCCTGGCGCAGAGGTTACGGCGTCTTTTAACCATTGAGGATCAAAGTCCTCCGGGGTTTCAAGGTTGCACGAATTAAAAAAGATATAGCGATAGCTTCCACGATCAAAATAGAAGTTAGGATTACCGAAAGCTTTACGGAAAAGTTCGGGACCCGCGCCGATGGCGTCGTGATTTCCGATGGCCATAAGCTTTGTTCCATTTAGACGGCCGATCGCTTCGATAAATTGATCGTACTCAAGGTTGTAGGCTTGATTCGTGTAATCACCCAGTCCCGCAATGAAATCAAAAGGACCATTTTGGTTAATTTGGTAAACGACTTTGTCGATCGCTTTATAGTTTTGATGAGGGTCTGAAAAAACGGCAATGCGAATAAGGTCGTCGTCTTCGATACTACCAACGCGATCCACGTTAATCGCATTCAAATTTCTTTCAGGGCGTAACAGAGCATCTGAAAAAGGCGAGTCCACAAATGGTGCGCAGGAGCTTAAGCAGAAAAAGAATCCGGTATAGAGAAGTGCTTTAATCATAGTTTGAACTCCACGCTGATTCGTCCGTAGTAGTCATTTTCGATAGTTTGCATTTTTGAATCGGGATGATACATGCGCTCGGTTTCGTAAAGCTTGCGATCTACAGAACCACCGACAGCAAAAGTGACCGATGTCGCTTCGGTTACTTCGCGCGACAGGTAAACTTCACCTAAAATTTCTTGGTAATAAAGGCGATCTTCTGCGACCTCGCGGGCATCGTATAAATATGAACGAACGGTGAACGCACTATAGAAACCAAGGATCATATTGTCGCCAATATCTTTTGAAGAACGGAAAGTATAACCATAAGGGGTTAGTCTAAAGTCATTTCCCCAGGGATCTTCCGGATCGCCAGAATCCCAGGCAAGGTGAAGGAAAGGAAATCCGAATGCAACAGTCAGGCGTTCGTTGGCAAACCAAGAGACACCCAAGTATGGAAAAGGTCGTCCGTTATAAAAGCCACGGTTTCCTGATTGATCCACTCCGAAAATCCAATTGTGATTATCGATGATTTCAGAGCGGTACAGCACGGACGCATAGAAATAGTCATCGCGTGGCGATCCCCAGGGGTCGTCGCTAGCGGTTGCAAAGGCAGCAAAGGCGCTTAGAGAGCTGCCGCCACTCCAAGATTTTCTAATGCCAAAACCCACAAGTTCATTTCTTAAAGAGTTTCCGATAAAGACACTCTTGTCGCCTAACTGAAAATCGGCGCGGCCCAAATTCAGTGCCTCTGTGTAGATTAGCGCCGAAGCAGCCCAGCTTTCGGTATTTAGCAAAGGAATACGAAAGCTGCCTCCCGTGATTCTTAAAGGCGATTCTTTGTATGTATAGGGTGATGTCCAAAGATCAGAACGCAAATCAAAAACAAGTTCTAAGTTTTGTTCCTGAATGGTTGGAATAGTTCCGAGTGGCCCCGCTAGGCTGACGGAAACATTGGATAGTAAAATTATAAAAATGAGAGAAGATAATTTTTTAAACACTCTCTATTTTTAGGTTCGCTTGAATTTTGAGTCATCTGAAATTTTGCATGAGTGTTTTATATTACATCTTGTACCCCTAAATGGTTTTAGATAGCATTTCTCGTTACATGAGCTATGTGAATACGTTTGTTAAAGTCCTAATTTGCTTAGGAGTGGTGGGACTGTCTGCGTGTGCAGATTCTGGTTCTTCATCGACTCCCGCGCCGGATTCTAATCAGGGAGTTCCTGAAAATCCTGATATCGTCGAGTACGCACGAGGCGCCATCAATGGTCGTGATTGGAAGTATGTGAATGGGCGCGCAGTTCCGTTCCGAAGAAATAACAAAACATATCTTGAGATCCGCTTGTGGAATGAGCTTTACGACAATCCTTGTTTGGAGCCTGTCGGTTCCGTTTATCAAGTTCGCATTTATGCCTTGTTTGAAAAAGGCAGTTGGAAGATTGATCCTAAAGATCCGTTTACATTAATTCCGACAATTATTTTTTCTGATTACTCACGGCCTTCGAACTCTCGTCAGAATTTAATTGCTGATCAGGGAGTGATTGCCTTGAGGGCAATCCAATCAGATGTGCTGACCGGGGTTGTTCAGGGGCGCTTTACAACGGGCAAGCAGGTGGGGGCGACCCATGTATATGGTCGATTTAGTGTTCCACTGTGTACGCCCTTATTTGGCTCAGATTGACACAAATAGGCCTCTCCAGAGCCTCAAATCGAATATATAGCTTATCGTAGCATTTTTAAGCGGGCATAGACATTGAATTCCAGGAACCAGAATCACGTTTGTTGTTGGAGGATCGATGAGTCTGTTTAAACACCTACCTTTGGTGGCCGTTTTGGTTGTGTCTGCGTCAGCAGTGTCTGTGCAGGCAGCTGCACCGTCTGCGGTCCGCATTCAAGCTCATTCTCTCCGTCCTGTGCAAACCACATTGGTACAACTTCAACAACCTCCAACACCTAAAATTAAAAGCTATCGCGAATGGAAATTCGAGATGGTGAGCACGGCCCAGGTTAAAGTTACGACTCTTAAAACTCAGATCGATACTAAGAAAGTTAATCGCCGTGCAGCTTCAGGCACGGACCCTAATTTGGCCCGCGCTAAAAATGTTGTAGAAGCTGTGGCCTCTCAAGACATCTCGATCGATAAAATGGAAAAGCAATTGCGTGAAGAGCAGTATGAGCTCGATGTTGCAAAAGACTTGTCGGTGACTGATTATTTCGCGGGTTATTTGACCAAGGTTCCAGATAAAAAAGCGGCCTTCAAAGAAGTTGCAGGCAAGCTGTCTCCTGAAGAAGTGGCTGAGTTGATGAATGCTTATGCCAACTCTGTATTTGGCGCACATGCGTCAGACCTTCCGGCAAGTGCTACAAATACGACGAAAGAATCAGCCCGCTAAACGGGCTTTTTTTTTGTCCAAAATCCCCGACAGACTAACCTAGCTTTGCGCGTTAAAGATGCAGGCAGGTTGGCTTTCCTCAAAACCACCCAAAAATTGGCGGCCGCGCCTTGACGTTTCCGCTGGTGAGTTCATATTACCTCCATCGATATTTAACTTAAGTAAGTTCAATTAAACCGGAGGCATTATAATGGCTAAGAACGAAATCGGCGTTCGCCCACTTCACGACAGAATTCTTGTTCGCAGAATGGCGGAAGAAGAAAAAACCGCTGGCGGTCTTTTCATCCCTGATACAGCAAAAGAAAAACCACAAAAAGGTGAAATCATCGCGACTGGTAAAGGTCGTGTAACTGAAGACGGCAAAATCTTGCCTCTTGAAGTTAAAGTTGGCGACAAAGTTCTTTTCAGCAAATATGCGGGAACTGAGTTGAAACTTGAAGGCGCAGAATACTTGATGATGCGCGAAGAAGACATCCTTGGTGTTTTCAACTAATCGAAGAAATTAAATACGGAGAAAAATCATGTCTAAAGTATTAGTATTCTCAGAAGACGCTCGCGCACACATCCTTAAAGGTGTGAACACTCTTGCGAACGCAGTAAAAGTAACTTTGGGACCTAAAGGTCGTAACGTAGTTATCGACAAATCTTTCGGTTCTCCAATGATCACAAAAGACGGTGTAACTGTTGCTAAAGAAATCGAATTGGAAAACAAATTCGAAAACATGGGCGCGCAAATGGTTAAGGAAGTTGCTTCCAAAACTAATGACGAAGCCGGTGACGGTACAACAACTGCAACTGTTTTGGCTCAAGCGATCTACCGCGAAGGCGCAAAACTAGTTTCTGCAGGTCACAATCCAATGTCTATCAAACGTGGTATCGACAAAGCGGTTGCAATCATTATCGACGAACTTAAAGCAATGGCGAAACCAGTTAAAGGTTCAAACGAAGTTGCTCAAGTTGGTTCTATCTCTGCAAACAATGACAAAGAAATTGGTCAAATGTTGTCAGACGCTATGGACAAAGTTGGTAAAGAAGGCGTTATCACTATCGAAGAATCTAAAACTGCTAAAACTGAAGTTACAGTAGTTGAAGGTATGCAATTCGACCGTGGTTACTTGTCTCCATACTTCGTAACTAACGCAGAAAGAATGGAAGCAGTTCTTGAGAACGCTTACGTTCTTGTATACGACAAAAAAATCTCTTCTATGAAAGATATGATCGGTATCCTTGAAGGCGTTGCTAAGCAAGGTCGTCAATTGTTGATCATCGCTGAAGACGTTGACGGTGAAGCATTGGCAACTTTGGTTGTTAATAAACTTCGCGGCACTCTTCACATCTGTGCTGTTAAAGCTCCTGGCTTCGGTGACCGTCGTAAAGCTATGCTTGAAGACATCGCGATCCTAACTGGCGCGAAAGTTATCTCTGAAGACATCGGTCGTAAACTTGAGCAAGCGACTATCGCTGATCTTGGTGTTGCGAAACGTATCGTTGTTGATAAAGACAACACTACTATCATTGATGGTTCTGGTAAAAAAGCAGACATCACTGGTCGCGTAAACGCTATCAAAGGTCAAATCGAAGAAACTTCTTCTGACTACGATAAAGAAAAATTGAAAGAGCGTTTGGCTAAATTGGCTGGCGGCGTAGCTGTTATCCACGTTGGTGCTCCTTCTGAAGTTGAGATGAAAGAGAAAAAACACCGCGTAGAAGACGCTTTGAACGCGACTCGCGCTGCTGTTGAAGAAGGTATCGTTGCTGGTGGTGGTACTGCTTTGCTTCGCGCTTCTCAAAAAGTTGATAAATCTAAATTCTCTGAAGAAGAAGCATTTGGTGCGACTATCATCAAACGCGCTTGCGAAGAGCCAATTCGTCAAATCTCTGCGAATGCAGGTCTTGATGGCGCGATCGTTTTGGATCGTATCCTTCAAAACAAATCCGCTTCTTGGGGTTTCAACGCATACTCTGACGAATACACTGACCTAATCAAAGACGGTGTTATCGATCCAGTTAAAGTTGTTCGTTGCGCTCTAACTAACGCAGCTTCAGTTTCTTCCTTGATGCTTACTACTGAGACTATGATCGCAGAAGCACCTAAGAAAGACTCTCCAATGCCAGCTGGTGGCGGCCACGACATGGGCGGCATGGGTGGTATGGGCGGCATGATGTAAGCCTCTGGCTTACTCTAGCTACTCAAACTAAAAGGCCTGGGATAAAACCCAGGCTTTTTTTATTTCTAGAACAGATATTGAATCCCACCCATCAGGGTTGTCATCTTGTGGCTGACTGAAGATCTATCAGCAGCATCTCCATAGTCAGAGCTAAAGTTTTCAAATAATAGCTCTCCGTGAATCGCAAACTTCTGTCTTAAACGATAATTGCCGTAAAATGCGAAGCTGTTAATTTTACTGTCTGTTCCAGATCCTGATTTCGGGCTTTCGCTCATGCTTGGGTTTAGGAACAAATCAAGTCGGCCGCCCAGATCCATTGGGATCTCTTCACCTAGTGGGAAAGACCCGCCGATACTGAACATCAAGCCACCGTACTTGTTCGATGTAAACGCCACCGGGGAGCTATCATCGATTTTAAAATTCGTATCTTGATAGCCAGCGCTTAGTTGAATCTTTGGACCAAAGAAATCATTCGATAGCAGGAAGTTATATCCACCAGCTACAGAGTACTGAGACATAGAAGTGTTCAATGACCCAGGAGAAGATCCCGTAAGTTCGTTATCAATCGAGAAAACAGATTGGCGAAGGCTTACGTTAATGAACCATTCAGGATTCAGCCAAAGCTCACCGCGCACTAAAATGTTCGGAGCAAGGCTTGCGTTGCCAGAGATCGACTGAGTATCAAGTTTTGCATTCTGTGAGTACGCCGAGAAGCCCGCAAGAATTTCAACCTTACCGTACTGTGGAGGCGGCTCTGGTGCCCATTCTTTCGGATCATCACCGAAGGCCACGTCTTTATCTGGGCGAGTGGTGATATCAGCTAAGATCTTTCCTGAAGGCGTAGTAACCGGAGTTGCGTACTTAACAAATTCATCGGGCATAACCTTAGAGCCAACAGCAATGACGCCGGGTTCTTTCTCTAGCTCGATGTAACCAAAGCTAAGGTAAGGTTCGACCTTGAAAAGTTTCACGCGCCCTAAAACTTCTTTCTCGGTGCTTACCAAGAATTTCAATTTCGGATGGCGATTTACTTTGATAATTTGCACGATGGAAACTTTGCTATCGGGTTTTAGTCCGTAGTTGCTTCCCAGATTCAAAGTCACCTGCTGGCCGCGACGACTTAAGATCGCCGCGCGGAAAGGCATGCGATTTTTAATATTTTCAAAAAGTTTCGCGGATTGAGTTTTGATATCTGATGTATCAAAGCCCTTATAGTCAGTGAGCGACTCCTGTAAAAGAGGAAATCCTTCGCGACCCACAAACAAAGTCATCGTAATGGAAATCCCACGGGGACCACGAATGATCTTTGAAGTTAAAGCGGCATCTGCTTTCGCGGCTTGCAAAACTTTTTGCACATCAGCGGGATTCTCATCCATGGACTCAGATTTTACGTCGATATTTTTGGGATAGTTGATCAATGACCATTGTTTGTCGTCGTTGAGTTGTTGACGAAGTTGCTCTTCAACCGGTTTCGAGTAAATGCCACCCAAGTTGTCTGTGGTTGGAACCAGAACTATGGACTTGATCGCAAGATCTTGGTCGACAGAACTGACATACGCGTTCTGGGCAAAGGTCTGAAATGAAAATGCAAAGACAACGACACTGATGAGCAATTTTATTTTCATACTTTTAATTCTGCCTTGTGAATGAAAAGTCGTCAATTTTGGGTCAAGTAATTCGGACCGTTGCCGAAGATATTTTTATGAAATTTCAGTCTATTTTTTCTCTATTCATTGTAGTGATTTCTTTAAACTCGGTCGCTCATGCGCAGTCTAGTCTGGAAGGCTTTTCCACTGGACGTTATGAAGTTCGTAAAACAGCGCCGAAACTTACCAAAAGAAATCCAGCTCAGTCCGAACCTGCGAAGCCAGTGGCAGTTGCTGCTGAAGAAACAGCTTTAGAAGCTGAAGCTAAAACAGCGGTTACCGCAAAAGCAGACGAAAAATCTGCGCAGGTTGTAACAACGACTTCGACAACTACAGCTGTGGTCCAGTCAGCGGCTACACCAGCTGCGACGGTAGCCCCGGCTGCAAGTCCAGTTGCCGTTAAGGAAGAAAAACCTGTTGAGCCAACAATCGGTGCTCAGGCAGAGGCTCTATTCACAAACAAAGCGGACAAGATTTATGACTACTATGCCGAGACTATTCATCCTGACGATGTTCGTAATAATCGTCTGGAAGTAGAAATCTCTCCGGTAGCTGTGTACAACGAATCTACTTCGAACTACTCGTTCAGAGAATATCAAAGTTTCTATGATGCCGTTCGTTTCAAAGCCAATGTATGGCTGACACCTTTGATTGGTGTGAGTGGTAAATTTATGTTCTCAATGGCGGCAGACATTGATTCGATGGAAGCCGACAAATCTCGAGTGACAGCTCGTTATGAATTCTTGGATTTGGGACTGAATTTCCGTAAGTATTTCGGTGAATCTCGCAAAGCGAACTCATTGGAATTTTCAGTGATCTATAGCGACGAAAAAATGTCGACGCCAACAGATGCTGTGAACCGTGTGCGTATTAATACCCATGGATTTGGTTTGGGCCTGAAAGCTCGCTTACCATCATCTGTGGATTATGCTTGGGTTATTGGCGGAAGCTTTTTCCCAAGACTGCAACACAGCGAAACGGCGAATGACAGTGGTGTGAATTCGGGTGCTGTTGAGGACAACTCTCGCCTTGGTCTTGAATTTGGTGGCGAGTGGAGATTGTCCCGTTCTAGTCAGTTGTTATGGGGCCTTGAAGCTTCAGCTGAAAAGAATATGTTTGACGGCCCGGCAGCTTTGCCAGACCCAAGTACAGGTTCTACGCCTAAGAACGTGAGTGTTACGAACTCGCTGTATATGTTCTCCCTAGGCTATCGTTGGGGTCACTAAAATCCTCTTATCCAAATAGGTCATGGCTTCTATACTGAAGCCATGAAGATACGTTTTGCAGTTATTGACGATGCCGCGTTCCTGCGTGAGCTCATTAAAAATATTATGAGTGATGCCGGTCACACTTGTGTGGGCGAAGCAGAAAATGGAAATGATGGCATTCGCCTTGTGGGCACAGTTCTGCCCGATCTTGTTTTCCTTGATATGGTGATGCCGAATCGAAATGGTTTAGAAACCGCTCGAGCAATTAAAGAAAATCATCCCGAAGTTAAAATCATTGGATGCTCTACGATCGACGACAAAGCGATGATCGATAAAGCAACTCAGGCTGGATTCGACGGATACGTCACTAAGCCATTTACTAAAGAACAACTTTTTACAGCTATATCCAAAGTGTTACCGCAACTAGGAGAATCGACTCATGGAAGAACTTAAATTTGTATTGAAGACTTTGGCGTTCACAATGCTTTTGATTGTGCTTGCTCAGGTAAAAGTAGGTGGGGCGTCTATTGAGTCTTATACATTCCGCTGGTTGCAAAGATCAACGGTGTCTCAATATATCCAGAGTGCGGCTGCAGGTGGCGCGATGGCGCTTAAGAATCTTTCAGGGCACGTTAAAGACGGTGTAGTCAGCACAGTTGATGGATTCCAAGAAGGTTCACACGAAAAGGCTGTACGTTAATAATTAGCGTACTGCTTTAACGCCAGAAGCTTGAGCTGTTTTAACTACAGCTGCTGCTGTATTTGTAGATGAAGCAACTGTGTTTTTGAAAAGAGAACCAGAAGAGCGAGAACCGCAGTTAGCGAAAGAAGTTGAAGACATTGCGAAAACTACGATTGCGATAAAAGCTGCGAATTTCATAAGATCTCCTTTGTTGCGTTGGATACTTACATCTAATGCATCCGACATGCCAAAGAAGCTGTTTCAGACTGAGAATTCAGTCTCGACGAATCAAGCACTTAGCTAAATCAAATCTCAAAATGAGACACGCGTGCCAAACGGCGCCTTTTTGCGCGCACCTGTGACAAGGCACTTAACATCCCGATCCCATTAAGAGCGAGTGACCTGGGGGGAAGGCCACTCACTCAAAGAGGGGTTGGAGTTAACATAATATTAGTTTGCACCAGCGCGAACAGCTGAACCTGATACAGCAGGTTTCGTTTTAACTGCCGCAACTTGTTTAACTGCCGTTGAATCGAACATTTTCGCTGATGACTGTTGAGAGCATTTTGGGGATGCAACAGATACAGATGCCGTAGCTGCGATAGCTACCGCGCAAAGAATTTTAACTAGTTTCATAATTACCTCTCCTTTGAATTACATAAGTATTCAAGTTCTAGGTAATGCACCTGATGTGCCAAGCTGGCGGCCTTATGCCGATCCGTTAACCGTGTGATATCAGGGGGTTACGAGTACGGGCTGCAAAATAAAAAAGGCTCCCTGGGCAGAGAGCCTTTTTAGGCGCTTTCGTTGTTGATAAAGTCGACACTCAGATTACTGAGCGCCTTCTCTGCCAGCAGAACCGCTGCTCTTATCAGAAGAGCCCGTTGATCTGCTAGATGGAGCTACTGTGTTTGCTTGCATCTTTACATGCACACGGTGCTTATTGCACTCAGTACAACCCTCTTTACCGACATTAGCTTCTGTCGTTGAGCCATTGCCTTTATGCATGCTTTCGTTAGCTTCGTCGCTAGCACTTGTTTGTGCGTTTGCCGTTCCAACCAGCGCTATTACTGCCAATAACAAGATTTTCTTCATAACGATCTCTCCTTAGAGATACAGCTCTGCAGTTGCAGGCGCGATAATGTCGAGCAAGTTATTGAATGTAGAGGCCACTTGCATAGCCACTGATGGACCTTCTTTACTATCTACTTTATTGATTTCGCCATTCGGTTTGTAAGTAACCTGAATAGTTCCCAATCCTGGGCGAGTCACGATAGATGGTTTCCCATAGCGTTCTTCGTAATCAATCTTCACAACTTTCTTAGCTTGATCCGTGATCGTAGAGATACGACCGCGAGTATCATAAGTCATTGTAATTCTTTGTCCGTCTGAGTTCTGAGCAAAGTTAAGATTGCCTTTGCCATCGTATTTGAACTGAGTCGTCTTAGTCGTTACTTTCTGACCTTTTTGATTGAAGAAAGTCGTCGATACCTGGCTTACTTTTTTGATCGTTGGATCATACTCAAAAGCCATGCGTGTCGCTGGAGTTGCTTTAACTTTTACCAATCCGTCGTTGTAGTACTCATAAGAGATACGCTCAGAGTTTCTACGGATGCTTGTCGGTTTACCAAATACTTCGTGGTAGCTGATGTCTGTAACGTTGTTATTTACAGTCGTCATTACACGTTGAAGGAAGTATTGACCGTCAGAGCGCTGCTTGTGCCAGAACTCGTATTTGTTGTCGGCAACAGTTTCTTTGCCGCAAACTTTTTTAACAGTCGACCAGTAGTGGTTTTGCGGATCGTTCTGAGAGAATTCGTATTTGTAGGCCTCGACGCATTTGTCGCGGTCTGTGAACGAAGTAACCCAGTCATTCTTTTTATCGTATTTAACTGCGATAAATGTTTTATCCGGCCAGCCTGCACGAGTCAGATTGTGAAGATCGTCGTACTCGTAAGTATAAGTTTTCTTCCAAGCATTTGTAACAGAAGACAAATCATCAAGGTTCGCAAATTTATAATCTGCATTTAGACCGTTCGGGCCTGTGATAGATTTGATTTTTTTATTTTGATAGTATTTGAAAGTTAAGCGACGACCATTGTTGTCCTCGATTTTTGAAACCAAGTCTTTGTCGTAATCAAACTTCAAAACGTTACCGTTTTTATCGTAAATATGGCTCAACTTACCTTGCAAATTGAAACGTTGATTACTGCCATCTGGAAGAGTGCGAGTGTAATACGTTTTATTGAAAGTGAAGTTTTCAACTTCGCGACCGTTGGCAAAGAATTTAGTGCCTTCTTTAACCGGTACAGCGACGCCATACTTTTTAGCAAGCTCAGAGCGAGTGCTGTCGTCATCAAGCAACTGAGTTTTCAAGCTGTTAAGGTAAGAGTCAGTAACTCCGACTTTCTTTTCAGCTTTCATCTTGTTGATGATTTGCCCAATAGTGTTGTCGATGTCTTTACGAGTTACTTCACGCGGAGAGAAAGTAACTTCCATACCGCCACCGCACTCTTTAACCTTGATGTTGCCTTCAGCATTTACTTCCATGCTGGTCTCGAAATCTGAGCACCAACCGAAGCCAAACATCCCATTGAAAAGTGAACGGCTATTATAAGTTCTGGTAATTTTAAGGTCGTAACCAGTGCCTGGTACGTCCATGTCTATCCACGTATTGGAATAGTTGGCATTCTTCATATCGACAAGAGCATGCGCCTGTGCCGAGAAAAGAACGGCCACTGCAATAAGTGCCTTCTTCATTATGTTTACCTCTTCCCTGAAACTGACGGACTACACTTTGATAGTAACAAGCTTTTTGATGACGACACCACCGATAATTTGCAGGGCCAGCATGGCGAACAGCAACACTAGACCTAAGGTGGTTGTAAACATGGGTTTGATAAATGTGGGATCAATGACCAAAAAAACCAACATCAAAAAGAACGGAACAAGAGTGACGATGATCCCTTGCATGAGACCTTGCGCTGTCATCGCTTGAATTTTCTTTTCAATTTTTTGTCTCTCACGGATGACCAGTACTATGGTCTGGAATGTCTCCGCTAAGTTACCGCCAGTTTCTTTTAAGATGTTGATGGAGGTCACAAACATCTGGACGTCTGGACGGGGAATACGATTTCCGAGGTCATTCAGAGCGCTTTCAAAGCTATCACCAACTTGCATTTGGTAAAGCACTTGTGAAAATTCCTGACTGATTGGATTTCCCATAATTTCCACAACACGCTTCATGGATTCTTGGGGATTCGATCCGGCTTTAATACCGTTGGCCATGATCGTAATACCGTCAACCATCTGATCTACGAAAAGAGTACAACGTCTTTCGTACAATGAGCGCATGATAAGAAGTGGCAACTGCCAACCAGCGATAGTGATAGACGCACCAAAGAACGCACCCATAGCAACACTTGGCCAGAAGATCAGAAATACGATCGCTCCCAAACCAAAGCTCATCAATAGAATCAGAGCCGTTACTTTCTTTTGATCTGTTTCCATGCCCATCAAGCGCATGAGGCGCATGACTTCTTCACGCTGCCCAAGGCTGCGCTTGTGAAGCCAAGCGATGGATTTATCAGCCCATAGAATGACAACTGTGAAGACACAGATGCCAAATATAGGAATCATAATCCATTCGTTAAACAGAAAACTCATAAACTATCCAACCTTCTTAGGTGGCACAACTCCACCAGGCATTTTAGGCATCAAACCACCACCACCTTGTGGAGGAGGATTGCCGCCGCTACCAGGAGGTTTTGCAGCTGCCGCAGGATCATTACTAAAGATCTCGCGAGGAATAACAACACCCTTATCGCTTAATTTTTGAATGAAGCTTGGGATTGTACCAGTTGCTTGGAACACACCTTGGATTTTACGATTTTTATCGTAACCAGTTTCTTTAAAACGGAAAATTTCTGCCAAAGTAACAACGTCACCTTGCATACCAGCGACTTCAGTGATGCTCATGATTTTACGACTACCGTCTGATTGACGAGAGATCTGTACGATCAAGTTCACCGCACCAGCAATCTGTTCACGAATCGCGCGCACTGGAAGTTCCATGCCCGCCATCATCGACAGAGTTTCTAGACGAGCAATACACTCACGTGCACTATTCGCATGGGTCGTTGTCATCGAACCATCATGACCTGTATTCATGGCCTGCAACATATCGAGGGCGGCGCCGTCACGACACTCACCGACGATGATGCGATCAGGACGCATACGCAGGGCATTCTTAATGAGATCACGAATATGAATGGCGTTATTGCCTTCCATCGAAGCTGGGCGTGTTTCAAGACGCACAACGTGCTCCTGTTGCAATTGCAACTCGGCCGCGTCCTCGACAGTGATAACGCGTTCGTTGGATGGAATATATGAAGACAGCATATTGAGTAGGGAGGTTTTACCTGAACCCGTACCGCCAGAGATCACGACGTTTAAACCGTTTTCCACACAGATGCGTAGGAAATCGATCATATTCTTAGTGATACTGCCGTATTCAATATACTTTTCAGCGGTGATACCGCCTTTTTTAAATTTACGAATTGTCAGTGCCGGTCCGTCAATTGCCAAAGGCTCAATCACGGCATTCACACGGGAGCCGTCTTTCAAGCGAGCATCCACGTAAGGAGTCGAGTCATTGATCTGACGACCTAGTGGTGTCACGATACGCTCGATAATACGACGTAAGTGATCATTCGAAGTGAATGTCACGGGACTCAAGGAAACCTTACCACTTTTCTCGACAAAGATTTTCTTAAAGCCGTTCACCATGATCTCGGTGACTGCATTGTCAGCCAAGAGATCTTCTAGAGGTCCAAGGCCCAAGGCTTCTTCTAATACTTCTTTGATGATCTTAGAGCGCTCTTCACGAACAAGTTCTGGAGCTTCCTTGTCGACGATAACAGTGATTTCGCGTTTTGTTTTTTCGCGGACTTCTTTTTCTTTGTTTTCGTCCTGCTTAGTATCCGTCAGAAGCTTTTTAAGATCGACTGTGCGGATCAACTCGTTATGCACACGGATTTTCAAAAGTGTGCGTGGGTCCATACCGTTAGCGCCAGCGATTGCTGCTTGATTTGCTTCAGCAGAAGGCGGCGGCGTTGGTTTTGGACGAGTCAGAGTTTTAAGTCTTTGCAGCACCCCACCAGTCAATTTACGGGAGAGGTCAAAGTAAGATGCTGTCAGTGGCGTTTTCGGCGCACTGATGACGAACGGTTGGTATTTTTGTAAAGCCATCATTGTCGTCGCTTCGTCTTGAGGAATGATTCCTAAGAACGGCAACTGCAATTGATTTGAAATAGCTTGTGGAGAAAGACCTGTCGGAGAAGCTTTGTTCACAACAAGTTGGAACATGTCTTTCGGGAAAGTCGCAGACAAAAGTTCATTCACTAAACGCTGAGTTTGCGTAACAACCAAAACTTCAGGTGTTGTCACGATCATGATCGCTGTGGCCTCTTGTAACACCGCCATTTGCGCGGGACCCAAGTCATTACCAACGTCAACGACAACGAATTTAAATGCACGAGAGAAAAACTCCATCAACTTGCCAAGAAGATCTGGAGAGATATTCAAAGACTCTTCCGGTCCACGCACAGCACCTACATAGCCAAGGCCTGATTGGTGCATAGTCACGAGAGTATTCATTGGTTGAGAATTAAGAGAACCTTGGAAGGTAGATAGTTCTTTCAAAGTTTTTACAGGCTTAAGACCCATAATCACGTTTTGATCACCGACGGATTTTGAATCGGCGTCGATAAGTAAAACCTGAGTACGAAGCTCGGTCATCAATGCGCAGGCAAAGTTGGCAGCGAAGACGCTTTTACCTACGCCCCCTTTACCACCAACAACAGCGATGAGATTACAATTCGGATTGATAGCCAATGCGGACCTCCGCTAAACATATCGGCTAATATGATCAATCCGTATACGCGACGTTAGTCGCGCAGACGGAACTTTTTCTTAATTTGTTCAGATCCAGCACTTGCTGAAGTCTTAACTACTGGAGTGACGAAAACCACAAACTGCGATTGTTGTTTCGCGAATTCTTTAGATGCATACAAGCTGATGATTGGATTCTTCTGCCCAGACGGACGGTTGTATCCAGTCGATGATGAGTTGCGGATCAAGCCACCCACAGCGGCACTTTGACGGTCACGAACAACGATAGAGCTCGTCATTTCGTTTGAGCTTGTGATTGGAGCACCAGCCGGAGTACTACCGATCATGCTCGAAACCTTAAAGGCCATATCCATACGCACGCTACCAGACTTTTCGCCCATAAGGACTGGAGTGATAGTCGTCACGATACCCACTTCGGCAAATGCCGTACCTTGAGTGCCGTTCTGACCGATAACCGCGTAAGGTTGGTTTGTTACTTGTTTGATTTCACCTTTTTTACCGTCTTCAACGATCATGCTCGTGCTCTCAAGAACGCGTGCTTGACCGTGCTGTTTTGCCCAGTTCAATTTTGGAAGCAAGTTTGAAACTGTGCCTGTGATAGAGCTCACAATACCACCAGCAGCCTCGCCACCAGTTTGGAAAGTCATTTGCGAGTTATCACCCAACTCTGGAGTGAATTGGAATTTAAAGTTCTTAGAATAGTCCTTTTGAAGCTCAACATAGTGAACAACAAGCTGGATCATCTTTGGAGGTGGCTTTGGTGCGGATTCTTTGATTTGAATCAAGTTAATCACACCATCGTTCGCTGCTTTACGAACTTTGATCACACCTTTTTCCGCAGCCGGATCTACGATCACGTCTGGAAGATATGTTTTCGCGATGATCTCTGCACGAGCAGATTCATCTTGGCTGTTTGCCCAGCCCTGAAGAATGATTTTGTCGTTCACTGCACGAACTTCGATCTCAGGGTTATTGATATCGCGTGCGATGAACTCAGCAATCTTCTTTTGTGCCAGAGGGCTTAAAGTCACAAGGGAAGATGCTTGGTTTCCGAATTGAGAAACAACGTTATAGATACGCGCCATATCCTTAGGGAGCAGGATTTGACCGTCAACAACGACTTTGTCATTTACGATCTTGATATTGATACCTTCGATGTCACCCAAGAGGGCACGCATCTCACGTACGATTTTATCAAGTTTGCTTTTCTTAACGTCAATACGATACTCAGCAACGATTTTACCGTTCTTTTTATCGTGAATTGTTAGGGTCGCAAAACCCTCTGTGCGAGGAATGAAGCGAATCACGTTAAGCTCTTTAGAATAGTTCGCAGTGACCACGCGGCGGAAGTCACCTTTGAAATCGACATTGTCTGGGAGAGGCGGCAGTTTTTCGTCTTGCTCAATCCCCAACGTTAAGTTGATGAATTTGCGCGAGCGGAAAGCTCCACTGCTGTCTTCGCCTGAACTAGATGACGTTGCCGTCAATTCTTCATCAGCATGCGCGACAGGCCCACATAGACTTAACCCAAGCCCTAGTGTAAGCAGCATATGTTTCATGGTTCCCCCTTAACTTACATTCCCCAAAAACAAAAAAGTACTAACTATAAAGTCTTGAACCCGTTCCTACGTTGTTGCGTCGGTTGAGGTGCACGTTGCTGCATTTGTTGTTGCATCATTGGTCGTTGTTGTTGTGGCAAGATCACCGGTTGGGCTGGAGCCACCATCGGTGGAGCATCTAGTGCTACAACAGGTTTTCCAATAACCGTATCCGCCGTAGAACTTGGAGATCTAACAGGGATGGTGCGGTCACTTGGATTTCTAAGCGCAAAGAACAAATTCCCTGGCGCTGTCGAAAGAATATAGAACAAGTCTTGAGCTTCCTTAGGAGTTGCTTCAACTGTGATCGTTGTATATTTCGTGTCACCAGTCAGCGCGATTTGATTTAGATTCTTACCTGAAGAATCCAATTCAAACATACGCGGGATATTGTTCACAACACTAAGGCCCGTTGCCAAAACTGGTACGTCACTCATCAAAGTGAAAACTTCACGGCGTTGTTGAACACCTCTACCAGAATCTACTGCCGCATAGATATCTACGCGATCACCAGGACGAATAAGTTTTGCCACACCACGGATTTCATCCACAGGAATAGAAATCGCACGTTTACTTGGTGCAACCTGTAAAGCAATACCTGTATCAGGACCCGGAGTAAGAAGGTTGTTCTTAACTACCATTTGGCCTTTACGAATAGGTACAGCGGCAACGTTACCGATAATTTCATCTGGTACTGTTACTGCGTCCGGCTGAATAAAGTCAGCTGGCAGGTCTTTTGTTTCCACCATCGTGTCATAGATCGTTTGCATTTCAGCGATATCTTCTTTGGCAACAACTACACGTTTTGTAGAGCCAAAGCGTTTATCGTATTCAGCTTTCTTTTCTTGCGAATAGCTGTACAGCAAGAATGTGGCGAAGATTCCTGCCGCAATTGAAAGCCATAAATTTCTAGTGTCGTTTGATCCCATATCTTCTCCTAAGCTCCACAAGCTGCATTCAGACAAATTCCATAGGTGGATTTAATCCAAATGGGGTTCACGCCTACTTTTTCGTTTCGTTCATCATCTTTAATAAATGGTACTTGGTCATTGTGTTCACTCTTAGACCCGGAAACTTCAACTTCCTTCTGACTTGCCAGAAGATTGATGTTGATCGGGCGAGTGGTTGCGAACCATTCTGGATTTCCACTTTTCGGGGAATTCTCAGAGTTGATTCCGTGCATACGTATACCGTGTTCCGCATAGCTCAACTGGGAGTTCACTTTGTCTCCGTTGCTACGGAAGTACACTAAGTTCGGGCGATGCCTGAAAGTTTCGAAAGCATAATTTCTGGCTGCTATGGAATTCAGAATACCTGAATGAATAGCGCCAAAGAATCCCAATGAAAAAGTAAGGAACGTAATAATGACGAAAATGACCGGGATTACCTCGATCATCGCAGAGCCTTTTTCATTGTTTAGGAGGCTTTTTTTGGATTTCAACATCCGTTATCCTCCATCGGTACATATTTGTTTCGGTACCGATCCGCTAAAACGGCGAATCGACTGTCGAGGTTAATAATGGCGTCATAGCGTTTTTTAACCTGTAAATCCCAACATTCCTGTTGGGTGGGTTCTCTAATTAAAAGCGCCGTGAGTTTTGCACTTGGTGGTTCGTTGTCTTCAGTTGTCGAACCCAAGAATGGAAGTCTTAAATTCAAAACACGGGCACTGAATGTTAAGCGTGCGCCAGTTTGTGGAACGCGATCTTCTGCGTAAGTATAATCACTAGAAAAATCGTCGCCACTTTGGCCGCCACCCTTTAGCTCAAGATTTGACAGCTTAAACCAAGCGGAATCTTTCGTAGAGAAAAGAGGAGCCAGAGTTGAGTTGGCCATAAGATTTGCAAATTTATTGCGACCCATTTCCATTTGTTTGTCAGGGTCGATATGTCCCGCGACGTAAGCGCGAGAGGCAGAGAAAGTAATGTATTGACCGATTTCCGCCATAGACAGCGTGAACGTAACAGCAAAAAGAACCGTGCAAAGACCCGCACACAGGATCAATGAAAATATAAAATCCACAGTAAGCATACCGTGGGAGTTATTAATTATCATGTGAGGGCTGTTGAGGTTTCTCATCGCTTCCTCTTACATACTTGGGTTAAAGGATACGCTGCGGTCTCTTTGATTCGGATGTTGCTTCTGAGCATCTTTTGCAGCTACCCAAACGCCACTTTCCATCATTCCAGCAACTCGTTCCCATGGACCCGTTACAATCTTCGATAAAAATTTTGAATCTCTAAGAGCATTCATGCTGCCAATAAAAATACCAACCATCACAATCATCAGCAGGACTGCTTCGATCACGAATTGGCCTTTGTTATTCGCAGCAAAACTCTTTTTCATTGGATAGCACTCCAGCTAAGTCTCGCACCCTTAGGTTTAAAACCTTGCCCAGTGTCCAACTGCTTTTCCACACGCGCCGCCAATCGCGGACCGGATCCACGAAATGCTTCTGAAGGGGCTGAAATGAAAGCCTTCAGCCCAATCATGAAAACAGCAATGAGAAGCAGAACATACTCAATGGTCATGCGCTCTCCGCGTAGTTAAATTCAAAATTACTGAACAGTACTGATCGAGTTTTTAAGCTCGTCGATTTTACCTTGAACCGTATTTTTGATATTATCTTTGAAAAGAATCACAAGACTCACAACTACAACCAGCAAAAGGATGTACTCAGTTGCACCCTGACCCTGTTTATTCTTTAAAAGATTCTTAGAAAAGTTCTTAAACTTTTTCATTGATGTTCCCCCTTTATGTCCGTATCGGCTCATTTGGGGATTGTCTTGAGAGTTTTCAATACACTTTGTAGGAAATTAGTCCTGTCTCAGAATGAGAAAAAGGGAGGTACTAGACCTCCCTTTGTATAGAAACTGACTGTTCAAACTATTTACATGCAGCTTTGTCGGAAAATGACTTGCCTAAATCTTTGCCATCAAATTTGACGGTTACTTTCTTTTCAGTCAGAGTTCCTTTGCGAACGATTTTTGAAGTTTTGTCCGCCCATTTTTCACAAGCTTCAGCGGAGTCTAGACTTTTAGTTTCTTCAGTTGGGTTTTTTCCGTTGTAAGGCTTCAAAGCTTCAACTTCTTTACCTGCGCAGGCTTTGCGATCTACAGTGATCATGCAATCAGCTGCAAATGCTACTTGAGCCATCATCATTGTCGCTACTGCTGTCATCAATGCTGTTTTCATATGGTGTTCTCCTAGTTATGCTGCAGAAGAATTTTCTTCTTCTGGATTGTTTTGGACTTCTTCAATTTTATGGGCTTTCTCACCGACCAACACGTGGAGCTGAGACATCATTGAGCCCAGTTCAAGTGCCTGTGACTGCATGTCTTCAGAGGCGCTTGTCACGTTACCCATAGATGCGGCAACGCCTTGCAAACTTTCATCAATCGAAGTGAGTGCTTGCTTCACTTGATCGATGCTGTGCGATTGTTCTTGTGATCCTTGTGCGACTTCTTGAATTAATTGGAACACGTGATTTGTGTTTTCAACAATAGCTTTCAATGATTTCTCGCTGTCAGCCGCTAATTCAACACCCGCTTGGCTTTTGGCATTGGCTTCGTTGATCAGACCAGAAATTTCTTTGGCAGCTTCCGCACTTTTTTGTGCAAGCGCACGAACAGCATCAGCAACGACAGCAAAGCCTTTACCTTGCTCACCCGCGCGAGCCGCTTCCACAGCAGCGTTCAGGGCAAGTAGATTTGTTTGGAAAGCAATGTCATCAATCATAACTAAGATCTCTGTGATCTTTTTAGAGTTTGTCGAAATTTCTGACATCACATTGATCAAAGAATGGATCTTTTCTTGGCCGTGCAAAACTGTGCCTTGGCCATCTTTAGAAATTTTTGCGGCCTCAGTGGAGCTCGCAGAGTTTTTGTGAACGGTCTGGCTTAGGTCTTCCATGGTAGCAACGATTTCCTCAAGGGAGGCCGCCGTACTTGTTGTGTTACTAGAGATAGTTTCGCTAGATTTTACCAATCCTACTGTGCGGCTGCCGACAACTTGGGAGCTTGAATCTAAGCCATCTGCGACTTCGCGCAAGGCTTTTTGTACAGTGCGAATATTCAAGATACTAGTTAGTAGGCCCAGCAACACAAAGAAGCTTGTGACGCCAATGATAGAGTAGAGAGTGACCTTAAATAGTTTGGCTGCGGTCTCAGACTTATCAACACCCGCCATGTAACTCACGTCAGTGAGGGCTTTCAGAGAGGAGTAGCACTCTTCATAATGTTTGGCTGACGTATCTTGCAGAATTTTTTCTGCTTCATCCGTTTGCTCTTTATCAAGTGCTGCTCTGAATTTCTCGCTGTCTGCTTGGTAAAGTTCCCAGGATTTCTGGAAGGACTCGTAGGACTTTTGCATTTCCGGAGTTGCTAAAAGTGGTTCAAGGACTTTTGAGTAGATCGTGATGTTGCCCATCAAAGAATCCATCTCATCCAAGATCAATTTGCGCTCGTCAGTGCTTTGAGTAGCGAGCAGGTTGAACTCAAGTTTGCGGTGGTTAACGACATTGATGTTAATTTCAGCAGTTTTTCCAACTGCCGGAAGCCATGTTTCAGCAACTTCGGAGGTGACAGTGTTCTGAGTTTTCAAACGGTAGAGTGAAAAAACATTGGTCAGGACACAAATGAGCGTTAACAGTGCAGTGATGAATAGAAAACGACCCTTCAAAGAAAGCTTAGACATTATGTCCTCCGAAGCTCTTTGTCGGATTTTTAACACGAGATAGTTAGGTCCAGTTCTCACAAGACCCCAAAATATACCCCTGGACACAGTTGACCAAAGTCCTAAAGACTCCTAAATTCGAATTTAGGAGCTCCCCATGCAAAGACAGATGGTTTTCTTGTACGTATTTTGTGTTGTCGTATTTTTTGTAGTGAACGTTGTTGTCTCTTAAAGAGACATTAGTTTTTCATCGTGTAGATGTCGGGATAGTTTCTTCCGACTTCTTCAGAATCCATTCCGTAACCAACCACATAGCGATCATCGATAGTTTTACCAATATAATCAGCTCTGATAGGAAGCTCACGACGAGCAGGCTTATCTAGCAACGTCACGATTTTCAAAGATGCTGGAGCTGATGCGAACAAACGGCTTCTTAGGAAGCTTAGTGTGCGACCTGTATCGATGATTTCTTCAACGATCAATACATGCTTACCAGCGATATTAACGGAAATATCTTTAACGATTTTGATAGCGCCACCACGCTCAACAGCTTGTACGTAAACGAAGTCAACTTGTTGAGGAAGATCTACTTTTCTCATCAAGTCTGCTGTTAAGTGCATTGAACCGCGCAAAGGGCAGATAAAGATGACTTCTTTTCCCTCGTAATCAGCTTCGATTTGCGACGCCAACTCAGTAACTAGTTCTGAGATTTCTTCTTTAGTAAGGAAAGGAACCATTTGTTCTTTAAGTTGTGCCATGTGCGCCTCTGATTTTACAAATCAATTGATGTAATGCCTGCTGCTTGCGCCATCTTTAGATAACGTAGAGCCTCGGGGTGTTGTGGGTCCCGAATGAGAATATTCTCCCATTGTTCTGTGGCTTCAGCAATATTGTTTGAGTTGTAGTAGATCGCCCCAAGCTTTAGGCGAGCTGGAATTAGGTGCGGGTACTCACGAATCAATGATTTTAGATCCTTGATCGCACGATCCGACTGATTCAACTGAACATTGACCTCTGCCACACGCAAAGTGATCTCTGCTTTACGGCTTGAAAGCTTTTGAGCTTTCAAAAGTTGTTCTAAAGCTTCGTTGTAGCGTTTGTACTGATAGTAAAGATCCGCTAATTCTTCGTGTTTTGAAGCTAATTTTTCGTCAACAAACGGATCTTGCTTGCCAGATTTTTTGTCGAGCTGAGCTTGAGCATCTAAGAAAACTTGTTTGCCCTCGTCGTATTTACCAAGGTCATTCAAAATGATTGATAAACCAACGCTTGCATCCGTGTAAGTTGGATCGATTTCCAATGCACGTTTGAAAGTTTTGATAGCTTTGCTGAATTGACCTTTATCGTAAGCGATTGTCGCAAGCATCTGATAAACCTCGGGATTACGAGTGTTTTGCAGAAGCATTTGATTCAAAATCGGCTCGGCCATTTTGTAGTTACCATTGATAAAGTAACCACGGGCCTCAGAAATCATGTCGTCTTGAAGAGAAGGGATCACTTCATCTCCTTTTCGGCTTGTTTCAATTCATCGCTGCCAGGGAATTCTTTAGAAAGAATCGCCATGTACTTCTTAGCTTTTGGATCGTCGCCAATTTTTTTAGCGGAGATCACGATGCGAGAAAGAGCGCGAGCATCCATACCCAAGTTTTTATAGTTTGAGTAAAGACCTTCATAACGTTTCAAAGCGCTGTCGTAGATTTCGCGGATGAAGTAGAAGTTACCGATGTAGTCTTCTTTTTCCGCTAGCATTTTGATCGTTGCTGAACGCTTTTCTTTAGCCTCTGTTGCATACTCAGAGTTTGGATATTTCCTAATCAAATCACTAAGATTGAGGATAGTATCGTTTGCTAGAGATAAATCGCGATCAATAGTGGATGGCAATTGATTATAGAAGCTCATACCAATTCTAAATTGGACATAATCAGATTGCGGAACTGTCGGGTGAAGTTCTTTAAACATCTGATACGCAACTTGGGCTTCAGCGTAAGATTCTTGTTTGTAGTAAACATCGGCAACAGCTAGCTCGGCTTTTGTTGCAAAGTTACTGTATGGGAATTTATTTTTAACTTCCGTATAACGACGAATCGCTTCCTCGTAACGCTCACCCTTATCGAATTCCTCAGCAATAGCGAAGGCACCCTCAGGAGTGTCGGAGTTTTTTTCCATTGTGGAGCATGCAGAAAGTAGAAATCCTGATGCGCAAATAAGTGTCATGACTCGGAGCGTTTTTAGCATGCCGATATCATATTTTGGTCCAGAACCCACTGTCAATGAAGGGGCTCATGGCGCGCTGCTATCAGAGTCAATTGGTGCGAAGTATGGCAGATTTTTTAACCCAACCCGTAATTGAGCCGGGATAAGTGACTTGCGCCCACTCATTATTGTCGTTTTGGACGATAACTTCCATGCCGCCATACAAATCCAACAGGGCAACTTGGTTATCGCCGGGAGCTGATTGCAAAGAAACTTTGTCTTCAACAATTGTCGCGCGAATGATGGATTGATCGAAAAATTTCAGCCCCAAAAGAGTCGCTGAAAACAAAAATCCCACACCCAAAATCGTTCCAATAACTGGAAATCCAGGGGAGGCTTTTTCTTCTGCAAGTGCGCGGCGGCGTTGTCCCATAAATCCGATCAAAATCCATCCAGCAGCGAAAAGCAGGAGAGCCGTTATAATCAAATAAACCGTCAACGAGACCGGTGCGAGTAGTTTTGCGCGCACACTTTCATAGGTTTCAATTTGGTGAGGGATCTCTTTGATCTCCATTTGTGTTAAAGCAAACTTTAGTCCAGCTTGTGCGGGTTTTAACTCGGGGTCAATTGTAAGAGCTTTTCTAAATAGGCCAATTGAGAGGGGTTTTTGCCCTAACTGAAACTGGGCTAAAGCCAAGTTTGTGAGTGTCGTTGCGTTATGGGGATCCTTCTCAAGCGCTTTGGCGAATGCGTCACGTGATTTATCATACTCCTTCGCAGCATAATGCTGAGTTCCCTGCTTAAAGAGTGCAGCAAAATCTGCATCTTGAGTCCAAGCTAAAGTGGGCAAAATAAGAGTAAAAAAGAACACAATGAATCGCGTTGTCATAGTCTCGAAGTTTATCCGGGTGTCTTGTCTTAGTCCAGAGCGAAGAGTAAACTGGACGGGCATTTCAAATAACATGGAGATGAAGGATTTTATATCTCCGCGAAAGGTATTATGAGCTCTCTTGTAGGCCATCAGATTCAACAATCCGATAAAGTAAATTCTTTGATCAAAGATCTTGTCGGTGAAGTTACTAAAATTAATTCTTCACTTGAAGGCATTCGTGCTCCTCAAGATGCATTCAAAGATTCTGGAAAACAAAAAATTGAACAAACTGGTTTGTTGCGTGGTCGTCCACTTCACTACCAATACATGGGCACTGGCGCAGGTCGCGGTCCTTATGTTGAGCTTGAAGATGGCAGTGTGAAATTGGATTTGATCAACGGTATTGGTATTCACTTGATGGGCCATGCTCATCCACGTGTAATGACTGCGGCGATCCGTGGTTCTATCGCGGATATTTTGAATCAAGGTAATTTGCAACCGAACAACGAATACCGTTTGTTCACAGAAAAGCTTGTACAAATCGCTTCTAAAAATTCTCGTTTGAAATACGCATGGATTGCTACCTGCGGAACAATGGCGAACGAAAATGCATTGAAGCTTTCTCGTCAAAAAAATTCTCCAGCGCGTTTCGTGATGTCTTTCAAAGACGCGTTCGCAGGTCGTTCAACGATGATGGCGGAAGTAACTGACAACCCAGCATACAAACAAGGTTTGCCAGAATATCATGAAGTGCTTCGCGTTCCGTTCTATGATAAACGCGATCCTAAATCTGGTGAAAAAGCATTGAATGCAATCAAAGAACACGTGGCAAAACACGAGGGCAATATCTCTGCATTCGGTTTTGAGCCAATGTTGGGTGAGGGCGGTTATCAAGCAGCTCCTCGCGAATTCTTTGTGCCGCTTTTGGATTTCTGTAAATCTAAAAACATCGCAGTTTGGGCTGACGAAGTTCAAACATTCACTCGTACGGGTGAATACTTCGCGTTTGAAACTTTGGGCTTGGGCGAATACATCGACATCTGCACAATCGCGAAAACAGCGCAAATTGGCGCGACTCTTTACACTGAGGAATACAATCCTAAACCAGGTTTGATCGCTGGAACTTTCTCTGGTGCATCTCCGTGTTTGGCTGCGGGTGTAGAGATGTTGAATATGTTGTCTGAAGGTTTCTTGGGACCTCAAGGCCGCATTCACCAAATCCACAAACGTTTCATCGATGGTATTAACAAAATGAACGACACTACTTGCAAAGGTCTTGCGACAGATGCAGGTGGTATGGGCTTGATGGTGGCATTCACTCCGCATGACGGTAAAAAAGAAAGCGTGAATGCTTTCTTGAATAAGCTTTATGCAAACGGTGTCATTGCTTTCCCTTGCGGTAAAGACCCAGTGCGCGCGCGTTTCTTGATTCCAGCAATCATTCAAGACCAAGACATCGACATTGCCTTGAAGACGATTGAAAAAACACTTCTTGAAGGGGTGTAGTTGGATTTCATTGAATCTTGCCGCCAGTTAATTGCGATCGATAGCACGCCCGCTCATGGCAACAAAGAGTTGGCTCGGTGGGCGGCTGCGTTCTGTCGTCAAAAAGGCTTGGTTGTCGAAGAACAAGTGGAAATCGTGGGTGACGTCGAGCAAGTAAATATCATTGCTCGCCCTGTTTCGGAGCGTCCAAGTGCAGAGTTTTTATTTCAAACGCACTTGGATACTGCGGACCCAGGTCCTTTCGCTTTGTGGACAGAGACGGGGAGCAATCCCTACGATGCTCACATCATCGATGGTAAGATCTACGGTCTTGGCACGGCGGATGTGAAGCTTGATTTTTTGTGCAAGCTTGAGGCGCTCGCTTCTTTTGGAAGTGATCGTGCATGGCGTTTGCCTCCAGTTTTGGTGGGAACCTTCGGTGAAGAAACCGGAATGCAAGGTGCGCTTAAATTGATTCGTAAAAATAAAGTCTCTGCAAAGATGGCTTTGATTGGTGAACCGAGTGATCTGCAATTGGTAAATGCAGCCAAAGGTTTTGCAACTGTTGAGATTCGTATTCCATTCTCTGACGAGGAAATTCGTTATCGTGACGAACACAACTTAAGAGAAAGTACATCCACACAGTCGAAACTTTTCAGAGGTAAGGCTGCGCACTCTTCGATGCCTCATTTGGGCGAGAGCGCGATCACTAAGATGCTTGAGTACCTGACCATGCTTCCTGATTCTGTGAATATCATGGAAATCGACGGTGGCATCAATTTTAACACGGTACCAAGTAATGCATTTTTAGAGATCGATATGATCTCGTCGGTGCAAACACCGATTGCGACGAAACTTGCAAATATTTATCGTGGTTTGAAAGATCTTGAGAAAGAATTTTTAAAACACGAAGACAAAGAATTTTATCCAAGTACTCCGACTTTGAATATTGGTTTAGTTCGTACGAACGAAAACGATGTGCAGCTGTCGGGAAGTTGCAGGCTGCCTCCGATCATCACTCATGAAATTTATGAGCGATGGATGGAGCAACTGCGCACCTTGTGCGAAGAAAATGGCGCGGTCTTTAGTGTGAATGATTATAAAAAACCATTCCGCACGGAAGTGAACTCCATTTTAGTAAAAGGTTGCTTGGATGAACTGCGCTCTATGGGTTTAAAAGCGGAGCCCACAACTCAACCGTCGACGAATGAAGCGAGTATTTTCTCGCGCATCGGAATTGAGTGTGCATGCTTTGGCCCGGGTAAGCGTGAAGGAAACGTACATACTCCTCAAGAACATGTGGCCATTGAGGATTTACATAAGGCCATTGAATTTTATAAGAAAGTCATCGAAAGGTTCTGTTTATGAGTTTTATCATTAGACCTGTTCGGCACGACGATTTGAACCAGTTAGTTGATTTGGCAAAGCAGTTTAATCTGCTCAATTTGCCTGGTGATAAGAAAGTTCTAAGTGAAAAGATTGATCGCAGTGAGCAATCTTTCGCTGACAAGCTGGATAAATCAAAGTCCGAATATTTATTTGTAGTAGAAGATTTAGAAGAAAAGCAAATCGTAGGCAGCTCGCTGATCCTTGCTAAGCATGGTAACGAAGAAGTTCCTCACAGCTATTTCAAAATTATCAAGCGTGACCATTTTTCTCAGGATTTGGGAATCGGTTTTATCCATCAAGTATTGCGCTTCCAGCTGGATTTTGACGGTCCAACTGAAATCGGAGGACTTCTGGTTGATCGATCCTATCGCCGTCGTCCAGAAAAATTGGGTAAGCAGATCAGTTTGACTCGTTTTCTATACATGGCTCTTTATCCTGAAAAATTCCAAGACCGTGTGCTTTGTGAGCTGACTCCGCCGCTGACTGATGAAGGTCGCAGCGAATTCTGGGAGGCGCTAGGCCGCCGCTTTACGGGTCTTCCTTATCAGGAAGCGGATGCTTTAAGTCAGTCGCACAAAGAATTTATCGAAAGTCTTTTCCCTCAAGAAGACATCTATTTGGCTCTTCTTGATTCCAAAGCTCGTTTGGTTTTGGGACGTGTCGGGGAGGCGACGAAACCCGCACAGCATCTTTTGGAAAGCATCGGGTTTAATTACCTGGATGAAGTCGATCCATTTGATGGCGGTCCTCACTATGGCGCACAAACCTCTGAGATCTTGCCAGTTAAAATGGGTAAGCGCTTGATGGTTGCTGACGGTAAGGATTGTGTTTTTAAAGATCAGTATTTGATTGCTACCACAGGTGATGAATTCAGAGCCACGATGTGCTCTGTAGATATCCGTGATGGCGAAGTTATTTTGCCAGCGAAGGCGCGCCAAATTTTGGGCGTTGAAATTGGCGATCAAGTTTTTGCAGCTCCTTTTCACTACAATAGAGGAAGATAATTAAATGAGCACCACCATTTTTCCTATCAGTTACAAAGGTGATTTTATCAACGGTCGTTTTGTTCCAGTAACAAAAGGTGATGGCGAAGTTAAAAATCTAAGCCCCGCTGACCTGAATGATTTGATCATGACGGTACCATTTAAGCATGACCACATGGATGAGGCCTGTGTTGCAGCTAAAAAGGCTTATCCAAAATGGGCCACTCTTTCTATGGATGAAAGAAGATCCTATTTGCTGCGTTTGAAAGAAATGTTCGACACGCATGCAGAACAATTTGCTCAGATTATTTCTCGCGACACAGGCAAGCCTGCTTGGGAAGCAATGACTGAAGCAAAAGCTTTGGGCGCTAAAATCGACATCACTTTGAATCAGTCGACTAAGCTTGTCGCTGATGAAAGAATTCCAAACGCACTTCCGCAAGTTGACGGTGTTATTCGTCATCGCTCGCGCGGTGTGATGGCTGTTGTGGGTCCTTTCAACTTCCCAGCGCATTTGCCAAATGGTCATATCATTCCGGCATTGATCGTCGGTAATACAGTCGTATTTAAGCCGTCAGAACAAACTCCAGCCGTGGGTCAATTCATGGCAGAGATGTTTGAAAAGGCGCAGTTCCCTCCAGGTGTTTTCAACATGGTTCAAGGTGACGGTGCTGGCGGCGGTCGTTTAGTAGCAAACGAACACGTTGATGGCGTCTTGTTCACGGGCTCTTACGAAGTTGGTTTGAAAATCAAGCAAGAGACTTTGAATCACTACTGGAAAATCCTAGCACTTGAAATGGGTGGTAAGAACGCCACTGTCGTTTGGGAAGATGCTGATATGGATAAAGCGGTTTATGAATCGCTGGTTGGTGCCTACATGACAGCGGGTCAACGCTGCTCTTGCACAAGCCGTATCATCGTTCATCCAAAAATTGCTGATGAATTTACTGAAAGATTCTATCAAGCGGCGAAAAAGCTATCGATTGGTCACTGGACGGAAAATACGTTCATGGGTCCATTGATTACGTCGGCTTCTGTGGAAAAATACATCCGCTTCCAAGAAATCGCGAATCGCGAAAACTGCGAAAGCTTGATGCGTGGTAAATCTTTGGATCTAAAAAACAAAGGTTACTATGTAACGCCTTCGATTCACTTGGTGAAAAAATTTGATCCTAACTCTGTTTACCAAAAATCAGAGATCTTTGGGCCGAACGTAGCAATCTACACGACAGGTGACTGGAATCACGCGATGGAAATCGTAAACTCCACAGGTTACGGTCTGGTGATGGCATTGTTCTCGAAAAACAAAGAGCTGTACGAAGATGCTTTGTTCAAAGCTCGTGTAGGTTTGTTGAACTGGAATCGTACAACGAATGGTGCGAGCTCTCGTTTGCCATTCGGTGGTATGGGTAAATCTGGTAATGACAGAGCTTCAGCACACTATGCAATTCAATATTGCACAGTGCCTGTGGCGAGCCTTGAAGATCCAACACCATTTGACCCGACGAAGATTCTTCCGGGTATGAACTTGGATATGAAATAATGAAGAAAACCGTTGTTGTTCTTGTCAGTGCGTTTGTAGCTTTGGTCGTTGCGGTGGGCGTTTGTGTTGGCTTTTTGGGTTACCAATATGCCAGCACGGCTCCAAGTAGCATTGCCCAGGATGTGGTTTACGAGGTTGTTCCTGGTAAAGCATTCAATACAATCGCAAAGGATTTGGAGAATAAAGCACTCGTTCGCAATGCCTTTTTCTTTTCTATGTACGCGCGTTTTAAAAATGAGCGTTCAAAAGTAAAAGTTGGGGAGTACTTACTTAGAACCAACATGACTCCGAGTGAGGTGCTCGATGTGATCACTTCTGGAAAAAGTATCGCAAGAGCTTTTACGGTGAGTGAAGGTCTTAGTATTTACGAAATCTCCGAACTTTATGAAAAAGAGGGATTCGGAACAGCGGCGGAATTCATGCGTCTGGTGCGTGACCCACAGTTTATCCAAACAGTTTTGGGTGAAAAACAAGAAAGCCTTGAAGGCTACTTGTTCCCTGAAACTTACATGCTGACAAAATTCACGGATACCAAAGGCCTTCTGGCTGCGATGGTGAAGAGATTCCTGTATGTCTACAACGAGATTCAACCGCAATCGAAGCTTAAGGGTTGGACTCGCCATCAGGTTGTGACGTTGGCAAGTATCGTTGAGAAAGAAACAGGAGCTCCTCAAGAGCGTCCGATTATTTCTTCGGTCTTCCACAACCGCTTGCAGAAAAATATGCGTCTGCAAACGGATCCAACGATCATCTATGGTAAGGCAGAAACCTTAGGCAAGATCGTAATCAATATCACTCGCGCTGATTTAACGGCTCCTACTCGTTATAACACGTATGTGATTAATGGTTTGCCGCCGGGTCCGATTGCGAACCCAGGGCGTGAAGCGTTGTTGGCTGCGATGAATCCTGAATCATCCAACTACTTGTTCTTTGTAAGTCAGAATGACGGTACACACGTATTTTCAGAGACATATGAAGCCCATAATGCCGCTGTAAAACGTTTCCAGCTGAATGCGAAAGCTCGTGAGGGTAAATCTTGGAGAGATCTTAAGAACAAACCTGCCGGAGAAAAAGAGCAGGGTGCTGGTACTGGCGTAAAAAAGACCGCAAAGTAGTTTTACTTTGCGGAGCTGTCTTCCGGCGAGCTCACTTTGTCAAATCCGTGAGTTGCTGAATTGTATTTAAAAATATTCAAACGTGGCACCATCTGATCATCAAACGTAGGTGCTACGATTTCTAAAGTCCCATCCCCATCAAAATCAGTTAGAGCCAGATTTGTAGAGTTTCCTTTAAGAGTGAAATATCCGTCACGAGATTCCGCCAGAGGAATTTTAGCCATGATGACCATCCCCTCGCCACCGTTCATGTTGTAGACTTCTAGCTCTAGAAAATTCTTACTTTGCATCTTTAGAACCGTGACCTGTGGCCCTTCTGGGGTCAACGAGCCTGTCACTTTTGCAATGACCGTACGACTGTCAGAGGTAAACAGCTCCTTCACGGAGTTACGTAGGTTCGGAATGACCGCGATTGTGGTCACAACCATGGCGATAATGGCCAAACTGACCATGAGGACGATTTCTTTTTTCGTGAAAGTAGAATCTGTTTTGGAAGTCATAGAAAAAAGTTTGCCATAAAGTCATTGAAGTAAAAACAAGAAAAGACTTAAGATGCAGGAGATTCTTTCGTGAGGAGGCTTTGATGGCTCAGCTTATCGTTTCTAAATTCGGTGGAACCTCGATGGGAGATGCGGAATGCATGCTCCGTAGTGCCGAGGTGGCTTTCAGACAAAATTCAAGCATGGTTGTTGTGTCAGCTACTTCAGGCACGACGAACGAGTTGATTAGCCTAGGTACAAAGGCAGAAAAGTCTGTTTGGTCTGAATGCGAAGCTATCGTTAATAAAATCCAAGAGCGCCACAGAAAAATTGCCACAGATCTTAAGGCAAGCACTGAGACTCACAACAAACTAGATGCTTTGTTTGAAGAGATGCAGTCTTTGGCAAAAGGCGTTCACTTGCTTCGCGATTGTTCAGTTAAGGCAATGGATGCATTGATGAGTTTGGGCGAGCGTATGTCTTCTGTTCTTTTCACAGAGGCTATGGCGACAGTTCTAAAGAATCACGGCACGAAAAAATCTGCTCAGCTACTTGATGCTCGTGAAGTTTTGAAAACGGACGATGCCTTCGGTAAGGCAAAACCTTTGACAGCGATGGTGGCAAGCCAATGTCAGCGTTTACTTCCAAATATGCGCGACATGAAAACTGTCGTAGTTACTCAAGGCTATATCGGCAGTACAGAAGAAGGCATGACAACGACTTTGGGTCGTGGTGGCAGTGATTACTCTGCTGCGATTTTGGCTGAAGGTGTTGAGGCTGATGTTCTTGAGATCTGGACAGATGTTGCAGGTATCGCGACGACAGATCCACGCTTGTGTGCGAATGCAAAACCAATCGCCGAGATTTCTTTTAAAGAGGCCTCAGAGCTTGCAACTTTTGGTGCGAAAGTTTTGCATCCTGCGACTCTTTTGCCGGCGATCAGAAAAAATATTCCAGTATTTGTTGGCTCAAGTTTCGATGCTGAAGCCAAGGGAACTTGGGTTCGTAAAGAGGTTGAACAACATCCACTGATTCGCGCGATGGCGCTTAGAAAAAAACAAGTCCTAGTGACGCTTTCCACTCCGGAAATGCTTCATGCCCATGGTTTCTTGTTTCAAATTTTCAAAATCTTTAATGATCACAAAGTCAGTATCGATGCGATCACAACTTCTGAAATTTCAGTCAGTGTGACGTTGGACGATTCGACTCTTTTGAATAAAAAATTGATCGCGGATCTTTCTGAAATTGCTGACGTACAAGTCGAAGAGAATCTTTCGCTGGTGTCGTTGATTGGTAACAACATCAATCATACATCGGGTCTTGGAAAAGATATTTTCGATACGATTCCAGACATCAATGTTCGCATGATCTGCTTGGGAGCAAGTAAGCACAACTTCTGCTTCCTGGTGAACGAAGAACACGGAGCTCAAGCGATCCAAAGATTGCATCAAAAATTCGTGGAGCTTGCGTGATCAAAGAAGACTTTTACCAGCTTTTAGCTTCCAGAAAATCGATTCGTAAATTCAAACCAGATCCAATTCCGAAAGATGTTTTGGATCGTTTGTTTGCGGCTGCGATGGAAGCTCCCTCAGGGAAAAATCGCCAGAACTGGCGCTTTTTTGTGGTGACTGGTAAAAAGCGCGACGAGTACATGCAGTACTCGCAAAAATCTTGGCTGGGGATCAAAGATATTCTTCAGCAAAGATTGAAACCTTCTCTATATGCTTTCACGGAAAGATTTTTCTTCACTCTGGGCGATGCGCCCGTTTTGGTATTCGCATACTCACACAATGATTCAGAAGAGCGCTATCACACGAGCATCGGCTCTGTGTACATGGCTGTGGAAAACTTGAATCTCGCTTGTTTGGTGGAAGGACTTGGCTGTTGCACGATGGGTGCACCACTAGAAATCAAAGAAGAAGTGGATAAGTTTTTGGGTGTGGATAAACTTCCGGAATACCAAAGAGGGGAGCTGGAACTCCTTTGCGGAGTGGTCATTGGCTACCCCGATCACAACCCTCCCAAGGCCCCTCGCCAAACTGAGGGACGAATTACTTGGATCAGCGAGTAAACAAATAGACTCACAAAAGTTAGCTAAGTGTCTGATAATAGGGCCAATAACGTAAACTATTGGCTCTTTAAGAGTCAGATATTTTGACATGTAAATTCCGTCTAAGGGGTTGTTTTTAATACCTTTTTAAGACGGACTTTGATATACCGCATCCCTTATGAATCTACTTCACGCCCTTAAGACGAATCCGTTTGTCCTTGCACCTATGGCAGGGATCACAGATCACGCATTCCGTACATTCATGAAAAAGCTCGACGCTAGCGTCGTGGTGACTGAACTTGTGAGTGCGTCGGGCATTGAGTACAAGTCCGAAAAAACATTGAAGTTGATGGGCTATGATGAAATTCAAAGACCTATCGGCATTCAGCTTTTCGGCGAATCCCCAGAAATTTTGGCGAATGCTGCGAAGTTTGCGGAAGCAGATGGTTGCGACTTCATCGATTTAAATTTCGGCTGCCCTGTTCCTAAAGTTGTTAAAAAAGGCGCGGGCTCTGCGATGATGAAAGACCCTGTAGGAATGCAGAAAGTTCTTGCTGCCGTTAAGGGTGCTGTGAAAATTCCAGTGACGATTAAAATTCGTACGGGCTGGGATTCCACCGCTCGTAATGCTGCTGAGATTTGTAATATCGCATACAACGAGGGTATCGAGTGGGTTGCAATCCATGGTCGCACTCGTAATCAGGGCTATTCTGGTTTTGCTGATTGGGATTTTATCACTGAGGTTAAGAACCAAGCGAAGCTCCCGATTTTAGGAAACGGAGACATCCTCACACCAAGACAGGCTGTTTTGAGACTAGAGCAATCTGGTTGTGATGGGGTGATGATTGGTCGCGGTTGCCTGAAAAATCCATTTATCTTCATGGACGCCTTGTCCCTATGGCGCGGTGAGGGCTTAAAGGATGTCAAAAGAGACTATGTCAGTCTGTTTAACGGCCTGAAAAATGAGCTTGTTGCGCATTGTGATGAACACATCACAGGGATTCAGTTGAGAAAGTTTGCAGCTTGGTTCTCGACAGGGTATCCTGGGGCGGCACAATTCAGGAAGAATCTTTTCCAATCCAAGAGCAATGAAGAGATCATGACCCTTGCTAACGAATTTTTCGCTGGTATCGGTAGTGTTGAGCAAGAAGATCAGTCGAAGGACGAATTCTTAATGGGCGGACACGGTTAGTTGTCCTGACCGAATCCTGAACTGTTTTATTTAAATTTATGTTTTAGTTTACAAGTTTCAATTTAATGAAGGGTTAAATATGATTCAAGATCCGAAGAAGATTAGAAATATCGCGATTATCGCGCACGTCGACCACGGTAAAACGACACTGGTTGACCATTTGATTAAACAAGCCGGTACATTCCGTGACAATGAGCACGTTGATGATCGCTTGATGGACTCCATGGATCTTGAAAGAGAGCGTGGTATCACGATCGCGGCTAAGAACGCGTCTTTCGTTTACAAAGATATCAAAGTAAACATCGTAGATACTCCGGGACATAGTGACTTCGGTGGTGAAGTTGAACGTATCTTGAACATGGTTGATGGTTGTATCCTTCTTTGCGACGCTTCTGAAGGTCCACTTCCACAAACTCGTTTCGTATTGAAAAAAGCTCTTGAGCAAAACTTGAAAGTTATCGTTTGTATCAACAAGATCGACCGTTCAGACGCTCGTATCCAAGAAGTACACAACGAACTTTTCGATTTGTTCATCGACCTTGAAGCTACAGAAGAACAATGTGATTTCCACACTGTTTACGCTATCGCCCGTGAAGGTATGGCGACTTTGGATCCAGCGGTTAACACTGGTTCTCTAGAAGTTCTTTACGATGCTATCGTAAACCTAGTTCCTCCTCCAAAAATTGATGAAAACGCTCCATTGCAAGTTATGGTTTCTAACATCTCTTACAATGATTACGTAGGTCGTTTGGCGATCGGTCGTATGCGTGCCGGTTCAATCAAAGTTGGTGATGACGTTGTTTGCGTTCAAGCAAATGGTCAGAAAAAAGTTAAAGTCTCTGCTTTGTACCAATACAAAGTGAACTCGCAAGTTCCAGCTCAAGAAGTTGGCGCAGGTGACATCGTTGTTATCGCGGGTATGGAAGACTTCACTATCGGTGATACTATTACTTCTGCTACAGACCCACGTCCTCTTCCACGTATCCGCGTAGACGAGCCGACAGTAGGTATGATCTTCTCGGTAAATAACGGTCCTTTCGCAGGTATGGAAGGTAAGAACGTTACTTCTCGTAAGATCCTTGAGCGTCTTGAGAGAGAACTTTTGTACAACGTTGCGATCCGCGTAGAAAAAACTGAGAACACAGATGCGTTCAAAGTTGTTGGCCGTGGTGAGTTGCAATTGGGTGTATTGATCGAGCAAATGCGCCGTGAAAACTTCGAACTTCTAGTTTCTAAACCATCCGTTGTCTTCAAAGACGAAGGTGGCGTAAGAATGGAACCGATGGAGATCGCAGTTATCGATATCGAAGATGCTTTCGTTGGTGCGGTTACTGAGAAACTTGGTAAACGTAAAGGCGTAATGCAAAACATGGTTCAAAAAGGTTCAGGCCGTACTCGTCTTGAATTCCGCATCCCTTCACGTGGTTTGATCGGTTACCGTTCTGAGTTCCTAACAGACACTCGTGGTACAGGTCTTTTGAATACACAATTTGACGGTTGGGACCAATACAAAGGTGAAATCGAACACCGTATGAATGGTGCGATGATTTCTGACCGTAAAGGCCAAGCTACTGCATTCGCGATCTGGAATCTTCAAGAGCGCGGTATTATGTACGTAACTCACGGTCAAGATGTGTACGAAGGCATGATCGTAGGTGAGCACGCTAAGGACAATGATCTAGAAGTAAACATCACTCGCGAGAAGAAATTGTCAAACGTACGTGCTTCGGGTTCTGATGAAGCTATCCGTCTAGTTCCAGTACGTCCTATGACGTTGGAAAAAGCGATGGAATGGATCAAAGACTCTGAGTTGATCGAAGTGACTCCGAAGAACATCCGTCTTCGTTGCCGCGAAACAGATCCAAACAAACGTGCAAGAGCAGCGAAGGAATAATGGATTCGAAAGTCGCCATTGAGATCAAAGATTTAACCAAAAAATACGACAACAATGTCGCGGTTGATGGAATAAATCTTGAGATCTACAAGGGCGAATGTTTCGGGCTATTAGGTCCAAACGGGGCTGGCAAAACAACAGCAATGAAGATGATGTATTGCTCGGCCCTCGTTACAAGCGGGGAGCTCTATGTACTAGGGCTCAACGTTAAAAAAAATTACCGCGAAATCAAATCTAGAATCGGTGTCGTTCCTCAAGAGGACGGCTTAGATCCCGACTTTACTGTCTTAGAAAATCTCTCTGTCTACGCTAGCTATCACAATATCAATCCTGCTGAAGGCGACTTGCGTGCGCAGGCGTTGCTACGTCTGATGAAGCTCGAGGAATACCAAGATCGTTCGGTAGAAACTCTGAGCGGTGGTATGAAGCGCCGTCTGGCGATTGCTCGTGGACTGATTAATTCTCCTGAAGTGATTTTCTTGGATGAACCAACGACCGGTCTTGATCCGCAAGCGCGTATCTGGATCTGGGATTTCTTTAAGCATTTAAAATCAGAAAAAAGCACTCTGGTTTTAACGACTCACTATATGGAAGAAGCCGAACAGATGTGTGATCGTGTTGCGATCATCGATGACGGTAAGATCCTGACGATCGGTAAGCCGCGTGATTTGATCCGTGATCTTATCGGTAAAGAAGTGGTCGAGTTCGATACGAATCCTGTGGATTTGAATTACTACCTAGGCCGCTTGCGTGCTGAAGGTTTCGCATACCAAGTTATCAAAGATACAGTTTCAGTTCTGGTTAAGGAGAATCAAGAAGGTCGCCGTGTGGTAGATCTGATTGCTTCTGATAAAATCTTTATTCGCAAACCTACGTTGAATGACGTCTTCCTGAAATTGGCAGGTCATCAGTTGAGGGACGAATAATGAAGTTAAAACAAATCTTCTCTATTCCAAAATTCGATGATGGTGCTTTGAAAGTTTGGCAGCGTAACTTTTTGTACTTTAAAAAGACGATGCTAGTGTCGCTGTTCTGGATTGTCCTTGAGCCAGCAATTTACCTGGGTGCTATCGGGTTCGGATTGGGTTCATTTGTAAATAACATGGGTGGAATGTCTTATATCGAGTATTTCTTCCCGGCACTTTTGTGTACGACCGCGATGATGGTGGCTTTCTTTGAGGGCACCTATGGCAACTATACTAAGCTCACTCATCAAAAGACTTATGCGACTATTATGCTAACGCGTGTGGGACCTGAAGAAATCGTAGCTGGTGAGCTTATGTGGGCTGCGACCAAAGGTTTCTTTGGTGTGGTGGGTGTTACGATTGTAGCCGTGTTCTTCGGCTTGGTAGACTCTTATAAAATTCTTTTGGTTTTGCCGATTCTGTTCCTGATTTCAACGCTATTTTCTTGTATCGGTATGATCTTTACATCGATTGCTAGAAACTATGATTCTTTTATTTATTCAACGTCGGGTTTGATTGTGCCAATGAGCTTACTCAGCGGGACGTACTTCCCGTTGGATCAATTGCCATCAGCCCTTCGCTATATCGCTTATCTATTTCCGCTCACTCATGGTGTGGCGGCGGTTCGTGGTATTCTTCATGATGGAAACGGCATCAAGATTGGTATTCACATCTTGATTCTGCTTGTTTTAACATGGGTGTGCATGAATGTTTCATTCCACCGCATTCGTAACAAGCTTCTGAAATAATTAATTATCTAACTGCGTATCCGGAGAGATATCTAGGTCGCCACTGCTGCTGGTGCCTTCTTCGCGAATCTCTTGCTCTAGGCGATTGATTTCATCGTTGCTCATGTTATTAAACTGTTCGTCTGAGAGGTTTTCCAAGCCACTTAAGCTGTCTGGTGGGGGAGCCGGGCTTAGGAAGTTTTGAATGCGTTCCATGGCAACTAAGTACTCGTCTTCGTTAATGCTATGAAACTGGTACATGTTCTGAACAATCTGACCCATGCGTTTGCGAGCAAATCCAGTCAGTTCTTTTTTGTAATAGGAATGAGAGTACTTTACCGGGCTTGGCAAAACCATCGCCAAGAAAGCGCTTTCAACAACATCCAATTGTGCGGGCTCTTTTTTAAAGTAAAAGTTTGCAGCAGCTTTAACGCCGTAAATGTTTTTTCCGAATTCGACGACGTTTAAGTAGCGCTCAAGGATTTCTTTCTTTGTCAGAGTTTTCTCGATGCGATCAGTGATGATGGCTTCAAGTCCCTTTCTAAAAAAAGTGCGATCAGCATTTAAGAACATGTTTTTAGCAAGCTGCTGAGTGATCGTAGAACCACCACGCTTGTAAACGCCAGTTTCCCATCCTTGGCGGAAGTTCTTTTCGATGACTCCCCACTCAAAGCCATGATGCTTATAGAAGTTCCCATCTTCAGTCATGATGATGGTTTTTTGTAGATAAGAAGAAATTCTGTTTAACGGAACATAGTTCTTAGATGTCGGGCAGAGGTCGACCTTGTACATGGTTGTAACCAAGCAGCCTTTGATTTCTTTTTCAGAGGGAAGCCATGACCATACCACAGCGGCAGCCGTGATCATGATCGCAACAATCAGAGCAAAAAATAAACCTGCAGCTTTCATCTATTTCAACATTCCTTGATCTTTAACCCATTGAATACTGTTGCGGATAGCTTCACGTGCGGGGCGAGGATGGAAGTTTAATTCCTTTTGTGCTTTGGATGAATCAAACCAGTGGTACATAGTCGCAGTGTATGCGTTCTCTTTACTCAAAGGGCCTTTAAGTCCCATTTTCTCCATAAAGTCGCCGATACTGCCAACCACGTGTAGTAATTGATCCGGTAGTTGGCGAGAAGGCGGAGTGACGCCCGCTTCCTCTGCGATCATGCGGAATAGATCTTTAATCAAAATGTTTTCGCCGGACAGAATATAACGTTCGCCGGTTTTGCCATTTTTCCAAGCGCTTAAAATACCCTGGATGACGTCTTCGACAGCAACAACGTTGACGCCACCTGAAGTGTAAAACTTAAGTCTTCCTTGGGCTACTTTCAGCATCATTTTGCGACTGCCTTTTTTAGCGTCGCCAAAACCATAGATCGTTGCAGGATTTAGAATAACTGCATCGATCTCTTTTTTGTCGCAGGCCTTCTTAACTAGTAATTCAGCCTCGTGTTTTGTTTCAAAGTATCCAAGATTTAAATCGTGAATATTGAATTCAGAATTCTCGTTTTTGATTTCATCTGGAGTAAATCCCGCGCCGACAGCGACTACCGAGGACAGATGGACCAGGCGGCGAACTTTGCGTTCTCTACAAACCTCAATAACGTTTGCTGTGCCTTGGACATTTACTTTTTCCATTAATGGACGATCAGATGCCTTGTAGGCAACAACTCCTGCTAGATGGAAAATCGTATCGAAATCAGTTACGGCTTCTAGCAAAGAAACTAGGTCTGTCACATCACCGTAAACATACTTGCAGTCGACGCCTTTAAGTTCAGAAAGATCACTGTTGCGACGAACAAGAGCATAGACATCGTGGCCCTCATTAACTAAGGACCGTGTCAGCCAACTTCCTAAAAAACCATTTGCTCCGGTGACTAGTACTTTCATGTTGCCTCTGCCTCGGTGTCTGTTTCATCAAAACGTGCCATGAACCTTTGGCACATTCGCGCCATCAGTATTCCAGTGATAATTCCTAAGATAGCTCCTGCGAAGACATCAGTGGGAAAGTGCACGCCGTTATAGATGCGGCTGTAACCGACCACTGTTGCAAGAGTGAACATAGGGATTGCTGCTGGAGGAAATATCACAGAGGTGAATGTGGCGAAGTTAAACATATTCGTCGCATGGTTCGATACAAAGCTATAGCCGCCAAAAGGCGCGCGTACTTCAACCTGTAAACCTTCAGTGTGTGCGGGGCGTGGACGCTGGATTGTTTTTTTGAACGCCCAGTTTCCGATCCCATCAGATAAAGAAACGCTCAGCACTGCCATGATAAAAATAGTGCAGCCCTTCTTCCAACCACGACGCCAAATGAACATCGCAATGATGAAAGGAATCATCGTCAGCTTCACTAAATCTTTCTTATGAAGATCAGTAACGAAGGGAAAGAAGAGGTCTGCCCAAGGTGCAGTCCAATCCGAGTTGATGAGGACGAAAAGACGTTTATCGAGGTTCAAAATAAAATCGAGCATGATAGGGATCATAACTTAGTTTTTTGCTCGCAGAAAGTCTAGGTCTTCCGTTGGTCGCAGTGCCTCGTTCAACTCGCTATGGCATTATTGTGTTCATGGACATAGCTACAATATTTGGCCTCTTAATTGGCTTTGGTGGAATCATTTTCGGCAACCTAATCGAAGGTGGCCACATGAGTTCACTCATGCAGGTGACTGCGTTTCTTATCGTATTCGCGGGAACTGCTGGAGCGGTGATGGTTTCTAGTTCCGAAGAAGCCCTTAAAACGGGTGTTCGCTTAGCAAAAAAAGCCTTCACACATGAGAAAAGCGATGCTCATAAAAAGCTTGAAGACATCGTGGAGTACGCGCGCCTTGCAAAAAAAGATTCTCTGATTGCATTAGAACCCAGAATCAATCGTATTGCTGATCCATTGATGCAAGATGTTTTGCGTAACGTTGTGGATGGTGTTGATGAAGCCCTTTTGCGCGATATTTTTGAAACACAGATTTATACAGAAGAAGAAGAGCTTCTATCTGGCGCGAAAATCTGGTCAGATGCCGGCGGGTTTTCTCCCACGATCGGTATCATTGGTGCGGTACTCGGTTTGATTCACGTGATGGGTAACCTGACTGATACAAGTAAGCTCGGTGCAGGTATCGCCGTGGCCTTCGTCGCGACAATCTATGGTGTGAGTTTTGCGAACTTGGTATTTATTCCGCTAGGAAACAAAATCAAAAGAAAAGTCGAAGACATGACTCGCGAAAAGCTGATGGTTCTTGAGGGCGGTATCTTGATCGCTAAAGGTGCTAATCACTTTATCATCGAACAAAAATTAAGGTCTTATCTTCCAAATGTCACAAAAGCGTAAAAAGCACGAAGAACATGTAAATCACGAAAGATGGTTGGTCTCTTATGCAGACTTTATCACTCTTTTGTTTGCGTTCTTCGTTGTTATGTACGCGACTTCAAATGCCAATGAAAATAAGCAAAAAGATTTCGAGCAATCGATCAAATTGAATTTCCATTTGGTGGGTAAAGGCGGAACTGATCAGAATGGCAACGCCATTGATGCCGCAATCGCTGAGTTGGATATTCCTGTGGGTAACTTCCCTAAAAAGGGCGGACCTGTTGAGGCAGCTGATTATATCGAAAGAGCTTTAAATAAAGCGATGAGCAAGGAAGATCAAAAGAAAGACATCCAAGATGTCTACCATGATTCTGTCGGTGTTCGCGTCTCGTTGACGGCTTCTAGTTTCTTTACTCCCGGATCTTCAAAGCTTCGTCTTTCATCTTTGCCAGCTCTTGAGAAAGTGGCGGCTATCATTGGTGCTAGCAACAAACGCATTATCATCGAGGGTCACACGGATGACACTCCGATTGCGCCAGATGCGCAGTATCCAAGTAACTGGGAGTTGGCGGGAGATCGTGCCTCGGCTGTCGTTCGCTATATGATCAAGTACCATAACTTAGATCCGAAACGTTTCGTGGCAATTTCTTATGGTGACCAAAAGCCGATTGTCCCGAATGATTCAGAAGAGCATAAAGCTATGAATCGTCGTATTGAGATCTTAATCGTTACCGACAATAGTAAAGTCGGAATCTAATTCGGAAAATAAAAAAGCCGAGGTTTTGAGGCCTCGGCTGGGGGTTTTGAGGGGTGGTTGCGAACTAAACGCAGTCGCGCAATTTTTTAGCGATTTCGATCGCTTTATCACGAGTTACACCGCGAGAGTTTTGGATTGATTGCAAGAACAACTCTTCGTAAGAACCCGTTTTAGATGTAGAAACCAATTTATCGAATTCAACTAGAACGTCTTTGTAAGCAGTACGCTCAGAACCGTTGAACTGAGTTAGGATTTCTTCAGCTTTAGCTTCGATCTTTTTGATTGCTTGGTTAGAGATCACCATTGGATCTTCTACGTTTTTGCCTTCGATTTTAGTCATCATCGCGCCACGTAGAACCAAAGCTACTGAAGCGTCTGCCGCGTCAGCTGTAACTTTGTCGGATTTAGATGTTGCAGCTTCTTTAGCAGCAGCAAGCATCATCAATGTGTTCTTCTTTTCAGGAGATTTCATTGCTTGATCCAAAAGCTTAGCTTTGTCGCCAGCGATGTTCATTTTCGCTACGTAGGCGTCTTTAGCGCCAGCTTTGAATTGTCCAGTTGCAGGGTCAACATAGTGTTTGTTGATCTCTGTTACGTAGTCTTTGAAGCCTGCCTTTGGTGCACCAGCAGCAAAAGTTTGAGCGCTTACCAAAGTTACGAATGCCATACCGAACAAGAATGTCTTTTTCATTTAAAATCTCCTCTTCAAAAGTTTTATAAACTTGAATATCTTAGTTATTTGCAAATCCTTAGCCAGCCCTCTGAGGTCATCGGGACTCATATATTGAATTCCCGGTGTCTAAACTCAAATCAGGTAACAATTCCCGCCGCTATCTCAATTTGAGACACTAGCGAACGCCTGGCATCGACATAGAGCGGATCTTAGCCATCTTTTCCTGCATTTCGTTTTGGAACTGTTGAGCTTCCGCATTCATTTGTTTCACGTTACGCATTTTATCCCAGCTAACCGCATTGGCCATCACTCCATACATCATCATCTCAGTCGACAATGCTTGAAGGCTTTCTAGAGCTTGAACAGCCATATTTCGTTGAGCATCGGTTACTTTAAGTTGCGTCGCTGGAGCTTCTTCGCCCACACCCAACGCTGCTGAAACCTTACCTAAAGCGGCTTGGATATTTTTGACCTGCTCCTCGAATTGATAGTTTTCTAGAGGAGATTCAATTCTCTCGATCTCAACGTTATTCTCAGTAACTTTAACGATTTTGATTTTTTTAATCATGCCGTTCAGGATCGCAAACTGGCTTTCCACTTCAGCTAATAGCGGCTGAGTCGGAGCTTTACCCATGATGCCTTTTAGATTCATGGCATAAGCATCTTGAGAAGGTGCCAGGATCTCATTCAACAAAGACAAGTAAACGCGCTCCTCTTGGAAAGAAGCATTCATAGTTCCGTTATATACTGAGCCGTTATTCCAAGCAGAAATACCTTGGCGATAAATAGCACGGATCATTTTGATGATGACGGCTTCATAGCTTCTTGAATATTGAGCAAAGGCCGTTTGCATTTGTGTCTCAGTATTCTTTTTCCACCAGTCATCAAATGCAGCTTTGGATTGATCCCCAACTACAGAGGCGCGAGTTTGATTCGCTAGATATGAAACGAAGCCTTCATACTGGCCAGCCGCAGTTTTAACTGGGTAGTTATAGATGCCAGCAACGCCTTCGTTGATGCCAAGTTTATAGCTCGTGCACACATCGAACTGATCTTTATCACCACGGATTGTTGGCGGCATAAATACCGATGGATATCCCAGTGATGTCTTAATAGCTGTCTCTCCACGCTCTACATCCGGTCCGCAGATCATTTGCATAACCAAGAAGTCCGTGATTTTCGGAGTCGGGAAGATACCCACTTTACGATAGAATGAAGTGCCCTTCAAAGTTTCGGCGCTTGTTGGTGCCTCGCCATAGTAAGTTACCCAGCCGCGGCCTTTTTCAAGGATAGGGCGTGGAGCGCCAAGGTCAGTATAGACTGTCCAAAGGGCTTTATAGTAAGCGTGCATTGAGTAGTTCTGGGCCGCAGAGCGGATCTCAGAGTTCAACAGAACGAGAGCTTTAATAAGTTTATCATCGTCCTCAACCTGAAGGCCGGCGATGATCTTTTTCAAATTAGATTTTTGAGTCGCATTCAAAAGCTTCAGATTTTCTTCTTTCAAAAGCTCTTGAGATTTTTGAGCCACATCAACGACAGTTTGATACTGCTGTCTTTCGATAAATGCAGGCTCATTCAAAAGGAAGTCCATTTGATCTTTTTCAAGATTTGCTTTGATACCGTATAGAGGTGTTTTGCGCTCAAGAGGTTTCACATAACCATCTTCAAAGCGTTCGGCACGAACTTGAGCTACAAAGTCGCCATAGAATGAATAGCTCGTGTTATACATGCCAGTCAGCTGAACTAAAGAGTCCTGCCAGTTTTGGTAGGCCTCGTAAACTTCAGTCATATTCGTCATGCGCCAAGCAGACATCTTCTCTTTAAAGAGTTTCATGTTGGCTTGAAGTTCTTTATCATCAGAAGCCCATTTGTTCTTTTTAAGAACGTTTACATTTTCCTCAAGATCTTCGGAGATATTGTCCAACTCGTCGCCATCAAAGATGTTTTTCCAAGCATAAGTGACAGAACGATTTAGCCATTGGTCAATTTGCACGAAGGCACCGATTTGCAGGCCTTTAACTAGTAAAAGACGAATGCCTTTAAGTTGCATCGCACCTGGCATTAGATAAGCTGCGATATCAACACCCGTTACACGAAGAACAGTTGAAGTCACAACAGCTTGAGCAGCACCGGCAAGAGCCGAAGAAGCAAGCATGGAAACCAACATAGGAGCTGATTCCCAAAGAACTTTCTTAAGAGCTAGTTGTTCGTAAGCCGCAGAACAAGGGTCTTTATCTACGCCATGTTGTTGATCGGCTTCAGTAACTTTTCCACCCATCATCGTTTTTGCGCAGGCATTGACGTTAGGGTTCATCATAATTTGTGAAAGATAAGTTTGCGCGAACATACCTACGGACATCCCTAGGTATGGAATCATGTGATGGAATTTTGGATTCTTAAGATACATTCCAAGAACATTTGAAGTAACACCTTGAGAATACATAAAGGCATAGAAGCCAAAGATACCCATTGGTGAAAGGGAGTGGTCAATATGCTGCTTCATCGCTACTGGATTCTGAGAGTAGTTTGAAACCAGCTGAGTCGCCACAACCGCACCCATAGCCATAAAGAATACCGCCGATTCCGTCGGAAGATTCTTTAAAGAGTGAGAGAACGCTGCTTTATTTGCCGAGCTCACTTTTTTCATCTCAGCCATAAGCATTTGATTTACGGATTTAGGAGAATACTTACGAAGTCTATCTGGATCAGAGAAAGGGAATTCCATCACAGGTTTGGAACTACCTTTATCGAATACAGTCACCATTCTGGAAGTAGTATCGACCTTCACGTCGTAACCCATTTTTTCCATCATAGCTTTGTCTTTGATAAGACGAGACTTTTCGGTCTCGGTCATAGTGGCAGGTTTACTAACGTTGTAAGTAGGCGCTTTAACGTCGTATTGGGATTTCCAATAGTCTTTTTTGCTATCAGCTTTTTGCTGGTAAGCACCCGCCGCCGGAGCGATGGAGGAGAATAAAAATACCGCAGCTGTGGACAAGCTAATTACGGATTTAAATGTTAAAGACGGCTTAAACATATAGTCTTCTCCTCAAGATGCAGAACATCTCAAGTTGAATATAAGCAAGCTTTGGGCCCTTTAAGCGAAACCTAGCAGGTTTGGCACGTCTCAAGTTGAGACAAAGCTCATTTCGGGCACCAGGGTGTAAAATTAGAAGACAATAGAGGCAAGCCAGGTGAGTTCGTTATCTTTATGTTCAACCTCGGCGCGATACTCGAGGCGTCCTTGTCCGTAAGACATCGCAAGACCACTTTCCCCGAATGAACGACCGTCGTGAGTCGAGTAAAGATATCCACCTTTTAGTACTGAGCGGAAGTTTTCTGTCCACTTGGTCATGAACAGAGTTTTGATTCCCAAGTGGGGTTTTGCGATATCCGCAAGATCACTATTTTCAGAGACAGCTAGCCATGACCAACGAGATGCTGTGGCGATTGGTAAATCAAAACTCGCACCGATACCACCGTTTAAATAAGGCTGAAATTTCGGCGATGTTCCGGTCTCAATTGACCAAGTCATAGGCTTTTCAAGCTGTGTCCATGGAGACGTAGAGAGAATACTTAAAAGAACAAACTCATGCAGATCCCAGTTCTGCCGTGTCGGCATATAGCGAACATCGAACGAGAAGAAATTCAGCTGTGAAAAAGGAGCCAGCCCGCTATCATCCGAAAGCAGATCGTGAAAGCCACGACGAAATTTAAATTGATAGAAATCCTGCTCGGCAATCTGTCCATATCCCAGATAAAATGCCGCGGTAGGAGGGCTTAACAGAGGGGATTTCGGAAGAGATATCGTCACAGGGTCCGTGATCGCGCCTAGTTTTGCGCGCGCTACAGAGAGGCGATACTTTTCGTCTGGATATTCCTTCTGATCGCGATACTCACGAATCGAAAGATAGCTTAGCGCTGCCTCTAGGGTTTCGGCTTTTTCTTTTTTTTCTAATTTTGTATAAGCTGCACTTTGATCATTTTTAGTTGATAGAACTGAGTGCAGAGCAGATCTTTCAGAAAGATTTAGATTTGCATATCGTGTGCGCCACTCTGTTTGTAAGGAGGAGCGAAGCTTCCCAGATGATAATAATCCCGCATCGTTCAAAGTCTTTAGTGAATCAAGAGGAATGACAAAATGATGAAGGGAATTTAGAAGCTCCTTATTGGGAGCCGCAACTTCAATCAGCTCTAGCATTTGCGACGAACAGTTTTCATCCGCAAAATAGTAAGGTGCGTAGCTACCTTCTAGCTCCAGCATGTGGTCGATCATGAACTCCACTTGTTCTGGCGAAAGATTCAGTTTGTATTCCCAAAGATCGCGACCTTCGAGATTTGAATATTCTTGAATTTTTTGATGGTAGGGTAGCATTGAGTAAGTTCCTGGATAGTATCCAAAAACACCTTTCAATGCATAGAGAGCTCCGCCGTCACTTCCTGTGTTAGCCGCGTAGTTGATTCCGTAGTCTAACAGATCTAGTTGTCCCGTGTTTTTAGGATTGTGCAGACGCAGGAATGTATGTCCGAAACTGGAAGGAGCACTTGATAAGTCCGATGCTGCAAAGATCATATATGCTTCGCTTGCACCGAGTTGTTTTTTCCAGGCAACTCTTTCTGGGCAGGCCTCAAGATCGGAGTCTTGAATTTTAAGAGATTTCTTAAGCCAAGAAGTTCTAGCTAAGTAACGGCATTGTTGTTTCGATGTTTTTTCTGAAAATAAAAGATCAATGGTCGCGAGCAGTTCTGCTTGAGGATTGGTTTCTCCCTCGGGAGAGATAAAGAAATTGCCGCGAATAGGAGAGTGATAGCTGCCAGTCCAAGATTTACGATAGTGGCCGAGCTTTAACCAAGCTGCGGACTGGTCAAGTTTACTTGCAAGAGCTTGTTCTTTGTAAGAAGCAGTAGCTTGCAATGAAAAGCCCCACGTAAATAGTGGGGCCATCAATAGTGCAGTAGTAACTAAAAGACTACGAACCATGGCAAAGGCTTTGAAGATCCTTTTGACCTGCAAGTTCGTTGTTCAAGTTAGAAACCATTTCAGAAGCTGTTGTGTTAGCTGCTGGGATGATGTTCGTGTATGAACCTTGAGTGAAAGTACCGAATGCTGCTTGAGCTTGAGAGTTCGTGCAACCTTTCATTTCTGCCAAAGTCGCAAGAAGTTGACCGTGACCTTGAGCCATTTCACGAGAAAGTTCTTTTTGATTTACTTCAACGAAGTATTGAACTTCTTTATCGTTCATAACGATACCAGAAGATGAACAGCCAGAAGTACCTGAAGTGATACCAAAAGCAGAAGAAAGGAATGAACCGTTTGTTGTAAGAGCCAACAATTGAAGACCTTTAGAGTTCTTAGAAATAATCATTGAACCCAAACCGCAACCAGCATCACCTGCGAATGCACTTGCAGAGAACATAAATAGAGCCGTAAAAAGTACCTTTTTCATCGTAACCTCCTGTGGTTTATATTTATGCTGACTCAATACGAGTTCTCCATCAAACTCTAATTAACCGAGGTCAAGGAGCGAAGCATGTCTGTGGTTGAAGCAAATAAACAAAATTTTCAGCAACTAGTTCAGGAAAACCAGATTGTTATCATAGACTTCTGGGCTGTTTGGTGTGGTCCTTGTAAACGTTTTGCGCCTATTTTTGAGCAGGTCGCAACTAAACATCCAGACGTTAAGTTCCTAAAAATCAACACAGATGAAGAACCAGAAATCGCAGCAAGTTTTGAAGTTCGTTCGATCCCAACTTTAGCGGTGATCAAAGAACAAGCGATCATCTTTGTTCAGCCAGGTGCTGTGAACGAAGATATCTTAGAGCAAATCGTTCAACGCGCGAAAGAGATCGACATGTCTCAAGTTGAAAAAGAGTAAGTTCGCCAAGCGAATGAACTCCGCTTTTTGTCACGAATTCATTTCATAGACAAAATCCAAGCTTTGCACAGTTTTTCCACAATCAAAATTAAGACAGCAAGCTCGCACATCTAGCATGTCGCGAGCTTTTTTGGCTTATGCCTTGCTCCTCTCTTCTTTGAAAACAAAAAGAGAGGTCTTATGAAAAGCGTATTATCTAAAATTACTTTGTCGGTAATTACCCTGAGTGTTGTTCTGCAAGCTCACACCGCGAGAGCCGATCGCGGTACGACTGTTGTTGCCACAATCAGTGGAGCCATCCTGGGCGGATTGATTGGTGCATCTATCGCACAAGATTTCGATGACAGAGACAATAGACAATCTCAGCGCATGTGGGAGAGAGCTTTGCGCCAAGATTATTCGGATGCACCCTTCGCCTGGGAAGGCGATGGGCATCGTGGTCGGATGATGTTCACCGGTGAGGGATACTTTGATGGATACTACTGTCGCATTTATCGCAGTGAAGTTTGGAATCGTAGAACGAATTCCCCGATGGTGACGACAGGATATGTGTGCCGTGCCGCTGACGGATCATGGTTCCGTAGAGAAGCGGGTGACATCAGAGAAGCTCGTCGTGATCGCCCCGATCGTGGTCCTCGCTTTGATCGCCAGCAACGTCCCGATGAGCGTCGTGAGGTCAGACGTCAAGAGCCTCATCAGCAAATGGGCGGTCGCCAAATGGGTATGGGTGGTCAGCCAAACATGGGTGGCAACAATGGACCTAATCGTGGATTTGGCAGCCCTGGTGGAAACTATGGCAGCAGTGGAGGCCGAAGCTACAGTGGTGGTGGAAGTGTGAGTTCTGGATCTGTGGTGACCAATGGAGATGGTTTACCGATTTCCGGCACAAACTAGTAACGACAAATTTTAGGCACAAAAAAACCCGCTCTTTCGAAGCGGGTTTTTATTTTATCATTTAAGCAGTGAATACCTACCCAACAAAGTTGGAGTAAAAACTATTCTCTTACGATTTTAACGTGCTTGATGATCATTGGTTCAACGGGACGATCCATTGCGCCAACTTTAGTGTTTTCGATAGCGTGAACTACGTCCAAGCCTTCAACAACTTCACCGAAAACTACGTGACGACCATCCAACCAAGGAGTTGGAACAGTAGTAACGAAGAATTGTGAACCGTTCGTGTTAGGACCCGCGTTCGCCATTGAAAGCATACCTGGTTTAGTGTGCTTAGGTTGACCTGGAAGGAATTCGTCATTGAAACGGTAACCTGGGCCACCAGTTCCTGTACCAAGTGGGCAACCACCTTGGATCATGAAATCTTTAATCACGCGGTGGAAAGTCAAACCATCGTAAAATGGCTTTTTAACTTTTTCGCCAGTTTTAGGATCAGTCCACTCTTTAGTGCCATCAGCAAGGCCCGCAAAGTTTTCAACTGTTTTAGGAGCAGTTTCAGTTAGTAGCTTAACTTTGAAATTGCCTTTAGTTGTTTCGAAAAGTGCAAACATCGGTTTTCCCTTCTTAGTAGCAGTATCTTTTGTAGCTTTTTTGGAATCTGCTTTCGCTTTCTTAGCTGGTTTCTCAGCCGCTGTATCAGCTGGCTTTTCTACCGTTTCAGCAACTTTGTCGGCTGATGTTTCAGCGGTCTTAGCATCTGCACGGAAACTAAAAGCTGCTAGCAAGAAGGCGAAAAGGTAAATCCAAAATACCTTTTTAATATCGATATTCTTCGACATTTGAATACTCCTGAATAGTTATAGACTCACTATTAGGGAAGGCTTCGTCGAGGGTCAAGCGCCTTCAAAGTACCAACGTTGTCCGCAAGTTTGTTTGAAAGCTCTTCGAGAAGCTTCGAAGGCGAAGCATTAAACGTCGCAGCAAGATCATGAAAGAACTCGTGATTTAAGGACACTTCGGCCGTGGACTCTGACGCTATCAGCTGGAGCATCTGTTCCACTTGACGCATATAGATGTAGCTCTCCGTGAGTTTCTCTGTAGTGCCCTTTTTCATAGCTAAAAACGCTTCTGTAGAAGGGCCTGTTGGAGAGATTTTTTCATTCAGTAAAATGGTCTGAATGGCGAGTTCGATATCGACCATTCCGCCTTCGCTGAACTTCAAATTTAAAACCGGCGATTTCGAAATCAGTTCCTGACGAATTCGATTGAGTTCTGTCAGCTCTGGGGGAGTCAGACCCTTGCCAATATACGACGCCACCAAAGAAGGTCCTTCGAAATTCACCCAACGAGCTTTCAGATAAGCTTGTCGTTCCCAAGCTTGAGACTCTTGTTCAAGGTAACTTTGCAAATCCGCAAGCGGCATTACAATCGGCCCCGCTTTGCCCGAAGGTCGCAGGCGCATATCGATGGAATAAATATTCCCACCACGATGTGATTCAGTCATGCGAGAGATAAATCTTTTAGCGAGTTTAAAGTCGTTATCGTGAGCTTCACCGGTGATCACGAAAATAAAATCTAAATCAGATTTAAAACCCAACTCGCGGCCGCCCCATTTTCCCAAAGCCAAAATTTCTACCGAACACGGATAATCTTTTTTAAGTGCTGAAAGTAGTGCGCCAGCGATGGTGTCTGCTGTCGACGTCAGATTTTCAATCAGACCCGAAAGATTGCGATCGGTGAGGTACTGGCTGCCGTTGATGAGTTCTGACAGCAACTTTCTTTCGGCAAGTTCTTCTAGCAAGACATCCAAGTCTTCAGAAAACCTATCGTGAGCACGATAAACGAAGGAGTCTAGAAGTTCCGGGCGACTGCAAAGTATACGCGACAAATAGGGAGAGTGAGCAAAAAGCCAACAAAGCTTTTTCATCAACTCGTGTTCCCTTAGTAGCAAAGTGAAAAAACTTGCCTTCGCACGCGTGCTGCGAATGAAATCTTTTAAGAACAACAGAGCTCTTTTGTTATCGCCGCCTTGAGATTTCAGCGTTTGAATAAATTCTTGCAAGAATGCTTTGCGTGCATTTTCATCGCGACCCTTGTTGCGAGATAAAACTTCCTGCTCAACGATTTCACTCCACAGCTCTTTGATGTCTTCTTCAGGAAGACCGATGGTGCTGAGTTCGTTTTCTAATGAAACGTTTGCTGGGGCTTCGCCTAGTAACGACTTCACGATTTGATCGCAGTGTTGCATCTCTGTCGTCAAAGTTTTAAGCGCATTCGTCACGAACGCCGGGTGTGTGTCAGTCTCTTTAATAGAGTGAGTTTGTTCGTCGTTCAGTGCCTGTACGTAATTTTCCAATGCACGCAGGTTCGCATAATGAGCTGTAAGGAAAGTGGCATCCACCGCGGGCAATAGGCCTTTGGCTGCCAAGAGATTTAAAGCCTCTGTGGTTCCGCGGACCTGCAGCGATGGGTCCTTTCCACCATGTACGACTAAAAGTGCGTGAGTGAAAAGTTCTAAGTCGCGAATTCCGCCCAGGCCCATCTTTAAATCGATAGCTCCGGCCTTGGCAGGGACTTGATAGTGATTTTGAATTTTCCCACGTAGCTGCTTCAAATCATCAAACAACGTGAAATCCAAATGTCTGCGGAAGGAAAACTTCTTAGCAAACGCCAAGACATCAGAAATTATTTTTGGATTTCCACAAATATTTCTAAGACGAACAAACGCCAACCTCTCCCAGGTTTCCCCGTAGTTTCCATAGTAGTCTTTGAAATGTTCAACGGTGGGAATCAGTGGGCCATGGCGTCCACCGGGACGCAAATCAAAGTCGACGCGAAATACGAATCCTTGAGCTGTTCGTTCGCTTAATAATTTTTGAAACTGACGAAGGCCTTTCAAATGGCCCTCGATATCAGTTTCAGAAACTATCAAAACATCGACGTCAGAACTTAGGTTCAACTCATTGGAGCCTAATTTTCCAAGAGCAAACAGGGCAACATCACCATCTGGAAAACAGGCCTGAAAAGCTTCACTTAAAAGCTCATCGGCAGCGGCACTCCAGTCATGGCAAATTTTTAAAGAATTTTCAGAAGTATTTTTGGCAGAGTCCGCGCAGCGGGACCAAATCCCGTTGCGCTTTACTCTAAGAGAAGATTCAAGGTCAGAATTAATCAAGGTTGATAGACCACTTCGGTTTGAAGTAGTTGTAGTTGTCAGTTGTTACACGACGTTCTTCGGTGCCATCAACAGTAGAAATAAAGATCTGATTTTTTCCAGTGCGATCGCTTGTGTACATTACGAAGCGGCCGTCTGGAGAGAATGACGGGTCTTCGTTAGAGGACATTTTCCCGTTTGATTTTTTAGCAGAACTTAAACGGATCATGTTGGAACCGTCAGCGTTCATCACGAAAATATCAAAGTTGTTGTCGCTCTGACCTGCAAAAGCGATTTTCTTACAATCAGGAGACCATGAAGGGGAGGAGTTAAATACACCTGCAAAAGTCAGGCGTTTTACATTTCCACCGCTTGCATCCATTGTGTAGATCATCGGTTTACCAGCGCGATCTGAAGAGAACGCCACTTTGTTAGAATCACCAGGGCAAACAACCGGCTCAACGTTCATGGCACCAGCAGGGCCATTTGTGATTTTACCAATCAAAGTTCCGTCATAAGTCATTTTGTAGATGTCAGGGCTTGTGCCTTGAGAGATCGTCAGGAAAATCGTTTTACCATCCGGAGAGAAGCTTGCCCCAGAGTTGATACCTTGGCGATAAGAGATCAAGGAACGTTTTCCAGATTTCAAATCCAACATCAACATGTCGGCATTTCTGAATTTAGATCCCACACGTTTTACATAAGATGTATAAGCAATTTTAGATCCATCAGGTGACCAAGCCGGAGAAATCGCGACACTCGAGTGCTTAGATACTTGCATGGAGTTCGCACTGTCCCAGTCCATCACGTAAACTTCACGAGCCTGGCCGCCAGCTTTATCTGAAGTTGCAACCACTCGAGACAAGAACATACCGTCTGTTCCTGTCAGAGCTTTCATCACATCATTTGCAAATGTGTGACCGATACGACGAGCACTTGAAACAGGCCCTTTATATTTTTTGCCAGCAACCAAAGTCGCTTTAGAAACGTGGTACACATAAGTTTCAAGTGTCACTTCGTTGCCAGCGATAGAAAAACCAGCGCGGATCAAGAAGTCGGCACCAATCGCAGACCAGCTTTGGAATTTAAAACCAGCGGGATTACCCGGAGCTGGTGTCATTCCTACTTTACTTGGGTCTTCAAGGAAGGCCTTGGAATCAATAAATTGGAAATAAGAAGAAACAGCCAAGTCATTATTAATGACGTTGTAGATTTCAGCACCAGTCGCTTGATAGCGAGAAGCCGTCGTTGGCGTGCCGAAATATTGAAGAGCCGGGAAGGCCATCATACTTTTTTTAGTACGTGCCTCGCCCAGTTTAATATAAATGCCGTCTTCTTGCGCGAGGCTGGTTTGCGCAAATGAAATGGCAGCGAGTAATACACAAAGAAGTCGGATCATAGGTAGTTCTCCTTACTCTGGGAAGCCGATTAAAATCCCGTTTACACTTAGGTAGGTCACAAATTTCTCGGGTGGCGCTGGGAATGGTGCTGAGCGATCAATCGTTTCGATAACCGCTTCGTCGTAACTTGGATTTCCACTCGATTTAGTAATTTTACGTTCAAGAATATTTCCGCGAGAATCAATAAAGACTTTCGCTTGGGCTTTTAGATCACGTTTTGCCAACCACTCAGGCAGAGCCCAATGTTGCTTGATATGGCGATCTAAATCAGCTCCATAAGTATCATGTTGTAGTTTATCAAGACCAGTCAGAGAAGTTCCCGCAGAAAGGACGTTACCTTTAACTGGAGCCGCCGTTGTGTTGGACTTACCAGTTCCGGAAACGGGAGCAGGTTTTGGCTTGCTCTCTTCTTCCTTAAGCTTTTCGATCGCAGCCATGGCTTTCAATTTTTCCAAAGCATCTTGTTGCTTCGATTTTGTTTTTTCTAAATTGATGCCGTCGTCTTTTTTAGCTGTCTTAGTTGGAAGCTTAACTTCGGGCTTCGGTTCAACTTTTGGCTCAGGTTTTTTTTCAACAACTGGTTCTGGCTTAGGAGCTGGCTTTGGATTTTCTTTTGCTTCCGGTTTTGGCGGCAGATTATTTGGATCAAGCTTATCTGGTAAGCCCACCATGTCGACACGAACTGCTTGAGTGAAATCAATAGACTCAGGTGTAAAGAACGCCGCCTTCACGATAAAGAACAGCACCAAGCCCACGTGGAATACAATAGAGACCACTAAGCCGCGCTGAAGAGAATCAAACTGAGGTTTATCGCTGTTACTTTCGATCACTTGTCTTTTGGTAGTGTTACTAACCCGATGTTAAAGATCCCTGCAGCGCGAATTTCTGCCATAGCTTCCGCGACGAAGCCATAATCCACTTTACGATCTGCTTGGATGAAAATTTGCTTATCTTTTCTGTTTTCAAAAATGGCCTTAAGTTTTGTTTTAAGGTCATCCATTTGGATACGAGTTTTAGCAATGGTCATTTTTTGGTCTGCACCGATCACCAAAACAAAAGGCTCTTCGTTCATTTCCACGCCTGAAGCCGAAGTCTTAGGCAGGTTCACGTCGATCCCTTGTTGCATCAAAGGAGTCGTCACCATGAACATGATCAGAAGAACCAACATGACGTCCACTAAAGGCGTCACATTGATTTCACTTAATGTCGCGCGACTTTTTTTGCCGCCGCCACCGCTCATTCCCATGATTTAGTTTCCTTGAAAGAAGTTACGTTTAACGATGTTCAGGAAGTCTGCACTAAAGTTATTCAATGTAATTTCTTGTTTGCGAATACGAGAAATAAAGTTGTTGTATAAAACAACCGCTGGAATCGCTGCTGCAAGACCAATCGCAGTCGAGATCAAGGCTTCAGAGATACCGGGAGCCACAACCGCAAGACTTGCTGAACCTGTCTGACCAATTTTATGGAAAGACTGCATGATACCCCAAACAGTACCGAACAAACCGATGAATGGACCTGTACTTCCTGTCGTCGCAAGAACAGTCAGGCGAGATTCCAATTTCGCCAATTCATTTTCAGTCGCTTTATTAATGATACGTTCCAAGTTGTCGATACCAGACAAAACGGGTTTATCGCCTTCAGTGCGTGCAAGGAGTGGAGATTCAGAGATCTTTTTCATCTCCAAGTAAGCCGCTTTAAATACGCGACCTACAGAAGAGTCTTTATATTGATCAATGTCTTCGTAAAGAGAATCTAGAGAGTTCACTTTCCAGAATTTATTGAGGAAAAGATCATCTGCTGTGCGCATTTTTTTGAATGCTTGGTACTTAGCGTATCCGATAGCCCAACAGAAAATGGACATAACAATAAGGATAACCAATGTCAGTTGTACGACTGGACTCGCTTGAGCGATTGCGTCCCAAGAGTTCGTATTAACTGATACAGAAGGTGCGGCGTTAGCTGCCTGGACAAAAAGTGGAAACATAGGATGAACCTCCATGTTCCACACTATAAGCAAAAGGTCCTGAGATCAACCGGGGATGTCCCTATGTCGCAGGACCATCGTCGTGATTATTTTGCGGGAGTTTGTCCAAGCCAAGTTGTGATTTGGCTGATGTCATTGGCGATCAAACCGTCTGCTTTAATTTCCATCGCGCGTTTGAACTCTTCCTCGTTTTCCACCACTAGGAAAATCTTTTTGTGACGGCGGCGCATCTCTGCAATGACGTCATCGTTGAAGGCAGGTCTGTTCATCATTTTAAATGGAGCGACGAAAACATCTCCCTTGAATTGAGTTGATGGCAAGATCCACAAAGAATCCATGCTCATCAAGCGCATCAAATCAGGTTTGCCTGTTCCATAAAGCCAAGTCGGCTGCAAACTTTTGATCGCCGAAGTGATCAAAGTTGTATCGCTTTGAATAAGGGTGCGATCGTTGGGTTTGTAGTCCTGGATTGCGTTTGCGACGATCGCATCAGCATCAGTGACGTTATCAACAACGTTCAAAATGAAGCGAGTCTTAGGGAACTTTTCATACAGCTCTTTCAAAGCAGGAGTGCTTTTGTAGAACTCATTGATCTGCTCCCAGGAGTAGTTTGAAAGTTTGCTGCCTGCCATGATCTGTGCTGTTGGATTGGCTTTTTGCTCTTCCATTTTCGCATTCAAGAACTCCACGTCGCGACTTGGAGGCAGGATGAATGGGATGCGATTCGCAGAAATACGCACGTCCGCCCAGATAATAACGTCAGGACGGGCATCAATGGCCTCTGCCATTTTTGCCAAAGTATGAGTCTTTACAGATACATAGGGAGTCTGACCGTCAAAGAATGGTGTCTTATATTCTTGGAAAGTTTGTCCCAAGCCCCAAATACGGGCCATAAGGATAATAAAACCAACCAACATTAGGGATGCAATTGTTGCTACTAGTACTCGCATAATGACGTTGGTATAGCACCCTAAGATCTTGGAATCAGCACATTTTTTCAAAACTACTTGAAAGATTCCTGTCAGGATCTTAAATACGCTAAAATTAGGCGTATTTCACCTTGTTTTTCATTTAGCTTTCTATTAGATAACAGGGACGTAATCGTCAGGTACATATATGAACAAGATCAATCGAAAACTAGAATACGCATTGATGGCTCTTAAATACATGAGTCAAAAAATCCCGGGTGAGTTGACCTCCGCAAAAGAGGTCTCCGATGCGTTCCATACTCCTTTTGATGCGACGGCTCGTGTGATGCAACAAATGGCACAAAAAGGCGGATTTCTTCGCGCTGAGTACGGTGCTAACGGTGGCTATCAAATCACGAAAGATCTTGCGAAGGTTTCAATCCACGATTTGGTGGAAGTGATCGAAGGCCCGACGGCGTTGGTGAAATGCCTGCACAAAGAAGCACCTTGTGACATTCAAGGTACGTGCAACATCGTTTCGCCAGTAACTACATTAAATAATAAGCTCACTGACTTCTATAAATCCGTCAGTTTAAAAGATCTACTAGTTGAAAGAACTGCGATGTCGAAAAAATCTGCAGAGGGGGTTATCCATGGATAACAGTAAAAACAACCCTCTAGATAGCTACGAATATAAATACGGTTTCACCACTGATATTGAAACTGATGAAGCTCCACTAGGTTTGACTGAAGAAATCATTAAATTGATTTCTGGTAAAAAGAACGAGCCAGAGTGGATGTTGGATTATCGTTTGAAAGCATTCCGCCACTGGTTGACTCTGACTGAGCCAACTTGGGCCCATGTTTCTTATCCACCAATTGATTTCCAAGCGATCCGTTACTATTCAGCTCCTAAGAAAAAAACGGACGCTGATAAGCCGAAATCCATGGAAGATCTTGATCCTGAATTGGTTAAGACTTTTGAAAAGCTCGGCATTCCTTTGTCCGAGCAAAAACGTATTTCTGGTATCGCAGTTGACGTGGTCTTTGACTCTGTTTCTGTTGGTACAACTCACAATGAAGTTTTAGAAGAAGCGGGAGTTATCTTCTGTTCTATTTCTGAAGCCGTTGCGAAACATCCGGAACTTGTTAAGAAATACTTGGGCTCGGTTGTTCCGTATACTGACAATTTCTATGCGGCTTTGAATGCGGCTGTCTTTACTGACGGTTCTTTCTGTTACATCCCTAAAGGTGTACGTTGCCCGATCGATCTTTCGACTTATTTCCGTATCAACGCTAAGGACACAGGTCAGTTCGAAAGAACTTTGCTTGTTTGTGACGACGGCGGATACGTGAATTACCTTGAGGGCTGTACGGCTCCTCAACGTGACGAAAACCAACTTCACGCAGCCGTGGTTGAGCTAGTTGCCTTGGACAATGCGGAGATCAAATACTCCACAGTTCAAAACTGGTACACGGGTGACAAAGAAGGTAAGGGCGGTATTTACAACTTCGTTACGAAGCGTGGTAAAGCTGCTGGTAAGAACTCTAAAATCTCTTGGACTCAAGTTGAATCTGGTTCTGCAATCACTTGGAAATATCCATCTTGCATCTTGCAGGGTGAGGGTTCCGAAGGCGCATTCTATTCTGTGGCTTTGACTCACGATCTGATGCAAGCAGATACCGGCACTAAGATGATCCACATTGGTAAGAACACGAAATCGACAATCATTTCGAAAGGTATCTCTACAGATAAATCTTCGAATGCGTATCGTGGCCAAGTTAAGATCATGCCTTCTGCAGAAAACGCACGTAACTACTCTCAGTGTGATTCCATGCTGGTGGGTGATCAGTGCTCTGCAAGCACGTTCCCTTATATTGAAGTAAAAAATAAAACAGCGACGATTGAGCACGAAGCGACGACTTCACGTATCAGTGAAGATCAAATCTTCTATTTGCAATCTCGTGGCTTGGATATGGAAAAAACAATTTCAATGCTGGTAAACGGTTTCTGTAAGGAAGTCTTTAAAGAACTTCCTTTGGAATTCGCAGTGGAAGCCGTGAAGTTGATCGAAATGAAATTGGAAAATTCAGTAGGTTAGTTATGTTGGAAATTAAGAATTTACATGCACGTGTCGAAGAAAAAGAAATCCTTAAAGGATTGAACCTAACAGTAAAAGCTGGCGAGGTTCATGCGATCATGGGGCCTAACGGTTCTGGTAAATCGACTTTATCTAAAGTTTTAGCGGGTCACCCAGCTTACGAAGTAACTGGTGGCGAAGTTAAATACGAAATCAATTTCATGATGCAAAATCTTTTGGAGCTTGCTCCAGACGAGAGAGCTAAAGAAGGTATCTTCTTGGCTTTCCAATATCCGATTGAAGTTCCGGGTGTTTCTAACTTCACATTCTTGCACACAGCTTTTAACTCTGTTTTGCAACATCAAGGTTCTGAACCAATGCCAGAGGGCGAGTTCCGTGAATTCTTGGTGCAAAAATTGAAATTGGTTTCCATGAAGCCTGAATACTTGGATCGCCCAGTGAATACAGGTTTCTCGGGCGGGGAGAAAAAGAAAAACGAAATTCTGCAAATGGCAGTTTTGTCTCCTCGTTTGGCGCTTTTGGATGAAACGGACTCCGGTCTTGATATCGACGCTCTTCGCGTGGTTTCAGACGGTGTGAACAAGCTTCGTCGTAAAGACAATGCGATCATCTTGGTAACTCACTATCAGCGTTTGCTTGATTATATTAAACCTGACTACGTACACGTATTGCTTGGTGGAAAAATTGTTGAAACGGGTGACTCTTCCTTGGCGTTGAAGCTTGAGGAAAAAGGTTACGACTGGTTGATCAACTAAGGACAGGCCATGAATTTACTTTCTACTTACGATAAATTCAGTCAAGCACATCCGGCGAAAGGCGCATTGGCGACTTTCCGTCAGGCTGGCTATGACTATGCCTTGAAAAAGGGTCTTCCGACTCGCAAGGATGAGGCTTGGCACTATACCAGCGTTAAGGTTTTGGCTGACAACAGCTTCTTGCCAAGTGCTTTGAATGCTGTGGCTCCAAGTCACGACACGATGGTGGCGATTAAAAAAGCTATAAACCCTGAATTCACAAATTTGGTTTTCTTTAACGGTGTTTTCAATAAGACATTGTCGTCAGATTTGCCTCAAGGTTTCACTTTGGGCGAAATCGCTGAATATCCAAAACAGTTCGATGATACTTTTGATGCCTTGAATGGTGCTTACTCAGAAACTCCGTTTGTTTTGTCTTTGGCAAAAGAAACCTCTGTGGAAAAACCTGTGAATTTCGTGTTCTTCACATCGAACGAAGGTGGCGCGGCTGTGATGGTCAACCCACGAGTTCGTTTGGAAGTGGGCGCAAGATCCTCATTGCGTGTTCTTGAAAGCCACTATGGCATGGCGGGGACTTCGTACTTTGCAAATTCGATCTTTGATTTGCAAGTGGGCGAAAGTGCAAAGGTGATTTATGTGCGTGTTCAGGCGGAAAGCTTGAACGCCGTGAACATTGGTCGCACGCGTATTTCTTTGGGTAAGTTTGCAAACCTTGAAAGCTTGGCTTTCTCGACTGGTGCGCAGCTTTCTCGTCACAACTTGGATTTAGTTTTAACAGAAAAAGGCTCTACGTCTGAAGTTTTAGGAATCTATGCGGTTCAGGGAACCCAACACGTGGACAATACGACATTGATCGATCATGCCGTTGGGGAGTGTGCTACTCACCAATTGTACAAAGGTATTTTGGATGGATCAGGTCGTTCTGCATTCAATGGTCGTATCTTGATTCGTAAAGATGCGCAGAAGGCAGACTCTTCGCAATTGAATAACAATCTTCTTTTAAGCAACAAAGCTGAAGCAGACAGCAAACCTTCAATTGAAGTTTATGCTGATGATGTGAAGGCGGGTCACGGTTCGACTGTGGGTCAGTTGAATAAAGAAGAGCTTTTCTATTTGTTGTCGCGTGCGATTCCAAAAGACAAAGCGATTGCGATGCTAAGTTATGGTTACTTGTCTGAAGTTCTTTATAAAGTTTCAGACGACGGTATTCAAAAGTGGTTAACTCAACACTTGGATGAAGCGTTTGCGCGCTTGCATCTGAACTAAGAAGGTAAAATGAGCAACTTGAACGAGCTTTTTGCAGAAATTCGTAATGAGTTTCCAGCGTTGACCCAAAAGGTTCACGGCAAAAAGCTTTCTTATCTGGATAGTGCTGCGACGACACTGAAACCAAAATCAGTGATCGATCGTATTGCGCACTTCTATCTGTATGAGGCTTCAAATGTTCATCGCGGAGCTCACTATTTGGCTGATATTGCGACTCAAGGTTTTGAGGGCGCACGTCACAAAATTGCAAGCTTCCTAGGCGCTGAACAGTTTGAGGAAATTATTTTCGTACGTGGTACGACAGAGGGTGTGAATTTCGTGGCAAACACTTGGGGTTTAACGAACCTTAAGGCGGGCGATGAAATTTTGATCACCGAGATGGAGCATCACGGAAACATCGTGCCTTGGCAAATGGTCGCTGAAAAAGTCGGCGCCAAAGTTGTGGCCGCTGGAATCTTAGATAATGGGGAGCTGGATCTTGAGGACTTCAAGAAAAAGCTAACTAGCAAAACTAAGATGGTGGCCTTCACGGCAAGCTCGAATGTTCTGGGCACAAATACAGACGTGGCAGGTTTGACTAAACTTGCTCACTCAGTGGGTGCTAAGGTTTTGGTTGATGGGGCGCAGATCGTATCGCAAACACCTGTGAATGTAAAAGCGTGGGACGTGGACTTCTTTGTCTTCTCTTCCCATAAGCTATTTGGTCCATTTGGTTTTGGTGTGGTTTACGGTAAGCGCGATATCTTAGAGACTCTGCCTCCTTATCAAGGTGGTGGTTCGATGATCTCTAAGGTGACTATCGAAAAAACCACGTACAACGATGTGCCAACACGTTTTGAGGCGGGAACTCCGCACGTTGAGGGTGCTATCGGTACTGCCGCTGCTATCGAGTTTATAGAAAAAATTGGTTTCGATAAGGTTCATGCTTATGAAATGGATCTTTTGAAATACGCGACAGGCAAGCTTTTGGAGATTCCGGATTTGAAAATCTATGGAACTGCGAAAGATAAGGGTCCTTTGGTGTCCTTTAATCTGAAAGGTGCTCATCACTCAGATGTGGGCCAGATTTTGGACCAAGAGGGTGTCGCAGTTCGAGCCGGTCACCATTGTACTCAGCCACTTATGGCGAGACTTGGGGTGCCTGGAACCGTTCGTGCCTCTTTTTCAGTGTATAATAATCATGAAGACGTTGATGCTTTAGTAAAGGCCGTGGTGAAAGCCCGGGAGTTATTGTTATGAGTACGCAGGATGTATTAATCAGAATTCAAGCCACACCAAATCCAAACGCATGGAAATTCGTTTTGGATCGCCCTGTATTGTCTGAAGGCAAGGCCACTTACACAAACATTCAAGAGGCTGAGCAAAGCCCTCTGGCTTCAAGTTTGTTTCAGGTGGATGGTGTTCGTCAGGTCCACTTATTCCAAAACGTGATCACAATCACACACAGTTTTGACTCTGACCCAGAAGAGATTCAAAAAAACGCATGTGCAGTTATTCAAACACGCATGCCGGTGCATAACCCAAATCAAACTCAAGCTGACGAAAAGAAACTTCGTCGCGCGGGTCTGCCGCCAGAAGTTCAACGCATCGAAGAGATCTTGGACGATACTGTTCGCCCAGGTCTGCAAGGCGACGGTGGGGACTTGGACGTCGTAAAATATGAAGACAACAAGCTCTACGTATTTTACCAAGGTGCTTGCGGAACATGCCCAAGCGCTACGTCAGGTACATTGATGGCGATCGAGGGAATCCTTCGCGATCAGTTCAACCCAACCATCGAGGTCATCCCTCTTTAGGTGCCAGGTCCTATTTACGGAAGCAGCGCAGGATTTGTGCTGCGATAAAAAGCCCACTGAGAAGTGGGCTTTTTTTATTTCATCGGCGTAAGATTAATTATTCACTATTAATATACTTACGTAATTAACATCGTTTTTATGAATAATAACATATTTACTATGAGCTAACAAAAAACGGAACCTCTGCTCTATAAACACGCCATCGATGATCACATCGCGAATATAAACGTGAACACTATTAAGGGGTTTCTCTATGAAAAATTTGGTTTTTGCTATTTCGGCTCTTTTTATTTCTTTTAATTCTCAGGCTTCTTCTGCTGTTGAATCTGCATCGGGTGAGCAGAATTTTGCTTGCTACGTGACTCAAGAAAATGAAATTCCGACGGACAGAAAAGATGTGCGCTACTTGCTTCACCTTGATTCTGCTGGCGGCAGCTTTCTGAAATATCAAAAGCTAACACCTCATGGTTATGGCAGACCACATGGGATCTACGGTTGCGATAATGCGCGTGTGCAAAAAAATGATTCAGAGGCAATCATTCTAGAGTGTGCGAATGACGGTGAAGAAGGTTCTTTGGTTATGTCTCTTCCAAATAAAACTGGAGAAATTTATTTCTGGGCTGAAAAAATGGGTTACGGCGAAAGAACGCTGCTTCAAGTTCAATGCGAAGAAGTAGAATAACAACGATAAGGTACGTCCTTACTTGAAAAAATAAAAAGCCCACTTTATGAGTGGGCTTTTTTATTGGTGGTCGTCGTAATTTCTTGTCGACTTAGGCTTCGATTTCTTTCTCTTTTTCTTCAGTCGGAGCCCACTCTAGCAAAGACATTTCGGAAGTTTTATTCCAGTCCACATTCACACGGTTGATGATTTTGATGGAGACTTCATTGCCTTCAATTGTCCAAAGCAAAGTGTCACCTTTTGCGATGCCCAAAGCTTTGCGCACGCGCTGAGGAATGGTCGTTTGGTTTTTTCTAGAGGCTTTGGAAGTGGCTGATGATCCGCTCATGCTGTTGCTCCATCTAACGTTCTAAATCGCTGCTCCCATTAGAATATTTTGAGGCACTGGGCTTGTCGAATAGAGACAGATTCAGGAGATTAAAAACCATTCTTTGTACCAGTTTGTCAGAGTGTTTTCTTAATTTGGAAACGTCTCAAAATGAGATTTCTTCGACGTAAAACGGATGGACTTCTTAAAGAGAGCAAGGCCGGAATGTACCTTGTGGAGAAATAAAAAAAAGGTCCGTCGGCAACTCTGAACTAAACCTGTTTTAGCTAAGGTGGGTGACCATGATAGCGACTTTAGGCTTCTCAGTACGAGCTGAGCTTGCACACCATTGCCAGGGACAGTCCCCAAAAATATGCTTGTAAGGTTTAATTTCGATGAGCTTTACGCCTTCGAACCCTTCTGAAGACTATTCTAGCAGGAAGTATAGTTTCGTCAATCGAACCGGACTCTATCTTTTCAGTAAGCCTCCGATATATTGCTTATGACACCTCAAAAATTAGATTTTATTTTTCCTTTCGTGGTTTTTTTCTATGGACTCCTCATGGTGTTTGTGCTGGAAAATCCCGTCTTGGTAAGAATCGGTGAAGAGCGCATGGGGCAAGCGTTTCAGAACCTGATGAAGCATAAAAATCTGGGCTGGGTGTGTTTCTTTGTGGGTGGCCTTTGGGCCGCGCAGAATGTCTGGTACTCGTCGCTCTGAGTATTGACTCCTCCGGGGGCTGGCATTAGCTTCAGACCCCATGTCCGACTCTACAAATCAACCCCTACGCAAGACTGAAAAATACGCGCAACTGACGTTGGATGCGGAGGCTTCACAGCCTGCAAAATCTAATGAGCCGACAGTGTTTTCTGTTGAGCAACTGAACATCCAAATCAAGCAATTGATTGAAGAACAGATGGGTGTTGTGTGGGTTCGTGGTGAGCTTTCCAATTTCAAGGCTCACTCTTCAGGGCATTTCTATTTCAGCGTTAAAGATTCTAAGTCACAAATTACAGCGGTCATGTTCCGCGGTAATAATGCGCGCCTTAAATTCAAACCAACAGATGGTATGGAAGTAATGGTTCGCGGTCGTGTGACTGTGTATGAGCCACGCGGTAACTATCAGCTGATGGTTGATATGATGGAGCCAGTGGGTGCGGGAGCTTTACAAAAAGCTTTCGAACAACTGAAATTGAAACTTCGTGCGGAAGGTTTGTTCGATGCTGCTCGTAAGCGTCCGATTCCAACCTTCCCTCGTCATATCGCTATTGTGACGTCACCAACGGGTGCGGCTATTCGTGATATTTTGAATGTTCTTTCTCGTCGTGCGAAATCTATTCAGGTGACGGTTGTGCCAACTGTGGTTCAGGGCGAGGCTGCGGCTCCGCAGATCCGTGAGGCTTTGAAAAAAGCTGTCGCACTCCCTGGAGTGGATGCCGTGATCGTAGGTCGCGGTGGCGGTTCGATCGAAGACATGTGGTGCTTTAATGACGAAGCACTGGCTCGTCAAATTGCTGCGAGTCCTGTTCCGGTTATTTCAGCCGTAGGACACGAAATCGATTTTACGATTGCTGACTTTGTTGCAGATTTGCGTGCCCCAACACCTTCGGCAGCCGCAGAGCTTGTGGCTAAGAGTTCTTCCGAGCTTGTAAATAAAGTGACGTCTTTAGAGCGCATGTTGAAATTGTCTTTTGAGAAAAAGATGAAGTACCTGCGTGAAAAATCATTGGGCCTTTCAAAACGTCTGGTCGATCCAAAACGTCGCTTGGAAGATCTGGAACTTCGTAATGACGATTTGCTGACTCGCTTGGAGCTCGCAATGAATCGTGTGATCGGTCAAAAAGATCACCGCGTGGAATTGCTGACTCAGAAATTGGGTACGCCGCAAAATCTGATTGATCGTCGAAAAAAGGAACTGACATTCCTAAAACAGCGTTCAGAGAAAGCATTGATGTTTTCTTTGGAGCGTAAAAAATCCCGCATGGATCGTATGATGGCGATGCTTGATAGCATGAGCCCTTTGCGGGTCGTGGATCGCGGATATTCAATTGTAACTAAAGATTCAAAAGTTATTAAATCAGCAAGCCAGGTGAACGTGGGCGACAGCATCGACATTCGCTTGGCTCAGGGTTCACTCACAGCCACGGTCAGTGGTGTGAAGGAGGAATAATGGATTTCGAAAAGAAATTGGGACGTTTGGAAGAGATCGTTCAAAAAATGGAAAAAGGTGACTTGGCTTTGGAAGATTCCCTAAAGCTATTTGAAGAAGGCGTTAAACTTTCTCGTGAATGTCATCAACGTTTGTCTGAGGCAGAAACAAAAGTGAAAATTTTGATGTCTGTGGATGCAAACGGCAATCCAATAACTAAAGACTTCACTCCTGAGGAGAACTAGTTTTGGATTTGGCGATTCAGCTTGAGCAGGAAATGTCTTTGAAGGTGCAAACTGTGAATCAGTTTGTGGAAAAGTATTTATCTGACATGGAGTTACCTCAAGGTGCTGCCATAGCTGAACTTCGCAAATCCATGCTGTACTCGGCGACAAACGGCGGAAAACGTTTCCGCCCAGTCCTTTCAGTTTTAGTTGCCGAGATGCTCGGATCGTCTGCGGAAAAGGTTCTGCCTTTCGCGACAGCGGTCGAGATGATTCACACGTATTCTCTTATTCATGATGATCTTCCGTGCATGGACAACGATGACATGCGCAGAGGCAAGCCCACGAATCACAAAGTCTTCGGTGAGGACTTTGCGTTGCTAGCGGGGGACGCTTTGCTAACGGAGGCGTTCTTGATCATCGCTAAAAACTATTCTGAAAACGGTTTCGTGGTGGGGCGCTTGGTTCAATTGCTTTCTGAGGCTGCGGGTATTCGTGGTATGGTTGGCGGTCAGGCGATTGATTTGCGCGCTGGCGAAAAACAATTGTCGCAAGCAGAACTGACTCATTTGCATTTACTTAAGACTGGCGCCTTGATTCGGGTCGCAGTTGAGGGTGCTGCGGTTATCGCTGGTGCTAAAGTTCACGAAATCGAGGCTTTGAAAAAATTCGGTGAAGGTTTGGGTTTGGCTTTCCAAGTGGCTGACGATGTGTTGGATCATGGTGAAAAAGATCAAGACGTTCGTAGCTTCACCGGTATTATCGGTCTCGAGGCAACAAAGACTTACCTAAATCAAATCAGCAAAAACACGATGGACGAACTTCACAAGGTCTCTGCCGATGCAGCGATGCTCGAATACCTGGTGAGCTTTAACATTTCACGAAAACATTAGGTCTATGGCTGATAAAAAACGCTTGGACATTTATGTGTTTGAAAAGGGCCTGGCTCAATCACGCACGCATGCCCAAGAGTTAATCGAAGCAGGCCAAGTATTCCTAGATCAAAACGGCCAAAAGAAATCTCTAAAAAAATCAAACATCCCGGTGACCCCAGAAATGGAAGGTCATATTTCTGTTGATCAAGGCCCCGCGAATCGTTTTGTTTCTCGTGGAGGGCTCAAGCTTGAGGGTGCTCTTAAGCACGTGAACCTGAATATTCAGAACTTTGATGTTTTGGATGTCGGGATTTCTACGGGGGGCTTTACGGATTGCGCTTTGCAATCGGGGGCTCGCTTTGTATTGGGTGTGGATGTCGGTCATGGCCAAGTCAGTGCGGCTTTGCTCCAAAATCCAAAACTTAAGGTGATCGAGGGGATTAATGCCCGGGTGCTGTCTCAAGAGGCTTCAGTTCTTGAAGCGACTCCTAAAGATGGTTTTGATCTGATCGTGATGGATGTTTCCTTCATTTCGATTGAAATGATCATCCCCGAATTGGGTAAATTTCTAAAACCTTCGGGTCATTTGTTAAGTCTTGTAAAGCCACAGTTCGAGGTCGGCGTTGACGGGCTCGCAAAGGGTGGTATTGTCAAAGACTCTTCGTTGTATTTGAAAGTCGAAGAAAAGATCAAAGCGGCCTGTAAAAGTGCCGGTTTTGATGTGAAGGACTATTTTGCTTCTTCCATTGAGGGAAAGGACGGCAATCATGAGTTTTTTGTTTTCGCGAAAAAGCACTAGCTTACTTTTAACGTTGGTATTCTTGGCGGGTTGTCAAAATTTTAAGACCCGTGAAGACATTCGTAATGCTACGAAGCCTACACCGACAACTCCGGGTTCAAGACCTTCTCCGCAAACTCCTCGCCCGGTTATTGAGGATGCGGGAACTCCATATCAACCAGATGTTCAAGTTGAAGAACCACCGATGCCTCCTCCGGCTCCGGTAATCCCAGCTTTGCCTAAGATCGCATTTATCTTGGGTGGCGGTGGAGCAAAGACTTATGCTCACATCGGTTTCTTGCATGAACTAACTCGCTCTAAAGTTCCAGTGTATGCGATTGGTGGCGTTGAGTTCGCTTCTCCGATGGCAGCTCTTTACGCAAATCGCGAGCAAGCCAACGACGTTGAATGGCAAATGTTTAAACTGAAAGACGAAGAGATCATTAAAAAATCTCTTTTGGGTGGCGTTAACAAAAACAGCGACATCTCCGTGATGCGCGAGTTTTACGGAACAGCCTTCAGCAAAGTAAAAGCGGAAGACTTCCGTATTCCTTTTGCATGCCCTTCTTATAATTTTAAAAAGAATCAATCTTTGATGATGAACAAAGGTGGCTTGGAACAGTTGTTGAGTATGTGTATGGCGTACCCTCCGTTCTTTAAACCTTATCAAGGTAACGTAGCTGCGATCCGTGATGTATCAGCTTTGGCTCGTTACCTGCGCCAAAAAGGTGCGAACTTTGTGGTGTTCGTGAATGTCCTTCAGGCTCCGGGCGGCAGCAAACCGTACACATTGGATGCCACTGCGACAGACAACGTACTATGGAGTGAGATCGCAGGTCTGTATAATAAGCCTTTTGCGGGAGTTGATACTGTTATTACCCTGGATACAGGGGACTATGGTATTATGGACTTCGATAAGCGCCGTGAGATCATGAATAAAGGCGCTGACTCTGCAAACCGCCAATTGAAAACTTTGACACGTAAATGGGGACTTTAAAAAGTTCAGGAGACCGGAATGAGAAAACCAACTTTTGATATGAACATTTTTGCTGCAAGAAGAAAGGCCCTGGCTCAACAAATCCCAGGTTCTGCGTTGGTGGTTGCTTCTCACCCCGAGCTTATTCGCAATCACGATGTGCATTTCCCATATCGTCAAGACTCGAACATGTTCTACCTAACTGGTTGGGAAGAGCCTGAATCCATTTTGATCGTTCGTCCTGGTCAAACTCCAGAGACAGTGATGTTCGTGCGTCGTCGTGACCGCGAAAGAGAAACTTGGGATGGATTCCGCTACGGACCAGAAGGTTGCGAGCAGGAATTCAAAATCGATAAATGCTATCCAATTGATGAGTTTGAAAAACTAGCTCCGCAATTGTTGTCCAACGTTGATTCCATTTACTACCGTCAGTTCAAAAACAAAGAAGTCGACGAAAAAATGGAACACGTATTGAACACAGTAAAACAAATGCGTGGTCGTACAGGCTACGGTTTGCTTTCGGTTCATGATGCTGACACTTTGATCGGTGAAATGCGTTTGGTGAAGTCTGAGTACGAATTGACTCAACTCCGCGAAGCTTGCGAAATCTCTGCTCAAGCTCACTTGGCAGCGATGCGCTTTACTCGTCCAGGTGTGACTGAACGCCAAGTACAAGGTGTTCTGGCTCATAACTTCTACATGAGAGACTCTGCTCGTGAGGGTTACGGTTTCATCGTGGCTTCTGGTAATGCGGCAACAACTCTTCACTACAACTTCAACGATCAAGTTTGTAAAGACGGTGATTTGTTGTTGATCGATGCTGGTGCTGAGTACAACTACTACACAGGTGACATCACAAGAACTTACCCAGTAAACGGTAAATTCACAGATGAGCAAGGCCGCGTGTACGAAGCTGTTTTGAAAGTTCAAAAAGCTATCGTGGATTTCGTAAAACCAGGAATCGTATTTAAAGATCTTCACGACATGGGTACTTCCATGCTGACAGATGCGATGCTGGAGCTTGGTTTGTTGTCAGGTCGTAAAGACGATTTGATCCAATCCCTAGCGCAAAAGAAATACTACCCGCATGGTATCGGTCACTGGTTGGGTCTTGATGTGCATGATGCTGGTTTGTACTTCAAAAAAGGTGAGCCACGTCCGATCGAAGCGAACATGTGCTTCACGATCGAGCCAGGTCTTTACATCCCAGCTGATGATACATCTGCTCCGCAAAAATATCGTGGTATCGGTATCCGTATCGAAGACAACGTTCGCGTGACTTCAAACGGTGTTGAGAACATGACGACGTCAGTTCCTAAAGAAATTTCTGACATCGAAAAAGTTGTCGGTAAAAACTAGATTCATTTTAAAATCTGAATTTCTAAAAAGCCCTGGTGATACCGGGGCTTTTTTTGTTAAATGAATGTATGAGCAAATCTGTCAAAATCAAATCTGCCTTAGAGTCCGATGTTCCCGCGATTCTTCACTTCATCACTCAGCTTGCAATCTATGAGAAGCTTGAGCACGAAGTCGTCGCCACAGAAGATCTTTTAAAGAAAACCCTGTTCGGGGAGCAAAGACATGCGGAAGTTCTTTTTTTAGAAGAAGACGGCATCAAGGCTGGATTTGCTCTGTTCTTTCATAGCTATTCTACGTTCTTAGCATTGCCGGGAATTTACCTCGAAGATCTTTTTGTTCTTCCTGAGTATCGTGGCAAGGGCTATGGAAAAAAACTTCTTAGTCATCTGGCAAAGCTCGCCGTCGAACGGGGATGTGGTCGCTTGGAATGGTCAGTGCTTGATTGGAATCAACCAGCGATTGATTTCTATTTGTCGCTTGGTTCAAAGCCTATGAATGAATGGACTGTTCACCGTGTAACCGGTGAAGCGCTTCAAAACCTTGCGGCGAAAGCTTAGTTAGATTCCAGAGTAATAATTTGGCGGGAGTAAGCGTTTACAAGAGCTTTTACGGGGCTCTTCGCCTTTTTTAGCGACTGCAGTTGGTCTCGCAATACCGAAGGATTGGTTCCTTTTGGCAGGAGGTAAAACGCGGCATTGTCGCCGATGGTAAGTTTGAAGTCCTTGTCCGTTTCGACAATTTTGTGGATAGGTCCGTTCAGATCTCGTGTGACTGTCTTTGCTTCTTTTTTATATCCAGAGACAGAAACCTTCTCTGCCGCGAAGGCAGGAATACTTAAAAGCATAATGAAAAGAGTGGAAACTATTCTTTTCATTATCGGGCGCCCTTCTGAGCAGCAGCTCTTTCAGCCGCTTTTTTAGAAGCCTCTTTGTAAGCTTTCTTATACAAGTAATCGTAGAAATGACTTGGATCACCTAAATCGGAAGTTTGTTTTAGGACAGCAAGCATTTCCTTGTTGTCTTCTTTAGTGCCCTTAACCCATGCATTTGCTTTGTTGGGGCGTATGTCAGCAGGACCCACTTGAAAGCGTCCACCAAAATATGGCTTTTCAACTTTTGATTCGGGATTCTCTTTCATCTTTGCTGTCCAGTCTTCCACCGTTACAGGACGATTGAACAAAGAAGGATCGAAAACCATTTTCTTTACTTTGCCCTTGGAGTCTTTGACTAGCGCCATCGGAGCAACATGATAGGCCCAGTTGATAACACCATACTTGGGATCTTTTGTATCAATAACGATATCGCCTTCGACAAAAGCTTTGCCCATTTCGATATTTTTTTTCTTCGGCTATCATCGCCATTGCACTGGCGCGTATATAACAACCATCAACCGCATACTCGTAGGGAATTTCTTTGTGAGAAATAAATTCTTCGAAGAGGCCTTTCGCTTTTTCTTCGGAAAGAACGGTCACTTCGACAGAACCACCCGGAACCCAACGATCGGGCACCGACATGGTTGCGGCTAAAATGAAAAGGGATAATAAAACCCACTTAAGAAAGAACATGCTTACTTATCGGATTTTTTCACCTAAGAGGTGAGAGTATTCTTAGGTGGACTTAGGTCGTGTTCCCTCTAGATAAATCGGTGGTGTAACCAGCCTTTTTCGGCTGCGTTGTCCGCCAGTTCTTTCTCTGTTTTAAATATTTTATCATCACGGGAAGCAGCACTAACTGCCAAGCGCAGGTGAGTCGCGCTTTCTAGCAGGTTAAAGTCACCCATGGTGTTGCCGCTAGCAAAGAATGGAAGCTTGCCTCCCGTTTTAGCAAGCAAAGCTTCGACTTTTCCTTGGCGATAAGTGATCACGCCTTTTTGCTTATCAGTGATAATGTCGTTGTTCACTTCAGTTTCGACACCAATAATGTTGTCGTATCCCAAACCAACTAAATCGGCGCCACCCTCAACAGCCCATTTAACTGAAGCCGTGATGACATAAATCTGAACGCCTTTTGACATAAGTAGCTGAAGCAATTTTCTTTGCTCAGAAAATACTGGAACCGGAGCTGCGGCTTTAACACCAGCTTTGGCCCACTCACGAACTTCCGTCAGAGTTTTGCCTTGGCAGATTTGCGCCAGCCACAAATAAGCTTTGCGCGGGTCTGCGGCTTTCATTGTTTCGTAGTGATTCCAAGCATCTTTGGGAAGGTCGACGAGTTTATTGTCGATCTGGTGATGAAAGAAAGTTTCTCCCAAATCGATATCCCACAAAGTTCCGTCGGCATCAAAGGCAGCGATCGGTTGATCTTGCTCTTTCAAGACTTGGTCGAGAGAGTTGTTAATCGAGGCCCAAATGTCAGAGGAATAATCTTTGTATTTCATCGGGTCTTAGTATGAAATAGATACGTTCAAATGACAAGGGAGCACAGTCGATGAGTCTTTTCTGTCGCGTTATCCAGCCTGACGACCTACAAAACATTCTAGATCTCGAATCTCGTAAAATGACGGAGCAGTATCCCGACGAGATGGAAAGAATGATGGCGGTTTGGAATTCCAAACATCGCGTGGAAGCCCTTAATCATTACATCCCATTGGGATGGAGCTTCTTGGCTGAAGATCCTGATACCAAAGCATTACTGGGATATTTTATTGCTCAACCTTTGTTGTTCTTTGACGGTCAAACGCAAACTTTGTGGGTGGAGCATGTGCAATTTGAAACTTTGCAGGCGCGCGACGAATTGTGTGAGCTGGCGTATAAGCTAGGCCGTGAAAAACATCTGCAAAGAGTTTACTTCCCATCGGATAATGGTGTTCCGAACTCAGTAAAAGGTTTCAAGCCTGCTCCGTGGGAGCCGGGTACACTCGCTGTTAAAACTGTGAAATAGGATAAGGGTATGAAGAATTTTTCCTTCGTGAATCGTATTCAGAATTTGTCCAAAATGAAAAATCAGGAATTCGACCTGGTGATTATCGGTGGCGGTATCAACGGAGCAGGTGTCGCTCGTGATGCTTGCGCGCGCGGTATGTCGGTCGCGTTGGTTGAAACGCGTGACTTTGCTTCGGGGACTTCTTCTCGCTCCAGCAAAATGGTTCACGGTGGTATTCGCTATCTTGAAAACATGGATTTCAAATTAGTTTACGAAGCCTTGAACGAAAGAAATAAACTTTTCGAAATGGCTCCGCACCTAGTGCATCCATTGCGCTTTATGCTTCCGATGTACAAGGAAAGCCGTGTGGGCATGCTGAAGATGGGTATGGGCATGTGGCTCTACGATATCTTAGCTCTGTTCCAATCTCCTGAAATGCACGAACGCCTAGATGCCAAAGAATCTATGGAGCGCATGACTGCTCTGCGTGAAACCAATCTTTTGGGATCATACGTTTATTCTGATGGATACATGGATGATGATCGCTTGGTTTATGAAACTTTGCGTTCAGCAAATGAAATGGGCATGGTTGCTGCGAACTACGTCAGCGCAACAGGTGCTGAATTCACTGACGAAAAAATTTCTGCCGTTCATTGTGAAGATCAACTGACTAAAGAAAAATTCACGATCCGCGGCCGTCACGTGATCAGTTCAGTAGGTCCTTGGACAGATCAGTTGGGTGATAAGCTTTTCAAAGACTGGAAGCACATCCTGCGCCCAACTAAAGGCATTCACTTAACTTTGCCTCAACATCGTTTGCCACTGACAAGTGCCGTGGTGATGGGTGCGGAAAAAGGTGATCGTATTGTGTTTGGTATTCCTCGCCATGACATGATCATTATTGGTACGACAGATACGGACTACAAAGGCTCACCGGAAAATGTGACGTGCACGCCAGAAGACGTTCAATATCTTTTGGATATCACCGCTCACTATTTCCCTGGTGCGAATTTGACGGCTCATGATGTGATTTCAAGTTATGCGGGTGTCAGACCTCTGGTGAATGATGGTTCATCAACAGAGGGAAAAACCAGTCGCGAACATACGATCATTGATGACCCACGCGGAATTACCTTTGTAGCTGGTGGAAAGTACACAACATATCGTTTGATGTGCCAACAAACTGTTTCACATGCCCTGAACAGCTTTCCAGTCGAGGATCGTGCGCGGTTCGCTAAAAAAGATACGGCGGTCGCATTTAATTCCTACACGACAGAAAGTGCCTATCACGAAGCGCAAGTATTGGCGCAAGCGTGGGCGAAAGAATTCGGTCGTGCCGAGTCAGATGTCGCTGCCCTGGCGCAGCGCTATGGCCGAGAAGCTGAGATTATTTTATCTAAGTACAACTCGAGTTACTCCTACTGGCAGTTGGAAGCGGCGCAAGCAATCGACACGACAATGTGTCTGAATTTGCGCGATTTCTTCTCTCGTCGAGTTCATTTGTTCCTCGCAGATCGCAATCACGGACTGAAGCATTTGGATGAAATTATTCAAGTTTTCAGAGAGAAACTGAGCTGGACGGAGAAGCGCGTGAATGAAGAAAAGCACGCGCTTTCGGAATATATGGCGCACGAATTGGAATGGAAAAAACACTTCTAGAACGTTGAGACTTCGCGTCTTGCGGAGTCTTCGCTTGTGTTAAATTACCAGTGCGCGTCAAAAGATCTAGCTGAAGGGCCTAAATATCAGTATTGACTCTGGTTTTCAATCTCCCTAGACTTGTAGTCGAAATGACACAATGAAATTTTCTTGAGAGAGATTCAGCATGAGTTTTTTTGATAAAGTACAAGACTATTTTTCTAATGATATCGCCATCGACTTGGGCACAGCCAACACTCTCGTTTACGTTAAAGGTCGTGGAATCATTCTTGATGAACCTTCAGTAGTTGCAGTTCAAAAGAACTACCGCGGAATGCAAAATCGCGTTCTTGCTGTTGGTAAAGAAGCAAAGGACATGTTGGGCAGAACTCCTGGTTCTATCGTAGCAATTCGTCCGATCAAAGACGGTGTTATCGCTGACTTTGAAGTAACACAATCCATGCTTAAATATTTCATCGGTAAATCTTTGGGCGAGAAAAAATCTTTCATCCGTCCACGTATCATCATCTGCGTTCCTTACGGAATCACTCAGGTGGAAAAACGCGCGGTTAAAGAAGCAGCTCAATCAGCTGGTGCTCGCGAAGTTTATTTGATCGAAGAACCAATGGCAGCGGCTATCGGGGCTGGTCTTCCAATCACAGAACCATCAGGCAACATGGTTGTCGATATGGGTGGTGGTACGACTGGGGTAGCGGTTATCTCTTTGGGTGGTATCGTTTACTGTAAATCAATCAAAGTTGCGGGCGATAAATTTGATGAAGCGATCATCAATTACGTTCGTCGTCAGTTCAACTTGTTGATCGGTGAAAGAACTGCTGAGCTTATCAAAATCCAAATCGGTAACGCTTATCCGTTCGAAGAAGAAAGAACAATGGAGATCAAAGGTCGTGACCTAGTTGCTGGTGCTCCGAAAACTATCGAGATCACAAGCTCACAAGTTAACGATGCATTGATGGATCCTTTGTCTGAAGTTGTTGATGCTGTTCGTACGGCGCTTGAAAAAACTCCGCCAGAGCTTGCTTCTGATATCGTAGATAACGGAATCGTTCTCACAGGTGGTGGTGCATTGCTTGCGAACCTAGACGTTTTGCTAAGAGAGCGTACAGGATTGCCAGTTTCAATCGCAGAAGACCCTTTGAGTTGTGTAGTTATGGGCTCTGGTAAAGTTCTAGACCAGCTGGATCTTCTCAGACAGCTGACAGTGGACTAACATAAGGGTCACTCTACTTATATATTAGGAAGTGCATGACCGAAGCCGACATTCAATCGATCGCCTTGTTTTTCTACTTTGCTTTACTAGATGACAGAAGGGCGATCGAAGCTTCCACTCAGGCACTAGCCCTTTGTCGAGATAAAAAGAGCCGCAATCCAGAACTTTCCACTCCAGTCGCCCTTATTGCGGCGACAAAAGTCACTTGGGATAAATATAAAGTACGCGTAACTCGCGGTCGTCCGAATACAACGGTCGAATCGGGTTGGCTTGTGCCTGAAGGCGTTGATTTAGGGCCTTGGCGCGAATTCCAAAAAACAGCTTCTGAAGACGAGCTGTTAACAGTGATCTGGTCAAAAATTTTAAATATTAATGATAACGATATTTCTGAAGGCCTTGGGATTACTCAAGGAACCATTCGCTATCGTTTGGGTAGAGCTTTGCGAAAGCTCGGAACAATGACTCAAGGTGTGGGTAAGTTGAAGCATGGCACAGCAGGACGATAGCAACATACCACTGTCTAAAAAAGGCAAAAGGGAGATGTCTCCTTTTATAGGCCATGAGCTTCTTTACGATTATTTGTCGGGCATGCTCGATGAAGAAAGAAAAGCGGCGGTGGAGGATCATGTTAAATTCTCCCGCGATGCCCAACTAGATCTTAATAAAATCCAAAATGGTGAAGTGTATGCAAAAGAATTGGCGGGGACGATCGTGTCTCAACCAATCATCGAGCAAATCAATACTCCATCAACATATCTGACAGTTCTTATGCAAAAATCTAACTTTGATCGTTGGCCTCAAGGATTGAAGTGGGGTTTGGAAGCCTTGGTTGTTGTTGCAGTGATCGTGACGTTGTTGACTGTAGCTCCTTGGCAAAAAGCTTTGCAAATCAGTATGAGTGGCAACTCTAAAGAAGTTGTTCTGGCTGAAGTCACTAAGGCTGAAAAAGCAGCACAGGTTGAAGACAAGCCACAGTTTGTGGATGAAGAGCCTAAAACTGATAAGCCGTTGCAAACTCCGACGCCAATTCCAACAGCAGACGTGAAGGCGACTCCGACAACGACGACAACTGTTGCGGCAAAGCCATCACCAACGCCAGCACAATCTCCATCGCCAACACCAAGCGCACCTGCAAAGGTTGCTGCAGCGACCGCTGCAAAACCTGAAGTGGATGAGGATGATACTGAATCAGCAGCTTCCGGCGGATTCCTATACCGTGGTGAAATCGCGGTGACGAATCTTTCAGTGGTGGGTCCTAAGATCACAGAAAAAATCAAAGAGTTGGGTGGTCGAAAAGCCGGTGCAGTTGAACTTGGTTGGCAGAAGTCACCGAACTCAACTTACTATCACTTCACATTGCCTCAAGCTAAATACCAAGATTTGACGACGTTCCTGGGTACTTACGGCAAAGTTCAGGTGAACAAGGAAAAGCATCCTCGTATCATGCCTGATGGAATCATTCGTCTGATCATCACCGTGGATGAAGACAAAAAGTGAAAACCTTAAGACGGAAACCTAAAAGATCGCTGCGCACGATTCTCATCGTGTGGTCGGTCTTATTTTCCGTCGTGCCATTGGCTTTCGTTACATACTACTCGATGAAGAAGTATGAAAAAGCCATCGACTATGAGCTCACTCAGCGTCTGACTGGTAATGCTCGCGAAGTGGAAATCATGCTGAATGATTACCGCGGAATTCTGCAACAGCGCCGCGAAAGATTCCTACGCGATCCAAGCCTGACTTATCACTTATCGATGGGTGACGGAAACACCGTTCGCAATGTTGCGACCAACTGGCTTCGTAATGACGATACTTCCAGTCTGACATTCTTTAATCGTGAAGGCCGCATGCTGGCTTCGGTCTTTAAGGATAATAAAGGTGCCGTTCGTAGCTTTATGCCGGGACTAGAAGCGGTATTCTTGTCTGCGACGTACATGGCAGAAGTAAAAAATGCCCAAGAAGTTGCCGTGGCTGAACCTGGGGAAGGTCATAAATTAAATCTGATTCTGATTTCACAAGTAACTAATAATAATGGACGACTTATTGGTTATGTCGAGCAGGTCATTGATCTAAACCAAGCGTTCTTAAATAAAATCAAAAATCGCCTGAAGCTTGAGTTGATTCTATTTAAAGATAATGGAGACATGGTGGCAGCTAGCCATCAGGATTTTTATCTCTATAAAAAAGGATTCTTTAAAACTTACTTCCATCCAAGCAATGATTTGTTCTTTGACTTAAACGTCCGTGGCACACCTTATGGTTTTTTAGTGAAGCCTTTGGATTGGGGTATTTCAAAATTCTATGTGGCTCTAGGAGCCTCTAAGAGTGAATCCGCAGCAGTTTTAAGAAACGTGAATATCGCGTTTATGACTGTCGTGGGTGCTGTGATCGTTCTGATTATTCTTACGATCTTAGTAACATCAAGCTGGGTTTTGAAGCCTCTTTATGATCTTGTCGACGCCTTACAATCATTCGAGTCTCAAGAGCAGGCTGTGACGATTCCAGTTAAGAACGACACAGAGATCGGGCTTCTGACAGAGAGCTTCAATGAGATGAGTAAAAAGATTTGGACGGCCCGTTCGGATCTTCGCAAAAAAATCACTGAGCTCGAGTCCGCAAATAGAGAACTTAAAGACACGCAAACTAAACTTGTTCACTCGGCGAAAATGGTGAGCTTAGGTCAGTTGGTTGCGGGTGTGGCGCATGAGTTGAATAATCCGATTGGATTTATTTACTCAAACATGACTTACTTGCGCGATTACGGCGATAAGCTTATCAAGCTTGTGGAAGCTGCGGAAAAAGACGCAAAAAAACTTCCTGAACTAAAAGAAGAATATGAGTTTGATTATATCGTGAAAGATATGCCAAAGCTCATTACGTCTTGTCAGGACGGTGCACGCAGAACTCGTGACATCGTATTGGGTTTAAGAAATTTCTCTCGTCTGGAAGAAGCAAAGCTGCAAGAGATCGATTTGCATCAAAGCTTAGATACGACTTTGAATCTTCTGCAAGGGGAGATTAAAGGGCGTTTGGAAATTCATCGTCAGTATGAGCCAACACCGCATATCCATTGCTATGCCAGTCAGATCAATCAAGTGTTCATGAATATCTTGTCAAATGCTGTGCAGGCGATTGATGGTGCTGGGCACATTTGGATTTCAACAAGACCGTTAAGAGACTACAAACCTAATAAGGACAGCAAAAATAAATCCGGTTGGGTGCAAATCTCAATTCAAGACAGTGGTAAAGGCATGAGCGCTGAAACCATCGATAAGATTTTCGATCCTTTCTTCACGACTAAAGGCGTGGGCCAAGGAACAGGATTAGGTCTTAGTATTTCCTATGGAATCGTGCAAAATCATGGCGGTGAGGTCCAGGTTCGTTCTGAAGAGGGCGTTGGGACCGAGTTTATAGTGATTTTACCGATCTTCCCGCCTGTACAAGAGAAAAATACACAACTAATGTCCTAAAGCTTTGGTCTAGTTAAGCCGATTCTTATGTTATGTCGGCACTTACTAAAAGCATCTTTTTATTGGCAGTGATTACAGGCTCAGCAGCTCAAGCAAGCAGCGGAGCTTCATTGCAATTGGTTGCTCACGTGCCACTCAGAGCTAACGTTTCTGTTAGCCTCGATCCGGTCACTAAAAAGGTCGTTGCCGTTAATAATGGCTCCCAATCCATTAAGGTCCAGACTGTTAGCAGATTTCCTGCATCTGTAGTCACTATCGTTGCTCCGTAATTTTCCTGCGACTATCATGGGAGCATGAAGTTCTTTGCAGTAATTCCTCTTATTCTATTCTGTTTACCAGCATTCGCATTTCGCTTAGATCCTATGGTGGTTACTTTTGCACCATCGGGTAAGCTTGCCACGCAAGTGGTGACGTTAGACAATCCGACGAATGAAAAAATTCCGGTACAAGTCGAAGTGTTTACGCGTGACGAAAGCACCGGACAAGAAAAGCGCGAAAAAACCAGCGAGTTCACAATCTATCCAGAGCAAGTCGTTTTGCTTCCGCGGGAAAAAAGAAATGTGCGCATCACCTTCACTGGTGAGACTCCTAAAGAAGAAAAAGCTTATCGCATCGTCGCGACTCAATTGCCGGTGGAGCTGAAAGAAACAAACGCAAAGGCTGCAAAAAAAACCGGCGCCAATGTAACGTTCATGCTTCAGTACGTAGCTTCAGCCTACGTCGCACCTAAAGATGTGGCGGCTGATATCAAAGTTAAAGATGTCAAAGTAAGTTCTCCCAAGAATATCTCAGTCACGATTGCGAATGATGGAACAGCTCATAAGATCGTCTATGTGAAATCCTTCAAGGTCTTAGAAAAAGGCAAAGTCGTTGAGGAAATTAAAAAACCTCAAGGTATTGAAGGCACGAACATCCTGGCAAAAACTCAAAAAACAGTTTCAGTGCCACTGTCGAAATCTCTAAAAGGCAATGAAGCAACTGTATCTGTAGAGTTTGCGGAGTCCGCTGATTGAGATCACTGATCTTAATTCTTTTTCTCTTGGTATCGGGTATAGCTTCCGCTGCGGGAGTTCGTCCTGATTTACCCAAGCCATATCTGATGGCACCAGTGATGCTCGATAGTCGAGAGATGGTGCAGGTATGGGTTTTCCCCCGAGACTCCCGTAAAGAATTTATGGTGGAGGCGGGTCCTTTGATGGATGCGCTCAAAAGAATTCTTAAAGATAGCAACTATAAGATCGTTAAATCACTAGTTCAGCCCAAAGGTGTTTTAAGTTTTGCGAATTTGGATGCGGCCGGATTGAAGCCTGAATGGAATGAAGCGAACCTTGAATTACTTTTGAATATTCCCTTGAACTATCGTAAGCCCAAAGAAATGAGCGTCACCTATATTGAGGTGGATGAAAACAAATACTACAGACCCGAAGGGCATAGTGGTTACTTGAATCTTTATGCAAGTCAGCCCTATCAGTACGGGGACAGCGTTTCTTCTGCGAATAGCAAGCTGCCTTTAGTGGGTCGCATGGAGCTTATCGAGAACATCAAAGGTTTTGTTTTAGAAACGGGGACCGAATTTCAAGAACATGCTGAGTATGCTTGGTCTCGTCAGGATACAAGAATTCGTAAAGACGATGAAGAGCAAATGATCCGCTATACCTTGGGAGATTTGACAACATACTCCAGAGGTTTTCAAAGTTCTCCGTCATTGGGGGGATTTTCATTCAGCCGTGAGTTTTCGATTCAGCCCTACCGAACACTACGTCCGATCAGTCGAACAGAGATTGAAGTTAAGCGACCGTCAGTAGTCGAAGTATATATTAATGGTGTTTTGAACAGTCAGCAGCGTCTGGGGCCTGGCAGATTCAATGTTCGCGACTTTCCAATCGCGATTGGTCTGAGTGATGTAAAAATCAAAGTTCGCGATGATCTGGGCCAAGAGGAAACTTATGACTTTTCATTGCTATTTGAAAACTCTGTTTTGAATGAAGGCACTCAAGAATTCTCCTATAACTTCGGAAATCCTTGGGTGGAGTTTGAAAGCGACAGAACTTATTCCCGAGATGGAGTTTTTTCGTCCCTGTATCATCGTTGGGGAGTCACAGATCGATTTACTTTTGGTCTTAACTTTCAAAACTATCTAGATAAATCCATGCCCGGTGTGGAGTTAACACAAATTGCACCTTGGGGTTTGGCGTCTTTGGATTCAGCCTACGGAACAGCAAATGGCGAAGGTGGTTGGGGTAATCGTCTGACGTATCGAAGTTTGGATCGTATGTATGGCTATAATGTTCCGTTTGTAGCAGCGGCAGAAATCCAAGTCAGAGATCCAAATTTTCAGCAACCAACTGCGATCGATAGTCTGCAAATTAACTTGCTTCGCCGATATGATTTACAACTCTCCACAACATTTGGAATGGGCGCTGTGTTCGGTGTGGGGGGAAGCTATGAAGCTGTTCCTGCGGGATCCTCAGACCGAAGATTCTATCGCACAAACTTTAGCTATCCGATCAATGTTTCTAACCGAATTGAATTCTCTGTGGTCCGTGAGGTTTCTGATAAAACAGAGGATCGTGGTTTGATCTCGTATTTCTGGTCTGAACCCGCAGGCCGTTACAGCGTGAGCGCTTATCACGAAACATTAACAAAAAGCACGACAGCGACTGTAAATCGTAACAACTACTATCAGTATGATGACTTCAGAGCTTCAGCGTCTTTACAAAGAGTCAGCGAAACTACTAACGGTACGTTATTTGTTGAATACCTAACTCAACCGGCAAGCTATCGTTTGGATCAATTCTCAACATCTACGGATGGACAGGATTTGAATACAACGACCTTGGGGATCTCAACAGGGTTTGCCTGGGTGGGAACAAGGGGAGCATTCACTCAGCCCATCACGGATAGCTTCGTGTTGATTGCTTCTGATAACTTCCCGAAAAACAGCGAGCTTATCATCAACCCGATGGGTGTGAAGGGTGAGGCGCAGCTGGGCCCACGCAGTTCAACCGTCTTAAAAGATCGCACATCATATTACCGCTATATGGTTAACTTGAATTCCACAACTTTACCCACAGGGTATTTGCTGGATAAAGAGTACTACGGTGTGATGCCAACTTACCGTAGTGGTATTTTGATCGAAGCTGCATTTGATCGCAAAGTCATGGTTAAAGGCCGCTTGGTACTTGCCGATGGCAAACCGTTGAGCTTGGTGGCTGCCGACGTGATCAACGATCAAGGTCAGCTTGTGGATAATACGTTCTTTACAAACAGAGATGGTCAATTCGTTATCGAAGGCCTTTCTCCAGGAAACTATCGAATCGTGACAGATCGTCCTGAGTTATCAGGAATCTCTCTGACAGTTCCTGACGATCCAAATAATTTAGTGAACGTGGGTGACATGAAAGTCACGAAGGAGGAGCGATGATAAAACTTGCTCTAGCATTCCTTGCGACGACGTTGGTATCTGGCGCCGCTTTCGCCGATAACGATGATTGTAGAAATATTCAGCTGCAAGCTCAGCAGACGGCATTTGATTTAACGACGAATCCAAATATCACGTCGAACATGATTATTAAGGCGGATACACGAGTTAAGGGTTGCAGTTTTTTTGTGACTTTTGATTATGGTCTGTCAGCAAACTATGCTTCGCGATCGTTAAAGTACTGGTTATCCGCATGGCCTTTTCAGATGTACAAAGATTCCGGCAACACTCAGGTCTTAAAGAACTTCCCACAAGTTAATGACTATAATGATGTTCTTAGTGGTTCTTTGCCAGATAAGGGCGGAAACGACGCTCAAGTGTCTTTGCCATACTGGGTGACAGTGGATTTGTCAGCGCCGTGGAGACAACAAGGAACATATTCAGAGTGGATCACAGCGACTCTTTATAAGGGGACATTGTCTAGGTATGAGTTCGTTCGCTCTGTTGTAGTCGCATTTTATATGAATGCTCCGAAGCGAGCAGATATTTCTGTGGTGCCATCCGGTGGATCTTTTAATATCGCTGACGTCACTGAGACCATGGATTTCGGAACACTCGCAACAGGGACAACTCGCAGTTGTGACGTTATTGTTAAATACAATGCGGGATATATTCTATATGCTTCTTCTCAAAATAATGGACGCCTGAAACACGAAACAGCTGCGGCTTATATTCCTTATACGATTTCGATTGGCGGAACATCTGTGAACTTAGGTTCGTCTGCAAGCAATCCTGTGCAGGTCAAAAGAGAGTTGGGAACATCTCCATCGAGTGGAAAAATTCTGCCGACAACTGTGACTATCGGAAGCTACACTCAAGATCAATCCGGAAACTACAACGACATCATTACGTTGACGGTTCAATCCGCAGAATAAAAAAAGCCCTTCTTTTCAGAAGGGCTTTAAATCGCAAAATTTAAGATTAAATTATTTAGCAGTGATTGTGAAAGTCACTGTGTCTTTGTATGTACCCTCAAGAGCATTTGGGTTACCAGTGATTTTCAAACCAACAGATTTCGTGTTTGTTGTTTTGCCAGTTAGAGAACTGATATCAGTTACTGTTTGAGAAGAAGACAAAGATTTCTCTTGGCCGTTATACATCAATGCATAGCTGATTGCAGCGGCATCAGATGCAGAAGAATCATCAAGAGTCAGCTTGCCGTTGTGAGCAGAAGAAGCCGTTACTGTGTAACCTGATTTACGGTTGGAAGTTTCGAAAACGTAAGCAATGTTATCTACATTATTAGAACCACTTGTCGTCAATTTCGCAGAATCAATTGTGTATGATTGCTCAACTGCACCCGTTTCAACGTTCGTTGAAGCGATAGTGATATAAGTAGATGCTGGTACAGAGCCCGTAAGCTTAAGTGTTGCTTGAGTAGCAGCGAATGCAGGAGCAGCAACAACAACAGAGGCCATAAGAGCAGTGATTTTTGCGATCGTTTTCATTAGAAGACTTCCTTTCAAGAGAAGCTTGGGTTTTTGGTGTAATGTCACAGAACACTAGTTCACCAATCGTGCCGACCCAGAATAAGGTTCCTTAGCTGCTATATGACAGGCCAGTGTGAAGGAGTGGTTAAAAGTTAGTCAAAAGGACGTAAAATTGCTGACATTATCAGGTATTTAAGTCCCGTATAAGCTGAGAGGGTTTCAGATCCTGGTTAAGAAGCGAATAGGCTCATCTTTCTTCAAGAGATGTCTCAATTAGCCGATATTACTAATGATGGCCTCAGATAAGTCTCAAAACGATAATACGAAGTTACTGGGTCTGCTTCTATTAATAGGAGCGGCGGTGCTTGTTATTATGTCGTTGGGAAACGAGGGCGCTAAAACAACAGGTGCTCCAGGCGAAAAGAAAACAGCCAAGTTCGAGCAAGCCGTGAATAAACATCTGATGCTGACGAATGAAAAAATGGAATTCGAAAAGCGTCGTATGGAAATCGAAAATTCAGGCGCAGACTTCAACTCTACAAAAGCTCAAGCCACATACAATCCGACAGATTCAGGTTTGGATTTAGCAAACGATTCAAAAGCGGCAGAGGTCGCGAACATTCTGGGTCGTGGTGTTCGTCAAGAAGGCGTTCCTTCAAATCCTCATGACGTGATTCAAAAAGAACTTTTCAATGCTGAACAAGAAGCCGCGTATTCTGAAGCTTACAAAGCAGAGTACGCACGTCAGTTTGTTGAAAACGCAGCTCGCGGTGGTTACCGAGTTATTCTTGATGACGAATATCGTGTGAAACAAGTTATGCCAATTCAAAGAACTCCTGGAAGCATGGATATCTTTAATCCAACACAATCCAGCGGTGGCGCAGTTCAATAGCTGCTCTCCCTATCGCACTCTTCTAAGAGATTTAAAAAATCCATTATCAGCCATGCTGTAATAATCTTTCTCGCTAAAAATGATGTGATCCAATAGAGGTATTTGAAAAAGCTTACCGCAGTTTTGCATTTTACGTGTGGTCACTAAATCCTGATCAGAAGGTTGCACACTCGCACTGGGGTGATTGTGCGCCATCATAAAAAAGCTGGCGTTATTTAGAATAAGGAAACGAAAGATATCTCGAGGATGGCTAGGGCAGTGATCCGCAGTGCCACGAAAGATCATCTCCTTAGCGATAACTTTGAGTTGCGGGTTTAATGCAATGACCCAGAGTTCTTCCGCATAGGGGTTTAGGATTTCTTTTAGGCATTCAAAGGCTTGGGAGCTGGATGTGATCTCTGTCATGCGCCGTGCCCAATGCAATTTATAAAGACCTCTGTATGGAAAGGTTTGTCAGGTCAGGACCGAAAAGTGGACGGCCGTCTGGAAGCGTACGGGCACGACTTGCACCTGACAAATCCTAGGCATAGACTTACCGAGAACAAGGGGTATTTATGATCAAGAATTTGCTACTAGGTGCAGCGGCTGTTTCATTGTTGGCTCTTACGAGCTGTGGTCCCAAGGCATTCACTAAAGGTGATTATGACGATGTAAACAGAGAAAATCTGTTGAACGATCAATGGTCTGAAACAGATATGCAAAAAGCTGTTCACGATCTTGTAGCAAGCTCCTTGCAATCTCCGGCAATTTCTCAAGCTAAAAAAATGCCAGTGGTCATCGTGACTGGTTTGCAAAACAAAACAAGCGAACACATCGACACTCAAAGCATCATGGATATGATCCGTGTTGAGTTGATGAAATCTGGTAAAGTAGCGTTCATCGATAAAGAAGCTCGCGGCGATATCGCTGATGAATACAACTACCAAAATTCTGGCATGACGAGCGCTGAAACTAAAAAAGGCCCAGGCGGTCAAGTTGGTGCAGACTTCATCATCAATGGTCGTTTGGATTCTATCGTGCAAGAAGTTGGTAAAGACAAATCCGTGTACTACAAGCTGACATTGAATTTGACGAACTTGAAAACAAGCATGATCACTTGGTCAGACCAAAAACAAATTCGTAAAGTATTTAAGAAAAAATCAATCGGTCTATAATGTTTATGACTATGAAAAGACTCACGCCCTACGTGGGTCTTTTTTTTCTTCTTTTAACCACGGGATGCGCGACCTACCAAAACAAGGTCGGAAAAGCCCGTGCGTCTTTAGTCGCTCACGACTATGAAACCGCACTTAAAGAATTAGAACCTCTCGCGAATAAAGAAGACGGCGACCAGCTTGTTTATCTTTTAGACTATGGCGTAGCCCAACAAATTTCCGGAAAAGTTAAAGAAAGTAACGTCACTCTTTTGCGCGCTGATAAATTGGCAGAGCAAGTGGACTACCAATCGATCTCTCGAGTGGCGGGATCTTTGGCTCTGAATGAAGAGATGGTTCAGTATAAAGGTGATACTTTCGAAAAGATTTTCATCAATGCCTATTTGGCGATGAATTTTTTGGAACTGGGGCAGCTGGATGATGCATTGGTTGAAGCTCGTCGTATCAACGAGAAATATCAAAAGTATCGTCAGGAAGAAAAACAGAAATTTGAACTAAATCCCTTCAGTAAGTATCTTTCTGCTGTGATTTGGGAAGCAAATCGTGACTACGACGATGCCTACATCGCCTATCAAGAGGCGTATAAGTTAGATCCAACAATTCCACATATTGGCGAAGACCTTATTCGCTCGGCTAAATTGGCTCGTAGACCTGATACCTACAAAGACTGGAGAAAGAAATTCCCTGAAGTGAAAGAAAATCCAGATTGGTACAATAAATCCTTGGGCGAACTTGTGATTATCTATCAACAAGGTTGGGGACCAAGAAAGTATACAGCACAAAATGAATATCGTTTGCCGGCACTTTATCCCACTCCCAGCGAAACAAAGATCGCAAGAGTCACCGTAGATGGCGGGGAGACAGTTGTGAGTCATCCGATTTATGATGTTCAAGAGGCCGCGATCAAAACTTTGAAGGAAGACTACGGAATTCTAGTCGCGAAACGCTTGGCGGGCTTTGCTTCTAAAGCAGTTTTGGCCGATCAAGTTCGTCAAAAGAATCAATTGCTGGGGGATTTAACTTTCTTAGCGATGAATTTAGCGGATCGTGCGGATCTTCGTCAGTGGTCAACATTGCCACAGACAATTCAATTGATCCGAATTCCTATGAAACCGGGCGAGTATAAATTTAATCTAGAAGGTTTAAGTCTTGCGGGCACACCAACTGGTGAGGCTCTGTACAATCAGAAGGTCACAATCAAGCCGGGCCAGAAAAAATTCGTAGTTTGGCGCTCATTAAAATAGAAAAAAGGCAAAAAAAAGGCCCAGCCTAAGCTGAGCCTCTTCATACTAATCTGTCGAAACAGAATTAGTTGTTCAAACCAAGTGAAGAACCCGGAAGATTCGGAGTTTCTTCGTCTTGTTGAAGACCTGGAAGAACAGTTGCTTTTTCAGCAGCTACTTTAGCAGTAGTGTCTGTGTTGTAGCGAGTTGCAGCAGTAGCAACACGGTTTTCCAAGTTTTGTTTCATTTCCGCAGATGCATTTTCAACAACTGTGTTTACTTGTTGTTTAGTCATGTAATCTTGTGGGAATGCACCAAGTTTCGCAAGGTAGCCAGAAATGCTGCCGTTGCCGTTTTGGATGATTTCACGAAGTGTGAAAAGAGGAGCGTATTGAGATGCTTTCTTTTCAGCTTCAAAGATGATCTGAGTCAAAGTCGCAGCAGTGATATCGTTTTTTGATTTATTATCGATAACCATTACTTCTTCGTTTGTACGAATCATTTTAGCGATGTCGTCCAAAGTCACGTAGCAGCTTTGTTGTGTGTCATAAAGTTTGCGGTTCTGATAACGCTTGATGATCTTAACTTTAGAGTTTGGCTTAGATGTCATTGTTTCGTTTTGGTTGATCAAAAGTGCCTCCCAATTTGAAATTTACCCAAAATATCCAATGAGATATGTGCTAAAGTATTCAGCACGTCCCCCTGTCGATGGGCGCAACCTATCCCCGGTGCCATGCCTTGTCAAGCGGTCCTCAAATCAAAAGAAAAGACTCTAGGCGTTAATTTCAATCGATTTGAGAAATCTAAAGCGTCCAAACCCCTGTTTGTTTTTTTCAAATAAATCTTAGACCTTTGTCTAAAGTTTTAGTTCTAAGCCTCCGAAACGTATTTAGGGTCGAATACGTTGTGGGTGGTAGATTAATGAAACATGAGAAAAATCAAGAGTTTAAGTCATCAGGGGTTTTGACTTTGCTGGGCCTTCTTGGCTTCTCCGCTACCATCATCGCAGCCCCCTGGAACCAGTCCGCCCAAGACGCCGACACGAAAGCCGCTCTGCAGAAAGCAGAGGTCGTTGGTTACCAAGTTGTACAGATTTACCGCGAAGCGACAAAGGTTTCTGCGGCGCCGAAACAGGCCTCTGGAGGCCGTTTACCAGCCTCAATAAGCCCTGCGGCAACCGATTTAGACAACCTGCGTGCGACCGGAACGATGGGCACGGACCCTTGGGGCCAGCCGTATCGTTACCGCGTACTACCAAACGCTGAACGCAGTTCGAACATCCGTATTTTGGTTTGGTCATCTGGACCCAACGCCAAAGTCGAGAGCAAAGACTTAGATAACGAAGACAAGAAAATTTCCGGTCAGCCCAGTTTTGGGGGCGACGATATCGGTGTGGTCTTGAGTATGTCTCAAAATTAGAACTCCTGGTCCTGTCCTTGGGTCAAGTTATTGCGAGGCCTCGTCAAGGTTTTTACACATCTCACCGAACAGCCTAGTGACCAAGGAGATCTCATGCTTCTCTACACTAGAGCCGGAATTATCGCACCGCTACTAATCTCCCTCACTGCGTGCGCGACATTCACCTCACATGATTCTGAAAAGGCCACGTACTACGAGGCTTCTTTCAACGATCACAATCGTGCACCTGCATCTTTGACTCCTCCTGCTATTACTTCGAAAGATGGCCAAGCAACTTTGGATCCTCTTTATATGCGCACTCAAGCGGATTACTACTTCGCGATGGGTGAGGCGTATGCTCTAGAGGGCAATCCGAATAAAGCAATCGAGTCCTTCAAGTTGACATTGGTTTATGATGCGAATTCGCCAACGGTGAATATGCGTTTGGCGGCGGAATATCTAAAATTGGGTATGTTGTCAGAGTCTTTGGCGCAAGCTGAAGAAGCCGTTAAAAAAGATCCAAAAAACATCGATGGTCACTTGTTGTTGGGCGGTTTGTATTCATCTATGAAGCTTTATCCAAAAGCGATGGATCAGTACCAAGCTGTGATGAAGATCTCTCCAACGAACACAGAGGCTCCGTTGTACATTGGTGCTTTGTATTCTGAGCAAAAGCAATCAGACAAAGCGGTAAAGTACTTTGAATCGTTGTTGAAAAATCCTGAATACAACACTCCATATCTAGCTCACTACTACATCGGTCGTGTGCGCATGGAGCAGCCTGAAGAGAAATACCAAAAAGCAGCAGAGGCTTCTTTCAAACAATCTTTGAAATTGAAACCAGATTTTGCTGAAGGTGTTTTGACTTTGGGTGCATTGTACTCGAAACAAAAACAAGATGAAAAAGCATTGTCTATGTACCGTGCTTATCAAAAAGAAAATACTCCGAATCCTAAAATCGCGGATGTGTTGGCGCAAACATATATCGAGCAAGGTAAATACGACCTAGCATACGATCAATTGGAAGTGCTTGAAGCAAATTCTGATGAGCCATTGAATATCAAAATGAAGATGGCGTTGATCTTGATTGAACAAAAACGTTATGACGTTGCGGTTGATAAACTAGAGCAAATCCTGAAGGAAGCTCCAGAATCAGACAAGATCCGTTTTTACTTGGCAGCAGTTTACGAAGAAACACGCCAAGCTGAAAAAGCGATCCGTGAATTCAAAAAGATCCCAACGACAAGCACTTACTACGGTGAATCTACAGTTCACGCTGCTTACTTACTAAAAGGTTTGGGCCGTGTTGATGAAGCAATCGAACTGGTTTCAAAAGGTTTGAAAGAAAGAGCTGATCAACCACAAGTGTATGCAATGTATGCGTCACTTTTGGATGAAAAGAATGATTTCAAAGGTGCTGCAAAAGTTTTGGAGCAAGGCCTTGAGAAATTCCCAGAGAATGCTCAGTTGAGATTCTATTACGGCACGATCAATGATCGCATGGGTAATAAAGAAGTTGTTGTCGCAGAAATGCAAAAGGTATTGGATTTGGATCCAAATCACGTACAAGGTATGAACTATCTTGCTTTCACATGGGCTGAAATGGGTACGAACTTACCTGATGCGGAAAAGCTTGCTCGTCGTGCAATGGAGCTAGAGCCACAAGACGGTTATGTTTTGGATACTTTGGGTTGGATTTTGTACAAGCAAAACAAGATCACTGAATCTATCAAGTTCTTGGAAGCGGCTCACAAGTATCAAGGTACAGTGAGTGTTATCGCTGAACACTTGGGTGATGCTTACTACAGACAATCAATGGTTGATAAAGCTAAGAAAATGTATCGTAAAGCTGCGGATCTTGAGACTGACAAACGTAAAGTTCAAGAGATTCGAAATAAGATCACGGCAATTGAAAAACAAGAAATGGGTTCTCCAAGACTTCCAGCTTCTGTTGAAACAGTTCCTGTTGCGGCAGATCGCTCGGAAAAATAACTCCTTGGTCGGAGCCTTGGAAACTCGCTTAAAGCCCACTTCTTGGTGGGCTTTTTTTATTTCTTATCGAAAGCCTTTTTGTTCTTCATCTCTATATATAGATAGAAGCAAGTGTAGAACATAAATGGCAGCACCAGAATCAAACCAAACCCACGCATAAATGTCGCGATGACAAGCGCAATGCTGATAACGATCGTCGCAGGAATATAAGAGCCAAGATTCTTCATCGCGGCTAAGGCGGCTTTGTCCAAGGACTTTGCGATGCTTTGATGAGTTTCAAGTTGCAGATTCAGTCCATGACTTAGGATGAAATAGAAAAGAACTCCCAAAACCATCAATCCAAAGCCAGCCGGAACGGATTGCCACATAGGTTGCGGGCTGTGGATAACCGCGAATGCGGAACCCATCAGAATTCCTGTCGGCATCAAAATTACCGCGGTCACCAACCAGGCAACCCATTCTTTTTGTAAATGAGTGAAGTCACGGTCCCAACGACCTTTTTGCAGACGCAGATTCGCAAGTTCTTGAAAAATCAAAAGACCCACAGCAATCAAGAGCGCTCCGATAGTGGGAACAATTTGAGAAAAGAAAGTAAATGAAGTGGCTAGGACCCCTAAGAGCAGGCTGTCTTTCCAAATTTGTCGGAGCATGATGAATGCTTGTTTAACTGAATGCATTTCCCTATGCTAAGGGAATGAAAATTCTTTGGCGACAATTAATATCATTGATGCAGGGTCTTTTTCTTCTAACAGCAGCGCTGTTCTTAAACGCTTGCGCGAGTAAGCAAGTCGTTCAAGAAGGCCCACTCCAAAAAGCTGAATGGGAAACCAAAGCTTTGATTCGCGACATGAAGGATAACAAAACTCAGTCTGTTACTATAGATATGCAGGCAATTAAGAATCAGCGTGTGCGTTTGGATGTGACGGCGATGATGGGTTACCAAGTCGCATCTTTGGTTATGTCTCCCAAAGAAATTGCTTATGCCATTTACCCTCGCAAAGAATACTATTATGGAAAGAGCTCCGAAAAATCCATTGAGCGTATAATGGGTTTGAGCTTGCACCCAATGAATCTGGCTAATATCGCATTTGATGAACCTGTTCGCGGCCCTGGTTGGATCTGCGAGCAAGATGGTTCCAAGATTTTGTCGAAGTGTGAGAATAAGCAACGTTCTATTCGAGTTGAATGGAAAGACCGTACAACTGAAGGGCAAAAGAAAGTTGTAATTACGGCCCCGCAATTTGAAATGCAGTGGCTGTTTAAATCACCCCAGACCGAGGTCCAGTTCAAACCAGAGACATTCACTCTGAAACAACCTGATGGTTTCAAGGCAATACAAATAAATTAAAAAACTCGTTAACCGTCTAGTATTGAGGCATAATCTAAGTCAGTAGGTGTGTCACAAATCACCGGGGAGAGTATTATGTCCTCTAAGATTGACCTTCACTCGCTGATCAGCAACTGGCAGAACTCCAGCGTCAATGCTAAAGAACATTGGAGCGGTACTTTCTCTGAGTACTTGGACCTGGTTAAAGCTAATCCAAAAATTACCAGGAATGCCTATCAACGCATGTTCGACATGATTATTGAAGAGGGTACGGAAACGTATCTGGATTTCAAAAAAGAAGTCGTTCGCTACAAGTTTTTCAGCGATCAATTTAATAACGGTAAAGACGCGGTCTTCGGGCTTGATGTTCAGTTGATGAAACTGGTGAATGTCTTGAAGTCTGCATCGTTAGGATACGGCACGGAAAAACGTGTGATCCTGTTGCACGGTCCGGTGGGTAGTGCCAAATCTACAATTTGTCGTATGTTGAAAAAAGGATTGGAGAGATATTCTCACCAACCACAAGGTGCGCTTTACACGTTCGAATGGATCGATGAAAAGAATGAGCTTAAAGGTTTGTTGGGTAAAGACGTTAAAGTTTTCCCATCACCGATGAATGAAGAGCCATTGCTTTTGATTCCAGAAGAAATGCGCACGTCTTTGTATGAGCAAATTAACAAAGGCCAAGAAGGTTCCTTCCGCGTTCACGTGGATGGTGAGCTTTCTCCTCCTTCACGTTTTATCTTTAAGCATTTGATGGAGCATTATGATGGCGATTTGATGAGCGTGCTAAAACACGTTCGCGTAAGACGCCTGTTTATCTCTGAGGCCGATCGTATTGGTATTGGTACTTTCCAACCGAAAGACGAAAAGAATCAGGACTCCACAGAGCTTACGGGTGATATCAACTACCGTAAGATCGCAGAGTATGGTTCCGACTCTGACCCTCGTGCATTTAACTTTGACGGGGAGTTCAACGTTGCCAATCGCGGTATGATTGAATTCGTCGAGGTTCTTAAACTTGACGTGGCCTTCTTGTATGACCTTTTGGGAGCATCACAAGAGCACAGAGTAAAACCTAAAAAATTCGCACAAACTCATATCGATGAAGTGATCATCGGTCATACGAATGAACCAGAGTATCGTCGTTTGCAAGACAACGAATTCATGGAAGCCCTTCGTGACCGTACAGTGAAAATCGATATTCCTTACATCACTCGTTGGAAAGATGAAATCAACATCTATAAGCGTGATTTCAACTCCCAAAAAGTGCGTGGTATTTCCATTGCTCCTCACACTGTTGAGATGGCAGCGATGTGGGCGATCCTCACTCGCTTGGAAAAACCTAAGAAAGCAAACCTCACTCGTTTGCAAAAACTAAAACTGTATAACGGTAAAACGCTTCCGAATTACACTGAAGACAACGTGCGCGAGCTTCGTAAAGAAACTCAGCGCGAAGGTTTAGAAGGTATTTCGGCTCGTTATATCCAAGATAAACTTTCCAATGCGCTGGTAAATGCTCAGCAATCCAATAAGGGTTCCGTGAATCCGTTCATGGTCTTTAAGGAATTGGAATCCGGTCTTAAGAGTCACTCGCTTCTTTCAAACGAAGAACTGAAAGCTGAATACAAAGAGCTTTTGGGTGTCGTGATGCAAGAATACGAAGAGATTATTAAGGCGGAAGTGCAACGTGCGATCAGTGCTGATGAAAGCGCGATGGCAAGATTGTGCTCGAACTATATCGATAACGTAAAAGCTTATACTCAAAAGGAACGCGTTCGTAACCAGTTCACTGGTAATGACGAGGAACCAGATGAGCGTTTGATGAGATCGATCGAAGATAAGATCGAAATCCCAGAGTCCCGTAAAGATGATTTCCGTCGCGAGATCATGAATTACATTGGCGCCCTGGCTCTTGAAGGTAAGAAATTTAACTTCAAGATGAACGAACGCTTGCATAAGGCGATTGAGCTGAAACTTTTTGAAGATCAAAAAGACTCAATCAAACTTACAACCCTTGTTAGCAACGCGGTTGATAAAGATACGCAAGAGAAGATTGATATCGTTAAAACACGTCTTATTAAAGACTTCGGTTACGATGAAATCTCTGCGACGGATGTTTTACATTACGTTGCAAGTATCTTCGCCCGAGGCGATGTGAAAAGTAGATAACAATGGCAATACGGGAAGATCAAAACCGATTTAGAGATATCGTAAAGGGGAGGGTCAAAGAAGACCTTCGCAAGTACGTATCGCAAGGTGAAATGATTGGTAAGCGGGAGGACGAATTCGTCAAGATCCCGCTTCCTCGTATTGATATTCCTAATTTCCGTTATGGTCCCAAACAATCTGGTGGTGTTGGCCAAGGTGAAGGTCAACCCGGTCAAGATGTTGGTGATCCAGGTGAAGGCGGTCAAGGTCAAGCTGGTGAAGCTCCAGGCGAGCACATGGTGGAAGTTGAACTTTCCATGGAAGAGCTGGCAGAGATCTTGGGTGAAAAGTTGCAATTGCCACGCATCGAACCTAAAGGTCATAAAAATATCGATTCATTAAAAACGAAGTTCACAGGTATCGCTCCGGTGGGGCCTGAAGGTCTTCGTCATTTTAAATCTTCGTATAAAAGCGCATTGAAACGTCAGATTGGTTCTGGGACTTATAACTCAGAGGAGCCACTGGTTCTGCCGATCCGTCGTGATATGAAGTACAAGTCTTTCAAAAAGGTGAATCAACCGCAAACTCAAGCCGTCATCATTTACATGATGGACGTCTCGGGTTCGATGGGTGAGGAACAAAAAGAAATCGTCAGACTTGAAAGTTTTTGGATCAATACTTGGCTTAAAAAGCATTACAAGGGTCTTGAGACTCGTTTCATTATCCATGATGCCGCAGCCAAAGAAGTTGATGAAGACACGTTCTTTAGAACAAGTGAGTCGGGCGGTACGTTGATCAGCTCGGCGTATAAGCTTTGCCAAGAAATTATCCAGGCAGATTATCCAACGAACGAATGGAATATTTATCCATTCCATTTTAGCGACGGGGATAACTGGAGTGGCGAAGACACGCGTTTGTGCGTGAAGATGCTGCAGGAGTTCTTCCTGCCTAATTGCAATGTCTTTGGATATGGCCAAGTCGAAAGTAAATACGGCAGTGGTCAGTTCTTGAAGGACCTGCAAAAGGAATTCGGCGAAGACGAAAGAATCACTCTGAGCCAAATCGAAAGCAGAGATAAGATTCTGGATTCGATCAAAGACTTCCTCGGAAAAGGTCGCTAACCGATTCGTTCATTTCAATGGTCCTATTAGGAAGGGCAACCACCCTTTGGAGATGAGGAATTACCATGGCAAATTTAACTCCTGAATTAGAAGCGGAACGCAAGCGCATTTGCCAAATCGCTAAAGATGCCGGTCTTGATTGTTTCGAAACTATTTTCGAATTGATCACCTATGACCAAATTTCTCAATTCGCTGCTTACGGTGGTTTTCCAGTCAGATATCCACACTGGAAATTCGGTATGGAGTATGAGCACCTTTCTAAGAGCTATGAATACGGTCTTTCTAAAATCTATGAAATGGTGATTAACACGGATCCTTGCTACGCGTACCTGATGGAAGGTAATGCGATGATGGATCAAAAGTTAGTAATGGCTCACGTTTATGGTCACTGCGATTTCTTTAAGAACAACATTTGGTTCTCGAAAACAAATCGTAAGATGATGGATCAGATGGCGAATCACGCGACAAGAATTCGTCGTTACATGGATCGCTATGGTCAAGACACTGTCGAAAACTTTATTGATGTGTGCTTGAGTCTTGAAAACTTGATCGATCGTTATAGTCCTTATGTGGAAAAGTCTGTGGCAAAGTCAGAGGCTCCTCCTCCACAAGAAAAAAATTATCTTTTAAGAGTCGAGCGCGATTACATGCGCGACTATATCAATCCTCCTTCATTCGTTCAGGAACAAAAAATCAAAGCTGAACAAGAGGCGAGCGAGAAAGCACAGCGCTTTCCGCAAGAGCCAGAGAAGGATATTTTGAAATTCTTTATTCATCACGCACCACTCGCTGATTGGCAGGTGGATGTTCTGACGATCATTCGTGATGAAGCTTACTATTTTTCTCCGCAAGGTATGACGAAAACCATGAATGAAGGTTGGGCTTCGTACTGGCATTCTAAGTTGATGACGACAAAAATTTTGAATGATTCTGAAATCATCGATTTTGCTGATCATCATGCTGGAACAATGGCTATGGCACCGAATGGTTACAATCCTTACAAAGTAGGTATTGAGCTTTTCCGTGACATTGAAGAGCGTTGGAACAAAGGACAATTCGGTCGCGAATTCGAAGAATGTGACGATGTGAAGGAGCGCAAGCACTGGGATAAGAAACTTGGGCTGGGGCGCGACAAAATTTTTGAAGTTAGAAAAGTATGTAACGACGTGACATTTATTGATCAATTCTTAACAGAAGACTTCTGTGTGAGAAATAAATTGTTCGTCTATAAATTCAATAAAAAGACCCAAAAGTTTGAAGTCGACACTAGTAATTTCAAAGCCATCAAGGCGCAGCTGCTGTTTCATATGACGAACTTTGGTCAACCGATCATTCGTATTGAAGATGCAAACTTCGAAAACAGAGGTGAATTATTATTGAATCACCTTCATGAAGGCATCGACATGCAGCCTGATTTTATGAGCGAGACTTTGAAGAACGTTTTCAAGCTTTGGAAACGTCCCGTAAATATCGCAACGATCATGGATGAGACACCTCAACTTTTTAGATTTGACGGAAAGGAGTATACTCAGCATAAACTGACTGCAGAAGGACCGACACCGAATCCTTCGACTGAAGAAAGCTCTGGTTAGTTTTGATGAAGAATACTCGTTTAGTTTTTAGTACTGATCCCAAGGACACCGTTGTGTGTCCTGACTGCAAAGAGCTTAAGAGCGAATGCAAATGCCGTCCTGAAGACGATCCCACACAAAAGTTCACTGTGATCTTCAGACTCGAAAAAAATGGCCGCGGCGGCAAGACTGTAACCGTACTAGATGGTTTGCCAAGAAACGAAGACTTCCTTAAATCCTTGGCAAAAGAGCTCAAAGCAAAGTGTGGAGTCGGTGGCTCCCATGTAATGGGTGAGAAGTTCGGATTAGTTGAAATTCAGGGCGATAAACGCGAAGCGATCAAAAAAATTTTACAGGTCAAAGGCATTCCGTTTAAAGGGATGTAGTTCTAGACTTAAGGTAACTTGTATTTTTGTTCGATAGCAGACATTCTGTTTATATGCAGATGCACGAGAATAACATGAACGTAGGGGTAAACTTGGCTGCTAAAAAAATTGTCATCGTCGATGACTATGAAGAAAGCTGCAAGTTGTTGGCTGAAATCCTCAGCTCCACATATGATTGCAAATACACATCGGACAGCACGACGGCAATGGCTTTGATCAATGAACAAAAGCCAGACTTAATCCTTTTGGATTATAAAATGCCTGGCATGTTGGGCGTTGATGTATGTCGTGAAGTCCGCGAACAAGCTGAAATCAAAAACACACCGATTATCTTTGTATCGGGTGCTGCAACTATCGATGAACGTATCAAAGCGTTTGAGACAGGTGCGAATGATTTCATCTCTAAACCTTTCCACGTGAAAGAGTTGATCCTAAGAATCAAAGCTCGCTTGGCTGAAAAAGAACCGGAAGTAACTGCGGAACTAACAGCAGGCAACTTGCGTATGAACTTGTTGTCTCGCCAAATCTTCATCGATAACGAAGAAGTCAGCGTGACGCCAAAACAGTTCGATATCTTGAAACTTCTAGTAGCTGATAAGAACAACCTAGTAACTCGTGAGAAATGTTTGAGCGAGATCTGGGGTGACTCCGATGTTACTTCTCGTAACGTGGACTCACAGATCAATTATCTTAAGCGCAAGATCGCAAAATTCAGCGGTCGTATCGTAGCGGTTCCTTCTTTGGGCTACCGTTTAGAAGCTTAAAACTTAGATTTTTATAAGTTATCAAAAAGAAAAGGCGGAATCACTTCCGCCTTTTTTTATTACTTAATTAGATTTTTAGCTTCTTTCTGCGCTTCTTGCAGGGACTTCTGGAATTTTTCAAAGAATTCAGGAGTTACTTTGTAAAGAGCCAGATGATGCTGGAACAGATGAGTGCTTAGTTCGGGATGATCAGCAATGCTCGATTTAATTTTCTTCATCAAAGCAGGTTCCGCAACAAGCTTCTTAGTGAAGCTATCCATAAAGGCTTCATCGCGAAATTTTTCATAACTAGTGAATCCAGAATCTTGCAACGAAAGATCTTTGATGATTCCGTCGCGGCCTTCTTTGATTTGCTTGTCGATTTCAGCAGTGTATTCAGGAAACATTGGAGACTTAGATGCTTTGACTGCATCCAGGAGCTTCATGGCGATTTCAGCACTTTTCTCGATGCTGACTTGGCGAGGTTTTCCGTCTTGATCTAATAATAGCAAGTTATTGAAAACATCTTCAGGTGTTTCAGCGTGAGCTGGAGGTGCTTCTCCAAGTGTCTTCATGATTTCAGCAGATGAAATCAAAACTTCAAAGCGCAGGCTTTGCTCTAGGATTTCTTGAGCAGAAAGAGCTAGTACTTGTTCTTTAAGGTTTCTTAAGCGCATCATATCGTCTTTTTTCATTTTGCGCTTATTCATCATTTTCAATGTTTCCACGGACTCTTCCAGCCAAGATGTTCCTAGGCGATTCAAAAGTACCGGGCCTTTACATTGAGTCACCATCAAAGAGATGCGCGCTAAAGCTTGAGCATTTTTCATGCTGCCTTCGCGGCGAACCTGAGCATTGGTGATTTTAAAGATCTCAGAAGCTTCGGTCAGCATAAGTTCATTGCCGCTGCCACTTGCAGAGTACGCGTTGCAACCTTGGATCGATAAATCAGAAAGCTTTAAAAATGCTTTTGCCGTTTTTGCATTGCTCGATGATTTTTTCATCGTCGTTAGCAGGGAGAAAAACTGGCGGCTGCCTGCTGAAGGAATAATGATTTTGTCTTGCTCTGGCAGGGTAGAGTTAAGCTTCGCCGCAATCTCGATCAAGGATTTAGATGTCGAAGGAGTTGTTAGCTCTTCTTTTTGCGGAGACAGAGTGATTGCCGTGTTTGATTCAGGCGATGCTGTCGGCGCAGGTGTTGCGGTCGCAGCGGGTGTAGGGCTTTCGCTTGGAGCGGCGGCAAGTGCAAGAGATACAAGTAGATGAAGCATAACCCTCCTAGAGTTTCATTTTACGAGCGGTCTTTGTGAGCTTTTGCACAGCCCACAGAATATCTTTATGGTATGAGAACGTCTTATCAATATCTTTTAAATCAACCCAAGCGACTCCACGGTGATAGTCGGCGTCTGTGACGGCGCGGACTTCGTGCCAAGGTTCATCAAGTGTTGCTAGGAAAAATACCGTGTCGCAAGGTTGGTTTTTTCCGTTCCAATCAAAGTCATATTTGCGACGGAATTCTGTTTCAGGAAAGACTTTGATTTTGTAGTCAGTTTCTTCCTGGCCTTCACGAACGGCAGTGTGAGCAGCGCTTTCTCCCGGATCAATCATTCCACCCGGTAAAAAGAAATATTTCTTTTTAGAGATGGGATCTTCTGCGTGGAATCCCAAAATTTTATTTTTATAAACCACGACGGCCGAGGCGCGATGACGATAGGTCTTTTCAGATTTCTGATTCTTTAATTCATCACGGCGGTTTTGAAAAAATCCTGAAATAAGCTCAGAGCATTCTTTTTCTAAAACACCTGTGGTCACTTGGACCTGATGATTGAGGCGGGAATCGTTTAGAACTTGGTAAAGACTTTCGACGGCGCCACCTTTAGCATCGCGGGCGGCATAAACCACGCGACCGATGCGCGCTTGTTGGATAGCTCCAGCACACATCACGCAGGGTTCAAGAGTCACATACAAGGTGCAGTCTTCTAAGCGCCAGGATTCAAGTTTTTTAGCGGCTCTGTGCAAACACAAAAGTTCGGCATGGCCCAGGGGAGTATGAAGAGTTTCGCGAACGTTTGCGGCTTTAGATAAAAGCTCGCCGGTCGGAGAAACTAGAACGGCACCAATAGGTACCTCGCCGTTTTTTCCGGCTTTTTGCGCAAGTTCAAAAGCCTTGCGCATCCATTTAATGTCTTGGTCGTGACTTATCTTCATTGGGGATATTTTAGATCACCCTCAAAGAAAAGCTCAATCCAATTATGCTTCTTTTGCATCAGGGACCAGCGCCATTCGTTAAAATAAATCACGCGACCAGTGCTGATGCGAAATTTTAGATCATCGTCGGCTTGGGTCATAAAGTAAAAGGCCACGCTTTCCGCAAAATCATCCATAGGATTGGATGCTGCATAGGAAGTCACGAAGCTCGTTGGGTCCAATTGCAGATAGAAATCGCTCATGTCTGATAATTTCAAAGTTTCTGTACAGCCATAGAAGCAAAGCTTGCTCTGCAGAGGGAAATTATTTTTTTCGTTTGGTTCGATACCCGTCTTCCAGCTTAAAGATCCCCAGGAGTCTTCAATCGGCGTTTGGTGTTTCAAAAGTTCAAGGTAATCTTCGCGAGACGTTGGATTTTTACGACAATCAAATTTGTCAGAGGAGTGGCATTCGAACTTGTTTGCGGCATTCAGATAATCAAATAAATGTGCAAGCTCATGGGTGATAACATACTGAAGTGTCGCAATGGGAGAGTTGGTACGTATCGAAACTAAGGGTCCGCTCTTCTGAACTTCATAGCGGTGAGATTTCGCTCCGAACATTCTTTGTTCTTTCCACCCAAAGACCGCATCAGCAGATTGGTTTTCTGCCACCAATGATGTGGAGATCGCCATGAAGGTGATCACTTTTGTCGGATCAGAGTGGTGAGCCGCATATCCCGCCATCGCAAGTGATGCCATCTCATCAGCGATAAAGATCTGCGGAACTTTGCAAAACATTGTTTGAAGTGGCGGTGCTAAACGTTGATAAACCGCGCGGAGGTTTTCAAAAACTTCACCCGGAACTTCTAAACATTGGCCATTGTCTGAAAGGCTTTTGACTCGGCAAACGGCCTTGGCAATATGCTCTTCGCAGGCGTCGGCAGCGGCAAAATTCCAGCTGGCAGAGGGATTATTTTGGGCAGCTTTCATCGCGGGAGGGGTTCCCATCACGAAATCGGGCGATAAATGGGTGGCCCAGCTCATATTCGAGGCTGTTGCGTGGGCTGTGGCAGTTGCAAATAAAGCTAATGAAATTAAATAGATAAGTTTCATGTCCCCAACGATACACACAACTTCTGGCGGCCTCCAACTGGGAATCTTTATAATACACCGCATTAAGACCTCGAGGGGTTGCCCCTCTGTTGCCTCTTTGTTATACACTCTCATTCTTATTTCTCTCTCTCGTCCACATGGGAAGGCAGGTGATTGTCGTGGCAATGGTTAAAATCAAAGATGGTGAATCTTTTGAATCAGCGTTCCGTAAATTCAAAAAATCTTGCGAAAAAGCAGGTATTCTTTCTGAAGTTAAAAAACGCGAACACTTCGAAAAGCCTTCAGTAAGACTTAAAAAGAAATCTATCGCTGCTCGTAAGCGCGCGGTTAAGAAATCTCGTAAAGGTTGGGGCGAATAGTTCTTAATTGAATTATAGTTTCTTACTCACAAGAGGCGACCCACAAAGTCGCCTTTTGTCATAATCACCATAGGGAGTTTTCATGGAAATCAGAGACAAAATCATGGCTGATGTTAAAGCCGCAATGATCGCAAAAGAATCACTAAAGCTGACAGCACTTCGTGGCCTGCAAGCGGCGATCAAAAATCGTGAAATCGATATGCGCCCAGACCCAATCACTCCGGAAGAAGTGATGAACGTCGTTAAAAAACTAGTTAAGCAACGTAAAGAATCCATCGATCAATTTTCGCAAGCTGGCCGCCAAGACTTGGTTGACCAAGAATCTGCTGAATTGAAAGTTTTGGAAGTTTATTTGCCAGCGCAAATGAGCCGCGAGCAAGTTGAAGCTCTTGTTACAGAAGTTATCGCCGCAACTGGCGCTAAAACTGTAAAAGACATGGGCCCAGTGATGAAAGAAGTCATCGCTCGTGCCAATGGCGCCGCTGACAACAAGGTTGTAAGCGAAGTTATCAAAGCTAAATTAGCCTAGTTTTTCCCTCGGAAGAATTGGACCTTGCCTAAAGCCTGCGGGGACTCATGTTAAGTGAGTTCCCAAGGTCATAAAAAACGAAACTTTGGAAGGTACATGCGTTTTTCCCAAGACTTTATTGAGAGAGTGTCAGAGGCGAACAACCTCGTCGATATCATCTCCCAATACACACAGCTAAAACAGAGCGGATCGGGCCTAATGGGTCGTTGTCCGTTTCCAGATCACGCTGAAAAAACAGCGTCGTTCTCTGTTTCAGAAGTGAAGCAAGTCTACCACTGCTTTGGTTGTCACAAGAGCGGTAACTTGTTTTCATTCCTGCGCGATTATCAGGGCATGAGTTTCCCTGAGGCTGTTGAGTACCTTGCAAACCGCGCCAGCATTCCAATTCCCGCTCCAGAGGCTCATGATCCACAACGTGATCAAGCCGCTGATAAAAAGAAGTCGTTGTTAAAAGTAAATAAGCTCGCTGCTGATTATTTTTCAGAGCAACTTCGTCGCGTCTCTAACGATCACCCGGTTAAGCGCTATATTGCCAGCCGTGGCCTTTCTCAGGAAGTGATCGACACTTTCGGTATTGGTTATGCGATCGCTGAATGGGACGGCTTAGAGCGCGTTCTGCAAAACAAGCAAGTGCCAATGGCCTTGGCCGAAGAAGCGCGCCTGGTAAAGGCTCGCAACGGTAAGCCCGGTTACTTCGATCTTTTCCGTGATCGTTTGATGTTCCCGATTTTCTCGGCAATGGGCGAGCCTATTGCATTCGGTGGACGTTACTTAGAGAAAAAAGAAACTGAACCTAAATATTTAAACTCTCCTGAAACGCCGGTGTTCATTAAAGGCCGCGTGCTTTATGGATTGTCGCAAACAGCTCGCTATATTCGCTCTGAAGACCAAGCCCTTATTGTAGAGGGGTATATGGATCTGGTTTCCTTATTCCAAGCGGGAATCAGGAACTCTGTAGCGACCATGGGAACGGCGTTGACGCCTGAGCACGGCAAAATGTTGAAGCGTATGACTCGTAACGTGGTGGCGCTGTTTGACGGCGACTCTGCGGGGATGGAAGCGGCTGAGCGCAGTCTTCCGATTTTGCTCGCAGCTGATTTATATCCAAAGGGTCTGACGTTACCAAACAGCATGGACCCTGATGATTACGTGAAAAAGTATGGGGCAGAGGCCTTGAAAGCCGAGCTAGATCGCGCTCCTGACCTGTTTATGCTGATTTTGACTCGTTGGATGGAGGGTTACCGCGGTGACGCTCCTGAAAAGGTTAAATTGGCGGATAAGCTGAAACCGTTGTTTGAGGTCATTCCTGATCAGCGTTTGCGTGATTTGTACTTGGCTGAGGCCGCTCAAAAAATGAGTGTGACCCTGCCGTGGCTGCGTCAGGCTGTAGGACTACAAAGTAGCGGCCCTGTATATTCGCAGAATCGTAGTAATTTCTCTAGGACGGTGCAGCCAAATCAAGGGGCTCCATCGACTAACCAAACAGCAGTGGCTAGCGCGTCTGACTCAGTGGAAGGTGGCAAAATCACCCTCAAAGGAGCCTCAAAAGCGGAAGCAATGCTATTAGGATTGGTACTCAAAAGTCGTGCCAGTTTTGAGCAATTTGTGAATGAAAATGTGCTGGCGAGTATTGCTCACCCAGGAGTGAAAAAGATCCTGGAAAAAGCAACTGATGTGTATAGACAAGACTTAAATAAGTTTGATAAATTGACCAGTCTCCTTGTCTCCTATGTAGATCATCCGGAATTATTATTTCAAGAGGCACCAGCCAGTGAGGGTGACCCCGGATTTGATGAAGAAGCTGAGGCGAAGCTTCTGCGCGATTGCTTTAAGCGCGTGCGCGACAATTTCTTGCGCGATCAAGCAAAGCAGTTGGCCCTGGAATTAAAGTCCGAGCCAAGCTCTGAAAAGTTGGAACAGATTATGAAGGCACACAGAGATCGACTATCTCTGAACAAAGGATAAAGGCGGGTCATTGATGAAACAAAACCTACCAAACAAACAAGAGAAAGAGCCTGTTAAGGTTCTTTCTTTGCAAGAACAGGAAGCTCTGGTTAAAGAAGAAATCCAGAAATTCCTGAAGCTTGCAAAGGAAAAGGGTGCGTTGACGATCGAAGAGATCAACGACCTTCTTCCACCTGAAATCATTGCCCCAGGTGCATTGGACCAGTTCATGCATGGCCTAGAGGCCGCGGGTGTAGTTATTTCAGACTTGTCTGAAACTTCGAAAGACGAAGAGGGCGAAGGCAACTTCCTAGAAAGCCCTGATTCGGAAGACGAAGAAGTAGATGAAGAAGAAAAAGCAGAAAGCGAAGACGTTAAGGGTAACGACCCCGTTCGCTTGTATTTGCGTAAAATGGGTTCCGTATCTCTACTTACTCGTGAGGGTGAGGTTGAGATTGCTCGTCGTATCGAAAAAGGGGAGCGTGAAATCGTTCGTGCGATCCTTTTGTCACCTCTAGGTACATACGAGATCATTCAACTTGGTAAGCGTCTTGATGAAGGCCGTATCAAAGTTAAATCGATCTTCCGTGGTCTTGAGGATGAAGAAACTCAATACGATGAAAAGGAATACATCGATAAAATTCACGAATTGATCGGTAAAGTTACGGAGTACCAAAAGGCTGCTGCGAAACATTTCGAAGTTCTTCGTAAAGAAGAAACAAACACACCAGCTCGTCAGGCTGCAATGAAAGAACTCGTTGCGATGAATGACACTTTGATGGCTGTGTTCGAATCCGTGAACTTCAACCGTAAAACGATCAACCGTGTTGTGATCAAGTTCAAAAACTTGGTGAACCGTATCGGTACTCTTCGTCGTCGTATCAAAGACGGTGTTGAGCGTACGTTCTCTAAAGACGTTGCTTCTATGTCCGAGCGTATGAAGCTTGTTGAAAGCAATGAAAAAGAACTGACACGCATGACTCGTGATACAGGTCTTAACTATCAAAAATTCAGATCTTATGTGTTGCAAGCTCTAGAAGCAGAAGTCCGTATTAAACGTTTGGACTCTGAAACTGAGATGAATCACACATGGGTTAAGGAAACATACACAGCTATCTGGAAAGGTGAGCGTGAGGCCGATGCAGCGAAATCTGAATTGGTTGAAGCGAATCTACGTCTAGTTGTATCTATCGCTAAGAAATACACGAACCGCGGTCTTCAATTCTTGGATCTAATCCAAGAAGGTAACATCGGTTTGATGAAAGCGGTTGATAAGTTCGAATATCGTCGTGGTTACAAATTCTCGACATATGCGACTTGGTGGATCCGTCAGGCGATCACTCGTGCTATTGCCGATCAGGCGCGTACGATCCGTATCCCTGTTCACATGATCGAAACTATCAACAAGCTTGTTCGTACATCTCGTTACTTGATCCAAGAGCTTGGCCGTGAGCCGACTCCGGAAGAGATCGCAGATAAAATGGACATGCCGGTAGATAAAGTTCGTAAAGTTCTTAAAATCGCTAAAGAACCAATCTCTTTGGAAACTCCAGTGGGTGAAGAAGAAGATTCGCACTTGGGCGACTTTATCGAGGACAAAAAAGTTATCAACCCTGCAGAGGCGATTGTTAACTTGAACTTGGCTGAACAAACACGCCGTGTTCTTGCGACTTTGACTCCGAGAGAAGAAAAAGTTCTTCGTATGCGTTTCGGTATCGGTGAAGAAGCCGATCATACTTTGGAAGAAGTAGGTCAAGACTTCAACGTTACTCGTGAACGTATCCGTCAGATCGAGGCGAAAGCTCTTCGTAAGCTTCGTCATCCTTCTCGCAGCAATAAACTTAAGTCTTTCGTAGACGGCTAGTTTTAATTTCTAAATTTAGAAAACTAAAAGGGCTCCGCATCGGAGCCCTTTTTTTATTCTACTGTGATGACGTCGTTATGGATTCCGTCCAAAACACCTTTGAAGTGAGACTTCAGGGTTGGGTCCTCGGAGACTGTAAAGCAGAATAGGAAAGTCAGCTGCATTCTCTCTTTAGGAGTGAGTCTGAAAAGTTCCCAGACAAGCGGCAGAGTTGGAAATGTGAAGTGGCGTTTTTTATCGAAGACGAATTTTACGAAGGTCTTAGATACTTGAAGCTGAGTTGCACAGTACTGAAGAGAAAAGGATGCCTTTTTGGCTTTAGCCTCTTTGTACTTGAAATTTAGAAAGTCACGGTAGTCTGTAAAGTCACCTATGTATCCCGACAATTCCCGCCTCCATGCGCATAGAATACGCACTGAGATTCAAATGGAAATTGGTTTTTAAGTGAAAGCCAATAATATCGTATTCGTTATGAACACGGTGACCACTGGGCACCAATCTTATTGTATGCACATGGCTAATCTTTAAAATTTGAGTTGTCGTCTGTTTTAAAAACTAAAGATGTTCAGTGAATTTTGGGACGTGAAACCAATCATCGTCTTTGCCATTCATGTAACGGATGGGTGTCTTCATGACTTCAACGAAGTCAACATCATCCAAAGTGGGAATCGAGATGGAGACATAGTCGCCACCGATTTCAGGAATATTGCCTAGGGAGAAGAGTCTGACTCCGCAGTTTTTGCAAAACATGTGATGATTCGTGTAAGGCGCCATCGCATCACCGATTCTAAAGTTTGCGACACCTGACTTGGAGTAATCGCCGAGGGTGTCTTCGCCAGAGAGAAGTTTGAATTCGCTGGGCTTGGTCTGAATACTCCAATTTCTAACCTTTGAGCAAAAACCACAGTTGCATCGACCAGTGCCCTTGGAGAAATCCAGAATCGCGGTGAAGCGAACTTTCTGACAATGACAGCTTCCGTGATAAGTTTTTGCAGACATATATTCCCCCGTCGGTTACTTTATTAGCGCTCCTAACTCAGGTGAAGTCCAGTGAAGATGCAGAATTGCATCCATTCTGGCGCTGTCCCGCAACGGTGACCTTTTAACAAAGGAAGTCCGATCCCTGAAGGAAGCTTAACGATCCCGCGGAGGAATTTATGGATATCGAACTTAGAAAAAGTTCGTCGCGCACGCGCGTATTTAAAACGGTCTTTCCTGGAGAGACTAATCACTACAACACTCTTTATGGCGGTTTGGCTTTGAATTGGATGGATGAAATTGCATTCATCGCGGCCACTCGTTTTTCCAGACAGTGCTATGTCACGGTCAGCAGCGATCGCGTGAACTTTAATGTTCCGATTCCAGCAGGAACCATTGTTGAACTTGACGCTTATGTGAGTAAAATAGGTAAAAGCAGTTTAGAGATCACGGTCGATACTTATTGCGAAGAAATGTATAGCGATAAGCGTACGAAATCGATGACTGGGGTCTTTACTCTGGTCGCGATTGATGAAAATCGTAAATCGACACCGATCAAATTCCCAGAGCCACAGCAGCTGGGTCTTTAGAAAGAAGGGCGTTCATGAATAAAGTTAAAAAGATTGTTCTTACGGGCGCCCCTTCCTCTGGGAAAAGTTCTGCGTTGATTGAGATTGAAAAAATCGCAGGGGATAAGATTGCCCTGGTGCCCGAGAGTGCTGTGGTTTTGTTGAAGGGCGGATTTCCCGCTCCTTCTCACGATGATAATGAGCAGATTCGGGCTTTTCAAAAAGCTATTCTATCGGTTCAGGAAAACCTGGAAGACGTCTGTCAGCGTAAAAATCCCAACGCCACACATATGGTCTTAGACCGTGCTAAGCTTGATGGGGCGGCATTTTGGCCGCCGGGGATTGAGGACTACCTTAAATCCTTTCCGGTAAAGCTTGAGGAAGAACTTGCTAAGTACGATCACGTCTTGTTCTTGGAACTTCCAAAGAAAGAACATTTCGGGGGAGTGCATCAGTCAAGATTTCACAACTTTGAACAGAGCCTTGAGAGCGAGCGGAGATTAGAGCAGGTTTGGGGGCGACATCCTCATTTTCAACGCATACCCGCCGAGCTCGATTTCAACAAGAAGATCGATGCGGTTTTGAAGGCTATCCGATCCTTGCTATAAACGAAAACGCCTGTGTAAGATGGGATATGACCCAATTATCCCAAATGAAGTTCTCTAAGAAAATCTTTCTAACCATCTTTGGGACGGGCGTTGTTACGACTCTGGCGATCTGCCTTATTCTTAATTTCACCATTTCTAAGCGTTTATATGCAGAGTTTGAGGATTCCTATGTCGATCATATGAATCTGCTCTCAAAGACATTGGCGTTGTTAGAAAAAGATAAAGAACAACCGGAGCTGAACGAACTCTTTAACGAAATGATTAATCACGATGTGGATAATCTTTCCGTGAAATTGGTAAATGGCGGTGGCGAGATCTTGGGACACTTCCATCGTCAGAGCTTTACGGACGCTGTCGATTTGAAATCTGTTTTGGCAAATCCAGACGGGGCTCAATGGCACGATGGTCGAATGTTGGTTTTGACGTCCTTGAAATATAAAGAGGGCGCTAACTATTATCTGGTCGCAACCATTTCCACTTCGACTATTGATAAAGAGATCGGCGACATTCACCTCATCTTGATCGTCGCTGGTATTGTTCTAATTGTTCTATCTTTGTGGTTGTCTCAAGTCTTAACTAAGACGCTGCTTCGTAAGGTGTCTTCAATTTATTCGACACTGGATGAAATCTCTAAGACGCAGGATTACTCCAAAAGAGTTTCGGTTGTTGCAAACTCTCAAGACGAATTGGATGGCTTGGGTCAAAACCTCAATCACATGCTAGAAACTCTTCAAGCGAATCAGGGGCGTCTGCTAGAGGCCGAGAGAGATCAAGCTCGTAGCCAAGTTGCCGCTCAAGTGGCGCACGATATTCGCAGTCCTTTGATGAGTATGAACATGGCGTTGGCGCAGATTGAAACTGCACAAATGGAACCGATGGCGATTTTGAAAAGTGCCATTGCTCGCGTGGCGGGAATTGTTCAGAAACTATCGGCCTCTTCGGTTAAGAGTGAAGAATCGACGGGTGTTGAAAACCCTCGACTGACCCTGGTGGAGCCTTTGGTGGCTAGTGTTGTAAGTGAGCAAAACGTGCGTCGTTCTGCAGAGCAAGTTTTGAAACTGAAAGGTTTAACTTCTCAGCCGCAAATCTGGAGTGTGGTTCAAGTTCATGAATTCCAAACAGTGATTTCTAACCTAGTGAACAATGCTTTTGAGGCAGGTGCTTCTAAGGTTGATCTTGAGTTTTCGAGTGCCGGTAAGAAATGGACTTTGGCTATTAAAGACAATGGCAGTGGAATTCCTGACGAGGTTCTGGCTCGCATGTACGAACGCGGCTTTACCAGCGGCAAGGCTACCGGCTCGGGGTTAGGACTTTTCCATGCGAAATCTGTGGTTGAATGGAATGGTGGAACTTTAAATGTACAGACGGCAGTGGGGCAGGGAACTGTGTTCACAATCGAAATGCCAAAAGAGAAAAATCCGCCATGGCTTCCTTTAGATATCGAATTGTCGAAGGAACAAGTACTGGTCTTTGTGGACGATGACCAAAATGTATTAAAAGCTTGGAAAGACAAAGCCGTTTCCCAAGGCGTACAGAATGCCTATTTCTATTCAACACTGGCAGAACTAAAGAATTCCCCGGTGTTTAAAGATCTGGTTGAAACGGGTCTCTTGGTTGTGGATCAAAATTTAAGTGAAACGAAAAAGGGACTCGAGTTCCTAGCAGAAGTTGGCATGGGTCGCAGGGCGTATCTTTGTACAACTGACTTTGATGAAAAACCTGTTCAAGATCAGGTTCGTTCGGTCAATGCTTACATGATTCCGAAGCCATGGATCACTCTTTTTGAATTAAAGGTAAGGACGTAATAATGCGTATTCTAATCGTTGATGACGAAACACTTGTTCGTAAAACTCTGCAGGCGCAGATTCCTGCTCCTCACGTTGTTTCTTTAGCAGATTCAATGGAAGAGGCCCTGGATATCCTGGATAAGCAAATCATCGATCTGGTCTTTACTGATTTGTCGCTAGATGAGTCTTCGGACCGCGTGGGTATTCAACTTATTCAAGAGATCTCTAAGAACTATCCTTCAACAGTTGTTGTCGCGATGACGGGTCATGATGAGGCGGCTTTGGTTGAAACTTGTATGAAGGCGGGCGCAGTTGATTACTTGGTTAAACCATTTGATGCGAAAACTTTGACTCAAGTTATCCGTAAGGCTCCCGTTCTGCATCGCTTGCTTCGTAAGAATCAAACTTTGAAGCATCAAGCGGGTGCAAAACTGGTTAAGCCTATAAATCTGTATACCAAGTCGGCGGCGATGAAGGCTGTGATCGATACGGCTAAGAAAATCCGTGGCTCTGGTCATTCAGTTTTGATTCGTGGCGAGTCAGGCTCTGGTAAAGAAGTTATGGCTCAGTATCTGTGGAGCATCGAACATGATGACTCTCGCCCATTCATCGCGGTGAACTGTGGTGCGATTCCGTCTCACTTGGCAGAGTCAGAACTATTTGGTCATAAAAAAGGTGCGTTCACGGGTGCGACTGAGTCCCGCGCGGGGAAATTTGAAAGTGCTGATGGCGGGGATTTATTCCTAGATGAATTGGCGACATTGAGCATGGACTTACAGGTAAAGCTTTTGCGTGCTTTGAGCAGCGGCGACATCTATCCGGTCGGTCAAGATGTGGGCAAGAAAGTAAACTGCCGTACAATCGCTGCCACGAATGAAAACCTGGAAGAATTAATTGCGGATAAAAAATTCCGTGAGGATTTGTTCTTTAGAATTAAAAAGTTCACTGTAACTTTGCCCCCTTTGCGCGAACGTAAAGAGGACATCATGGATTTGGCTCAGCAGTTCCTATCTGAAAGTCACTATCGTGAAAAGACTTTCTCTCCGGATGCGGAGCAGTTGTTGATGACTTACTCTTGGCCAGGAAATATCCGCGAGTTGAAATCTGCCATTGAAGTGGCTTGCGTATTGGCTGATGACGTACAAATCACGGCAGCCGACATTGCTCCACACTTGGTGCAAAGTGCTCCGGTGTATGAGGAAGTTATCAAGAATACTTCTGTCGAGGAAATCGATGAAAAGGCTCTTGAAGGACGTTACAGCCACGTGGTTTCTGAGTTCGAGATGAAACTTATTAATTTCGCTCTTCAGAAAAAAGGCAGCGAATCAGCAGCAGCTCGCTACTTAGGAATTCCAAGAAGCACGCTCGGTGATCTTCGCCGCCGTTTGCAAAACGTAAAAAAATAGGGGCTAGTCAGATACCTCTTTCTGGTCTAAGAAAGTTGAGAAGTTTTCTGCACATAGTTTCGGGTACTGGAATAGAAATCCATGTCCAGAGTCTGGGTAAAGAATTATCTGAGCTTTTGGGATTACTTTAAATAGATTGTATGAATTGATCGTGGGCATTCGGATATCATCTTTTCCATTCGCAATAAGAATCGGATTGGAGATGTTCTTTAGTCGCTCATCGGGTTTGCTTTGTGGTGCGCCCCAGGAATTTCTGGCGATGGCTTGTGCTTTTACCGCTGACATCGAAACAGCAACATCTTTGTCGTTCTTGCGATTTTTTATGCGTGAAAGATACTGCTTTCCCATTTTTTGACTCGCATTTGAGGGAGCAAAAAATGCGTAAAGAAGATCGTCATCGGTCATTTCCTTTTTGGTGCTCACTGATTTCGATTTCTCGGATAACTGATTAACGCCATCTCCACCCATTGCGCTGGTTCCTGCAAGAATAGCTCGTCGGACTATGTGGTTGTGTCTAATCAGAAGCTCCTGAGCAATTGCTCCGCCGATCGAGAATCCTAATACATCGACTTTTTTATAGTTCAGCGCTGAGATAAACCTTGCTGCATCGTCGGCCATCGCTGCGAAGTTATCCGGAGTTTGCCCTTCGGACAGGCCTACACCAGAGTTGTCGAATGCAATCACTGTGCGTTTTGCTGCTAGCAGATCCACTAGCTCCGGATCCCATCCATCCATATTTCCACGTGTGTGCATTAAAAGGACCAAAGGAATTTCAGACTTTTCCCCAAATTTCCTATAGGCGAATTTTGTCGTCCCGACTTTAATGAACTCGGTTTTAACATCACTGTAGGAGGTAGTTGCGGATGCGCTTCCTGTTAAGAGGGATAAAAGCAGCATTAGGGCCATAAGAGGAGGTTTCGAAGTGCAAATCTTTAACATTTATATAATCTCCCATAGGAAAAAATGGTTTTCCATATTATGATGTATATACATCATAAGAGGTGTGCTGTGGTTTTTGGAAGGTATTTATGGATATTTCTCCTTTTGGGTCTAGTATGGGGAACAAATTTCCTATTTATGAAGATCTCTCTTCAATCAATTGGCCCAGTTCAAGTGGCCTGGATGAGAGTTGTTTTTGGTATGATTCCAATCATGGTTTTTGGACTTATAACGAAGTCAGTTAAACTGAGCTATTCCAAACATTGGATCCATTTTTTTATTTTGTCCGTCCTTTCTATTGTAATTCCTTATATGGGATTCATTAAAGGGACTCAGATTCTTAAGTCGGGTGCGGCGGGTGCAGTAAGTGGTGTAATTCCCCTGATAACAGCATTATTTGTGGTCGCCTTTATTCCACAAGAGAAAATGAATGCTAAAAAGTTTATAGGTGTTGTTTTAGGTGCTGTCGGAGTTGCACTGATTGCAAACCTTGATCGAGTATTTGTAAACTCCTCTGACCAGGCGCAGTATGGTTGTGCTTATATGATCCTCGGAGCTTGCGGGTATGCGAGTGCTTCCGTGTATACAATTCGTTTTATTGCGCCGTTAAAAATAAATCCAGTGGCATTGACGTGCTACCAAACGTTCTTTGCGTCTCTCATTTTAACTGTGGTTGTTCCTTTTGAAGGAATGAGCGCGATACTTGAGAACGTTCCCGCTCTACTGTCTGTAACATTAGGTTTAGGAGTATTGGGAACCGGTCTTGCCTTCATAATCTATTTTTATCTGATAGAAAAGTTGGGAGCTGTCACTGCTGCTTCAGTGTTCTACATTCCTCCCATTGTCGCGGTTATAATTGGTATCGTGTGGGCGGGAGAGAGCATGGGTATACTCCAAGCGCTTGGCGCAGTATTAATATTAATTGGTGTCTGGATTTCGAAATACCCGAACGGGAAGGTTGTTAGTGGCAAATAGTCCTGAAATAAAACCGATTCAGTGTGTCTGTACGAACTTAAAGATGGCGTCCAGAGTTGCAGTCAGAGCGTATGATTCAACGTTGGAGGACGTGGGGATAAATGTTATCCAATACTCTATACTGATTAATACTCATCGTATGGAACCGGTTCCATTAGCTCGACTCGCAGAACGCCTTGAAATGGAAAGAACAACTCTTTATCGAGCTTTGGCTATTCTTGAAAAAAATTGTTGGGTAAAGATTGTATCTGAGGGTGAAGGTATCTCAAAGAGTGTAAGCTTAACTTCCTCGGGAACGATTCTAACAAAGAAAGCGGAGACTAAATGGAAGAAACTCCATGAGGCCTTCGTGAAAAAGTTTGGCCAAGATGGACTCGAGCAATTTAATGAGATGCTGTCTGAAGTACGGGAATACTTTAAAGAATAGAAATAGCGGATCGAGGGAAGATCTTCCTCGATCCGCTCAATCTTAACCTAAGGTAATTTATGCTGCTAGTGATTCTTGGTTAGAAACTTCGCTGACTAAATCCTGGTTCAGACATTTCTCGATATCTAGTAAAAGCACCATGCTGCTGTCGATAGTTCCAACGCCTGTTACGTAGTTGGCTCCCTCTTGAGCGACCGGAGTGCGATCGATATTTCCCTCTTCAAGGACGATAACTGAACTTACCGAGTCGACGATGATCCCAATGTGTTTTCCTTGAGTTTCGACGACGACAGTGCAGGTTTCTTTAGTAATCTCTGTACTTGGAGACCGTAAGCGCATTCTTAGATCAACTACGGGAATTACTTTCCCGCGCAGATTCATGACCCCCACCACGTGAGGTGGGGAATCAGGTACTGGAGTGATTTCGCTGATACGGTTGATTTCTCGAATTGTTGAAATCAAAAGTCCGTAGGTTTGCTTATTTATCGATAGAGTTAAGTATTGATCGTTCATATAACTCTCTCCTCTTAGAAGCCACTCGTAGTGCGGATTGTGCGTTTATCTGAAAGTGCTTCTTCTTCCTCTTTCGCATTCATTGGGATGACATTGTTAGCAAATGGTTTTGCTGACTTCCCAGATTTGTGAGAGGTAGATGCTTTTGGGGCCGCGTGGACTGAAGGCTCACTTTCAGGTGCGGGACCACCATAAACCGTAACATTCAGTACTCCCATAGCGCGAATCAGTTGCACACCTTGAGCAGAAAGTTCTTCTGCGGCGGCAGCGGCTTCTTCAGAGCTTGCTGCATTGACTTGAGTTACTTGGTCTAACTGGTTCATAGCTGTACTGATTTGCTGAATTCCGTTGGTTTGTTCGTTACTTGCTGTAGCGATTTCGGCATTGATATCAGATACTTTTTTAACTGAATTAAGAATGTCTTCTAATACTTTACCGCTCTGACCAGCTTGTACGCTGCCTTTTTCGATTTTTTCTACGCTAGATTTAATAAGGTCGTTGATGTCTTTTGCAGCAGAGGAGCTTCTCTGTGCTAGGGCACGAACGGCTTCTGCTACTACGGCAAACCCTTTACCTTGTTCTCCTGCGCGTGCTGCTTCCACGGCTGCATTCAACGCTAGTAGATTTGTTTGGAAGGCAATGTCGTCGATCACATTGATAATCTCTTCGATTTTTCTGGAGTCCTTAGAGATCTCAGACATTGATGCTATCAATTGTTTGATTTCCTCTTCACCTTTTCCGGCAATCGATCTAGTTGATTCAGAAAGGCGTGCTGCTTCTTTTGCGTGTTCAGAGTTTACTTTCACCATTGAAGTCAGTTCTTCTAGTGTCGCAACAGTTTCTTCGAGTGAAGACGCTTGCTCAGTGGATGCCTCGGAAAGTTGTACTGCAGATGATGCAATTTGAGTCGATGCCGCAGCAACTTGCTCAGAACCACCTGTTAAGTCTGTTATAACGTTGCGGATTGCTGTACTCATTTGTCTCATCACCACAAAGGCCAAGGCTACGCAGACAAAGATACAGCTAAGGCTGATCGTCATCATAAGATTTTTGGCAGTTATATAAGACTCGCCCGCAGATCTAACAGAGTCATCGATGCGTTTCGCTGTCAGATCGTTCATGTCTTTGATGGCAGCACGCATATTCGTTAGTAAAGGAAGCTCTTCATTTTCACGAACTTGCACGACTTCAACATCTTTATTAGCTCTTGAAAGCGTAATAATTTTATTCGCGGTTCCGAACCAGTTGTTCGCGGCATCTTTATACTTACTTGCGAGGGCTTTTCCTTCAGGGGAGGCCATGCTGTGATATTCATCTAGATTTTTAAAGAGTGCTGATTTATGTCCGTCAAACTTCTCTTGGAGCTTTTCCATTTTTCTAGGATCACGTTCGATAATGATATCTTTCATTGTGGAACTGGCTTGGCGTTGCTCATCTAAAACTGTGCTGGTCAGTTGATCGCGTTTTACATCTAGTTTTGCGAAATCCACAAAGGTGGTGTTGATGTCAGACATTCTGTTGATGCCTAGGTAGGTAATCACCAGGGCTCCGCAACTTAAAAGCCCAATCATAAACGCAACTTTAAAGTTTAAACTTCTACTCTTCACGAAATACTCCTTCTCAATAAACGTTCCGCTAAGGTTTTTTGTGAACAAACAAACATCGTTTGTTAATCGTGTGGGATTGTTTATCGGGACGGGGTCCGGTTGGCTCAAGAGCAAATTTGAGAATCTCTTAAATTTTATTAATTAAGTAGACTCCAATACATACGGTCTACAAATCGAAGTTTAAACATATCTCAATTCGACTGTCCCACTGAGACGCAATCATGGAGAGAACGATATTAGGCGGATACGAGGAAACACTCGTGGTTTTTGATCGCTATGAAATTTTAAAAGAGAGCAGGAAAAAATTCGGACTGATCTCTTCGATAAGCTCAGCGCCAAGATCTGTATAGAATTTCGGAGAGTGTGTTTCTAGGTAAAGCTCGGAGATTCCCAAACGCTTGGCCTCGGCTAAAAGATTTAGCACTAGCTGGGAGCCGATACCTTGTTTGCGAAACTTGGGATCAACCCACAAGGCGGCAAGCCAGGGAGTTAGGTGAGTACGTTCTTCATCGTCATTTTCGATTAAGTTGATAGTGCCGACAGCCTTGTCGTCGATGAAGGCGACCAGGGATAAGGGAACCGCATCAGAAGAAGTCGCTTCACCAAGTGCTTCGACCAGAAAAGATGAATCTGGAAGTCCTTTATCGCTCCAAAAAGCGTTAAAGATCCATTGTGCTACTTCGGGAATAAGTGCGGGTACTTCATAAAGATGCTGAATACGAACCGATGACATGCAGAGAGTAATATCATACTCCCTGATGCACTTAAAGTTGCTTGTCGTTAAATCCGCCCTTTTCGCAAAGGCTGATCAAGGAGTGAGGTCCTACTTCGTGGGGAAGATCGAATTCAAAGATCAATCCGCCTCCGCCAGCTTGATGAACTTGTTCACCTTGTTCGTTAAAGATTTTTCCGACGGTGTATTTCGCTCCGCCTGATGGAGAGATCACTTCGATTTCATCTTCAGGACGGATGCGATGGCGGGCTTCCACGCGGACTCGGCCTGTTTTGTCGGATCTGTCTAAGACAACTCCGGCAAATCTTTGATTGAAATTGCGAGACGTCGAGTGACGATACTCTTGGGATTCGTGACTAGTGCCACCCAATGCAAACGCTTTGTGATAACCACGGTTTGGAATCTTTTGAAGCTCCGTCAATAGTTCAGGGTTAAAGTCTTTTCCAGCGTCCATGTCGTCAATCGCTTGGCGATAGATTTTAGCAACCATGGAGGCGTAATAAAGGGACTTCGTACGGCCTTCGACTTTAAATGAACAAACACCAGCTTCGCGCAACTCTTTAAGATGTTCGATCACGCAGAGGTCTTTGGCGTTCATAATGTAAGTGCCGTTGTCGTCTTCATCAATGCGATAGAACTCGCCCTTATTGCGAAGGTCTTCCAGGAAGTATTCTTGATCCTTATCGGATTCGGCCTTGTGAATGTTGTAACCATAGCGGCAGCTGTTATCACAAACACCTTGGTTGGCATCGCGATGACTCATGTAATGGGAAAGCAAGCAACGGCCCGAATAAGCAATGCAGATCGATCCATGAACAAAAGCTTCAATTTCGATATCGGGAACTTTGTTTCTAATCTCTTTGATTTCTTCGATACGCAGTTCGCGGCTTAGGATCACACGAGTAACCCCTTGCTGTTGCCAGAACTTAACAGCCTGCCAGTTCATGCAATTCGCTTGCACACTCAGATGGATATTTACATTAGGATCAATGTCCTTTGCGATCATCATCAATCCCGGATCGCTCATGATGAAAGCGTCCGGCTTCAGATCCACCCATTTTTTAAAATTTTCACGGAATGATTTAAGCTTCAAATTGCGAGCAAAGATATTAGCTGTAACGTAAACCTGTTTGCCACGTGCACGAGCATACTCAATGCCTTCGCGCAGGTCCTCAAAAGTCATCTCGTTTTCACGAGCCCTAAGGCTGAATAGTGGCACCCCAACATAAACAGCATCAGCGCCATATTCAAAAGCATACTTAAGTTTCTCGAGGGAACCACCAGGCATCAACAATTCAGGTTTCATAGCGAACGCTTGTATAAGCGAACAAACTCCCAGGCAACAGCGCGAGCCCAAATCCACCCCAGGGGGTGAGATTCTTTTCAAGGAGCAGTAGGGGGCGAGGTTATGCCCGCGGTAAAACGAGCCAGCGGCTCGTTTTATTGCGGAGCAAGTACGCGTCTGCGACCGCGAAGGCGGTCCCAGCAAGTACACTTTTTCGGCTGCCTAAATGGCAGCTGAAAAACGTCCCGACAAAGCCAGCACGGAAAAACTAAAACCCAAAAATAAATGCTGTAGCAAAAGAAAAAGAAGTGGTAGGGGGCGAGGGACTTGAACCCCCGATCCCAGTGTTATGAGCACCGTGCTTTAACCAACTAAGCTAGCCCCCCACAATCGGAAGTTTGAAACTAGCAAACTCCTTGAGGATTGGCAAAAGCGCGGCGCATTAGTGACTGGCGAGTGGGTGGTCGTCGGATTTCAGGGTTTCTGGTGGGATGGTTTGCGGCTCCACCTCGCCATGAGCTCCGACTTGGCCAATAATTATATCTGGCGTGGTCATTCCGATATGGGCAAAGTTATTTCTGCGGAACTCTGCTGCCAAGTGGATCGACTCGCGAAGGCCCTCTTCATCCTTGAAGACACACACTCCCACTCCCTGACCATCTGGTGTGGTAATCCAATTATAAGAAATGAATCCTTCCATCTGTTCCAAGATCGGAATGAACATATCTTGTAGCTTTTCGTTGATCTCTTGAATGTACACGGGGCTAAAACGGTAAGTACGTACTGAAGCAAACATAGCCACCTCCTTCCTTAATTCCATGGGAACATAAACAAGAAGTGTAGAGTCATGCTAAACACTTGCATAAAAACAGTATCCATTATGAATTTATGGGTATCAATTTTTCAGGAGAACTATCATGCGTGCACTTGCGGTTTTGTTTTTAGTATCAATGTCTGTTTCTGCTTATGCAGAAGAACAACAAAACGTAAAAATTCCCGTTAAGGATGGCTTCCAAAAGCTTGATATGCAGGGCTTTCAGGGTGCTCAAGGAACTTCGGCAACGACTTCTCCGAAAACAAAAACCAGCGTTTCAATCGGCTGCACGGATGTAACAGGTCGTTCTTTTAAAGCTGAGGACGCTGGCTATCAAAATTGTTTGATGGAAACAAAATCTCGTTCTGGAAACCCAAACGATAAAGGCAGCAACGTTAACGTCCAATTCGGAAACTAGTGCTTATAGCACTTAAACTCCGTGTAGGGAGGGTTGTCGAGCTCAACACTTGTTGTCGGGTCGACAACCGCGAGTCCTAGTTTTACTTGGCGGTTGCGGTACATGTAGGTGCGGTATTGGGACCAAGGGGATTCGACTTCGAATTTAAATTTAGTCGAGCTTACTGATTTCCACTCGCCACGGCGAACATCGTTGCCGGGAAAAGTTTTGATTAATTGAGATTTAAACAAAGTTCCATGGTTGTAAGTGATATTCCACTGAAACGCGAAATCGGTTGATTTGCCAAAACAGCGATATGACATAACATCAGATGACGGCGCCGCGATTGCTACAGTCGTTGCAAGTGAAGTCACTAAAAGAGTCATAATATGTTTCATAAAAACCTCGCCGAAATCATGGCAAGGGATCTAATGGGATACAAGTGCAAATGCTCGTATCATTTGTGTTGCAACGACCCAGACCTAGATATGAATGGAATTGACCTTCAAGTCTCATTTCATAAACTAGAGGAATGAAAAAATATTTCGTAAGTGCGATTGCACTCCTTTCTCTTGGTATTTTTCTACAAGCTTGTTCCCCTCCGGGTTCTTTGATTTCTCATCAAAGAGATGCGGAGTTTTATAGCCAGTTCGTAAATCCAGCGGCTGATTGGCCTCAAGCTGAAAGCAAAATCGATGAACTTAAGGTTTTGCAAACGGGCAGCGATTATCCAATGCGCTATGTGCTTTTCGACAACGGCAAGTTCTATTATCAAGTGGATAAGTTGGGTAATGGTGAGGGTGTATGGAGCTATGAAAATGGCGCTATGATCATCACAGCTCAACGTACGATCTTTAAGATGGAGTTGGCGGTATCTGCTGCCAAAGATACGGGCGAAGAAACTTTGGTTCGCTTCTATGACCGCCACGGATTTAACTCTTTACCGATCTATTTCCGCGATCCTGCAAAACTAAAACAGCAGGGCAAGGCAGCCAAAGAACTTAAACAGTTCACTCGTTCAGAAAAGAACATCTAAAAAGAAAAAGGGAGCTAAAAAGCTCCCTTTTTTCTTTCCTGAATTTGAATCCGAAAATTATCTGCAAGTGTAGCTAAAGCTTTTTTGTAGCTCAAACCCGCGGAAGAAATTCTTACGAGCAGAGTGATCGATGATCAACAAGCTCGCGTTCGGCCAGAATGTTGAAGTGATTTTGCTGTCGCCATTTGCCGTGCTGTATTTAGCGTGAAGACCCACGATTTGGATCGTCTTAGTTGTCGCAGAGTTCACTACAACAGAGTCTTCAAGAGTTTGGTAAAGGTATTGGCCTTCAGCTACTTTAGCTACTGTGAAGCAAACTGGTTTTGCATCAGCTTGTTCAGGGGAGCACTCATATGCATTAACAAGTTCTGCATTTGTCGGCAGAGATTTAGTTGCTGTTTCCAAGCAAGTTGCTGCTTGAGCGTGAGCGATCGTAAGAATCAGCAAAATAAAGAACACACTAACGGGTTTCATAAAGACCTACTTAAGAGTTTCGCACTCTGTTTTAACGATATCGTACCAATTGTCAGAATTTTTCTTAAACACAGTCACACATTTGAAAGTCGGTACAACGCCCTTCACTTTGTAGTTACCGCGAGCCATAGTAATAATCGCAAGATCGTAACCAGCTACAGTTGTAAATTTCTGTTCGATAGAAACGATGCTTTCGTCAAAACCCAAAGTTTCAAGAACGCTTTCAGTTGTCATGTAAGAGATCTCTTTCATCGCACCAGCTGATGCAAATGAAGAAGTAAGAATAAGCGCAGACGCGATCAATAATGCCTTCATGGAGCCTCCTAAAAACCTTGAGATTTGTATGCGGGGATACTTACAAAATCTTTGGGGATTTGGGCACCACAGAGTGAAAAACCTGTCAATTTTACTAGGAAATTCTAAAGATCAGTGACGCAGACAAAGCGGTCATAGGGTGGGGTTTCCACTGGAACACTGGTGGTAGGATCTACCAAAATCAGCTCGAAATGACGGCCATCCTTGGATAGGAAGGCCTTATATTCGTTAAAAGGCGAATCGACGGCAAATTTTCCATGATTAGGGGAGGAAATCTCTCTCCAGCCATAGTCCATAGAGTCGCTATAACCAGAGCTGGTAGTCAGGCGGCTGCGTGAGCCTTTCTCATGTAGTTCCACGGTATATCTGAAGAAAAAGCCCTGTTCATAGGCTCTGCCGTGGCAGCGAAAGTTCATCTCGGCGCCTTCTGAGGGAAGGGCTAAAAAGCAAAAGACCGCTGCAAAAATAAGAGAGAATGACTTCATCTCTTAAGCTTGAAGCGGTCTTAAATACTAAGCAAGCGATTTCATATCGATGACGAAGCGGTACTTCACATCGCTTTTCAACATACGCTCGTAAGCCACGTTGATTTGTTGAATCGGAATCATTTCGATATCAGAAACGATGTCGTGCTTAGCGCAGAAATCCAACATCTCTTGAGTCTCTTGAATACCACCGATCAAGGAACCACCCAATTTACGGCGACCCATGATCAATGCGCCCGCAGCCAATGTTGGTGGAGTATCAGGAAGTCCGACCAACACCATATTGCCGTCGCGGCGAAGCAAGCTTAAGTACAAGTTGTAATCATGGGGAGCTGAAACTGTATCTAAGATAAAATCAAAAGTTCCCATGTGGGCTTTCATTTGATCCATGTCTTTAGAAATAATCACATCGTGTGCACCCAAACGTTTTGCGTCTTCGACTTTAGAAACGGAAGTTGTGAACACAGTGACGTGAGCACCCATGGCTGCCGCAAGTTTTACGCCCATGTGACCCAAACCGCCTAAACCGACAACGCCGACTTTTTGTCCTTTAGTGACTTTCCAGTGGCGAAGTGGGGAGTAAGTCGTAATGCCGGCACACAAAAGTGGAGCCGCAGCTGCCAGGCTTAGATTTTTGGGGATGCTTACGCAGAATTCTTCACGAACAACAATTGCCGAAGAGTAGCCACCATAAGTTGGTGCGCCGTCTTTGCCTTTGCTGTTGTAAGTGCCAACGAAGCCACGCTCGCAGAATTGTTCAAGGCCTTCTTTGCAAGAAGAGCAGTCCAAGCAAGAGTCAACCATGCAGCCGACTCCAGCAAGATCGCCGACTTTGAATTTTTTAACTTTAGAACCGACGGCAGAAACTTTGCCGACGATTTCGTGACCTGGAACCATGGGGAACATGCCTTTGCCCCATTCATCGCGAACTTGGTGAAGGTCAGAGTGGCAAACGCCGCAATAATGAATTTCGATGTGAACATCATTATCGCGAAGTTCGCGACGCTCGAAATTGAACGGCGCCAGGGGAGCTTTAGCAGAGGGAGCTGCATACGCTGTAGCTTTAATCATAGATGACTCCTGTTGAGTGAATATTGGAAATCCGAAACGGAAGAATAAATGATAGCCGACTGCTGGAAAATGAACAGTGAAATTGGTGAAAGAGTGTGGCATACTACGGACCATGAAAATTAAAGTTAGCCATATTCTGGTTCAACATTCGTATGAAGCAGAAGACATTTTGCGAGCTCTTAAAGACGGGAAAGACTTTGCCGAACTTGCGCGCAAGTTTTCTAAATGCTCGTCCGCAGCTGATGGTGGAAACTTGGGAGTGTTTTCCGAGGGAAGATTGGATCCCGATTTCGAGGAAGTCGCGTTTTCATTGAAGCCGGGACAAACCACGACTAAACCAATTCGTACGCGATTCGGTTATCACATCATCCGCAGAACTGAATAAATTCCAGTCACTTTCCGACGAATGACTGGAAAGAACTTTCACGACACAAAAAACATTCAATAAAAAATATGAGCGCTCCGATGCAGGGAAAAACCATCGGAGGATTTTGCAATGTATGTACCTCGTTCATATTTCCCAGTCGGGATTTTCGCTCTGGCCTTGGCTTTGACAGCATGTGGTCCAGGAAATAACTTAACGGCAATTGATGAAACTGGAAATGAATCGGCTTCTATTATTGACCCAGGCGCAGGTGGCGGTTCTGGAGCAGAAACAGAAACTGATACAGGCTCGAATAATGGTGCGACTGTCACAACACCAGCGACATCACAAAAGATGCTTTTGAATCAAGCGATGAGCGTTCGTTATGAAAGTAACAGCATTCTAGAAAACAAAGCAGAGCTTCCTGCAGGAACACAAATCGAAGTTCCCAACGACTATCAAATGAAGAACTTGGATTACCGTGATTCCAACGGAAAAATTGTTAGATCCAGCACGGGATTTATTTATCCAATCAAAGTCGTATCAGTTCCATCGGCATTTGCCTCTCAGTTTCCACAAACCAAAATCGATTCGTTAAATAAAACATCAGGTGGACTTTTCATCTTTGCTTCGATCGTGGGAAGTTTGCAGGGCGTGGAGGGTAACTTCGCTGTAATTACTCCTGCAGCAGCGGGTACGGGATTCTTAAAGAACTACAATACGACGGGTAAGCCAAAGTTCAGCTATACGACGTCTTCGACAAAACGTTTTCCTAAGATCAATAAAGGTATCAATCCGACAACACAAAGTGCAGCAGATCGTGCAAAGTGGGCAGCGATCTATGGTGAGCTTAGAAAAGCTGCGAACAGAACCGTCGAAACACCAAAATCCTATCTAATGATTGATTCTGCAAAGGCCAAGCAAGCGTCTTTGGATTATGAAAAAACAGGGGTAGTTGCATTGAACGGTGCTTGGTCCATCGCAGTTCAACAAACAGCAGTTCGTCATGGATTCCAAAACGTCCCTTGTGCTGAATTTCAATCAGAACTTGTGCGTGAAGCCTATCAGCGTGCGGGCTACCGCGTGAGTGATGATTTCAATACTTCAAAAGGCAACAAACTGATCTGGTCAAGCACGGCTGCTGTCGTAAACTTTTCGATGGCGCTTTATAAAGCAGGATGGATTGCTTGGGATGGAACAAAGTATAAGCCGATGGCTGGAGCTATCCTGATGAATGGTTCCGGAATCTCTCCAGGGCACACGTATATCTCTGCAAGTGATGACGGCATGATCATCGTGGACAACGGCGCTCCTCAAGGACGTGACTTAAGAAAAACATCCCAGTCGATCATCGAAATGATGTTTCAGACGGGTGTATTCTTCTTGCCTCCAGGAATCAACCCGCCGACTTGGTAAATGCTTTTGGCGAATATAACGTCAGAACATTTCCTAGCAAGCAAAGTGCGACTCCCGCTAAAATGTAGGGAGTCCACTTAAAGTCTTCATACATACTCGACAAGGTCAGTGCGATAATCGGTGAAACCACGCCAGAGTAAGCAGCACGTTCCGCGCCGATTCTGCCAGCCAATAATAGATAAGCACCAAACGCAAATACAGATCCGAACAGGGATAGATAAGCGAGAGAGCTTAAGTATCTAGCGGTCATTGGAATTGCGAAATTCTGATTTAAAACCAAACCAACCAGCAAAGTGAAAACGCTTCCGTAAAGCATACCCCAAGTATTAGAAGCGACGACCGGGATAGCTTTGCGATAAGAACGTTGTGAAAGCATATTTCCTGTTGATGCTGATAACGTGGCAATCAGACCCAACACCAAACCAAAGATCGTCTCTTTACTTGCGTGAAGTCCTAAGATCTCATTGATGAAAATCAGAGCGATACCGATTCCTCCAAGGACAGAACCTGCAATGACTTTTGCGGTGATCGGCTTTTTAAAAAAGATCCTCATACCCAACATATTGTATGGAACAATAACGGTAAAACAGATTGCTGCGATACCCGAACTAACCATCGTCTCTGACCAATAGACCAGCATGTAGTTGATCGAGAACATGAATATTCCCATCAACATGAAATTCAGATGCTCTTTCTTGCCGAAAGAAAGTTGTTTGCGCGTGATCGCGGAATATGAAAACAAAATAAGTGAACCTAAAGCAAATCGCCAAAACACGGAGGCCACGGGAGAGGCCGCATCGACTTGAAAGGTGATAACAATCCAAGTAGAGCCCCAGATCAGAGTGCAAATTGCGTATAAGAGGAAGTTCATGGGGAGAACAGTCAGCGAAGTCTCAGCTTAAGTCAAGAAATCGGCCTCCTGGACCCGTTGGGTTGCCTAAAATGGAATCCGTTAGTATTCTTCATGTATTAACGAAGGATGGTTCGCTGTGAAGAAAATTTTGTTCGCGACAGTCACGCTTTTAGCAATGAGCGCATTTGCTGCGCCAAAAAAGAAAACAACTGCCCCGGCTGCTAAGACTGAACAAGCAGCTCCCTTTTATCGTGGAGTTTCCTACTTTCGTTATCCAGATGCTAAGGGCAAAAAAGTCAGAAATTCTTTGCACATCCAGCAAGACGTCATTCGTGTAAATGCCGAAGAAATGCCCAAAAAGAATTGGAAGCAAGGTGAGGCTGCAATGAAGGTCGTAACTAAGCTTGAAAAGACTTCGGCGGATAAATGCCCTAAGAATTTTTATACTTTGCGTGTGGCAAAAGGCATTCAAAAAAGCCAAGTGGAAAAAGGATGCTTAGATACTCCGCGATTTAAGCAACTTCAGGCGTCCTTCGGAACGCTGAAAGGACTGCTTCCGAAAGAATATAATAAAGACATGACACCTAAATAAAGCAAAAGCCCCGGTCTCCCGGGGCTTTTTTTATGATCGGGACTAGTCTTCGTCCTCGTCGTCATAATCCTCATCGTCTTCATCGTCGTCGTCATCATCATCGTCATCTTCGTCTTCATCCTCATCGTCGACATCGTCGCTAGATTCGATACGAACCAACCAGCCCTCTTCGTATGGGTCTTCCATAATAAGAGAAGGGTCGTCGATAACTGATGTATTGATTTCGATCACAGTTCCATCAACTGGTGAGTAAATGTCCAGAGGACCATCACTAGTCTCGATAGATCCGATTACAGTTTCCGTGTCCACTTCCTCTTGTTCAGCTGGAAGGTCCACAGAGCTGATAGATTCAAAATCCTCAAGTCCGTCTTCGTTGATACCAATTGTGATCACGCCATCTTCTTGGCGGTACCACAAGTAGCCCATATAATTTCTTACGTCGTCTGATGATGCCATTTACTCTCCAGGAAAAAACTATTAACAATCGTAGTACAGATGGAACTCATAAGGAACTGGTCTTTGCTGTACTGGACGAACTTCTTTGTCGATTTTGTACTGCACCCAAGTTTCAATCAAGTCATCACTGAAAACATCGCCCTTTTTCAAGAAGCTGCAGTTATTAATCAAATTGTTCAAGGACTCTTCAAGTGTACCCGGAACAGATGGGATTGCAGCGGCTTCTTGTGGAGGCAAACCGTAGATATCTTTATCTAGAGGATCACCTGGGTTGATTTTGTTGATGATACCGTCAAGACCTGCCATCAAGATCGCAGCTTCTGCCAAGTAGATGTTAGCAGTTGGATCTGGTGTACGGAACTCAATACGTTTTGCTTTTGGATTTGGACCAGAATTTGGAATACGCATAGCCGCAGAGCGGTTTTTAAAGCTGTAAGCCAATTTCGTAGGAGCCTCAAAGCCCGGAACCAAACGTTTATATGAGTTTGTTGTCGGATTAATGATACCGCAAAGAGCAGGAGCATGTTTCAACACGCCACCGATGTAGTGAATTGCCATTTCTGACAAGCCTGCGTATTTGTTACCTGCAAAAAGATTTTTACCGTCTTTCCACAAAGACATGTGGATATGCATACCAGAACCGTTATCTCCGTAGATTGGTTTTGGCATAAACGTCGCTGTTTTTCCGTGGCGCATACATACGTTTTTCACGATGTATTTGAACCACATCATTTTGTCGCCCATGTTCAAAGCCGTGTCGAATTGGAAGTTGATTTCGCACTGGCCGGCAGATGCCACTTCATGGTGATGACGTTCTACTTTCATTCCACAACGTTCCATCTCTGCGCAAATTTCAGAGCGGATATCTTGCAAGGTATCAGTTGGAAGTGCAGGGAAGTAACCTTCTTTGCTGCGGATTTTATAACCTAAGTTATTGCCACCTTCGTCGCGACCTGTATTCCAAACCGCCTCGTTGCTATCTACCATGTAGAATGCAGAGTTTGATGTTTGTTCAAAACGAACATCATCAAAGATAAAGAATTCAGCCTCTGGGCCGAAGTAAGCTGTATCAGCAATGCCTGTTGACTGCATGTAGGCGATTGCTTTTTTAACGATTTGACGTGGATCGCGATCGTATGGTTGCAAAGTTTCCGGCAAACACACATCACAGATCAAAGACAATGTTGGCATTTCCATGAATGGATCCATGATTGCCGTCTTTGGATCTGGCTTGATGATCATGTCTGATTCTTCAATGCCTTTCCAACCGCGTATCGAGCTTCCGTCAAAGCCGAAACCGTTTTCAAAAGATTCTTCTTCAAGTTGGTGAAGAGGAATTGTTAAGTGTTGCCAAGTTCCGATCATATCACAGAACTTTAGATCTACCATTTTCGCGCCTTTTTCAGCGGCGAATTTTAAAGCTTCCTTCGCAGTCATTTTGCGTCTCCCTTGCAAAAATCAAAAACCTAAAAAAACAAAACAAAAAAATAGCCGCAGCGTTTGCTGTGGCTAAAGTGCTTCCTCATTTTTCTCGCCTGTTCTAATTCTCAGAACAGACTCAACTGGTAATACGAAAATTTTTCCGTCACCGATTTTACCGGTGTGGGCAGTTTTGCGTATTGCTTCGACGGCGCTATCTACTAAGGCCTCTGGCAACACGACTTCCAGTTTTATCTTAGGAAGGAAATCAACAACGTACTCCGCACCTTTATAAACTTCGGTACGTCCTTTTTGACGCCCAAACCCACGAACTTCAGAGACAGTAATACCTTCGATTCCTACTTCGGAAAGAGCGTCGACAACGTCGTCGAGCTTGAAGGGTTTAATGATAGCCTCTATTTTTTTCATGGATCCTATCGTTATTTTAAAGATGTGAAATTTTGTTGAAACCAAGGATAACAAAGGCTTGGAAGAATGCAAAAAGGACTCAAGCAATTTTATAATTTTAATTCATCAATAACGCGAAACAGTACGCGTTTCTAGGTTGAGCACTCTAGTTGTTTTTGGTACACAGCCCGTCCGCGTGTAGTTTTACTAGGCGCGTAGGGGATTCGTAAAAACCATTATGTTGTCAGACCGGGGGGATTATGACTGCAAAACGTTTTTTCGTGTATGGATCATTGACCGAGGGGATGGTTCACTACTCAAAGATTCAGAACTTCATAGAATCATTGAGCTTTGCCAGAATCAAGGCAACAGCTTATCGCTTAAAAGTTGGCTATCCAGCGCTAGTAAAAGGCGGCTCCGATCTGGTGCCGGGCCAGCTGGTTGAGCTTAAAGCTTCTGAATTGTTGGTCGGTTTGTTGGATGAGTTTTACGGCTTCAACCAGTTAGACCCAGAAAAGAGTCTTTACTCCAGAGAAGAAGTCGATGTGTTCGTTGAAGGCTCTTCTGAGCCGATCAAAGCATGGACGTACTTTCTAAATCCATTGAAACTTCCGGTGAATGCATCGGTCATCGAGGGTGGTGACTGGAGAAAATCAATGGAAGATCAACCTTTGATGACATCTAAGTTGACTGAAAAACAGTCGACTTATATTCAACGCCTGGGGCGTTCTACGGGTCGCGAGATCGTACCCATTGATTTGACACTTTATCGTGAACTGATGAACCTTGAGTTGATCGTCGATAAGGGTCGCAGACTGGCTCTATCAAAATTGGGCCAAGAGGTATTTAAACATCTTGGATAATTCAAACAAAGTCTTCCGTATCGTATTGATTGAGCCTGAAATTCCTCAGAACACGGGGAATATCGGGCGAACTTGTGTGGCTACGAATTGCGAGTTGCACATCGTTGGGAAGATGGGCTTTGAAATCAATGATACCAATGTAAAGCGCGCGGGGCTGGATTACTGGCCTCATTTAACGTGGCATCACCATGCGACGTTCGAAGACTGGTGGAAGCTGGTTGAGGACCCTTCGCGTGCTTGGTTCTTTACGACAAAAACAAAACGCACATATTTCGAACCACAATATCAATCAGGCGACTGGTTGGTGTTCGGTAAAGAAACTAAAGGTTTGGATCCAGATCTTTTAGCGAAATTTCCGAATCAGACCGTGACCATCCCAATGATTGGTGAGGGCTCACGCAGTTTGAATTTGGCAACGAGTGTTGCCATCGCCGCCTATGAAGGCGTCAGACAAATCAAGTACACATAATCGTAAACCATCAGTTTTATATTGTTCTTAATTCCTGCATCTGACTAAACTTACAGTTGCAAGGAGTTAAGGATGACCTCTAGCACGCAAAATTTGGCGCCCCAATTGTCGCAGTTCCATAAGGCGACAGAGTTTCTTAAAGCTCACTATGAATATCGAAAAAAATTAGACCCTGGGTTTTCTTACGAAGCCTGGTCGGCGGAGCTTGGCTATAAAAGTCGTTCTTTCGTTAAGATGGTGGTTTCGGGCCAGCGCAGTTTGACTGCCGAGTTCGTACAAAACTTTGCAGAGAGAATGAAGTTTTCCTCTGAAGACTTCCATTACTTTTCTTTGATCGTGTCCCACGAACAGGCTGGGAGCGAATACGAGCGCAGTCTTTACCTGGATAAGATTTTCGAACACAGTGGTCAGCGTAAACAGCTGCAAATCCTTGAAGACCAAGATGATTTCTTGCGAGACGTGCACTTGCCAAAAATATTTCTGCTATTAGGCTTCAAAGATATTTCAAAAACACCTGAGCGCTTAGCCGAAATCATGAATATGGATGTCGTATCAATGAAGGCTCGCTTGGAAAAGCTGGAGGCTTTGGGGCTTGTGAGCTTTCAAAACTGGCAATGGGAGCCGGTTGACGAATCCTTCCGTGTTCCCAGTAAATATGGAAATGAGGCGTTGGAGACATATCACAATTCCTCGTTAACTGAAGCCATGTCCGCACAAAAAATGGAAACACGCCTAAGACGTTTTCGCAGTCTGCTTTTGCCGCTGGGGGAGAGCGAGTTTGAGGAACTGTTGACTGATATTGAAGCACTCGTTGGGAAATCCATCGCTAAGTACAACCACAAAGAAATTCAAAATCGCCGTCTATATAAGATGAATATCAATGTTCATCCGGTGACCGAGCTTGTTCACGAACCTGAGAACGCAACTGGACTATCACTCAAATTTGAGAACACCGAGACTTAAGCGAAGGAATCTTTTTAATAAGAAAAGGACGTTATGATGAAAAATGTTTTGTTGAGTTTGTCTTTGGTGTACGGCCTGGTTGGATGTGTCAGTAAGACCGTTGAGGTAAACTCTGGTCCGCGAATTCCAGCGGGTGTGGGTGATGTGGGCTCGTCGACAGATGGTGCACAAGATTTTATGGGGCGTTATAGACTTCCACTGGAGAGAGATGGCGTGGAGAAAATCCGCGTTGCTTACACATATTGGAGTGGGGAGTGGCCATCGCCAGTTATCGATGTAAAATCAAAACAAAAAAATGGTACAACTATCATCCTGGGATATCTTTCTCCTCGCACTTTGAAAGAGCGCAAAACTTGTACGATTAAGAATGGTATTTACCATCCTTGGTCAAAAAACTCTCCATCGCTGATTAACTATTATTCTTTCGTTTCTCCGGTCGACTTTGAGGCCCTTAAAGACACAGTTCTTGGTGAGGGCACTGTTGATGGAGTGCCGACGGGTGTGAAAGTTCCTAAAGGTTCGAAGGTCGTAAACGTTATTCCTTTGTCTGAAGGATATGTTTCGGGTGCAGTTAAGATTGGCCAAAATCTTCGTCCCGTCGAAGTGTTTTACACTGATTTATATGAATCTAAAAACTTCGTGAGAATCACACCGGAGGATGATTTTAGAGAGCAATGGTTGCATTTCCAATGCTCCGAAAAAGATGCTGCTGGTAAATCGCGTACGGTGTTTGTGAGAGACCAGGATCTGTTGTCGCAACCAGGTATCGCACAAGGTACTTTCGACGACTACGGTAAAGTAAAAGCGCAATAGGCTGGCATACACTCCGACTTCGTCGGAGTAGGGCGAATTGTTTAGAGCGCCGAGCCAGTTTCGTGAGTGCACGATGGGCTCGGCGATTTCGCAATATGGTAATTAAAATCCATTAATGCAAGTAAGGCGATATCACTTTTTTTGATTTATTTTTCTCTCTATTGCATCTGTGTTAGTCTTTAGTCTGGGTTTTGAAATTTCCGAGTGATCTCGCGTCAATGACGCACTAAAAAATAGCCCCTTTCCTTGCAGCTCACATCTGTTATGGGCTATCCTTAGCCACTATGGTAACGCAAATACTTACAAAAATATTCGGAACTAAACACGACCGTGAAATGAAAAAGATCCAACCGATGGTTGATCGTATCAATGCCTTGGAACCACAAATGAAGGCACTCACGGATGAACAACTAAAAGCAAAAACTCCTGAGTTCCAGGAACGTTTGAAAAAAGGCGAGACAGTTAACGACATCTTGCCAGAAGCATTTGCTGTCTGCCGTGAAGCTTCAGTTCGTGTATTGGGCATGCGCCATTACGACGTTCAGTTGATCGGTGGTATCGTTCTGAACAGCGGTAAGATCGCTGAGATGAGAACGGGTGAAGGTAAAACACTCGTTGCAACTTTGCCAGTTTACTTGAATGCACTTACTGGTCGCGGTGTTCACGTTGTGACAGTGAATGACTACTTGGTTCGTCGTGACTCTGAACACATGGGTCGCTTGTACGGCTGGTTGGGTCTTACAACAGGTATCATCGTTCACGGTTTGAATGATCAACAACGTAAAGAAATGTACGCTTGTGATGTTACTTACTGCACGAACAATGAACTTGGATTCGACTACCTTCGTGACAACATGAAGTTTGATTTGAACGATTACGTTCAACGTCCTCACTACTTCTCGATCGTGGATGAGTGTGACTCCATCTTGGTCGACGAAGCACGTACTCCACTGATCATCTCTGGTCCTGCGGAAGCTTCTACAGAAAAATATCAAATTGTTAACTCCATCATCCCTCACTTGAAGCGCGATGTTCACTTCACAATGGAAGAGAAATCTAAAACCGCTTCTTTGACAGATGAAGGGAATGCGAAAGTTGAAGAGTTGTTGGGCGTAGGCAATCTTTACGATCCGCAAAACATCGAACTTCTGCACCACGTGTACCAAGGCTTGAAAGCTCACTACTTGTACCGTCTTGACGTTGAATACATGATCAAAGATGGCGAAATCGTGATCGTGGATGAATTCACGGGCCGTTTGATGCCAGGTCGTCGTTGGTCAGATGGTCTTCACCAAGCGATCGAAGCTAAAGAAGGCGTTGAAGTTAAATCTGAAAACCAAACTTTGGCGACAATCACATTCCAAAACTACTTCCGTATGTACGAAAAACTTTCGGGCATGACGGGTACTGCGGACACTGAGGCGGTAGAGTTCAAAAAGATCTATAACCTTGATGTGAACGTGATCCCGACAAATAAACCAATCAAGCGTCTGGACGAAGAGGACGTGGTTTATAAGTCTGAGAAAGCAAAATACAAAGCAATCACAGCAGATATCAAAGAGCGTTCTACAAAAGGTCAACCGATCCTAGTGGGTACGGCTTCTATCGAAAAATCTGAGGCGTTGAGCCGCTTCCTTCGTAACGAAGGTATCAAACACGAAGTTCTAAATGCGAAACACCACGAACGCGAAGCTGAGATCATTGCTCAAGCGGGTCGTAAAGGTGCAGTAACGATCGCTACGAATATGGCGGGTCGTGGTACTGACATCATGTTGGGTGGTAATGCTGAGATGTTGGCGAAAGTGGCTGTTGGTAACGACGACACTCCTGAATATATTGAAGCAGTGGCGAAATTTAAAGGCCAAGTAGAAAAAGAACGCGCAGAAGTGCGTGAGCTTGGTGGTCTTTATATCATCGGTACTGAACGCCATGAATCCCGTCGTATCGACAATCAGCTACGCGGTCGTTCCGGTCGTCAAGGTGATCCAGGTGAATCTCGCTTCTATCTTTCTTTGGAAGATAACTTGATGAGAATCTTCAACGGTGAACGTATCCAAAAAATCATGGAAATGTTGAACATCCCTGAGGACGAACCAATCACAGCGAAAATGGTGACGAACGCGGTTGAGGGTGCTCAACGTAAAGTGGAAGGTCACCAATTCGATATTCGTAAAAACTTGATGGACTACGACACTGTCATGAACAACCAACGTAACGCGATCTATGGTATGCGCCGTCGCTTGTTGGAAGGTAAAGACGTTGAACGTACTGTTTTGGATAACTTGGGTGATGTGGTTTCCACAATCCTAGATACTTACGTTCCTGAAGACGGCAAAAAAGAAGACTTCAATCTTGAAGGCTTGAACAACTCTTTGGCGCAAACTTTCGGCTTCAGAATTGAATTCAACAACCAAGTTGTGAATACAGAAACTGTGATCGAACAAGTTCGCCACGGTGTTAAACAAGTTTATGACCGTCAAAAAGAATCCATGGGTCCTTTCTTGGAGCAAGTTCAAAAAATGATCATGCTTCAATCCATCGACCATCACTGGAAAATGCATTTGGCGATCATCGATAAGTTGAAAGAGGGTATCGGTCTGCGCGGTTACGCTCAGAAAGATCCTTTGATCGAGTACAAAAAAGAAGCTTTCAAAGCTTTTGAAACTTTGAACAACACGATCAAAGCTGATGCCATCGAAAAGATCATGAGAGTTCAATTGGTACCGCAACAATCTGAAGAAGAAATGCTTGAGAGCTTGCGCCCAGAGGAATCTGATCTAGACGAATTGGATTATTCTTCTCCTTCTGAAGCTGATATTGGTCAGTCAATGCCGGAAATGAACGGTTCTGAAGAGCCGCAAAAACGCAAAATGACTTTCCAAAGCGGCCCTGCTGATGACCGTCCAATGAACCGCGAAGAGCGTCGTCGTTTGGACAAACAAGGCAAAGGGAAAAAATAATTGGCTCAATGTCCGAACTGCCAACAGCCAGTAGAGATTCTGGATAAGCACTGGGGGACGTTATTTACATGTCCTCTGTGCGCGGCAGTTTTCTTTGTCAATTATGATGGGCAGCCAGAAATGGCTTCCCACGAAATCGAGACTCCAGAACAAAACGACAATGCTTTTGTTCCTCCTTTTTCTCAAGAATCTAATCAAGATCAATTTAATCAAGACTACTCTGCACCTGCGGAACAAGATCAGTATCTTGAACCTACTGAGGAGCCGTCCTATCGCCCCCAATCGCAAGAAACTGTGTTTGGCCAAGCTCCCGTAGAGACGGAGCCTGAATACTCATTGGAAAGCACGGAAGAGCTTTCAGAGGCGGCGACGGAATCAGAGCCAGCCTACGAGTTGAACTCTTCAGAGAATTTTGATTATTCAGCATCTTTGAATCAGCCTATCGAACCATTGAATGAATCGAAAACTTCAGACGACGCGAACTTTGCCGACGTCCTGGATTTTGCGAACTCCACATCGGGGGAGGGAAACTTCTCGTATGTGGTGATCATCGAAGGTCTAGATAGCAGCCAATTGGTTCACCAACTCAAAGAAGCCATGACTGATTCCAAGTTTGGCTGGGATGTGAGTGAGCTTTTAACTCACATTGGTGGGGGCCGTTTGGTAATTAAGGGCCTCAGTCCAGCTAAAGCTTCTGTCTTTATCAACCGAATTAAATATCTGCCTTTTAAAATTTCTTGGAGGCAAGATGTTCTCTCTGGTCCTTAAATCATTAATCGCAATAATTACGGTGACTTCGATCGCTGTGGCAGCCTTTGCAAATGAAGGTGGTGGTCACGGTGGCGGCGAAGAAAAAAAGGCCGAAGGCGAAGGCAAATCCGAAGAAAAGGTCGAGGTTAAATCGGCTGAGGAAAGCTACGACAAAGTAGCTGCCAAGGTTGCTGCGCTTGAAGCGAAGGTTCACTCGGGCCAAGAGGAAATCGAAAAGCTGATCGTTGAAAAAGCTCACACCAAAGATCCCACAAAATTAAATGAGATCGTAAAGCAGATGCTGACTTTGCATAAAGAACTGCAAAAAAACGTGCAGGAATATGATCAAGTCCGCGGTCTGATGAAGTATCGCTATCCTGAAAAAGGCCTTACGACTAAGCGTGAATACGAGCGCATTGAAGTGAAGTCCTTGGATGATATGGAATCGCAAATGAGCCTGTCGTCGTCAGTAAAACGCACGATGAAAAAGGTTCGGGCGCAGTATGATACTCCTGAGCAGTTTAAAGCTCGCAAAGAGGCCGAAATTGCTGGGCATGGCGAAGAATCGTCCAGTAAGAAAAAGAAAGGCCCTGAACTCACAGAGCCTGTCATTCTTAAAAAATAATCGTGTCATATTGAGACAGCTGCAGTGTGGGACTTTCAGTCCCTATGTAGACCTGATATCTTATAAGGATCGGGGGAAAAATGATTCGACTGCTGTCGATTCCAATCGTCGTAGCTTTGGCGCTGTTAACAACAGCTTGTCAGACGTCTATGGTTAAACAATTTGAATCATTAAAACCTGGAATGGAAAAAGACGACGTCCTTGATCGCATGGGCAGTCCGAATCAAACTCAGCGTGTGTCTGGTAAGGACCGCTGGTACTACAACTTCTATGACAATCGCATTCGCTTTAACAAAGAAGTCCAATTCGTAGATGGCATGGCTGTTTACATTGGCGAAGTGGTTCAACCGACGGAAGATCAAACGGCAGTTGCTGTTGATACACGCAATGAATCTCGCAATAAGCAAATCGATGAGCAGATGAAAAAAGAAGTCCAAGAAAATCGTAAGGCCTATGAGGCGTACGAAGCGCAAACTCGCGGCACCGATAAAGTTCGTTATGTGCCGACCTTTGAACCTATTCGTTAAAACTTAGCGGAGTTCCCAAGACAGAAATGATTTCGTAGCCGGTTACTTCAAGGTAATCGGATTTGTCTTGGTTGAATAACTTAATTCCAGTCCAAACCCATTGATAACCGTGATCGCGAGGCAGCTCGACGACGATGCCTTCTAAGTGAAGTCCGTCAGAAGCTAGTACGCATTTTCCTTGAACCAATGTGTGGGGAGTGTCGCCAGACACAGCAACACCCTCAGCTGTGAAAGCTAATTCGATGAATGGATAGCGATCGCAGACAGAAATTTTTTGTCCATTATCACCACGCATATAGAAATGTCCCATATGCAGTCTCATGCCATCACTGAAATCAGTGACCTGTGCGCTTTTCAATAGTTGATATTTAAAAGCTTTTTGGAACTCATTGGGATTTGATCCCGACAAATCGGCACTTGCTAATGCAGTATCCAGTTGTCCTTCAGATTCAGTCGAAGCAATTTTTCGCGAGTTAGAAAACTGATTGTTCATGTAAGTGATAGCAATCGGAAGTGCCAGCAAGATAAAAATCGTTGCGGCTCTTCTGGAGGCTTTTGAAGACTTTTTATTCTCTTCACTCATCTTAGTACTCGCATTTCAGGGCCTTACGGTCCGCTTCTGTTAGCACATCACGTTTCGTTCCTGCATTCAATACTGGCCACATCACCGTCGATAGGGTTGAACGATGTTTTAATCCCAAGACATGTCCAAACTCATGCACCATCAAACTTAAAAGATGAAGGTCAGATGTGAGTTCAGGATGTTCAATATAAAAACGGTAGTATTTTGCATCGATCGTTAAATCGGCCTCAGTGATTTTATTTCCAGTCCAATAAAGAGCTGTCACTGCTTGCAGATTCGGGGAGCGATTCCAGTTGGTGTTCCAATAAATACCGCTGCGACCATCTTTGCTGCCGTCATAAGACAAATCGTCTTCGTTGGTGATATTGAAAAGAGTCATGCCGGCTGCGTCTTCCCAGATTTTTGCGGCAGAGCGGACGATGGCTTCGTATTCTTCAGGAACATTTTTGGTCATGAACATGCGAATTGGCAAATTTGATTTCCAAGACACACGTTGGCCGTAAACGTTTTGCACAAATCCACATTCGTCTTGAGCGGCACTCGCTAGAGTCGTGTCGGAGCCAGGGCCTAACGTCACTCCCTCCTGACATCCACTCACTGCAAAGCACAACAATACGAAGACAAAAATTTTGTACATATCCTCCAGTTTAATCGCAAAGCTCGGAACTACGAACTTCTCTTTGCTCATCTCGACTTTTGACTGGTCCTGTGTCCGTCCTTGCCTCGTGGGGTCGTGGGGCAGTACGCTTTGGGGCATGATAAATTTTAAATTCATTAATAAGAACGCTGTTGTTACAGGTGGGGCTGCGGGTATTGGTCTAGAGATCACGAGTGGATTTCTTGCAGCTGGTGGAAACGTTTCCGTATGGGACTATTCGGATAAGGCCTTGGAAGCCGCTAAGGGCGAGCTTTCCAAGTACGGCTCGCAAGTTCAATACGTACAAGTTGATATCACGAATCGTGATTCTGTTGCGAAAGCCGCAGCGGGATTGCCATGGGCTGTGGATATCCTTGTGAATAACGCCGGAATCACTCGCGACAAATCTTTTGCTAAGATGGGCGCGGATGATTGGGATGCGGTGATTAACACAAATCTTACGGGTTTGTTTAATGTCACAAAAACTTTGTTGGAAAAATTCAATCCAAACTCAAACCACAAACGCATCATCAATATTTCTTCGGTGGTGGGTCTTTACGGAAACTTTGGTCAGACAAACTATGCGGCCGCAAAATCGGGCGTTATCGGTATGACTAAAACTTGGGGTAAAGAATTGGGCCGCAAAGGATTCACTTCAAATGCGATTGCTCCGGGCTTTATCAACACGGCAATGACCAAAGCGATGCCGAAAGAGGCGATTGATGCTATGGCAGCTAAGATTCCAGTGATGCGCCTTGGCGAAACTTCTGACATCGCAAATGCGGTCATGTTTTTGGCGAGCGAACAAGCCGCTTACATCAATGCGACCGTTCTAAGTGTCGATGGTGGCATCACTTTATAGCGATGAACGAGTGAAAGTTTCAGCGTGCATTTTGTGTGCATGTTGAGACTGAATCTCAGTGCGGAAAACAAGCTTTTGCGGCGCAACAATACCATCAGGACAACGTGGTGTAATTAGTTGCGGTCCCTAGGGTTTTCGGGTACTTAACTTAGATTATATTACAATACTGTGACAAAACTTTTTCGGGTCCCTTGGGGAGTAGATAGCCTATGTCTGAGAATAAAGATCATTATAACCGCGGCGGATTGTTAGCATTTATGTTTTCAATGGTGTTCGTGTTTGCCTTCTTCTTCTACCTTGTCGTTATCAACAAAGGTGTGGACTTGGCTGAGAACGTTATCGATCCAAATGCTCCAGCAGCAGCGACAGGCCCAGTATTCGATATCACTAAAGTGACTGAGCCATGGGTTGAGACTCCAGAGATGATCACTTACGGTCAGAAATTCTTCAAAACGAACTGTGCTATGTGCCACGGTGATACTGGACACGGTGACGGCGCTGCAGGTGCAGCATTGAATCCAAAACCACGTAACTTGGTTGAAGGTAAATGGACTCAAGGTGATGGCATCATCAATCACTTTAAAGTTGTTACTAACGGTATCCCTAACTCTTCAATGGCAGCATTTGGTCACTTCAAAGTTGCTGATCGTTGGGCAGTTACTCACTACATCAATTCAATCACTGAAAATAAATCTAAAGACGATCCTGCTAAAGTTGCTGAGTTTGCAAAAACCGCAAAATAATTAGGAAGTTATGAAATGTCCGAAAGTCGTTTTGTTTTGAGAGCAAAAACAATGGGAATGGTTCTAGCTGGAACCGTTCTCGTTTTGTTTTCAACGACGACTTTCGCATACAACGGCAAAGAAGAGCCGGGTATGGCGGCGGATGAAAAACCGCGTGAGTTAGAGAACGTAGGGATTGAAGAGAAGTTGGGCAAGAAGCTCGACCTCTCGATGAAGTTTAAGGATGAGACGGGCAAAGAGATCGCTTTGGCTGATTACTTTGACGGAAAACATCCTGTAGTTGTTTCGCCTGTGTATTTTACTTGTCCTGGTTTGTGCAACTTTCACCTCAATGGTCTGACTGATGCACTTAAGCTGATGGAAAAGGAATGGACTGTTGGCGGCAAGTACAAAGTTGTAGCTCTTAGTTTTGACTCGAAAGAGACACCTGAGATCGCTGCTCAGAAAAAGGATCTGTACATGAAAATGTACAACCGTCCGGGTTCAGAAGGTGGATGGCACTTTCTAACAGGGAATGAGCAACAGGTAAGAGCTTTGACAGATGCTATTGGTTTTAAGTTCAGATGGGATGAAAATCAGAAGGAATGGGCGCATGCTTCGGCAGCGGTTGTTGTTTCTCCTGATGGCACGGTTTCTCGCTATCTGCCTGGGATTATGTTTAATCCACAGGATATTAAATTGGCTCTCAACGAAGCCACCGAAGGTAAGATCGGAAACTTCGTAGATAGTCTCGTGCTGTATTGTTTTAAGTATGATCCACACAAGAGCAAGTATTCGCTTGCCGCTGTCTCCATAATGAAGATGGGTGGCGCGTTGATGGTTCTGGTGTTGGTTTTATGGTTATTGCCGCTTTATATTCGCTCCCGCAGAGCGAAGAAAAATGTGGCGGGGAGATAAAGGTACATGATGTGGTTTAATTACGCGAAGGCCCAATCCTTCATGCCAACGCAAGGAACCGAGATTGCCAAGCAGGTGGACAATCTTTACGGATTCTTGCTGATTACAAGTTTCATCGCCTGCGTGCTCGTTATCGGCGGGATGATTTACTTTGTACTTAAGTACAAACGTAAATCTGAAAACGACAAAACAGCATACATCTCTCACTCAACAGCGTTGGAGTTCTTGTGGTCATTTATTCCACTAGTGATCTTCTTGGCTGTGTTTGCTTGGGGTTGGTACATCTTCCACGGTATGCGATCCATGCCAAAAGATGCTCTTGAGATCAACGTCCTTGGTAAACAATGGGCTTGGGAAATCGAATACAAGAACGGCTTTAAAGCTGTAAATGAAATCGTTGTACCAGTGAACACAGATGTGAAGTTGCTTTTGACTTCTCAAGACGTGATCCACTCATTCTTCGTTCCAAGCTTCCGTATTAAACAAGACGCCGTACCAGGTCGTTACACTGCTTTGTGGTTCCGCGCTGAAAAGCTTGGTGAATTCCATGCATTCTGTGCTGAGTACTGCGGTACAACTCACTCGGGTATGATCGGTAAAGTACGTGTTGTAACTCGTGAAGAGTTCGACAAGTACATGGAAGAAGGTCAAGAAGAAGGCCAATTGCCACTTGCTAAACGTGGTGAAAAACTTTTCGCGTTGAAAGCCTGCGCATCTTGCCACGCTGTCGACAACCCTGCTGCGAAAGTTGGTCCTTCATTGTTCCAAGTATTCAATCACGAAGTTGAGCTTGATGGTGGCGGTAAAGTAAATGCGGATGAAAACTACATCCGTGAATCTATCCTTCAGCCAAATGCTAAAATCGTAAAAGGCTTCCCTAAAGGCGTAATGCCAACGTTCCAGGGTCAGATTAACGAAAACGAGCTTAATGCACTTGTAGAGTACATTAAGACTTTGAAGTAATAAGGAGTGCAGCTCATGGGTCATTCATCATCAGCTCACGGCGATAACTATCTAAATTGTGAAAAAGGCCTTTGGTCATGGTTAACTACGGTTGACCACAAACGTATCGGTATCATGTACATGATCGCTGTTATGTTCTTCTTCTTTGTCGGTGGGGTTATGGCCCTACTTCTTCGTTTGGAACTTTTTGCTCCGAACGCGACAGCGGGTGTTGGCCAAGTTTTGAAAAACGGTGACGTTTACAATCAGGTTCTAACTTACCACGGTGCGATCATGGTCTTCATGGTTATCGTTCCTGGTATCCCAGCGATCCTTGGAAACTTCTTCCTTCCAATGCACTTGGGAGCGAAGGATATGGCTTTCCCGAAAATCAACTTGCTAAGCTTGTATGTATTCATGGGCGGCGCTTTGCTGGCTGTGGCGACATTCTTCTTGTCAAAAATTGATACTGGTTGGACGTTCTACACTCCTTACTCGATCCGCACTGGTACTTCAGTTGTGGTTATGGTTGTGGCAGCCTTTATTATGGGTATGTCTTCAATCCTAACGGGTTTGAACATGATCGTAACAACTCACAAACTAAGAGCTCCGGGCATGACTATGCACCGTATGCCTCTTTTCGTTTGGGCGCTTTACTCAACTGCGATCTTGCAATTGCTTGCAACTCCAGTTTTGGGTATCACGTTGATGTTGTTGGCTGCTGAGAAAATCTTCGGTGTTGGTATCTTCGATCCGGCGCTTGGTGGTGACCCAGTATTGTTCCAACATTTCTTCTGGTTCTATTCGCATCCAGCGGTTTACATCATGATCCTTCCAGCGATGGGTGTGATCTCTGAGATCATCACGACGTTCTCTCGCAAAGTAATCTTCGGTTACACCGCGATTGCATACTCTTCTCTTGGTATCGCAGCGGTTTCCTTCTTCGTATGGGGACATCACATGTTCGTTTCAGGTCAATCAGCAGTTGCTGGTATCCTGTTCTCGTTCATCACGATGCTGGTAGGGGTTCCTACAGCGATCAAGATGTTCAACTGGGTTGCGACGATCTACAAAGGTTCAGTTAGATTCGACTCTCCAATGTTGTTCGCTCTTGGTTTCTTGTTCTTGTTCGCGATCGGTGGCGTAACTGGTATCATGCTTGCGACTCTTCCAATCGACGTTCACTTCCATGATACGTACTTCGTAGTAGCCCATTTCCATTACGTGATGGTGGGTGGTACTTTGATGGCGTTGATGGGTGGCTTCTATTACTGGTTCCCGAAAATGTTCGGTAAAATGTTCTCTGAAGCGGCAGCTCGTATGTCTTTCGTGTTCATCTTTATCGGTTTCAACGTGACGTTCTTCCCTCAATTCATTTTGGGTGCGATGGGTATGCCACGTCGTTACTTCGATTATATCCCGAACTATGAACAGCTTAATAAGGTTTCAACTGTGGGTTCATGGTTGATTCTAATTGGTTTCTTGATCGGTCTTTATACAATCATTCAAGGTATCAGAAAAGGCGAGAAAGCTCCTGCAAACCCATGGGGTTCTAAGACTCTAGAGTGGCAGACTCCTTCTCCTCCACCACAATTTAACTTCGATGTTGAACCAGTAGTAACAGCGGGGCCTTATGAGTACAGATAACGTAGTACATCCACACTCAGCACACGTGTCGCATCACTTTAACGATGCGACTCAGGAATACGACAGCGGTAAGCAAGGTATTTGGTTGTTCATGGTTACTGAGATCCTCATGTTTGGTGCGATCTTGGTTGGTTATGGAATCTTCCACAATATCTACCCAGCGATGTTCTCTGAAGGTGCTAAACAGCTAGATTGGAAACTTGGTTTCGTAAATACCATGGTTCTTATCTTCTCTTCTTTCACAATGGCGATCTCGATCCAATTGATCCAACGTAATCAAACTAAAAAGGCCGCTCTTGCTTTGGCGACGACGATCCTTTGCGGTGCGATCTTCATGGTGATCAAATACTTCGAGTGGACTCATAAATTCCATCTTGGTTTCTATCCAGGTCGTTACCTTGACTTGGTTAAAACGGGTGCAGAGCACGCGAACCTTGGTTTGTACTTTGGTTTCTACTTCTGCATGACAGGTCTTCACGGTCTTCACGTTTTGATCGGTATGGGCTTGATCACTTGGTTGTTGATCAGAACGATCCGTGGCGACTTCCACTCCCAATACTGGTTGCCAGTTGAGGGTGTTGGTTTGTTCTGGCACATCGTCGATTTGATCTGGATCTTCCTATTCCCTCTTCTATATTTGGTGGGTTAACAATGGCAGCACATAGTCACAGCAACGAACATAACGAAGCAAACGTTCTTCATCCACACATCTCGCCAACTTCAATGTACTTGAAAGTGGCGGGAGCGCTGTTTGGTCTTACAATCTTGACGGTTGTAGCGCATCAGTTCCACCACGCAATGGGCGCATTCGCACCAATCGTGGCGTTCGGGATCGCAGCTGTTAAGGCGACTCTGGTTTTGTTGTACTTCATGCATTTGAAGGACGATAACAACATGAATCGCGTGATCTTTGCTTCTGGTTTCTTCTTCCTAATCGTTCTTCTATTCTTTAGCGTGGTTGACCTTGTCACTCGCGTTCATGAGATTAGCCCGCTGTAGTCTTTATCGTGTTAAAGACTTACGCGGATCTTACCAAGTTTGGCATAGTCGTCTTTTCTGTTTTGGCAGGATTGGCTGGCTATGCCACTGGTTTTCAAAGTGAAAATGCTTTCGACTGGAAAGCAATTCTTGAGACTCTCCTTGGAATATATTTCTTAAGCTCTGGCTCTTTGGCCTTGAACCAAGTTCAAGATCATAAGCTTGATGCTCTTATGCCCCGAACAGCAAATCGTCCCATTCCTGCAGGTCGTTTGAAACCAGCAGCAGCGGGTATTTTGTCGTTCTTCTTTATCTTTGTGGGATTGCAGCTTTTGTTCACGGTTCAGCCGATGGCGGGACTTGTGGGACTTATCTGCGTGCTTTTCTATAACGGTCCTTACACTTTGTATTTGAAAAAGAAATGGGCTTACGGAGCTGTTCCTGGTGCGATCCCGGGTGCATTGCCAGTGACAATTGGTTATGCGGCTGCGAATCCCGACATCTTTAATTCTGAATCAGTCTACTTGTTCTTGATCATGTTCATTTGGCAGATGCCACACTTCTGGGTGTTGGCGATTCGTTATAAAGACGACTATGCAGCGGGGAATATTCCTGTTTTGCCAGTAGTTCGCGGCATCGATAAAACTTTGGATCAAATTGCTCTTTGGACTTTTGCATATGTGGGTGTTGCGTTGGCGGCACCGATGTTTGTACATGCAAGCTGGCTTTATATTTTACTTACGATTCCATTCGTATTTAAGGTTTTGCAGGAGCTTTATCGTTACTACAAATCCAAGGGGACTCAGCGTTGGCTCGCATTCTTTATGTGGCTCAATGTGAGTATGCTGATCTTCATCATCATCCCAGTTGTGGATAAGTGGCATTTCCTGATTACGGAAAGCCGTTAACAGAACGAACCCGGTTTAAGCCGGGTTTTTTTGTATCTTTTTGAGACTCTCCAAGTATTACATCCGTGCAGTATGGGTTCATGTTTCCCTGAAATCCCTTCTGAACCTTGGTCAAAATTCCGATAAATAAGTAATGGTTTTTCATTATACCAACTCTTACATGGTACGTGTGGGGCGAGTTGTTTTGCTCCCTTTGTTGCTGGCACTAGCTGCCTGCACGGATGCCAATGTCAGTGTGAGTATGCTGAGCCAAAACCTAAGCGGCAGCGTGAATGTCTCCATCTCTTCGTCTGCAGGTTCTTCGACAAATCTTTCTTCTATTCCGGTTGATGTAAAATTCTCTGAAGATGTTGAGAACATCACAACTTCAAGTTTCGAAGTTACCAACGGCACAATTCAAACGATCACGGGGAGTGGTGCGAACTATTCTTTAGTTGTTGTGCCGAATGGTGATGGCGCTGTTTCTGTTAAATTCCTGCCTGGCAAAGTAGACATCAAAAAGAACTCAGGCTCTTTCCAAAAGAAAGCTGCCGGAACTCCGCTGTCGGTTGTGGCTGATACGGTGGCACCTATGGTGTTATCACTGACTTCATTGGATGGAAGCATCACCAACAAGTCGGTTATTAATTTTAAAGTTGAATTTTCCGAGCCCGTAACTGGATTTGATATTAATCAATTGTCGGTATCAGGGGCGGGCGCCGCTGTGACTGGGGTTACTGGTTCTGGTGCAGTTTACAATGTGCAAGTGTCGGTGTCGATCACGGGTCAGTTGACCTTGTATGCATTGCCGGGGTCCGTTCGTGATGGTGCGGGTAATTTACTGGGCACTTCGTCTCCGATTTCAGTTACGTATGATCCGACTTTGCCGATCCCGGTTTTAAGTTCCAGCGCAGGCAGTTTGACTAATCTTAGCTTGATTCCTATCACGGTGGACTTTGGTTCCGTGAGTGTCACGGGCCTTACAATGTCAGACTTTGTTGTAGCTGGCGCTACGATTTCGGGATTCTCTCAAGCTGGATCAATCTATACGGTGACTCTTTCTCCAACAGCTGATGGTGTGATCTCAATTTCCTTACCTGCAGATGCTGCGACAAGTTTGTCAGGTGTGGCGAGTTTGGCTTCGAATAATTTGGATATCACTGTGGATCGCATGGCCCCGGTGATTGCAATCGGTACTCCCACGCCGTCTTATGGAACTAGTGCGGCTGAATTCAAATGGCTTGTCACTTATAGCGGCGCAGACCTTATTACTTTGAACTCTGCCGACGTGACTCTTTTGGGGAACTCAGCGGGTTGCTCTAAGAGTGTGGTTGCACAAACTGCGAGTTCTTATTTTGTGGTAGTTACCGGTTGTACGGGCATTGGGTCGATGATGTTTACTCTGGCAGCGCAGACGGCACAAGATGCAGCCGGAAATTATGCGGCTGCAGCGGCATCATCTTCAGTAGTAGTCGATAGTATGACTTACGTGGTGTCTTTGGCTGCTCATTCTGACTTTGTTGCGGAAGGTAGTTCAGCAAATCAGCAAAGCTTTACTGTGAACTTAGGCACCGCGGGCGTTGCACCAGTTACTATTAACTATAGAATTGCCAAAGCTCTATCTTCAGCGGCGAATAATACAGATTTTGTTTTAAGTACTTCATCAGTGACGATTCCGGCTGGACAAACCTCCGCTACGATTAACTACACTTATAATGGCGACACTTCGGCAGGTGGATCAAAAATTATTCAGATCGGTTTGTCTGATGTGGAGACTGCAAGCGGCGCTCCGGCTTTGACCAACGTAACTGTTGCTCGTCGCTTAGTTGTCGATGAAGAGCTTTCCAATTTTTATTCTGAAATAGCTACTACGACAAATCACTCCTGCGGAATTACTTCAACGGGAGTTTTGAAATGCTGGGGAAGCTATCTTTACGAGACTCCGTATACCAGCAGCACGGGTGTTCCAGTCGTCGTGGACTCGGGTGTGGCCTATAGTAAAATTTCAACAAGCAGCACTCACACATGTGGAATTACCTCTGCGGGAGTTCTAAAGTGCTGGGGTATTAATGCGAACGGACAGCTTGGGGATTCGACTGCAATTACCAGAACGGCTCCGGTCGTAGCGGACGTAGGCACTAGTTATAAAGAAGTCTCAGTAGGTACTTCATTCACTTGCGGGATCACAACTGCAGATAGCCTAAAATGTTGGGGTTTAAATACTTCAGGTCAGCTTGGCTTGGGATCTACGATAAATGCAACACCAACAAGTGTTGATACTGGTGTTGCCTACAGCACGGTCACCGCGGGATCAGCTCACGCCTGTGCGTTGACGACTGCTGGAGTGATGAAATGCTGGGGCTCGAATAACTTCGGGCAAGTTGGAAATGGCACAACCACAAATGTGACGACGCCGTATACGGTTGATTCGGGGGCAGCGTTTTCTTCGATTGCAACAGGCGCAGCATTTTCGTGTGGAGTAAATGGCACTAAGAAAATCAAGTGCTGGGGGCTGAATGCCGCTGGACAACTTGGTATTGGCAGCACGACGAATCAGACGTCGCCGACGGTGGTCGACTCTGCTGTTGATTATGAAAAAGTTGGTGCGGGAAGTGGCGCTGCTTGCGGAATCACTTCTGCAGGCGCCTTAAGATGTTGGGGTTTGAATGCCTTGAATGCATTGGGTGATGGAACTCTTACGAATGCAACGGCACCAATAGCGATCGATGCGGGCTCCACATATGCCAAGATTGCTCCGGGTGGGAATCACATGTGCGGGATCTTAACGAATGGTATTGCTAAGTGTTGGGGTGGTAACCTTTACGGGCAAACCGGTGATGGTCTTCCTCAATACGTGCACACTCCTAAGTCTGTTGAAGACTCCTCCGTGTATGAAAAAGTATCTAATAGCATCAGTCACACCTGTGGGATTGTTGCAAGTAGTGGTGCTCTGAGATGCTGGGGCGATAATAGCTATGGCGAGTTGGGCGATAACTCAACGAACTCGCGCTCTATTCCATTCCGTGTAGATAGGAATGATCAATACAAAGATGTTTCTGTTGGGGATTACTTCACATGTGCGGTTTCTAAGAATGGTCATTTGAAATGTTGGGGATTGAATACCAATTCGCAGCTTGGGGATGGGACAACTACGAATAGAAAAAAACCAGTCTTAATTGATGATGGAGTTCTCTATAACAAAGTTTCAGCTGGAGTGAGCCACGTTTGTGCTATTACTACGGCCGGAATTTTGAAATGCTGGGGCTTGGGTACAAGTGGACAAATTGGCTCTGGTAGCATGACGACAAAGAGTACACCGACGGTTATCGATTCGGGAGTTTCATACGCAGATGTGAGTGCTGGCGAGAGCCATACTTGTGGTATCACGACAGGTAAGACAGTAAAATGTTGGGGTGCTAATACCTACTACCAAGTAAGTCAGACTGGTGCGAATACATATTCACCGACAATCGTAGATAGCGGAATTCTTTATAATTCTATTCAAGCTGGTGATCAGCACACATGTGGTATTACTAGCAGTGATAACCTAGTGAAATGTTGGGGGCAAAACTCCAGCGGTCAGATTGGCCAAGGCACAAATACATCAAGCGTATCGATTCCGACGGCAATTCTAGGTGGTGAAACGTATTCTAGCATCAGTGCAGGTTCTTCACATAATTGCGGGGTCACAAGCAGTGGTCAGCTAAAATGCTGGGGATACAACGGAAGTGGACAGTTGGGAGATGGAACTTATGTTGCTAAGAGTTCTCCAACTGCGGTGTCTGCAAGCGGAGATACCTATACAGGTGTTGCCGCAGGCTCTTCAACTTGCGGGATCCTTCAGTCCGGTCTGCTTAAATGTTGGGGTGCTGATAGTTACGGGCAGCTTGGGCTAGGGCGCTCGTGGGGACGCCCATTGCCGATTATTCCTTAGGGTTGTCTTAGATCTTCAGGTGTGTCGATCTGACGACTGAAGTGAGCTTTCTTGAATTTTGGATGTTGATCCAAGTTCGCAAAAATCTTCATCACTGTTGGGTATTTTGAAAGGTCGACCTTGAAACGTTGGCAAGTGATGATCTGTGGGTAAAGCACGATATCTGCCATCGTCACTTCATCGCCAAAGCAATACTTTCCAGCAAACTCAGGCAGTGTTTTCTCCAGGGCTTCGAGTCCTTGGATGATCCATTTCTGTGCCCATTGGTCTTTTTGGTCTTGGGTGTAGCCGTGAACTTCACCCATGTACTTGGTGATTTTTAAATTTCCGTACGGATGCATCGAAGCGTTTACGATCTCGCACACCTGGCGAACGCGTGCACGCAGATAAGCATCCTTAGGCATAATTGAAGGGGACGGTTGGATCTCTTCAAGATACTCAACGATCGCCATTGAGTCAGGGATGATCTTTCCCTCGTGAATCAATGTTGGCAGGCCACCCATCGGGTTGATCTTGCGGTATTCAGGCGAGTGCTGCTCGTCTTTCAAAAGATTGATCGCCTTGTATTCGTACGGGATACCTTTAAGTTCAAGAGTCACGCGCGCGCGGAAAGATGTTGAACTTCGAAAATAGTTGTAAAGTACGAACGAGGACATATACTGACTCCTGTTGATCACAAATAACTACAATGATTTTTATCAAAGGGCGATTTAATGCCAAGTAGATTTATTTTTTCGCTGCGCTTTTCATCGAAGGTGATGATCAAGCTTGCGAAGCTGTCGCTTGCCATGGTGCTGTTCATGAGTCTTTTCCGACTCAACCTCTTTATGCTTTCCGGCTTTCAAAGAACCGAACATCAAACTTTCCTAGAAATCCTTTATGCCTTCGGAACCGGAATCCGCTTTGATATTCTGATCTTTGGATTCTTACTAATCCCACTTTATTTCATGTTGATCGCTCAGGCCCTCAGTGAAAAGTGGCCTAATTGGATGTTTGGGTTTTATAAAACGTACTTTGGTATCTGTTGGTTGATCATCTGCTGCCTGTCTTACGTTGATTTCTTCCACTACTCCCATCACGGCCGTCATATGCGATTTGCAGAGTACTCGGATTGGACTCCGCAGTTCACGTGGGAGCAAATGCAGGCTTTGCAGCAAAATCAGGTTTTAATCTTTACGATTATTACCGTTGTTCTTTTGGTTCTGGGGCATATGTTGATTCGCGGTTTGCAGTTCGGTCAGTGGAAGGATGAGTATTCTCCGCAAAAGGGATCTCGTCTGGAGCTTGCCCTGCGCGTCGTGCTGCCATTGGTAATCATCGTTTTGGCGGCTCGCGGAACTGTGGAACCCCATCATCTTGAGCTGGCGCACAGCCAGATTTCAAATAATACAGCGCTGAACGAAATTGGCCTGAATGCCGTATGGTGTTTTGATAAATAGAACAACTTGTGGGAGGATACCCCCACAAGGAGTTCACGATGAAAAAGCTAGCTTTGTCTTTGCTTGTAGTTTCTGGTCTATTTTCTTCTGCAGCGTTTGCTGATTTAAATTATGGTCTTGAAGTAGGTGTTCGCAGCCAATCTGGTGATACAGATGCAGTGGGCGGTTCTACAGATTCTCAAACAGCTATGCAGTTTGGTATTTTCGGTATCATGCCGATCAGTGGCCCTTGGAATTTGCGCACAGGTCTTCTTTACACTCAACGCCCTTTGATTGAAAAAGTAGGCGGCGTTGAAAACAAAATCGATATGAACTATGTCGATATTCCAGTAAACATCATGTACAAGTTCGAAGAATACGCAGGCGTGTATTTGGGTGTTAATCTTGCGATGAACATGGATAAAAAATGTGGCGCTGCAAACTGCACAATCGGTGATGTGGCTTCTCCATTGATTCCATTGACTGTAGGCGCGTCTTTCAAATTCGCTCCTAACTTGGGTCTTAATGTTTATTTTGAAAGCGCAGGCGGTAAAGTGGCTGTGACAAACAACCATGACTTGAAAAACTACCGTGCTGTAGGCGCTAACTTGTTGGTTACTTTCGACTAAGGATAATTTGTGAAATTAGGTTCTCTGAAATCAGCTCAAAGTATGGATGGCGATCTATGTGTGATCAGCCGCGATTTAAAAACGGCAGTCAAAGCGACAAGCATCGCTCCAAACTTGCGCGAAGCCATGGAAAAATGGTCTTCCAAAGAAGCTGAGCTGAATAAGCTGTATAAAGATTTGAATGAAGGGAAAGCTTCTGGTGCTTTCCCAGTGAATGAACAGGATTTCCATTCTGCACTTCCAAGAACTTGGTTGTTTGCAGATGGTTCGGCTTTCATTTATCACATCAAGCTTGTACGTAAGGCGCGTAATGCTCCTCTTCCAGAAACATTGACGACAGTTCCTTTGATGTATCAAGGGGAGTGTGGTCAGTTCCTGGCTCCGACAGAAAATATCCCACAACGTGATTTCGCACACGGCACTGACTTCGAAGGTGAAGTGGGTGTTGTAACGGATTTCGTTCCGATGGGTGTCACTCCAGAGCAAGCTTTGAAACACATCAAACTTTTTGTTTTGATCAATGACGTTTCATTGCGTGGTTTGATCCCTGAAGAACTTGCTGGTGGTTTTGGATTCTTCCAAAGTAAGCCAGCATCAGCATTGTCGCCATTCGCAGTAACAGCGGATGAGTTGGGTGATGGTTATAAAGAGGGGCGTATCCATTTGCCACTTGATGTGAAGTACAATGGTGAGTTCTTCGGTAAAGCCAATGCAGGTGCGATGCACTTTCACTTTGGTCAGTTGATTGCTCACGCTGCTAAGACTCGTAATCTGCCAGCAGGTGCGATCATTGGTAGTGGGACAGTATCAAACGAAGATCATGGTGCAGGCTCTAGCTGTCTGGCTGAAAAGCGCATGATCGAGCAAATCGAAGCGGGTGCGATTAAGACTCCATTTATGAAGTCTGGCGATACGATCGAAATGCAGATGAATAATTCCAAAGGTGAAAATATCTTTGGAAGAATTTCTCAAAAAGTTCAGTCTGTTTAATTTTATTAGTACAGAACAAAAAAAATGCCGGGCACAAACCCGGCATTTTTATTTTCAATTATTGTAAATCGAAAATTACATTGCTTCGATAACGCCACAAGCGTCACGAGGACCTGCGTTGCCAGCAGGTTGAGATTTCATATCGTCTTTGTTTTTGTGAACGATGATAGATTTACCGATGATGCCTTCAGGGCCGCTCAATGAACCTTTCATAGTGATAGTCGTGTTGCCTTTACCTTTACGGTCAGCCATCAAGTTACCCAAATCACCAACGTGACGTTCTTCTGCAGTAGCAGCGCCATGTTTTTTGCCAGATGGATTAAAGTGACCGCCAGCAGACGTGAAGTCACCTTCACAAGTACCAACTTCGTGGATGTGGAAACCGTGAGGACCTGGTTTCATACCTTCGATCATAGTTTCAACTTTGATTTCGCCATTTTCTTCAGTGAAGTGAACCATGCCTTTAACTTTTGAACCTTTAGCCGCTGTTTTAAGAACAGCTTGAGCTTTAGTTGGCGCTGGTGGCGGCGGAGCAGCTACGACTGGAGCTTCTTCTTTGTGAGCGCAAGCGCCGATAAATAGAACTGCAAGGACTGGTGCGATAAATCTTTTCATGTGGTTTCTCCCTTTTGTGAAAAATTGCATGAAAAGATGGTATCGATTTTTTTACTTATTGATTAGCAAAATGTTGGACGAGCTCGACCGTCACAAATGTGAATGCGTAAATCCACAAAACCATGCGGCCAGTTCTGATTTTCGGCGCAAGTAGCGCCCGAGTACGTGCTGTCATAACGACCTCCTGTCGCATATACAGTATCGATCTTTTTCACTCATAGATCTAATTGATTAAATCTAAGAGTGCGATAGATATTTCTTATAATTATGGTGGGGAGCCCTACGCTATATCATAGTGAAATAACACAGGAATTTGCATACTCGAATGCATACTTTCCTTAACAGGGCAGCCCAGTGCGAAACCCTCGATTTTACTGCGATATTCGTGGGGGATACTCATTGGAAGATGTAGTACCACATTGAGCTTCGCAATTCGGCGTGGGTTGGCAACCATTTCCTTTTCAACAGTGGCCCAAGAGCCCTCAAGCTTGATTCCGTCTTTCTCAGAATGAATAGCCATTGTTGTAAGCATACAACTGCCCATAGCGGCGCCGACTAAATCAGTCGGGGAAAACAGTTCGCCTTTGCCGTGATTGTCTTTAGGTGCATCTGTTGAAATGTGTGCGCGTGAAGGCTCATGAGTGATTTCGCAATGCTTTTCACCATGATATCGAGTCGTAGATTTTACCATGAAACAGTCCTCTAGCTAGCTGGACATTTGCTCGATGATCTTACGCAGTCTCATCTCTGAGGATTTAGACATGTCGTTATAGATCTTACGAAGATGTGTCGATTGAACGGCATCATTTTTAGAAGCCTTCATTTCACGACCGATCTTAATCGCAGAACAAACACTTTCGATGACGAATTTTCTTTTTGAATCTTTAGTGATGAAGTCGAATGCGCCTAGGGACAAGGCTTCCAAAGCGCGCGCGTGATCTCCATGAGCTGTCAGTACCACGAAAGGTGTCATATGACCCAAAGAGCGAACATAAGCTAAAAACTTAAGGCCGTTCATTTGTGGCATTTCGATGTCAGAAAGAATTGTATCGAACTCTTTTGATTTTACGTACTGAAGAGCTGCGGCACCGTTTTCTGCCTCAACGATTTCATCCACGAACTCTTTCAAGAAATGTTTAAGGAGCTCGCGAATATCCGCGTCGTCCTCAACAATCAGCAATCTGCTTTTTTCTTCTTGTTGTTGATTCATCAACATCCTCAGTTCGTGTAACGGTTAATCACGCCAAGCAAGACGTCTTTTTTAAATGGTTTTGTAACGTGATCGTCACAACCTGCATTTAAAGACTTTTGCTTGTCGTCAGAAAGGGCGTGGGCTGTCAGTGCGATAATTGGAATGTGAGAATGCTGAGTTGCGCGTTCCCATTCACGGATAATCGAAGTCGCTGCGTAACCATCCATTTCTGGCATTTGAACGTCCATAAAGACGATATCAAACTCAGCAGATTTTATCTTATCTACAGCTTCAAGTCCATTCTCGGCTTCAATTATTTCAAATGGTTGGTTCTTAAAGAAGTGCGTAAATAAAATGCGGTTGTCTTCGGTGTCGTCCGCCAACAAAATACGCAGTTTTCTATCGCGGATGGCAACTGTTGTTGTGCTAGCACCCATTGGTACTGCTTCTTGATCAGCAAATGAGAGTAAATGTGGATCCATAGAGGATCCTATAGAAGCATTTGTGCTGCTACTTGCCAGAACAAGAGCTGGATTCTGCTCGCGATAAGGCATCGTAAAGAAGAAAGACGTGCCATGTCCTTCGCGGCTCTTAAACCAGATCTGACCACCCATAAGCTCTACAAGGCTTTTCGAAATTGCCAGACCCAAGCCTGTTCCACCATAACGACGCGTAATAGAACTATCGGCTTGTGAGAATTTCTGGAATATCAAATGCTGCTTTTGTATTGCGATGCCGACGCCTGTGTCGATGACGCTAACAAGCAAGCTGTCCTTCTTAGTCGGATTCTTAATGACGGAGACTTTGATTTCACCACGTTCAGTGAACTTGATTGAATTGCTGACCAAGTTAATCAAAACCTGACGTAATTTTGTGGGGTCGCCCATCAAATTGGTATTTACGCCCGCACCAAGCTCAAACGAATAGTTTACGCCTTTGAACTGTGCACGAGGACGCATCATCTCTTCAACATCAGTCATCATCTTTTTCAGACAGAACGAAATGTTTTCGATAGAGACTTCACCGGCTTCGATTTTGGATAGATCCAGAATATCGTTGATCAAGGCCATTAGCACATCACTGGCTTTTTGGAAGATGGTCAGATAATAGCGTTGGTCAGGATCAAGCTTGGTGTCGCGTAACAGTTCCGCCATACCCATAATCGCATTCATCGGTGTACGGATCTCATGCGACATGTGCGCCAGGAATTGCGATTTTGCTAACGATGATTTCAAGGCCTCATCTTTAGTAGCGATCAACTCTTGTTCGGCCTTTTTCATCTCGGTGATATCTTGATTGATACCCCAAGTGCAAAGAGGGCGTTGCTTTTCATCATACTCAGTCAAACCCATAAGGTTCGTCCAAATAAATTCATGAGTGTCAGCGCGGCGAACACGGATTTCAAAATGGAATTTATGAATGCCAGAGCCCATTTGTTTCAAAGCATTTTCTAAGATGTGAACATCTTCGTGATGAACCATGGCTTTGAAGAGGTCATAACTTGGTTGCACTTCCAAGGGATTCAAACCCAAAAGTTTGAATTGCTCATCGGACCAGATCATTTTACCGGTTTTAAAATCCCAACGGAAAGATCCTGTTTTTGAGATCGCTTGGGATGCCTTCAAAAGATCTTCCTTCATACGAAGTTCTCTTTCAGCATCAAGCTTCCAACGGACGTCATCACCAACAATCACATAACGCTCGCGACCCGAATTGCTATTCATTGGTACGATTGTGATTGCTAGTGGAATGCGATCTCCAGAGAGACATTTCAAATAGGCTTCTGTCTTAGGGGAGTCGACTAAATCTTTAAGGTCAATGTCCAGCCACAGAGTCAAATCTGAGCCGATCAAAGAAGCTTCAGGAGTTCCAATCAAATCATTGGCGATAGCGTTGGATTTGCGGATGATCGCCTTCAGACTGCCACCGAAACCAGGAATGATTTCGATCATGAACATGATCTTATTCAATGTGCCTACAACTTTTTCCAGAACGTCTTTTTCTTGGCGCTCGGAATCTACTGTCGTCGCAAGTTTGTTATAGCCATCAAATAAATGCGCATATTCGTCTTGAGCAGAGTAATCGATTTTTTCAATCTTACCGTCTTGGCGAGAAAGTTTTGACTGCAAGAAATTCAACGGGTGTATCAACTGCTTTGAAAAGAAAAATGCCATGATCAGCGACAGCATCAGGAAGAGTGAGCCGATAATAACAAAGATGATCAGATAGTGATTAATCGGTCCTGTTGTTTCGCTGAAATTTGATTTTGCAACAAGAGCCCATTCAACGCCACCAGGCAGTTGCACCTTACCGATGGACATCAAGCTGACAGCACCCACATAGTCAGTGCCAGTTTCGATCATGTCGTCGTTTCTTAGATACTGACGAATTTTATCAGCCGGAAGGCTTACGGACATTGCCGTCGTGCTTTTGCTGGTGATCGTTTGCAAGATATCGGATTTGCCATTGTAGCTAGCAAACTGTTTTTCAAACTCGCCAGGATTTTCGTAATACAAGCGCGAGTTATTTCGCATTAAACCATCTGGTCCATAAGCGACAACCTCACCAGTTTCACGTAAGCCAGTGCGCTTCCATTGATAGTTGTCGCTTAAGATTTGATCGAAATGTCCCAGCGATATTTCAAAAATCAAAGTTCCTACATAATTTTTTTGATCAAAGATGGGAGCAGCAATGTAAGAGACATAGTCAGGAATTGCACCGGAAGCAGGGGCGAAGTCAAAAAATCGAAACGTTTGTGGAGTTGCGGATAAAGACCAGCGATACACATCAGTGAGTCTTGTTCCGCTGAAAATACCTGTATTGAGGTTTGCTCCCAGTTCCATGCCCTTTTGAACGGAGTAAACGACAACGCCGTCTTTATCCAGCAACAGAACGTCAGCCATTTGGAAGCGATCAGCATAATCCGAAAAAAATGTATGGATATCGCCGTGAGTCTTGAAATAGCCATAAGGATCGGGGACTTTGAGTGCTGTTACATTGCGGGGAGTGCTTTCGTTGCGTTCTGCTTCCTGCAAAATCATGGACTGCAACCACAGGGCTGCTGGACTTAATCTGTTTGGAACATTTGATTCCGGGTCGTAGCCAGGCTTTTTCTTGTAGTATTCGGTAACGATACGAATGTCTTTTACCGCAGGAGAATTTGGAGTTTGCTCGCTTAATCTTTTGAAGTTTGAATGAAATGCATTAGCGGCTTCACGAACGCGGACCATTTCGGCAGCAACCAGAAGATTGTTACCAAGATTTTCCAGATCTGTTTTAAGGGCTTGAGCGCGGTTCAAACGAATTTGAATCAAGCGCTCCGAATGACCACTTTGGAGTGAGGAAGTTCCTACTTTATAGCCCATGGTTCCGGCGGCAATCATAGCTCCGGTGACAATGAGTAAAGTAAAGAGGAGTATCCGAACTCTAATCGTCATGCGTTCCTATGACATTGGTACAAAATGAATTTCAATGCTCTCGAAATGAGCTTTCATTTCTTGGGCAAGGTTCGCAAGTGGAGCGGATTCGTTATTTTTGGATAGCTTTTCCATTTGAGCTGCGATCTCGCTTAATTGCATAAAGCCGTAGCTGGATGCTGCACCCTTGATTTTGTGAGTGAGCGCTGCAATAGCAGGAAGATCGTTTTTGGAAATAAGGTCTTCAAGGGCAAGAATGTCCTTTTTGCGGTTCTCAGTGAACTGCGGAATCAAATCTTGAAGGTCAGCGTCGATTTCTACTTTGATTTTTGCCATAGATGAGTCGGTTATCCTTTTTCGAAGGTTCCTTTACAACCAATTTTGGTTTAGCAAGGGCTTTATTGCATAGATTTAATATCGGGAGTAGTCTCAATGTTCATCATCTCCAAGGGAATGAAATTGATGAAGAAAATACTCGTATTTCTAACTATGTTAACCGCACTTTCTTGTACTTCCAAACATGAGTTGGGCAGCGAGAAAAATCCAATTCATTTGGCACTAGTTCCCGGCCAAGACTCAGCGGTTTTAATGGAAAACGGCAGAATTTTAGAGCGCTGGTTGATCGAGCAGACGGGGCTTGTTGTCAAAATTCAAGTACCTTCTAATTTTGTCGCTGTTATCGAAGGCTTAGGCTCACAGCGTGTGGATTTCGCGATCATAAATACATTTGGTTATATTTTGGCTCACGATAAGTACAAAGCGACGGCTGTGTTAATTGGCGAAAGCAATGGTCGCTCTGAGTATTGGGGTCAGATCATTACTAAAGATCCGAAAATAAAAAATCTTAACGATCTCAACGGCAAAAAAATTGCGTACGTTGACCCCGCGTCGACCTCTGGATACGTTTTGCCAGCGGCTCTTTTAAGAAAATCCAATGTTAAACCCAAAGAAGTAGTCTTTGCTGGGAAGCACGACAGTGTTGTGACGATGGTTTATCAGGGGCAAGTGGATGCGGGTGCTACTTTTCATACACCCACAGAAAATGGAAAACCTCAGGACGCTCGTCGTTTGGTTTTAACTCAGTATCCAGATGTTTTTGAAAAGGTAAAGATTGTCGCGATGACAAGTTCCATCCCAAGTGATCCCGTGGTTTTTCGTGCGGGCTTTCCTCTAGAGATGCAAAATAAATTGGTAACAGCTTTAAAAAGTTTTTCTGCGTCACCGGGTGGCAGTGACACTTTGAAAAAGCTTTATCACATCACGAATTTCAAAGACTGCACGGATCAGACATTTGATCCCGTTCGTAAGATCCTGCTCGATCTTGGTAAAGATGCGCAGGATCTCGTTAAATAAATTTAGAAACTAATTGGGAAGCTTAAGCTCACCATGCTGACTTTGTTGGTGTAGTCGTCAAGGCTTGGGATAGAGCCCCAGTTGCCGCTGCCTTTCGCATACTTCAAATCCATATACTCAAAATTTACCGCTACAAAGAAAAGCTTAATACCAAGTCCCACCTTAGGGCCTTTGCCTTCTTCGAACTTCACATCAAAGAGGCCACTTTCCTCGGGATCTAAAACGGCATCAAATACATAGCCTGCCCAAAAGCGTAAACCGAGTATCGGTGTTTGCACGCCAATGACGGCGCCATAGGCTGTGGAAACAGCATCGGCTTCGTAGCCGGTGTTATCGTGTTTGAATTTTGGCTTTGAGTAAGTTCCATCCAGGCCCATAAAGAGCATGTGGTCCGCAAAGTTTAATCCCAGTTTTAAATTTGCACCAAGGCCCTTGGTTGTAGTTTCGGAATCGTCGATATCAACCGTGCCTTTACCAGTTTCATAGAAAACCGCAGGCTCGATATATAATCCGACGGCGAAGGAGTTGATCGAGAAAAGGACGACTGCGGAAGCTAAAAGGAGACGAAAATGCTTCATGGAAACCTCCCGTTAAGATGCCCTTAAGACTACTGCGTCTCCGGCGTAGCGTCGCACTGTGTTTTATCACTCGACTGGCTCTCGGCCCCAGGTGGGCTTAACGGGGATTACAGAGTGCTGACGGGTTGTGTTTCGTTGACTTTGGTAGGTGAAACCTGATTATCATGACCTATGGAAAATCAATATTTGTCAGGATTCGGAAATCATTTTTCTTCGGAAGCAAAAGCTGGTGCTTTGCCTGCTGATCAAAACTCTCCACAAAAAGTTTCTCATGGCCTTTATGCCGAGCAACTGAGTGGCTCAGCATTCACAGCACCTCGCCACCACAATCTTTTTACGTGGTTGTACCGAATTCGTCCTTCAGTAATGCACAAAGCATTTGTGCCGATGAAGGAACTAACAGCTAAAACTTTTGGTAAACCTCAACACACTAATCCAAATCAAATGCGTTGGAATCCACTTCCTGAAATTAAGGGACAAGATTTCATCGAAGGCTTGCGCACAGTTTGTGGCAGCGGTGGAGTTGATGAGCATCGTGGTGTTTATGTGCACTTGTACTCTTTCGATAAAAGCATGGGCACACGCTATTTCATGAACGCTGATGGAGAGATGCTATTCGTTCCTCAAGCGGGTTCTGTGCAGATTAAAACTGAAGTAGGCATCATTGAGGCAGAACCAGGCGAGATCGTCGTAGTTCCTCGTGGTATGAAGTTCCAAGTGAATCCGATCAAAGGTCGCTGCACAGGTTATATCGGTGAAAATTTCGGTAGCCCCTTCCAGTTGCCAGAGTTGGGTCCAATTGGTGCAAATGGTTTGGCGTATCGTCGTCACTTCCAAGCTCCTAAAGCGGCCTTTGAAGATCTTGAAGGCAAGTTTGAAGTCATCGGAAAATTCTCGGGCGAGTTGTGGAGTGCGGAGCTGACTCACTCACCACTTGATGTGGTTGCATGGCACGGGAACTATGTTGCTTACAAGTATGATTTGCGTAAGTTCAATGTGATCAACACCGTGAGCTTCGATCATCCAGATCCATCGATCTTTACAGTTCTAACTTCTCCGAGTGAAATTCCAGGCACAGCGAATATCGACTTTGCAATTTTCCCGCCTCGTTGGATGGTGGCTGAACACACGTTCCGTCCTCCATACTTCCATCGCAATATCATGAGCGAATACATGGGATTGATCTATGGTGAGTACGATGCAAAAACGGCTGGTGGCTTTGTACCAGGCGGTGGAAGCTTGCATAACGTTTATTCTGCCCACGGACCTGATGTGGACGCTTTTGAAAAGGCGAGCCATGCAGAGCTTAAGCCGATTCGTTTGTCACAAACGATGGCGTTTATGTTTGAATCAAGAGCTGCCTATAAGGTCACTGACTATGCGATGGGTAAAGACTTCTTGCAGTCAGATTACCAAGATTGCTGGCAAGGTTTCAAAAAGCATTTCAAATAGATTTAAAAAGAAAGGGCTACGAGAGAGCCCTTTTATTTTTCTAGATTAGATAGAATCGTTTCGATTCTGCTGGCCATTTCTTGTTGTTCGGGATTCTGGCGCATTTCCTCAAACTGAGTGAATGGAATGCGGTCGTTGTCTGCAAGGCCGATGCTCGAGAAGTAATTGTCGGGATTGTTAAAGTGAAGAATCCAACCCTCGTTGTCTCTTTCAACGGTCACTTCAGAATGAAGTTCTGTGATATTTTGCTCTAACATTTCTAAAGATTCTTCAGTCAGTTCTAAGTTCACATTACGTGGTGGAACTGGCGGAACATCTGCCGGCGCTGCCAATGGAGTTCCAGAGGGAATTTGCCCATTGAAATCATTAGTGGCTTGTTCGGGTATTTTTGGCATATCAGCGGGAGCGGGCTCGCCCATTGCCTGATCATTGTTTTCGTTTTCTGAAACAGTTTGTGCGATCTCGACAGGTGCTGGTGCGGTCTTAGGAGATGTGAGTTTGAAAACTCCCCAGCCCACCAAAATACCTAATGCAAATGCTATAATAAGATCCTTGTTCATGAGCCGAATATTAGACTCATGCAAAAAAAAGGCAATAGGCATTGCGGGATTCGCCTTTTTTACAAATAGACAAAGGCAAACCTGGGTAGCATCGTTATACCCAGAGGTATAAATGAAGGCAGTTGAGACAAGCCAACCTGGAGGACCCGAGGTCCTAATCGTGACCGATCGCCCGGTTCCTAAGGTGGCAGATAGTGAAGTTTTGATCAAAGTACATGCGGCAGGTGTGAATAGACCTGACTGCGCTCAACGCCAAGGAACTTATCCTCCGCCTCCAGGGGCTTCTGATATCTTAGGACTCGAAGTCGCAGGCGAAATCATCGAGGTCGGCCCCAAAGTGACTCGTTGGCAGAAGGGTGACTTCGTTTGTGCTTTGGTTTCAGGGGGAGGCTACGCCGAATACGTGAATGCTCCCGAGGGGCAGTGTTTGCCGATTCCTTATGATCTGGATATGACCCATGCAGCGGCATTGCCCGAAACATTCTTTACTGTCTGGACGAATGTTTTTGAAAGCGGTGAGCTTAAATCCGGTGAAACGATTTTGATTCACGGTGGTTCCGGTGGAATTGGAACCACCGCGATTCAGCTGGCTCATCAAATGGGCGCTAAAGTGCTGACAACCGTGGGTAAGCATTCAGCGGTACAGCCTTGTCTGGATCTGGGAGCTGATCGAGTCATCCAGTATAAGAGTGAAGATTTTGTTTCTATCGTTAAGGAATTCACTCAAGGCCGTGGCGTTGATGTGATTTTGGATATGGTGGGCGGAGATTATTTTCAGCGCAATTTAGAGTGTCTGGCAGTGCAAGGTCGCTTGGTACAAATTGCGACTCTTCAAGGTGCCGATGTGTCTTTTGATTTACGCAAAATGATGTCACGTCGACTTAAAATCACGGGAACAACTTTAAGACCACGTTCGGTTGCAGAGAAAACAAGAATCGCGCAGAGTCTTGAAAAAGAGGTTTGGCCACTTTTAAATAAAGGCCGTCTGAAACCTGTGATTTTTAAACAGTTTAAATTAGAGCAAGTTCGTGAAGCTCACGAATTGATGGAATCAAGCGCACACACCGGAAAAATTGTCTTAAACGTCCTGTAGGACGGAGGCTATATGGTTTTTTCACCCGCTGGCGGATTGTCTGTTCTTCTTTTTATGGCAGTTATTATTGGTATCTGCATGATGGTCGTAGGAGCGGTCGGCGTTGCGAGTGAGCGCTTGGAGTTTTCAGTAAATCGTGAGGTTTTGAAATCCAGTTTTCTGTTGTTATTGTGGTTGGGGTTTGGAACGGCGGTAACGTATTCGCGAATTTTGCAGTATCGTCCTTACCCAATAGCTTTAACTTATTTCATTTTGGTATTGATAGTTTCTTTTGCGATTTCCCTTTCTCACTATGGAAATCGGCTTGCGCTGGGGCTTTCATTGTCAGCACTGGTTTTGTTTCAAGGATTCCGATTGCCGCTGGAAATAATTCTGTATCAATGGGCTCAACAAGGGACTATGCCATACACCATGACGTGGACTGGCTATAACTATGATGTCTTCGCGGGAGCGATGGCAGTGTTAGTGGCACCCTTTGCGAACAAAAATAAACCCTTAGTTTGGATGTTCAATATTGTCGGTTGGATTTTAGCGATCAACGCAGTCTATGTGGGAGTTATGTCATCTCCGTTGCCATTTTCTTGGGATATCGAGCCGCGCTTACTCCTCCTCTATGAAATTCCTTATTTTTTGGTGATGCCTGTCTGTGTGGGCGCAGGCCTTGGTGGCCATGTGATTTTGACGAAAGCCTTGTTGTACAAGGCTTAGATCATCAGAATTGAAATCAGGAGGACCACCATGGATCCACACGAATCTGGTTTTTCTGAAGAGGCTATTCAAGCGGGTGCGATGAAATTTTCTGAATTTATCGCAAGCCTAGAAATCATGGATGTTGAATATTGCAGAGTGGATCTATTAGAAAACAGAATTACTTTTTCAATTCAAAATGGTGAAGTTCTTGAGGACCATCTGGAGCTTTCTCACAATACAGTCTCGGATAAATTCGACGATGGTGGAATTCGGGCTGCCATTATGGAAAATCAACAGAAGGAATTGGGTTTTCTAGAGTTTGTGTCTAAGCTCATGGATAGCGGAGTCGTAAGCTACACCGTTTATCCCATCGGCAAAAAGACGATTTACGTGGGACGACACGGTGACAGCTATTACGAAAATATTAAATCAATACCAGATGGCGTTCGACATCAAGGACCGGAGACTTCAACGGTTCAATAGTCACTTTTAAGTCTTTGAATTTCTTGCGAGCTAAAACAAGCTCTTCGTCGATTTTTTCTTTACGTGCTTTCAGAAGGAAGTACTTTCCTTTTTTAGCATAGTAAGTGCGGCTGACATCGAGGATAACGTCGACAGGTTTAAAACCACGAGCTGTCACAACGTCGATAGCTCCCAAATCTTTGGGAATCTCGCCATGAACATTTAGATTGGGAGCGATTTTTTTGCAGCTGTTTAAGAAGTTCTGCTTAAGATTACTTTTTTCGTACAAGTGGAATTGAACTTCAGGGAATTGGATCGCATAGATCACTCCCGGTAAACCACCACCAGAGCCAAAGTCTGCGGCAGTTTTAATACCTGTGGGAAATTGCTTAAGTGGAAGTAAGCAGTCGATAACGTGATTATCAAGCAACTCATCAAATGTCATTTTACGGCTGATAAGGTTCAACTCTTCGTTGGAGCTCCAAAGAAGGTCAATGTAAGCCTTAAGCTGATCAATCGCTTCTTTGCGAAAGCCAAGATCTAGGATGGTAGGGATGCGCTGTTCAAATGACATGCCCCCTTGTATACCTTATTGGCTGTTTTTGGGTAGTTCCTTTTGAACGAATAGAAAGAAATCCCTGTCGTTGTATTTACGTAGGAAAAAGTACAACTGCTTGGGATCTTTCATCTTTCTGTGGATTTCACGAACCGATACCGGGGTGATGCACTCAAGGGAAATGCGCTTTTGTTGGTCGCAATAGTCAGGGACCACTTCATCCCCATTGAACGGCATAACCGTCACAGTCAGATAGTTCTTATTCAGGGGTTTGATCTTTTCAGCAAAGAATGGATTTGGGATCAACTCATTTGCAGAGTCGTGGGGCATCTTGATCCAGCAAGGTCGGCTGCATTTTGCGATTTCCTCAGCAGAAGCCTTTGTTCCATCTTGAATAACTTGGGGAGGGAATTGCAGCTTTTTGTAGTACTCCTCCACAAAGTGGGTCATCAAAAGCTGGTTGTCGCCAGTTTCGGGCAAAACACCCCAAACGATGTAATCGACGTTTTGAAGTTCGGGAAAGATTCTTAAAACCGTGTGGCTTGCGATGTTTCGTTGATCGGCGCTGATAACGGTCGGGCGAATCAGGGGTTCTGAACGCAGACTGACTCCTTTGCGGACCAAATAGATCATGCAAAAAGTGATAACGATAGAAACAAGACCGAGAATCGCAAAAATCTTTTTCATAATTAGGCGCAGACTAGGTCTTCACGGCCCTTGAAGTCAAGACGTGACGACACTTGGGGAGCCAGGTAAAAACTAATGCATCAAAGGAGTATCCCATGGCGTCTATTACACTTAAAGGCAACCCTGTTCACACATCTGGTCAAGTTCCTGAAAAAGGCACAGCGGCTAAGGACTTCAAATTGGTTCGCAACGATCTTTCTGAAGTAAGCTTGCAAGACTTTGCAGGCAAAAAGAAAGTTCTAAACATCTTCCCAAGCATCGACACGGGAACTTGTGCAGCTTCAGTTCGTCACTTCAATCAAGATGTAGCAAAACTTAACAACACTGTGGTTTTGAATATCTCTGCGGATCTTCCATTTGCTCAAGCTCGCTTTTGTGGAGCTGAAGGCATTAAAAACTGTGAAACGCTTTCTGCGTTCCGTAGCTCTTTCGGTCAAGACTGGGGTCTGTCCATCACGGATTCTCCTCTAAAAGGTCTTCTTTCACGAGTGGTCGTCACTTTGTCAGAGGATAACAAGGTTCTTTACGCTGAGCAGGTTTCTGAGATCGCTCAGGAGCCAAACTACGAAGCGGCTCTGGCTTCTTTGCGCTAGTATTTTTTATAAATTTAGCGGTCCCGATGCGTATTGGGGCCGCTTGTGATAGACCTTCGGGTCTATGAAATTCCAAACATCGACGCTTCGTCAAAATTCCTTTCAAGAAATGAATCTGTCTCCGGTGCTTTATAAGGCGCTTGAGAAAATGAATATCAAAAAACCAACTCCGATCCAGTCTCAGGGAATTCCTGTGGTAGTGGGTGGTTCTGACCTGATTGGGATTGCACAAACGGGGAGCGGTAAGACTTTGGCTTACGCTTTGTCGGTGTTGTCTGGTTTGGATAAAAAGCCAACAGCGCGCGCCTTGATCTTGGCGCCTAGCCGCGAGATGGCTCAGCAAATCTATAAAGTTTTTTTGGAATTGTGTTCTGAACTTCCGATGTCTGTGTGTCTTGCGATTGGTGGGACTACGGGTTCTAAGCAAGAAAACCAACTTAAGAAAAATCCCAAAATCATTATCGCAACCCCAGGTCGTATGAATGATCACCTTCAAAAGAACAAACTTCTTTTGAAGGATGTGGAATTTGTGGTGATCGACGAAGCGGACCGCATGTTGGACATGGGGTTTGCCCCGCAGCTTAAGATCATTCAATCCACTTTGCGTGGGGCTCGCCAAACTTTGATGTTTTCAGCAAGCTTTGGTCATAACGTTGATTTGATTGCACAACTGTTCTTGCATCCTAAAGCTGTGATGGTTCGATCGGAGCAAGCGGAATCACCGGTTGAGAGCTTAAAACAAAAAGTTCTATTCTTAGATCGCACAATGAAAAATGATCGCCTGCTAGATGAGCTCAACGCTACTCGTGGTGGGGTGATCGTGTTCACTGGTAGCCAAGAGAGCTGTGAAAATGTCGGTGAGTATTTGAAGTCCTATGGTTTTGATACAGATCTTATTCATGGTGGTTTATCTCAAGGTCAGCGCAACCGCGTGGTTCGTGCCTTCCGTGAAGGGGAAATCCGCATCATGGTTGCAACGGATTTATTAGCACGTGGTCTTGATGTTCCTCATGTTGATCACGTTGTGAATTTTGATTTGCCATTCCAAGCTGAAGATTTCCTGCACAGAATCGGACGCACGGCTCGTGCGGGTCGTAACGGAGAAGCCATCACGTTTGTGACGCCATCAGATCACCGTATGTACAACAAGGTTAAGCAGTACATGCAAGGTGCCAAAGAGGAAACTTTGGACCCGTCGTTTAAGTTTATTGATCGCTCTAAAAGGTTTGCTAAAGGATCTGAGGGCAATCGTGGTGGGAAACCTGCTCGTCCTGTTAAAGGTGGTAAGCCCGCGCAATCATCCGGCAGAGCGTCTGGAAAGAAGCCCGCAGGAAAATCTGCTATAAATTCATTTAAAAAACGGAGATAATTCCGTTCACTATGTATCAACTGCGCCCGTACCAAAATGAAGCCGTGCAGGCCACGCTTCAACACTTTCGTAAGGAGAAATCACCAGCGGTGATAGTTCTGCCAACGGGTGCGGGTAAAAGCTTAGTGATCGCTGAATTAGCAAGGTTAGCTCGAGGGCGTGTGCTAGTCATGGCTCACGTCAAAGAGCTCGTTGAACAAAATCACGCCAAGTACATTTCCTTTGGGCTTGAGGCGGGGATATTTTCAGCCGGCCTTGATCGCAAAGACTCCACTCAAAAAGTTATCTTTGGCAGTATTCAGTCTATTGCTCGTGCTGAGGAAGACTTCTTTCAGAATTTCTCATTAGTAGTTATTGACGAGTGTCACCGTGTTTCGATGGAAGGTGAGACACAGTATTTCCAAGTCGTATCAAAGCTTAAAAAATTGAATCCGGAAATCTGTGTCTTAGGTTTGACAGCAACTCCCTATCGTTTGGGGTTGGGCTGGATTTATAATTACCACCAGCATAAGAAATTACAGCAAACGACTGAGGAGCGCTTTTTTAAGAAATGTATCTATGAGCTTTCGATTGGATACATGATTAAGAATAAATATCTGACGCCGCCATTGAAAATTGACTCGCCTGTGGCTTGTTATGATTTCTCAAGCCTTAAACTTCACGGCACAAGCTACGTGACGGCTCAGATTGAAGCCTTATTGAAAGATCAAAAGCGCATCACACCTTTGATTATTAAAAATATTGTGGATATGTCTGTGGAACGTCAGGGAGTGATGATCTTTACCAGCTCCGTGAACCACGCCATCGAAATTATGAAGAGCTTGCCTCCCTATATTTCGGCCTTAGTCGTTGGCGATACAGAAACTGAAGATCGTGATGAGATCATCGAGGCCTTTAAGGCTCGTAAGCTTAAATACCTGGTGAACGTCTCAGTTCTGACGACGGGATTCGATGCTCCTCACGTGGATGTAATTGCTATCTTAAGACCGACTGAATCTGTCAGTTTGTACCAGCAGATCATTGGGCGGGGTTTGCGTTTAAGTGATGGCAAGACAGACTGTTTGATTTTGGATTACACCGGTCAGGATCATGACCTGTATGCGCCAGAGATTGATGATGATAAACCATCATCGTCTTCGGTGATGGTGGAAGTCCCGTGCCCTGAGTGCGGAACCGTGAATAACTTCTGGGGAATTAAGAACGCAGAAGGGGAGATCGAAGAGCACTTTGGCCGCCGCTGTAAGGGAGCTTTCCAAGATCCTGTGAGTGGTGAAATCGAAGCTTGTGGCTTTCGGTTCCGCTTTAAGCGTTGTCCTGATTGCGGGCATGAAAACGATATCGCAGCTCGCAGCTGTGAAGGTTGTCAGACCTTGTTGGTTGATAACGATAAGAAGCTTAAAGAGGCGATGTCTTTAAAAGACGCCCATGTTTTAAGGGTGGACTCGGTTACGTATACCAAAGGCTACGATAAAAAAGGCAATGAGCGTCTTGAGGTGAAGTATTACGATGTCGATGCCAAGGCGTTGACAGAGTATTTCTATTTAAACTCTGCCTCTGACAGCCGGGCGTTCTATTTCAACTTTACTCGTATGCATCTGCGTGTTCCAGGTAAGAAACTCTATGTAAAGACGGCCGACGAAGCTATCAAAATGAAAGACTCATTTAGAGCCCCTATGTTTGTGATTGCTCGTAAGCAGAAGAGTTTTTGGGCCATTCGCGAGAAGATCTTCGAGTAAAAAATACCCCATCTCGCTGTCTAAATTTTTGACGAATAGGAAGATTCGCCAACCTCTGACCTCATTACTCTCAGCTAACTTGCGTTTAGGCAAAGCCGGGGGTATTCCTCTTCGGTCATTTACTGAATCTGTAAAGGGGTTTTTATGAAAATGTTAATCGCTTCTCTTTTGATGGTTTCTTCTGCTGCGATCGCGTCTTCTGGCGATAAAATTTATGACAAAGTATTGTCTGAATGCGTGAGCGAAAAAGTTAAGTACAACCACACGACTCAAGCTTATGAGCAATGTTCTGAGACGCAAGTCTGCACTCCAGGTTATAAAACTGATTATAACACGGGTGTTACAAAGTTCTGGGCTTCTTGCCAAGAAGTAGCTCCTGCGCAATCTGGCAACTAGTTTCAGTCTTTTTACATCGGCATCAAGCATGACCTTGCTGATGCTATATATGACTGATAGCCTTTGAGTATGACCCAAGCTCAAAAGGTTTTTGGGGACCTTGTAAGACAAGGTCCTTCTTTTTTTTCTGAAGTAGCGTTGTTGAACACTCAACATCTCGCAGAAGTCTATGTGCTTGCAGCCTTTGCTGGTACGGCCCTGCCTTTCATCTCTGAGTCCCATTGGCTTTACCGTAAGCAGCAGGGGGCGGCTCCGATCTTTCCGATCTTTTTAGAATCTTTGTTTCGCAAAGAGCTTTCCTGCATCAACTTTTTTAGATCGCATATTGAGCACGTCGAGCTTAAGGGTTTCAAGGAGTTGTCCGGTACGCTTGATCACCTTGAAAAGTCAGTCATCAAAGACATCAGATCCAGATCTAATGATGAGCAAAGGGAGTTTTCTCGCTTTGCATTGGTGCTGATGTCTGCATTGTTCGCAGAGGAAGAGCGTTGGCAGCCAACGGGAATATCTCTGTATAGAACCTTTGATCGGTTGGACGAAGTTTTTGATCTTAATTACGAAGCTGACTCTGGAATGAAGATCGCAACGATCGATGGTGGCGAACGCCTTTATGAAGGTGCTGGCGTCGGCGTTCAATCCGGGTATTCAACAGTACTGACAGCTCTTAATCATTTGCAAATCACGGGGTCTTCGAAATTTATCGATCTAGGATCAGGTTACGGGAGAGTCGGCTTGGTCGTGGGGTTGCTAAGGCCCGATGTGGAATTCATTGGCTACGAGTATGTCCCTCACCGAGTCGATATTTCAGCAAAAACTGCAGAACGCTTTAATATTGGTCATCATGTTCAGTTTAAGGTTCAGGATTTGTCGCTAAAGGAATTTGAAATACCGGAAGCACAAGTTTACTACCTTTACGATCCATTCAGCGAGCAAACATACGGTCATGTCCTGAATCAATTGATTCAGATCGCAAAAAAATCACCGATTGTGATTGTGACGAAAGGAAATGCGCGCAAGTGGTTGCACGAGGTTGCTCGTCGGGAGCAATGGAGTGAGCCGCGCGAATTCGACGCAGGAAACCTGTGTCTGTATCACACGGCTCGAGATTAGTTACGAAATTAATGTCTTAAATTCAGTTCGCCGTGTTCGCCCATTTTTACGTGGTGAGAACCGGTTGCTAACTTCACGAAATTAATGATTTTCGCCACAGGATTTGAATGACCTTCCCAGTATTCAGCCTGTTCAAGCTCTACTTTTAAAAGCTGAACATTTGGATCATTCGGTCCTTGCGGAAACCAAACCTCATAAGCTTTTGACCAAAGCTCGCGAACTTTTTCGGGTCTATCATCGACTAGTTCAGCAATACCAGTCACAGAAATGAATTTATTGCCGCTTGCATAGTTTAGGTTCACGCGATTTTCATTTCTGATATCAGATGCCTTTTGCGAGTTTCTGGAAATAATAAACCACAAGCTGCCATCGGCGCTAATTTCCTGAGTCATTAAAGGCGCGCTGTGAAGACTATTGCCTCCCGAAACTGTAACAAGCATCGCAGTTTTAATATCATTAATAAGATCCCCAAGCTTTTTTACTTCGGGGCTTGAGTTTTGCGTATTGTCTTCCATGTTGAGCCTCCTATTTTTACTCAAGAAAATTATCTCGCAGTTTAACAACGCTCCCAAGTTGTGTCTTTACAGGGAATTATTTTGAAGTTTGTTAGTTGAGTGTGCGTCCGAGTGTTCCCCGACTTTTGTTGCTTGTGATTTTGCACGTAAATCCAAATTATTTTCCCTTCCAATTTGGAGCGACCTAGTCTGAGGTCCTTCACTGAGGGGATAACAACATGGAAGTCGTTCGTCGATTCGCGAAACGTATCGTATTCGCGTCGGTGCTGCCTACTCTTGCCTGGGCTCAACTTTATACGAGTGCGAAGCCTAAGCCAGTGGACCCACTGACGTACAACACGGTTATATCTGAAATTTCAATCGCAGACATGCGCACTGCTATTAAGCAGAGCTGGCGTCATGGTCTTAATCCAAAACTGTATTGGACGGACTCGCTGGAGACGAGTTATTCGAAAGGTGTGAATGTTCGCTCGGCGGCGAACCAAGCGTACCTTCGGTTGCTGAATCATCTGTACGTGGGAAGTGTGAATCCACAATACGTTAGCTATGACATCAAGTTCGTTAAAAAGGAATTCCTGACACCCAAACAATTGCGGGCGATTTCTCTCGCAACAGGTAAGGACGCTCGCAGTCTGATGGATGAGGTGGCACCGCAGAATGCTCCCTATCAATCTGTGCGTGAAGGCTTAGTTAAAATATATCCGGCATGTACAGACGGAAGCTGGAGAGACATTACTCCCGTGAATGTGCCGCTACGAATGTATTCTAAGAATCCTGTGATTGCTCAGATCAAAGAGCGCATGGCGATTCTTGGCTATCGTATCAATAATATCAATGACACTTTCGATGGGGATTTACTGAATGCCATTACGGATATTCAGTGGAATCTAAGAATCAAACCTGATGGAGAAATTTCTCCGAAAGGTAAGGTATGGGCGTTCTTAAGTGTTCCTTGCTCTGAGCGGGTTCGTCAGTTGCAAGTGGATATGGAAAAGATGCGCTGGTTTCCTCAGTACTTTGAGGATCGCTATATCTTTGTGAACTTAGCGATGTCGTACTTTATCATGATGGACACCTCCAATCCTGATTATCATCGTGTGATGAGCTTCAGAACGATCAATGGTCGTCCAACTCGCAAGTCACCAACGATGCAGGATAAAGTCGTGAAGGTGATTCTAAATCCGTTCTGGACGGTGCCGCCAACGATCTTTAGCGAAGACAAGGTGAATGACCTGAAGGTCTTAACTAAGGCGCAGATCCGCGAGTATTTCGATTCACATCACTACGAGGTATGGACCAGTGATTTCCGTCGCCGAATTGATCCAACGACAATTGATTGGATGGGATTAAGCCAAGGACGAGTGAATTACGATATTAGTATTCGTCAGCTGCCTCATTTGGGAAATGCCTTGGGCGTGGTGAAGTTTGATTTAACCAATGGATTCTTGATCTATTTGCACGACACAAATCAACGTGAACTTTTCGATGTACCTATGCGACAGCTAAGTTCGGGTTGCATGCGTTTAGAAAAACCGTTCGATCTGGCGGAGTACCTTTTAGAGGACACGGCCTGGGATCGTAAGACAATCGAATCGATGGTGGCTCGGCCGGGTGAGGTTATGAGCAAGTCGACAGAGATTCCAATTCCAAAATCAAAGCAAGTATCAGTGTACACCGCGTATCTAACCTCAATGATGAGTTCTGATGATGTCGTTCGCTTTGTCGACGATATCTATGGTCAGAACACGGCGATCAAATCATTTTTGACGCCGCTATTTGCGGGGAATGAGAGCAGTCAGCATTGGGGCCGAGATTACTAAAAACAAAACTGAAGGATCGAAAGGGGTTCACGATGAATTACGGTAAGGTATTACTTCTCATTTTAGCGAGTGCTCAACTGGCGACGGCGGCGCCGGATAAAGACAAGGGCAAAGGACAGCTTCCTAAGCCACCAGCTCCTCCAACACAACCGACTCAGCCGCCATCTGAAACGCAGTATTCAGGTTCCGGTAAAGTGGACTCTGTCACTCGCCAAGCGGGTGGGGATGTCTATCGTTTGGAACTGGTTAAATCATTGCCACTGGTGCGTTTGGATTTAAAAACTCGCCTGGGCCGTTCAAAAATTTATTCTACGACTTTAGTGACTGATAAAAACGATCGCGTTCCGGTTCGTCAATTGTCTGGTGTGAATTTAGATGATGGCAGAGATGTTGTAAGTTCTGAGGTTTTGAATGTTCAGAACAATATTATAGCTATTGAGATTCTAGCAGAGGCCATGGGGGGTGAGTCAGCTTTGGATATTACAGCTTACTCAACTAAAGAAGCACCTCGCTTGGCTTTGGCGAATCGTGTTCCGGAATTTTCATGTAAACGTAGCCTCGATTCACTTCTTAAAGACAAGTTAGATCCTGTGCAATTGTGGGTAGGTCGTGCAGAAAGTGCTGCCGCAGGTTCTGTTCAAGAGAAATTCGCGGGCAATCAGTTGAAAGAACAAGTTCGTGATTTCGTGGCGACGATCAAGTCGGGTGGATCTTACACAAGTTTGAACTACCTTCTGACATTGATTAATTTCTTTGCGGATCAATACAACTCAGTTCGTGTGGGTGGTGTGTCTGAGCCTGCGTATCGTGATTTACTGCAATCAACTTATGACGTGCTTTTGATCTCGATTCAAAATGAACTTCCTTGTCGTAAGTTCCCAAGCGATGCCTTGATCAGAATCGCGACGGACTTTAGCAAAAAATTGTCGTCAATGCCTGGTGATGCCAGAGCTCGCGGTATCTTTGAAAAGATGACGATCAAAGTTCGTGACTATGCTCCAGATCAATATCGTAAAGAATTGTCTGCTGCGAACCTGTCATTCCGTGATGCTGATAACGAAGGTATCAAATACTATCGTCAGTACTTGGCGGCAAAGGACGGCGAGTTCTTGAAAGACACGAATAAGAACATGAGTGCCTACGCATTCATGATTGCCGAAAACGCTTTGAAAAACGAAGTGAAGATGATGGACGTTGAACAACGCTTCCAACTGATCGTTGAGTATCAAGCGAAGTACAACTCAAACGGCGAGTATCCTCAGGCGGTGGCCAGCAGATACTTGAACATCTTGGCAGAGAATACTCTCTTGCATCGTATGTTGTTCCAATAGACCCAAGGTTTATCCGTTAAATGAAGGCTGCGGTTGGAGACAATCGCAGCTTTTTCATATAGTTAATGCGCCACAGCTCATCCTTGCTTTAGCAGGAATCGGCGTGTTATGTTGGCTCCTCTTCAGATCGTTCCCGATGGACAGGTGGCCGAGTGGCTGAAGGCGCACGCCTGGAACGCGTGTGTAGGTCAAAAGCCTACCGAGAGTTCGAATCTCTCCCTGTCCGCCATTTTTGCGAAGCAAAAATCCTCCATTTTCGATTTTCCAATTTCGCCGCGATGTGTGCAGCACGAGCCAAATTTTTCCTACGCAAAAACGAAAATCGACAATCGAAAATAGAAGAATTCGATAATCGAACCTCGATGAGCTTCATAGCTACCACAGCGACCACCAAGTATTGGCACTTTCTTGCAATAGCTCCCTATATGGCATTTACATTCGAAAATTTAGATGTTTACAAACGAGCACTTAAATTCGCAACTGACATTGATGCAGTTCTGTCCAGAGAAAGGTCCATTAACCGTGGACTTGTAGATCAACTATCTCGGGCATCCCTTTCTATTTCACTTAATATTGCCGAAGGAAATGGACGGTGGCACCAAGCGGACAAACGACAATTCTTTTGGATTTCACGAGGGTCGGTCTTTGAATGTGTGCCTTTGATTGAAATTCTCAAAAGTAAGGACTGCATTTCGAATTCCGAATACGCAACCTATCGTAACGATTTAGAAGCGTTAGGAAAAATGCTAACAAAACTCGTCCAAGCTCACGAATCTTAGGCTCTTGCGCGCCATTTTTGCGCTAACAAAACTCTCTAAAATTTCCAATTTTAAAACAGAACAGTCTCCATTCATCGAATTGGAGTCGGCCAGAAGTTTAACGAGCTATCGGAATTTCGACGAATTTCGAGAATTTGAATTTGAAACCGGTGCTTACCGCTCTGCGAACTCATGGCGTGAACAAATGTTCGCCACTGCCCCTAACCAGCTGGATCTGAGCTCAAACCTGCTGCCCGCATTTGTGGCGAGTTGTTTGCATTTTCGAAGTGAGATTTCGCCAAACAGATCATACGGGGGCAGTATTATGAAGAAGTCGTTTCAGTTGAAGTCGCGTTCGCAGCTTTTCCTTAAACTGAGCCTGTTAGTGAGCGGATTGGTGACGTCGGCGGCGGCACAAGCTTATGTTGTCGAGCAAGACGTCGAATACGATTCTATCAATGGAACAGATCTCAAGATGGACGTCTTTCGCCCCAGTAAGCCCGGTACGGCTCTGCGCCCGGCGCTGATTTTCGTGCACGGTGGTTGCTACAACAGCGGCAGCAAAGCCTACATTAATAACGATGTGAAGAGCCTCGCGGACGATGGGTTCACCGTTTTCAGTATCAACTACCGATTGGCACAAGTTGCGAAGTACCCAGCGGCACTTGTCGACGTCAAACAAGCCTTGCGATTCATTCGCAAGAATTCAGTACGCTTTCAGGTCGATCCGAACAAGATCGTCGCTCACGGCGAATCGGCTGGTGGCCATCTTGCTTCCATGTTGGGTCTTCAAACAGCACCGGATCGAAATGGTAGAATTGACCAGTACTCGGGCCGAGTCCAACTCGTAGTGGATTGGTTTGGTCGCGCCGATTTCACCCTTACACAAACTACCGGTGAAGATTGCGCTCAGGGTTGGATCGGTCAGCCGCGCAACTCAAAAACTTTGCCGATTTATAAAGAAGCGTCGTTGATGACTCACGTCGATGCGAATTCAGCAGCGTTCTACATCATTCATGGCACGCATGACTTTCAGGTCAATCCGATTCACTCGATAAGCTTTATAAACACTCTTTGGAATAAAGGGCGTGACGCTGAGTTAGTGCTTAACGAAGGGCAAGGCCACGGCTTCGGTTCTCGTGGCATTCCATGGAGCCTTTCACGCCGCCGAATCCTTAAACAATTCGGAATCACTAATCGCGTGGCCGTCAAGAATGCCGCCGGAGCACCGTCTTACGCAATCAATGCCGGCCAACTTGATAAATCACCTAATACCTATGAATTCACTCCCGACAAGTACTTCGTTGGCGGGGCGCCGTTTGACTACGGAAACGTAAGAACAGAAGGCACGGGGAATCAGGAGCTCTATACGACCTCGCGCTACAGCAAGAAATTCAGTTACAAATTGCCGGTTGTAAACTCAGTCTACCGTGTGAGTCTGTACTTTGCCGAAAACTCACCTTCGAAGACCGCGAAGGGAATGCGGGTGTTTGATGTTGCGATGAGCTTCCCGAACGGTTTGTCCACCGTCTCAGTGCCGGTCCTTCCAAAATTCGATGTGTATTCGCTTGCGGGACCAAACAACGTGATCCGTCGCTACGTGAATGTCATCAGCAAATCTCCGAATCTCAGTATCGACTTCCAGGGACAAACCGGTGACGCCTTTATCAACGCGTTCTCGGTCTATCAAACTGGCTACTAAGGATGGATAGATCGCGGAGCCTGATAGCGTTCCGCGATTTTTTTACTTTTGTTTTTCGAGGTACTTTTTAATCGGGTCCCAGTTGTATTTGCGCCATCCTATTTCGATGGATGGAATCATTTGTTTGGGGACGCCTCGATGGATCAAGATCAGCTCTGTGCCATTCTTGGCAGTCGGTTTTAAATTGAAAGTGGCCATGGAGAATATGCCTTCAGGAAAGCTATGTCCTCTCCAGGCTTGGACAATTCTTTTACCGCGAACAAGCTCCACGATGATGCCAGTCGCTTGTCCGCCATAAACTGAAAACGGAGCTCCAGCCTTTTTCCCGATGGAGGCTTTCTTGCCAGTTATGGCTGCATACTTTTTGGAATCGGCGAGCAAGCTGTAAATCACATCCGGAGGGGCATTGAAATGAACCTTCTGTTTTATTGTTTTACACACGTTAGACCTCCAGATCCCATTATATCTCCGGTCGCGAGAAATTTGGAATCGATTAGGTCTAGTTACATAAAACGATACTTCAGCAGGCGACTTATTAACGAATCATCTTATTGCCAACGTCCAAGTTCCCGTTATAAAAACCTGTATGTCTTTATGGAAACTCTATCACAATCCCAAATGCAGTAAAAGTCGTGAGGCTTTGAGCTTTTTAGAAGCCCAAGAAGTAGAGTTTCAGATTGTCGAATATATCAAAGATCCACTTTCCTTCGAACAACTTACCGAGATTGCGGCGCAGTTGAATGGCCCGGTATCGTCTCTAGTTCGAGCTAATGAAGCAGATTTTGTAAATGCTCCATTTGACGTAAACTCCGTAAACGAAGTGGCTAAGGCGCTTTCTGAAAAGCCCCATTTGATGGAGAGACCCATTTTGCAGGGCAAAGGCATGGCCGTCATCGGTCGTCCTTTAGAAAACATCCAAGAATTATTGAAAAGATAGTCCATGAACCAACCAGTATTTAAATTTCTATCATTCCCTGGAAAAATTCATCTGATTCACACGGATCATGAGCTTCAGGCAATTGCGGGGGCGTTCGAATCAATCAAGGAATTTGGTTTCGATACGGAGACTCGCCCAGCTTTTAAAAAGGGTGAGTCTCATCCAGTGGCTTTGTTGCAGTTAGCGACAGATACAGACGCCTACATTATTCGAATGAAGCACATTAAGCATTTCGAGTTGCTTAAAACTATTTTTGAAAATCCAGAAGTGATCAAAGTAGGAGCTGCGATCAGAGATGATCTGAAGCAATTGCAGAAGAAATTCCATTTTACTCCGCATGGTTTTATCGAGCTACAAACCGTGGCTAAGAATAAGAATCTAAAAAATATTGGCCTAAAAGGTATGACCGAAGAGGTTCTTGAAGCCACAATCACCAAGGGTCCCAAAACAACAAACTGGGAAGCCCAAGAACTCACTGACCGACAAATTATGTATGCCGCAACAGATGCATGGATCGGTCTGAAGCTTTACCAAAAGCTCACTCAGGAGTAGCGCTAGCGTTTCATTTGGTAGACTCATTTTTCCGTCTCATTCCGAGAATGCGAGCACACACCAGCGGTGGATTCTTGCTCGACTTTAATCGCCAGCGCTTTAGTTCACGCCCTAGAAGTTCGATAAGTTGTAAAGAAATTTTATTCTTATCTCGGAGCGTGAATGTCCCTAAAACAACCTCTTCAACTACTGCATGTTGATGACTCAGCAATCCTGCGCAAGACAATTGGGCGTGGATTAGAGGCATTTAAAGAGCATTATGAGCTGACCCAAGCGGGCTCCGTTGATGAGGCGCTGGCTTTGCTCTCTTCAGGTAAAAAATTTGATCTGATTCTGACGGATTGGTTGATGGCGGGTAAAAGCGGTATCGACTTACTGTGCATGTTAAAGTGCGATCCTTCCTATCATCATTTGCCAGTATTCTTTTTAACTTCAGAGTATGAAAGCTCAAGCCTAATCACCGCAGTTACTCATGGTGCTTCGGGAATTTTAAAAAAGCCAACTACGGGGCCTGAGATCCATGCATACCTTCAAAAGAAGAGTGCAGTGATCGAAGAATCGCAAAGCTTTAAAGAAGAATACTTCTGCAAAGAGGCGATCGAATTATTGGGTCAAATTCATATGCTACTTCCGTTCAAAGATGCGGAAGATTTGTCGGCATGTGCCCAGTACATTCATAAGTTCAAAGAGATCGCAGGCTCGTCCAAATGGCCATTGCTTGCGGATTACTGCCAGCGCATTGAAGATGTGATTCAGTTAACAATCAAAAACGAAGTCGAAATGCTGTCGCCACTAACGGGTCTTGTGATGGAGTATCACTCTTTCATGAGAGACCAAGTAAGTGAGTTGGTAAGTCATCTACCTCATCAGTTGTTGACGGAAGAAATCGAAAAGAATCTTAAGAACTACCGCACAAGTTTGGATGCGGGTTGGTTCGGTCATAAAGACCACGCGGCTGGTGGACATGTTGTGTTGCCACTTAATGTGGTGACGGATCTGCAGAAGCATCTTTCGCCAGAGGGACTTGAGATCTTAAAGAGTTACCTAAATGCGAAAAAGCAAGCAAGCTAATCGGGGTTAGTGTTTGCCGTCGGCTTCTTCCATTTTTCTTAGAACAACTTGAATAGTTTCAAAATCTACTCCAGCTTTCTTCATCAATGATTTGGCTTTGCCAAGGTCATCGGAATCAATGGCTTCAAAGAAGGCATCGACCTTATTAATCTCTGCTAGCTTCTCAAGGACTTCAGTTCCTTCAAAATCTTTTTCATCCATCGCGACCTCTCTGTAATGAGAATACTAAAAGTTTTTAGTTGTACAAAGTATTTTGCGTGTCAGAATTAATATATGAAAACATTGAAGCATTACCTGACATCTTTGGTATTTTTGGGCATTGGATTTGTTTCTCAGAATGCATTGGCAGAGGGCAGTTTTGCGAAAATGACATTCGCATACTCAAGTCATGAATCTACTGATGCAGGGACTTCTTCGAAAACCTCTCGTCTGCTCTACGATATCGGAGCTTACTATAAGTTCCAAGGCGGCGGTTGGGTATTGGGTGCTCTTTATCAGAATGATGCCTATACTTCGACAGACACTCAAAATCGCACGTCATATGGAGTGAGCGGTGGTTACATGACTCCGCGAGAGTCAGGTGTGTACTTCCTGGGAACATACTTCATTTCTTCAAAACTCGGCGATACCTATACCGAAGGAACTGGATATCAAATTGATCTAGGCTATAAGTTTCCGACTAAGATTCCAGTGGTTTTGCAAATTAGCTACAAAATGTATGACTATTCCAAATTTGATCACAAAGATACTTACATCGACCCTCAATTTGGTTTCATGATCATGTTCTAAAAGAAAAGGCCTCCTAGGAGGCCTTTTTTATTTCTTAGCAGTCTTGTGCTCATCCTTGATTTGGCGAAGCTTGAATTCCATCTTAGGAAAAATTAAACCTCCACCGAATCCCACCTTCAAGGCCACGTGAAAAATATCGTGGGATCTGTTCTTAGCCGGCATCCACGAACCCTCTGCACCCAAGAAAGCATCGGCAACAACGCCGACGCCGCGACCATAAAGTCCGCCATTCAGCTCATCGACAGAAACCCCATTCGGGATAAATGTGAACATCCATTTATAGGCAATTTCAAACTTCAGGCCGCCGTTGTGGAAATCGCAGAGGAATAACTCGGGAATTCTAACGATTTCTTTGGTCGCTGGATCAATCAAAGCAGCATCAAAGAGCCAAGTGTCGTGGTCAAAAAGAAAAGCACCGTTCATTCCATCCGCATAAAGATATCCTTGAATTGGAATTTTTTGATCAGGGCGTACGTTGAACTGTTGAGTAAGTGTTTGAATTAAAGACTCAATTTGCTCGTCACTTAAGGAAGTATTCTTTTTGATCGATTGAACAAGCTTGTCTTTAGGAATTCCAGCATCGTTGTCATAGCTAACAGCGAAACTGTTGATTGAAATTAAAAAGCTAACCAGAACTATGACAAATTGAAAAAGACCCTTTTTGTTCATATCAAATCCTTATTAAAAGAATCATAGCCTTGTAAACAGGACTCGTTAAGAACATAATTTAGTTTTAGGAGTTAAGGATATGCAAAAACACATCGGAAGTTGCCACTGCGGCGAAGTTAAGTATGAGGTATCAGGAAATTTTGACGAGGCTATGAGCTGCAACTGTTCTATGTGCAGAAGAAAAGGCACTCTTTTGGCATTTGTTCCTCAGGGTAACTTTAAGCTTCTTTCGGGTGGCGAGGAACTGGTCGACTACCAATTTGGCAAAAAGAACATTCACCATACTTTCTGTGGTGAGTGTGGAGTAACGCCTTTTGCTCACGGTACGGCCCCTAATGGCGATAAGATGGTTGCGATCAATGTGCGCTGTTTGGAAGATGTTGATTTAGAGGCAATCAAGATTACGAAAGTTGATGGTAAGTCATTCCCAATCTAAGTACTGGTATTTGATTTCCATCAGATCATTTTGAATCTCTTGAAATCTTTCCGTCCACTGCTTTGAATAGAGTTTTGAGGTTTTATGAAGAAACGATTCGAAACTCTGCTGGTGGTACTTTCTTTAGGGATGGCAATTCCATCCCTCGCGCAAATTAAAATGTTCAAATCGGTTGCCAAGCCGACAAAGGGAATTATGGTAACTTATCCAGCGAAGCCTCTGAGCATTTCTATTAATCGTAATGTCAACGATGTCTATTCGTTTATGTCGAATCCAGAAAACATGCCACTTTGGGCTGCGGGATTAAGTAAAGCAAAAATGGAAAAGTCTGGAGATGAATGGATTGCCCAATCTCCGATGGGAAAAGTAAAGGTGCGTTTTGCCGAAAAGAACAAGTTTGGCGTTGTCGATCACGACGTGACGTTGCCATCTGGTGAAGTGAATCACAATCCACTCAGAGCGGTAAGGAACGGGGATGGAACAGAGGTTACCTTTACGCTGTATCGTCTTCCTCGAATGACAGATATCGATTTTGAAAATGACTCGAAAGCTGTCCAGAAAGATCTCGAACAGCTTAAGAGAGTGTTAGAAAATAAGTAGTTACGATCCGCCACGTGTGTTCAGCGCCCCATCCTCAAAAAAATCCTTGTTGAAGATGAGAAACTCAGGGGATGATTTAATTTAGCACGAGGTAAATTGTGATTACAGCATTCATTCGGAATATGGGCGCCAAAATGCCAAGCAGTGTGGTTCGAGTCTTGATCAGCCTGTGGGCTCCATATCTTGGTGCGGGAATTAAGATACTCGAAATATCTCCGGACTATCGCTATATCAAAGTTTGCTTGAAACAAGCATGGTACAACCGCAATTACGTCGGTACGCAGTTCGGTGGGTCTTTATATGCGATGACAGATCCATTCTATATGTTGATGTTCATCAACAATTTGGGCCACGATTATTATGTCTGGGATAAAGGTGCCACAATTGATTTTGTTAGCCCCGGAAAAACTAAAGTCACAGCGGAGTTCCGCATTGATCAGGCTATCATCGATAAGGTTTTGCAGGAGACAGCTTCGGGAGAGAAGTATATTTTTGATCTTCCAGTCACTGTAATCGATGCCAACGGACAAACAGTGGCAACGGTTTTAAAAAAGATCTACGTCAGAAAAAAGAAAAAGGATAACGCTTAATCGTTATCCTTTTGAAAATCTAGAATGAAATCTGAAAGCGAACATCGATGTTGCTTGGGAGGGCTCCGGGAGCCGCGCTGACTCTGTCGGTGGCATCAAGGGTTTCTTTAGCCGAGTAAGTGTCATAGGCGCCTTTAAGTAAACTTGCGACAACTCCAGATGCGACACCGATCCAATATGCTTGTTTTTTACTGATATTAAAGTTGTGGTAGGCAAGGGCTGCGCCAGAAACAGCGACTAAACTTCCCGCAACGGAGTTAATGATCTTGCTGCCGTTTTCGGCGTGTTCGTCATTTCTGGATAGCAAGCCATCAATTAGAGTTCCGGCGCCAACTTCCAGCAAGATTTCGCTAGAGCTATCTTCCTTCACATTGATGCGTTTTGTGGATTTTTCGGTAAAACGAAGAATCTGCAAATCGACGATAATATTGCGCTCATCTAAAGTTGCGATGAATTGCACTGTATTCGGTTTTGTAGAAAAATCGTCCTTATCATCACATTGAAAATTCAGAATCGTCAGGTCCCCAGTTTTTTCAACGATCAAGGACTTCGCATAGCGATCATTGCGCACACTTGGTACACAGGCTCTTACAAAAAGCTGATAAGCCGCAATAGCGGTCGAGGGAACATCTTGGCGAGTAATGTGAAGCTTACCAGTCGTTAACTGAAGCGCGCGATCCATTGTCATGGATTGCTTCGTGTATTCCTGATTGGGGGCTATATAGACATTGGGAGCAGCATTGGCAGATGTTGCCAGCATTGAAGTGCCCACCAACGAAAGCGCAACTAAGGCTTTAAGAATCATTCCGCGTCCCCCTAAAGATATGGAAAACTCATAGCTAATCCTATGCCATATGTAGGGAGGTATCAGAGGGATTTGAGGGGGTTAGGTCTGAAAATAGGTGAAAGCGCTGTCCAAATTTTGGTCAGCGCTTTTGACAGAAATTTATTTCTTTTTCCACTTAGCTTTGCGTGGATTCGAGAACAAATCCTCGCTATCCAACAAGGCTTGAAGGCTTTGATCGATGCTTGAAGTTTCAGGTTGTGAAGCGATGATCTTATAATCAGCTTTATTAACCTTCATAACTTGTACGGGCTTATTTAACATAGCCTCGATATCAGCAAGCAGTTCTTTTTCTTCAGTTGCGCAGAATGAAACAGCGATACCTTTGTTGAAACCACGACCAGTACGACCGATACGGTGAACGTAGTTTTCTGGTTTTTCTGGCAAGTCGTAGTTAATCACATGAGTGACATCTGGAATGTCGATACCACGGGCGCTAACGTCAGTGGCGATCATGATTTTGCAGTCACCCTTACGGAATGTATTTAGAACTTCCGCACGGTCTGTTTGATCTTTTTCACCATGCAAAGTGATGGATGCGATGTTTACACGTTCTAAAGCTTTAGCAACGCGCTCAGCACGCACACGTGTTCGTACAAAGACGATAAACTTACCATCGGTATTTTGGTTGATGTATTCAGCCAAGAAGAAACGTTTGTCATCCATTTCAACGAACATCACAAAGTGCTGTACGTTTTTTGAAACGGGATCTTCCGGAGAAATCTCAATGCGGATCGCACTGGAGCGAACTTGAGAGTAAGCCAACTTTTTGATTTCTGGATTGATCGTCGCAGAAAAGAACAACGTCTGATGACGGTGGTTCATTTTGCGTTTGATATCAGTGATGTCATCAATGAAACCTAGATCAAGCATTTGATCCGCCTCATCCAAAACTAGGTATTGGATGAAGTTCAAATTGATGAAGCCTTGAGCGTGAAGGTCAAACATACGGCCTGGTGTTGCGATCAACACGTCGATGCCGTCGCCCAATTTTTTAATTTGAGCATCTTGTTCGATACCACCGAACAAAGCGAAAGGTTTTACTTTCGTGTGTTTGCAAAGTTTGTTGAAGACTTCGCCGATTTGCTGAGCCAACTCGCGAGTAGGCACCATCACCAAACATTTGATGCCGACAGCACGCTTACTGGATTTTTCAGCGTGGATCATGTCGATGATTGGAATTGCGAATGCCGCAGTTTTACCTGTTCCCGTTTGGGCAATTGCCAAAACGTCTTCGCCCTTCAAGATGGAAGGAATGGCTTTAAACTGAATATCAGTCGTACGGAAGTAGCCGCTATCGTTGAGGTTGCGAAGAAGGTCCTCGGAGAGGTGGAATTTTTCAAATTTCATGGCAGACCTCTATCACGGAGAGGTCCACCATGTCCAACTTGCTGAATTATTTACTATTTTTTATGAAATAGAGCCTTAATTTTAGGCGAGTAGGGAGAGAAGAAAGACAGGTAAATCATCAGAACGCCTAGGATTAGAGCGACCGGCAATCCACTTGGAGCCAGGAATGCATGGACTAGGAAAATATTCAGAACAACCGGCGCCAGGATCACTAGGCAAAGAGGCACCCACCAGCCCATGATAATCAATAGGCCGCAGATGGTTTCGGTGATTTTCAAGAAAGGCATAAAGTAAACCGAAGCCATGAGCCCTTGGAAGTACGTCAGCATCGCTGGCGACATTCCATCAATTGGTGGAGGTGGCAAAAGGTTCATCTGCTGCAACAGGCTCGCAACCCCAGAAGCGAAGAACACCAAACCGAAAAGTACACGTGCAATCAATGGCAATTTAGCTTTCATATAAAATCCCCTTTTAAATATTGGAGCTTAACTTTAATTTAGGAGCAAGAATCATTTTTTTACGCTACTGTGATTGGATGAACATACAAAGAATCCAATATCTAGCATCGATGACTCTTATTCCTTTGATCGCCGTCGTCAGTTTCGCGGTTCCACTTTCCTCAGCCCTTGCCTTGGTGCTGGGATTGGTTATCGCGGTGACAGTCGGTAATCCCTATATCGCAAAAACTCGCAAGCTCACTTCCAACTTACTGAGCATCGCCGTGATCGGCTTGGGTGCGGGTATGGATTTGAACGTCGTCGGCAGAGTCGGGGCTCAGGGTGTGGGCTATACGGTACTTGGGATTTCTCTGACTTTGATCGTTGGGTATATCTTAGGAAAAATTCTTAAAACTGAAAGAGACACTTCGATTCTGATCTCAGCCGGAACGGCGATTTGCGGAGGCAGTGCTATTGCGGCGGTGTCGTCTTCGATCAAAGCAAAACCTCACGAGATTTCAGTTTCTTTGGGTGTGGTGTTTTTGCTAAATGCTTTGGCGTTGATCGTTTTCCCATTTGTGGGTCATCACTTCAATTTGACAGAGGGGCAATTTGGTCTGTGGAGTGCCTTGGCGATTCATGACACAAGCTCTGTTGTAGGTTCTACTTTGCAATATGGTCCGCATGCTTTGGAAGTTGGAACAACAGTTAAACTTGCCAGAGCGTTGTGGATTGTTCCGGTGACGTTGTTTTTTGGTTATCTGACTTCACGCAAGCAAGAATCATCAGCGGGCAAAACTAAATTCCCGTGGTTCATTCTTGGTTTTTTACTAGCAGCTGCTCTAGTTACTTGGATTCCTCAGCTTCAAGAACCAGGAAAATTCGTGAACGACCTTGCCAAGCGACTTTTAGTGGTCACTTTGTTTTTGATCGGCGCTAATCTGACTCGCGACACATTACGCAGTGTCGGCGTGCGACCTTTGATTCAAGGTGTTTTACTATGGATCATCGTTGGCAGCATCACTTTGGGAGCCATCCTTTGGGGTTGGATCACGCTGGCGTAAAAACATAATGCAGAAGGAATCACTATGAACACTCAAGCTTCAGTTACACTTAGAGACAATACGAAAATGCCACAACTTGGTTTCGGAGTTTGGCAGGTATCGGATGATGGAGCTGAAGCAGCGGTGAGTGAGGCCTTTAAGGTTGGCTATCGTTCCATCGATACAGCGGCCATCTATCGCAATGAAGCGGGTGTAGGTCGTGCGATTAAAAATAGCGGACTGGCTCGTAACGACATGTACATCACGACCAAGCTTTGGAATGAAGATCAAGGTTATGACAAAGCGATGAAGGCCGTGGATTCCAGTTTAAAAAAATTGGGAATTGAGCAAGTGGACCTCTATCTTGTGCACTGGCCCTCTCCACAGCGTGGTCTTTACATGGAAACATGGAAGGCAATGGTAGAAATCAAAAAGCAAGGTAAGGCAAAATCCATCGGTGTTTCGAACTTTATGCCTGAACACCTAACTCGTATTATCGATGCGACAGGTGAAGTGCCAGTCTTAAATCAAATCGAACTTCATCCAAACTTTCAGCAAAAAGAACTGAGAGAGTTTCATGCAAAACACGGAATTTTCACAGAGTGCTGGAGTCCGTTGGGTCAAGGTAAAGCGATCAATAGCAATGCGATTAAAGAAATCGCAGATAAGCATGGTAAAACTCCGGCGCAAGTGATCCTTCGTTGGCATTTGCAGAATAACTTTATCGTGATTCCAAAATCAGTTACTCCGTCTCGTATCAAAGAAAACTTTGAAGTGAATGACTTTAAACTTGGTGCAGATGATATGGCAAAAATTGAAAAGTTAGATGCCAAAGACGGTCGTATTGGTCCAAACCCAATGACCGCTGAGTTCTAGGATTATTCTCCGAAGTATTCATAAAGCTCGTCCTCAGTGTGGCGAGTGTAAAGAGCGGCTTTGCGCCGCTCTTGTAGTTTGTATTCAATGAAGTTCCAATAAACGATCTGATAGATAAAAAAGATCACAATCCCAACGGATGCTAACAAGAATAGATTCTGGTTCTGTTCCCATTCGTAGTATGCCGAAAAAAGTAAAATGGGATGCACCACGAATAGTAAAGCATGCAGCCACATTTCAGCGGCGGAGCAGTGCTTGCGATGAACCCACTCGTCCTTGGTGATAAAGAAACAAGAAAAGATCGCAAGCGAACAGTATATGATTTCATTAAGTGGCGTTCGCGGTGCGAGGCCAATAAAGAACAAGCAAGCAAGAACTGTCGCCGTATCCATGGGATGACCAATTCTTTCCCAACGGGGCAAGCCGCGTTTATGGTGATAAAAGAATTCATCAACCATAATCACCACAGCTTGAAAACCAGCGGCGACTAAGAAAGCACTCATAGTTTCTCCATCAGCCCTGCGCATACGGTCAGGCCGGGGCCAAAGGCAAAGCTCACAACGGGTGTTCCTGCGGTAATTGCATCATCTTTGCTAATGGCGTCCCACACATGAGGCAGTGTCGCTGATGACATATTTCCTCGGCGACGTAAAAGATTTCGACTGGCATCAACTTGTAAGTCGCGCAATTCTAAGTGATGTGCAATTTGATCGATGATCTTAGGTCCCCCTGGATGAACCGCAAAGATAGCATTTTTTTGGATGTGATTAAGATCGAATCCACGTTTCTCAAGCCAGCGCGTGGTGAACTCTGTGATTTTAGCTCCGACCATAAAGGGAACGTCTTTAGATAAAGTCATTTTCATTCCCCAATCAGAAACCATCCACTCCATGGCGTCAGCCGTGTCGGGAATGATTTCTTCGTAAAGGGAAAGCATCTTAAATCCCGATGGGGGTGCTTCGTGACTCATGCGATAGGCGATGCATCCATCAGCGAACAGGCTTTGAATCACCATTTGCTCTAAGGTTGGATCTTCGGGGTTCATGTGTAGGCTGCAAAGTTCAGTGTGAACTAGATCTACGGAATGTTTATCACCTAAAATTTCTTGGTTTGCCAAAAATCCAGATGCCATTCGCAAAGCTGGAAAAGCTCCATAACATCCCATGTGATAGGAATGAGTGACAGTCACCGGCTTAGAAGATTTCAAAGCGACAAGTTGTGCGGCACTGGGCGAAACATATCCGGTGCAGCTGACATGAATCATGTCGTCGGGATAGGTGCGAGATGCATAGATCTGTTCAAACAGTTCCCGCACCGTTTTGTGATAGAACTCATGGCGGTGATGCATGCTAACACCGCGTCTGCTGATGGAGAGTGGATATATTTTGTTATCTTCCCAATTTTTTTGAGAAACATCGGGCACGAAGAAGTATCTTTGATTGATCTGTTGTTCTGAACATCCCACACGATGAAGCAGTTTTAAATACTCTTCCTTCGTGTGTGTTTGTTCTTTTTGTGCCAAATGATGAGCCGTTGAAAGCCAATCTAGGCAGTCGTTTTGAGAAACCTGATAAGGAGGCTCAATCGAGTGAAAGTTTCCGATATACATGCCCCCATGCTAAGGGGGGCAGAGAATGTGGAGTAGATCCAGTGTAAACATACACCGAACAATCGAATGATGTTTATGAATCGAGTGCTTGATCTGTGTGATACTTTTTCATTCCGATGAGCATCAGCAATCCTGGAATTGCAATGAGCGCACAAATGTAGAAAAAGTTTGCCCAACCGAATTGTTTAACGATATCGCCAGCAAATCCGGAAAAGAACGTGCGGCCAAGAGTTGCAACACTCGAAAGGATTGCATACTGAGTCGCGGTGTATTTCTTGTTAGTCAGTGCCGCCATGAATGCAACAAAGGCAGAAGTTGCCATCCCTGTGCTGATGTCTTCAAGAACAATAACAGCTGCGAATGGAACTAGCTGACTGCCAGTGTATGTAAGAATCGCGAAAGCTGCCGTGGAAACTGCCTGCAAAATACCAAAGACCCAAAGCGAGCGATAAATACCGATGTAGAAAATCGCGATCCCGCCCAGGAACATGCCAATCAAAGATGAAGCGAAACCAAAAGTCTTAGCGATCAAACCAATGTCAGCGTTTGAGAATCCCATCTCAACATAGAATGGATTCAGCAGAGATCCAGCTAGAGCATCACCGATTTTAAACAACAGAACGAAGGAAAGAATGTATCCAGCGCCAGGTCTTTTTAAGAACTCAGCGAAAGGATCGACAACTGCTTGCAGCAGTGTTTTCGGTGGAGGTGTATCGAGCTTTGGCTCTGGAGCAAACAGGGTCGTAATTAAACCGACAGCCATGAAGCCTGCCATCATGAAATACAACTGTCCCCAAGTGATCGGCCAGAAGCTAGAACCCACAAGGCCGATACCGGCACCGCCAGAAATCAACATCGCAATTCGATAGCCATAAATGTTAAGAGACGAACCCAGTCCAAGTTCTTCATTTGAAAGAAGCTCGCGGCGATAAGCATCGATCGCAATATCTTGGGTTGCACTAAAGAATGCAACAAGTACGGCCATCGCCGCCATGACACTTAGATTTTCCAAAGGATTCAACGTACCCAAGTATAGCAGGCAACCCATCAAGGCTACTTGTGTGACAATCATCCACGAGCGACGACGTCCTGCCTTGAAGAGTGTGTAACGATCCAACAAAGGCGACCAGATGAATTTCAGAGAATAAGCGATACCAACCCAACTAAAATAGCCAATGGTGCCGATGTCCACATGCTCACGAGAAAGCCATGTTTTCAGTGTTCCGCCCGTAAGGGCTAGTGGCAAACCACTGGAGAACCCCAAAAGCAGGATGATAAGCATGTTTTTACTGAATAACTCTTTAAGTAGATTTCTCTTAGCTGTCATTACTCTGCTGTCTCTCTTTTATTTTTCAAGATTCTTAAGTCGTTTGCGCATTGTCCACAATAGATGGCTGATATAAGGACGACGGCTTTCGCCCGTAGTTACCATCAAAAGCTTGGTGATTTTTAAGTTCACCGCATCTGTGTAAAGTAGGATCAACATCTCGTAGATAAAGTTCGTATTTAGGGTTACGTGGTTGTCTGTACCCACGCCAAGCTGCACGCCTTTTTTCTCCCACCAAGAAAACGGGTGGTCTTTATAGTCTTCAAACTTACCAGTCAGTTTGTTATTCGAAGACGGCAGGGAAACTAGAGTCACACCTTTTTGGATCATACGATTCAAAACGTCATGCTGGTAGTGCTCTACCTCGCGGGCTGTGTGGAACTTTGCTTTAACCAACAAAACTTTTTCATCTTCGTTGAGGCGCTCGCCCTTCAGGAGTTTATCCAGAACATGGCGATTGTCGGCCCAATCAAGTTCAGTGAGCTCACGGTACAAAGGATCTTTTTCAGTGAAACCTTTGCCCTCTTCGTTGCGTTTAACGAAATCCTGATAAAGACGGTGGAAGTATTTATTTGGATTAATACCCAAGCTGATACCGTGCTCAAGTGTGTCGATATGCCAAATGTTCATGGCATTATCCACGGCCTGAATACCTTTTTTAAGCGTGTGCCAAGTTTCGCCGTGATGCGAACGGATCTTGAAACCGCGATACTGCAATTTTCTAAAGCCAGACTTCATTTCGTTGAAATGTTCTTTGCGGTAAAGCTCGCGCTCGTCACCCACGGTGTCGGCGTCAGTCATCACTTTTTGTAAGTGAGGATACTTATCCAGCATGTGAACTAATTCATCGATTTGAGCCATGAAGTGCTCTTTACGAGTCTTAAAGTTTTCCGCATCAAAGTGATTGGCTTCTTTACGGAAAGACGGGGAAAGGATGAATTTAAAATTACTGTGCTCATCCTGAAACTTTTTAAATCCGTCATAAAGCCCCAGAACCACATCTTCCGGAGTGACATCATCAATCCCTGGAATTTGTTCCGAAGAACTGGAAGTGGAGCGTGATAAAGAAAACTTAAGACGGACAGAACCCACGTTGAAGTTGTAATAAAGATCGCGGGCCATATGGTACGCGGCCTCGGCGTGAACTTCGCGATTCAAAAAGATCAACTTAGGCAGATACAAAATCTTTAGATAGCGAGCAAAGCCTTCGTTTTCTTGAAGACGGATTAACTTATCAACGTCCTCTTCGCTACGGATTGGCAAAGCCTGGGGACCGTAAACTTCAGTGATCTTTTGTTCGTAGATGGCCTTGTCCGGACCCTCTAAAAGTTTTTTCAGACGAGGGTAAATAAAATCAGCAGAGATCGCGCCCGTTAAATGAATATGCTCTTCATGATACTTCAGAGGAAAATTTTTGAAGAATTCAAACAATGCGGCGGAGAGTGGGTGCTTCAGCAAAGTCGTGATTGTGATTTCGTTGACTTGAAAGCTATTCAAAAGATCGCGGAAATCAAAAACTTGGCGATAAGCCTCTGGATGTCTTTGTTTTAGATCAGAAGATAGCAATAGATCCAATGTATCTGACAAAGAGATACCATTGGTTTCACTGATAATTGTAGTCAGAGCTGCGACCAGCTGAGAGTGAATGTCCTTATTCACGCAAGCCCCCTTTTATCAAGGTTAGCTGGGAATAAGGACGATGTCACGACTATCCGATTTTTAAGAGCAGGTACGGAGCCCAGTCGGGCGGAACGTGATCCGCGCTGATTTCCAGTGCCAGTGTAGGCAACCAGTTTGGAGCGCGCGGCTCAGTGAGCAAAGGCATATTCGCTGTGCGTGGAGTGCGATTCGCTTTACGCTGATTGCAGTCACGGCAAGCAGAAACAACATTTGTCCAATTTTTCGGTCCGTTATGAGAGGCAGGTACGACGTGATCAAGAGTGAGCTGTTTGGCGTTGAGTTTTTCGCCACAGTACTGGCAGGTATAATTATCGCGGATATAAACGTTTTCTCGACAGAATCGGACAGCATGGCTGCCCCTCGGTTTCACGTACGTTTTGAGACGAAGTACGCTGGGGAGCTGAAACCTTCGCTGGAAGGACCGGGCGAAAGTCTGGTGATACTCAAGTATCTCCACTTTGTCTTGAAACCACAATATTAAGGCCTTTTGCCAACTTACAACCCGCATGGGCTCGTAGCTTGAGTTAAGCAGTAAGGACCTCAGTGAGGTCATGTGCTGCATGTATCCCCCGTTCTGGTGCGTTCCTAAACACTAGTATATCTAATATTGGAACGTAATTTCAAGCGCATACTCGAATGTGTGGGAGTTGAGGGCTTTTATATTGCCAAAAGGCTAGGAAAAGTGGGATACGGACGTATCAAATAAGGAGACTCATTATGAGAAGAGTATTGGCATTTAACTACGTTCTAAAAGGCCCAGATGGTCAAATCCTTGATAAATCTGAAAAGGGTCAACCGTTGCCATACCTTGAAGGTGCAGGACAAATCCTTCCAAAACTTGAAGAGCAAATCAAAGACATGAAAGAAGGCGACAAAAAAAACGTTAAGCTTTCTCCAGCAGATGGTTACGGCGAAGTTCGCGATAACATGTTCATGGAAGTTCCTAAAGAAGAACTTGCTCACCTGCCACAACTTGAAATCGGCGCGCACTTGCGTTTGGAATTGGGTCAAGGTCAACACATCGTTCGCGTAAGCAAAATCACAGACACTCACGTAACTCTAGATGGTAACCACCCTCTAGCTGGCCAAGCGCTTGAGTTCGATATCGAAATGATGTTGATCAGACCAGCCACACCAGAAGAAGAACAACACGGCCACCCACATGGGTTGCATGGGGATGCAGGTCATCACCACTAGAACAGTTGGTGAAAACGGCCCGACTGCTGCGTTGTCGGGCTCTCACTTGCTCTCCGGCGTACTTTGAGTACGCCTACGTGGCAGCGAGAACCCTCCGCCTTGCATTCGAACCGTTTTGACCAACTGCCTTCTGCGACGTTTTGTTGAGAGAGGGGAAGTTGGTTTTTGTTTTTTTGGGATGTTTGAAATTACTATTTTCGATTGTCGAATTTCGATTTTCGAAAAATTTCGGAGAAATTTTTATGCCTTCGTTTGATATTGTTTCTGAGTTGAATCTTCAAGAAGTTGATAATGGGATTAATCAGGCTCGTAAAGAGGTTGAGGGTCGTTATGACTTTAAGGGGAGTAAGGCTGAGATTGGTTGGGATAAGGATAAGAAAGAAATTAGTTTGTCTGCTGAAGATGAATATAAAATCGAACAAATGGGTAGTATCCTTCAAACTAAACTTCACCGTCGTGGAGTCGATATCAAAGCTACTAAGTTTGATAAGATTGAAGCTGTTGGTGGTAAGATGCTCCGTCAAAAGGTCACTTTGCAGCAGGGTATTGACCGCGAAGTAGCTAAAGAAATCATTAAAGCGATTAAAGACGCTAAGTTAAAAGTTCAGCCTGCGATCAACGATGATAAAGTAAAAGTTTCTGGAAAAAGCATCGATGAATTACAGGAATGTATAGCTCTAATTCGTTCAGGTAGTTACGCGGTTCCATTGCAATTTAATAATATGAGATCGTAAAATTGGTCTTGCACGGAAATTGGGCTATGCTAGCCTTAATCTAGTTTACCCAAGTTCCCCGTGTGAGTATCGATTTTAAGTTGTTCGAAGGCTTCCTCGGGTTTTTAAAACGACCATAGGAGGTCTTTCGTGGCTAAGAAGTTATACGTAGGCAATTTGCCTTACACAGTAGACGATGAGTCTCTACACAATCACTTTGCACAATTCGGTGCAGTTGATTCCGCAAAAGTTATCATGGACCGTGAAACAGGTCGCTCTAAAGGCTTCGGCTTTGTTGAGATGACTGACGATTCAGCTGCTGACGCTGCAATCGAAAAAGGCAACGGCATCGAAATGAACGGCCGTGCTTTGAATGTTTCTGAGGCTCGTCCTCAAGCACCTCGCGAAGGTGGTGGTCCTCGTCGTGGTGGTTTCAATAACAACCGCGGTGGCGGTAACGGCGGCGGTCGTCGCGACTACAATCGCTAGTTTTATCGATTGTTAAATTAACAAAAATGATTTGAGCCCCGAGGGAAAACCCCTTGGGGCTTTTTCTTTCTGGCCTTGTACAAAGACCAGTTAAGATGTTTGATAGTCCTCTATGAGAAGTCTAATCATCACGTTCGTACTTTTATTCTCGTCGCTCTCTTTCGCACAAAAAAAATTAATCGTCCTGGGTGACTCCATCACTGAAGGTTATGGTGTTTCTAAAGAAGCGGCTTATCCCGCTCTTTTTGAAAAGAAGCTTCATGATTCTGGTAAGAAAGAGTGGACCATCGTGAATGCAGGTGTCAGTGGATCGACAACTGCTTCTGGAATTTCCAGAATGAAGTGGTTGTTTAAATCAAAACCTGATGTGGTGTTTTTGGCTTTGGGTGCGAACGATGGTTTGCGCGGATTGAAAGTCGAAGAAAGCCAAAAAAATCTGGCAACGGCGATCGAGTATGCGCAGAAAGAAAAAGTCGAAGTGATTTTGGGAGGACTTTATATGCCTCCGAATTACGGTAAAGACTACACCGATAAATTTAAAAAAATGTATGAGGACTTAGCTAAGAAGTACAAGCTGACCTTCATTCCGTTCATCCTTGATAAAGTCGCTGGAAATCCTAAATACAATCTTGCAGACGGCATTCATCCAAACGAAGAAGGTCACAAGATTATCGCTGATACGATCTTTAATGCATTGAAAGGCAAGTTATGAGTTTAACCCTTAAAGACATTCGCAAAAGTTTTCATCAAGGTGACACTGAAGTCGCAGTACTAAAAGGGTTGAATGTCAGCATTGAACCAGGACAGATCGTATCGATCGTTGGGCAATCGGGCAGTGGTAAATCAACGCTGCTTTCGATTTTGGCGGGTCTAGAAAGAGCAGATCGTGGGGAAATCTCTGTGGATTCTGTGAATCTTTCGCCGATGACAGAGCAACAGCTCACGTTGTTCCGTGCGCAGAATATTTCTATCGTATTCCAGCAGTATCATTTGATTGCGCATTTGACGGCGTTAGAAAACGTTGCGCTAGCTCTTGAGATCTTAAAAATGGAAAATCCGAAAGCTCGTGCTGAAGAAGCGCTTCGCGAATTGGGATTGGGCCATCGCCTGGATCACTTTCCAAGTCAGTTAAGCGGTGGTGAGTGCCAACGTGTTGCGATTGCTCGTGCTTTGGTGGTGAAGCCAAAAATCTTATTGGCCGATGAACCAAGTGGAAACTTGGATACACACACAGGTGATAAGGTCATGGATGTGTTCTTTGATGTGGTTCGTAAACACAACATCACCACTGTTCTGGTTACTCACAGTGAAACCTTGGCAAAACGTTGTCAGCGCACTCTTCGCCTCGAAGAAGGCATGCTAAAGGATCAATAGATGATTTTTAAATTAGCACTTCGCGAGCTGGTGCGCAGTTGGCGCTTTGGCTTGTTCTTTATTTTCAATCTAAGTTTGGGTTTAACGGGCTTCGTATCTTTGCAGGCCTTCAATGTGACTTTGCAAAGCGAGCTTGAGAAGAACGCCAAAAATATTCTTTCAGCAGACTTAGCGGTTTCCGCAAGACGTGAATTGACTGAAGCTGAACAAGAACAAATGAAGTCTGTTCTGCCTCCAGGAACACAGACGGGCCGCATGTATGAATTCTTTGCGATGATGAATTCTAGCAAGGGTTCGCGCCTGGTTATGGTGAAAGCCGTTGATCAGAGTTATCCATTCTATGGAACTCTGGAAATGCAAAGCGGAAAAAACATCGGACCTGGCAGTGAAAAAGAAATCCTAAGCTCTCGCAAAGTATGGATCTATCCAGAGTTGCAGCAACAGATGAATTTGCAAGTCGGCGACCGCCTGCAAATTGGAAAATTGGATCTGGAGATTTCTGATGTCGTTAATCGCGACGAAACCCAGACATTCCGAATGGCTTCCTTGGCTCCACGTGTGTACGTCGATTTAAAACTACTGCCGGAATCTGGTTTAATTCAGTTCGGAAGTACGTTCACTCAAGCCTATCAGTTTAAGTTTCCTGAGGGCACTGATGAAGCAAAAGTTAAAGACGATATGTATTTGAAGCTAACAGATGCGGCGATTTCAGTAGATACGCCGACATCTGCGGGCGAGGATTCCGGTCGTCAGCTGGGTTACCTATCTGACTATCTGGGATTGGTCGCGATCATTGCGCTCTTTATGTCAGCACTTGGTGCTGCTTATATCTATAGAATGTTCCTTTACAGTCGCATGAAAGAAATTGCGATCCTAAGAACATTGGGTTTGCAGAGCATACAGGCCGTGGGTGTTTATGTTTTGCAGGCGTCAATGCTTGGATTGCTGGCGACATTGCCCACGGTGGCTTTAAGTGAAATTGTTTTGCCAGTTTTGACTAAGGTTCTGGGAAGCTTCACGCCATTTAATTTGAAACCAGAAGTTGCGATGGAAGCATGGGCCTTGTGTCTGCTAATGGCGGTGTTGGGTTCTTTTGTAGTGAGCCTTCCGTTCCTAATGAAGATCTATGATCTGAAAGCTGCAAAACTATTCAGCGAAGAAAAATTCGCGGTGAATGAAGGCAGCTTCCGAGTTTGGCCATTTATTCCGGCTATCTTGGTGTTCTATGGTCTTTCTGTTCATCAAGCTCACTCTTGGAAAATTGGATCTCTGTTTGCGGGATCTTTGGTTCTAACGATTGGCTTGCTGTTGCTTTCTGGATATTTCGTTCTGAAATTTGCTGGCACTCTTAAGAATTTGAGCCGTTGGTATTTAAAGTTCAGCTTCCTGGGGCTTTCACGTCGTGCGGGTGCAAGTCTTGCAGTTTTCGTGGCATTAGGTCTTGGGGCACTTCTTATTAATATCCTGCCGCAGCTGAAGAACTCACTTCAGGCAGATTTACAGATTGATCAAAAGTCTGCTCTGCCATCGCTGTTCATGTTTGATATTCAAGATGAGCAGGTCAGCGGCATTGAAGACGTCTTAACTAAGAACAATGTTCAGGCTCTAGCAAACTCTCCAATGGTTCGCGCCAGAATCCTAAAAGTAAATGGCCAAGATTATGAAAGAAAGATCGAAGCCCAAGGATTCAAAACGCGCGAGGAAGAACGCGAAGCGCGCTTCCGTAATCGCGGGATGAATCTTTCCTACCGCGAAAAGTTGTCAGAAAGCGAAGAGATCATTGAAGGTCGCCCGATGGCGCCGTTGTTTGATCCAGAAAAGAATAAAATTGCAGAGCTTTCTGTAGAAATGCGTTTTGCGGATCGTATGAACTTCAAACTGGGCGATAAGATCATCTTTGACGTTCAAGGTGTCGAGGTTGAGGGAGAGATCGTCAATCTTCGTAAAGTGAAGTGGACGACATTTCAACCGAACTTCTTTGTCCTGGTTCAAAATGGAGTGCTGAACGACGCGCCTAAAACGCACATCACAGCGATTCCGTCTTTGCCTCCGGAACAAAGAGCATCTCTGCAAAATGAATTGGCGGCGAAGTTCCCCAATGTTTCAGTGATCGATGTGGTTAGAACTGTCGATGATGCCTTGAAAACCGCTGATAAAATGAGTTGGTCGCTAGAGCTTATGGCTTACTTGGCTCTTTTCACGGGTTATATCGTTCTGTTTTCAATCGTGCGCAGCCAAATTAAACTGCGCCGTTGGGAAATGAATATGCTTAAAATCCTAGGGGCCAGCCATCGTGAGGTGGCAGGGTTTATCTTAACTGAATTCGCATTCCTGGCTTTTGTAAGCTCGTTTTTAGGCTCTTTCCTAAGTGTGGGAGTAAGTTTTGCCCTGAATAGGTTGATTTTTGAGGGCGGATTCCAGTTCTCACTCACTCAGCCATTGATTTCAGTGGGGATAATTACTGCTTTAAGCCTATTGATCTCTTTCCTTGCTAGCGCAGATATTGTAAAAGAAAGTGCTTTGACGATCTTACGCGAGGAAAAATAGTTCATGATGTCGAATAACGAGGCCTTAAAAAAAGCCCAACAGATTCTGGAAGAAGGGGGAGTCATCGGACTTCCCACGGAAACTGTGTATGGGTTGGCTGCTCGTATCGACATGCCTCCGGCGATTGAAAAGATCTTTACGACCAAAGAGCGCCCCTTTTTCGATCCATTGATTGTTCATGTCTCTTCGATTGAGATGGCAAAAAAGGTGACGGCATACTGGGGACCTGCTTCCCAAGCCTTGGCGGAAGCTTTTTGGCCGGGTCCTCTGACTTTGATTTTGCCTAAAGATAACTCCATCAACGGAATGATCACATCGGGATTGGAATCAGTTGGGATTCGTATGCCCAACCATCCTTTGGCGTTGGCACTTATTCAAGAGGTCAATGTTCCTTTGGCGGCTCCAAGTGCTAATAAATTTGGCCGTACCTCGCCAACGTCTGCTTCCCACGTGCGCGTAGAATTTAAAAATGAAAATGTTTTTGTTCTAGATGGTGGCGACTGCCAAATTGGGATCGAATCGACGGTTCTTTTGGTTCGTCATCGCCCTGATAAAGTAGAGCTTTCGATTCTTCGTCGCGGCCATGTCTTGAAATCAGATCTTGAGCGCGTTCTTGAGGCCGGTGGCTTCACTTTCGAGTTTATTGAGAAAATCGATAAGCGCGAGTCCCCAGGTCATATGAAACATCACTATATGCCACCGATTCCGTTGATCGTAAGCTTAACGGCAGACCGTAAGGTCGAAGACATCCTTAAAGAAGTAAACGAAAAGATTACGCAACTTCCGGATGAAATCGAAAGCATCAAGATCATCAAACCTGCGGGCGGGATCGCTAAGGCTGAGGTTTTAAAACTCTCGGCCGATCCGTTGCTAGCGACGCGTGAATTCTATGGAAAGCTTCGTGATGCTGCCATCAAGGGTGCGGACTGTATCGTGTTCTACCGCGAACCTCATCAACAGGGCGAGCGTTGGGAATCTCTTTTTGATCGCTTGAATAAAGCGGCGTCACTTATTCTTTAGTCGGGATTCCAAACCAAATCCTGTAAGTCCTCTGATCTTCTTCTGACAATGTTAAGAATAAAACTTCGATAAGCTGTGCATGAGATTCAACGGAGGAATCAAGATGTTCACAGCACTTCAGTCCTTTTATCAGCTACGCACTCACAAACTTCACAAGTTTAAGTCTAAAGTTAATATTAACGTTGAAGTCGGCCCGTTCATCTTAAAAACGGTGACTGACACCGAAGAACTTCGCGAGGCTTTAAGCCTTCGTTGGGAAGTTTTCCACGCAGAGATGCTGGGAAAAAAATCAGGTCGCTTGGATATCGATGCCTACGACTACGATTGCGATCATCTGATTATCAAAGAAAAGCGCACGGGCAAGATCATCGGGACTTACCGCATTCGCTGCTCTCTTCATACGAACAACTTTTACTCTTCTAATGAATTCAATCTGGACACTTTGTTGCAACAACCGGGTGTTAAGATCGAACTAGGTCGTGCATGCATTGAAAAAGAATTCCGCAGAGGTGCCGTTATATCTATGTTATGGCGCGGGATTGCTGAGTACATGAATGCCACAGATGCTAAAATCCTTTTTGGATGTGCAACTGTGATGACTGAAAATCCGCAGGAAGCAGCTCTGCTTCAGGCCTACTTTGAAAACGAAGGCCGTGTGGCTGAGGCTTTCAAAGTTCGTCCAACAGCGGATTACTCTTTGCCAGGTATTAAAGAGGCTAAGGCTCAGTACCAAGACTCTCTCACGGAGACTCAGAGAGAGACGGCTGAAGCTTTGATGCCACCGTTGTGCCGCGCCTACTTAAAGATTGGCGCGTTCATCGGTGGTGAGCCTGCTTGGGACCGCGACTTCCGCTGTGTAGACTTCTTGACCATCCTTCAGCGCGAAGACCTCAACAGCACGTTGTGGAAACGTTTTAAGATGGGTTCTTAACCAACTTTAGTTTAGTTGAGATCTGAGAATCACTGGCATATGAAACGTGACTTGACCATTTTGTCGGTAGACACACTATAATGGTTCTCGTGGAAGCAATTACGTCTATTTTTCGTGGCAGTTATAAGGCCGTTATCTTTTTATACTATTTGATCGTTTATATGATCACGTCGCTCTTTATTGCGGCGGTAACTCGTGATCGCAATAAGCGTCGTCGCAGATTTTCTGCTAATGCCAGTAAGTACTGTGGGCTGATTGCTCGAAATGCTCTTCATATCAAATTGAACGTCATCAATAAACCGCCTGAAAAGCATCAGGGGAGTTTACTGGTCGCGAACCACATGGGCTTCGTGGATATCCTGTTACTTGCGGGAATCGAGCCGATGTCTTTCATTACCTCCAATGAAATGCGCGAGACTCCGCTGTTGGGTCCGGTGACTGAGCTTGCTGGTTGCTTCTATGTTGAGCGCCGCAGCCGCACTAAAATCCTATCGGAGATGAAGCGTTTGGCGAATTCTTTGAAGGATGGTTTGAATATCGTTCTGTACCCTGAAGCAACGTCCACAAATGGCGAGAGAGTGCTTCCCTTTAAGCGCACATTGATGATGGCAGCAGCTGAGGCGGGTGTACCGATTCAACCCGTTGTGATCAATTTTAGAAGCATTAACGGTGAGGCTTTCAATACTCGCTGGCGCGATGCTGTTTGCTGGTACGGAGATGCGACCTTTGTGGAGTATTTCTGGAAAACTCTGCGTTTGAAATCCGTTGTTGCTGAGGTGGAGTACTTGGAAATCCTTTACCCTGGTCCTAACGATGATCGTGGTGCGATAGCCGATAAGGCTCACGCGATGATTTCTGCGAAGTTCGTACCGGTTCAACAAGTTTCTGGTAATGCGGCGCCAATGCCTACAGACCTTGAGACAGACCCCACTTGACCTGCTAGTTTAAATATGTAAATAATGTGTAAATGAAGAAGATTATCCATGTGGATATGGACTGCTTTTACGCGGCCGTCGAGGTGAAATACAATCCGGAGCTCAAAGGGAAACCTTTAGGCATCGGTGGGCCTCCGAATACTCGCAGTGTTCTTTGCACTGCCAGTTACGAGGCTCGTAAGTTTGGAGTTCGCTCGGCCATGCCCTCTTCCCAAGCTGTGCGTCTGTGTCCTCAGCTGATTTTAATCCCTCCACATTTTGATCTGTATAAAGAAGAAAGCCGCAAGGTTCGCGAGATCTTTGAGCGCTTCACTAAGAAAATTGAACCTCTTTCTTTGGATGAGGCTTATCTCGATGTCACGGATTGCAAGGAGTTCGGTGGCAGCGCCACTTTGATCGCTCAAGAAATTCGTCGCTTGATTTACACCGAATTAAAACTGACTGCCTCTGCGGGAATTGCCCCGAATAAGTTCTTGGCCAAGATTGCCAGTGATTGGAAAAAACCAAACGGGCAATTTGTGGTGCGTCCCCAAGATATCGAGGGCTTCGTAACCGAGCTTCCTGTTGAAAAGATCTTTGGTGTGGGTAAGGTGACTGCGCAAAAGATGCATGAACTGGGACTTCATACTTTAGGGGACGTGCAAAAGTACTCTGTGCCCGAGCTGCATCGTTGGTTTGGTTCTCGCGCTCAAGATTTGTATGACTACGCTCGCGGCATCGATGATCGTGATGTCATCACAGAGTGGGAACGTAAATCTCTGACAGTCGAAGAAACTTACAACAAAGACTTAATGACCTTCGAGGAGTGCAAAGCGCGCATTCCGGGTCTGTATGAAGATTTCATCGGACGTTTGGAGCGCGGTCAGTATCAGGATCGAGTCAAAGGCATGGTCGTGAAACTAAAGTTCTTTGATTTTAAATCCACCACTCACGAAGAAGTCGTTCATGGCATTCCCACCGAGGAAGACTTTGAAAGACTTTTGGAAAAAGCTTGGCATCGTCGTGCAGTCGCTGTGCGTTTGATCGGTTTGGGTGTGCGTTTAGGATCAGATCAGAAAAAAAAGAAGGATGAGGTTCTTGACTCATCCCAACTTAAATTCGCAATTTAGTTTTTCGTTTGCGTTTTATAGTCGTTATCTAATTTTCAGCGCATCTAATTTTTAATGTTTTGGATGCTGCTGATTTATATTCGTGTATTTATCACGATGTGGTTTATCGAGCTCTTCACCTTTATTAAATTTTACTATCAACCAGAGTGCTCCAAATACGGCTACCATGGTGATGATTACTACTGAGAGGCTGATCATATAACCTCCTCTTTCTTTACTTAATCATTATTGCACAGGTAGTTGCGAAGATACTCGCATGGATACAAAAGGCCTGCTCATTGCGAGCAGGCTCGTAAAATTTGCTGTCAGCGGACAATTAGAAAACTTTTTTCCACTCGTCTTCTTTAAAACCAACAAGGGCCACGTCTTCGCCAAGTGCGAAAGGACGTTTCACAAGTTTGCCGTTTTCAGAAAGAAGTTTAATTGCTTCAGCTTCAGTCATCGACGGAAGCTTTTCGCTCAACTTCATTTCTTTGTACATCACTCCTGAAGTGTTGAACAAATTGCGGATAGAGCCGCCGCGCTCTTTAAGCGCAGCTAGCATTTTCTTAAGCTCCGTTTGTGACGGAGCCTTATCCACGATTGGAAGTTTTTGGTAAGAAACTTTCTTAGCATCCAAGAACTTCAAAGCTTTTACACATGTTGAGCATTTCGCGTATTCGTAAACTTTAAGCATTTGATTTCGCCAACCAACCGCACATTTTATAAAGAATACGAGCGCCCACGTTTCCGTCCCACTCAACTTCATGAGGTTCCAAGCCACCTGTGGATACTTCATTCAAGTCAAACGCGATGATCTTGCGACCAGAGTTATGAAGTTCACGGAACAAGAAGAAGATTTGATCAACGCTCATACCGCCTGGAACTGGAGTTCCTGTGTGCGGGCAGAATGCTGGATCAAGACCGTCGATATCAAAAGAGATGTAAACGTTTTGTGGAAGCTCTTTCAAAATGTCTTGGCAGATTTTTTCCCAAGTTTCGCCTTTAAGCATGCGACGCTTAAGTTCCAAGTCATAGAAAGTTTTGATGTCTGGACGAGCTTCAGAGAAATCATATTCCTCTTCGCAGAAGTCACGGATACCAACTTGAACCAATTTTTTTGGTTTCTTAGCATCAGTCATCACGTTGTACATGATCGATGCGTGAGATTGTTTGAAACCTTGATAAGCAACACGCAAATCCGCATGCGCATCGATGTGCAAGACACCGAAGTCACCTTTGAATTTATCGCTCACTGCACGAATAGCTCCAAGCGGAGTGGAGTGATCTCCACCGACCATACCCAAAAGTTTCCCTTTGTTCAGAACGTCAGAGCACTGATCGTAAACCCATTGTGACATTTTCTCGCAAGCAGCATTCACTTCGGCAGCTAACTTATCCATCTTCGCTGTGTCATCGCTCATGCTGGTGCGCATTCCGATTAATTCTTGAGCAATGGCTTTGTACTTGTCGTTTTGTTGCATCAAATCTTCAGGCAATTCACGCATGTGGTAACCCACTTCGTAAGCCTTGCCGACTTCGATATCAAAGAGATCAATTTGCTCGCTGGCATCACGGATGATCTGAGGACCACGCGATGCGCCCTCGCCGTAAGATGTTGTAACTTCCCATGGAACTGGGACGAGTACGACTTTGGATTCTTCTTCAGTCATTGGAATTCCGAAGATTCCAAACTCTGCTGAAATAGTGGTTGTGGGATCAAATTTAGGTGTAGTTTTTTCTGTCTTTTCAGACATTGCTTATCTCCTTGAAAACGCGCTAGAATCTATAGCATTTAAACAACGTGTCAATCGAGCAATAACTTGATTATTTTTGGCGCATAACCCATTTTAAGCCCACTTTGGGAACTATACAATTTCCCAGCGAAATTCTTTGGAGGAAACACAATGAATATGAAGGCTCTTCTGCTACTCGTAGTGAGTTCAGCTTTGACCGCTCCCGCTTTCGCCACTGCACCTAATACATCTGCAGCTCAAGGCGGAAATTTCGTTATTAATCTTGGCGGTGAGCCACCTACAGTTCACCCGATTACAAGCACAGATACATACGCTTCTGCTGTTCAAGCATACGTTTGTGAAGGTTTGTTGACTCGTGACTCTGAAACTTACGAGTGGAAAGCTCGTTTGGCAGATAAATGGGAAGTTTCTAAAGATAATAAAGTATTCACGTTCCACTTGAACAAAAACGCGACTTTCCATGACGGTAAACCTGTTACTGCGGAAGACGTTAAATTCTCTTTCGACGCTATCTTCAACCCAACATATGAAGCTGCGCATCTTCGTCCATACTACGAAGGTTTGGCGAAAGTTGAAATCGTTGATCCATACACTGTTAAATTCTTCGCTAAAGATTCTTACTTCAAAAACTTTGAATCTGCTGCTGGTTTGACTGTAATTCCAAAACACGTTTACAGCGATGCTGCTAAATCTAAAAAAATGAACCGTGAGCTAGTGTGCTCGGGTCCATACAAATTGACTAAATTTGACCGTGGTCAAATGATTCAATTGAAAAAGTTCGATAAATGGCACGGCAACGGCAATGCTATCTACAAAGGAACTTACAACTTCGATACAATCACTATGCGCTTCTTCAAAGACGAAAACGTTACTTTGGTAAGAGCTGAAAAAGGTGAGTTGGATTATATCGATCTTCGTATCGAATCTTTCATGAAGAAAACTTCTGGCCCAGCTTGGGGTAAAGCAATCATCAAGCACAAAGTTGCGAATGATTCTCCAAAATCATACGGCTTCGTAGGTTGGAACCAACGTAAAGAAATCTTCCAAGATAAAAACGTTCGTATCGCTTTGGCTCACTTGCTAAACCGCGAAGAAATGAACAAAAAATTCCGTTACGGCATGTCTGATCTTGCGAACGGTGCTGTTTACATCAAGTCTGAGTACAACCCAGGCAACAAAGCTATCGAGTTCAACACGAAAAAAGCTCAAGAGCTTTTGTCTAAAGCTGGCTGGGCTGACGCTGATAAAAACGGTGTTCTAGAAAAAACAATCAACGGTAAAAAAGTTGAATTCAAATTCTCTCTTCTTTATGCAAACAAAGATGTTGAGAAATATTGGACTATGTACCGCGAAGACTTGAAAAAAGCCGGTATCGACATGGAATTGAAGTACCTTGAGTGGAACTCATTCTTGAAATTGGTTGATGAAGGTAACTTCGACGCTGTGACTATGGGTTGGGGCGGTGGCTCCGTTGATCCAGATCCAAAACAAATCTGGCACTCTTCTGGCGCAATTCCAGGCGGTTCTAACTTTATCGCTTACAAAAATCCTGAAGTAGACAAGCTTATCGATGAAGCTCGTGTTGAGCCGAACAAAGCTAAGCGCGTGACTATGCTGAAAAAAGTATACGCAAAAATCGCTGAAGACGCTCCGTACGCGTTCCTTTTCAACGATAAGTATGAATTTTATGCAAATTCATCTCGTATCGGCACGCCTGCAGAGACATTCAAATACGAAATTGGTAAAGACTACTGGTGGGTTAAACCTTAATTGTAACTTCTCGGGAGTAGGACCTTGTTCGTATACCTGATCCGTCGACTTTTGCTGATGATCCCGACTTTTTTCGGGATCACTGTTGTAACTTTTGTGCTCATCAATTTGGCTCCTGGTAGCCCTATTGAACAGAAGCTTCAAGCCATCCGCTTTGGTGCGGGTGCTGCTGGTGGCGGCGGCGGAGCATCTAGCGTAAGCGGCCGTGGTGACACGGCTGTGAACGAAGAAGTTATTGAGGCTCTAAAGAAACAATATGGTTTCGATAAGCCAATTCATGTTCGCTATCTTATCTGGCTAAAAAATATCTCTCGCTTGGATTTCGGCGAAAGCTTCACTTACCAAGAGCCAGTTATCAACGTAATCAAAAGTAAATTGCCAGTCTCTTTGACGTTCGGTCTATTCACTTTGTTGCTGACGTACATCGTTTGTATTCCGTTAGGGGTGCGTAAGGCGATCACGGCAGGGACAGGATTCGATAAAATTTCAACGATCTTCCTAAATCTGACGTATGCGATCCCACCTCTAATCTTGGGTATCCTATTGATCGTTGTGTTCGCGGGTCGTTTCAATTTGTTCCCATTGGGTGGTTTGCAGTCTGACGACTACGAATCCCTAACGACTTGGGGCAGATTCATTGACCGTGCTCACCACATGGTTCTTCCTTTGATTTGTTATACTATCGGCGGCTTCACAGAGCTTTCTATCCTTATGAGAAACTCTATGCTCGACGTTGTTAAATCTGACTTTGTTCGTACGGCTCGCGCTAAGGGTCTATCTGAAAAAGTCGTTATCTATAAACATGCTTTAAGAAACGCATTGATCCCAATCGCTACTGGTTTGGGTGGTTTCTTGGGTGTGTTCTTGGCAGGTTCTCTAGTGATCGAGCAGATGTTCAACCTTGATGGTATGGGCTTGCTTGGTTATCAATCTGTTATGGCTCGTGACTACAATGTGATCATGGGTATTACATTTATTTCTGCGATGTTGATGATGGTAGGTCGTATTTTGAGCGACGTTATCTATGTCCTTATCGATCCAAGGATTGATTTCAAATGATGGATCCAATTCAAAAATACCTTATTAAGAATGAACTTACGCTTAAACGTTATAGACGCTTTAAGCGTGACCGTGTTGCGGTAGTTTCTATCTGGCTTTTGCTTGCTATGTTCTTCTTCAGCTTCACGGCTGAGTTGTGGGCAAACAATCAACCGCACATCGTTCATCACCATGGCAAAACTTACTTCCCACTATTCAAAGACTACCATCCGTCTGAATTCGGTCGCGATGATATCTATGTGATGGACTACCGTTCTCTTGAAATGAAAGAGGGCGATTGGGCTGTTTGGCCGATCATTCAGTGGGACCCGTACGAATCTAATAAAACGGTTGATACTTATCCTTCAGCTCCTACGAAAGTAAACTGGCTGGGTACGGATGAGAGCGGTCGTGACGTGATGACTCGTCTTCTTTACGGTTTCCGTTACACGATGATCTTCGCTATTGGTGCTTGGATCTTCACTTACATCATAGGTATCACTATCGGTTCTGTGATGGGTTACATGGGTGGCCGTGCGGACTTGGTTGGTCAACGTATCGTAGAGATCGTTGAGTCTGTTCCATATCTATTTGTATTGATCACGATCATTTCCATCTTTACTCCAAACATCGCGGTTCTTGCTGCCTTGTCTGCGGTTTTGGGTTGGACTGGTATCGCGGCTTACATGCGTGCTCAGTTCCTTTCATTACGTAAGCGTGAATATGTTGAGGCGGCATCTGCGATTGGTGCGACTCACGGACGTATCATTGCTAAGCATATCTTGCCGAATGCATTGACTCCGATCATCACGTTCGCGCCGTTTGCGATCTCTGCAAACGTATATGCTCTTTCTATGCTTGATTACTTGGGTCTGGGTCTTCGTCCACCAACACCTTCATGGGGTGAGTTGATGGCGCAAGCTCAGAAATGGTTTACGATTGCTGAGTGGTTGGTGTGGGGTCCGTTGGTTGCCATCGTGATCACATTGATCCTTCTGAACAATATCGGTAAAGCAGTTCGCGACGCCTTCGATTCAAAGATGGCTTAATAAAGAAAGGGCAACGGAAGTTGCCCTTTTTCTTTTGAACATTAGATCGTAATTCCGCAATTAGGCCTGCCGTCCAAAAGTTCTTCTTCCGCCGAAGCGAACCCCGACATCTGAAGTTCTTTTCACTCGGATATGATTGGTTACATCAATCACACCAAAGCAATTAACTGAAATATCTTCTGCTAAATAGCGCATTTTTCTTTCGGGAACGAAGCCCGTCAACGTCACGATCCCGTCGCTGACGGCGACGTCAATGTCTCGTCCGTCAATGCCTCGGTGTTGCGATAAGATGTGCGAGATATCTGCTTCGATGGCTTTGTCGTGACGGCGAACCCCACGCGAATCTGCTTCTGCAGAGTAATCGTGCTCCTGGCGCAGGCGTTTTTCCTGTTCGTAGTTTGAACTGGAAACAAAGTCCCGCGGCAAGGGGCGAGTGGCATCGTGCGAGTATCCTGTGTTGAAGTCAGGGGAGGCGTAACGAAGGTGTTCGCGATTTTCTTCGTAATTGTAAAATCCATCAGTGGATTCGTCATAATCACGATCAAAGCCGCGAACGGTTCGTTCGGATTGATGATATTCACTATTATCGTTGTAGCTTTGTTTGAATTTACGTCGGGCTTCTGCGCGTGCTTGCATTTTTTCTTCGCGCAGGGATAGCTCTTCGGGAGAAAACTGAATTTCACGGCGTTCATGTTGTAGGGATCTAAACTCTGAATCGCGACGGCGGGGTGGATGATAGTTTGAGCTTCGCATCTTAAACTCCTCATGCTCAGGTTGATGAGTTTAGGATGACATGAAAATGCAAAAAGGCCCCAGAGGGCCTTGCGCAATATTTCAGAAAACAAAGACGGGACTGGCAGAAGGTTCTGCTGGGCTGGTCTTAAGATTTATCCGTGCTACTGATGACGAATCATTTTGCAGAAGACTGCAGACGAAACATTTCCACCCTTGTCTGATGTACTTCCGATAACAAATAGATTCTTTTTGCTCGCATCGCTGCGATAAGAATAACGAATGTCCGTTTCGTCAAAGATGTGTGCCAACTCTACGTTGTCTTCATTCTGTTTTGCAGGACTTAGTTTTGAACCGCGCTCTTCGAAGTGTTGTTTCATTTCTTGAGACGTCATGTCTGCCAAAGGATCTTCTTCATAAAAGAAACTGAAGATACCGCTGATGCCCAATGAGGATTCGTCTTTTTGGAAAACAAAACCGCCGTGGTGAGCTTTCCCAGAATTGTAGTTAGGGCTTAAGTGAAAACATTTTCCTGAGTAACCAATCAAGGATTGATCGAGAAATCTTGCGGAACCTTCTTTGTAGCCATCGACGATGTTGTTCATTTGCTCGGAGCACACGCCGCCATTGCAGATTGAAGTAGGATCTACAATCGGTCCCGCAGTGGGTTCTGCTTTAGCTGTTCCAGTGATTGTGCTTAAAAGAATAACCAAAGAAGAAAAAATGTATTTCATAAAATGAAGGTCTCCAAAGATGACTCTCATCAGCTTTTCAATTGGCGACCAGACGGTCAAAAGGTACGGCCTTACCTGCGAGTGAATTGGTACATAGTCCTGCGAGAGAGCTAGATATAGGGAGGGGTTTGTCGTCGCGAGTGCGGGAGAGGCTTATGGAGAGCCAAAGAGAAAATTATAAGTCCAGCTTAAGGTACGTCCTTACTTCGAAAGGTAGTAACTACCTTTCGAAGTAAGGACGTACCTGGGAAATAAAAAAGCCGACTTGTTTTCAGCAAGTCGGCTTGGAATTTTTGGAACTTAGGAAAAACTATTCAGCTTCTTCTAGGTAAGTGTAACCAGAAAGACCTTCTTCATAGTGCTTGATCAAAAGTTTCGCCTCTTGCTTCGTGATAGAACCTTTTTGGATAGATTCCTCAGTTGCTTGACGAACGTTATCAACCATTTCTGATCTGCCGTACTGAACGTAAGACAATACTTCAGTCACTGTGTCGCCCGGAACGTAGTGGTCAATTGTGTAACCCACACCGTTCAAAGAGATATGAACTGCGTCTGTATCGCCGAACAAGTTGTGAAGGTCGCCCAGGATCTCTTGGTATGCGCCCGTTAGGAATACGCCCAAGTAGTACTGTTCGCCATCAGTGAATTTGTGCAGACGGATAGTGTCTTTAGATTCACCAGAAACTGTGTCGATGAATTTTTCGATAACGCCGTCAGAGTCACAAGTTAAATCCGCAAGTGTTGCTTCACGCACAGGCTCTTCGCCCAAGCGGTGGATTGGCAATACTGGGAACAACTGTCCAACCGCCCAAGAGTCTGGAAGAGATTGGAACAAAGAGAAGTTCGAGTAGTAAGTGTCGCACAACTCTTTAGACAATGCTGCGATGATGTCTTCAGTATCTGGAACTGTTTTCGCCAATTTCACCATTTTAGTGGCGATAGTGAAGTACATAGACTCACACCATGCACGTTGTTCCAGAGAAAGAACGCCGTAAGTGAAAAGCTGCAAAGTTTCATTCTTAGATTGCTCAAGGTCATTGAAGCATTCGTTGATATTGTCTTTGTTAACTTTCTCAAAGATGTACTGCATGTCTTGCATGATCGAAGGATCAGATTTAGTTGCAGGACGTGGAGGTTCGTTACGGTGAAGGTCGTTCATACCCAAAACGTTGAAAACCAAAACCGAGTGATGGGCTACCAAGAAGCGGCCAGACTCAGTCACGATGTTTGGATGTGGAATGCCTTTTTCGTCACAAAGAGTTTGAACAGTTGAAACGATGTCGTTCGCGTATTCTTGCTCAGAGTAGTTCACAGAGCTGTCAGAGTGGCCTGAACCGTCGTAGTCGATACCAAGACCGCCGCCAACATCTAGATATTTAAGACCTGCGCCCATCTTGTGAAGTTCAACATAGAAACGCACGCCTTCTTTCAAAGAAGACTTGATAGATTGGATCGCAGGAACTTGAGAGCCGATGTGGTAATGCATCAGTTCCAAGCAATCAAGCATGCCTTCAGCTTTAAGGTACTCAACGCCGTCAACGATTTCAGAAGCCGTCAAACCGAACTTAGAACGAGCACCAGAAGAATCAACCCATTTGCCCGCACCTTGAGTGTTCAATTTAGCGCGGAAACCGATTTTTGGACGAGTGTTGAATTTCTTCGCCACGTCCACGATCATTTTCAATTCTTCTTTACGGTCTACAACGATGATCGTGTTGCGACCTAGTTTTTGTGAAAGGATAGCTGTCTCGATGTATTCAGCATCTTTGAAGCCGTTACAGATGATCAGCGCGTTTTCAGTGCTCATCAACGCAAGAACTACCAAAAGTTCTGGTTTAGAACCGCACTCAAGACCCATGTTGTAGTCTTTGCCGTATTTTACTAGTTCTTGAACCAAGTGACGTTGTTGATTCACTTTGATTGGGTAGACGCCGTTGTAGTTACCTTTGTAACCATGGTCAGCGAATGCTTTTTTAAAGCAGCCATTCAAAAGTTCAACGCGTGATTTTATGATGTCAGGAAATCTGATCATGATAGGAACGCGGATACCACGGTCCAAAAGATCTTGAGTCAATTCGTGAAGGTCAACAGAAGGACCATTTGCACCCATCGGAGTAATTGAAACAGTACCCGTTGAGTTAATTCTGAAATAACCGTTGCCCCAGTTGTTAATACCGTAAAGCTCCGCGCTTTTTTCAGGACTCCAATTAGACATCTTCGTTGGCCCTCGCATCCCCCGGGTTTTCCGGAGTTGTTATGCTAGGGCCATCAGAAGATCGCCCTAGGCTTTGATTATCAAATTCAAAATCTTACCGGCTTTGTAGATCACCTTATCAGGATCTTTGCCAGAAAGTGCAGAATTAACACCAGGCACGGCTTTCGCCGCGGTCAGTGCTTCCTCTTCAGAAGCAGCAACCCCAATTTCGATCGTGCCGCGCATTTTTCCATTCACCTGCACGCCGATTGTCACAGTGTCATCAGCGCAAAGGTTACTATCATAACTTGGCCATGGAGCCAAAGAGCAAAGTCCTTGGCCGCCCATTTTTTCCCACAATTCTTCAGCCAAATGCGGAGCAAAAGGAGCCAAAATCTGTGCGAGTGGTTTTAGAACCAGCTCAGAGCGGCAGTCAGCCTTGTAAAGGTCATTTACCAGGATCATCATTGCCGCGATAGCCGTGTTAAAGCTCATGCTTTCCACGTCGTCAGTGACTTTTTTGATCGTTTTATGAAGTAATTTCTCAATTGCTGGCGGCAAAGCGTCCTTAGTCGCCACGTAATTACCGTCGTCAGAAACAACAAGGCGGCCTACGCGGTCCAAGAAGCGTTTTACACCGTCGATACCAGTCGGAGACCAAGGTTTGTCGGCGTTCAAAGGACCCATGAAGCTGATGAAAGTTCTCAACGCGTCCGCACCGTGAGTTTTAGCCACGTCATCTGGAGAAATCACGTTTCCACGAGATTTCGACATCTTCTGATTGTCAGGTCCCAAGATCATCCCTTGGTGAGCCAATTTTTTGAAAGGCTCGTCATGAGTCACAAGACCGCAATCAAAAAGAACCTTCATCCAGAAGCGTGAGTACAACAAGTGACCTACTGTGTGCTCAGGTCCGCCCACATAAAGATCCACTGGCATCCAGTATTTCTCGGCTTTCGCGTCGAATGGAGCCACGTCATTGTTTGGATCGATGTAACGAAGGAAGTACCAAGAAGAACCCGCTGCACCTGGCATTGTGTCTGTCTCGCGACGACCTGTTTCGCCATTTTGTGCTTTGTAGTTCACCCATTCCTGAATCTTAGCAAGGGGAGCCTCACCAGTTTCAGATGGTTCATAGTCAGCAACTTCTGGAAGCATTACTGGAAGTTCGTTGTATGGAACGCCAATTTGCTTGCCGCCCTCAAGGTTGACGATCGGGAACGGTTCGCCCCAGTAACGTTGACGAGAGAACAACCAGTCACGAAGTTTGTATTGAACTTCGCGTGTACCCAGTTTGCCATTTTCCAAATGAGCGATCATTTTGCTGATTGCTTCGTTTTTAGAAAGACCATTTAGGAAATCAGAATTAACAAGTTTACCGTCGCCCTCGAATGGCAATGTATCGCCACCTTCAAGAACGCGCTTAACAGGCAAATTGAATTTCGTCGCAAATTCATGATCGCGAGCATCGTGACCAGGAACTGCCATGATCGCGCCAGTTCCGTAATCAGTCAGAACGTAGTCAGCAATCCAGATTTCAACACTTTCGCCATTCACAGGATTGATCGCATGCGCACCAGTGAAAACACCAGTTTTATCAGTCGTAGCTTTACGCTCAACCTCAGACTTACGAGATGTCGCCAAAACATAGTCTTCAACAGAAGCATGTTGTGGTTGAGTCGTAATGCGCTTAACAAGAGGATGTTCTGGCGCCAAAACCATAAAGCTAACGCCAAATAAAGTATCCGGGCGAGTCGTGAACACTTCAAAAGACAAATCAGCTTCGTCTTTCACTTTGAACATCACGCGTGCACCTTCAGATTTACCAATCCAGTTACGTTGCGCTTCTTTCGTGCGTTCTGGCCAATCAACTTTATCTAGATCGTTCAAAAGACGTTCAGCATAGTCAGTGATTTTAAGCATCCATTGTTTCATCGGAACGCGGATCACCGGGTGACCACCACGCTCTGACTTACCATCGATAACTTCGTCATTTGCCAAAACTGTTTTAAGTTCTGGGCACCAGTTCACAGGAACTTCTTTTTGGTAAGCAAGTCCACGCTCATAAAGTTTCAAGAAAATGAATTGAGTCCATTTGTAAAACTTAGGCTCTGCCGTGGAAATCTCGCGGCTCCAGTCAAAGCTAAATCCAAATGATTGAAGAGTTTTACGGAAGCTCTCGATCGCTTTTTCAGTCGTGATCGCAGGATGAATCCCAGTTTGAATAGCATACTGTTCAGCAGGCAAACCAAACGCATCGTAACCCATTGGGTGAAGAACATTGAAACCTTTAGCACGCTTATAGCGAGAAACGATATCGCCAGGAGTGTAAGAAGCCATGTGACCAATATGCAAACCAGATCCAGAAGGATAAGGAAACATATCAAGCGCATAGTATTTCGGCTTAGAAGAAGTCGCCTCAGCCTTAAAAGCCTCAGCATCCGACCATTTCTTCTGCCACTTCTTCTCAATCTCAGTAAAATTCAAACTCATAAAAAACACTCCAAGAAGCTCAATTTAGATCCAACATAACTATCGAAAAATCCTCGTCATTTCAACGAGAAACCCAATAATGACCGATACCCCCAACCTTCCACAAAGTTCACGAAAAAACCTCAGGCGATCTCCAACTGCATTTCTCTTCGATTTTTACCCCGAATTGAATCCTATTGCGTCTCATCTCTAGTTGTTCTTTCTCCTCCCCCAAAATTCTTTGCGGAGCCGGAGGGGGATGAAGGGGTAGTTAGTTGCAAGTTCCGCAGCGAGCCAAAGGTCAGATTTCAAGAAACCTAAACCAAAACGAGCGAGGACTGTCCGAAGCAAATAACTACCCCTTCATCCCCCTCCGGGGACTCCACAAAGGACTAGGTCGAGGGGGCAAAAACAACCCAGTACATAAGACTGAATTTTGGACTCAATAAGAGCCAGAAATTAACCGAAGAGAACGTCAAAGTTATACTGGTGTGTAGATGAGTAGTGGTTTTGAAACTAGTAATAAACATCCTAAAAGTCGCCGTATTCTAGTAATCGACGACGATCCAGACAGTTTAGAAATACTGCTGGAGCCTCTCCGTTGGGAAGGCTATGATGCGCGCGGAGTGACGACAGAGGGTGAAGCTCACAAGCTGATCGAGTCGTGGATTCCTCATGTGGTTATTTTGGATTGGATGGCGCAATCGATGGCGGGCCTTCGTGTGCTGCGCACGATTCGTGAACGCCTCTCTCATGTTTCTTGTGTTTTTGTCTCTGAAAATTCACACACAGAAGCGATCATTGAAGCCCTGGATTCGGGTGCGGACGATTACATTGTAAAACCTTTTGTTCCTCTTGAGTTGCTAGCGCGCATTCGCTCGCAATTGCGTATCCGTGATCTTCACGAGCAGTTGTTGTACGCCAATGATAAACTCAAAGAGTTGGTTGATACGGATGATTTGACGAATCTGTACAACATGCGCTCCCTTTATCAACGCTTGGATTTCGAGATGGAGCGTGCAAGACGCTTCGGTCGTGATGTTTGCGTCGTGATGATGGACATGGACTATTTTAAAACCGTAAATGATGGTCATGATCACTTGTTCGGAAGCTATGTGCTGTCTGAGGTGGGTAAGATCATCCGTGCGTGTACTCGTAATATCGATATTCCTGCTCGTTACGGTGGTGACGAATTCTTAGTTGTTTTGACAGAGACCAATCACGAAGGTGCGATGCATTTCTGTGAGCGCCTGCGCGAAAACATTGAGAAAACGACTTTCCGCAATGGCGAGGACTCTATCAAACTGACGGCTTCCGTTGGCTTTGCTATTACGGTTCCGGGCGAAAACATCGGGGCGAAAGAGTTGGTTCGGAGAGCGGACCATGCCTTGTACGATGCGAAACGCCGCGGTCGTAATCAGGTTTGTCATTACAAGCCAGAGGACAACAAAGTGGTGGAGATCATTCCGCCATCATTGGGTCGCAAAAAGTCCGCTAGCTAATCTGTATTAGGTCAGCACAGCTGATCGACAAGTAATTATAAATTCATTGACTGTTTAAGAGGGAACAATCAAAACCCTCTTATGGTCACAACTTCGTCCACTCACTCTGACAAAATTCGCAATAAAGCCGCATGGGTTTCAGCCATCGCAAGCTTTTTGATTTTTGCGATGAAGGTGGTGGCCTATCGTATGACGGGCTCAGCGGCTGTCTTGTCTGACGCTCTTGAGAGTATTGTGAATGTCATTGCCTCGTTGGTGGCTCTTTATGTGATTTGGTTTTCTGCTCAACCTGCGGATCGTGAGCATCCCTATGGGCATGGTAAGGCCGAGTATTTCTCTGCCGCATTTGAGGGTGGTCTGATCTTTTTTGCGGCGATTTTGATCATCTATGAATCGGTCAAGGCGTTGCTCTTTCCTCGTCCTCCGCAGCAGCTGGAAATCGGTATTGCGATTGTTTCAGGGGCTGCATTTTTGAATCTCTTGTTGGGGCTTTATCTTAAGCGTGTGGGGAAAGCTCATCACTCCGATGCCTTACAAGCAAGTGGGGCTCATGTGCTTTCCGATGTCATAACCACAGCCGGGGTTATTGTTGGTTTGGGCTTGGTTTTGCTGACAGATATTCAGTGGCTCGATCCTGTGATTGCAATTCTGATTGGTGTTCAGCTGGGGTATTCCGGTTATAAAATCGTACGTGAATCCATGGGTGGTTTGCTGGATGAAATCAGCGAGGACTCTTTGAATGATTTGTGTAAGGCCCTAGAGGCTAACCGACGTCCTGGAGTTATTGATATCCATGAACTTCGAATCATGCGCAATGGCCGCTTTCACCATGTGGATGCGCATTTGGTTGTGCCGGAGTACTGGGATGTAGCTAAAGTTCATAGTGAGTCTCAGGATTTCGAGCAGGCGGTGGTCAGGGATTATGTCTTTGACGGAGAGCTCGCGTTCCACGTGGACCCTTGTAAAAAATCCTACTGTCCTGAGTGTGATATGCCTGATTGCCCGATTCGTTTGCAGCCATACCAGGGACGTCATCCCTTCACAGTGAAAAGCTTGACCGAAGAGGTCCCAGCGTCTAACTAGTGGGGCATGACAGACGCCTCTATTTCCACTAAACGCAGAATCAATGTTACTACCGATCTACCTCACCAAACGGACTACACGTTGGCGTTGAATGGGGAGTATTCTCATATCGCTTTTGATGAAATGCGTGTTTTGGCGAATAAAGGTAAATGGCGTTCTGACGTTTTTAAAGTCGATGCCAATGTGCCGATGGATTTGGAAGTTGGAACTGGCAACGGAACTCACTTTGCTCACTATGCTCAAAAAAATCCAAACCGCACGGTTGTGGGCTTAGAGCTTAAGTACAAACCATTGATTCAAACAATCCGTCGCGCTGATAAAGCGGGTTGCAGAAATGCAGCAGTGGCTCGTTTCCACGCGTTCAATTTGACTGATATTTTTCAGCCAGGTGAAATCGATAACGTATTCATTCACTTCCCAGATCCTTGGACTTCTCCTAAGAAGCCAAAAAATCGTTTCGTGCAAAAGATGAATTTGGATTTGTTGTTTGATCTACAAAAGCCAGGCTCAATCATCGAATTCAAAACAGACTCTTTGGTTTATTTTGATTGGGCGATGGATGAGATTCGTTTAAGCAAGTACAACATCTTGTTTGAGACTCGTGATTTGCACAACTCTCCGATTAAGGCTGAAAACTTTGAAACAGCTTTCGAGAAAATCTTTTTGCGCGAGGGGATCTTGATCAACTTCGTGCGCTTACAAAAGCCTCACCAGTAAGTTGCGTCCACAGTGATGTCGCCTAAAACTTGAACCTGGCAGCTAATGCGGCTGTCGGAGGCGACTTTCTTGGTTTCTCTTAGGAATTTTTCTGTCTCATTTTCGGGCGTCAGGTTTTCAGCACCCGAAATTATCTGAATGCGACATTTCGCACACACGCCATCACCAGAACAACTCGAGGCCACCGGCAGACCGCAATTAAGCAGGGCTTCCATGAGGTTCGCTCCCGTTTCAACGGTGACCGGAGTTCGGTTTTTCTTAAAAGAAATCACAGGCATGCCCTATTGTAGCTGACGCGGTCCAAAACAAGCAAAGAAGTAATGAAAAGGGTCCTAATTGTGATAGGCTTTAAGCGTTTATTCCCACGAGGTATTTATGTCTGAAGCTCAAAAAATTGAAAATGTCATCATCATCGGATCTGGACCTGCGGGTCTGACTTCCGCTATTTACACTGGCCGCGCAAACTTGGAACCTCTTATGATCGAGGGCGAGGAAGCCGGTGGTCAGTTGATGATCACTACTGAAGTTGAAAACTACCCGGGCTTTGAGCACGGTGTAACTGGTCCTGACTTGATCGCTGTGATGAGAAAACAAGCAGAGCGTTTCGGCACTCGCTTCATCACTCGCAATGTGACTAAAGTTGATTTCTCTCAGCGCCCATTCAAAGTTTGGATCGGTGAGAAACTTCACTTGGCTAAATCGATCATCATCTCTACTGGTGCTAGTGCTAAGTACTTGGGTTTGCCTTCTGAAAAAACTTATATGAATCGCGGCGTTTCTGCATGTGCAACTTGTGACGGTGCTTTCTTCCGCAATCAAGAAATCATCGTTGTCGGTGGTGGTGATACAGCTATGGAAGAAGCGCAGTTCCTGACTCGCTTTGCCACTAAAGTTTACGTGGTTCACAGACGCGATCATTTCAGAGCATCTAAAATCATGGCTGACAGAACTATGAAACATCCAAAAATCCAAGTTATCTGGGATTCAGAAGTTTCAGAAGTTTTGGGTGATGGTAAATCAATGACGGGCGCTAAAGTGAAAAACCTTAAAACAGGCGAAGTAACTGAAATGAACGTGACGGGTCTATTTATCGCGATTGGACACAAACCAACGACGGATTTGTTCAAAGGCATCATTGATATGAATGAGACGGGTTACCTAGTAACTCAACCGAACACGACCTACACAAACATTCCAGGTGTATTTGCAGCTGGAGACGTGCAAGATCATGTATACCGTCAAGCGATCACAGCAGCCGGCACTGGCTGTATGGCAGCGATCGATGCAGAACGCTGGCTAGAAGCCGAAGCTCACCACGCTTAATATCGGGACTTTTTTAAAAGGATTTTATGAAAGACAAAAGAATTAATACCAAGGATTTGGTTAACAAGATTGAGAAGATCACGAAGGCTCGTATTGCGAGTCAGGACGTGGTTGATTTGGATCAGTTTCGTGAAGCTAAGAAAAAGCTAGATCCAAAAGTGATCTTGGTGATCGAAGATGACGAAACGATGCGCTCGGCGATGAAAAGAATCCTTGAGAGCGAAGGTTACGTGACGAAGCTTGCTGCTGATGCCACGGAACTTTCGACTGTTTTGGATGATCATCCGGTGGATTTGATTTTGTTGGACGTAGGCCTTCCTTGGGTGAATGGTTTTGAGCTTGCTCAATTGTTGAAAGAGCACAAAGACCTTAAGAAAATCCCATTGGTTTTCGTTTCAGGAAAAGCTTCTGAAGAAGACATGAAAAAAGCCTTCGAAATCGGTGCTGATGATTACATCAAAAAACCATTCGATGTGGACAAACTTAAAAAGACAGTGGAGACACTGCTTAAGATGAATCCGTAGTCTCAAATAATTGAATATTAAATGGAAACGGCCTGCAGATTTGCGGGCCGTTTTCTTTTAGTCAACATTCTGATAGTTACACCCGAGTTTCGTGGTCCAGTTTTATTTCTCCTATTCTACCGTTTGGGTGTCGAACATCATAACCTTGATGGATCCAAGGAGAATTTATGAAGTTGGCTTTCGGTAGTTTGTCAGTGGCTGCTTTGACGGCGGTGTTTGCAATTGGTTGCTCCCATAAAGATGTTTCTAAAACAGAGATCGTTCCTCAAAATACAGGCATCGTTTATCTGACGGCATCTGACAGAGCTCCAGCAGGTGCTCCAGAGCTTAAGTGGACACGTGGTTCAGCTTATGTAGCAGTTCTAGGTACAAGCCCAGAGGGCACTTCCACTCAGGAAGTGAAAGTCAATCAAGAGATGATCTGGACAGAGGCGGAGTTCTTTACTGATTACCGTTCTGAATATCAAGAAACAGTGGTTCCGGGAACTTGCTCTGATTTCCAATGCTCTACAGGCGCGGGCAAAAGCCAATTGTGGGATGCATTCTATTCTGCACCGGGCGACAAAAAGTCAGCTGCTCTTGATGCGGCAATCTCAGGTATCGGCGAAGTTTCTGCAAAAGCTCTCGTAGCTAAAGGTTACTTTAAATCAAAACCAAAATCTTGGAGTGAATTCACTCGCGAAATCAATACAGCTGCGGATCGCGGAGTGATTAAGAAAAGTGTTGCGACAATGGTTGTTGAAAATAACCGTTATGAAAACATCACGAAACTTGGCTATGCAGGAAACTCTTGCCAAGAAGTTAAGAGAACTTGTGATCTTTACATCACAAAACTTGTACAAGTACCTTTCCAAAATTCACGTGAAGTACAAAAGCGTCGTATCGTTGAAACAAGATCTTTCAAAGTGACTCTAAATATCTCTGGCTCTTTGCTACTACCTTCAGAGAAAGACACAGTTTCTGTAAAAATTGATGAGACTGGTAAAGTCGTGGCATTGGATAGCCAAGGGTACAATAACTACGCTGTTGCTTCTCAAGCAGTGAATGGCCAACAGGTGGTAGTAGAACTTAAAGCGATCAACCGTGTTCTTCGTCCTCTTTCAAACAATATGATTCGCCAAGAGTCATTCGTGTTGGTAGGTGACAAGCCGACATTTGTTTTGGATATCGATCCAGAAATGATTCCGGGTAAAGAAGATCCAAATGCTCAACTAGTTATCGATTACACAGTTCAAGTTTGCGAATACGGCTGGACTGGTACTTGTGGTTTTTCTTCTTGGAAAAATGCAAAAATGGACAGCGCTGTGATTACGGCAGCTCGTACGGTGATTCCAGTGGAAGTTCCACGTAAACATAAAGCACAAATCTTGTATCGCGTGGCTCGTAAGAACAGTATTTTCTTTGATAGCAAAGGTTTGAACGAACGCGAATCAGATGAAATCAAAACTGCAAAATAGTTTTAAATAGATTGAAAAAAGAAAAGCCCGGGGAGACCCGGGCTTTTTGCGTTTTAGAGCTTAACTTCTTTGGTTCTTTCGAGAGGCGAAAGTGAGAGGTATAAGGCTGGTACTACGAACAATGTTAGTAGTGTCGAGATGATCGTACCACCGATGATCGCAAGACCCATTGGTAAGCGAGTTTCAGAACCGATGCCTGAGCCGAATACCAGAGGAGTTGCGGCTGCTACAGTTGCAACCGAAGTCATTAGGATTGGGCGCAGACGAACGGGGCAGGCTTCGATGAGGGCGGCGACAATGTTTTTATCTTTGCCTTCGTCCTTATGATGTTGCCGCGTTTGATTCGTAAATTCGACGAGCAGGATCGAGTTCTTTTTCGCGATACCCATCAATACGATCAAACCGATAAAGCTGAACAAGTTCAAAGACACATCAAACATCCACAGGGCCATCAGGGCTCCGCTGACCGAGAATGGGAGGGCCATCAGAACCGAGATCGGATGGATGAAGGAGTTGAATTGTACAGCTAGGATCAAGTAAGCGACTAAGATACCCACTGCCAATGCAGAATAAAGACTTTGGAAGGATTGAGCAAAGCCTGCGGATGCTCCCTCTAGTGCGAAAGAATATCCTGGAGGCAGGATTTCTTTAGCGATAGCTGAGGCTCTGTCTAACACCTTGGCTTGGGATTGACCTGGATACAAGTTACCAAAGACAGAGATCGCTCGTTGACGATTTACACGGCTGATACCTTGGATCGCGCCGTCTTCCTTGATGTTAACAAGCTCTGACATTGGAACCAGATTTCCAAAGTTATTGCGAACATAAAGATTTTTGAAATCACTCGCTTTAGTTACTTGGTCTTCTTTTATTTTAAAGCGGATATCGTAACGACGGCCGTCAGCTGTGTAGCGACCTTGACGAAGACCGCCAACACCGGCCTGAAGCAATTGACCGACAGTCTCAATCGAAACGCCTCTGGCAGCCATCTTTGCACGATCTGGAGTAATGATAAGCTCCGGAATACCTGAGCGGAAATCCGTATCCAAATCCACCGCCAAGTTTTCTTTTTGCAGGCGGGACATTAGCTCCTCTGATTTTTCCTGAAGGACCTTAAGATCCGCACCGCGAAGGTTGATTGCGAGAGGATTCTGACGGCCTGAAGAAAGATTTCGCGCAGAAATATCACGCATCGAAATTCTCATGCCTTTAACGGCTTTAAATTCCTCACGCAATTGGGTCATGATTTGCGTATGAGTGATATTTCTTTGAGCGCGTGGCTTCAGACTTACTGGCATGAACGTCTGATTGACGAAGGAGCCGCCGCCGCCTCCACCAATGGAAACTACAAATCCTGCGACATTTGGATTCTTGTGAAGGATTGCTTCGATTTGCTCATTCATTTTGCTGGTCGCATCCAGGGATGTTCCTGGGGGAGCCTGCGCATTGATGATAATGAAATCTTGATCTTGCGCGGGAACGAATTCTTGGCGGACTTTTGTAACTAGGAACAACGAGACACCAAAGAAAACCATCGAAACAAAGACGATGGAAAACTTCCAATTCAACGTTGATTTTAGAACTCCCTGATAGGAGTGAGCGAATTTTTCAAATAACACGTCCAGATAGTGTTCAAACTTAGAAACCTTAGGCTCACTGCTTAGGAAGGCTGCCGCACGCATCGGTGTGATGGTCACAGCTTCAAGAAGTGATAGCAAAACGGCAGCACTCATGGTGATACCGAATTGGAAGAAGAACTTACCGATGATTCCATCCATGAAAACTACCGGAAGGAATACGGCAACAACCGCGAGAGTCGCCGCGATTGCAGCAGGTAAAACTTCTTTCGATCCATCAGAGGCCGCTTTCGCAGAGCCTTTACCCATCCTATAGTGGCGGATGATGTTTTCTAAGAGCATGATCGCATCGTCCACGACAATGGAAATAGAAAGAGTCAGGGCAAGAAGCGTAAAGAGATTTAATGTAAAGCCCGAGAAATAAAGAATCGTAAATGTACCCACAATGGAGGTGGGTATCGAGAACAAGATATTGATCGCGGCAGGTATGCTTCCTAAGAAGAAGAAACACACAACGATAGTGATAAGGGCCGCCACCCAAAGTTTTTCAAGAGTTAAATGAACTGTCGCTTCTGTGGAGCGAGTGAAGTCCACGTTGATGCGGTAGTTGTAGCCTTCGGGGAAGCTATCTTTGATGGATTCAAGTTTATTTTTTACTGCAGCAGCGACTTCGACTTCGTTCGTACCACGCTGTTTGCGGACTTGCAGGGCTACGGCTTGATGTTTTTCAAAGCGGGCAATACGGCGAACATCTGAAAGGCCATCTTCGACGGTTGCGATGTCTTTGATATAGATCTTAGCATCGTGAATACGTTGGCCGCCGCGATTGATGATTTGGATATTACTGACATCGTGAACGGTAGACGCTTCACCCAACCAGCGAACACGAAGTTCACGTCCTTTTTCGGTGAATTGTCCCGCGGCACTTTCTAAATGTTGAGTCGTCAGAGCGGAAACAACATCATTTACCGTCAGATAGTACTGTTGCAGTTTTTTATTATCGATCCAGATACGTAGATTTCTTTCGCTGAAACCACCGATGCTGACTTCGCCGATACCAGGAAGGAAGCGCAATTGATCTAGCAAGTAATTGTCAGTCCAGACCAACATGTCTCTAAGAGAAGCATCACCGTAAACGGAGACGATCATGATCGGGTCTTCTTCAGGATTCTGCTTACGAACAACCGCAGGGTCGACACCTTGTGGAAGGCGCAATTGGCTCAGAGCTGTTTGCACCTCTTGCAATACGACGTCAACGTTACGATTGATATCGAACTCAAGAGTGACAGTTCCTGTGCCTTGACGAGCAGATGAACGCATTTCTTTGATGCCTTCGATGGCAAGCAAACGTTCTTCGATAGGATCGACGAGTTCGGCCTCGACAATCTCAGGGGCAGCACCTTCATATGTTACTGAAACGCTGACGATAGGGAAGTCGACGTCAGGTAATTGGCTGATACCCATGCGGTTCATGCAGATGGCACCAAACACAATCAGGGCAAACATGATGACCCAGGCAAAGACGGGTCGACGAATGGAAAGATCAATCAAGTTCATGTATTCCTCCGTGAAGTATCTAGCATCCCTAGGGATTCCGATGAGATCAACCTCTTTTCCAGCTAATTAATTTAGGATTGTGAATTGCATAGTTATGAAGTCGGAGACTGAGATGAAAATTAAGAACATTTGGCTTTCAATAGGAGTAGCCCTATTTGTCGCTGTCACTTTTGTAGACAGTGGCTATGCCTATGCAGTCTCTATCGATGAAACTTCACAAATGGAAATTTCTATTCTGAAAGATCATGGTTTTCAGGAGTGGAAGTGGCCCGACTCCAATTGTGAGAATTGTCAGATTATGCTGGTGCCAACACAGAACCAGGTTCGCACAGAGAATGTTCGTAGATTTATTCAAGCGCTTGCGATGAATAAGGCCGATCTGCAAAAGCTCTACAAAATAGGCGGCGAAGAATACACATTACTAGCCCATATCTCCGTGGGAATCTTGGGTCGCGAGACTTTGTTCGGTGAAAGTGCTCGTTATAAACTTAAGGAAGCCGCGCCTTGGGCTGTTAGCCTTGCGAAGTTAATGCGTGCCTTGTCTTCAGGTAAAGATGTTGATGAAAACAGTCGTGGTCTGACGCAGATTAAATTTCTTCCTCAAGCTGTCGTAGATAAATACGGAATCACCTCAGACAATTTGGATATTCCTGAAAATGCAGCGATTGCGACGATGGGATACTTGATCGAGGCGTTGCGCCAGTTGAAACACAGAATCAAAATCAATGATCTAAGCCACATTACTCCAGATAAGTATGCTGACTATTTACCGTATATTTATTTTGGTAGAACGGGTGCTCTTATCAATAAGACCGCAATCCCTGATCAAAATGCCTATGTGATTGCACTTCGTAAGTACATGGCAATGATTCAAGTTTACGAGCGCCCTTAGTTTGCGATCGTCATTCCCGAAATACATTTCGTATAGAGGCTAGTTCCAGAGAATGGAACCGTATGCACGCGTGACAACGTTTTCGAAGTCGCATCGAAAGTAAACTGCTCAATACCATTAGCAAGAGCTGTTGATCCATTTGCCACGAATAGCAAACCTGTCGAAGCATCATAAGTCATTGCCGACATACCTCTTAGCACAGATGTGTTTTCATAAGCCTTAGTGCCACCAGAAATTGTACCGGATGTTTCATTCACATCATATGTGTAGATGTAATCTTGGTTTGCTGTATTGCTAGAGTACGCAACCAAAAGGTATCCGGTGCTTGGTGCTGTTGTGGAGGGGATATAGGCCATCGCTGTCGGAAATGTTGTCGTTGCCGGTGCTGATACTGCAGAAGAACAATCTGCATTCGTTGAATATCCGCTAGTGCTATTCACGAAAACCACACGATTGTTGGGATTCGCTGAAGCGTGTGCGAAAATATACTTGGAATTTGGTAGAGCGACCACTGCACTGATCAGAGTATTATTTGCAGTCCCACATGTACCACCAGCAGGGGCGTTGATAAATGGATTTGCGCCCACAGTCACACGACCTTTGCTGGAGCTGACTTTTTCAGCTGCAACACTTTTTGAAATCAACAAGCCACCATCTGGTGTACGAACCATACCGCGTACGATGTTTGTCGCTGTCGTCGTGAGGATAGTTGAATCACTCAACCAAGTAGAGAACTGGTTGTCGCCCTTTTTCTTAACCATATCAATGCGGCGAAGATTGCTGGTGCTGTTTTCGATCAATACCAATAAGTTCTGATCATCATAACTAACAACGCTCTGAGGGCGATCCGCACTGTTCACAGTGTTATAGTCCATGACGATTTCTTCGATCACACCAGTCGACAGATTAATTTTATTAACTGTGCGTGAAGGCGTTTCTGCGGTGAGTCCGCTGCCGACATAACAAGTTCCGGATGTGATGTAGAGATGAAGACCCGAGCTGGAAGACTCTTCCACCTTCGGCTCACAGGCACCAAGACCAAAGCATAGGCATAACATCATTGTAGCAGCGGCAAAATTCTTCATGAACTCTCCTAGAACGTGCTTCGTCTTGAGATCGGAGAGTTGTAAAGAAATCTTTAATTAAGATTCTTAAATATATTTGATTTTTATCCAGCTGCTTTTTTATCGCGAACTTGAGCTTCGAGGTAAGACCTTAGTAGAGAATCAAGCTTTGCCGTCATATCAGAATCCTGCTCGATGAACATCAGGCGGCGCGGATCCGTCATGTCGCCCACGATCTTTGCTTTGAAAAGCAGACGACCGCGAGAGGAATCTTTTTCGTAAGGATTTACGATGATCAGATCAAAAGGGATATTTAAAAACTCACGAGGAATTTCTTTTTCAAGCTGAGTACCGCTGATGGAAATATCCTTAGAGTGAGTACGGAAAGACTTTGTTTTTGAAACTAGTATGATTTCGATTTTGAAGTAATGACGAGTGTCCTTACGACGATCAGAATCTTCGTTTCTAGAAATGCTTTCTTCGTACACTTTTACTTTGTCGGGAGCGGCGATTTTATTGATTTTGGAAATATCCAAATCATCACCGTTGAAATCGTGGTGGTAATAGCCATAGTCCATCGGAGCAGAGCTCTTAATGGCCTGTCCATCACTCACGCGAGTAAAGAATCCTGACTTAGTCACTGTCGTATGAGTCATCGTTGGATCAGCATCACCACCCAACTCGATAAGAGCGGTCTTGTCGTCGTTCTTAGGAGCGATGATATTAGTGACGGTCTTGCCACCTGGTTTTGGTGGTTTCGTCATTACGAAATAGTTCTGACCGGATTTCAAAAACTCTTTAACCGAAGTCCAATCTGGCCACCCTGGTGTCCAGATGAAGCATTTAGGATAATCGGCTTTCTTTAACGACAACAAAAAGACCTGTGCCTGAACAACAGACATTGGCTTTGATTGAATCTTCTTTTCGGCGTCGTAAAACAGCCAAACTTTCCCTTGGGTCTTCATATAGAAATTTATCGGATAACGGGGAACACACTTAAGGCATCTGGACCATCATTTGTGAATCCAAAAAATACTCCAAATATATGGGTTTTGGCGTGCCTCATTTTGAGAATAGAACGCAAATTTGTATCGCGTTTACATGTGAGGAAAGAGTTCTTTGAGTAAACGAGGAAGCTCGGAATATCGCTTCAGAAAGGCCTTTGGCTCGTACTGTCCGAGTATTGTGGGTGTTGTGTAGCCGAACTCGATCGCGAGCGAAGGAACCCCAGCTCTTTGCGCAGAAACCATATCAGGAATTCCGTCACCGATCATCACTGTGTTTTTCGGATTGTGACCAGCAAGTTTCATCATTGTGTTCAATGGCAACGGACTTGGTTTGCGTTCTTCTAAAGTGTCCGCTCCAAAAACATTGATCCACGGGAAGCGATCTAGTCCCAGATGTTTGATGATAATTTTCGCGGGAACTTCATTCTTGTTGGTGATGATAGCCATGGGGCCTGCATAGTTATCTAAGAAATTTTCTACCTCAGGATAAATCTGAGTTTTGTTAAGCATTTCCTCTTCGTAGATTTTTAAGAACTCGGCCTCTAGGTTTATCACATCAGCGGGGGAGAGTTGATCGCCCATGAAAAGATCCGCTAGAAGTTTTTTCAAACCTTCACCAATGTGGGAAATGATCTGTTGATCGCCGAGCGTGGGCTTACCGTGATTGGTAAGAGTGCGATTAACCGCAACGATAATGTCAGGTGCCGAGTCAATCAGAGTGCCATCTAGATCAAAAACTAAAAGTGGATTCATGGACTCTTATTAAGCCTTGAAATTTTCTAGCGCACAATCTCAAAGTCAACGCGGCGATCAGCAGCAGCTTTAATTTTTGTGCCTGGGATGATGGTGTTGGTTGCTCCCACGCCGATGGCTTCGACTTTGTTGGCGGGAACTCCTTTGGAGATCAAATAACGTCGAACATTTTCAGCCCGACGTTCAGAGAGCTGCATGTTACGAGAATCATCACCACTGGAATCAGTCACGCCAGTCAGACGAATTTTTTCAAAAGAGTTTAGCGATTCGTTGATCTCGTTAGCGATTGTATCCAAGGCGTTTTTAGTAGAGGCCGTGAGTTCGGCGCTGGCATAATCGAAACGAATATTTTTGGAAAGCGTTGCATAGCGAACACTGTTTTGTAGGTCTTGAGTGGTGTGACGTAAGGCGGACTCAGGTGGGTTTTGCGGACTCACTCTTACCGGACGAAGAAGGTACTCATCATCCCGACTTGTTTTTGAGGAACATGCCCCGGTAGCGCCAGCCAAAGCTAGGCTCATGAGGAACTGAATGGCCAATTGGGTGCGCTGTTGCGCGATGCCAGTAATCATATGATCCTCCATGATCAAGTGATGCTGTCCTTTTCAGGTTATTCCTGGTAAGAATGCCTCGCAAATTAACTTCCTGTTAACTTCTAGACGAAGTCGTGAGAGGATCGCTGCATGCGTGAATCAGTGCTTTCAAACAAAGAAGAATACCTGGGCGCTCTTTTTGATAAAGAGAACGACACTAAAAAACTTTCTCGTCAGTTCGCTGAAGAGCTAGGTCTAGCGCGAATTAGCATTTCCGCAGCAGAGGCACAGCTGGCCCATGTTCTGGTCAAGATGCATGGATGTAAGAAGTTCGTGGAGATCGGGACTCTGACTGGTTTATCAGCTCAATACTTTTTTGAAGCCTTGCCCGAGGGGGGGGAGTTGTGGACTTTGGAAAAAGACCCTGAACATGCTCGTCGTTCTGCGGAAGTATTTTCTAAGTTGGATCAATCCAAAAAGAAAATTCATTTAGTTGTCGGCGATGCTCGCGAAGAGTTAGTGAAGCTTGAAGCGCAGGGCCCTTTTGATGGTGTCTTCATTGATGGGAATAAAGCGGCTTATCTGGATTATTTGTTGTGGGCTGAAAAAAACCTCCGTAAAGGTGGTTTGGTTTTGGCTGACAATATCTTTTTAAGTGGCGCTGTATGGGGACAGGCGACGACTCAAAAGTTTTCAGAAAAACAAATCCGCATCATGAAAGAGTTCAACGAGCGTTTGGCAAATCCTGATCTTTACGAAGCTGCGATTGCTCCGACGTTTGAAGGTCTTTTTGTTGCGATCAAAAAATAGGTTTTAGCCTTTGTAGGCTTCGATTTTCATATCGATAGAATAGTCTTTGGAGGCTTCCTTCAGGGGAGCCAAATGCCAGATCCATTCTTTTAATTTTTTATAGCCAGCGAAATTCACAGGGTAGTGGCCTGTGTACATGATTTCGCCGTTCTTATCGTGATAGATAACTTCGCGGTCGGAGTAAATGAGCTTTGTGCCCGTGCAGCCACTCAAGTTTTTCAAATGAGTTTCAGCGAACTGGGTGCAAATGATGTCTTTTTCTTCCAGCTCAAGGGTGCGTTTGATTTTCTTTTCAACGGCATCGAGTGGCAACAGTGCTAGTTGTGACATTAAGTTTGCAGAGACAATTAAGTCTGCCTCAAAGTGGAAAAGCTTTTCACCCGCCAGCATTTTGGCAAGTTTGTCTAATTCCTCGAGAGTGTTGAGGCCTTGAATTTTATCCAAGGCATTCGTCAAATCCATCGTCACAAGCTTTAAGCGAGAATAGCGTTTAGCCTGTAAGTGATGTTTTAGAGGATGGATGACATCCACTAAAGTCACTTGTTCGAATGTATCCATCAAGAGGTGCAAAGGGATTTCGTGCAAATGGGCGCTACCCATCACCACAACACTTTTTCTTTGTGGTAAAGACTTGGCAGTTTCTAAGAATAGATCCTGACAGTTCTTAAGATGAGGAAGCCAGTTTTTCTTTTGACGGTGATAACGATGGCGTAGCGAAATCGACGAATATAAAAATCCGTACTTGCGCGCAATCGGTGTGGTCGGTGTTAAAAGAAACTCTAAAGATTCCAAAAGCATGGGACAAAGTTAACCGATTAATTACGACAGGGGAAGAACATTAATTGCTCTGACGTTGATGATGCTGCCCACTTTTTCCACTTGGCCTTGGATTTCCAGCAACGAACGCCCGTAAATGACCATTCGGTCTTTTTGATAGACGTCAGGGTGAATGACGATGTTCATAAAACCGAACTCGTCCTCAAGCGTGATAAAACACATGCCTTTTGCTGTCGGAGGGCGTTGGGTTATAGAAACAAGCCCCGCCACGCGAACTTTACGTTTCACAGGCAAGCGTTCAAGGTCACTAGAAGTCATGTAAGGCACAAACTTATTTTCGATCAGAGCCTGGTTCTTAGTTTTTAAATAGGAACGCAGTACTGACATAGGATGGGAGTCGACAGAAAACCCCTTAGTGTCGTATTCGCGGCGCATGCGATCCCAGTTGGATTCAAATGGAATGGTGTCGCCACTTTCTTCATCCTCATCCAAAGATCCTTGAGTCAGGATTTCTTTGGGTTGGCCCCACAGAAAACTATTTTGATCTAGGCTAAGTCCCTCGATATGCCAAATCAGATCACGTGCGCTGGTATCAAAGCATTCCATGGCTCCTGTTGCTGCAAGCTTAACTAAAACACTGCGAGGCAGTTGCGTGCGTTGAATGACGTCTTTGATGTCTTGATAGGGGCCATTAAGTTTTCTTTCATCTTCGATTTTGCGGGCTTGTTCCTCAGGAAGACCAAAAATCGAGCGCAATCCAACTCGCAGGGTGTGGGTGCCGTTGTCGTTTTCTTCTTCTAAAGTATAATCATAGTCAGAATTTTGAATACATAGAGGGGAAACCTTCACGCCATTTCTTTGGGCTTCGGCGATCAAAGTGCGAGGCGCATAGAATCCCATGGGTTGACTGTTTAAAAGACCACAGACAAAAACATCGGGGTGATTGCATTTCAAATAGCAGCTTGCATAAGTTAAAACGGCAAAACTTGCGGCATGGCTTTCTGGAAAACCGTAATTCGCAAAACCTTCGATGGTTGCATAGATTTGATCTGCGTACTCTTGAGTGATTCCATAATTCTTAAAACCCGTCAAAATGCGATCACGGATGGCTTCCATGGTGGAGCGTTTCCTCCAAGCAGAGGACATAATACGACGAAGCTCATCGGCTTCCCCTGGGGAGAACCCGGCAGCGACGATCACGATCTTCATAACTTGCTCTTGAAAGATAGGAACACCGTGCGTGCGAGCTAAAATGGGTTTTAAGTTTTCATGAGCGTAAGTAACAGGTTCCAAATTCTGGCGACGACGTAAATAAGGATGAACCATGCCACCTTGTAAGGGCCCTGGGCGCACCAAGGCCACCTCGACGACGAGATCATAAAAGTTTCGGGGCAACATACGAGGCAGAGTCTGCATCTGTGCGCGGGATTCAATTTGAAAAACACCGACGGTTTCGGCCTTACAAATCATATCGTAAGTTTTTGGATCATTCTGCGGGATGCTTGCGAGATTAAAGCTGACGCCCTTATGCTTCTTTAAAAGATCAAAGCACTTCCTTAAACAAGTCAGCATTCCCAAGCTTAAAACGTCGATCTTCATTAACTTCAAAACCGCAACGTCATCCTTATTCCACTGAATCACGTAACGACCGTTCATCGTCGCTTTTTCTACGGGGACCATCTCTGTGATCGGATCTTGAGTGATCAGGAATCCGCCCGTATGAATTCCCAAGTGGCGGGGGAATCCATGCAGTTGAGTTGCCATTTTTAAAAACAGCATCCACATTTCCTGACTTTCGACTCCGAATTTTTTATGGATGTTGGGATCTTCAATAAGTCTGCGCATTCCATCGCGGCCCATGAACTTAACCATGGCGTTGATGTTGCTTAAAGAAATACCGAATACCTTAGCTGTTTCGCGAATAGCCATGCGCGAACGAAAACGAACGACGGTGCAGACCATGGCGGCATGACGTTCATTGTATTTTTCATAGATATATTGAATCACTTCCTCGCGACGGCTGTGTTCAAAGTCGATATCGATATCTGGAGGTTCACGTCGTTCGCGAGAAATAAAACGTTCAAATAAAACATCAATGTCATTGGGATTGACGGATGTGAGTCCAATGCAGAAACAAACAATCGAGTTCGCAGCAGATCCACGGCCTTGATATAAAATTCCTTTGCGATCGGCAAAATCACAAATTTCACGTAATGTAAGAAAGTAGTCCTCGTACTCCAACTCTTTGATCATTTCGAGTTCATGTTCAATGGTCTTAAGAATCTTTGCTGAAGCGCCATTGGGGAATCTCCACTTGAGTCCCTCCTCGACTAAGAAGCGTAAATATTCTGTCGGCGTCTTACCTTGCGGAAGATTAGATCGTGGATAGCGGTAACGAATTTCATCCAACGTGAAATCCACACGTGCAGCGATTTCCACAGTCTTTTCCACAAGGTCGACCCGATCGGCCCACAGGGAGCTGATTTGCGGGAGTGATCTGAGTGAACGTTCAGCATTTTGGATCAATTTGTCCTTGGCATTTTCCAAAGTCGTGTGATGAAGAGCGCAAGTCAGAACATCGAACAATGGCTTTCTGTCTTTAGAATGCATGAACGGTCGTTGTGTGACGAACAATTGAGCGCCACATTTTTGTTCAAGTTCCAAAGCCTGACGATAGAACTCGTGAGACTCCCAAGTCAGATCTCTCCAGACGGGAATGTAAAGTCGATCACCGAAAATCTTTTCTAAACTGTCATAGCGTTTTTCATCAATGGGCGGCAAAGCTAAGCACAAGAGTCCTTGGCTGTACTTTTCAATCTGTTCTAACTTTAAGGAAGAAAATCCCTTAGCGGCTTGTCGCTTGCCTAAAGTGAGCAGTTCACACAAATGCGTGTAGCCCAGTTTGTTTTTCGGAATCAGAGTGATGGTGCTTTCATCAGTCAGAGTCAGTTCTGAGCCGATTAAATAACGAAAACCTTCCTTGGCTTTCGAAGAAGCGGTAAAGACAGAGGGAGTGTTCGCAGTCAGAAAGCCGCGAGCAACCCCATAAAGCCCATTTAAGTCGCACATCGCAATGCCATCATAGTTATTATGAATAGCGGCTTCGACCATTTCTTCGGGGGAGGAAGCTCCTCTTAAGAAAGAAAAATTACTGCGCCCCAAAAGCTCCACAAAGCCTTTGGCTGTCGGAGCAATGGAGTTTGAAGAGCGGACTTGAACGGATTTATTCATTTAATTAATCAAAGTATCCATGCAGATAATACTGGGAACTGACTTTGTCTTGGAAAATCCAAACGAGTTGTCCCTGTTGTGACATCGCAAAGAAATAATCGCGGTGTTTTAACTCCTGCGAAGAGATCTGCCACCACGAAGATTCAATGCGTTCACTGGGCATCGATGAAACAAAACGAAGTCTTTGCACTTCGCTTCCGCTTAAAGCTTGTGGCTTTTCTAAAAGTAATGAAGGGCGAGGACTTTCCTTTAAACCTTTAGAGTAGGTGTTCTTAACTTGTAAGGCACCCTCTTGGCGTTCCACCAAGTCCTCGGATTTAAAATCCTCAGGCCATTCGGTCACAAGTTGAAAACTTTGTTCTGGAAAATGGCTGGCCTCAACTTGCAAGAATCCCATTTCGCAATTGGATTGCTTGGCAAAACTGATCAAGCGTCTCCAGCGGTCTTCGGAATTATCGCGAGGCTCAAAAAAATCCAGCTGTTGGATTTTTTCAGGCACATCGTAAACCGTTACCTCAAACTCACGAATGGGATTAGTCAGTTCGGTTTTTTCCATTCTCTTATACAGAAGATCTTCAAATAAAGCCTGATCGCGGCTGGCACTGACAGGCTCAATGGAGAGTAAGTAACGTTTATCAGAGTATTCACAGTGCAGGATCACTTCCATTTTGTGCGCATATCGGGAGAGGCCATTCAGGCGCGCAAACAAAGCATCCATCACTGGTTTGATACGATTAAAAAGCAGCGGCACAGATCCTAAGGGATCATCCAGGTAGCCATACCCCACAAGAGGGTCGCGAGGCACAAGAGGTGAAATGACTTGAGAGTCTTGAGAATGCAAACGATTCCAAAGTAAAACACCGAAATCTCCCCACCGCTCGCGCAGTGAAACCAGACGGAAATTATAAACTTCTTCTAAAGTGCACACACCTAAAGTGCGTGCGAATGAAATCACATGTTCAATCAGGCTTTTTTGCGTCCAGGGCTCCAAGCCCTCAAGATCTTTTAGCGCATCAAGGCCGAGACCTGAAAGCTCACGATGTTCAGCACCACGAGGAGCCACAGTGAAAGGCTTCCATTTCGCAAGCATCTGCGCGACAGGAGCGGTGTCTGCAATCGCGGCACTGCTTTCCACGTTGAATTTATGACTGATCTCGATGGCTTTTTGTAAAACTCCATTTTCTCCTCCCAGGAGATGAGCTGTTGATTCAATGTCGATAAAAATATAATGCGGGAAGCGGAATTGAACTCGCGGACTTAAAGTCAGGAAAGCCTCAGCTGAGGAGCTTTCTTGCTGTGTCTTTAAATTGATGCACAAAGTTCGCATAAATCATACTCCCTGCGACAGTAAACGGTGTTGGACGGTGAAGAGCTCTTTGAATCGTGATGAAGTCTCTTTGGAACTGAATGATCAGACTAAAGAGTGGATTCACGAACTTGCTCACCTTGTGACAGACAAAAATCAAAGCGACCTTATGAAAGCGGCAAAGTTTTTTAAGTTTTTGCAGCTGGTGATTCTTGAAAAACATTTCTTTCAATTCACACCCGATCACTTCAAACAAAGAACTCGTCACCAGTTCTTGTAAAACCCAGAAAAGCTGATCGGCCTCTTTGGGTTCCTTGACCACGAGCAACTTTTTTAAGTTGATCTGTCTGCTGGTCAAATGGGCGGGGAGGAGCTGAGTGCCGCCATTCACCCAAGCCACCCACTTGTTATCTGCGTGGGCTTTTTGGGTCATGCTCACCCACAGAGAGGTGGCGCCGGTCCCGGGGTTTCCTTGGAAGAGGCTGAGGTCTCCTTTAGGAATTCCCTTCCATAAAAGGAAGTCATCCAAGGTGGTCACTCCCGTGGGAACTCCAGCGGGAGGTTGGAGTTGATCGGGGGAAACAAACTGAATGTCAGACAAAGCGGGAAGGGCGACGGCACTCATTGAAAGCCTCCATTTACATATTAGTTACTATGTAAATAATGTGTAAGTCAAAGGTGTAAATGAGGAACTGGACCATATCCCCAAAGGTACGTCCTTACTTGCCCAAGTAAGGACGTACCTCTCCACCTTGTATTTAGAAAGTCTCGCGATTTTAATGCTTTGCGTGTTTTTGCTGATCCAATCAGTTTAGTTTTCACTTACATGTTAAATGTGAATTTCATTGAAATATTGCAGCCGAGGCGCGATGTTTCGCGCATGAAACAAATTGCTCTCGTTTTTTTGGCCCTGTCGTTTTCATTGAACACTTATGCTGCCTGGGATTTGAATGACGTTTCTTACGTCATGCCTTTGCAACATCAAGCAGATGGAAACGTAAACACTCTTCCGATGAAGGGTTTGTTGCCAGAGAAAATCTTTGAGCGCATTTCTCCGATTGCGATGGATATGGATCCGCAAACCAATGCACGTTCCATGCGTGTGGTGGCGATGCGTATCGATCCATGTTTTCCGTACCCGACTCAAATCAGCTGCCAAAAACAATTGCGTTTGGTGTGGCAACCTCTGTTGCAATGGGAAGAAGACAACTCCATCGAAGCGATCGATGCAGCTTTGCACTCATTCTATCCACTGACAGATGCAGAATTCGATTCTTTGTTGCAAGACCTGCAAGCGTGGAAAGCTAAAACAGGTGTCGAGACTCGTGGTTTACCATTGGGCCCTCATCCAGCTTGGAATTCAGGTCGTGGAGTAGCTTCTCTAAAAGACCTTAACAGAATCATTCTAAAATACGCGAGCGAACAGAAACTCTCTCGTGTGACGGCGATGTTCTTACGTGGCGGCGGAGCGATGTGGCTCTTTGGCGCGTTTGAATTTAAGAATGGCGAGTTGATCACAATGACTTTGCCTCGCTTGGGTAAAAATACCGCGCAGTCCTTCGTGAATGTGGTGACGTCGGGTGAAACTTTCTCTGGCGGTGGTATCGCGGGTCCTCGCGCGAATGGCGAAGACACGTTGACGAATTTGGTGGCGGAGTCTCAACGAGTACGTGTAAAAAACGAAGACTTGATCCGCACTGAACTTGCAGCAGCTTATAAGATTGAAAATCCAAAACACTACAATCCAGAGAATATGGACTGCGTAAGCTGTCATGTGGCTCAAACGGCGCGTTTGTGGGTGGATCGTAAGCGCACAGACATTGCGACTCAAGATATCGCGAATCAATTCGGTTATCAGAATGCTGCTTACAATATGGCGAATGTCAGCGAAGAGCCATGGCACACACAACAGCTCCGTGCTTTAGGTTATCACAATAAGAAAATCTCAATCGCGCAACGTGCGATCAACGAATCAGCTGAAGTGGCTGATGCGATCAATCGTTATCTTGCGAAGTAATTATTGAAATACTTTTGAGCAGGAGAGGGCAGAGGGGCTTTGTGTAATAAAGCGAAGTCCTTCCAGAACTCGGTCATTGCTAGAAAGCTTTGCACCTAAGTTTGCATAGTAGTTTGCGAGTTCATTTCCCGGTGTTGCAGCGGCTTGAATATATTTACTTACAGCAGTCAATTCTGGCTGATTCATGAATTTACCATAGCCACTGTCGAATCCAATTTGCGCATTCGTAAGTATTTTCAAAGACTCTTTCGAAAGGGTCTCTGTCGCAGGCAAGTAGTAGTCATTCACCGTATTGAAATAAGGCTTACCTTGAGTAGCGGCAAAGCTCATCGCATTCTTACCGGCAACCCACACTGGTAAAGTCGCTTTCTCATAAAAGAAATTAAATACGGCTTGCGGAACAGAGCCTACAAATACGAAGTACACATTTCCAGGCTTTAGCGCAGACAGATTTGAAAACTCCTGGGGAGTAAGTAAGTGCATTTGCTTCTGATGCTTTAATTCAGTGGCATTAACAGCCTCAAAACCGGATTTCTTTCCGAAGATTTTTGAAAACGTATCCATCTCTTGAGTATTGAACGGGGAAACGACGGGAACGATCACAGCTTTTGTTTTATCTAATTTGGCAGCGGCCGCTTTAACAGCTTTACCGTAAAAGAACATACGCTGCGGAGCAAATGTCTGAGTGCCGACCCCGTAAACTGGAAAGCTAAATTGCGATTTAGCTTCAATCGCAAAGCGTTCTACAAACTGAGCCTTATCAGCAGAAAGTTCACGCATTTCAGGAAGGGATTTTAAAAGATCCTGTTCGGTTGTTGAAGTTAGATTCACCAAGGCCAGATCATTCATCGTAGGCATTGCTACAGCTTTACCATTTTCAAATAATGTTCCTGGTCCCCAACCCAATGGTTGCAGGCGGAGATACTTATCCGCCTTTGCAATTTTAGCGAACTCTTCGCCAAAGCCATCATCCGCACCAGAAATAGCAAAAGGTATTTGCGGAGCAAGCTGTCTTGCAGTCATCTCATAGTACTTGTTAAGTTCGACATAGTGAACATCTCCGGGAATACCTTCAGGGAATCCAGGATAGATTTTTTGAATTTTTCCAGCGACAGAAGATTGATAAACCACTTCAAACTCGCCCTTAAAGCCCAGATCACGCAGTCGGCGCATCACTGAAATACCCGCAGATTGATGGCCAAAACCTGGTGCTTTATCGACATACACGCGAATCATTTCTTGTTCGTGCAAAAACTCTGAAGGGCTTGCGGCAAAAGCCACAAACCCTAGCAGAAGAATCGCACTAAAAAGAATCGCGCGCAGTTTTAGCATCAATTAAAAACCTTACCGCATGAGCCCGGTTGATTTGGATATACTTTGCGAAGGCGTAACTCCATCTCAGAGAATCCGTTAAAGAAGGCCTTCTGTCCGTTGAAAGAGTAGTCTAGATAGCTTTCTGGAAGAACTTGCCCGGTTTTTCTGTACACGATATCGCGTGCATTCTTATAATAATCTTCTTTTGAAATGCGTTTGACTTCGCCGCCAGTTCCATAGAAGTAAACACCTTTTTCCAGGTAAAGAACTTCATCGGGAAAGATCAGCATGGATGCTAAAACTTCGATCTCGTGAGTAAATCCAGAAACGCTATTAGTAATAATTCTGCGCTTATCGATTCTTAATGTCGCGACTCCACCGGAGGCATTGCTATTAAGATAGTCTTTCATCGCTTTTTCGGATTTAGTGGGATCATTTTTTGGTGTGACCATTCCGTTCCCGAAGCTGTAGGCGATTTCCAAATTATAAGTTAGAGAAATAAACGGGGAGCCTTGTGGATTGGCCGCGTGATTCAACATCATCTTAGTCAACGTGTGTGGTTGATTCAAAGGTGAGATAGATTTTCTTGAGTTCACGCCATCAGTTCCGAATGTTTCAAATGTTTCTACTAAGCCTTTTAGTTTAAACAGGTGAGATCCCGATCCTGCGGTTAAACGCTTGGAGAAAAGTCCGCCACCAATAATGTTGCCCTTACTGTCCGTTACGGATTGAAGTTTTTCTTGATGATCGATTCCGCGGAAAAGAATTGGTGCACCTTCGTAATTTGGATTACGAATAGCATCGACGTATTCTTTCCAGAAAACTTTTTCTGTAGGCTCCATGATTTCCCATGGAAGCATTGTTTCCATAGCGCTTGCGACTCCCGCACGATCATTGGCTTTGACCATCTCGCTTAGAGATTTGTTTTGAACAACCTCCTCACGTGCTGCCGCGCCATCTTTGTAGGACTTCATCTGAGTGCGATAAGTTCTCTTAGCAAGTTCATTGATCGACTCAAGGTCACGTTTGTTTTTAATATCAATTTTATCTTGGAACGCTTGCAGCATCACTTCATAGGTAGATGATGAATCTAAACCTACACCTTTCAGCTTTGCGTACTCTGCAAGAGCAGCTCTCTTCGCATCTGCAGTCATGTTTTTAATTGGTAAGAACGTCGCGAAAGAAGCTTTCATGCGTTGGAATGCCTTGGTGTCATTTTCTGTAATTGTTCTTTGAGATATCGCACTGCCTGCGGCCGCGTTGGCGCGAAGCTCAGCAAGCTCCATCGGTGTCACTGGACGGATCCAAGTTCCCAGTTGGTGAGAGTAGGTGCCTGGAGCGGGCCCTATATTACTGATACCCAGAGATTTAGAAAGGTTGAAAATATGAGTCTCAAAAGCGCCGTAATTGTGATGAAAAAAACTTGTGCCTGGTTTAATCGTCTGTTGGTTACCACTAATAGTGGAAATATCGAAAACTTCTGAGAGCTTCACAAGTGCTTCCAGGAGTACAAAGGGATTTGTCTTTGCTTTTTCATGAGTGATGATCGTCATCATGACTTTATCACCAGAGCCCTCTGTCAATTGTACGGTGCTTAATTCACCACTTGGTAGGCTTTCGCGGTATTGGACATTAACGATAAAAAGTCTGCCATCCAGTTTTTTCTGAGTAACAGTTTTTCCATGCTCCGTGTGATTGCTCTGATAGGTATATTGGTGTTGATGTTTGTTTGATAACTCCACCAATTTATCTAAGGACATTAGGGGGTTGCTAAGAATTGAGTTTTCAATTTTTTTATACTCCGCAAAGGCCTTATTTCCATGTGCAAAGGACTGCATCGCCCAATGAGCCATGTTGTGCTTCATTTGAGCTAGTTCATGTGGGTCTTGTGTGTAGTAGACAGCTGGGTCATGAGAGTTTCCTGCTGGTGCATGGTGGTCCGCCGCAGCCGCATGGCTGTATTCTCCATCACCCGCAAATGCCGGGCTTGAACTGATAACCGCTAGGATAACGATCTTAGATAGGAATGCGTAACGAAGTCTCATGGATACACCTCTTCAGCATCATAGAGAGCAAGAGATATACCTCGTGGAATCTCATATAAGTGAATTGGTGTGTGAAGGATTAGACGAAGGACAATTTAGGCTCGACGTCTCAGAGTGAGACAAGAGAAAAAGGTACGTCCTTACCTGGGAGGTAAGGACGTACCTGATAAATTACGATGGATGATGTCCTGGAGGAGTAAGTTCCTCGTTGTAAAGAGGATCCACATATCTGATTCCGTGGCCACCATTCAGAATCATCAATTCTGCGACGGTGTACTTTTCCTCTTCGTTTTTGGTGGCGACAGACAGAAGTAAATGTCCTTGGCGCAGCTCTTGATCGGCTTCTTCGACTAAGTCCCACTCACCAGTGCCTAGGAATTTCTGAACCCAGCGTCCCCAGGCTTCTTTGAGTGTGTGGCGTGAGCCATCAGCATCCACGGCATCGACGCCGTAGTCGCCTTCATAGACATGCAGATCACCTTCAAGCCATCCTTCGCGTATGATGGCTTGAGCTGCATTTGTTGCTTGTTCATGGTTGTTGAAAAAACCCAACGTTCTGTGACTTGGGTATTTCAGATAATCAGGGTGAGGTAACTGTTCGATTTGCACCATTTTGAACCTCCTTATCCAAAACTTTGAAATCTACTTATTTTAACCTTATTCGAACATTCCATCCATAGTGATGTTTTGAGCATTACGCTCAGTCATTCTCAGGGATTTGTAGTATGACTTTTGACACTGGCCACGTAGCAAACCGTCCATACCACCGATCATCGCCGTGTAAACTTCCTCAACCGTTAGTACAGCTGTTGAAGTGATCACGCCAGATTTTGGAGCGACGGAACGAAGTTTGTTCATGAAGTTGTCGCGAGAGTTGCAAGACATCATTCCGATAACATCTGCTTGTCTGCTTGGGTTGCTCAAAGACTGAAGCATTTTGTTGAAACCAGGGCGGTACTTTTTGTAGTAGCCAGCGTAGTTCACTTTGTTTGTACCAGGAATCAACTTTGGCGGAGCAAAGTCAGGACCGCCACCATTGCGTGAGTGACCGAAATAGAAAGCCGCATCTGCATCTTGCAAAGCGCGATCATAGAAAGTTTGCATGAAAGCTGTACGTTGCTCTTGAGTTGCAGAGTTGATGTTGTTTTCAAGGAACTCAGAAGCTGAAGCGAATTGCATTTCGATGCGTGCGCGTACTTGGCGACCGTGAACAGTTACGTTTTTAACGAACACATACGGGTTGCCGGAGGTTTCTTGTTTAAAGCGGCACAGTTGCAAGTTGCCACGGCATTTGCCTGTGATCAGTTCACGAAGAGCATAGTAAGCGCCGATGTCGATAGAAGGACTGTAGCCGTAGTTACGAGAACCACTGCGAACAACACTTCCAGTTGTCCAATCAAGGTAACCCATCGCTACACGGATATCGATCAAGCCATCATTAAGGATACGACCATAACGTTGTTCACACATCGCACGTTGATCGGAAGGAAGATTTGCTAGCTTGTCGTTCGGAAGATTTGCGAGATTTACTGCGTAGCTTTCACCGTAAGAATCGAATGAGCCTTGGTACAAGTAACCGCGTGCTTCGGCCGCGAAAGGCATAAGTAACAAACAAATAATAAAGATGTGCTTCATTGAAGTTCCCCTCTGCAAATAAAGTCTAAGAGGGGACTATCACAAAGCGCCAATTAAATGGATTTAATAATTGGTGTGGCCACACGCTTCAAAAAAGCGTCGACACTAGGCGCATACTCACTGCGAAAATCACGCAGTCCGGTAAGATGCTCAGACTCTGGTAGATTCAATTTGGTCCAATTTAAATTGTGATGCGGTTCGAAAACTTCGTCGATGTGCGACGGAGGAATGAGTTTATCTTTCCATCCACGAATTGACAAAATCGGAAACTGATCAGGAAACTTTGCGAGTTGTTCGTGCAAATCTTTGTGAAAGTGCAAAGACCAGAACACGCCGAGTGCCGCAGTGGCTGGGACTCTTAGGCCGCCGAAGAGAAATGGAAACTTGTAGTTGCGCATAAGTTTCCAAACAGACGGCAGAAATCTTGCTGTTGGTCCACTGTCGCAAATTAAGGCAACAGTGTCTTGGCAGTGACGTTTCGCCATTGCTTCAATTGCTGAAGCTGACGGATTCGAGAAACTGTAAACTATTTTGTTGCCGGGAATCTCATTTAGAAGTTTTTCGATCTGTGCAGCGTAAACATGTTTCACGCCGACGGCGCCATCAGCAGTGATTGGAAGTTGCTTGATGATATCTTTGGCAGTGCCTTGCAGTTGGAATGCAAAAGCATCAAAGCCAAATTCATTCACCATCTTGATATGACGAAGGAGCTCGCGCTTCGTGCCCTCATAGAAGTGCACGAAGAAGATCAACTCATTGTAGCGTTTGTTCTTTGAGAGATAGAACTCTCCCTCAAAGGGGAATTCTGATTTTGCGAGCTCTGTGTAGTCCATGAGCCAAGCTTCGCTGAAAATTCTATGGATGTCGATGGAATAAAAAAAGGGCTCCCTCATCAGGAGCCCTTTTAAGTTTTTAATCAATTCAGTTCTTAGTGTTTATGAACTGGATTTTTTGAAGGCCAAAGATCTGTCCAGTGAGCTGTACGACCTTCTGCTTGGTGAGTCTCACCCAAAGCATTTTCAGAAACGATCACTTTTTCAAGCGCAGTCTCTGCCAATACTTTACCGCACGCTTCTACAACCGCTTCAGCGTCGATGTGGTGGTAAGCATAGATCTCTGAAGGGCGACCGCACTTAGAGTGCTTAACAACGCCCAAAGCTTCCTGACGAACACCGATAATTGAACCGATGTTATCAAGCATACCGATCTCACCATCCGCTACAGATACGACTGGAACACGTTTACCAGCAACAGTGATCAAATCACCAGTGGATACGTCTTCTGATCTTCTTAGGAACAAGTTCGAGTTAATACCCAATCCTGATTTCAAGTATTCGTAGTCGTTTTCACGACCCAAGATACCGCAAAGTAGATCTTGAGAAGTTACCGCGATAACGTTCGCGTAGATACCGCGAGCAAGCAAAGCTTCAGAAGCTTTGATACCTTCAGTAACCATTGTGCCCAAAGCGAAGATGTTCACAACGTTGTCACCTGGCTCGTAACCAGCGTAACCACGGTAGTCGATCAAGTAGTAAGCGCCTTGCAATACGTCTTCACGAAGAGTTTGCAAGATTGAAGCGTCATCCATAGCTGCCACTTCTTCTTCATTGATACCACCAGCAACTGGGAATTCAGCGCGAGCCAATTGACCTTCAAGACCTGATTTGAAGCGAGCTTGAGTTTTCAAGTACTTCAAAAGATCTTTCTGTTCCACACCGCGAGTTACTAGGCGAAGCAATGTACCTGTACGGCCTGCATTGTCGTTCATAACGTGACGTTTGATTGTGTCACACATGATCCAGTCAAGTTCGATACAAGAGAACGGCTCCCAAGTGATTTGGTTCGGGATTTGGATGTCAGACTTCCAACCGTGCTGAGCGCCTTCTGGAGAAAGAGAAACACCTGATGGAGTACCAACGCAGATGAATGAAGATTTCCAGTAAAGGTTGTAGAAGTATTGATCCAATGCACGTTTGATGAAGAAATCGTACACAGTCATCAATGGGATGATAGGTACGCCTACGATGTCGCGCATTTTACCAAATGCACCCACGCAAGACATAACGTTACCTTCAGCGATTTCAAAACGAAGGAAGCGATCTGATTCTTCTTCGCCAGGAACCAAGTCAGGAAGTTTGTGGTCTTTAACGCCCAAGTCAGTTTCGTGGTCGACAACAACTGGAGCACCGAAGATTTTACCGTCCATCGCAGGATTCAAGTTTGTTGAAGTACCAACGTCAGGAGCCATAGAGATGAACAACTCGCCCGGAAGTTTGAATGGTTTTTCATTCGCAGTCAGGGCTTTTTGATTTTCTTTCAACTGAGATTCATCAAGCGGCGTATTTGAAATACGAGTCAATTTGGCAGTCAACTGACCAAGCATCCACTGTGTATGAGGGTAGCTTGTCATTTTCGTGTTGATGTCCAAAGCTTGAGGGATTTCGCCGAACTCAGTTAGCTTTTTCAAGAAGTAATCTTGGTTCTTAGCTTTCAAAGCGTATTGCGCTTTCATCTCGCCAAAGATTTTTTCAGAGCGAGCCGCCAAGAATTTACCAGCAGCAGAGTTAGCATCCAAACGTTGATACAAAGTATCGCCAGTGATGCCTTGACCTGCTTTAAGCGCATTCACTTCTTCTTCTTGCGGAAGAGAGCTGTGATTGCCTGGTTGAGCTGCAGCTTTCAAGCCCCAGCCTTTAAGTGTATGAGCGATGATGATTGTTGGACGACGAGTAGAAAGCTTAGATTGCTCCATTGCTTCTGCAAGGGCGATCATATCGTGACCACCGAAATCGCGAAGTGCATCGTAAAGCTCTTCATCAGAAACGCTGTCCAAGAATTTCTTCATGTCAGGGTGTTCTTTAGCGATACCTTTTTTCAAAGCTTTCATGTCTTGAACAAGAAGCAATGATTGAAGTTCGTAGTCTTCCAATTTTTTCTCTAGGAAGTTTTTGAAAGTGTCGCCGTCTTTTTTAGCGAACAAAGCTTTACGTTTAGAGCCGTGACGTACTTGGATAACTTCCCAGCCGTTCGCAGCCATTGTGCGCTCAACACGGTCAGCATCTGTACCATTCATGATTTCTTTGTTCGTGATACGGTGACCATCAAGTGATTGACGGTTGTAATCCAAGATCCAAGTCAAAGAACCGATTTCACGTTCAGCGAAGTCAGGAACAGCTTCATACATTGAACCTTCACGGAATTCAGAGTCACCGCAAACAGCCCAGAAGTGTGCATCTGGAACTTCATAACCGTGCTCACGAGCGTAACGGTAAGCAAGTGCCATGTAACCAGCTTCAACAGGTGGAATACCAACTGTACCTGATGGGAAGAAGTTGTGGTGATCTGGATCGTAAGCAGAGTGGTAAGATTGGAATACGAATTCAGAACCATCAGTGAACTTACGAAGACCATTCATTGCTTGGTCTGCTTGTTCTTGAGTTAGTTTAGAAAGATCGCCTTTAACCAAAAGATCCAAAAGATAGTTGTAAGAGTGATCTACTGGAGAAGCGTGCGGTTTGTTCGCGATGTGGTCGAAACCAGTTTTTGCGATCAAGTGCAAAGCACCCATGATGTGAAGAGAGCTTGCGCAAGCCGCTGGGTGACCACCGATTTTTGGGTCGCCTTTTTCTTTGTCAGAGCGATGATTGGCTTGCCAGATCATTTGAGTTGAAAGGTAAAGTGCACGGCGTGCGATCACGTCCAAAACTTCAGGGCTTGCGCCTTTCAAGTTTTCTGACTTCGCAGTCTTGTTTTTAGAGTCTGCCACGATGGTTCTCCTTGAGTATTTACTTAATCAATTTAACGGAGCGAAACTAGCATCCTCGAGAGGGGGAGACAAGGTTTAAGGCCTTGAAAAAGGGGTCTTTTTCACTCCTAGTGACGCATATGGAAATATGCTCCGTAAGCCCCAAGTTTACACCCTGAAAACTCATGGATCACGCTTGGGTCTCACATCGGTTCGACATTGGACCTAATACGAGGTTTTTACTCGGTAGTTCAGGCTCTTAGGAGGGGGTATTTAAGGTCCCTTAGTGTAAAAAGGGACCTTGTTGAAAGCTAATTGCGGTTTTTTCACCACAGAAACGGGGCGTCGCTGGGTTAATGATTTGTTTGTGCCTGTTGAATGCGCTCTTGTGACCAGTTCAAAGTTTGCAAAACGATCTCGCGAACTTTCACCCAGTCTGTCAGATCCGCAGGAATCGCGATTCCTTGAAGGTCAAAGCTCATGTATTCGTAAGACTTAAATTCTGTCGTGAAGACCACGCGAATGGCGCCCGTTTTTGGATCGTACTTGGAGGAGTAGGGGATCGCTCCATGCATGATGCGAGTTTTGATTTTCGTGAGCATCTCCTGGGCCTCAGTGGTGAAGCGCTGGAGATTCTGCGTTTTATCTTTGATGATGACCTCGCGATATTTTTTTATCGAATCCAAGGCTTCTGGTGAAAGCCCTTGAGAAATTAAATCTAAATCCCGTTGTGCGGTGGATGCGGCATCAGTCAGCAAGTGATAGTCGTGCAGATGTGTTTCGATTTCATCGACGCGGAAGTAGTTTCCGTAGTTTACGGATCTGCGGCCTTCCGAATTCATTAATTCCAGGCGGGCCAAGCTCATTTTTCCTGCGCGAACTTTATCGTGTTCGACAGAGTGAAGCTGCTCGTGTTGCAGAGTCGATGTGATACCTAAAAGATTGAGTTTAAATACGTGGGGGCCAACAAAGATTTTCTCGTCGAGGAAATGGCCGAAATATTTGTAATTATAAAGGTACAACGGATCAAGGATCACTGGCACCGACGTTTCAGCCAAAGATTTCGCAGTTCCATCTCCCTGAGGATTTCCACGCAAGTGATAGCGAGAGTAAGTGATGGCTTGGTTTTTAATTTTTAAAGACGTAGGAATTTTTGCGTAAGCGATGCCCGCTGTTTTGAAGTAAGCTTCGTTCATTGCTTCGATCTTCTTGATCTCTTGCGAAAGGTCTTTAGGCGCAGCAGTGCCTTCGCTTTTTAGCGATTTCACCAGCTTTTCTGTTTCGTCACTCAGACTATCCAAAAGCGAATAGCTCGAGCCGCACAGGAATCTGCCGCAATTTTGGCTCGCCTCTGCCGACTTATTCGACAATAGGATCGCGCCTATAAGGATTAAAGCCTTAAAGACCATATTCATGATTTTTAGTGGAGCAAGCCAGATGCCAGAAGGTGTCTCAGGCTGAGACGCTAGTTCGGGGTACGAATGGGACTCTTTGTTAGAACTCACTATAGCTGCTGCTGTCGGGGGTGTTTTTATTGCAAACCGCCTTATCAATTCAGGATTGTTGTGGATGTATATAAAACAATACGGTATATAAAAATATACCGTCAGGTTGGCGGTAGTGGTGTGGAAAGTTATACTTACGGAAAAGGCTGATGCTGAGCTTAGGCATATGCTTGAAACCAATAAGCTGAACAAGGGCGATATAACAGTTTTGTACGATTGGGTTGACCAAATGACAGAGTACGGACCGGAATATATTGCGCGAAGCAGGGATTGGCATGATCACGCTCTGCATGGAAATTGGCTCGGTTATAGATCTTCTGCCTTCAGTAAGTCGGGACGAATAATCTATAGAATTTTTAACCATAGAGTCATCGTAGAGATTCATCGAGTTACTGAGAATCACAATTATAGGAAGTAGTACTATGAGAGAAATGAGAGAGGTTTTGAATGAACTTATGGGTGAGGATCTTACCGCCGCATTGGTTTTGCGTGGCGCTCGCATTCGCGCAAACCTATCGCAAGATGAATTAGCTGAGGTGTCAGGTATCCAGCGCTCAAATATTAGTGCACTCGAAAATGGCAGAATCGAAATGACACTTAAATATGCAGGTATATTTGGTGCGGCTTTAAATATTCATCCGGCAGAGCTACTGTTTCCTAATGGAAATGTGCGGAAAACAACTGAAATGAAAGCCGTAGAAAAACGACTCAAGGCGCTTAATAAAAAGCGCGCTTAAGATTCAAGAACGAAGTCCCAACGGATTTTTACTGTGCCGTCGCCTTCAACGATACCTTTCGGTGGATTTGGGAATGGAGCTGCGGCACGGAAGGCCTCGATAGCTGCATCATCCAAATCGCGAACGCCGGAATCACTGACAACCTTTACACCCATCAGAGTGCCTTGGTTATTTAGAACAACAATCAAGCGAGTGATACGATCTTGTCCTGTTGATGCAGGGGAGCGACCTTCCTTAAACATCTTAGATAACTTTTCACGCACGCGACCTTCCCAGTGTTGGTTCAGCTGACGGCGGATGCGGTTATAATAAGACGCATATTTAAATTCACGAGTGTTCAGCATTGTCTCAAGACCTTGCTCAACATCTTTGATCGCATTGTTATCACGGCTAACTTCCGAGCCTTCTTGTGTAATCAGCTCGTCGTTACCTCGACCAAGGCCTTGGCCTTCTTCGCTAGCAGCTTTTTTGCGATCAGCAACTTTCTGTCTTTCCAAAGCTTCTGCTGGATCGAAACCTTTAAACAAATCACGAGCAATAGCCTCGCGCTGTTCAGGCGTCGCCTTTGTAGCTACTTCAGACTTAGGAGCCTTAACTTTTCCATCACCCTTAGCTCCCATTTTTTGTGGTCCAGCTTTTTTGATGTTTTGGAAAGCGCCGACTTCCTTAGCAACAGTCTGCTTAGTAACGGTTTGATTTTTCTCGCTGACAAAACGCGTGTCCACAGGTGCCGTCTCATTGATTGAGTCGTTTTGTTCAACAATTTGGTTTTTCAAAACAGCGCCCTTAGCAGGAGCAGGAACTTTTTTAGTTTCTTCCGGCTTTTGTTCGGCCACGAGCTTCTGCATTTCCTCTGGAGTGATCAGGTCAATGCTGACGCTCTCATTCTTTGGAAATTTTAATTGCAGTGCTTCGACCATATACAAACCGCCGAACACCAAAACGTGGACGGCTACTGAAAGGAGCACATACTTTTTGAAAGACGGTGACTTCTTCATAGGACCTCACCCCTTCCTATCGGTATTATGACACCTGAGGATGAGGTGTAGGTGAGCCAGATTTGTGATAATTCGACAGAGGTCTAGGGCCGGACTTTGACGTACGAAGGCCTTTAGGTGAGAATGTAACTTCTATGAAATTTGACTGCTGGTATTTAACAGATAAAGGCCTCAGACGTGAATCAAATCAAGACTCATGCCTCGTCAACAAAGAGTTGGGTCTCTTTGTTGTGGCGGATGGTATGGGTGGGCACTCTGGCGGCGAAGTCGCTTCCAGCATGGCTGTCGAGACAGTTGAAGAAATCATGCTTCAACCAAGTGCGAGCACTCGATCTCCGCGTGAATTGATTCAACTTTCTTACGAAGAATCTTCTCGTCGCATTTTCGATAAAGCGGCGAATGAAAGACCAGAGCTTTCTGGGATGGGAACCACGATGGTGATGGCGTTTTTACGCGGCAATCATCTGTACGTGGGAAATGTTGGCGACTCTCGTTGCTACATGTACAAAAAACCTCAGCTTTGGCAAATCACTGAAGACCACTCTTTGATCAATGAACAACTTCGTGCGGGTGTGATGAGTGAAGAACAGGTTCGCCAATTTGTGGGTCGAAATGTGATCACACGCAGCGTTGGTTATGAGAGAGAAACTTATCCTGATATTATCGAGCGTGAAGTAGCTCCAGGAGAAATGTTTTTGCTTTGCTCAGACGGCCTTTCTGGTCTAGTTGATGACGCAAAAATTTGCGACATCATCAATAAAAATAAACCTGACAAAGTAGTTAAAGCTTGTGTAGAACAAGCACTGGCTAATGGTGGTGACGATAACGTCACTGTTATGTTGATTCATTTTTACGAGTAATCGGTTAGTGGACAGGGGAATTTTTGGATAAAAAGAAGGTCACGCTTTTTATAGTGAGTAACCAAACGGGCAAAACCCGTAAATTGGTGCTCTCTGCAGCCTGGCTGAAAGCCGTGTCCTTCATTTCTGCTGTCGTTATCATTATCTTCGCGGCAGGCCTTGTCGATTATTTCGGATTGTTACTTCAAGCCATGGAAAATAAACGTCTTAAGGCTGAAAATGCTCAGCTGACGAAGCAATTCCAAGTCGTTGAAAGTAAAGTTAGCGCCCTTGAAAATTCTTTGGAGCGCGTAAAAACATTCACAACAAAATTGAAATTGATCACGAACGTGGATGCGGAAGATCGCATTACGAAACTTACCATGGGACCAAAACCAGCTCCAAATCAGCCGGTTGAGGAATACGAACCAATGGAAGCGCGTGATGACGGTGAAATGCTAGCTCAGCAGGATCCCGCGTTTGCGAACAAAAAACCTCTGAACGATCAAGCGGGGGAGTTGGCAGCTGAAACAGCTGATAAAGATTACGCCTCGTTGGTTATTCGTATCGAACGCGCCGTTAAAGAAACTCAATTAAAAGAGCAAAGTGTTATCGATTTGTGGGAGAGCTTGTCTGAGCGTCAAAGCTTGTTGAACGCGACTCCGAACATGAAACCTGCAAAAGGTTGGATCACATCGCGCTTTGGTTACAGAACTTCTCCATTCACGGGTAAAACTACTTTGCATGCGGGTCTAGATATCGCGGCAGCACCGGGCTCTCCGATTTATGCTCCGGCTGATGGTGTGGTTATCTTTGCAAGTTATGACGAAGGTTACGGTAAGCTTGTGAGTATCGATCACGGCTTTGGTGTAACAACTCGTTACGGTCATATGTCACAGATTTACGTTCAAGTGGGTCAACGTGTGAGCAAATGGGACGTTATCGGTGCCGTGGGTAACACGGGTCGTTCAACAGGCCCTCACTGTCACTACGAAGTCAGAATCAACGGAACGCCCGTCGATCCAATCAACTATATCTTAGACGAATAGTTTTTCTGTCAGCTAACACATAATTCTATTTGGATTTTACATGACGAGGCTTCTACAATTTTGGTGTGGAGGTTTTTATGCGTATTCAAATTATCTCAGCTTTGCTTCTTTCTTCTTCTGTTTCGTTCGCGGCATTGCCTCCGCAGTTTGCTGATTGTTTGGGGACTGATGCCAGTGCTCTTTCCGTTTATGATGTGAAAGAGATCGCTAAGGTTGCGAAAGTTAACTACTGCCAAAACCAAATCGGTCTTACCAATAAATTTGATACTTTGGATCTTTTGAAATCTCGGAACGTTAATATTGGGATCTCTGTTAATAAAACAACCTACACTCGCGAAGACTTGGAAGAGATGGCCAAAGTCGGTCCTTACGTTTTGTACGTCGATGGCAATCGCATCGCGAAAGAGTATTTGAATGGTCTGGCGTCTCAAGGTGTACAAATGGTTGTGATGAGCGCGACTGCGGGATTGAGCAAGCAGGATTTGGTCACGTTGGCGAAGGCAAGACCGTTCGTTTATAACGTGAACTCGGCAGTTGTGATGGAAGATGTAAGAGAATTAGTTCAAAACGGAGTGACTGTTGTTTTCCGTTCGAATTCTTCAGGATTAAGTCGTGAACAGATCGTAGAAATTGCCAAGGTGAATCCGGAGCTTGTCCAGATTTCACCTTAGCTTTGGTGGTTTAATTCAGCGTTTCTTCGCAGCTTAGTTTAGACATGCGATCACGAACTAACATTGCTTGCGCATAGTATGATTGAAGCTGCTGTTGAGTGTTGCCGATCGTTGATGGCGTACCTCTTAGCAACAAGTCACCTGCACAGTACTTAATGATTCCAGAGTGCATGGAGTTATCAAGCACACCAGAAACCATGTCACACATAACTTGAATAGTACCTAAGTGGTCCCAAGCGTTGATGTAGTGAACATACGTTTGCTTCAAAGCCGAGCAAATCAAAGTACGCTTTTCAGCATTGATGTTTTTGTTTGAAGGAACCAAGTTAGAAAGAGCCGCTGCTTGAGCTTTGTCCTCTCTATAGTTCTGACCAATGATCAACATCTCGCGATTGTTCACCTGAGAAAGATGCTTACGAATCTGTTGAGCTGAATCCGTCAAATTCATCGCAATGATCTGAAGATCCTTAATGCCTCTATTGTAAGAAGCCATCGTTTGGTCATAGATCCCAGACGTGTACTTGATCCAAGAAAGTACAGGTGGTTCTCTTTTAGAGCCGAATAGACCCACTTTGATAGAGTCAGCGCCTTGAACGATGTTTGATCTATTCACGATAGAGCTGTCTTTAGAAAGCTCTTCCATTGCGTATCTCACGCGGTCGAAGGTTTTACCTTGTTCGCGGGCTTTGTCTTGTTCAGTTTTCTTGCCACCTTTAGAAGAAGCACCGGCCACGATCAATTGCTCAATTTCACCTAAAGTTTTTTCAACGTTTGAGAACCACTCCTTAGTATTCGTTGCGCACAAACGAGCCTCAGAGATGTTCTTAGGGTTTGCTCTAGAGATTTCATTTTCATAGTAATTATTCGTGCTGATACGAGCATCTACGTTCACACGTTTAATTCTTTTTGTGTTGTCCAAATCCAGGGCGTTTTTCAAGTTCTTGAAAATAGAAGCTGGGAAATCAAAGTCATCAGACTTTGATTCTCTTAAATCTTGGAGAATTGAACGACCAAAGTAGCACACATTCATTTCGCCAGAATCAGCATCTTTTCTGTAACTCGCTTCAAGATCTCTAAAGTCTTTAAGGTCTCTTGCGTATTGTTCTTTCACTTGGTCGTATTTTGAAGTTGATACTGTATTAGTGAAAGTGGACATTTTCTTACTGTTCAGACTGGCTTTATAAAGTGGAAGCTCATTCTGCAAAGAGTTTCTGAACTCGCTAAAACGATTGTCAGCAGTCAATTGAAGGTAAGTTACCTTTTTAGAAACCTTAATGTACTGACACGTATTTTGGAAAACAGCCATACGTTGATCTTGCAAGCTCATATCAATCGTTTTGTTCTCGATGGATTTAGTAAGAGCCGTAATACCTTTTGTCGCAACAGCACCACCCAATACGAATGGAAGAGCTGGAGCCAGGGCTGCATTCATGGAAACTGCGAACAGCGCCAATGGTGCGATACCATCTAGGATTTCATTGAAGGCTAAAAGTGTTTTACCACTGCCCATAGAATCCTGACCGCATTTAGAGTTCAAGAAGGAATTATCACCTAAGATGTCACCAATCGTAGTGGTTGCATCCATAGTTGCTGTCATTGCATCGGAAAGCTCATTGTAATTAACTTCTGCGCCCGTGTTAGAGTTCATGATCTTCTGAAGAACCTTAACGTTTTGCATGACAGTTTGAGAGTTCTTTTGAATTTTATCAGCAGAACTATCAGTCGAGCAGCTCGCTTTCGTTTGTACTTCGCGAGACATATCCGTGATCGCCTGCATAAGTGCAGCTTGGGAGCTGTTTTCAAAAAGGTTACAAGCAAACTCATCAGAAACCTTTACGGCTCTCATTGTTGGGCGAGAAGAGTTCGTAGGTGTTGAACCTCTGTTTTGAGTTGATGGGCTCGGACTTGGGCTTGGTTGAGGGCGTTGAAAACTTCCCGTTGAGCGGTTGTCGCGATTGCCTTGATTACCCTGATTTCCTTGGGATTGATTGCCGGAGTTGCCTTGATTGCGATTTGCAATATTGACGTTTCCGCCGCCATCATTACCCGACGAAGGAGATGGTTCAAATAGATCAATCGGAAAACTAGATGGCGCTACAGACTGAGCAAATGCTTGATGAGGCATTTGTGGTGATAAGAAACCGACCGATAGAACGGCGGCAAGCGCACACTTTTTAACGTTCATTTTACTCATGCGACAACTCCCAACTGTGTCGAAGAATTCAACGACTAACAATTTGTGCTGGCCAAATTCCGCAAGCTTCCAGCAAGCGAATCCAGCTAAAGTGCTGAAATCACTTGATCGTAGTTACGGCTAGGCTGCCCAAAATGTCGGACCCTCCTCAAGAGTGCAAAAGGTGTCCCAACCTGAAACATATTCTTAACAGTGGTGTCGAAATGACGACAACTGACGCGACAAAGGGCACCTTTTGCGCCTGGTTTGTAAGGCGTCCTTGTTATTTGCAGCTGATCTTAAAATTAAGGGGCTTTTAGGATCTAAAAGTGGAACGCTATTTGTATAGGAATAGAGCTATGGGATATGTTTGGTCCATCCTATTATTTTTATCTGCTCTCGTCTGCTCTGGAAAGTGCATGGCTGGTGTTGAGCTTTCGACGACCAAAAAGCTGGTAATCCCAGTTGATAATGTCACTCCAAAAATCACGACCCAAGATGTGCAGAAAGTTATCCCAACAGATAATGTTTATGCTGAAACCACTTCCACTATGATGACTCGAATTGCCGATAGAACATTTAATCTATGGTTTAATTCTGATGTCGTTCAAGAAAGTTTGCTGGGTAAAGCTATTCAAGAAACTCAAGAGACATTGAAAACAGATGTCGTTGTTCCTGCCTCCTCAAAGCAGGGTATTTCGCACCGCTTTTCATTTAGAGTCGAGGCATTTCAAGCGCTCGCTAAGATGGAATACAAAGGTTGGTTAAACGCTGCAGTTAATTACAATGCAGCAGCTGCTTCCACAGATGTTGAATTCAGAGAGAGAGTTTTCAGAGACAAAGATCTAACTCTCAGTCACAAGGGAACAAGCTCGAATAGTCTAGCTATGATAGGCCTTGCTTGGCAGTGGTAATAAGCATACGCTTATTCCATGGAAAAAATCGTATTTATCTCAGGAAAAAGAACACCATTCGGCGCCTTCGGCGGATCTCTTAAAGACGTATCAGGAACTGACCTTGGAGTCATCGCTGCAAAAGCGACTCTAGAGCAGGCAAAATTATCTCCTGACAAAATTGACCATGTGGTATTTGGCAATGTTGTGCAGTCTGCACAAGATGCTATTTATCTTCCACGTCATATCGGTTTGAAAGCGGGCGTTCCTGTGAACGTTGGTGCTCTGGGTGTGAATCGTCTGTGCGGAAGCGGATTTCAATCATGGGTGAACGCAGTTCAAATGATTCAAACAGGTGAGGCCACTGCAGTTCTTGCGGGTGGTGTCGAGCAGATGTCGCAAATTCCTTACGTAGCCAGAAAAGTTCGCTTCGATGGTATGCGCATGGGGAACTTTGAACTTGAGGATATGATGACGTCTGCATTGACGGATTCTTATGCGGGTACTCCGATGGCGATCACTGCGGAAAACCTAGCAGTGAAATACAACATCACTCGTGAAATGGCCGACAAATATTCAATCCAATCACAAACTCGTTACAAAGCAGCTTTCGATAAAGGTTACTTTGCTGAAGAGATCGCTCCAGTGACTGTAGAAACTCGCAAAGGTTCTGTAGTTGTTGATAAAGACGAACATCCAAAGCCAGATTCTACTTTGGAAAAACTGGCGGCAATGAAGCCAGTCTTTAAAAAAGACGGCATTGTCACAGCCGCAGGTGCTTCGGGCATCGTTGATGGAGCAGTTTGTTCTTTGTTGATGAGCGAAAGCAAAGCTAAAGAGTTGGGTTTAAAGCCAATGGCTCGTATCGTAAGTTACGCGTCTGTCGGTTGTGAACCAAGCATCATGGGTATTGGTCCTGCGGGAGCCGCACGCATGGCTTTACAAAAAGCTGGATTGAAGCTTGAGCAAATGGATCTTGTGGAAGTGAATGAAGCATTCGCGGCTCAGTACCTTGCTGTTGAAAAAGAGTTGGGTCTTGATCCTGCTAAAACAAACGTGAATGGTGGGGCGATCGCCGTAGGACATCCTTTGGGTGCTTCTGGAACTCGCATCATGAATCACTTGGTTTATGAACTTCATCGCAGAAATGCGAAGTATGCATTGGGCTCCGCTTGTATTGGCGGTGGTCAAGGTATCGCGATTATTATTGAACGTATCTAAGTTAGGACAGCAATGGATAACAGCCTGAATTTGCATCAACGTGTGGCCCTTATTGCAGGGCCAATGACTACGACTGTTTCAAGTATCGTAATGACTCTGACAAGACTTGGAGCGGATTGCGTGATCTTGGATCCAGATAAAACGGTCGCATCTCCATTTATTAATCAAATCAATGATGCTCGAGAGATCAGCGATAAGTACGGTCGTGCAATGGCTATTCAGACTGAACTTAAAACTCCAGATCAAATCAGAGAAGCTGTTGGTAAAGCGGCAACGACATTTGGTGGTTTGGATATTTATATCGACGCTAACATGATTCAAAAGCCATCACCGATCCGCATGGATGGTGGTATTGATTTGGTTGATGAGATGTTAGATCGTCACTTGAAGCTTCCTTTGATGCTGACTCAAGCTGTGATCGGATATTTGAAGAGCCGCAAAAAAGGCCGCATCATTTACGTCCTGAATGATTCTCCAGTAGCAAAAATCAAAGAAGACGTGATGGGCCATGGGGTTCGTTCGGGTCTAGTGGATTTTGCGTCTGCTTTGGCGAAACAAACTTCTGAATTCAATGTGACAGTAAATACTCTGACGGTGGCTTTAACTGAAGAGTACATCTTGGCTCACGATCCAGAATCTAAATCGATTAAAGAAGCGATGGAGAAAATGAAAGCCATCGATCCTTCTTTAAAGATCACAGAGGCAGACAAGATCTCTCAAACAGTTGCATTCCTGGTGAGTCCAGCTGGTGCAACTATGAATGGTCAGAAGTTTTCTCTTTCCTAATTCGGTGAATTGATGAATCTGATTTTCCGTCTTATCTATACTCTTTTATTCTCGCGCTTTCGTTCTCACGTTGGCGCGATGGATGAGTGCTTAACTCCTTATCGTTGCTGGCCAACGGATCTGGATGTTCTTCGTCACATCAACAACGGTGTTTATTTTTCGATGCAGGATTTAGCTCGTGTGGATTACATGATTCGTATGGGAGCGATGCCTAAGATGAATGCTAACGGCTGGTATCCGGTTGTGGTTTCAGAACGCATGCGCTTTAAGAAATCCATTAAACCTTTTCAAAAATTCCAGATCAGTACTCGCTTGGCTTATTGGGACGAAAAATACACATACATCGAGCACAAGTTCATCGTAAAAGGCGAACCTGTGGCCTTCGGTATGATCCGCGCAAGATTCCTAAAAAAATCAGGCGGCCTAGTGACGACGGAAGAATTGATCAACCTCGTCGGTGTAACCTCTGAGCGTCCACCATTAACAGATCACGTAAAAGCATGGATCGAAGCAGAAGACCGCCACTTCGAAGCAGTCGTCCCGCCAAAATAAAAAAGCCCTTCTTTTGGAAGGGCTTTTCTTTAGATTTTGATGTTTCGTAGGATTTTGTCTGCGCGTTCGAATTCTTCAGGAGCGACATAGATGCGGTCGATGATGCGTGTGCCTTCGTAGCGGCGGAAGATCTCTGTCGATTGATTGATTGGAGTTGGTTGGCTCCAAGGGTCCAATTGATCGACGACAAAGATCTGTGAAGCACGCTCTTCCGGGGAAGCCGTGTGGTACTTCGACAGACGCGCATGGGAACTCGCCCAGATAACTTCAAGGCCTTCTTTTTCCAAAGCTTTCTTAACCATCTCAGGACGATCTGACTCTGTCGTATTATGCTGTTCCAGCAAAACTTTGAACGGACGACGTTGGGCAATTCTTTGTGCCCACGGATTGTTCGCAGAACGCAAATGTTCGTGCAAGCGGTAGTCATTGTACAAAGTGTACTCGTTAATATCCCCAGGTAATTGGAATGTGCAGTCCGGAGACGTCAGATAGCGATTCAGCATCTCTTCATAGATGATCGATTTGTGGTGACCATAAACCATCAAATGCATGTGATGGCGAGAAATCAAAAAGTCATCGAAGGAATACAAAGCTCTGCGGTTCAAAGCTAGATACAACTTATCTTCCACGCGGTGGAAGGTCATATTTTGAATCAACCAGTGGGAATCGATTTTACCGTAGTTCGTTCCGCAGAAGTAAGAATCGCGTTCCAAGTAATCCATACGATCTGCATCGATCTCGCTTGAAACCAATTGCGAAAGGATCGGGCGGAAGTCCACACCGTTGTCGATAAAGAAATCGTCAGGGCAGTGCAGAGCTTTGTCGATCAAGCACGCGATATAAATCGGAGCGATATCTGTGAAGTTCTTTTCAATCGTTTCAGAGATCTTGGAATCCGTAACATACTTAATCGTATAGTCTTCGTGATTCGCACGGCGATTTTTGTACATCACCGTGTGAGCAGTGTCTCCGTACTTAAGCTCTTCATCATAAAGTTTGATTTTAAGTTCTGACAGCTGAGGCATGACTGTTTCAGTTGTGTGAGACAACGGACCGTGACCCACATCGTGAAGCAAAGCTGCCAAGCGAACTGTTTGGCGCAAACGAGTTTTTACTGAAGGTTTTGAAAACGGATAAATGCGGAAGATAGAATCAAAGACTCTTCCCACCATGTGAGCCACACCGACAGAGTGCAAGTAACGATTGTGAGTTGCACCTGGGAAACTCATCTCAGAAAAACCAAGTTGTTTGATCGCGCGTAGGCGTTGGTATTCAGCAGTGTCTAAGATGGCTACTTCAGGATCTGCATAATAGATCGAACCGTGAATAGGATCTCTGATTTCCACTAAAAACCTCCGCGAATTGAACTTGTCTATATATGTGGGCAAGAAACGGGGGTGTCAACGCCCGGAAACCCACCTTTTTTGGGGTCAGGACGAGGGCACTAGCCCTAGTCGTGAGACACTTTGTAAGGTCTAGATACAGAATTTTGTATTATCGATTTGTAGTAATTTCAATGAGTTACGCCGCATCGTGGCCCGTCTTTAGGCTAGATCTGCATTTTTTTGAGACGTATCACTTTAGGAATTTTGAGACACACCGATCAGTAGGGGGAGAAATGAACTACCCAAGGGCACCAGTAAGGCGCCTCGAGTTTCAAGGATCGAAACTCGGTAAATCTTCAAGGAGGAGGAATTATGGGTTTGAGAATTAACACGAACACAGCTTCGTTGAACGCACAAAGAGTTTTGTGGGGCACGAAGATCGGTCTTGATAAGAGCATGGAAAAGCTCGCTTCAGGATTCCGTATCAACCGCGCTGGTGACGATGCCGCCGGCCTAGCGATCTCTGAGAATTTAAAAGCTCAAGTTCGCGGTCTAAAACAAGCATCAAGAAATGCTCAAGACGGTATCTCTCTCGTGCAAGTAGCAGAGGGTTCGATGAATGAGATCTCAGGGATCTTAATTCGTCTAAGAGAATTGTCTGTACAAGCAGCTTCTGACACGGTCGGACCGACTGAGCGTCAGTTCCTGAATGTGGAGTATGATCAATTGGTATCTGAGATCGATCGTATCTCTGAAGGTACAGAGTTCAACGGAACTCAACTTTTGGCGGGTGTCGGTTCTATCTTGGACTTCCAAGTAGGTACTAGAAATAATCCAGAAATCGACCGTATCTCTTTCGACGCATCAAAAGCAGACGCTAACTCTGCAGCACTTGGTGTAAACTTGACGTCAGTTGCAGATAAAGCTTCAGCACAAAATGCTCTAGCAGCAATCGACCAAGCGATCGTGAGTGTCTCTGCAATGCGCGCAGACTTCGGTGCGATCCAAAATCGTCTTCAATCAACTGTTTCGAACATCCAGGTTTCAGTTGAGAACATGTCAGCCGCTAACTCTCGTATCAGAGATGTGGACGTAGCTGAAGAGACTTCAGAAATGACTAGAAATAATATCTTGTTGCAAGCAGGTACTAGCGTACTAGCACAAGCGAACCAACAAGCTAACGTAGCACTTGGACTCTTGAACAAATCTTTCCAAGGTTAATCGATAACCCTAGCATAAACTAGGGTTCCGACTCAGACCTAGAAAGACCGGTTCCCGATCTTATCTTCAACGATCAAGATCACCCTCATAGAGAACGCTCACTGCGGTGAGTAGTTCCGAGTGTATATAAGCCCGAAGCTCTATTTGAGAGCTGACATTTGATCTGTTTCCTGCGACGTGCCCCCCACAGAAATGTGGGGGACCACATTTTCGAAAATTGAAAATCGAAAATGGAAGTGAATGCGGGGAGAGTATTTTTCTTATTTTTCCGACGGAGTCTTTCCGTTGATGACGACGTTCTTGTCGTGTTTTTTTCTGTCGTGTGCTGCGCACACTCTTACTTTCTAAAAATTTCCCTTAAATAAAATTCAAAATTTTCTGAGAAACTGGACTCGAGTGACTTCAATATTTTTCCGATGAGTAAAGCGTCAGCTTATCGCAAGCCGACAATTTATTAATTTAACAGACGCACGGATCGCGTCTTATGCCAATGGATGGCAACACTTCACGGAGGAAGAAACATGATACACGGAGGATAGAAGATGGGATTAAGAATTGGTACGAACGTGTCAGCATTGAATGCACAAAAAAACCTCTACATGACACGAATTAATGCAGACAGATCAATGGCAAGATTGGCTTCTGGACAAAGAATCAATCAAGCTGCTGACGATGCTGCCGGACTTGCGATTTCAGAAAATTTAAAAGGCCAAATTCGTGGTCTGCGCCAAGCAAATAGAAATGCCAACGATGGTATCTCTCTAGTGCAGGTAGCAGAGGGTAGTTTGAATGAAGTTTCTAACATGCTTATCCGCTTGAGAGAGTTGGGTGTGCAGGCAGCTTCTGACACTATCGGTGAAACAGAAAGAAAGTTCCTAGATGTTGAGTATCAACAATTGAAATCAGAGATTCAGCGTGTAACTGAATCAACGAAATTCAATGGATACGAACTTCTAAACGGAACAGGTGGAATGATTGATATCCAAGTTGGTGTTAACAATGATCCATTCCAGGATCGTATTAGCTTCAACGCGGGTGCCGCGAACTCTTCTTTGGATGCACTAGGACTGGCAGTTGAGTCAGTTGGTACTAAAGAAGGCGCGCAAACAAGCTTGAGCTTGATTGACACGGCTTTGACTTCGATCAATGCGATTCGTGCGAACTTCGGTGCGCTACAAAATCGTCTAGTATCGACTTCAAACAACTTGTTGATCGCAGATGAGAACTTGTCAGCAGCGAACTCGCGAATCAGAGACACTGACGTTGCGGCAGAGACTTCCGAGATGACAAGAAATCAAATCTTGTTGCAAGCGGGTATCTCAGTCCTAGGACAAGCGAATCAGTCCCAAAACTTGGCGCTGAAACTATTGGGCTAATAACGTAGGAAACACGAGTATTTAAACAACAAACCCCGGTGGAGAACCCACTGGGGTTTGTCATTTGGTTTCAATTGATTTTCAAGTTCGGGTATTTAACAATAGGCTCCCAAATGTAGTTGCCTCCGGGCGGCAAAACTGGAATTTAAGGCCCATGGTTAAAATATTAGCATTTCTCATCAGTTGTTTGTTGTCCGTAACTGCGTCTGCGGCAGCGTTCTGGGATCTGAACGATGTCTCTTATCTAATGCCACTTCCACGTAAAGTGGGTGAAGACCAATTGTTAAGTTTTAAATCACAAGGCCGTGGTGGTCCTTTATTCCCGGCTCGTTTCATGGATACCATTCCGCCATTGTCTCCGGTTATGACGCCTGATCAAACGAATGAGTATATGCGTGTGATCGCAATGCGTATTGATCCATGTTTTCCACTTCCTACCCCACAAAGCTGCCAACGTCAGTTGCGCTTGGTATGGCAACCTTTGGAAGAGGGGCGCTTTAAAGCACAAACCGTAGATGCTGCAATTCACGCCTTCTATGTTTTGACAGATGAGGAGTTCATTTCCTTGTTGAACGACCTCCAAGCATGGAAAGACAAATACAAAATCAATACTGCTGGTATGCCTTTGCAAGTTCATCCTATTTGGGCTCGTGCAAAAGAAGACGCTACTTCGATCACTGATTTCAACAACATCGTTTTGAAATACGCAGGCGTTGAAAACTTAACTCGTGTCACTGCGATGGTTTTGCGTGGTGCGGGTGATATGTGGGCCTTTGGCGGTTTTGACGTTAAGGGCGGCAAGCTGCAAATGTTTAAGATCCACCGTACAGATCGCGCAGCTCAAGCATTTATCAATCGTGCGATTCCTGCAGACCACTTTGATCAAGGTATGATTTCTCCGGCACCAGAAGGCGACGATACTCTGAATAAGATCGTGGTGAATTCTGCAAACATGCAGGTAGGCAATGAGGATTTGATCCGTAAGGAAGTGTACGCGGCAATGCGTATCGAAAATCCGAAAATCTTTAATCCTGAAAATATGGACTGTGTAAGTTGCCACGTGGCTCAAACGGCACGCGACTGGGCTTTCAAGAAACGTCCAGATATTAACTATGTGGATTTGTTTCAAGCGGGCGGCTACATGAATCCGAAGTACAACCTGCAAAACGTCACACCTATTTTGGGTCATACACAAAATATCCGTGCCTTTGGTTACTTCATCGAAAACGTGGCAATCAGCCAACGTGTGATCAATGAGTCTGCTGAAGTGGCAGATATCATTAATCAGTTTGTCTCTTCCCAACGATAATCGACACCTCTATTTTAGGTAACATGTAAGGGCGGCATAAGTGCTGCCCTTTTTCATGTCTTTCATCCACCGACTTGCGTGCCTCTCCGTGCTAGTTCTGAATAAGAGCTACACAAAAAGAATTCCAATCACGGAAGATTTAAAGGAGAGATTCATGAAGAAGCTGCTCGTTGTATTAGCTGTAGGTTTGGCTGGCGTTGTTGCGAAAGCAGAGACGGCGGATATGTCGATGATGAATGACGACATTTCAATGCAAACTAAGCGCATCTGGACATGTGGTATGCATTTTAAAGGTGTGTCTAAAGGTGTAAAAATCATCGCAGGTAAGTTTAAAACTACGGCGTATGGCACTATTAAGTGTGTGAACACTCATGGTACTAAGTGGAGTCGCCCAGTAAAAATCACGATGGGTGCTCATTGCATCGGACCACAAGTGGGTCTTGGTTGGTTGAAATTTCACGGCGTAGCTGGTGAAATCAGCTTGTTCAATTCAGATCCAGACGTAATTTTGGGTAAATACTTGGCGACGAATGGTGACGCAGCTGTGATCATTGGTGCGGGTTCATTCCAAGCTGTTAAAGTTGGTTGGCCGCAGTTGGCATTGAATATGTCGATGAAACTTAACGGTGGATTCGGTGTGACTGTAGGTTTGGATCACCTTTATATCTCTGAAAATGGTGGCGAAGTTATCGAGCCGCCAACTCCGCACTAAATATTTCTATAGCTAGAAATGAAAAGAGGATCTGGTGACAGATCCTCTTTTTTTATTCGCCGATGGCTTCCGTGATATTTTCCCATAGGACGGGATTCAGTAATTCAGATCCGATCATCAGAACGGGCTCAGCATCTTTTGCTTTACCACGTTTTGCTTCAGTAGGAAGGTACCCAGTCCCACCAGTTGATTTCAACCAAGCTCTGCGCACAGACAAGGAGTTGGAAACGAAGACGTGACCAAAATTTTCTAGCTCTTTTTTGTTGGCTCTGCCGTATTCAAAGCTACTTAAAACAGCGAAGTTTTTGTTCGATTCAACGAGCTCTAGCTTTTGAAATCCCAGCTCCGTTAGATATTTGAACTTTTGGCGTCCCGGTGATTTGGACGTAAAGATCAAATCCAAGTTTCCTGACAGGAAGTTAGCTTCAAGCTCATTTAGGTCGAAAATATCCAGCGTGATTTTCTTTACGCCCACTTCAGTGAAACATTGGTGGCAAGTGTTCAAGGCAAAGTCAGAAAGGCCTTCGAGCGTCCCGATATGCAGCTCGCCCACCATTTGATTATTACTGATGCCCTGAAGTTCTGTTTCTAAGCGACGAATGGATTTTTCAAAGATTTCTGCCAGCTGAAAAGCGACGGTCGTCCATCCTGATTTACGCTTAGCGGATCTATCCAAAAGAACGATTTTTAGTTCGTCTTCGATCTTAGCGATGATTCTGGAAAGCTGGGGTTGGCTTAAGCCAACATGAAGTGCCGCAGCCGAAAGATTTTTGAAGTTAACAGCTTTCGCCAGGATGCTCATTTCATAGTACAGTTGCTGCATTCATTTACCTCAGGGCTTTTTGATATAATTAATAAAGGCAATGATGCCAGTGATAACTGCTAATCCAAATCCAATAAAGCTCATTGTCGGGATGCCGCCCAGATGGTTCTCGGTAGGATGTACCGAGATATAGGCCGAGCTTAAAATCAACGAGCCGATGATCACTCCCAGGAACAAAAGATTGAATGAAGACTCAACGGAGCGTTTTAGGTCCGTAAGCTCAGCAACTTTGATTCGATAAGCATGGTCGGGGCTGTTGATCTTTCTAAAAAAGAAATTCAATTGTCGTGGCAAAGCATTCAGAAAGCTTCTGGATTCGCGAGCGATTTGGCTCATTTCATCCATGACTCTTGCTGGGCCTAGTTGGGTTTTTGCCAATTCACCTGCGAATGCCAGTGAGTATTGAAGGAAGTCGAAATCTTTATGTAGTTTTCTGCCAATGCCTTCAATCGTAATGATCGATTTAAAGAACATCATCAGTTCTGTCGGAACTTTGATGTGATGTCTTGCTGCAATTCCTGAAGATCTTAAAAGTAATTTACCCAGATTGACGTTCTTAAGTGTCAAACCATAGTAAGGAGCGATCAACTCGCGAAGTTCTTTCGCGAAGAGATCCACATTGACCTGATCAGAGAAAGGAGCCAAATCAACGTACTCAAAAGCCAAGCGCTCATAGTCTTCGGTTGAAAGTGCCAAGAGCATATTAGCGATAGTGGATTGTGTGCGCTTATTAAGACGACCAACAACACCAAAATCAATCAATCCAATGTGATTGTCAGGCAGAACAAAGAAGTTCCCAGCATGCAGATCACCATGGAAGAGTCCGTCAGTGAATACCATTTTTAGGTAAGCACCCAAACCTCGTTTGATCACTTCGTGAGAATCGATCCCCTCCCGAATATTCGATTCAGCACTCAGTGGGACGCCAGGCAGGGCCTCCATCACTAAGACTCTTTCTGTGGAAAGCTCTAGGTATACGCGGGGGATTTTGATGGACGGATCATTTTTGAAATTTTCTTGGAAGCGACGGATATTGTTGGCTTCAACAATAAAGTCAGTTTCAAGTTCCAAAGTTTTAAAATATTCCTGCACGACGGCTTCAGGATTGAAGGGGCGGCTTTCTGGAACATAAGTGTCTAAAAGTTCAGCCAATAGATACAGAACATTCAAATCGTCATTGATGGTTTGAATGATCCCGGGTCTTTGTACTTTGATGACGACTTCTTCACCGGTGGAGAGTCTGGCTTTATGAACTTGTGCGATACTTGCGGAACCTAATGGTTCCGGATCAATAGAGGTGAATGTCTTATAAAGCATTTCACCGAATTCTTCTTTAAGGACTCCTTCAATGATGTTGAACGGAAGTGCCTGAACTCGGTCATGGAGTTTTTCAAATTCATTGGTATATGCTTCTGGAACTAAATCGGGGCGGGTGGCTAGCAATTGCCCCAGTTTTACGAACGTGGGGCCTAGTTCCTCAAATGACATCCGCATGCGCTCTGCCATTGAATAAGACTCAATGTCAGAGGATGCGTTCAATCTCTCGATAACAAATCTACCGAGTTTTACCTTTTCCGCGACCTTGTGAAACCCGTGCTTTGCGAACACCCCGACTATCGTTCGAAGTCGAGCCGCGTTTTTTAGAGTCTTTCCGATTTGGCTTCCGGTCTTTAAGGCTGTCACTGTTCATCTCCGAATAATCGTCATTATCACGAAGTTTGCTTTGCTCGGCAAACAGCAATTTTTTACTAAGCTTAGGTTTGTCGTCAGAGTCCTCACCTTTGGCTTTGCGGTATTCTGTTGGGCCTAGAATCATTCGTAACAGACTTTCATCTGGGCCTTTTTTGCTATCATTCTCGCGGTCTGCCGGACGGAATTGCATAGCTTTCTGCTGTTTTTCCTCTTGTCCTTTTGAGTCTTGGCGTTTGTCACCAAAGAAGCGGGATTTCTGATTTGGATTTCTGTCTTCTTTTACAGAAGGTTTTGCTCCGCGGTCTTTATCACGACGTTCTTTGTGCTCTTTGTGGCCTTTACGATCTTCGCGAACACTGAATGATTTCTTGTCGCTATCATTGTTACGACGATCTCCTTGGCGGCGATCATTGCGACGGCGTTCTTCGCCAGACCATTCGGAAGTTTCTTTTTCTTTTTTACGAAGACGGTTCAAGTATTTTTCAGCGGAACGTGCTGCTGGGGACTTTTGCTCGCCAGATTCATCGTCAAATTCATCTTCCATTTCGTCACGGATTTCCATCCCTGCTTTAACGAAGTTGATTTGACCTAACTCTGGATCGGCTGCGGATACTTGAATGCGGATGCTATCGCCGATGTTGTAGGACATGCCGGAACGTTTAGCGACCAAGCATAGGTTTTCTTCGTCAAACTCGAATCTGTCGTGACCTAAATCATCAAGGCGAACCAAACCGTCGATATCGTATTCACGAAGCAATACAAAGATACCGAATTTAGCAACAGAACTGATCATGCCATCGAACTCTTGGCCCAGGAATTTCTCCATGAAGCGCGCTTTTTTAATGGATTGAACTTGGCGTTCTGCTTTCGTTGATCTTTGCTCGGCTGCTGACAGGATAGTTCCCGCAGTTGCCAGATCATCCTCACTCATTAAGCGATACTGATTGCTTTTCACCACTTGCGTTTTCAGAAGGCGGTGAATGATCAAGTCAGGGTAGCGACGAATCGGGGAGGTAAAGTGAGAGTAGTCTTCAAAGCCCAAACCAAAGTGTCCTACATTATTAGGACTGTACTTGGCTTGGCTCATAGATCTTAGAGTCAAAATATTTAGAATCTGAGCTTCGGGACGATTCTCAAACTCTTCAAGAGCCTTAGTTAAGCGCTTTTGAAGTTTGCCCTGGCCCAGTTTTGTTTTTCCACCAAATGTTGCCATGTACTTTTCAAGAGTACGGATAGCCATCTCGTTTGGCGGTTCATGGATACGGAAAAGAGCAGGGACTTTTTTTCCATTTAGGAATTTTGCCACCGCAACGTTTGCCGCCAACATCATCTCTTCAATCAAGCGATGGGCAAAAAGGCGTTCGGAGCGTTGGATATCAATTGGTACACCAGCACCATCGATAACCAGTTCAGTCTCAGGAATTTCCAGATCCAAAGAGCCTTCTTTGAATCGTTTCGCCATCAGAATTTTTGCTAGGTCAGCGAGGCGTAAGATATTGTCTTTAACGTGATTGAATTTCTCAGCACCATTGCCGTCGATCACTTCTTGGGCTTCGCCGTAAGTAACGCGAGCTTTGCTTTCCATGACAGCTTCATAGAAATCAGATCGAGTCATCTCGCCGGTAAAGTCGAATTGCATCTCGGCCACCATACAAAGGCGTGGCACGTGAGGATTCAGAGAACACAAACCATTACTTAAAACTTCAGGAAGCATCGGAACAACGAAGTTAGGGAAGTAAACAGATGTTCCACGTTCATAAGCATCGCGGTCGATAGCTGAGCCTACTTGCACATAGTGGCTCACGTCTGCGATAGCGACATAAAGAAGGAAGCCTTCTTGATTCATTTCAACGTAAACGGCATCGTCGAAGTCTTTCGCTGTAGCGCCGTCGATCGTAATAAGATCTATGTCGCGAAGATCTTTACGGCCTTTATAGTCACGTTCATCAGGAACTTCTTTGAAGCGTTTGGCTTCTTCTAAAGTTTCAGCAGAAAAATCTTGAGGAATACCGGAAGACAAGATCACGCGTTTAATGTCAGTCAAAGGATCAAGTGCATTGCCGATGACCGAAGTTACTTTTCCAGTGAAGGACTTTCCATCCTCTGGGTAAGAGATCACTTCGGCAGCAACCAACTCTTTATCTTTGGCATTCATGGAATCTTCGATCTTGATTTTAAGATCTTGTCCCCAGCCTTTGCCTTCATCACGCAAAATACCAAGCTTATCATTGAGGCGATAGAAGCGGCCTACGAAAGTTTTTGTGCCTCTTTGCACGACTCGAATAATTTCTCCGCGAAAACGATCGGAGTTTTTTTCAGGATAGACTTCGACTGTGACCTTATCATTGGTCATCACGCCTTCCATGGAATTGCGAGGAATGTAAACGTCAGGATGTTCTTTATCATCAGGGATAAAGAAGCCGAAACCATCTGGATGTCTTTTGACTGTGCCGGTAAGGATCTTCTTTTTGTGCGTGCTCAAGGTTGCTTCCTTTACTAAGGATAATGTTAGCACACTTGATCGCGATGTCGAAAAAAAAGGGACCTCGAAGGTCCCTTTTTGTAGGTTAGAAGCTAGCTAGTGCACCTAGAGTTAGTAGTTGTGCATTTTTTGTTAGAGTAGTGTCATCTTTTTCAAAGACTTCTTCGTCTGCTTGGTCGGCACGGTATTCAACATAAACGTGGAAGTTTTCGTTCAAAGCAATTTTGTCGTTCAAAGTTAAGGAGTTAACTTTGTCCGCGTTACCGTAAACAGCATTATCGAACTCACGCATATGCATTGCACCGCGGATCATTTCATAACGAACTGAGAACGAATTGTTCCAAAGTTTGTAGTTTACTAAGCCCGTTGTAGCATCTGACCAACCAACAACACCTGATTCAGGTTTGTTAGTTTTTGAATCGTACATAGCCGCAATCAAAAGGTTTTCGTTGATACGGTAGGAAGCCCAGATGTTGCTAGAAGTATTTTCTGCTGTACCTGTGCTTGGAGCTTGAGCTGTATCTTTACCGAAGAAGTAACCCGCAAACCATTGAAGATCACCAAGTGTACCATTGGCAGAAACTTCAGTTGTTTTTGTCGGAGTATAATCGTCACCATAGATGTTGTATCTTGATTGATTATAAGTAGATATAGTTGCGGTCAGGTAGTCACCAGCCACGTAGCGAGCACGCAAACCTTCACCATAACCAGGTGTAATGCCTTGGAACGCAATTGTGTAACCATAGAATAGGTTTTCAGATCTCAAAACAGATTCGTAACCCATTGTCGTCAAGAAACGACCAGCACCTATATATATGTTAGGGCGAGGTTTATAGTAGACTTCAACTTGGTCTAGCATGCCTAGATTGCTTGTGGATTTAACTTCGGGAGACGCCTGAGTCACATAAGTTGTCGGGTTGTAAACTAAGCGAGCAAGAACATAAACTTGTTCAGTTTCTTTCTTTGCTAAGATTTGCGAAGTATTAATTCTGTAGATTTCATTCGATGCACCACCTGCGAATGGAACAGAGATGCCATCTTGAGAGAAGTTATAATCAAAAGCGATTTCACCGTTCACCGTGATTCCGCCAATGTCCGCAGCATATACAGATGATGAAGCTAATAGCGTTGCCGCTAGTGTTTTAAGAATGCGCACCGAAGTCTCCTTGCATAAAGCATTTTGAATATTGGATTTGTTATCCGTTTGTTTGTCATTCAGCGCCTTCATACTAAGACCATGGTCTAGTTCCGTAACGTAAAAAGAAAATCAAACAGGACCTTGATCTGGTTAAATGACAGTCTTTTTCCTTTTGCGTCATCGAAAGTTGTTTTGAGCCTAAGGACTTCAATTTTTTTATGTGGATAACTCGGTTTTCAGAGGGAGATTGAGGAAAACGTCGCGTTCAAATTGTCTGCACAAAACTCACTGCTGGCGCGGGTTTGAATGATGTTGTGGTGATTTTTTACGTCGTCTTTATATCAGAGAAACATAAAAATATTTGGACAAATATTTTTGCGAGTTGAACCAAGTAATTACTCCATTTTTTTAAGGCTCGGCCTGTTCCCCGTCACTTTTGTTGTTGATCTTGCCTAAGGTCCTATTTAGCCTTTTTGTATAAACAAATACTTTTAAACGAATTGAAAGTTCAAATTTGCAACGAAACGAAAGGATGCAATATGAAAAAGCTTTTAGTGATCGCAGCTACTCTTGCAGCTAGCTCCGCATTCGCAGGTGTTAAATTGGAAGTACGTTCTGATTATGTTAACACTCCAGACTATGATAACGCCTCTGGCACAACTATCGGTGGTACATCTTTGTTCACGCCATCTGTAGCTCGTCTACACTTGAACGGTAACGTAGGTGAGGCAGTTGTTGAATCTGCTTGGAACTTGCGTTCTTTCGCTCCTCAGTTTGCAGTTAGCCCATATACTGGTGATGCTGACCTTTCAAAATCAATGACTGTTGATCAATTCGTTGATCATCTTTGGGCTGGTAAAGCAATGGGCGCGTTCATGTTCAAAGCTGGTAAGCTTGAAGTGAACACTGGTGGTTTCGAACGTCAAAAAAACCTTCATGGTGACACTTACCTAGTATCTATGGCTAACGGTGGTGTTGGCGGTACTATGGTTTCCGGTATCCCGGCGACTCCGACATTCACTGCTACTGGCGCATTGATTGCAAACCCTGAAAACTCATCTGGTATCTCTGCTGCATACAGCATCACTGAAAACCACAAGTTGGAAGCACAAGTAACTAACCAAGTAAACTCTGGAACTTGGACAAGCTACGGTACTGTATTGACTGCTGGAAACAACGTAAGATCAGCTGATCGTGGTCATACTTACGGTTTGAACTACCTTGGTTCATTCGCTGAAAAAATGGTTGTTCTTAACTTGAACTACACAACTGGTACTGCTGATACTACTTCTATTGGTCAAGCTGGTGTCGGACATGAATTGTCTTGGATGGCTGCTTCTGTTCGTGTAGCTCCAATGGCTGATTTGACTGTTGATATCGAATACTTCGATAACAAAGACAAAACTTCTACAGCTACTACAACTGCTGATAACAAAACTAACGCGACAATCATCGAAGCTCGTTACAACATCAACGGTTGGATCCCAGTTCTTAAGTACGAAATGTCTGAGAACAAATCTGACGCTGGTAACACGGCTGCTGATTTCAAACGTGATGCATTCGCGGTTGGCGTTGAGTTCGTACCTAAAGCTGACGAAGCGTTCCGTTACCATGTAGCTTACACTTCAATCAAAGATAAAGATTTCGGTGTAGCTTCTATGGAAGATCAAACTAAAAACATGATCACTGTTGGTTTCAAATACACTGGCGACATGGCTAAGTAATTTGATTCTCACATCGAGATCATAAAAAAAGCCCAGGGTGACCTGGGCTTTTTTTATTGAGGAGCCGGCGACTTATATTTTTCGGCAATTCTTTTAAGTAAACTTCTTGTGCCCGCTTGATAAATAGGGACTATGGTGTTGCAATCTGGTCCGCTGCAGTCGAGGTTGATATCGTCATACCTTCCAGTAGACATCGCAGTTAAAAAACTATCCATACTGATGGAAAATCCCATATTGCCATCATCTTTAACGAAATAAATAAACTTCTCTGATCCCACATTTTTTAAGTCAGAATGTTTTCCAAGAGCTACGAAGATAGGGCCATTAATTCGATAGGTCCCCGGGGTAGATTCCAACGAAAATAGAAACTTTGAAAAGGATAACAGGCTATTCACAAAGGTTATCCTTACGTCGTTTATGCTTTGACCTGTTAGGGACTCGATCAAGGTTGGCTCAGCTGTGCCATTAAAAATAAGGCCAAGTTCCTGTTCGATGTACTTCGTCTTCTGGAGAGCTTCAGGAAGTCGAGTTCCTGTGGATGATCTTAAATATTCGAATAGGTCGATAATTGAACTGTCGGAGTAAAATCTCGGATGATTCATCCTCGCCTCCTTAAGTCCCCCTACAATTGAAAGGGTGGAGTCGTGCGTTGGAAAAATATTTTGCTTATAAAGCAGATTTAGAACTTGCTTAAGACCTTTTGAATTTAGAGCGCTCTCTAGTTTGGACCACTCAAAGTCATCGGTTAAATCGCTCTGATTTAGCTTCTCGATAAAAGGTTCTATCTTCGATTGAGTTGAATATGCCAACGTGAATAGAAAAAGTAGATTTTCATTTCTCGGTATGCTTTTTGTTAGACGTAAAAGATTGGCATCTTCTCGAGCAATGGCAGTAAAAACGACCTTACGCATTTTTAAAATATTGTCGCCATCTACAGATATCGTTTTAGATTTAATAGAATTTCTAAAATATCGTAATTCATTATCAGAAACGGGTACGTTTAATCTAGTTCGGGCTTCAATAATTTGACTTGCTGCGAATCTAAATTTGCATGAATTAGAAATAGAAAGTAAGTGCGCGGAGACTGTCTTATGCAGAATTACCTTGCTGAGGGTTAACTCTGTGCAAAGATTGTCTTTTGAATGAATTTCTTCAATAGATTTCCAGTAATCTGTAAATTCATTTGAAGATAAATCATTTGTGGATAGAAAAAGTAAATCAATCCTGTCTTTGAGGTAAGGAATTAGAGATAAATTATTGACGGAATTTTTCGTCATGTTATTGATGACAATCGTATTTTTTAAGGAGCTTCCGTTCAGTGCAATGCTTAGGTTGGTCAATTCTTTTGCAAAGATGGAGAAATGAGAAAGAGGCTTTCCACTTTTTAGAATATAATTGAGAGCTGACTCCGTGAAGTTATCTACAACCTCAAGATTGTCCTCTTCTATATCGTTTTCTTGAAATTTCTTTACCTGCTTCCATACGATACAAAGATCTTTAGCCTGATCGGATGTGCTCAAAGCAAGGAGTGTGGCGCTGGGTAGGTCATTCCGGCTGTCCTCGTCACCACAAAAATATGTTGGTTTAATTGCTTGTTGTTGAAGCCCATAATCGGCTGGATGAAAATTGTCACTTTTTGGATTTTTCTGAAATGAACATGATGCTAAGAATATAGGAGATAGAATTAAAAGCACTGAATGTCTTAGCGATTTCATAACTATCTCCAAATCAATTGAGATTTTCTATTTCGAGATCAGGGATGCTATTTCTTGATCTAGTTCGATTGATAAGCGCTGAGCTTTAGAAGCATCAAAATTTTGTCTGAGCTCATCTGCTATTAATTCGGCTTTAGAAATAGCCTGTCCCAGGCTTAATGACTCGGATGCATTGCTCACTCGATCCATTGGTAATCCAGATGATTTCAAGGTTAGAATTTGTCCTTCAATTTTATTCATTAAAGAGGCTGCTAGATTCTCCTCTGAGGTTTCAGATTTTGAAATAGCGTTATCAATATACTCACGACTTTCATAATATGAATCACTTGCCATTGCTTTAACAGAGCCAAGAACCATGATTACAGCCAGAGCGAGCATTACTTTTTTCTTCATATGGATTATCCTCTTTTGTTCATGATAGTGCTGCGATACTCGTGCCGGGCTAATAAGGAATACGTGGGCTTTGATAGGAAAAATGTTAAACAGGAGCCGTTTAAGGGCTCCTGTTTGGTGGGGTTGTCTCGAAATGAGACTTTAGTTAACTTGTCGAAATATCATAGAAAAGTCAAAACTAGGCCGCTACGAAATCATCGCGCTCACTTTTAGAATTCAGAGTTTTACGCTCTAATTTAGGTACTATAACGGGCTCTTTTTTAGTCGTTTTTCCCTTAATTGCGACAGCTAAATCTTGAATCACATTACCAAGGCTTTCTGCTTGAGCTGCAAGTTCTTCAGAGGATGCCGCTGCTTCTTCTGAAGATGCTGCATTCACTTGAGTCGTTTGATCTAGCTGGTTCATTGCTTTACTAATTTGACCAATACCATTTGATTGCTCAACACTTGCAGAGGCGATCTCATTGTTCAATGCAGAGACCTTTTTGACTGAATTCAGGATGTCTGCCAATACGCTAGCGCTTTTCGATGCCTGATCGCTACCTTTATCGATACGAGTAACACTGGAGCGGATCAAATCACCAATATCTTTTGCGGCAGCAGAACTTCTTTGTGAAAGCGCGCGAACGGCCTCGGCAACAACCGCAAAGCCCTTACCTTGTTCACCCGCACGAGCTGCTTCTACAGCGGCATTCAGTGCCAGTAAGTTTGTCTGGAAGGCGATATCGTCAATAACCGCGATGATATCGTTAATTTTCTTAGAATCAGCTGCGATATCTGTCATCGATTGACCTAAAGAGTTCATTTCGGACTCGCCACGTTTAGCTAAATCACTTGTTTCGCCAGAGAGCTGTGCAGCAGTTGCCGCATTGTCAGAGTTAATTTTAACCATAGAGGAAAGCTCCTCGATCGTCGCAACGGATTCTTCAAGAGATGCTGCCTGTTCTGTCGTTGCTTCTGAAAGCTCTGTCGCTGCCGTGGCAATTTGGTCAGAGGCCGATGCAACTTGTTGTGATGCTGCAGTAAGATCGTTGATGATGCCATTGATAGACTTACTAAGTTTGTAAAGAACCCATCCAGCAATCGAACCACCGATAAGCATTGAAAGAATTGTCACAAGGATCATCATAAAGCGCGCGTCTTTATATTGTTCCTCAAGAATAAGCACTTCTTCATGCATTTTCTTTTCGTTACGATCTACCGTTGTATCGATCAGATTCTCTCCATTCAAACGCAACTCACGATTATCAACTGTACTAATCTTGGAGGCATGCTCGTCATTTCCAGCCTGAACGTGTTTGCGAATCTCTTGGGAGTTTGCCCACCATTGATTATAGACGGCTTTAAACTTTGTAAGCTCTTCTTTGCCAAGTTCCGTAGAGATGGCGGCAAGCTCATCAACTTTTTTGATGATTTCGTCATGACGTTTCGTCATTCGCTCTTCTATAACGACGATCTCTTTAGGGTCATCGACAAGAATATAGTTCTTCTCGTTGATCAGCTGTACATAGAAAATAGAGCGGATATCTTTAATCAAAGATACGCGCGCACTTTTTTCGTTTACCAGCGCATTGACCGATTGGTTCATTGATTTCAAACGCATCAAACCAATCGCCGTGATAGTGATCGAACCCAACAGCAGGGTGCACATCACAAAGATCATTTTAAAATTTAGACTTTTGTTTTTCATGCAGGTTTCTCCATTGCCTAACTCGTCGGAAGACATTCAGATAGCCTACATTAAATTTACGAGAGAAAACTCGGGTTCGCGGGTAAATGCCCTCAAGTTTTCTTGATGTAAAGAAAACTAAACAAAAAATAAGATATTAGTCGAGATCCCCGGTGGAGAAAACAAGAGGAACCTATTTTTTTCTCTCGAGTATTTTTACCATTTCTTGATTGCCTTGTCCCTCTGCTAAAGACGTCGCGGTGTTGCCTTGTGCGTCCGATTTAGTCGTGTCGGCACCTGATTTAATCAGTTCTTGTGCAATTTCCGAGCGACCAAACAGAGAAGCAAACATTAACGGAGTTTGACCCACCTCATTGGGTTGATTGATTCCACATTTTGTCTTCATCAAAGTTTTCGCAATACCTAAGTGGCCTTTGAAGATCGCGCCAAGCGTCGCTGTATTTCCGCGTTTATCCTTTGCGCAGGCATCGGCTCCAGACTTCAAGAGATAGGTTACGATCTCTTCCTGGCCGTAATAGGCGGCATATATTAGAGCAGTGTAGCCTTTTTCGTCCGAGCTATTCAGAAGCTCACGTTTATTTCCTAATATTTGTTTAACGGTCATTAGATCGCCAGACTTTGCGGCTTCAAAAATTGAGTTTTCTGCGAAAGCACTGATTGAGAACAAACTGGCTGTGAGACATAAAAACATTTTCATACAAAAATCCAAAAAAAGGGGAGCCCCGGACAGAGGCTCCCCAGGACATTATTGAGCGGCGACTTTCTTAGTGTCGTCGTTCAAAGAACTAGCAATACGTTTTACTTCAGGTAAATCGGCTTTCGCAGCTTTAGCTAAGCGTTCACCGTATTCCGCATCTGCAGCATAAGTGTGAGCTACGATTTGATTGCGGATCTTGATGTTTTTCACAGCAAGTAAGTCACCTGAAAAATTATTGATAAGAGCTGCACGCTCTTTTTCCGAGAAGCTTCGGTATGTTTCACCAGCTTGACGGAAGTTTAGAGTCTTTTTGATGATCGCTTGTTGAGTGGCCCCATTCAAAGGCAGAGAACTTAGTTTGTAAGTCTCGTCTTCGGAATAGACCCCTTCGCCACGATCTGGATTTCCATTGAAGCTATTTGGTTGATAGTTGAACTCACCCTTAGTGATTTTACCATTCATATGGCCTTGTTGGCCGTGTGAGTTCGCGTTCAAAGGACGATTCACTGGCAATTGCATTGCATTGACGCCAATTCTATAGCGTTGTGTATCAGCGTAAGAGAACATACGACCTTGCAGCAGGCGATCTTCAGATGCCTCAATGCCCGGAACTACATTCGATGGAGCCAGAGCTGCTTGTTCGGTGTGCTCAAAGAAGTTTTCTGGAACTTCGTTCAATGTCATTGTGCCTAGTTTAACAGTTTTCAAACCAGGAATACGGATCCATTCTTTTGTGGCATCTAGAGGATTGAAATCAAAGTTGTTCAACTCTTCAGGTTTTAGCATTTGCGCTTCAAGTTCCCAAGACGGGTATTTCTTAGAGCGAATCGAAGCATAAAGATCATCTGTCATGTGATTGAAGTTCTTACCCTGCATTTTTGCGACTTCATCGCCAGAAAGATTTTTGATTCCGTTCAAGCTCTTCCAATGAAATTTAACGTAAGTCACTTCGCCTTTTTTATTCACGAATTTATAGGCGTGAACACCGTTGCCGTCCATTTCGCGATAGCTTGCTGGCGTTCCCAGATCCGAATACACATAAGTCAGCATGTTGATCGATTCAGGCACGTGAGCAAAAAAATCAAAGAAGCGATTTGGATCTTGGATGTTAGTCACAGGGCTTGGCTTCAGCGAGTGAACCATATCTGGGAATTTCATCGCATCACGAATAAAGAACACTGGCAGATTGTTTCCAACTAGATCCCAGTTGCCTTGTTCAGTATAGAACTTCGTTGCAAATCCGCGTGGGTCACGCAAAGTTTCTGGGGACCCACTTGGGTGAATCACAGAGGAAAAGCGCACGAAAACTTTTGTTTTCTTGCCCTTTTTAGAGAATAAATCTGCGCGAGTGATAGCGGAGTTATCAGCTGCACTTACAAAATAACCATAAGCACCTGTGCCTCGTGCATGCACAACACGTTCAGGTGTTCTTTCGCGATCAAAGCGAGCGAGCTTTTCGACAAGATGAGCATCTTGAAGAAGGACAGGACCAGTAGCTCCTGCAGTTTGAGAGTTTTGATTGTCACCAACAGGAGCGCCGTTCTCGCGTGTTAGTGTAGTTTTGGCAATAGCAATCCCGCTTGCCAGCATCAGCGATGCTGCAACAGTAAAGAGTTTCATGCTGTTGTTTTTCCTTTCTTTCTAAGTTGGAGGTGTTGCTATTATCGTTTGTGCGAATCTCAATTGGTATTCGATTGATTCTATCGCTTCGATAGAGGCGCTCTATGGGCAGTTAACAATTTATAAGGACGCAAAGAATTTATGCCTACATTAAGTCAGTTAGAATATGTTCTCGCAGTGGAGAAGCATCGTCATTTTGGTAAAGCAGCTGACGAATGTAATATCTCCCAGCCCACATTGAGTCAGCAGATTCAAAAACTCGAAGACGAAGTCGGGATGATTATTTTCGATCGTTTGCAAAAGCCCATACTGCCAACAGCAGAAGGTCAGAAATTTCTTGAGCAAGCAGCCATCGTCTTGCAAGAACATCGTAAGCTCCTGCATGTTGCAAATACTCAGTCCAAAGGTATCTCCGGGGAGTTTCACTTAGGTGTGATTCCGACGATCTCAAGCTATCTGCTGCCGTTGTTCGTAGAGACGTTTTCAAAAAAGTATCCACAAGTGGAATTGTATATTGAGGAACTTAAGACGGAGACACTCATTCAAGAGTTAAAGAACGATCGCTTAGATGGCGTTATTATGGCAACTCCGGTCAGTCAGGGACTTAAAGTCCATCCGTTATTCTATGAGCACTTCTATTTGTATTTCTCCCACGGTCATCCCTTACTTAAGAAAGACCTGGTCAGAAGCCAAGATCTAGATGGTTCGGAAATGTGGATGTTAAAGGACGGAAACTGTTTTAAAGATCAGATTGCTAATTTCTGTTCGATCTCTAAAGACCACGATGCGGTCTTTAAGAACGTGCATTTTCAAAGTGGCAGCTTAGATACCTTAAGAAACTTAGTTCAGCAGAGTCGTGGTTATACGATGATCCCAGCCCTTATGGCAGAGCTTATGAGTAATTCTGAAAGAAGTAAGCATGTGAGAGGATTTGAGGGGCCTAAACCCACTCGCGAGGTGAGCTTCATCTATCGGCGGGATCATTGGAAATTAGACGTCATCGATGCGATTAAAAACTGTGTGATGGACTGTTTGCCTGAGTGTGTATCGAGAGTGAAAACAAATGCGCATCAGGTTCTAGAGATCTGTTAAATAAAAAAAGCCACGGTTGTCCGTGGCTTTTTTATTTCAATTTACAGAGATGATTACTTCTTCTCTGTTTTTGTCTCAGCAGGGATCGCGTAGTAGTCCGGCATTACGAAATCCACAGTGAATGGATATTTATAAGACTTGTAAGCGCCGATCTTAGGCTTGCCAGCTTTTGCGTAGGCCTCGTCCCAAAGATTCGCAAGTAACAACGCTCCACGAGCCATATCGTTTACGATCACAGGTTTCATTTTCTTGAATGCTACAGAGGCATCTTTTCTTTCAGCACGAGTTTTGATTTCCATGCCGTGTTCTTTTTTAAGTTCAGATGGCTTTGTTACAGGGTCCATTTTTAGGATCTTTGCCACTTCTGTATTTGAAATGACAGACAAAGATTTCATTTTCTCGATCACAGTGCCCTTAAGGTAAGGAGCATTTTTGATAGTGCGTGCTTGTTTCAATACCAACCAATCAAGGTCGCCATCGAATTCACCAACCACAGCATCTTCGAAGTAAGCATGAATGCCACCATGACCAGTCGCCCAGCCATCATAATCCGCTGTTGTATGGAATGGTTGAGAAATGTCGCCAACAAAGTGACCCATCAAACCCATATCTACAACCATTTGGAATGCCAACTTATTGTAAGGAAGGTTTTCGTCTTGTTCTTCTTTAAAGTTTGCAGGAGGTTTTGCTGCCGCGAATTCTTTATTCAAAGCACCAATGCGGTTTACGAATTGATCAGCTCTCCACCAAGCAGAACCAAACTCAGTCGGAATATCTTTGATAGTTACGCCGTCATTTCTGAATCTGTTTTCTTTGCCAGTGAAATCAGTCACGATTTTTTTGTAATCAGTAGGGATATCGGCAACTTTAAGACCGATAACTTCGATATCGATAAAGTGAGCAGGGTTGCCGTGTTTAGCAGCGTCTCCGCCCAGGCTCTTCCAATAGAAGTCAGGGATATTACACAAGTGACCCATCATTTGCGGTTTGTTGCGCAAATATTCTTTCAAGCCTTCTTCTTTAACCAAGAAAACAGCGGCACGGCAGATAGCATCGTGACCACGACCACCCCAAGCAAAGGCAGAGGATGAAACTAGTAGCAACGGCAATACAAGTTTAAACATGTTGAACTCCTTCTACAGTTCGCGACCCAAGGCTTTAGGAGGACGGCTAGCGCCGATAAATCCTGCTAGGGCCACGATTGTAACGATGTATGGTAAAATCTGAATAAATTGAACAGGGATGGTCATGCCACCGACTTGAACACCTTGCAGACGAATTTGCACAGCATCAGCGAATGCAAACAACAAGCAGGCAAAGAATGCAGGAAGTGGTTTCCATTTACCAAAGATCAAAGCCGCCAAAGCCATAAAGCCACGGCCACCAGTCATCATTGGTGAGTAAGAGGAAGCTAGGAACAATGAAAGACTCGCGCCACCCCAGGCAGCAAAAGCACCGCTTAAAGTAACACAAGCCCAACGAACTTTGCGCACACTCACGCCCGCAGCCATCAATGCATCTGGGTTTTCACCAGCAAACAGCATCCATAGGCCGGAGCGAGATTTTTTAAGCCAGAAGGTGAGTGCAGCGACAAGCACGAATGCAAAAATCAAAGGCTCGTAGTTAAAGCGGAACTCAACAGGTAAAGACGGTGTAGAGCCAGTAGAGTTAAACAGAATTTTAGTAACGAATGGAATCACACCCATCACTAAAAGATTGAAGGCCATACCAGTCACGATTTGATCGGCGCCCATTTCGATCACAAATAAAGCGTATAGAGCACCAATCAGAAGCCCCGCGATCAAAGCCGCACCCCAACCCATCCAGGCAGATGAAGAATAAGTTGCAACAACAGACCCAGTGAAGGCTCCGACAAGCATAAAGCTTTCAAGAGCCACGTTCACAACGCCGGAACGCTCGCTCATCATACCACCCATAGAGGCAAAGATCAGAGGAGTCGCTAAACGCAACGTCGCCAGCAGCAATGCAAAGATCATGAAAAAGTATTCCATTAGTCCTTCTTCCTTCTGCGACGGAGTCTATATTCCCAGTAGGCACTTGCAGCCACGCCAAGAATAATGAACGCTTGAATAATACGAGAGAAATCACGAGTGATCGTGGAAGTTTCAAGATCCAAATCGGAAGCACCTTTATGAAGTGCGCCCATCAGAAATCCAGCAGCGATAACTCCCAGTGGATTATTTGCTGCGAGCAAAGCCACGGCGATACCAATGAAGCCATAATCTGGAGAGAAGCCCACGCGATATTGTCCGGCACTGCCTAAAACCTCAGATAAAGCGACACATCCGGCGCAAGCTCCCGCCAAAGCCATGGCGATGATTTGAATACGTTTTGCAGAAACCCCAGAACGTTGAGCCGCTTCAGGATTTGAGCCCACCGCGCGCAATTCAAAGCCCCATGTGGTTTTCCAGAGGAATATCCACATCAAAACTGCCAAAACAACCGCGAACACCAAAGAAGCATTCACAGGAGTATCCGGGAACCAGCGAGCAATTAGATCGTATTCTTTGAACATATAGTTCGAAGACACCAATGCTGTTTCTGGATTTTGAGAGTTTGGATTTGGGATGACTTTAAGAGCAATCCAGCTCGCCAGACCGGCAGCGATAAAGTTCATCATGATCGTGATGATAACCTCATGGCTGCCACGCAAAGCTTTTAGGATACCGACGATCCAGCCCCAGAATGCGCCGACAGCTAACGCACCGATAAACGCAACAAGGGGAGCGATAGGGAAGGGAACATTAGGAAAGAAAACGCCAATCGCTGCGGCAGCCACTGCTGCCATCGTTAACTGACCTTCAGCTCCGATGTTGAACATGCCTGCATGAAAGCCAATGGCAACCGAAAGACCACAAAAGATCATCGGCGTTGCATAAGACAACGTCATACCGAAGTCGTACATAGATCCAAAAGCACTGCGTACCAGGATCATAAAGATATTCAGTGGATTTTCACCGGCAAAGAAAGCCAAGCAAAGTGCGGCAACCAAACCAAGAACAAAACCTAAAATACGTTTCAATGGCCACCTCCCATTGCCGCGCCGATTTTGATCTCGTTAAATTCATGACGAGCAAATTCAGCCACGAAATGGCCTTTATAAAGAACTAAGATACGATCAGAAAGCCCCATCAACTCATCAAGCTCTGAAGAGATCAATAGAACACCAGCGCCCTCATCGCGAGCGGCACGGATTTCATTATGGATAAACTCTATAGCACCGATATCAACACCACGAGTGGGTTGAGCGGCGATCACAGCTTGAGGTTTTTGAATCAAGGCGCGGGCAACAACCAACTTCTGTTGGTTACCGCCAGAGAATCTATCAAAGGCTAAGTTTTCATTGCGAGGGCGAACATCATACTGCTCCATCGCATCGCGAGTCGCTTTAATGATGTCTTTGATTTTAAGGAAAATCCCGCGAGCAAATTTAGCCGAGCGGTGTTGACCCAAAATATAATTTTCATAAGCAGGACGTGAGGGCAAAACACCAAAGCGCAGGCGGTCTTCCGGAAAAGATCCCACTTGCCCGTGAATCATAATTTTTCCAGAGCGGTGCTTTTTGGAAAACGCATGCTTATCCAGAAGAGCGCGAATCAAAACATCTTGCCCGTTGCCTTCGACACCAGCGATGCCGACGATTTCGCGAGCCTGTACTGTTAGATTCAAGTTCTCAACGAAGTGAGTGCCGATTTCTGCATTTAGATTTTCAATCTCAATGACTGGTTTAGGATCGATGCTCGTGTTGCGCTCGTGCGGAGTTTGCAAGCGGCGACCGACCATCATCTCTGCTAGTTCTGCGATGGATGTCTCGGCAGTCTTGCGAGTGCCAATAACCTTACCAGCGCGGAATACTGTTACTTCATCAGTCAGGGCCATCACTTCTTTCAACTTATGAGTGATGATCAAGATGGTTTTACCTTCGGCTTTTAATTGGCGAAGGTTTTTAAAGAAGTCTTGAACCTCTTGTGGAGTTAATACCGCAGTAGGTTCATCAAGGATTAGAATTTCTGAGTTTTGCGCAAGGATCTTTAAAATCTCAACACGTTGTTGAGCGCCGACGGATAGGTCTTCGATCTTTGCGTGCAAATCTACGTCAAAGCCATAACGTGCAGCCACTTCGTTCAGTCGTTTCATTTGCTCTGCGCGTGGCAAGAGAGAGAATGCGCCGCCATCTTGTTGAAGTAAGATATTATCCAAAGCAGTCAAAGGCTCTGCCAACATAAAGTGTTGGTGAACCATGCCGATTTTGGCTTTCATCGCATCAATAGAGGAATCAAAGAATTGAGTGGTGCCGTGAACTAGGAACTCGCCGCCGGAAGGCTTGTAGAGTCCGAACAGAATTTTCATGGCAGTGGATTTGCCGGCACCGTTTTCACCAACGATGCCGTGGATCGAACCTGCTGTTACTTTGAAAGAGATATCTTCGTTGGCGACACAGTCACCGAAAATTTTGGAAATACCTCGAAATTCAACAGCAGGGACTTTTGTCATCGGGCTTACTTCTTCTTGTAGTAGTCAGGGACTTGAATTTTGCCGGAGATGATTTGTTTTTTGATCTCGTCGACTTTTTTCTTCATGTCCGCAGTGATCAGCTTTTCGTTATGTTTATCCAGCGTGTAATCTACACCGCTGTTTTTAAGTCCATAGCGAGCGATCTCCGCTGTGAACTTGCCATCTTTTGTTTCCTTGATGGTGTCGTATACAGCTACATCAACGGCCTTCAACATGGAAGTCAGGATTGTGCCAGGTTTCATCCAGTTCTGATTTGAATCGACGCCAATTGCGAATTTTTTCTTTTCTTCAGCAGCATCGAATACGCCTGTGTTGGAAGCGCCAGCGGCAACGAAGATCACGTCTACGTTTTTACCGTATTGAGCAAGAGCCAACTCTTTAGATTTAGCGGGATTGTTCCAAGCCTCACCAGTTACGCCCACGTAGTTTTCAGAAATTTTGATTTTTGGATCAACGTATTTTGCACCGGCCGCGTAGCCCATCGCAAAACGACGGATCAAAGGAATATCCATGCCGCCGACAAAACCAACGGAGTGAGTTTTGGAAGCCATCGCCGCCAAAGCACCCACAAGGAAAGAACCTTCGTGCTCTTCAAACATCAAAGAGCGAACGTTAGCTGCAGTGATCTCGCCATCAACGATCGCGAATTTTACTTTTGGAAATTGTGCTGCAACTTTTTTAACAGCATCAGTTTGTGCAAAGCCAACACCGATAACTAGATCATAATTTTTGCGAGCAAAGTTGCGATGTAAATTCTCAATCGCATTTGTGTCAGTTGCCTCTACGTACTTCAATTCGATTTGCAGATCTTTCTCTGCTTTCGTAGCTCCAGCGTATGCAGCAGAGTTAAAAGATTTATCATCTTTTCCGCCTTTATCTAGAACTAGACCTACTTTAATATTTGCGAATGCGTTGGTGCTGATTGACAGAAAAAGAAGCGTAACGAAAAATTTTTTGATCATTTGAAGATTCCTTCATACGCATATTTTTTATGCGACTGCGCATTTAATAAGCTTTTGATATCACAAATTTTTTAAGATTTTTTGTCGGGCTGAAAGTATGCGCCCCCACTCTGTGAGTCAAGGCAAATCATTTCATTTCTCTAATGGTGAACTCTTACAAGTCGGTTATGTCTTAATTTCAATTAGGCACTTGTTTTATACCAGTTTAGGATGGCTCAAAAGGTTAACAACAACTCAGAAAAAGCACGGAGGACTAAGAGCATGGAATCGCAAACGATACTCAACGGCGGAGTTAACTCCCTAGGTTTTATGGGCCAACAAAATTTAAACATCCCAACTACTTCGAATGTCCCATACGAAGTGATTCACCTCAAAGAAGAGGAGATGATCTTTAAGGAAGGCGACACTCCAAAAGGTTTGTATTACGTTCAATCGGGATGCATCAAAGTTGTCGTAAATCGTTCTCACGCACGTGGACGTACAACAACAAATGAATATGTCACAAAGCTGGTATCTCCAGGTGAATACTTTGGCTACAAAGCCTTGGTTAAAGGTGGCGTTACACAGTGTCACGCTAAAGCAGTGAAATCGACTGTCTTGTGGTTGTACCCAAGAGAATTGATCCAAGTTGCTATGGCACAAGCTTCACCAATGGTAAAATTGCTTTTGAATCAATCGGTGAATGACCTTGAGTCATTTGAGCAAACAAGCCAATTGCATTATTTGGCTTCTGTTCAAGAGCGTATCGCTTACCAATTGGTGATTTTGGCAGACCGTTTCGGTGCACAAACGCCAAATGGCATTTCTTTGAATTTAAAACTTACTCGTAATGAGTTCGCTCAACTTGCGAGTACGATCAATGAGTCTTTGTCTCGTCATCTGACTGAGTTCAAAAACGAAGGTTTGATCGACTTGAACGGCAAAGAAATCATCATCAAAAATCGTGATGGTTTGATGAGACGTTCAGGTAACTTCTAAAAAGTTCCCTCTCCCGTAAAATAGAGAACAGCGAAGGCCGATTCGAAAGATCGGCCTTTTTGCTTGACGCAGTGAGCTTCCAAAAGGTACCCCCATGGCATGGAACCTATTGGATTTATTGAGAGCTGTTTTAAGGATAAATTTGGAACTCCGCGCCAGCCTGGATTGGTGAAAAGTGCGTGGGCCAAATTGAAAATCCGCGCCGAACTTCAGCCAGAAGAGGCTTTGCAGGGGCTCGAAGGTTTCAGTCATGTTTGGTTGGTGTGGGTCTTTCACCAAAACAAAGTCTCTCGCTATCACGCCAAGGTCCATCCTCCACGCATGGGCGGCAAGAGCATTGGTCTCTTTGCAACTCGCACTCCTCATCGTCCTAATCCAATTGGTCTATCTTTAGTTGAACTTGTGAAAGTTGAAAAAGACGGGATCATCGTGTCTGGAGCGGATTTGGTGGATGGCACTCCGATTTTGGATATCAAACCTTATTTGCCAGAGATCGAATCTATTCCAAATGCGAAGACAGGATGGACTTCTGAAGTTGTAAAAGATCCAATCCAGGTTGAGTTCACTGAACACGCGTCAAAATTACTCGCAGATTGGCAAAAACGAAATCCTGACAAAAAACTGCAAGAAGTGATCGAAGACACATTGAAGCTTGATCCGCGTCCTGTCGTTTATCGCGGTTATGAGGGGGAAAATGCGTCTCCTTACAGAAATAAGCACGCAGTGAGATTGTTTGATGGGGACATTCATTTTGAATTTGAAAGTTCAAATCTTGTCAAAGTTCTCGATATTCTTTTTACGCATAATTAGTTGCAGTTGCCTTTAGATTCAGCAGCTTGATATGTTCCACCCATACCAACAAGCCAAGGGGATGAATATGAGAACGATCGAAACAAGCTCTCACTCAGAGAATAGTACTCTTCGTAAAGTTCCGACACTAAGCCTAGCAAGTTACACTCAAGGTTCTGGTTCTGATAAAGCACGCTTTATCGATCAGCTTTTCACCGGCCTTAAAGAGTATGGTTTCATCATTCTGAAAGATCACAATGTAAAAGCAGAGGATCTTCATAAAGCTTACAGCCTTCTTGAAAAATTCTATGCATTACCTGAAGAAGTAAAAAAATCTTATATCTCTCCAACAGCTGGTTTCCAACGTGGCTACACTCCGTTTGGTAAAGAGCACGCGAAAGATTCTCCAGTCATGGATTTGAAAGAATTCTGGCATGTGGGTCGCGAGCTTGAGGCGGGTAACTCTTTGAGATCCGTTTATCCAGATAATATCTGGCCAACAAACGAGATCCCTGAATTCAAAACTCATTTCTTGAAATTGTTCGCAGCACTTGAAGAGGCTGGTAATGTTATGCTTGAAGCTTTGACGATGCCTCTGGAGCTCGACAAAGATTTCTTTGCACGCATGATGAAAGACGGAAATTCCATCCTTCGTTTGTTGCATTACCCACCAATTCCAGAAGGTGTTGATCCGCGTTGTGTTCGCGCAGCGGCTCATGAAGATATTAACTTCATCACAATTCTTCCAGCAGCGACGGCTTCTGGTCTGCAATTGCAAGATCGTGATGGCACTTGGTTGGATATCGAATCTGAACCAGACACATTGATCGTCGACGTTGGTGATATGTTGGCTCGATTAACAAATGATGTATTGCCATCAACGACTCACCGAGTGATCAATCCGCAAGATGGAACGAACTCTCACCGTTATTCGATGCCATTCTTTATGCATCCGTTCCCAGACGCGATGCTAAGCTGCCTGCCTTCTTGCAGAGGTAACGGAGCGAAGTATGCAGACATCACGGGCCAAGATTTCTTGATGCAACGTCTTCGTGAAATCGGCCTAATTAAGTAAGAGTATTGACCCAAGCGAGGGTTGAAACGATATTGGAAGAATGACTAATAAAAAAATCGTTCTTCCAATGTTAGTAGTGATTCTTTTAATCTGCACAAGTCTCTTTATTCTTAAGCAAAGAGCAGGGCATGTTGGCCAGTTCCCAGAAGACATGCCTCCGTTTAAATACCCATCTACAGTTCAAGATAAATCAAAAACAGATGCTCCACCGGCTGCAGGCTTTTTGCCAACAGAGATGGAAGATCATGCACGCTTTGAAGCATGGAATACAAATCTTTCGGGACTTGGTCAGTGCTTGGGAGTTGAAGCTGGTACATTGAATGCACAAGATGATTTCAATGTGGAGGCTCTTCACAAAGTTTTGGCACCTGCATTCGGCGAAGTTGCAAAAGTTAAAGACAAGTGGACGTCGGTCGATACTAAATCTAAAGACGGTGAAATTCGTCGTGTCTTCGTAGAATACGAAGGGGAACTAGAGGCGCCAGAGGCCCCTCAGAATCGCACAGTTCGTCACTACACGATGTTGGTGACAGGTAAGGTTCGTGACCTTCGCTTAGATGGCGAATTGAAAGACAACCCTTCTGATGCGGCTATTGCAAAGCTTGTCGAGGGCAGAGAGGTCATCACTGAAATGAAATCCAGAGTGGCGACTTACAAGAACGCCGACGAACTTCACTTCGTTGAACGTAACGGTAAAGTCTACTCATTCGTGGCAAACCACCTTAGAAACTATTTCCGTTGCACAGACGCGGACTCAGACCAAATGAAGTGCTCTTGTAACTAATATCCAGATTCAGTTTGTTCCAATAAAAAAAGGCTTCCTGGTGAGGGAAGCCTTTTTTGTTTTTGAATGTTTTAATTTCTATTGGAAGCGAGTCAAAGCGTCTTTCAAAGACTCCAGCTGAACTTTGGATTGCGCTAGCAATGCACGGTCTGCTGCGATCACGTCTTCGTCGGCGTTTGCTACGAATTTTTCATTCGATAGCTTGCCTGACAAGATCGAGATGTCTTTGTTGAACTTCTCAATCGCCTTGTTGATACGCTTGATCTCTTCGTCGAAATCAACCAAACCTTCAAGCGGGATGATAACTTTTACGTTTGCATCTTTAACCACAACTGGAGCCACTGCACACTTCATCAAGTTGCCTTCAGCACCGATGTCCATGTTTTCAAGGCGGCCCATAGTCATCAAAGCCGTGCGGTTGTTGCTCAAGATATGTTGAACCTGATCATTCGCTACACCCAAACGAACATTTAGTTTGATCGCAGGGCTGATGCGGTTTTCACCACGGATGTTGCGCATAGCTGTGATCACTTCTTTTACGATATCGATTTCAAAGGCTGCTTGAGAAGATCCCAGAGCCAAGAAGTCTTTATCGTTACGAGTGTTCGGATACTGATCCACGATACAAGCTTCTGATTTGATCGGAAGCTTTTGGTAAATCTCTTCAGAGATAAACGGCGTGAATGGGTGAAGCAAACGCATGATGCGATTCAAAACTTGTGCAATCACCAGTTGAGTCGCTGCTTTTTCCTCGGCATTCGTGCCATTCATGATTGGTTTCGTGAATTCGATGTACCAGTCACAGAATTGATTCCAGATGAACTGATAAAGAGCTGTGGCAGCGTCAGAGAATCTCTCTTGCTCCATTGCTTCTTCAACTTCTTTAGTCACTTCGGCCAGTTTCGAGATGATCCATTGGTCAAACACGCTGATGTGCGCTTTGTTTGGCAAAGCCTTTACGCCTTCAGCAGGAACTTTAAAGTCAGCAAGATTTGAAAGTGCGAAACGAGCCGCATTCCAGATCTTGTTCATAAAGTTACGGTAACCTTCCAGACGCTGTTCGCTGAACTTGATGTCTTTACCAGAGAACAAGTGAGCGGCGAATGTAAAGCGAAGGGCATCGGCACCGTGCTTATCGATCATTTCAACCGGGTCGATAGAGTTACCCAAAGACTTGGACATCTTGCGGCCTTGAGAGTCGCGAACCAAACCGTGGATGTAAACCGTTCTGAACGGAACATCACGTTTGAACTCCAGACCCATCATGATCATACGTGCAACCCAGAAGAAAATAATATCGTGACCAGTTACCAAGTAACTAGTTGGGTAGAACGTTTTCAATGTCTCAGTTTCATTCGGCCAACCCATTGTAGAGAACGGCCAAAGAGCAGAAGAGAACCAAGTATCCAAAACGTCAACGTCTTGGTGAACATCGGTCTTACCGCATTTCTCACAAGCTGTTACATCTGTTTCGGAAACTGTTTGATGGTTACAAGCGTTGCAATACCAAACTGGAATACGGTGACCCCACCACAATTGGCGAGAGATACACCAGTCTTCGATATTGTTTAACCAGTGAAGGTAAACTTTTGTCCAAGACTCTGGTTCAAAACGGATAGTGCCGCTTTCAACCACGCGCTTAGCCGGCGTCGCAAGTTGTTCCATCTTAACGAACCATTGTTCAGACAAGAATGGCTCAACTACAGCACCAGAGCGTGAACAGTGGCCTACAGAGTGAACATGTGGTTCTTCTTTCACCAAAAGATTTTGCGCTTTCAAGTCTTCGATCACTTTTTTACGAGCGTCAGCAACTTTAAGTCCTGCATAAGGACCCGCGTTTTCATTCATCTCTGCCTTTTTCGTCAAAAGGTTGATGAATTCCAAGTGGTGAGTTTTACCGATTTTGTAGTCATTGAAATCATGAGCCGGAGTGATTTTCACCACGCCAGAACCAAACGCTTTATCAACGTAAACGTCAGCGATGATTTTGATTTTTCTGTTGATCAAAGGAACGATAACGTTTTTGCCAACCAAGTGTTTGTAGCGTTCGTCTTCAGGGTGAACGCACAAAGCTGTATCGCCCAACATAGTTTCTGGACGAGTTGTTGCTACAGTCAGGAAGCCAGAGCCATCCTCAAGAGGATAGTTGATGTGATAAAGCGCACCCTTAACTTGTTTGTGTTCAACTTCCAAGTCAGAGATCGCTGTTTCAAGAGGGCCTGACCAGTTCACCAGACGTTGACCACGATAGATCAAACCTTTTTGGTGAAGAGTAACGAAAACTTTGCGAACGGCTTTTGATACGCCTTCGTCCAAAGTAAATACAGCACGATCCCAATCACAAGAGTCACCGAGTCTGCGCATTTGTGAGTAAATACGATTTCCGTATTGGTGTTTCCAATCCCAAACTTTTTCTACGAATTTTTCGCGACCTAGTTCATGACGAGTTGGGCCGCCTTCTTTTTTAAGTTCGCGCTCAACCACAGACTGCGTGGCGATACCCGCGTGGTCCGTTCCCGGCAACCACATCGTGTTGTAGCCATTCATTCTTTTCCAACGGATTAGGATATCTTGGATCGTGTGATCCAAAGCGTGACCCATGTGAAGGAAGCCAGTGACGTTTGGTGGAGGAAGAATAATTGAGAATGGAGGTTTAGTGGATTTATCCTGCGCCTTGAAATAGCCGGCGTTTTCCCACCACTGATATGTTCTGTTTTCTACATCAGCGGGATTGTAGCGATCTGAAAGTTGTTCTGACATTTTGATACCCCAACAGGTCTGCACTCCGACCTTGTCGGAGTAAGATTTTTAACCGTTTGAGGCTATCAGATTTAAGCCATTTAGGGTAGATCCAGCCCGGGAAAAGGCGCCTGCCGGTTTTTAGGAACGCAGCGTGTCGGTATTGGGGCAAAAAAGAAGGGAGGCTTTGGGGCCTCCCTTGATAAAAGTCGGTTATTGGGACCTTTTTTGACTATTTCAACAAGTCAGAGTTCAAACGAACGCCAACAGTGATTTGGTCAACTTTTGCGTCTTTAAGTGCAGAGTTAGCCATTTCTTGAGTCGTGTTGCTGTAAGCAACATGGTAACGGAAATTAGTGTCAGCGATTGGTTTGAATTCAACAACTGCGCCGTAACCCATGAACTTGTTAGTTCCGTTGTTAGTAGCAGTAGCATTTGTTTCAACTTTTTCTTCTGAAGAGATAACTTCTAGACGTGGAGTCCATTGCTCGAAACCAGTGTAAGCAACTTTACCGATGATTGAGTTGATAGAGTCTTTAGCGCCACCAGCGTCAGCTTCGAAAGAAGAAGTCGTGTAATCGATTTCTGCGTTCCAAGTTGGAAGGAAAGACCAGTTGATACCAGCAGAACCCAAGTTGTATTTATCTTTTGAGTTAGTACCCACACCGTAGTGGTAAGAAGCCATAACTTTCAAAGTTTTTTCCATGAAAGCGCCTTTATAGATAAGACCTTCCATCATTGCATTTGAAGTTGCTACTGGAGGAGGAGTAGTTGCAGTCAATGTGTCTGGAGTTTTGAAAGCAACCAAAGAAAGAGATTGGTCTGGAGTGATAGTCCAAGCCAATTTAGCACCCAATACGTATAGTAGGTTGCTTGAGCTCAAGTATTGACCAACCAAAGCGCCGTTAGGGCCTGTTTTAGTGTAGGCTTGAGAAGTAAGGTACAAGTCTGCGCCAGAAGTTTGAGACTCGAAAGTACCGTATTCAGAACCCAATTTACCCATTTGCAAAGAAAGATCGCCCATTTTGTGAGTGATGTATGCGAACTCTAGAGCTGTTTGAGAGTTGTCACCCGCGCCAGCAGTAGTCGTTGCATTTTTGTTGTAAGCAGCACGCAAACGGTAAGAAAGATCTTCGTTTACTTTGCCTTGGTAATCCAAACGGATTGTTTTGAAATAAAATTTGTTAGAATCCAATTGAGTCGGAGAATCTTGATACGTCAAAGTATCGTAGTCTGCGCGAGCGTCAAAATTCAAAGTACCTGCATTTGCTGCAGATACAGCTGTTGTCGTTGCCAAAGCGGCTAGGAAAAACTTTTTCATTAAATGTCCTTCTATAAAAAGTTTTGGTTAATTTGTTCGTTATGTCCGTTAACGATGTCATTATGCTATAGCCAAATTCTAAGGCAAACAAACGTTATTCAACTGTGTCGCTTGTCTGTGTTAATTGCGTAACAGAATAAAAAGTGTGGTTTGTGTCACACTGACAGAAAACTAACGAAGTGCTGTGAAAATAAAAAAGGGGATTTTCATCCCCTTGATTTATCCTTGTTGTTTTTCTTTTTCTAATTCGGAAAGTCCACCTTTGACAGTGTAGACATTGTTGAATCCCTGGGCCTCAAGTGCCTGTACGACCGGGGCGTAGCTTGTGCCATTTATGTCGATTAATACGATGGGATAATGTGAAGGAAGTTTTTTGCTTTGCACTTGGTTCACAATTTCTTCAGTGGAACCCGTTACTTGGCAGTTGTTAATATGAAGGGCTTCTACGTGTCCATAGAATGACTTTAAATCCACACCCAAGTTGACCAAGACCATTGGAATTCGGCCTTTGATAAGGTTGTTGAATTGAAAATATCCAAGCTGGCTGATGTCCATATTTCTAACCTACACGTGCGTGATCGGGGATCAATTTAAAGTTCAAAAGTACGATGGCAAGAGCCACAAATGCCATTCCGCCAGACACCCAGAATGGTGCTGTAATAGCCACACTACCATACAAAGCTCCACCAAGAGCTGGTCCTAAAATACGACCAAGGGAGGCCATACTTTGGGTCACCCCCATCGCAGCTCCTTGCTCTTTAGCATCCGTTAACAAACTGATACTGCCCAAGATAGATGGATTTGAAAGGCCATTGCCCAGGGAAAGCAAAGTCATCGCAATCGCCATTCCAAGCAGTGTGTTTGAAAATGCAATCGTAGTTAAGCCAACTGCAAAACATGCAAGCCCGATACGCAAGACTTGGCGTTCGCCATACTTTGGAAGCATACGGCGAACCAAAAATCCTTGCGTGAAAATGATGATCACACCGATATAGGCGAAACCAAAGCTCACTTGTTTAATCGTCCATTGGAATTTTTCGCCCATGAACAAAATCAAAGTCGCTTCCATTCCGGACATCGCCAGAGAGGACAACAAGAAGACGGTCATCAACGCGCCGACAGTTTTGATGTTCAGGTAGTGCCACATAACAGAGAAGCGTTTTTTCTTAGCTGCGGATTCGCTTTTCTCTGATAAAGATTCTTTCAGGAATTTGATCCCGAAAAGGAAGTTGGCAAAGCAAAGAGCTGCAACCCAGTAGGCGGCGAAGGATGTGTCGAAGTGAGGTGCTGGGTTAATATGATTACCCCAAACAGCAAGCAACCCACCAAGAGCGGGGCCAACAACAAATCCTAGTCCGAAAGCTGCGCCAATTAAAGCCATGCCTTTCGAGCGTTGATTTTTGGGAGTGATGTCAGAGATGTAAGCGGAGGCTGTTGAAAGACTTGCGCCGAAAAAACCTGCAAGCAAGCGTGCGATGAAAAGCATCTCAAGCGAGCGAGCCCAAGCAAACATGATGTACGAAAGACCTTCGCCAAACAGACAGAACAAAAGAATTGGACGACGACCCATGCGATCGCTGAGTTTTCCCCAAAATGGTGAAAACAAAAATTGCATCAAAGAATATACTGAGAGCAACAAACCAGTTTGCAGGGCTGTGGCTCCAAAGTTCTTACTAAGAAGTGGAATGATCGGAATAACTACACCAAAGCCCACAAGATAGAGGAATACGGTGAAAAAGATGATCGCAAGCTGTGATTTGTTTGATGTCGAAGTCATGGCTTTGTTATTATTAGGAACTGATGAAAATGGCAAATAATCTTCAATGTTTGAGTGCGTTCCTGGTGGGTTTGATGATGACGGCGTCTACGGCCGTCGCCTTTGATAATTACAAAGAGTTTCGTCGTGACCGTTGGGATTTTGAATTGGGTACGAATTTCTTTTATTCGGAAGCCAATTATGACAATTTTGGTGATGGCAGTACCAACCTAACCAGTGGAAACCATTACCAACTTTTGGATATGAATCTGTCGACTCGTTACATGCCTACGCGCAGCTGGTCGCTGTTTGCCTCTGGAACGATGAGCTCCGCAGAAAGCAAAAACTCCGTCGCAACGCGCACGAATACGACCTTTACCAATATTGTGGCTGGGTTCGATTTCGTTATCTATGACGGTCTTATTCAGTTGGTTCCCGAGTTCGGTGCGTTGATCCCCATGACTGAAGTGGCTAAATCCGGGGATGATGCTTTGAATTCCGAGGGTGTTTATGAATTTTGGGGTCGATTGACGGCACAAAAGGACTACGGCACAGCTCGAATTTACGGTTGGATCGGTTATGACTATCGCGGCGATGGAAGATCTTCTTTGATGCCATGGGGTGGAGGTTTGCAATTAAAGGCCAACAGTCTGCGTTTTGGTGGCGAGGTTCTTGGCAGCCAATCGATCTCTGACGATAAAGACACCGGCACGAAGTACATCCGTAATGCCTACTTGCAGAATGTAAATGCAGGTTCTTATAAATTCTATTCTGTAAATCCGTCGTCGATCGATACGCTTTTCTATGCGACCTGGATGATCGATCCCAAGTGGAGCGTTCAACTAAATGGTGGAGCGACTGTCGCCGGTGAAAACGCAGCAGCTGGATATCACGCTGGTGCATTTATCCGTTACAGTTTTGATCTTTCTGAAGGATATACGGAAGAGCACTACGCACCGACAACCTATACTCCATCATCTCCCTCTGTGGCTCCGGCTCCAACGGGTCGTTCAAATATGTATGATCGTTCTGACACGACCATCAGTACACCTAGCACACGTAAATTCAGAGAAGACACAAATGATGGTGTCGATCAAAAACAGTTCAAAGCTCGTCCAACTAAAAAGAAAAAACAGCCTAAACAGATCAATATCCAAGAAGAGTTGGATAAAACGGAATTTGAAGTGGAGTTAAAGCGCGGGGGACGTTAGTTTCTGCGCGTTTTCTAAATTAATCCCGTCGATATCGACAGTCTTAGTCCGGCCAGTATCGCCTTTCACCAAGGTGATGCTGCGCTTGGGAACCTTAAATAATTTAGATAAGAATTCGATCAGTTCTGCATTGGCTTCGCCATCGACGGGTGGAGCTGCAATTTTGATTTTTAATAAGCCGTTGTGGGGACCCACAATTTGATTCTTAGAAGACTTGGGCTGAATAAAAAGGTGGAGTCGAACTCCACCTTTAATTTCTTCAATCACTTTTTAAATTACTCAGCAGACAGAGGGGAAATATTAGTGGAGCGTGTGTTGTTTCCTGCTCCGTTGCCAGCAGTTGTGCTGTTTGCAAACGTTTGGTTTTGCAAATGCATTTGTGGCATATATTTTTCGCCTTGCTCTAGCAATGAAAGGTGAGCTTGTGCCAACGCCTTCAAGTTTGCTTCGAATTGCATACGTGCGCGTTTAAGCTCGTTAACCTCTTGATACATTTTTTTCAATGAATCACGAGAGTCGCGAGTGATGATCTCAGCTTTTTGGTTGGCATCAGCAATGATAAGTTTAGCTTCGCGTTCAGCGTCTTGGCGCAAACGATCTGCCATTTGTGTAGCTGTAGCAATTGTCTCTTTCAAAACTTGATCGCGCTCTTTATATTCCATCAAAGAAAGTTCTTTTTCGCGAAGAGCTTCTTTAAGAGCGTTTCTGTCTTGAATCAAGGCTTCCATTTGTGCAGCGACCTGTTGGAGGAAATCCATAACCTCGTCAGAATCGAGGCCCATCATTTTCTTACCGAAAGATTTGTGGGCTATATCAATGGGAGTAATCTTCATCGTGTTCCTCCTTGAACATTATGAAATAAGGATAAAAGTCGATCTGGCACCCGGGCAAGGTTATTTGATCTCCCGGGCCATTTCTTTGTTTCTCATCGCGGCTTTTTCAAAGCTGATGCGAAGAGCGCGTTCGATTTCCAGTTCGCGCATGGACTGAAGTCCAGCTGCCGTAACGCCTTTCTTAGATGTGACGCGGGCCTGAAGGTCTTCAACGTTTTCGCGGGCCTGTGCTGCTAGCAAGGAAGCCCCCACAAATGTCTCAATCGTCATCACGCGGGCTTCTTCAATCGAAAAGCCATGCTCCTCGATCCAATCCTGCCAGTACATCATCATTTCAAAAACAAAACCGGTTCCGCTAGAGCAGGAAATCATCAAAGCTTCAAACTGATCTTCATCGTGAACTTTGATCACTCGGCCCAGTGGCTCAAATAGATCTTCAACGGTGCTTTCAAGAGCAGCGTCGTCGTCATCGTTCAGTAGGTATCCAATAACACCGCGACCGATAACGGACGGCGTGTTCGGCATAACTCGAGCTAGGCGAGCGTTGTTTAAAAATCTTTCCAGTTTTTCCATGCGAACACCTGCTGCAACACTGATGACGATCTTATTTTCGTCAAAGGCGCGGCCGACGGGTTCGAGAGCTGTCAAAAGATCTTGCGGTTTAACCGCCAAGATAATGATGTCACAGAGATCAATGAGTTCTTCATTGTTCTTAAGGGAGTTGATTTTAAACTGTTCAACCAGTTTAACCAGCTTACCTTCTGATCTGTTAGTTGCGTAAATGTGACCAGCAGGAATTCCGCCTTCGATAAGGCCTTTGATCATAGCTTGCGCCATGTTGCCTGCACCCAGAAATCCGATTTTTTGAGCTTTGAGCAGTGGGTTCATAAATTCATCCTACCTTTAGCAAAGGAATTCTCCAAATGAATTCATCCACTATGTCAGACTCCCCGAAAGGAAGTTTCGGTTAATTTCTAGCTCCAAATAAAATAGTGCCCAAGCGAACCAGGGTGGCGCCTTCTTGGATGGCGACTCTAAAGTCATTGCTAGTGCCCATGGATAGCTTATTCAAAGGGTGTTGGTTAAGGTCCGTTTGTTTTTGTAATGTCTGTTGAAGTTCGCGGAGCTCTTTAAAGTAGGGGCGAACTTCTTCACCCGTTTCGGTAAGAGGGGGCATCGTCATCAGGCCTTCAATAGTAAGGTGGGGCAGGGCGCAGAGCTTGGTCCAATCCGCGATGACCGTGTTTTTATCGAAACCGCTTTTACTTTCTTCGTTGGCCAGATTCACCTGAATCAAAATTTTTTGAGTGACCTGTTTGTTTTCACATTGGCGGCTGAGTGTTTGTGCTAGCTCCAAGGAGTCTACGGAGTGAATCAGGGCAAATTGTCCAACCACGAATTTTGCTTTGTTTTTTTGAAGATGTCCGATGAGGTGCCATTCGATATCGGAAAGATCTTTAAGGAGATCTTTTTTGTCCAAAGCCTCTTGCACGTAATTTTCGCCAAAGGCCCGTTGACCTTGTTCATAAAGATCGCGGATCTTTTGCGCGGGCTGCAACTTTGAAACGGCCAGAATTTTATCAGCGCCAATTTCGGCGCGAATCTCTTTAAAGCTCATAAAACCATCTTCATCGACTTTCCTGAAAATCACCATTGATGTCGCGATGCGGCCCCATTATTTCCTCGAAATTTCAAAATAAAATACCATCGCTACTTTTTTGTTGACGGAGGGTGGGGGTGGTCTTATAACATCGTTCATGTACCGCTCCTCCCGAACAGCGATATACAAATCTCAGGACCCTCGGCTGCGAATTCATAAGCAGTTCGGGGGTGCGCTTTTAAAACGCAGTCATGCGAAAACAGCGCGTCCTATCAGCACCAAGCATGCGATGCATGTGGTGCTTCGTTCATCTCAAGCAAAAGGAAATTGGTCGTTACGGAATTCCGGAAATTGGAAAAAGATTTCTGAAATTTTGGTGGCGCAGGCGCGAAAGTACGGTGTTCAGCTGCAGGAGCAGGTGAATGGCGGGGATCATCTGCAATTGGTAATTAAGATTAAAAATCGTACAGCATTCAATGGATTCATGCGTTCTATCAGCGGGATGATTGCTATGATCGTTACGAATGCAGCAAAAACGCGCTCACTAAAAATAAAATTCTGGGACTTCCGTCCTTGGACGCGAGTTGTGGAGCTGGCTCGGGGATACCTCGTTCGCTCTGATCAAGTGCTGCAAAATTATCTTTACGAAAATAAGCTAATTCTACGTGAGGCGCCGTCTTAGACCTCTGTCAAAAATTCTCTTGTCGATGAACAATGTTGGGTGTGTTCCGCTTTTCTGTATCTATCATTTTAAGAGATGATGGCCGAGGAGGAGCTATGCGCAGAATTTTTGTCATGCTAATGGTTCTATGTTCATTGCAGTTAGGCGTGATGGCGCAGACGTGGAATCCTAATCAAAAAGACACCATCGCGACTGAAGATGCCGATGATACGAAGGCTGGATTTATTTCTGCCAGCCTTTATCTTAATAACTTTTCCGACATTAAATTCAAGAATGCTGAAGTGACATCTGGGGGAGTTACGGCTCCTCAAGAGTATATTTTGAAAACAGAACCCTCGATCGGCATAGATATTAATTTTATATACTGGTTGGATCATTCCTGGGGATTTGCTCTTGGAAGCTTTTGGGATATTGGGCATAAAGTTAAAGATGAAAGCTTCGATATTTTTGGAACGACTAAAACTGCTTATTTGGGATTGATTGGCTTTGATTTGTCAGCGATCTATCGTTGGGAAAGATTCTATATTCCGATTGGAATCAATGTGACGTTTCCCATCTTGATGATTGAGGATGGCGATATCGAAGATGTCGGCGGGCACACGGGATGGCAGGTTGCCATGGGATACTTATTTGGAAAATCAAAATCAGATGCGCTTGAGTTCAGATATCGCACATCGATTTTTCAGTACACGCAGGTTCTAAATAACGTGACGATGAAGTCCGAAAGTGGCGAGGGCGACAGTTTCGCTCTCGCGTGGAAGCATTTCTTTTAAATTTTTGCGAGCATGTCTTTGACGAGTTGAACGGGAAGGCCGACCACATTATCAAAAGGCCCTTCAAATTTTTCCACAAATTTGCCACCCAGACCCTGAATTCCATAGGCACCGGCTTTGTCCATCGGCTCTCCGGTTTCAATATAGGTCCAGATTTCTTGGTCCGTCAGATTCTTGAAATAAACTTTTGTCGTTTCAATTTGAGACAGTTCCTTACCGGATGCTGAGTCGATGATGCAGACTCCGGTCTGTACATCATGCACCTTTCCGGACAAACGTCTTAACATTTCAAAGGCATTTTGCTTATCAGAGGGCTTTCCTTGCAGCTGGCCCTCGAAGATCACCTCAGTGTCGGCGGAAATGAGAGTAAACTCGTGAGATTTACTGGACTTTAGGTGTGCAAAAGCGGCTCTCGCCTTACGTCTGGCAATGTCCAAAATCTGCTCTGCCGCATTCAGGTTTTTGTCAGGAATTTCCGATACTTTTACTGATGCTACGTCGAATGAAAAACCTGCTTCTTGAAGCAGTTGTTTTCGGCGTGGGGACTCTGATGCCAAGATGATGGATTTCATGAGTCTGACTAGAACACAAAGAGGCCAAAATGGGAAGCGCAGAGTTAATGCTGATTTTGGGTCTGCTCCTAGCAGGAGTAGCGGTCTTCCTATTTGTAAATTCCATCTTTGCAAGTAACGCCGACAAGCAGCAGTTATCGTGGGCGAATAACGACGAGCCCGTTAAGTCTAAGAATCCAGTAATTAATTTTTCGCGACCATTGGTGCATCAGTTCACATTGCAACACGCTTTAAGAATTCGTAGTGAGGCGTACCGCAAAAAAGTTCGTAAGTTCATTTTGACTTCGGGTTTGTCGCAAGAGTTGAACGAAGACGAGTTCATTGGATTGCAGTTGTTATGGGGCGTGATGTTCCCAATCTTCTTAACGATCATGAACTTCTCGCTGCAATTAGGTTTGCCATACCCAATGTGTATTGGTGTGGGCTTGATTGGTTTTTACCTTCCGCAAATTCACGCGAAGGGTGAAAAGAAAAAGCGTGAGCTTTCCGTGCGCGCGGATCTTCCGTTCTTTATCGATTTGCTAGCGTTGTCAGTAGAAGCTGGTCTGGACTTTTTCTCGGCGATCCAAAAGATCGTGGATAAAGCTCAAGGCACACAAAGTGTGTTGGCTGATGAGTTCAGTATTGTTTTGAAAGATATCAAGATCGGTTCTTCTAAGACTCAAGCCTTGAAAGAAATGGGCGAGCGCTTGGATATGAACGAGATCACAAGTTTTGTGGCGGTGTTGATTGATGCTGAGGCAACAGGTGCCAGTATTTCGCAAGTTCTGAAGGATCAGTCAGAACAAATGCGTATGGAGCGTTTCGTGCGTGCTGAAAAAGCCGGTGCGAAGGCGTCTCAAGCAATTCTGATCCCTTTGATGTTATTTATTTTACCGGCCGTGTTCATTATGGTTTTTGGACCGGTGGCGATTTCATTCATGTATGGACCGAAGTAATGATGAAGAAGCTAGAGAACTTAACAACTAAAGCCACACTGATCCCGAATTTGGAGGTCGCTGAGACCATGCAAACTCGGGGTGTGGGTTTATTGGGTCGCAGTTCACTGGCAGAAGATCAAGCGCTTTGGATCTTAAGATGCAATAGCATCCATACGTTTTTTATGAAGTTCGCAATTGATTGTGTATTTGTAGATAAGAATTTGAAAGTGAAAGCCATCTATAAAGATGTGAAACCATGGAGATTGGTGCTGCCTGTATGGGGTGCAAGATCTGTGATCGAGATGGCTTCAGGTGTAAGCAGCAAGTTGAATATCAGCGTGGGAGACCAACTCAATGTGGGCGCTTAGAATTTTGTCCGGCCCTCAAGCCGGAGGCATTATAGAGCTTAAGATGGGCCGAAATTTGGTCGGTCGGGCTCCGCAATGTGACATCAAAATTACGAGTCCTGGTGTTTCTAAAGAACACAGTGAGATCATCGTTTATAGCGATAAGATCGTGGTCACCGACTTGAAATCTAGCAATGGTACTTACCTCAATGGTGTACGCATGCAAACGGGTCTTATGAGACTCGGTGATAAAATTGGTATTCACGATGTTTTGGCAGATATTATTCCAGCTCCTGAAAAAAGAGCACAAGCCCCAGCAGTTCCGCAACAGCAAGGTTATGGAATTCCTGCAGGTATGCCAATGCCTCAACAAGGAATGCCGCAGCCAATGGGCATGCCACAACCTATGGGTGCAGATCCAATCCCTGGGCATGAAGCAGCTCCAGCATATAATCCAGGCGGAGTGAAGGCTCTGTGGGCTAAACTCGAAGAGTATCTTGATCGAGTGGCTTTACCTGGAGTTTACAAGCTTCCAACATTCCTTGAATTCCGCATGGTCCTTTTGGGCTTTGTGGTTCTATTTATTTTCGTGACGACTTTGCTGGCGATGATTCCGATGGTGCAAATCACCAGAGCAAGTATCATCACAGAAAGTAAACGTCGTGCGGCTTCGATTGCAAGAACTCTGGCGACGATCAATCAGTCGGCATTGCTACAAAATAGTTATTCTTCATTGACGACGAATCAGGCTGAATCCGAAGACGGCGTGAAGCAAGTTCTTATCGTTCAACAGTCTGATGGTATGATTTTGGCTCCGGCGACTCGTGCGGGTACGACGCCAGACTTGCCGTTCGTGCATCAAGCACGTCGTGAGATGCGCCCTGAAACGGTCGAAGTTGACTCAACGACAATTGGTGCAAGCTTCCCGATTGGTTTATTCGATCCAAATACCGGTGAGCAGTCAGTAAAAGCACATGCGATTGTCCTTTACGATATCGGAAGCATGGCCTTTGATGATGGTCGCGCTATCAGTTTATTCATGCAAACGTTGGTGATCGCGAGCCTTATTGGTCTGATCATCTTCTTCTTCCTGTATAAACTTGTCGAGTATCCGCTGGTTACATTGAATCAGCAATTGGATGCGGCGATGAGAGAGAAGAGCGACAATACTTCCGTCGACTTTATCTTCCCTCCATTGCAAGCGTTGATTGGAAATATCAATAGCTTACTGACTCGCTATATCCATGGCGAGGGCGGTGGCTCTGCTGGTGGTATGGGTGGCTTCGTCAATAAAGATGGTGAAGCAGAAAATCTAGTTCAACTGATCGGCTTTCCAGCGGTGGCTATCTCTAAAGATGGTCGTATCATGGCAAGCAGTGCTTCGTTTGGACAGATTGCTCGCACGGATATGGCACAAGTTATTGGTCAGCCATTCCAAGCTATTCCAGATGCAGCTTTACAGCAGAATTTAGATCATTTGATGGCACGTACGCGTGAAAATGCTCGCGTGATTCATACAGATCAGCTCGAGTTCAATGGTCATCCATGTGTCTTGAGTTGTCAGGCCATGTCTTCACAGCCTAACGAGGTCGATTACTTTGTAATCACGATCTCTCCGGCAGAGGGAGGCTCTTGATGGGGGCAGCTCCTAAAGTGAAAGACGCATTGAAGTTTGATATTGAAGTGGTGAAGGGGCCGCATACGGGTATGCGCTTGTCATTTAATGGTGGCACAGCGACGATGGGGCGTGGTCCTGAGAATGATATCGTTCTGGCGAATGATCCTCGTATCAGTCGTCAACATGCGGAGATCCGTCAGCGCGGGAATGAATTCCTGATCGTCAATTTGAGTCAAAAGAACTTCGTCATGCTCAATGGCGAAAGCATTCAGTCTGAGGTTTTACATAAAGGCTCGGTGATTCAAATTGGTGATTCTGAAATTCGTTTTGTTCCAGAAACGATTGCATCAGAACCAGCGATTCCGCAAATGCCAGTGGCTCCTCCGATGGGAGCACCAGTTTCAACAGCTCCAACATTGAAACCAATGGCTCCTCCTGTAAGTGGTATTCCAAATATGCCAGCTGCAGGAATGCCAAGCATGCCTTCAGGGCAAGTGCGACCGCAAATGCCAATGTCGCAGCAGCCACAAGGCAACTATCAGCAGCCAAGACCTGCGGCACCTCGCCCAGCGTCTTCTGGTGGTTTGTTGTCAAATCCTAAGGCGCGCTTTTACGGTATTATTGTTATTCTAGGTCTTGTGGGATGGTGGTTGTTCTCTCCTTCTAAAAAGGCAGTGAAAGATCCGAATGCCTTCAGAACGTCTGCAATCAGTATGCAAGACGTGGCCGAAGCGGAAAAGCGCACTCAAGAATTGATTTCTATTAAAAAAGAAAAGTACGACTCTGTTCAATACAAGCGTGCTCAGGAAAACTTTATCCGTGGCTTCCGTGATTTCCAACAAGGACAGTACGCGAGAGCCCGTGAAGCGTTCCAAGTTGTGCTTAACTTAGATCCAGAAAATGAATTGGCGAAACGTTACTATCATCTTTCTAAAATTAAGTTTGATGAGTTGGTGAAGTTCAACCTGATTCAAGGTGCTCGTTATCGTGAAAAGAAAAACTGGCGTATGTGTCAGTCTAACTACTCAAATGTGATCACAATGCTACAAAATCGTCGAGATGATCCAAGTTATAAAGAAGCTAAGCAGTTCTATGAGGAATGTACTTTAAATCTGGAAGGAGGACGATTCTAATATGGCACATCTAATAGTTCGTCTTCGCGGAAAGACAGTATACAACATGCCTCTAGAAGAAGGCCGTACTTACGTGGCAGGTCGCAAGGAAGATTGCGATATCGTTCTGCAACCTGAAAAAGGTATTTCCCGTGAGCACTTCAAGCTTTCGTCTGACGGTGGTCAATGGACTCTTCAGGTCGTATCTCGCTATGGTGAGGTGATGGTCAATGGTGAGCCAACACAGCAGTTGACGCTAGATCATGGCTTCACATTTACAATTGCTCCCTATGAATTTGATTTCTTGATGTCTTCTGCGAATGCGCAGCCTGCGATGTCAGCAGCAATTGAAAGCACTCCTCAAAGTGTTGAGGCAAGCTATCTGCCAGCCGTTCAAGGTGAGGCAGGAGTTGAGAAGACTATCGTGGGTGCCGCTCCGACATCTGCGTATATTAAGATCGTTGATTCAAATAATGATGCAAAGGAACTCATCCGTTTGGATGATGGCGATTCATGGATTGCGGGCAGAGATGCCTCTTGTCATATCCAAATCCGCGATCAGCGTGTCAGCCGCAGACAGTTTGAGCTTCGTCGCAATGGTAACCAGTATCAAATTATTGATCTGGGCAGCGTGAATGGAACTCTGTTGAACGGAAACCCGATTTCCTCAACAGACATGACCAATATTCGCAGCGGTGATGCGATCACAGTCCTAGACAATTACCTGTTCTTTGAATTGCACGATGCCCATTTCCAAAGTCGTTTGGATATGGTTAAGGTGGCGCCACCAAATCCATTGGTGCAGATGTCAAACCAAGCTGTGCCTTCAGAGTATGATCAAGCTTATGGAATTGCACCTTATCAACAGCAAGGTGGCGTTCCGATGCAATATCAACCACAGTATGGTCAAGTACCAGGTCCTGTGGCTCCGGCACCGGAAGGCAAGCCTAAGTTTGACTTCCAAAAACACCGTCCAAAACTTATTGGCGGTGCTGTTGCTGTCGTGTTGATTGCTTATTTATTCAGTGGCGGAGAGAAAAAACCAGATGGCCCAGCGGCAACACCAGGTGTGGTGATGGCTCCGGGATCTCCACAGGAAGTTTTCAGTAAGCTGAAACCAGAACAGCAGTCCTTGATTCGTCAGCGTTATAAAGATGCTAAGAACTTGTATATGCAAGGTAAGTATCAGTTGGCGCAGGATGAAATCGTGAAGATCGAAGAGCTGGTTCCAGGGTATGAGGATACCAAAGATATCGCTCGTCTTGCGAAAGAAGCGATTTATTTGGAACAACTTCGTATCCGTACTGAACAGCAAGAAAAAGCCAAAGCTGAAGCTGAACAAAAAATTCAGGATCAAGTGGTTGTTTGTCAGAAGAAGTTAAATCCAAATACTACAATGGATGAGCTAGAAAACTGCTTAACATCGGTATTGCAGTTCAATCCGGATCATCCAAAAATCATTGATCTAAAAACTCAAGTGGATGCTTTGACTGCGACTCGCGAGGCGAAAGCCGCGCAAAGAGCCGAGTACCAATCTCAAGTTGCAAGACTTAAAGGGATGTACGACAAAGCTCAGTCCGTGCATAAAAAGGGAACGAACCCGCTTGATATCATCGATGCTTACGAAAAAGTTGTGAACTCCCGACTGCCAGATCCAAACGGACTTAAAGGTCAAGCGGGTCGCACGATTGCATCTGTTCGTCAGATGATGGGGCAAAAAACAGCGAGCTACTCTGCAGAAGCAGAAAAGCAGTATCAGTCAGGAAATCTGAAATCTGCGATTTTGACTTTGCGTAAAGCCAAAGTCGTTGATCCGCAGAACCCTGAGATCCCAGCTAAGATCGAAAAAATGACATCAGAGTTGCGTAAGCAAATGATGGCTTTGTATCAAGAGGGTATCTTGGAAGAAAGCTTTGGTAACGTCGAAGGTGGCGAATCCAAAGCCGGTGCAAAAGACAAATGGAAGAAAATCCTTGAGCAGGATATTCCAGATGGTGAGTACTATAAAAAAGCCTTTATCAAATTGAAAAAGTACGGGGCTATGTAATGAAGCTTCAAGAACGCTCGTATAGCAGTAAGATGGTCCGCCCTAAGCCGATGATTCATGTGGAAGAGGACGGCTCGCTTATTGTTATCGTGACCTCTTGGGGCCAGCCCGAGCATGGTGAACGAGCTTTGAATGAAGTTGTTAAATACGTCAGTGCTGCAAAAGCCGATGTCGAAGTGACTTCTCCATTTGAGTTTTTGACGTGTATTTCAGATGAAGCGAATTACGTTCGCACAGCCTTAATGATTGCGAATGATGCTCTTTATAGAGGTGAAAACCGCAAGGAGTACGCTTCCGGTGTTGAGATTCTGGCGTTGTTTAAGCGCGGATCACAAGTAGCCTGGGCGCAAGTGGGTGCTCCTAGTATTTTCATGCAAAGACAAAATCAAAGTCTGCAGCCATTGAGTGTCGCCAGTGATCTGGCATCAGAAATGCGTGACAGTATGAACCTGCCACCACTTCCGGCACAGCTTCTGGGGCTTGATCCGACCTGCAATATTCAAACAGGTCATACTCATGTTAATGAAGGCGATAAGCTGATGCTATTTGCAGGAACTGCAGTAGCGCCTTCTGTGTGGGGGCTTCAGTCTTACGAAATAGACTTGAATATGATCACCAATGCGATGGTTCAGCAGGAGCCAGAGCTTCCTTTCTGGCTAGGTCTGATCGCTATCTAATATTGAAAACTATTCTTCTTGATCGATTGTCGCTAGGGATTTGTAAACCTGTGTGCGGATTTTTGTATATTCAGGTAGGTGCAATGCCAACTCTGCACGCGACGGCGCATAGATATTCTCACGAGAAGTATCCCAGATCATACCGAGTGCAATGTTGGATCTTTGGATCTCTTGATCGAGCATGTAGTTCTTAAATGAGCGTTCAAACTTTTTACGTTGGGTTTCTTTGGAAAGACCGCGTTCATCAGCGCGAAGCCAATCGATCAACTCCAAAAACAAAGTCTCGTTACACTCTTTCAAGCGTGCTGAATCTAATTCTTTCGAGGTTAAAAGAGCAATGCACGAATCCGCAGTTTTTGGATTTTTGGCGTTTAAATTTCTTTCCGCAACGTATTGCCAAACACTGACATTGTTCTTTGTGCCGAGAGTGCGTAAGGCTTCCCAGTCTTTCTGATTTAAGGCGACTTGGGCTGTCCAATTCAAAACATTCAAACTAGGATTCGTAGCACTGCTTAAACGTTTAAGATCGCGCAAAAGCAAAGGTTCCTGATCGAGGCGAGTCCAGCGGTCATAGGAAATACTCAACTTCGCTTTCCACTCATCGTTTAAAGGAGTGAAAGATGGAAATTGATGCTTTCTGATCAAGCTTTGTAGGTGGTTGGTAGTTCCCAGCAAACTTTGTTGTAACAAAGGCAGTGGATTTAGTTCCATGCGATCTACGAGGGTGTTGAATAACTTCGGACGTTCATCGTTGATGAATAAAACGTGGCTGGAAATAAATGCGGTTCTAAGTGGGCCGGCGTTTCTCCATAAAGACCAACCAGATTCAATCATCAGGGGGCGGTCTTCTTGTCGCTCGGATGCAGGTGTTTTTAGGACACTTACAAGAGAGTGAGATGGGAAGTCCGTGTTATCAGGTTCAACAACGCTTTCACCCAGAAGTTCAAACAGTGTTTTACCAAGGTCAGCAAGGTTTACGTTTTGATCGATTTTCCAGAAAATTGGTTCATCGCCTTTTTTCTTTTGCGCGGGTTTGATGAACAGAGCGACCTGAGTGTTTTCCGAATGTAAATTTACGTTTGTCTGATCGCGGTGATCACCATTGTCATGACCACTGAGGCCGACCAAAATCACTGTTGTTTTATCCCAGCGACGATCACTTTTCATTTGTCCGATAAGTTCAAAAAGACTTTCATCGAACTCATCCACTTGAGATTCAAAGCTCAGATTTCTAGTCTCACCCAAATCTGTCGTGGTTACCGTATTGGTAAACTGCAAGTCAGGAGCATAAAGGACGCTAAAAAATGGACCGCTACCGACATCGTGTCGAACCCATTGCATGAAACTGTTGGCGTTCTTTTTAAAGGGACGGAACAAATTTGAAAATCCGGGAATCAAACTATCGTCAAAGAGCTCGAAGCCTTGGTTTAAACCAGAGCGACGAAAAATGGGAGGACCACCTGTGAAGAAACTAGTTCGGTAGCCTTGCTGAAGAGCGACCTCGGAGGCCAATTCAAATTCGCGGGCCAAACCAGGTGCGCCGTTGTGTCGCACATTGTGTTCGTAAGGATAAAGTCCTGTCAGGACTGAACTCAACGCGGGTGCGCTCAATGTAGAAGTTGTGAATGCATGTGTGAAACGAACTGACTCATTGCAAAGCAACTGAAAACCTGACCTAGACCCCGTGGCATCGTCGTGGCTACAGCTGACGTCAGAGACGGCTAAGTTGTCTGCCGCAATAATAAGAATTGAACTCTTGTCACTTGATTGGCAACCAATCTGGACCAAGCTCAATACACATAGTGCGAAGGATAAAATGATTCTCTGCATATCTTGACCATATCTCATGGATCTAGCGATAATGGATCAATAATTTTAGCTAGTCAAAGTTTTGAAAGGACAGCTCGATGCTTGCAGAGAAAATTTTTGGTGTTGCTCATTTGGCCGATCAAGTTGTGTTGTGGTTATTGCTTATTCTCAGCGTATTGAGCATCGGCATGATCCTTGAGAGATTTTTTGCTCTAAGAAAAGTGAACGCTGAGTCACAACGTGTTCGCACTAAAATCAAAATGGCGTTGCAAAGCAATAGCGTTGAAGACGTTGAAGATCTTGCGAAAGATCCAGATTCTTTGGAAGGCCGCGCAGCTGGTCACGCAATGAAGCATATGAAAGCAAATGGCAGCAAAGGTCTGGAAGAAATTTTCAACACGTTTGCTCTGACTGAGCGCCCAGAACTTGAAAGATATTTGAATTTCTTGGCAACTCTTGGATCGAATGCTCCATACATCGGATTGTTCGGTACAGTTTTGGGTATCATGAAGGCCTTCAATGACTTAGCTACTACTCCAGAGGCAGGTCAGCAAACAGTTATGGCCGGGATCTCGATGGCCCTTGTGGCAACGGCAGCAGGTCTTTTCGTCGCGATTCCAGCGGTTATTGCTTACAACTATTACAGCAAACAAGTGCGTGGCATTTTCAACTCTTTGGAGAGTGTGAAAGAGCTATGCCTTGCTTACGCTAAGAAAAAAGGTGTTTAAGCCATGGCAATGAAGAATGGGGAAAACAACGAAGCCATAGCGGACATTAACGTTGTCCCTTTGGTTGATATCATCCTGGTGGTTTTGATCATCTTCATGGTGACAGCCCCGATGTTTATCAAGCCTTCGATCAACGTGAATCTGCCGAAAGCAGCTAGCGGAGATCAAACGGCGCCAAGTAAGCTCAATATTTCGTTAACTGCTGACGGTCGTATCAATCTGAATGGCACGTTTGTAGACGAAAACGCAGTCAGAGCTAAGGCGACCGAGGAAGTGACAAAAAACACAGAGGTCCAGGCGATCATTTCAGCGGATAAAGACGTTCCGCATGGCAAAGTGGTTGGCTTGCTCGACATCGTGAAGGCCGCAGGGGTCAAGAAATTCGCGATCAGCATCGATAAAAAATAATTTTTTAAGAAAAGGCCCTCGACGAAGAGGGCCTTTTTCTTTCTTGGCACACTCAAATCCACTGAAGTGTTTATTACCGCGCCCAGCAAGACTTTCGAGGGTATCCCAGAGGGAGAATCTCACTTTGATACGGCTAAAGTCTGGCTCGGGAACTCCGATCAAGGAGTATGTTTAAAAGAGCGGCTTCCGAATTCCAATTTATCGCAATTACTTTCATCCTTGTGGTGCTTTTGGGCGCACGCACGTTTGCAAGTTTGACGGAATCGGATTTTGCTACGTCTGAAGAATCTAGAAACGTTGCGGTTGCAAAAATAGCTGAACGTGTTCCTGCCTCTGTTCCGAAAACGACAGTCGCTCCACAAAAAATCGAATCTTCGTTGCACCAATCTGCAGATTTAGATTTGAACTGTAACAAGAAAAAAGACAGCGCATTGGCGATCCATGCTGGTTATATTCAGTTCAAAGGCAAGAGCTGCGTACGCGGCGGCACAGTGGGCAGCATTCAAATCGTCAATAAAAGCAATGGTTACACGGCTTCCGTGTTTGACCGCGGTTCTGATAAATATCAAACCGATTTGATCCAGCTTCAACCAGGGGAAAATGAAATCTCCATCCGTTATGAAAACTCGGGTCGTCAGGTTGAAGAAATCATTCGTGTAAGCTCTACCAAAATTTAAAACTCATTTCCTTTTTGAATTTTCTTTCGCACAATAAAAGAACCACCTTGAAATTCTGATCGAGCATTTATGCGAGGTTCTTATTATGCGCGTTTTGTTGTTGGCTGCTGTCTTCTGCTTAATTCAATGTACATCGGTTAAGAACAGAGACGCAGATTCTGCCCAGCGCTCAGCTGCTTCCGCAAAAATGGTTTTAGATAAAAGCGGTTACTTGTATGATCCGACAGATCGTTCGTGTGATGGTTTTCCTCGTCTGATGGTGGAAACGATGCCGGGCACTTGCTTGGGATTGGTGTTGCCTCGCGATCGCGCTCTTGATCCTGCGACCAATAAAGGTTTCATCAAACCACGCACGATCCTACCTTTGGGAAATTCAAATCAATTCCTAGTTGTAGACATGGGCGGTTGGGCACCTAAAAATGGTCGTCTGTTTTTGCTGAAGCCCGGTGTTTCCGGCAACTACGAAATCAAACTGATCAAAGCGGGCCTAGAAAATCCTCATGGGCTGCGTTTAGGCCCTGATAACTATATTTATATCGGGGAGAAAAACCTGATTTCAAAATTCCGTTTCGTGAATGGGCAGATTGTTGATTGGAAGAAAGTTTTCAGCAACTTGCCTCGCAAAGAGGGTTACATGCATCCTCTGTCGCAGTTCACTTTCGATCCTCGTAACGGAGATCTTTATATCAATTCCGGCTCACCAAGTGATCATTGTTTCGTCGAAGGTTCGGGGGAGTATAAATACTGCTCAGAAGTTCAGTCCGAAGGAAACGGTGCCATCTATCGTATTCCTGCACAGAAGCTACAAAAACTTCCACCAGAAGGTATCGAAGTTTACGAAGTGACGGCCGTGGGACTGCGAAATTCAATGGCCATGGTTGTTTCAAATGCGGGTTATTTGGTTCAAGGCGAAAACAGTCGAGATTTTCCGGAACTGGAAGAGCCTTACGAGGAGCTTAACGTGATTGATCTTGAAAGAGGTACGTCACGACACTATGGATGGCCGTACTGTTACAATTTTCATGCAACCTCTCCTGAGTGGGAATTTCCAGAAAATAAAAACCTGCCGATTCATAAACAGTTCCGTAAGCCACTGGATTGTACACAGACAAATCCCCAAGGCCCGGGGGAGTATCAAGCTCCTTATATCTTGATGCCACCTCACGTAGCTCCTCTGCATATGGATTATTATCGTGGCAGTATGTTCAGTGATCTTTTTGGTGGAAAGCTTTTGGTGACATGGCATGGATATCAGCCGAGTGGTCAACGTTTGGTTGCTTACACTGTGGATGAAAAAGGTCTGCCAGTTTTAGAAAGTAAAAACAGTGCCTATAACTTCAACCAGCCGGTAGGTTGTCCAATTCCAAAGCCATTTCAACCTCGAGGCGGATTGGCTCGTCACGCTTCTTATACGGAAGTGATTTCGAAATGGAATGAAGTGAAAGGTGTGCGTGCAAAGGGAGCTCCGGTCGCATTCACAGAAGCTGCCGATGGTTCATTGTGGATTGTCGAAGATCGCGAGAACAGAACAATCGTAAGACTTGCCAGAACTCAATCAGCAAACTTCAGAGAACCATGTGATCGCTCTGCGGGAACATTCGATCCACAGGTGCAAATGCTCGCATGGAGATCGGCGATCAAGAACGATCCGAAATTGGATCAAGCTTATCAAAGCGTTCAAAAGCAATTGGTTCAAAACTACTGCTTGGGTTGTCATGGTAACTTGCAGGCGGATGACATCGCCAAGGATCGTTTCAGCAACCTGGATTTCTTAGTCAAGAATGGCTGGATTGTGCCTCAGAATTTGGAACGCAGTAAATTGTTTGGATCTATTGCGCGTTTGGAGGGTTATACTCCGATGCCGCCACTAGATAAGCCTCAGTTCTTTGGTACTTCTGAGGGCGAGAAGTTAAACAGCTTGGTTTCACAGTGGATCGGTGCTTTACCAAAAGATGTTGATTCCTCTTACGCAAAGTTTGTAGCAAAAGATAAGCGGAATATTCGTCTTCAGCCATCGACTGCAGCGAAAGCTTGCGGTCAGTTGAATCCTGGGGATACAGTGTTCATCGATCCACGGCCATCTAAAGTTGTAACTCAAGATGGCTACAAGTGGAGCCGTGTTTATCTGGTGCCTGCTCACAGTCGTCTGTTCAAAGGCGCATGTCCTACACCAGAAGATGGCGTTTACTATTTAGCTCAGTAAAGAAAGTCAGCGATGATCAAAGCCCTTAAGCAACCACAGTTACAACGCCTTTGGGTCGGTCAGGTGTTTTCTTCGGTGGGGGATGAGATCTACAGAGTGGGTCTGACTTGGTTCGCAGTCGGCCTTATGGGTTCCAACACGGGATATCTTGCTGCGGGACAAACGGCATCGTTGATGCTGCTTAGTTTTATTGGTGGCAAGTGGGCGGATAACTGGAATCCTCATCAAACGATGATTCGTGTGGATTTTATTCGCATGTTCATTGTTTTGATTCCGGTTGCAGTTTCCTTTTTTATGCCGGTGCCGTTAAGTTTGCTCATCGTGATGGCTCTTATTTTATCCGCTCTCAGCGCTTTCTTTGATCCAGCTATTCAAGCGACGATTCCGATGCTCGCGAAAGATATCGAAACTTTGCAGTCGACGAATGGGTTGATGGGAACCACGATTCGTGGCGCTCGCATGGTGGGGCCTGCGGTTGTCGGTTTGCTTGCGGCCATTGTGCCGATGATTCATTTCTTTACGATTGATGCTCTGACATTTTTTATCTCTGCTCTCTCTGTGAAATCCCTCAAAAAATACTTACCTGAACATGTGCCGCCTCCCAAAGCGCGTATTGGAGTTTGGCAAGCCTTGATGAGTGGTTTTCATTTGATTCGTGGTCACGCGGGGATGAGTTACATTTTCTTTTCTCGAGCACTCACTTCGGGAGCTTGGAATTTAGCTTTAATTGTCGGCTTTGCTTTGCTGGTCCATCAAGTCACTAACGGTGATGCACGTATGTTTGGTTTAGTGATGGCATCTTACGGCGTGGGAAATTTAGCGGGAGCTTTGTTTTTCGGAAATCGTCCTCGTCGTCGCTTGTTATTCACAATGTATTTCGGCTATGTGGTGTGGGGAATCGGTGTGGTCGCTGTCGGCCTTGCTCCCACGGTGTTTTGGATTGCAGTGGCTTCTATATATACAGGTTTCACGGGGCCTCTGAATGATCTGGCGTTTATCGATATGATGCAGATCAAATTCAAGGTTTCAGATCTAACAAAAGTATTTCGTCTTAGGATGGCAGTGGAGTCTTTAGGAACTTTGATTTGTACTTTGGCGTCCCCATGGCTCATCCAAATGACTTCGATTCGCACCGTGATGGTTGCCTGTGGCGTGGTGTGGATTGTTTGTGGAGTCATTGGTTTGATGCTCAAAACACCTGCGAATTCCTCGTCGCAAAGTGTATAAATCCTGAAATTTTACACACAAATTTTGCTGGTTGATTTTCATTACTTGAGATAATTCATCTAGTTGATGCATGCGGCTAGAGTAGTATCATTTAAATTGATCTTGCTGCTGCGAGCCTTTAAGTTGAGCACGAATGATTACAGAAGGATTCTTTCAATTGGTAGATCTTAAGAAGCGCTCGGACATTCACTATGCTCGAAAAATTTGGCATATGACGTCTGTCTTTGCCATGTTCTTGGCGTATGTTTATATGCCCCCAACAGTTTCTTTTGTAACTCTGGTTGTTGCATGGCTTATGTTCGTGCCTTTCGATTTCTTCCGTCATCGTTATCCAGCGCTTAACGATATTGCAGTTCACGCTTTCAAGCCAATCATGCGTCAAAGTGAAGTAAAAAAACTAGCGGGAACAACGTTCCTACTAACGGGCGTTTTGATTGTTTACGTGCTGTTCCCTCGCCCAGTTGTGGCTTTGACTTTGTTGTTCTTGGCTTTCGCCGATCCTATCGCAAGTTACTTCGGTATTTTGTACGGTAAGGACAAGATTTTCGGTCACAAATCCATTCAGGGCTTTATGGCGGCATTCTTTGTCTGCATGGCTTTGACGATGGCTTTCTTGTTGTATCACAACATTCTTACGGATCGCGTGGTTGTGGTGAGCTTGCTTGCTGGTTTGGTGGGCGCGTTCGCTGAGTTGATCCCGATCGGTAAGCTAGATGATAACCTGACGTTGCCTTTGATGAGTGCGACGGGATTGTCTATCCTCTTTTATTTCTTTGGATTTTTCGCCAATGTCGGATAAAACCGATACATGGCAAACGAACATACAGCACATTCCCATTTAGATACTGAAGAAGTGCGCGCTCAACGCATGCACATGTACATTTATATCCTTCCAAACTTGATGACGACAGGAAACCTATTCTCTGGTTTCTTCGCTGTTATTCAATCCATCAAAGGTAACTATCTTTGGGCGGCTTATGCGATTGTTGTCGCAGCTGTGTTTGACCAACTTGACGGTCGTTTGGCGCGTTTGACTCGCTCAACAAGTAAGTTCGGTGCGGAATACGATTCACTTTGTGACCTTGTCAGCTTCGGTATGGCTCCAGGTGTTTTGTTGTTCTTGTGGGCGCTTCAACCATTCGGTCGTTTGGGCTGGGTTGCATGCTTCCTATTCGTAGCCTGCGGAGCACTTCGTTTGGCACGTTTCAACGTTCAAGCGAACGTGGTTGAGAAAAACTATTTCCAAGGTCTGCCAATTCCAATGGCGGCAGGTATCGTGGCTTCCTCAGTTCTGGCATTCCAAGATTTGGAATTGGAACCGATGGGTAACTACGGTTTGCTAGTGATGACAATCTTGTTGGCGCTAGTGATGGTTTCTAATTTCCGTTTCCGCAGCTTCAAAGATTTGGATTTGAAAGAGCGTCTGCCATTCCGTTACCTGATCTTGGGTGTCGGCGTTTTGGTTGTCGTAGCTCTTCGTCCTGAAGTGATGCTGTTTGTTCTGTTCATGGGCTACGCGGCTCTTGGTGCAGTCTTCGGTGTCTTCAAACTGGGTAAAAATATTCGTAAGATTAAGCCGTCAGTTTACGCTCCCGCATCTGTTCACGAAAGTGACCTAGTAGAAGAGCTTGAAGAAGAGGAAGAGACCAAGAAAGATGAAAAGAAAACTTAAAGTCGGTGTTGTCGGCGCGACCGGAATGGTCGGCCAAACCTTCATGACCCTCCTTGCAGAGCGCGAGTTCCCCATTGCGGAACTCCGCCCTTTCGCCTCCGAAAATTCCCTGGGTAAAAAAATTGAATTGCAAGGTCAGCAGTGGCCCGTTCAAGTCCTAAAGGAAGGCTGCTTTGACGGTCTCGATCTTGTTTTCTTTTCTTCTGGTGATGACATCTCTGCAGAGTGGGCTCCGAAAGCTGTTAAAGCTGGTGCCTTCGCCGTCGATAACTCTGCCGCATTCCGTATGGATCCAAACACTGTATTGATCGTGCCTGAAGTGAACGGTCACTTGGTGAACAAAGATTCCAAACCACAAATTATCGCAAATCCAAACTGCTCAACAATTCAATTGGTGGTCGCTTTAAAACCACTCGCGGAAAAATTCGGTTTGGAAGAAGTTCGCGTCAGCACATACCAAGCTGTGAGTGGTGCCGGACAAGGTGGTTATGACGAGTTGATGGAGCAAACTTCCAAAGCGACTCACGATAAGCACGAACCTAAAACATTCCCGCACACGATTTTGTTCAATTGCATTCCACAAATCGGTTCTTTCAATGATCAAGGCTTCTGCAGTGAAGAAGTCAAAATCATGAAAGAGACACGTAAGATTTTGGAACTGCCACAATTGAAAGTTTCTGCGTTCACAGTTCGTATTCCAGCATTGAATGCGCACAGTGAATCTGTGTGGATGACTTTGAAAAAAGACACGACTCGCGAAGCAGTTACCGAAGCCTTGGCTTCCCTTAAAGGTATCGTGGTTCAGGATGATCCTAAACACAGCGTTTACCCACTAGCGCGTGACGTTTCTGGCAAAGATCCCGTTTATGTAGGCCGTATCCACCGCGATCCAGAAGATTCCAAGCTATGGATGATGTGGGTTGTGTCTGACAACATCAGAAAAGGCGCAGCCCTAAACGGTATTCAGATAGCCGAACAAATCTTCTTCTAAGTCTCTGTCCAAGAATGAACCGACGAAGGTCTGGATGGGCCTTCCGCGGTCTGGTTGTTTTGACTAACGGCTCGTCCAGTGGTTCGATAGAGATATGCGTCTGTTGAAGCTTTCCACATTGTTTTCAGCATCTCTTCTGTCATCGTCAATTGCGATGGCCGCGCTGACTTATAATAATGTCACGGGCATGACTTCTATCGATACAACGACGACTCCGACAAAGCCTGTGATCTATGGTGGCTACGCGGGGACTTGTGCAACAATGGACAACTCAACTCCGTGTGATAGTTGTGCTAATGGTACGGGTTTGTTTCCGTGTAATACTCAGTCCATTTATCCATCTTTAAATCTTGTTATTACGCTGAACTCATCGACTGCAATCGGTTCATCTGCTGACGTCTCTGTGAAGATGGATACCACGACCATAAATCCTCGAAATATTTCGATTGGTTCTGGTTCTTTAATGCTTACTATTCCATGGAGTGATATCTGTTCTGCTGCCAACTCTGGAGATACGACGTGTAACTCTAGAGTGAATAAAGATATGGTCATCACTGCTGGGACAAGTTCCGGTGGGTCTACTGGCGGCACTTTCACATTTCATATTTCAACGGCATACGCTGATGCATCGACGGCAAGTACATACATAGATTGCCCAGATGACAATTCAGCGCCACTAGCTAATTCTGGATTTTGCCATTTCACGGCGTTTCCGGGTGATTCAAAAGTTTATGCAGATAATCTTGGGACGTCTGATGGTTATCCAGGCAGCACTTCTTCGATAGATTTTAAAAGTTTAGTATTCTTCTACGAAGTTCAGCCGTCTGGTGAATCCAATACTACTACAGTCGGAAGAATCTCTACGAAGTCTCCAGTCTTTGAAGTATCCGTGAACAATACAGTTTCTCCTCCGCTGGTCGACGAGCGTATTACAGGCCTCAATAATGGTGAGACTTATTGTATGGTCATGGCGAACCGTGATCTTGTCGGAAATATTTATTACTTCACACCTACTACTGGTGGAACTGCAGTAAATGTTGATTCTTTGTGCGCAACTCCAGAACCAGTAGCCGGTCTTTTGGATGACAAACACTGCTTCATCGCAACAGCCGCTTTCGGCAGCGACATGGCTCCTGAAGTTCAAAGCTTCCGTGATTTCCGTAACAAATATTTGATTCCGTATTCTTTGGGACGCGACTTCGTTAAGACTTATTATAAGTACAGTCCAAAATACGCGAACCTGATTGCTCAAAGTGACACAGCTAAAACTGTAGTTCGTGCAGGCTTGTGGCCTCTTTTGTTCTTCGCACGTATGAGTGTCGCGATCGGTTTCTGGGCTTCATTGGCGATTGTGATTTTTGCTTCATTAACTCTTTGGGGTTTGTACAGAAGATTGATCATCGGCGTGAACGTTCGAGGTGAACTGTGAGATCATTGTGGTTGGTATTAGTCGCTTTGCTTGCCGTGACGATGTTTCACACAGCGAATGCGCAAACCCGTGAATCCGCTCCGCAAGAACCTCCCTTTGTTGAGGAGAGCGAATTCGATGCTCCTCGTGATCCTTTGCAATCAGAAGCCGACGATGCAGCAAGTATTGAAAATGAAATTCTGCAAAGTGGTGGGCAGCCATTGGCTCCGCCTCCGACTGAACCAAAAAGCACAGTTGATTTAAATCAAGGTGTTCCTGAGGCTGGCAGCCAAGAAGATCTTCTCTTGGAAGACGAAGCTCCAATTATCGCGGAACCATCCAGTGAAATTCCAACCGGTGATATCTTGATTGATGAACCACCGGTTCCTGTTAAAGCCGCAGCGCCAGTATACAGTGATGATGTTGTTCGTAAATCTGCCTCTGGCGGAGTAGAGTACATTCGTCATCCTCAAGCTGCAGTCGGTTTGATGAGAATCGAAAAAGACGGCACCTATGTTTACCGCACGAAAGACAAAGGCAAATACGAAACGACCGGAGCTTTCCGCTTCGGGATGATGGATGCGCCAAAGATCTTGTCTGCCGACGGTGTGACTAACTTTGAGATGATGTACACGGGTCCCCAAGTTCCCGTTTTGATGTTCGAATACGAATGGGTTCCATTCAAAAGTGCTATCAATTTCAAGCTCAACGGCGGTTTTAACTTGATGCTAGCGAACGGTAAGGGACGTTTCACTGAAACGGCTCCATCCGGTAAGCCAACAGCAGGGGATGAAGCTCGTGAGGAATATACTTTTGCGGCATTTCCACTGAACTTTGGAGCAACCTATCGCTTTCAATATATGGACAGGCAAATCCTAGCACCTTACATCTTGGGCGGCGGTTCTTATATCCCCGTGATCGAGTATCGTGACGATGGTAAATCTACGAATGCTGTCGGAACCCCTGCGGCTTACGGCGGTGGCGGCTTACTCTTCAATATCAGCGCCTTGGATAAAGAAACATCCTTCACATTGCGCTCCGAATACGGCGTCCAAAATCTGTGGGCGACTCTAGAGTACCGTTACCTAAAATCCTTCAGCGAAGACGTGGATTTTTCCTCCAACGTGATCTCCGCTGGTATTTCAATGGACTACTAGTCGTTATTGAATCTAACCTCCTGAAAAATCTGCCTCGCCTGTGGCGGTGAGTGAAGGAAAAGGTGCCTGGCACCTTTTTGTGTGTTACATCGATCGCCATGGAGCAAACGACCAAAGTTAAATTCACAGTTGCATACGACGGCACAGGTTACTGTGGCTGGCAAAAACAGAAGCCTGAGGATCAGGTTTCTGTGGCTCAGGTAATTGAGGAAGCTCTGTGCAAGATCTTCAACGAAAAGATCGTTCTGTTTGCTTCAGGTCGGACCGATGCGGGCGTGCATGCCCTAAATCAGGTTTGCCATTTTTCCACCAGCCGCAAAATTGATCCGGCTAAAAAATGGGACTTCTGCTGGGCTTTAAACTCCCAGTTGCCCCCGGGGATAGTCGTGAAAAAGGCCTGGTTGGCTCCGCAAGAGTTCCACTCCACCCTGTCTGCGACCCATAAAACCTACCGCTATCTATTATTGAATAAACCCCGTGCAAGTGCCCATTTGTCCCGCTATGCGGCTTGGGAAAGACTGCCGATAGATATCGAGCACCTAAAGGAAAGTTCTAAATTTCTCTTGGGAAATCAAGACTTTAAGAGTTTTCAATCGGTCGGAACGCCAGTTAAAGACACGATCCGTGAGATCTATAAGGCCGATTGGGAGCTTCGTCGTCCCGGGGTTCTGCAGTTTACTGTAACTGGGAGCGGCTTTCTTAAGCAGATGGTTCGCAACATCGTGGGCACATCCCTGATGCTCGAGAAAAAGAAGATAAGTCCTGGATATATGAAGGAAATTATCGAAGCCCAAGATCGTAAAAAGGCCGGTCCACCAGCACCCGCGGCTGGCCTGTACCTTATGAAGGTTTATTATCCTAGAGATCTTGACAATGGGTGCCTAGAACTTTAAAACATCCCTTCCCGCAAACATAGTGTAAGAGCCCGTTGTTAAACTCAAACATCATATTTGCCGAATGCCCGGACGGTAAACCCGGTCGTTCAAAAAGAAAACTGGAGACTCTCAAATGAAAACTTTCAATGCAAAAGCAGAAGAAGTTGAAAGAAAATGGTGGATCGTTGATGCCGCTGACCAAAAAGTTGGTCGTGTTGCAACTCGTATCGCTACTATTCTTCGTGGTAAAAACAAAGCTATCTACACTCCGAACGTAGACACTGGTGACTTCGTTATCGTGATCAACACGGACAAGATGGAGCTTTCTGGAACTAAATGGGATGACAAAACATACTACCGTCACTCTCGTTTCTTCGGTTCTATGAAAGAGATGACTGCAGCTCAAGCGAAAGAGAAAGATTCAACTTTCATCATTCACGAAGCTGTTCGCGGTATGCTTCCAACAAACAAGCTATCTCGTCACATCATCATGAAGATGAAAACTTACACTGGCGCTGAGCACCCACACGCTGCTCAAAAACCAGAACTTCTAACACTTCCAACTAAGAAGTAATTGGAGAGGATAGAATATGGCAGCAACTGAAAAATTCTTTTATGCTACAGGAAGAAGAAAAACGTCATCTGCACGTGTTTTCTTGAAGCCTGGTAAAGGCACTATCACTATCAACGGTAAAAAATCTGAAGACTACCTTAGCCGTATGCAATCTCGCATGGTTATCGTTCAGCCTTTGGACCTTTTGAACCAAATCGGTAAGTTCGACGCTAACATCACTGTTGCAGGTGGTGGTGAGTCTGGACAAGCTGGTGCAATCCGCTTGGGTATCACTCGTGCGTTGATCGCTTTCAACCCAGAGTTCAAAGCAACTCTTAAGAAAGCTGGCTTCATCACTCGTGACCCTCGTATGGTTGAGCGTAAAAAATACGGTAAATCCGGCGCTCGTCGTAGATTCCAATACTCTAAACGTTAAAATTTGGAGTGTCCGAATCTGGACCAGAACAGAAAAGGGAGCCTATGGCTCCCTTTTTTTGTTTCGGGCTCCTGCCCGAAACCCCTACGGGGCTGGCGCGAAAAAATCCCATCATGGGATTTTTTTATTTGTGCCCCTCTGTTTATTTCCTCGTAATTACCAGTGCGTAACTGGGACATTCCTCACATCAGTGATAATTTCGTTTTCTCATCGAAGGAACTCATGAAGTTATCCAACCTAATTTTTGCATTTTTAATTCTGATACTTTTAAACACAACTGCTCAAGCGGCTTACGTGAACGATACCAATACGGGCATCATCGCGCGGGCGGGTGATTGCAGTGTGATCAATGTGCACGAGGCTTATTTCAGTTTGTTTGGTGCGAGCGGCAGATTAGGCAAAGTTTTGGTGATGAAGGCCTACGTAAGAAACGATGCTTACGATAAGGTCGTGCGAGTCACTCATGAACATGGCTCACCAGAGGTTGCAGAGAATTCTCCTCAGGCGACTCGTGTGCGCATTGAATATTTGGGACAAGTTGGAAATCAAGACATGGTTGAAATCACAGATCGTACGATTGGAATGGAACTTTCAGGATTGTACAGCGTTTCTGTGACGATGAATTATCAGACAACGACGTGTGTGTTCCAAGTGGACAGAAGGCCGGGCGAGCGCCCAGCCTTTTCGTATCTATTTTAGTTTTTCCCATAGGTAAGTCGTTTTCAAAGACTCCCACAAAATACTTTGCTCAAGGTTGGCATTGCCAGCATGCCCACCCTCGGTATTTTCATAATAATACACAGGATGTTTTTGCTCTTTCATACGAGCCACGAATTTACGTGCGTGTCCCGGGTGAACGCGATCATCCTTAGTGCTCGTCATCACAAACACTTCTGGGTATTTCGCCGTTGGACTTAGTTTCTGATAAGGCGAGTATTTCAAAATAGCTTCACGCATTTTGGGATCGTCAGGATTTCCGTACTCGTCCATCCAGCTCGCGCCAGCCAACAGTTTGTGATAGCGAAGCATATCCAGCAGAGGCACGCCGATAATTGCAGCTTTATACAGATCAGGACGCATCGTGATCGTGGCTCCGACTAGCAATCCGCCGTTAGATCCTCCAGAGATAGCCAGGTGCTGTGGCGAAGTAAATCCGCGCGCGATAAGATCTTCAGAGATCGCGATGTTGTCTTCGTAAACCTTATAGCGATTTTCTTTAAGCACTGATTGATGCCATTTAGGTCCGAACTCGCCGCCGCCGCGAAGATTTGTCAGAACATAAACACCACCTTTTTCAGCCCAGACTTTTCCTAAAGCACTTAAATAACTCGGAGTCATTGAAGCCTGGAAGCCGCCATAGCCATATTGCAAAGTGGGGTTGCTGCCATCTAAGCGAATATCTTTTTTATGAACGACAAAGTATGGAATCTTAGTTCCATCCTTACTTGTGGCTTCAAAGCGGGAAGTCGTGAGACTTGAGGAATCAAAACGCTTCGGAGCTTGCTTCAAGAGTTTGAATTCATTTTTAGGATCTGCAGCACTGGCGATATAGAATGATGTGGGTGTTAGGAAATCTGTGTAAGTTGCCAGATACGTATCGCTTTCGTCTTCGGAATCAAAGCACGAAGCCATCCCGTTGTGACCCAGTGAAATCGGTTCGATCTTCCAAGTGTTCGGCGGAGTGAATGTTACTTTTTCCATGCGGGTCAAAACATTATCAGAGACCACCATGATCATGTGGTTTTTGGTATTGCATCCACCTTGGATAAAGCGTTTCTCAGTGGGAGCAAAAATCAATTGCAGTTCTGAGAGAGCATTTTCGCCTTTTTCGATGGAGCCAATAGGCATTGCGACCAAACTGCCGGCTTTGAAAGATTTGAAATCAGTGCGCAGACTAATGATCAGATGCCCTTTAAAGACACCCCAGCTTTCGGCATCCTCAGGTTTTGCCACTAAATGAGACTTGCCAGGTTTTTCATCGTACCAAAGTTTCGAGGAATAAAAACCTTTACGAATCTGATGGAAGTAATAGGGTTTGTCGCCGTCATAACTTGCATAAGCATAGGTGGACATGTCTGTGGTATTTGCTTCAGCGATAATTTCCGCCGCAGACAGGGGGGTTCCACGTTTCCAAGTTTTTACGATGCGGGCATAACCTGAATCTGTCATAGATCCTGGTCCCCAATCAGTTCCGACAAAGAGAGTGTTTTCGTCTTTCCAAGAAGCGTTGGTTTTTGCTTCTGGTAAAATGAAACCATCTTTTATAAATGATTTTGTCTTAAGATCAAATTCGCGAACAACGACAGCATCTTTACCTCCACGAGATAAGTGGAGCAAAACTCGGTCGTAGTGGGGTTTGCGGAAGCTTGCGCCTTTCCAGACCCAGTTTTCATTTTCGGCTTTTGCCAAAGCATCGAGATCTAAAATCACGTCCCATTTTGGGTTGTCTGATTTATAACTTTCGATGGTTGTAGTTCTCCAGAGTCCGCGAGCATTTTTTTCGTCTTGCCAGAAGTTATAAAGAATTCCTTTATGCAAAGAAACGCCAGGAACGCGGTCCTTGGCAAAATAGATCTCGCGATAGTCCGCTTCAATACCTTTAAATAGCGGATTGCTTTTGAAGTGTTTCAGAGTCACTTCGTTTTCTGACTTTGCGAAATCCAAAGCTTTAGCGCCTTCGACTTCTTCTAACCATAAATAGGGATCTTGTTCTTGATGAGACATAGACTTCAGCTCCTTAGGTAGATTGGAGCTTTTGCAGCCGGCAAGTAAAAGAGCAGCTAGCAGAAGTTTCGACGTGGAAAACGATTTCATGTGAGCTCCGATGTTGACCTGTAAATTAAAGATCAAACACCGTTAAGACACAAGGATTTAGGTACGTCCTTACCTTACTAGGTAAGGACGTACCTTTGAAAATAAAAAAAGGGAGCATGACGCTCCCTTTTTCTCATCTAGATTTTTGTTCTAATTACTTAGAGCAAGAAAGTGGGTAGATGTTGCCGTTAGCAGCCATGAAACCAGAGAAAGCACCTTTATCAGCAGATACGCCGAAGAAACCAGTGTTTCTGATAACGCCGTCTTCAGTTTGAGCAGACTTTTCAGTCAATGCTAGCAATTGCAAGTAGCCTTGTTTCATTTGGCCAGCAACAGTGCCTTTATCCAATTGAGCAAAGAAAGTTGAAGAGCCAGTTTTTTCTGTAACTTCCATAGTTAGGAAATCAACAGAAGTATCATCACCCAAAGTTACAGTGATAGTTGCTGCTTTACCTTTAGAAGGTGCTGCGCATTTCAAAACAGTTGTTTCAGCGAAAGCTGTAGAACCTGCAAGTACAAGAGCCGCTACGATAAGTTTTTTCATGAGATGTCTCCTTAAGTTGTGAAATTCAATTCGGACTTGAACGAGGCTATTTCACGGCCTTTGGTCTAGCAATGCAAATGCATTGCGCAATATAGGCGATCTGGTGCGACTTATTGTGAGAACACAAGGAATTTCACCGTACCAAGGTCAAGTTTCTTACAAGCCTTACCGAAGAGTCATGAACGGGGGATCGAATGAATAGAGGCTGGTTAGTTATTCTTGCCGGGTGTCTCATATTGGGATTTCAGAACTGCAGTCAGGCGAATCTATCGCAAGGTGATTTCCCAAGCACCAACGCGCAAATTATTTCCCCGTCAGTTGGCTCAGGTTCTGAGGCCGACGAAATCTCAGCAGCATCTTCCCTCGAAATTCCCGTGTCTGATGGTTTGTTGTCTGTTGATGCAGCCTCTGGTCGTATTTCATTGGTAGCCCGAAATGGACAGATACTTGAAGAGTCATGTTTGCAAAAGGCAGAGATCGCAGAGTTGCAAAGCTATTTGAAAATGAGCAACGTCTGCAGTCCGGAAACGCAAATCGATGCAAGTGCACAGTGCGGTCAGGTGTACACTCCAGGTTATGCGACAGTGGTTTTTGGTGAGCAAAGACTGAACCTGGGTGAAAGCTACGACTCTTGCGGCAGAGGTTATAAAGACATCTGCGGTGATCAAGCTCAGTCGTTCCGCGGCTTAGTAGCCTACATCCAAAAGAACTTCCACAGCCTGTTGTGTGAATAATTCAGTTGAGGATTAGGAATAAAAAAAAGGCTGGTGTTAAACCAGCCTTTTTTATTTTTAATAGTTAGCTTTTACAGTCCTAGGGTGCCGCGCACTTTCGTGAAGGCATCACCCAGTTTAGAGCGATCAGGAGCCGCGCCTTGAGCGAAATCAGGGCGACCGCCACCTTTACCACCCATGATTGCTGCTACTTCTTTAAGGACGTCTCCGGCTTTATGATCACCAGTCAGGTCTTTAGAGACAGATACGATGATCGGGTTAGATCCATCACCTTGGCCGACAACCACAACAATTCCAGATTGGATTTTGTTTTTAAGATCATCAGTGACTTTAGCCAAAACCTCGCGGTCATCCATCGGTACATCAGCTAAAACAAGTTTCGCAGACACACCAGATTTAGATTTGAAGGCCATGGCTTTACCAGCAAGGTCATCAACATTCACTTGGCCACCTTGAAGTTTCTTGATTTCTTTCTCAAGAGTCTTCACTTGTTCTTTGAACGTCTCTACACGATTCGCCAAAGTTGTTTTCTCGCCAGTGATTTCAAGATGCTTCAAGTAATGAGCAGATTTTTGCAAGCCTGCCGCATTCAGAGCGTCGTCCAAATGTTCAATAGCGCTCATTGCATACTTCACAGCTGCATCGCCAGTAATTGCTTCCACACGACGAACGCCAGAGCTTACGCCGGATTCAGAAACGATTTTAAAGAAACGAATCGCAGAAGTATTTTTAACGTGAGTACCACCGCAAAGCTCGCAAGAGAAATCGCCCATTGTAAGTACGCGAACGTCGTTAGCGTATTTTTCGCCGAACAAAGCCATGGCGCCTTTTTCGATCGCTTGTTTGTGTGACATCAACTCAGTTTTTACTTCCAAGGCGCGAGCGATTTGCTCGTTCACCATGTCTTCGATCTTGCGGATCTCTTCAGAGCTCACTGGTTTATTGTGAGTGAAGTCAAAACGAGTTTTTTGCGAATCAACCAAAGAACCTGCTTGAGTGACATGAACGCCCAAAACTTTACGAAGAGCTGCATGCAACAAGTGAGTCGCAGAGTGATTGCTGGCAGTGTTTCTGCGTTCAACCGGATCAACGCCAGTGATAACTGTCGCGCCATTTTTGAAGGAACCGTGTTCCACTTCAACATGGTGAAGGAAGATATCGTCGATTTTTGTCGTGTTCATTACACGTGCACGATTCGTGTCTTGCATGATGTAACCAACGTCACCAGATTGACCGCCGCCTTCACCATAGAACGTAGTTGAATCAAGGATAACTAAACCAGTCTCGCCCGTTTTAAGTTCGTTCACCACGGCTTGACCGTTAGAAAGACCCATCACGTGAGCATCACCAATTGTGTCGTCGTAACCCAAGAACTTCACAGACTTACCAGATTGCAAATAGTCTTTCGCGAACTTGATCATGTGCGCTTCATCAGCGCCCATAGATTTGCCTTTCCAAGAAGCCTTGGACTTAGCACGATTTGCTTCCATTTCCTTTTCAAAAGAAGCTTCGTTTACTTCGATGCCATTTTCATTCGCGATCACGCGAGTTAGATCGGCAGGGAAGCCGTAGGTGTCGTACATTCTGAAAACAACTTCACCAGAAAGCTCTTTAACCCCGGCAGCTTTTGCTTTTGCAAGCTCTGCAGTCAGGATTTCAGTTCCTTTATCCAACGTAGCTAGGAAACGATCTTCCTCATCACGGATTGTATTTAGGATGTGATCACGACGAGTTTTAAGCTCTGGGTAAACGTCACCCATATTGTCGATCAACGCCTCTGCCATACCTGGCAAGAAAGACTTATCAGCAGAAAGCTTACGACCGTAACGGATCGCGCGTCTCATGATACGGCGAAGAACGTAACCACGCCCCTCATTCGCAGGCAAAGCACCATCAGCGATCAAGAATGAAGTCGAGCGGCAGTGGTCAGCCAATACGCGAAGTGCAGAAGTGATTTCCGCAGCGTGAGTGTCTGTTGCCAATACTTTTTTATCAGTCACGTATTTTACGCCACCGATTTTGCAAGCAAGATCAATCATCGGAGTGAATAGATCTGTATCGTAGTTATTGAACTTACCTTGCATCGCTGCTGTGACACGCTCAAGACCCGCACCTGTATCCACAGAAGGCTTTGGAAGCGGAGTCAGTGTGCCTGGAGGATTCTCGAAGTATTGCATGAATACCAAGTTCCAGATTTCAACGAAACGGTCTTCACCAGCTTCGATACCTTTGAATGGATCAGAAATTTTACCAGCCTCTGGACCGTGATCGTAAAAGATCTCTGTACAAGGACCGCATGGACCTGTGTCGCCCATTTTCCAGAAGTTGTCTTTGTCAAAACGGAAGATGCGATCGCGAGGGATGCCTTCTTGGTGGTGCCAGATGTCAGCAGCTTCATCGTCTGAGATGTGAACTGTCACATAAAGCTTTTCTTTGGGAATAGCCAAAGTTTGAGTCAGGAATTCCCAAGCAAAACGGATCGCGTCTTTCTTAAAGTAATCACCGAAAGAAAAGTTACCCAACATTTCAAAGAATGTGTGGTGACGTGCTGTGAAACCTACGTTTTCCAAGTCATTGTGTTTACCACCAGCGCGAACACATTTTTGTGAACTCACGGCGCGGGAGTAATCGCGTTTCTCAAGACCTAAGAAAGTATTTTTAAATTGGTTCATGCCGGCGTTTGCGAAAAGCAAAGTCGGATCATTCTCCGGAATCAAAGAAGAAGAAGCGACAGCTTTGTGTCCATTCTTCTCGAAGTATTTAATAAAAGCATTTCTGATCTCAGAGCTTTTCATAGATAACCTTTCTAACGGTCTCGGAATCAAACCCTCTTGAAGTCAGCAAGCGTCCCACGCGTGCTTTGTCTTCTTGAGAAAACTTATAATCTTCATCAAACTTGTTCATGACGACAGTCATGGCCTTTTCCATCTCCAACGCAGAATCGGTCTCGATTTGAGGGAGACCTTTTTCACTCAGGTAGTTGTTGATGTAACAGATACCCTTGTTGCGACGGTGAAGCGTGTCTGCCAGGCGGGAAGCATGCTCGGAAGGATCTCCCAACCAATTTTTTTCATTGGCAAATGAGATCGCCTCGTCAATCGCTTCGGCTCCGCCTTCATCATCCGCAAACTTAAGACGCAATTTACTTCTAAGCTCCTGCTCAGAATGATCGCGTGAAGCCAAGAGCTCCATGATTTTTCTTTTTGCTGCGGTTTTTGTCTCAGACATAGGCAGCTAGAAATCTAGCTGGTTCTGCCTGTGCATGTCATGCTTTTTTCAGTGTAATTTCAGTCAGTTCACAGAAGGTTCCAAGGCGTAGACTTGGCCCCCAGTAACCCGTTCCTTGATTGACATAGAGCTGCATATTTTTGAGCTTATAAAGCCCTTTTGGATAGCGTTGGAAGAACCCAATTAGGAGATTCCAAGGGAAGAACTGCCCACCGTGGGTGTGACCGGATAGCTGAAGATCGAAACCTTTGTCGAAAGCTTTATCGGCAATCGAAGGTTGGTGTGCCAAAAAGATCTTGAAAGCCTCGGGCTTTTGCTCGGAAACGAGTTTATCCAGGTTGGCTGGTTCGTGGCCGAATTGGCGAGCCGCAGGATCCGCAATCCCGGCGACCTGCAAAACCGAGTTTCCGACTTGAATGTTTTCGGTTTGGTTCACAAGGACGTGATAATCGATTGCACGGAACGCTGCCAGGCTGTGTTCAATATTCCAGTAGTACTCGTGATTTCCAGCGACGTAGTAGGTGCCGTACTTGGATTGAAGTGTTTTTAGGATCTCGAACTCGTTCAGGTGGCGAGCGGCGTGGTCATCCAGAATGTCTCCAGTCATGACGACCATGTCGGATTTCAGGTTGTTCACTTTTTCCGCAAGTTTCAGCACAAACTTAACGGGAAGGCCCGGAGCCACGTGAAGATCCGTGATGTGCATGATGCGAAATCCATCCAGATCTGCGGGAAGATTTTTGAACGGAATTTCCACCTTAATGACTTTAACTCCCAAACGGACGACCAATGTTCCCAGCAGCAAAAGAATCAATGGAATGACTAACAATAAACCTGTCGCTTCACTTCCGTAAAGTTTTGTTCCGACGAACTCAGGGTTAGTGTAGTTCAAAAAGAATCCAGCAATGTCGCGCAAAATGATGAAGCTTAATAAAAAGCTCATATAAGCCATGGCAAAATGGGCCGCGCTAAAATACGGATCATGCCAAGGTTTCGGTTCGCTGCGAGCATCACCACGCGACCAGAAAAACAAAGGCATCGAAATAACGATGGCAAAAAGAGCCCCGGTGAAGCCGACGACAAAGAGGGTTTGAGGTCCAGTTAGCTCGGCGTATCTCACCATTTGGTGAGTCACGTACATGTAAACAGCGAAAAATAATCCGACGATAATTGCGCGAAATGCAGCCATAGTTATTTATATCACGATAGCTTGTGAATGCACAGAAAGTTGCAAAAACACAAATCCTCGAAAGGCATGCGTCAGTGCTAAACTTAGACGACTATGTGGGAGGTGTTCTGTGGCACTTAATGAGTTCAAACAAGCCCGTGATTTTTTGATCCTTCATCGCGCTGATTATGATTACGCCACCAAAGAATTCAAGTGGCCACAATTGGAATATTTCAATTGGGCGTTGGATTACTTTGACTCCATGGCGGAGGGTAACAACAACCTCGCTCTGTGGATTGCCGGTGAAGATGGTAAGGAAGAAAAGTACAGCTTTGCCGACCTTTCAGCACGGTCTTCCCAGGTGGCGAATTACCTGCGCACATTGGGACTGAAACGAGGTGATCACGTTTTACTTTTTATGGGTAACGAGACTGCTTTTTGGGAGTTGATGCTAGCGTGTATAAAACTTGGCGCGATCGTTATACCGACGAATCCATTGATTGGGATGGATGAGTTGCAAGACCGCTTGGTTCGCGGGGAGGTTCGACTTATCGCAACCACCGTTGCTGAGGCTGGCAAATTTGTTGTGCAATCGCCCACAGCCATTAAGCTGACTGTAAATGGTAAAGTGGAGGGATGGCATGACTATGCTGAAGCCACGCGCGAAAGTGCAACGTTCAAACCAGAGGGCGAAACGAAGGCCACAGATACTCTGTTGCTGTATTTTACTTCCGGCACAACCGCGAAGCCAAAACTCGTAGAGCACACCCACGAAAGTTATCCTGTGGGACATCTTTCCACCATGTATTGGATGGGAATAAGACCTGGGGATATTCATATGTGTGCAAGCTCTCCAGGTTGGTCGATGCATACGTGGGGCAGTTTTTTTGCTCCTTGGAATGCGGAGGCCACAGTGTTCATTCATAAGCACGAACGCTTCGATGCGAAAGTGATGCTCGAGACATTAGAAAAAAATGGCATCACAACCGTCTGCGCGCCACCGACTGTTTGGCGGATGCTGGCGGGTGAAGAACTCGGTCACTATCATGTGCAAGTCCGGGAAGCTGTTAGTGAAGGTGAGCCATTAGATGAAGACGTCATCCACGCATTTCAAAATGCTTGGGACGTGACGATTCGTGATGGCTATGGACAAACTGAAACGACAATTCTGATCGGCAATCCTCCAAGTGAGCAAGTTCATCTCGGAACCCTGGGCAAAGTGTTGCCAGGGTATAAAATCGCCCTCTTAGATCGCGATGGAAATCCTAGCAATGAAGGTGAAATCGCGATTGATCTTTCTGGTCATGCGATGGGTGTGATGAGTGGTTATCGCGATGGTGATGTGACTAAAACAGCGAGTACTTCTTACTATCGCACCGGAGATGTTGCGAAACGTGATGAAGATGGTTGTCTTACTTTCACCGGCCGTAGTGATGATGTATTTAAATGCTCGGACTATCGCGTGAGTCCGCTGGAAGTAGAAACCGTACTCCTTGAACACCCAGCTGTGCGCGAGGTTGCGGTGATTCCGAGCCCTCATGCGATGAGGCAAAATGTCCCTAAGGCGGTAATCTTTTTGGCTAAAGGTATAGAGCCCACACGTGAGCTTGCCTTGCAAATAATGAATCACTCACGAATGCGTTTGGCCCCGTTTAAACGCATTAGACGCATTGAATTTGGGGATTTGCCGAAGACCACTTCCGGTAAAATTCGCAGAGTAGAGCTGCGTGTTCGTGAACAAAAACGCGTAGCTGCGAATGAAAAATCACAATATGAGTTTTGGGAAGAAGACTTTAAGGCAGTCTTGCCCGACAACTGGGCCCAAGATCTGCCGTAAGTATTGTGGACTTTCTCACACTCGCATTCAGAAAATTTTAGACGTACCTCTAGCGCGGAGATAAACATTTTTCGGTAAATTTTATTCATCAGCTACGAATGGAGATCGTGGCTGGTGATTAAACGACGACAATGACTGGAGAGAGGAATTATGTCGGAGCTAGAGAAGACTGAGGCGAGAGAAACTGGTAAAAAGATTTTGCATTCTATCCTTCACGAGATGCTTGATCACGCAGATCAAGTGGTTGTGAACTATTCTGTGGGTGACCGTACGACAGTTTATAAAGTGAATTGTCATCCACAAAGCCTGGGTCAACTGATCGGATGTAAGGGTAAAAACATTGGCGGTATCCGCGCTGTGCTTTCCGCAATGATGGCGCGCAAAGGTATCCGTGCGATTATCGAAATTCCTTACGTTGCTCATGGCATGCAAAGCGCATAGCTAAGTCAGAAAGTTCAGAACGTTGTTGTCAGTTTGTAGAGTGGGGAGCTTCCCAAGATTGGCGAAGCTCTCTCGAAGTGCAAGTCTTCCGTGGCACTTCGTTAGTTAGAGAGCCTCGCTTCAAAATATAATCAAAAGCGGAAATTCAGTATCGAGCAGATCAGCTCCAAAAGTCGAATCGCTAATTTTAATACCATCCATAAAACTAACTCGCTGCATCTTTTGTCCCGAAGGCTTCGGCGGACATGTCCACGGCTCGCTGCATTTTTATTGCCTCCACATAGGCGTCAGCGTACCTCCTTGGTATGAGAAAATTCCTTCTAAAGTTGGCGACATTTTTTGGTGTTGGGTTGAGTCCCAAAGCGCCGGGAACCGTTGCAACTGTGGCTACAATCCCCTTAGTTTTGCTGCTTAATTGGGCAGGTCCGATTGCTTATATCGCGGCTACTATCATTTTATTGCCGTTGGGGATTTTAGCGGCTCAAGCATATGAGGATACGCACGGCGGTCATGATCACAGTCAAATCGTGATCGATGAGGTCGTTGGTTTCTTGATTGCGATGATTTGGTTGCCGATGACATGGCAAGCCATTTTAATTGGTTTTGTGCTGTTCAGATTGCTGGACATTACTAAGCCTTTATTCATAGGATATTTAGATAAGAAGATCCAAGGAGGTCTTGGTGTGATGATTGATGACGTTGCCGCTGGTATTGTTGTCAGTCTGATCATGCAGTTTCTTTTCACCAACACGAATTGGTTGGGCTCACAGATTGTGGGTCCCTAATGGCGGAACGTGATTTGAAACTCCAAGAATTCATTCGATCCCTTCGCGACCAAAAACTCACAGTGGGTTTTGCGGAAAGTTGTACTGGAGGTGCACTTTCGGCATTTTTGACAGAGCAAGCAGGTATATCCGACATCTTTTTAGGCTCTGTGGTTTCTTACTCTAACGAGGCGAAGGTGGATCTTCTGGGGGTCCGTCGAGACACTCTCATGCAAGAGGGTGCGGTGAGCGAGTCAGTCGCTCGTCAAATGGCGCACGGAGTGCGTCGACAGCTGAAAACTGAGTGGTCTGTGGCAATCACAGGTATCGCTGGTCCGAGTGGTGGAACACCCACGAAGCCAGTTGGCACTGTATGCTTTGCTATAGCTGGACCAAACTTTGAAGACTCTCGAAAAGAATTCTTTTCGGGTGATCGCAAAGCCATCCAGCAAGCGGCAGTAGACTATTCCGTGAATTGGCTGTGTGAAGTTCTCGATAGGAAGTAAAGCTAGTAGCCCCCGGCTGCTAAAAATTAACAATAATGGTTTGTGGTGGATACCACATAAATAGAGAGGGATACGCAGATGGCAACAAATACAACTGTGGCAGATGCAAAAGCACAAAACGAAAAAAACAAAGCCTTGGAATTGGCAGTTTCATCTATTGAAAAGCAATTCGGTAAAGGTTCAATCATGCGTTTGGGCGCGAACGACTCTTTGGTTAAAGACGTTGAAGCGATCAGCACTGGCGCATTGAGCTTGGACTTGGCTCTTGGTATCGGCGGTCTTCCTAAAGGTCGTATCGTAGAAATCTACGGACCTGAATCTTCTGGTAAAACAACTCTTTGCTTGTCTGTTATCGCTCAAGCTCAGAAAAAAGGCGGCGTTGTTGCATTCGTAGATGCTGAGCACGCTTTGGATATCAACTACGCTCGTAAATTGGGTGTTAACACTGAAGACATGTTGATCTCTCAACCAGACACTGGTGAGCAAGCTCTTGAGATCGTAGAAACTTTGGTTCGCTCTGGCGCGATCGACGTACTAGTTGTCGACTCCGTAGCAGCTTTGGTTCCTCGTGCAGAGATCGAAGGCGACATGGGTGATTCTCACGTTGGTCTTCAAGCTCGTTTGATGTCTCAAGCTCTTCGTAAATTGACAGCAGCTGTGAACCGTTCAAACACACTAGTTATCTTCATCAACCAACTTCGTATGAAAATCGGTGTGATGTTCGGTAACCCAGAAACGACTACTGGTGGTAACGCGCTTAAATTCTACTCTTCTGTTCGTTTGGATGTACGCCGTGTTGGCGCGATCAAAAACGGTGAGGACGTAACTGGTAACCGTACTGCAGTTAAAGTTGTGAAAAACAAAATGGCTCCTCCGTTCACTAAAGTTGAATTCGACTTGATGTACGGTGAAGGTATTTCTGAAGAAGGTGACTTGCTAGATCTAGCAGTGACTGCAAACATGGTTGAAAAATCAGGTGCATGGTTCTCTATCAATGGTGAGCGCATGGGCCAAGGCCGTGATGCTGCAAAAAATTTCTTGAAAGAGCACCCAGAGTACATGACTCAACTTCGCACTAAGATCTTGGCAGCTAACGGTATCGGCAAACTTTTGATCGATGCTGAAGGCAACAACGGTGAAGACCATGAAGGTACTGAACCAACTGAAATGCCAACTGAAGATGCAGCTCCGAAAAAAGAAAAAGTAAAAAAAGGTAAACACTAGTTTTTACTTTGAAGATGTTGATCACTTCGCGGGTCAACATTGAAACATAAGACTTCAATTTTAAACCCCGCTCTTACAAGAGTGGGGTTTTTTATTTTCATTACCTTGTTACCTAATAAAATTCCGTAGGTTCTTTAATAAAGAACTAACAATCGAACATAAGGTTGGTGCTATGATGAAGACAGATACACGAAGTATCTAAGTTTAAAAAATGAGTTCAACAGACATAAAGGGATTTTATGTTGGAAGTGTCACTGATGACGCAAAAGCCGGTTGAAACAGAGGGTGATAATCGACCAGTGCCATGGCCCTGGTAAGATGCCTTCTGGTTCTATTTGTATTCTGGTCTTTTTCTACCGCGCAAGCGGCGAAAGATCGTAAGACCATCACGGTCGGAGCCTATGGCTTTGCTCCATACTATGATTTAGAAAAAGGACGTGGCATCGTTAGCGACGTTCTGGATCAACTCAATAGCATTCAGTCAGATTATCAATTCAAAGTCTTAGAAATTCCCAGTCGCCGTCGCTACCAAAGCTTCGTCGATCACAAAGTCGACATGATTTTTTTCGAGGACCCTCGTTGGAGCTGGAAGGAAATTCCTCACTACACGATCCCGACGGGTATAAAAGATGCCGAGGTCTATATCGCCACTCGCAAGAAAGCGAAGGACCAAACCTATTTCAAATCATTGGCGGATAAGCGTTTGGCAGGGATTCTGGGATACCACTATGGCTTTGCGCAGTTTAATTCCAACGAAGACTATCTTCATTCTAAATTCAATATCCACTTAGTTAGCCACAATCAAGCATCGGTAAGATTGGTTCTGCACGATCGAGCAGATGTAGGTGTTGTACCGTTGTCATATATTCGAAAATATATGCGTGAAAACTTAGAGAAATTTGATCGGATTATTATTTCAGACAAGGTCGATCAAGATTATGACCTGCGAATCATTGTAAGTCCGGATGCTCCCATTCCTCGAGCTCAGATGGAAAAGCTGATGAGCAAGTTGGTGAAAGAGACATCTTACAAAAATCTATTTTAAAATAAAAAAACCCGCTCTTTTGAAGCGGGTTTTTTGTTTTTAGCGAGTGAATGATCCGTGCAAGTAAATTGGATCTTGAACCCATTCGCAATATTCGTACGGTGGGCGGTGGCCGTCGCCAGGATACCAGCGGCAATCACGACGTTGGCGCATTTCGCGAAGGATGGAAACCTTCAACTTTGTTACGCCATTCTTTTCTTTGAAATCGACATTCATTTGACGACCTTGAACCATCAAAGAGCAGCGACCAGAATCGAATGCAAACTCAACTGCATCGACTTGTGGGTTGGATTTTTTGCCAGTGATGTAGACCTTTTTCAAGTCGCCAAAACGAGACGCGCAGTTGTTATTAAGGATGTCAGTGCCCATGTTGTTTCTGTAGCTTAGAACGGGTTTGTTGCCGTTAAAGCTCAAGATCATTTGGCCAGGAACGCCGTTGAATTGGCCTTCGTAAGCGCCTTCGTATTTTTTAGCTTTAGAAAGGTACGCATTTGGTACTTTGCCATCTTTGATGTCGACAGTTTTGCAGCCTGCCACAGCAGCGAGTGCTAAGCCTGCAATAAGTAGTTTTGCTAGTTTCATAAATCCCCCTGAGGCCTCACTAGAGCACAGTTTATGGGCATGCTCAAATACATACGTGCCTTAGTTGCCCGTATTTAAGGGCCAATGAACAATACAGCTGTATTCCAAAGGAGAACTCTTATGAAAATCATTATGGTTGCAATTATGTTGGTCGGAAGTGTCGCAGCGGCGCAAATGCCAGATACTTCCAAGATGATGGCTCAGGCTAAATCCAAGGCTTCAGATGTCATGGCGGCTTGTAAAGAGGACAAGATTAAATTCTGCGACAAGGTCACAGAAATGAATGCGATCAAAGAATGCTTGAAGACCAACAAAGACGGCTTGAGTGCGGGATGTAAATCCACTTTAGGCGTGAAATAAAAAAACCCGCTTGGTCAGCGGGTTTTTCAAGTCTTGGCTCCTGTTGAGCTTTACTTGTTGTAAGCAATTTTTTGGCGTCCAACCATGCCAGCGGATTTCTTAGGTGACGATGCACGCGCCACCTTCGACATTCCAGCTTCATAAGGACTTACATGAGCCACTTTTCTTTTCGTACTTTTATCAGCAATTTTGTTTTTTGCTTTCGATGATTTGAAAGTCATCGGAGCAAGAACCATTGTTTTACCATTCGACGCAACCATTGTAGGTTTCGATGTTGGAGCCGTCACAGGTTTTTGAGCAGCAACTTTTTTAGCAACGACTGGAGCTGGTTTTGCGGCCATTACAGAGGCTGGCGCGCGGTTCGCTTTTATCGGAGCGGATTTCGCAACCATTGGCTTCACGGGCTTTACGCTGCTCTTAGCAACCACAGGTTTAGCCACAGAAGCTGGCATACGCTTTTGAGTTGGATCTACATAAGTTTTAACCAGAAGAGGCTGTTGGTTTGTTTTTGAACCCTTAGTTTGAGGGGCATCATAAACCACACGGCGAGTAGGGTACACGCTCCAAGTTCTTACAACACGTTTCTGTTTTTTGTACCCTGGCTCAGGCTTCAAGGTAACTTTCATGTCGTTGGAAGATGAAGAATTTGATCCCTGCGCTGTTGCTGCGCAGAACGGAAGAAGTGCAAGAAGTATCAAAGCGATGCGTTGTCTCATTTGAAGAACCTCATTCGTCGGAATCTATAAACAAATATGCAAGCCGAATGCCGTCTATAAACTAATCAGGTGTCAATGAAGCCGTATAGTTGAAGAACTCGTAGACACTGTCTAAAATAAGTTAGGCAGTCAAAATGATTCATTCATTCTGAGTCGACCTCACTGGTGTCATCCGGGTTCGTGTCGCCCTGTTTCACAAGAATTTCGGAGACAAAATGTCTCTGAAATTTTCTGTCATCCTGCTGAAAACGCATCTGTTGCAGAAGATACATTTGAGAGGTTGGCAGACTCTTTGTATATATGAACCGGATATCTATCACGGGGGTTAAAAATGAAAAGTCTAATGGTATCACTTGTAGTTATTGCATGCGCGTCTTCTGCTTTCGCAGGTCGTGGACATCACGGTGGCGGCGGCTATGGTCGCGGTCCTGGTCATGGTCATGGAGGTGGTGGATATCACCATGGTGGCAATCGCAATGATAGCAATGAAGTTGCTTCAATTTTGAGTGCATACACAGGTGCATTGATGCTGACGTCTGCAACGGCGTGTGGATCAAATGATGGTTGCTACTATAAGCAAGTGATCGTGGATTCTAAGGACGACGCAGCGATTTTCATCGCAACAGACGGTGATCAAAGAGGCGTGAAGTTCAATCGCGCGATCGAACTTCTGCGTAAAATGGATTCAGAAACAGCCAGCTCTGATTTCGAATTGGCTGCTGATATCATCAACTGGTAATTAGAACGTCAAGCGTATGCCCAGGTAAAGATTTACTTGGGCATACGATTTCATATTGTTATGACTGGCATTCAAAAGAACGCCCAAGTCAGCGGAACCAATAATTTCTGTCGATTCATTGATAGACGAACGCATTCCTCCCGCAATCGAAAGCATTTCAAGGCCTCTGAATGTGCCGGAAGTTCCCCAAGTCATCTCTTCGTCTTTTTGATAATTTGCAGAAAGGTTTAGGTGAATGTCGCCTTCAATTTCTGTGAACACGCTTGCTAGCATGGAATTAGCGGCCTTGGTATCAGAAGATGCTTTTGTGCCGTCTTCCTCTTCCATTTCAATCTTACCATCATATCTTTTGAAATAACCTACAGAGGCTCCGAGCTTTAAGGTATCAACGGGCACTACAAAGCCCAGTTGGCCATACAGACCTTTTTGTCCTCTGGAGTAGCTCATTTCGTAAGAGTTGGAATCTGTCTCTTTGATTTTGAAATCGCCATCTGGAACTGAATATCCGAGCTCAACAAATAAAGTGGGTGCACCGATTTCAAAGTTACCTTTGTAGGAAAGATTCAGACTTTGAAGGCCTTTGGTTGTTGTGTCTGTTTCAGTGGTATCGCTCTTAGAAGTATTTTTTCCAGCGAAAGCCTTCGTCGACAGACCGATCGCATTGTTCTCCATGAAGCCATAATAATAAGAAAGCCCCAGTCCAAGACCACCGCCAGTTAGATCTGCATTTGCGGAGCTTCTGCCAGCTACGGATTGCAGTTGTCCCCATACGATGAATTCACTTTTCTGTGCTTCAGGAATTAAGTTTTGTTGAACGATAGTTGCGGCGAATGTAGATGTGGAAAATAAAAGAGCGGCTGCTGCGAGACTTAGAAGTTTCACTTTGGGGAGTCCTTTCCTTGATTCCCTAAGTAAATCATTTCGTGTGTTTAGCGGGCAATGAGAACTGAGTCGAGGCTAGGATGCGATTTTCTTTTCAACGTGATCGCGAATCGCCTGAGTTCTTAAATATTCATTGTAGCGAGGGTTGCCTAGGTGATCCTCGTAAATTTCTGTCCAAGATCTGGCAGAAGTATAAACGACCGTGGCGTAAAGCTCTTTACTACCGAATGAAAACAAATTTTCTTTACCCGTAGAATCAACTCCACAAAAAGTATCGTAGTCCGGAAACTTCGCGATGAAGTCTTGGGTGTGGTCATGGTTCACGCCTTGAAGCATGTCATCAATAACGTATTCACGATCTGAGATCTTCGTGAAATGGAAGATCGTAAATGTCTGCGACGTGAAGTCTTCAAAGCGGACTTCAGATCTGACTTTGCCGTAAAGTTCGAATGCGTCTCTAGCTTGGATGATTTGACCTGTTTTCATGAATGACTTATCGGCGTGCTGGACATGGGTCTAGAGAGAAATCTGAAAGATTTGAATTCTGTCGAATTTTTTGACGAAAACTTCCTCAAATTTTGGGCATAAAAAAACCCGCTCGAGGGGTGAGCGGGTTTTAACGTAATCAATAAACTAAAAGAAATTAGTGATTCATTTGAGCGCAAGTAGAGTAGTTGTAACCTTGAGATACACACTCGTTCATTGCTGCGTTTGAACCGCCAGAAGCGCGTGGGCAAAGAGAAGCTGCGCGAGAGTAGTCATAACCAGTTTCAGCCATGATAGCGCTTACGTTGCAAGTTGCAGTAGTGCTTTTTGTGCAAAGAACTTTTGCTTGATCCAAGAAGTAACCTTGTTGAAGTCTTGCAGTGATGCACTCAGAGTTAGAAAGGCGGAATTCTTTAGAAGTTGCGAAAGCTGGAACTGCTGCGAAGATAGAAAGAGCGATAACTAGTGATTTCATGTTTTATCCTTTGATAAAGTTTTAAGTAATTTCGATGGGCATGATTTCGTTTATTATCGCGGAAGAGTCAATACGGTGAGTTCACAAAGCCTTCACCGAGGCTGTGAACAGGTGTTCACAAGGTTTGTGAAAACCTTGTGAAACACAGAGCAAATAGCTGATTTTCCCTCTAGGAAAGGGCTTTTTGAATGTCTGCGGTGATAGCTTCGGGTTCGTCTTTGGGAGCATAGCGCTTGATAACTTTACCATCCTTGCCTATCAAAAATTTGGTGAAGTTCCACTTAATCATTTCAGTTCCTAAGATGCCAGGTGCCGATTCTTTGAGCCAGCTATAAACTGGGGCTGCACTTTTTCCGTTCACGTCCACTTTGCCCATCACCGGAAATTGCACGCCATAGTTTAGCGAACAGAACTGTTGAATTTCAGAATCACTGCCGGGTTCTTGTGAGCCGAATTGGTTGCAAGGGAACCCCAAGATCACAAAACCTTGGTCTTTGAATTTTACATACAACTCTTCCAAGCCTTTGTATTGCGGAGTGAACCCGCATTTGCTGGCCACGTTAACTACTAAGACCACCTGACCTTTGTACTTTTCGAGGGAAATGTCCTTACCGGACGCGTCCTTAACCGTGAACGACTGAAGAGTTTGTTCCATGGAGTTCTCCTATTTCTGTAATGAAGAGTAGTCTTTTCCAACCTATTAGAGAACAGATTTCGTCGTGTTTAAAATTGAGATTTTGAGAGGAAGTTCGGGGTGTATTTTAATCAAGTTAAACCCTTGTGATGCCGATAGGTTATCTATGGGAATGAATACATTTTTTAGAACTTTTTTGTTGGCGTTGTTTGCGATTTCGTACTCCGTCATCGCAAAAGCTCAAACCTACAGTAATTCAAATTGTAATGGCGCATGTCGCAGTGGCTACAGCTGTACGGTTGTTAGTAATGCAGATAGAAGACTTTACAGCTGTATTGCAGGTGGTAGTGGTCAAACATCAAGTGGCTCTGCCAGTGCAGTCTGTTCTGTTCAGTACCAAAGACTTCTAGCTCAATGTCAAAATCAAATCACTTCGACAGATTCAAACTGTGATGAAAAAAACAATCAAGGTATGACTGATGTGACTACGATGGCTAGCCAAGTGGCTTTGGCTTACGGGGCGCAGTCGGCTGCAAGTATCCAAGCGGCGTGTTCAAGTGCCGCAGCACTGTCAACAGCAGCAAATGCTGCATTGGCAGCTTACCGTCTGACGTGCTCTAGTGCGATTAAGGACTGTACATCAACGTGTCAGTCAGTGATCAGTTATATCGAAGCGAATTCTACATGTAAGATCGATCAAACGGCTTATGCCAATATGTTGGGTCAAGCGAAGTCATCTTTGAATCAGTGCAAAAACTATACTGCGAAATCAAACGAAGCCCAGCAGGCGATGAACAATATTGCAGGAACTGTAGCGAACGCGACTCAATGTGCTTCGTTAACTTCTGCTGATGGTTCTACGGTGAATCCGGAAATCTGTGCGGCGAATCCGTCGTTGCCAGGTTGTTCGAACATCGTGATGGATTGTAACAATGCCGCGATGGCATCTAATAAAGTCTGTATCTGTTCTAAAAATCCAAGTGACCCGGTTTGTACGGGCACACAAAGTATCGCTGGCGAAGGCGGTGGTTTGGGTATCGTTGATAACTCGGGCCGTCTAGGGGCAACAGCATCTGCTAGTGATTTTGGTGGTGATGACTACGGTCTTCCATCGATCGCTCAGGCTGAATTGCCATCTAGTGGTGGTGAGGCTGGTATTGACGGTAAGCAAGGTGGCGGTGTCTCCTTTGGTGGTTCATCGGGTGGCGCGGGTAGCGCTGCGGCTGGTGGCAGTGGTGCTGGCGGAGCAGAAGAGCCTAACGGTGCTGCTGTGAACTCTGGCTTCTATGGTGGCAGTGGAGGCGGCGGCTTCGGCGGTGGTGGCTCCGATGGCTCTGGTGGTGGCGGTCTGTTCAATGCAGCAGCTAATGCGCTAGCAGCTAAAGGTGGCCCTGATCTTCGTCAATTTTTGCCGGGTGGTAAAATGGCAGGTGCGCGCGGAATCGCGGGTGCCACGGGTCCGGATGGAATCACAGGACCTCACAGTGATATCTGGAAGAAGGTTCAAAACCGTTATCAGGTTATGAAGCCATCTCTGTTGCCATAAGATATTATTGAAAAGTTGAATTTAAAAAGGGAGATCTTAGATCTCCCTTTTTCTTTTAGATTAGTGCGTGCAGAGTATCGATGGTTTGTTTTCTGGCGTGAGAGTCGACCAGAACAGTAACGCTCATCGCACTCATAATCAGTTTATGAGCTTGTAACTGAGCTCCATCCATTTTTTCTAGAACTTGCTGAGGAATCTCTGGGTTCGTAGCTCCCGTGCAAGTCAAAGTCACCGTTGAGAAATCATTCGGGTGCAAAGTGAAATCCTTTTGGGATTGCAGTTCGCGTTTAACCGCGCCCATGATTTCTTGTGGACCTGTTAGTAGGATCTCTGCGTGGTCTTTATTGATTTCACAGTGAAGCAGTTGAGGGAAGGCGATTTGCTTTTCCTCGAACAAGGATTGCAACTGCTTAAGTGCTTTAGCTGTGTTTTTCTCTTTGGATTTAATTTCCAGAACTGTCTCGTGGGAATTCAAAGAAAGAGCTTTGCAGGATTCGAACATGTTTAATCCTTTTTTAACGAGTGTGCCATCAGAGGTTTTGTTAGATGCGGGACCGATGTACAAAGTCACATCGCGAATCTTCGCTAACTCCACGGAGCGGTAGTGCAGAACTTTGGCGCCCCAGAAAGTCATCTCCATCAATTGATCATAATTCAAGTTTTGCAGGGGCTTCGCGGTTTTAACAATGTTGGGATCTGCTGAAAATACCGCAGGCACATCTTTTAAAATCTCGCAGCGTTCAGCATTGAAAGCCGCAGCCATAGCAACAGCTGAAGTATCAGAGCCACCTCTGCCTAGTGTTGTGATTTCCTTGGTTGTTGGTGAAACGCCTTGGAAGCCAGCTAGGATCACGACTTTTTCAGTTTTAAGGGCTTCCTCAACACGGAAGGCTTTGACGTCTTTGATGAAGGCATTAACGTGGGAGTCGTCAGTAAAAATTCCCGCTTGGCTTCCGGTGAAGCTGATCGCAGGACAACCCAAATCATTCAGTGCCATCGACACCAAAGACATACTGATACGCTCGCCCACGGTCAGAAGCATATCCATTTCACGACGTTGTGGGTGAGAGGAAACTTGGCCAGCTAAATCAATCAATGAGTTTGTGGTTTTACCCATGGCGCTAACAACAACGATAAGCGAGTTGTCTTTGGCTTGGCTCGCGACGCGTGCAGAAACAGCTTTGATCTTTTCTGGATCTGCCAGTGTGGCTCCGCCGTATTTTTGCACGATTAGGGGCTTCATAAACTCTGCGACCTCAAGAGGTTGATTTAGTAAACGGTACGTTGGTTTACAAAGCTTGTAGCCATGCTCGAAGCACCCTTCGGAACTCGAATGGTATGTCTTGTAACCTGACGAGGAATGTATCCTAGATACAGCTCAGCATTCAAATCTTTTAGTGATTTTCTTGTGACACCCAAGTGATCTGCAAGCGAGTTGAGTTCGGTGCCACCAGGCACAAGAATCGTTTCGTACTCAAGAGGGTCCATTTTTTCTAAGTCACGGAAGCCATATAGATTCGGAGCTTTCGCAATAAGCATTGCAGCGAGAATTTTTGGCACGTACTCCTGAGTTTCTTGCGGAAGTGCGGAAAGTTTAATGAGCGTCCAGTAATCCTTGGTGCCATATTTTTTGATCTGACGACGAAGACCGTTTTCGCCCATGTTGTAACTCGCAGCTACCAAGTACCAAGAGCCGAACTCTTCATACAGATCTTTCAAATATTTAATCGCAGCCGTTGTGCTTTTGTGAAGATCGCGGCGTTCATCCAACCACCAATTTTTGCTAAGTCCGTAGCGCACACCAGTGGGCTCGATGAATTGCCAAGGCCCCACGGCCGCAGCTGTACTCACAGCATTTGGAGAGAAACCACTTTCGATCATCACCATATAAGCTAAATCTGTCGGCAGATTATTTTTACGAAGCTCTGCTTGAATGAACGGCATGAATTTGTAAGAGCGTTGCAACCATTCACGGAACCACTTGTTGCCGCGAACTTGATAGTAGGTCACCCATTTGCTGACCTTCTTGTTATACGTAACCGGAAGATCGAAAACCAAGTTATCAGACTGAACGTGAGTTGAACGCGCAGTCAGTGCTTTCAACTTTTCTTTCAGTGTTAAAGCGTTTTGTTGTTGTGACGGAATCGCAGACGAAACGATAGGTCCCGCGGCCTTAGGATTGGCTTCTGCAAAGGCAGACACAGAAAACTGAAATGTCATGAAGGCGGCGACCCAAGTTCTTCTCATATCACTTATTATGAAGTCGATTCTTTGACACTGTCGACAAAGAACTGCCGCTGACCTAGGACCATGACGAAGGTCCTTTGCTCGGTCAAATCGCAGAAAACTTGAGTCCATAAAATTTTATCCAGACCGAAGTCTAGCGTGGAGTTCTTTTCCTAGACTAAGATCCGTCCTGTCAAAAGCTGGCATACCCCTTGCTGCTCAACAGAGAAGGGAGAACTTGATGAGCGTAAAAGGCGTCTATACAGCACTCAGTGGAGCGATGGCACAAAGTACAAAGTTGGATACGATCGCCAATAACTTGGCGAACGTGAATACTCCTGCGTTCAAACGCGACCAACAGCTGTTTCAAGAATATCTGACGGCCAATGAAAAGCCGCCTGAAGTTATTCAAGTTCCTCGCGATGTCGCATCGATTGAAAGTTTCTATAATATGCAAGGTGGCGACAAAAGTTATGTCGACGCTAAAGGCACATTCACTGATTTCTCCCAAGGTGGATTGAAGCCAACTGGCAATACTCTTGATGTGGCGATCGATGGCAAAGGTTTCTTTGAAGTAGCAACTCCAGGCGGAGTGAAGCTGACTCGTGCAGGTAATTTTACGTTGGATGGCAATGGTCAACTAGTGACTAAAGACGGTCATCCCGTATTAAGAGCAGATGGTGCCGGTGGAGCAGATCCTGCTTCACGCGTTTTCCGTTTTGACGCAAATGCGGGTCCTATCACTATTGCTGACAATGGTGACGTGGTCCAAGGTGGCAACAATCTTGGCAAACTCTCTTTGGTGAATGTAACAAACCCTGACTCTTTACAGAAGATGGGAAGTTCTTTGTACGGCTTTAAACCTAACATGAATGCGGAAGTCACGAATGTGGCGAACCCAAGTCTGCGTCAGGGGTTTATCGAAACTTCTAACGTGAACGTCGTGCAAGAAATGACAGACATGATTCAAACGAATCGTGTGTTTGAAAGCACGCAAAAGGCCATCTCTGCTTATGACCAAATGGCAGAAAAAATGGTCAATGTGGTTGGTAAAGTTACTCCGTAATAGAAATTAAAGATTTGCGATTAGTTTGAGTTCGGAATTCCAGGAGGGAATTTAGATGATTAAGAGTTTGAATACAGCGGCTACGGGCATGGCGGCACAACAGACAAATATGGATGTTATTGCCAATAATATTGCCAACGTTTCCACGAATGGATTCAAAAAGTCTCGCGCTGAATTCGAAGATTTGATGTACCAAACTCAAAAAGAGCCAGGTGCTGCAACAGGCATGAACGCTGTTTCTCCAAACGGTGTACAAGTAGGTCTGGGTGTGCGCACAGCAGCCGTACAAAAAGATTTTGAAAACGGTAACGCGCAAATCACTAAAAATCCATTCGACATTCAAGTTGAAGGTTCCGGTTTTTTCCGTGTCATGACTCCGGATGGTGATGTTGCTTACACGCGTGATGGCGCCTTTAAAAAAGATCCTAATGGTCGTTTGATCGACAAAAACGGTAATACTCTGCAACCAGAAATTACTATTCCTTTGAATGTATCAGGTGTTGAGATTGCTCCAACGGGTGAGGTTCGCACGATTCAAGGTCTGAATGATGCTCCACAAGTTGTGGGCAATATTGATTTAACTACTTTCGTAAATCCAGCGGGTTTGAAAGCTATGGGTAAAAACTTATTCATGCAAACTCCTGCAAGTGGTCAGCCGGTGACTTCACGTCCTGGTTTGAACGGCACGGGCTATCTAGCTCAAGGCCAATTGGAATCAAGTAACGTAAACATCGTTGATGAAATGGTGAACATGATCACAGCTCAACGTGCTTATGAGACGAACTCTAAGGTGATTCAAGCTTCCGATCAGATGCTTCAATCCATCAACAACTTGAGATAATCTTGATGAAGATAGTATTGGTATTGCTTTCATTATTAAGTGTTCAAGCCTTCGCAAGGCCTGAGATTTCGATTCCAGCAAGGGTTGAAGTTTCTCAGCGTCCTCTGCTTCGTTTGGGAGACGTTGCGATTGTTCGTGATGCCTCTGAATCTTTGGTTAATCAAATTGATTCAATCGTGATCCGTGAGGATGCGCGTGAGCTATTGGTTTCCCAAAATCTTGAAGCAAAAGAAGTTTTGGGCATTTTAAGAAAAGAATTGGAAAACAATCCTGATTTCCGTAAAGCCAATCCGTCTTTCCGTATTCCTAGTATTGTGAAAGTTGAATTCGCTAAAAATCCGGTTTCTCGTGAAGAAGTTCAGCGCAAAATTATGAATTATCTCGTAGCTCGCTGTGCGGATTGTGAATACAAAGTCACAATTCAATCTACTCCAAACCCAGCTACTCGTGCCTGGGACCTGGATATGAGCCAATTGAGTGCTAAGGGCGGCTTCCTTTTGCCGATCCGCGACGGAGACTCACGTCAAATTAAATGGATCTCTGGAAATATTCGCGTGTCAAAATTAACCCCGGTGACGACGAAACTGATCTCACAAGGGGAGCGTGTTAATTCCCAGGATCTTCAAATGCAAATGGTGGATATCACTTTTGCTAAAGACAACAGTCTTAGAATTGAAGATGCCACAGGGCAATTGGCCGCTCGCGCACTTCCTGTCGGAACTCCAGTATGGTCTTCCGACCTTCAACGTGAACCGGCAGCTAAGAGGGGACAGATTGTTAAAGCCATCATCGGCGACGACAGTTTTGAAATCTCTGTCAATGTCCAAGCAGAGGACACAGGCTACGTCGGCGATTTGATTAAGGTTAAAAATCTGGAAACACAAAAAGTTCTTTCAGCGGTGATCGCTGAAAAAGGCGTGGTGAAGTTGCAATGATGAATATTGAAAAAACCCCAATCGTTAAATTTACTGCAGTTATTGCGATTTTCGCAGCAATGCTTCTTGCAACGGGTTGCGCGACAATGAATGACTTTGTTGACTCATTGTCAGGTAAAGAAAAACAAAATGCTCCTTTGACTGAGATCACGAAAGCGCCTCGCTATTCTGACTCTGCAAATATGAAAGTTCCAACAGATCGTCAATATAAACGCATGACGAAAAACCGTATGGAAGAAGAGTCTGAGCTGCAATCCAACGCAGGTTCTGCATGGGTGATGGAAGGTCAAGGTTCGTACCTTTTCGCGCAAAACAAAATGCGTCGTGAAGGCGATATGCTGAATGTAAAATTGGACGGCACTGCTCAAAAGCAAGTTGAAACCAAAGTCAGCGTGATTAAAAAACTTTTGAAGCAACTTGAAGATCAAGAAAAAGCTCAGCAAGCACCTTTGGGTGGTGGTTTGGCAGCGGCAGGCGATGCGGGACGTGCTCCAGCAGCGGCAGCTCCAGCGACACCGGCTCCAGCTGCAGAAGCGGCTGACAAAGATGGTTTGGCTGAGGTGAAAGATATTCCGTCGAAAATCGTTGAAAAATTAGCTGACGGAAATTACCGCGTGAAAGGTCAACAACCCTTCATGATCGGCAAACGTGAATACAAAGTGATTCTGACTGGTATGTTACGCCCTGAGGACTTTAATGATGAGGGCATCCCTTCCACAAAACTACTCGACCCTCAGTATGATGTTGTAAGCATCAGAAGGAATTCGGCAAATGAATAAACTACTTAAAGTCCTTACTCTTGGTTTGTTGTTCACGACAGTTTCTTTCGAAGCGGCTCAGGCGGCTCGTTTGAAAGACATCGCGACAATTCGTGGTGTGCGTGAAAATCAATTGATCGGTTACGGTATCGTTGTGGGTCTTAAAGGGACTGGCGACGGTAAAAATGAATTCATGAGTAAATCCATGGTGCGCATGTTTGATAAGTTGGGCGTAAAACTGGAAGGTCAAGATTTCTCCAGTAAAAACGTTGCAGCAGTTATCATCACGGCAAAGATGCCGGCATTCGGTAAAGCTGGAAATCCAATCGACGTAACTGTAAGTACGATTGGTGATGCCGCTTCACTTGCTGGTGGTACATTGTTGCAATCGCCTTTGCGTGCCGCAAATGATGAAGTGTTTGCAGTTGCACAAGGTTCCATCGTGATCGGTGGAGATCCCAAAGATGCACATACAACATCTGGGAGAATTCCTAACGGTGCGACGATTGAACGTGATATGACAGCGGACTTTGCGACTCGCAAAATGTATCGTCTGACATTGATCAATCCTGACTTTACAACTGCAGCCCGCACTGTGTTGACCATCAACAAAGAGTTGGGTGGTCACTATGCCTCTGCAAAAGATGGCGGTACGATTGATATTATCACGCCATTTGCCTATGAAAATCGCGGTGTCGAGTTGCTTGCAACGATCGAATCTATCGACATCAATCCGGATATGAAAGCGCGTGTTGTTGTGAATGAAAAAACCGGCACGATCGTGATCGGTGATAAGGTTAAGATTTCAAAAGTTGCTCTGTCTCACGGTTCACTTTCTGTGAAAGTGGGAGATGGCAAAAAAGGTGCAGCAGAAGAAAAAGTCGCCGTGCTTGAGACCGGTGTCAGCGTGGGTGAGTTAGTGCAGGCTCTAAACAAGATCGGCGTTACGCCGAAAGACCTGATCACTATACTTCAGTCCATTAAGGCAGCTGGAGCTTTGCATGGGGAACTCGACGTTCTATGAAATTTTTGTTTCATAATGACGCACCTTTTAATAAACTTAATTTATATGTCTTAGACACATGGAAGTGTTTAGGACGCGGGGAGGGTGAGGAAGAGATCGCGAACCATGGATGGTCAAGAGTCAAAGTTTTCTCGCAGGAAACAGAAGCAATAGATCAGCAAGGTCACGGAGTGACCGAATTGAGCCGAAGCTACACTCTAAAGAGTCAAGTGCAGGATGCACAAGATTCTCCGACTCTCACTCCCCTTTTTTCTTCCTTCAATTTCGACATTTTTTCTAACGACGACGGATTGGCGAAGGGCTCCCAGCGGAGCTTTTCTCTTCGGACAGTCCTCGCTCGTGATGGTTCAACTTTACTTGTATGAATAGTGGCTCGATGAAGAATTTATTTTCTATTTTACCCACAGCACTGCGGAACTTGATAAAAGCTCCGCTGGGAGCCCTTCGCCAATCCTCGGTTACGGAAATTTCCGAATCGGAGGGCGGTGCGGGAGTTCGTTCTGAGGAATCTGTGCGCCTTGGGAGATCCTATGGTGATCTAGAAGTTCCTGTGGCTTCTGGTGGTTATTTGCTTCCTTATGTTCCTGTTCGATATGTTGCTGGCCTTGCTCTTGTTGTTCTTTCCTCGATTGCTTCGCAATCTTGGGCGGAGATGATGGATGTTCCTTTGGCTGAGAATCCGGCGGTTCGGGCTCAGTTGGAGGCTCGTGAGAAGGCTCAGGCTGCTGCTGCAGCCGCTGGCGCGGCTTCGCAGGGCGCTGATCCTAGTGCTCCTGTTGTTGATCGAAGTAAATTTAAAACTTTGGGGCCTCGCTACTTGGGACGTCCGCAGCAGAAATCTCCTGATGAGAAACTTAAAGATGTTTCGAAGATGTACGAGAAACATTTTTTAGGTGAGATGATGAAAGCTATGCGGTCTACTGTGAATGAGAGTGGGTTCATTCAAGTTAATCAGGCTGAGAAAATATTTCGAGAACAACTTGATGGTGAGTATGTTGATAAGTGGAGTGAGAAGGGTGGCATTGGTCTTTCTTCTCTGATCTACGATCAACTTATTCAACGTTATGGTGCTCAGCTTGGAATTAAACCAAAAGAATTAAAACCGATGGGTCCGATTGCTCTAAATGAGAAATCTAATTTTACTGCGCATCAATTTCGTCATCCGGGTCGTAGTCAGGATTCTATGTCGTATCGCATTTCGAGAACGGCTCCTCCAGTTGCTGGAGCGAAGGCTGTTGAATCATCTGAAAATCAGGTGAAAGCCCCGTGGGGCGGGACTTTGCGGACTGTGCGTAACTTGGTGGATAAGCAGACTATGTTGGAAATCGAGCACGACAATGGTCTAAAAAGTCAGGTCGTTTTTAAAGGCCAACTGTCTCAAATTGAGACAGGTAAAAAGGTGCAAGCTGGCGAGACCCTTGGACTTTTGAGCCCAGAAGCTAATAGCTTGTATTGGACGGTAGAACCAGACCATTCGACAGGACAAGAAACTGTCTCAGAATGATTTGGTAAGAAATGTCTCGATATGGTACTATGTTAAGAATAGAAAGAGTGTTTTACAACACTCAGGGACTCTGAAAATTCAGAGTTAGAAAGAGGAGCTGTCGATGAAAATTACGCACAATAAAGTAGGTCAAAATTTGAACCTTACTGATGCTGGTAAATCCGACAAAGCTGCAGGCGTAGCAGGTAAAACTGCTGGCAAAATTGCAGATGTTAAAGCAGATGCTTTGGCACAAGCTCAAAATGATTCTTCCAAAGTTGAATTGTCTCCGCGTGCGCAAGAAGCGAAACGCATCAAGGAATTGGCTATGTCAGCTCCAGATGTTGATGAAGCAAAAGTTGCGAAATTCCGCGACATGATCGACCAAGGAAAATACAAAGTTGATGCAAAAGCTATCGCTGACCGTATGGTTGATGAGCATCTAGAATTCTAAAATTTAATAGTTAATGAATTCCGCCATAGCGAGAAGTGCGACGGCGGAAGCGCAAGACGCGCGTGATTAGACAAACCTACTTCACAAGGATGATGAAGATGGATGTAGCAGTAGCAGATAGAGCGTTTCAAAAGCTCGAAGCCAACCTAGAAGAACTCACCAAAATTTACCGCACACTTCTTGATCTTGTTCGTAAAGAAAAAGAAATCCTGATCCGTGCTGATCGTGAAGCCTTGGATGAAAACAACGCGATCAAAGAAGAATTGCTCTATAAACTTAGAGCTCAAGATTCTTTGCGTTCTCGTTATGCAATGGATCTTGCGGGTATCGTAGGTGGAGATGTTGAAAATCCACGTTTGCTGGAGCTTGCTCAGAAAATGGCATTCAATCCAGTAGCAGCAGATCGTTTGCGCACTCAACATGCGGCTTTGGATATGTTGATCAAACGTATTACTGAGATCAACAAAGCTAACGAAGAGCATGCTCAAACGGCATTGCACACTTTGAACGGTGCTTTGGACAACATCAAAGAAACTTTGTCTGGTAAGAAAACTTACGAGAAAAAGGGCGGTTATAAAACCGGCCCACAAGTTTCCGGAAATTTTGTAAGTAAAGAAGCTTAAACGTAACGAACTAACGAACCACCCCACAGATTACCAGGATGGTGATCTCTAGGAGACAGAATGTCGAAGATTTCGGCAATGATGGACACCGGTAAGCGCTCGCTGATGAATTCTCAGACAGCGTTGCAAACCGTCGGTCATAACATCGCCAATAAATCCACGGAAGGTTTCTCTCGTCAGAGAGTTGAACTCCTTTCGAATGTCCCTATTGGTGAAGGTGGACTGCAAATCGGTATGGGTGCCCGTGCCGGTGTCGTGACTCGTGTTAATAATCCTTGGTTAGAAAAACAAATTCAAAAAGAAGGCATGAGCATGGGTTTCGAAGACTCCCGCGCTGATGGTCTTTCTCGTGTTGAACAAATTTATAACGAACAAAACAATAAGGGTCTGAATCAATATGTGACAGACTTCTTTAACGGCTTCCGTGAACTTTCCAATAATCCAGAGTCTTTGGCGTCTCGTACAATGGTGCGTGAGGCGGCTGTGGGTATGGTGAAAGACTTCTCTCGCGTGACTTCGCAGTTGCGTGGTGTGCAAGAAGATCTTGATGCACAAATCAAGACAACGGTTGCTGAAGTGAATGAGATCTCGAAAGAGATCGCTTCCTTAAATGAAAAAATCCAAATCGTAGAAGTTCAGAAAATCCCGGCCAATGACGAACGTGACCGTCGTGATTTGTTGCTTAAAAAACTAGGCGACAAAATCGATATCACTTGGGCTGAGGGTAAAGATGGAATGGTATCGGTTACTGCGGGTCGCACAGCGGTTCTAGTTTCTGGTACGGGTTCTTCTGAATTGAAAGCACGCCAAACAGACACACGTGATCGTATGGAAATCTTTTTCCAAGGTACGGGAACTCCGGCAAATGTGACGGAACAAATTACGGGTGGCCGTATCGGTGGTGCTTTGGATGTGCGTGACCATGTGATCGAAGATCTTTTGGGTCACGTGGATAACTTGGCATTCACTTTGACTACTGAAGTGAATAAAGCCCACATCGAAGGTTTCGACCGCAACGGTAATACAGGTGTCTTGTTCTTTGAACAGCCTGAGACTGCCAAGGGTGCGGCTACGAACATGGCGATGAACAAAACTATTTTCAATGACGTTTCTAGAATCGCAGCTGGTTCGCGTGCGGATGCAGCGGGTGACAATACGATCGCCAACGTAATCTCTGCTTTGCAATACAAGCAGGTGATGGACGGTGGCACGGCGACGATGGATGACTATTACAACACGCAAGTGGGCCAAGTTGGTGCCATGGTTCAGCGTGCAGTGAAGTCCCAAGAGTCACAAAGAAACGTTATCAGTCAGCTGACGAATATCAGAGAATCTATCAGCGGTGTTTCTTTGGATGAAGAAACAACGAAAATGATCGAGTTCCAAAAAACTTACGATGCTTCTGCGCGTTTGATTAAAACAGCAGATGAGATGTTCGATACAGTTCTTAACTTGAAACGCTTGTAATTAGATAAAGGGTAGAAGACGTGAGAATCGCGGATAAAATGGCTTTTAATCAGGTAAATCAGAACGTGGGCAAAAACCGCTCCGATATGTCTGAATTACAGAATCAAGCCGCGACTCAAAAACGTATCAACAAACCTTCAGATGATCCGTTGTCGGCGGCTCGCGTATTGGCGGCTCGTACAGAAGAACACGGTAACTCTCAATTTATCAAAAACATCAATAATGCGAAATCGTTCCTCGAGTTTTCGGATCAGTCTCTGGGTGAGCTGTCTGATGCCTTGGTTCGCGCCAAAGAACTTGCGATCTCTCAATCCAATGATGCCAGCGGAAATGCTGAAAGTCGTATGGTGACAGCCTCTGAGATCGGCCAGATCTATAATCAGACAGTGCAAATCGGTAACCGTAAGTTAGGTGAGCGCTACGTATTTGCAGGCTATAAAACTCAATCAGCTCCGTTCGATCACACAGGTAATTACTTTGGTGATGATGGGGATATGAAAATCCAAACCAACAAAGACTCTTTCGTTGCCATGAATATTCCGGGCAATAAAGTGTTTACGGGTCGTGGTTTGGACGGTGATGGAACAGTTCGTCCTCGTTACGAGACTCCGACGACCGTTAAGGAAGTTCAGGAGTACAAACAGGAAGAAATTGATCGCCTTGAGGTCAACGAAGACGCGGAACGCAATTTTTTAATGACTCGTGGTCCCGCAAGTGAGCATCAGGCCAATGGAAAGCACAAGGCAGACCCGGTAACGGGAGCCCAAGGTGTGAACCTTTTCTCTGTGCTAAAGGGCCTGGAAACCAGTCTGAAAGCCAATGACAAGCAAGGCGTACAGGAAACCCTGGATCTACTGGATCAAGCGATTTCCCAAGTAGTTCTCGCTCGTTCCGAGGTTGGGTCCAGAGTTATGTCCGTAAATAACACCATGGATTCCCTCCAAAAAGCGATCGTGGATAACAAAACGACGGCTTCCCAATTGGAAGACGCGGATGCGTTCCAAGTTATCTCTGACATCAACAAAACAGACAGCACCCTTAAAGCTACTCTCGAAACGTCGGGAAAGCTTATTCAACCAAGCCTTCTTGACTTTCTAAGATAAAAATAATACCTACAGTTCCGCTAAATTTTACCGATAACGACTGCAGCAAAAGGAGTTGTCATGCTGGTTCTCACACGGAAGTTGGGTGAAAGCATCGCTATCGATGATCACATTAAGATCAGAGTAGTACAGATCAAAGGGAAACAAGTTCGTCTAGGAATTGAAGCCCCTAAAGACACTAAGATTCACCGCGAAGAAGTATACGTTGCTATTCAAGAGCAAAACGTACAATCCGCTGACGTCTCAGCTGATAAATCTCGTTCAGTCGCGAAGCTATTGAAGCCTTAGGGCTTCAATGAAGGTGGGATGTGCCGTTAAGCAGGCACTTTCCGCGTTGGTCGTCGTCAGCGTACAGGCGTACGCTTTCCTCCTTCCGCCTTGAAATTGCCTACTTATCGACACATCTGTTTTGCGTTTTTTAGCTTCCGCTAAGCGGGATCGCCTCTGTGGGACTGAGAAGCAGTCCGTCATCCACTTAATTCTATTGAGTCTCCCTGGATTTAGGTCCAGATTTATATGTGTACTTACCCGAAGTGTATCCTGGCGTGTCTAAGATATGGGTAACTGCGCTTGTCTAGAGGGGGAACTGAAATGATCATTTCAACATCGAGATTCGGCCAAGTTGAGCTGAAACCAGAAGATGTACTGACTTTTCCAGAAGGTCTATTGGGCTTTGCTGATTTAAGAAAGTTTGCTCTTCTCGATGATCCAAGTGATGAGATCTTCGCATGGTTGCAAAGCTGCGAGAACGCGCAAATTGCATTCCCAGTTCTAGAGCCTGAGTTGTTTGCTCCAACTTACAAAGCAAATCTAACTAAAGGTGACATGGAAGCGATCAAGCTAACGGCTCAAGACAAAGCTCGTTTCTTCTCTATCGTTACTATCCCAGATGATCCAACACAAATGACAGCAAACTTGAAAGCTCCAGTTGTTATCAACGTGGCTCAAAAAACAGCTCGTCAATGCGTACTTCAAGACAACAACTTGGCGATCCGTGAACCTATCTTCACGAAGCTTCAACAACGTGTTGTTCAGAACCCTGCGGTTGCAATCAAAAACCAATCCACTGGTATCGATGTGGCGACAAAGCTTCACATCGTGAGAGACGCAGAGTTATAAGATTTCTTCAAACAGTGAATCAAATCTAATAGGCTTCAATTGAAAAATTGAGGCCTTTTTATTACCCGCGAAAACACTTTTCTCCTCGATGAACCATGCTATCCTTATCCCCACTTTGGAGGCTGAATCTAAGATGAAGTTTTGGGGTTCTTTGCTACTGCTTTGCAGTTTCATTCAGATGGTGTCGATGCCTGCGATGGCGACGCCAGTGCCTCATATTTCTTTGTTCTGGGAAGTGCAAAACTGGGAGTCTGTTTTCGGTGTTGTGACAGCAGCATCTGGTAACGACAAGTTTGAAAAAGGCACTCGCGAGATTTTGAAATCTCAAAAAATTGATCTGACTCAGCCCTTTGCAAAAATTGAATTCGACGGAAACAAAGTTCGCATCGAAGGTTTGAATGAGCCTTTGATTATGGGTGCGACGGCTTCTGAATTCACTTATCAAAATGTACCGTTCACCTACAAGCCTAAGAAAAGCGTAAAATCTAATTTCGAAGAAATGCGTAAAGCTTGGAAAGGTTTTGCAGAGTTAAATTTCCCGCAAAGTCTTTCGACTCGTAAACTGGCAAGTGCTGAGCCTCCAGTGTATGCAACTTTGTTTTCTATTGTTGGAGCTGCGGCAACGTTGGGTGATACGGGAATTCCTGTTGGTGGATACTTTGGCTTCAAATGGTATAAGAATTCCGCTGATCCAATTCTGCTAGAGTGTGGTGGCGGTAAAAGCGCCCAGGTAAAGGGGAAAGATCGCTTGGTGGTCGAAGCCTTGCCTGATGGTCAGCAAGTGTTCTACAGTGAATCTAGCGGTCAAAAGGTCATTCAGGGCGAGCTAGAAAAGATCACTCTGCGCGGTAAGGAAAGTTACGCAATCACCAATGGCAACGAGGCCGTGAATGATTTGCGTATTGCCGATGCGGTTGAGCTCAATAAGAAATTAATGGCGATGAAAACATTGTGTGCGAACCCTGAAGAGGTTGAACACTTTAACAATACGTCTCGCCGAATTCAGGAGGCCATCAACGCAGGCAAGATCAAACTTGCCCTTGATCACAGAGCCTCTCCATCATTGAAAGACCCTGATTCAGTCAGCGGTGTTCGCTAATTCACTAATAGATTACGTTCGAAGAAGCCATCAGGCCGATGCCATCGTAAGGTGAGCTGTTGCTAACCTTGGGCTGATTCTTTTGATAATAAGCACCCAGGGCGAAGACATTGGCGCGATCTTGGATCGTGATTCCGCCTGTGAATAAGTAGCTTTCTGAAGTGCTTTGATCCGTGTAGGCGAATCCTGCCAAGGGTTTTACCTTGTTGAAAGCACTGCCACGCCAAGCGATACCGTAGTCCTTGTATTCACTTGTGCTGCTAGAGGCTCCGGCCTTGTCTTTCGAATCAATCCGGCTGCCATAGCTAACGTCGAGAAGGAATTCTTGATTATAGATTTTCAGTAATTGGCCAATTGATAGCTTGTACGAAGGTGAAATGCGAGGATTGTAGATCACGAAGGACTCGTCGACAGTTGTCGGTGTGGATGAATCTGTTTCTGCGCCGTAAAACAAGCCTTCGGCGAAAACCGTAGGCAGTTTCAAAGTTCCTGATAAACCAAGTTTATAAGAATCCGAAATCTCCCAAAGGAATCCCGGGGTGATTGTGGGTTGCAGGTACTTTTTTCTTTCGTGTCGATACTCTGTAGTCACAGCGCTCGATGTGCCGATGTAAGTATAAATATTTTGCTCTTGGGTCGAGTAGTCGGCACCCAAAGAAATTCCCCAGCCCATATTTTTGTTGATGAGGTTCGCGTACGCCAAACCACCTTGGATGACGTCGGCATCAAAGGAAAAACGCATATGAACATTATATCCAGAGACAGTATCCATGCGGCTTTGAAGCATTTTGATAGCAACAGGATTGGTGACGTAGATGGATAAATAGCCAGTTCCCACAGGGAAGATACTATTTGCCAGCAAAGGGCGAATGCTACTTTGCTGACTGTCTTCGTCTAATCCCGTCAGCTGAAAGTGATGCTGTTCAAGGGCATTTCCGCTGACAGTGATATTCAGGCGGTTCGTGGTAAAGAAAGCCATCCCTGCTGGATTGAATAAAGGATTTCCTGGGGAGGCAGGCAGTGCCGTCCCCACGTTGGCCATCAAAGCTTCCTCGTGTCCAATTGGAAAGAGGTTCGCAGAGCTGGTAAGAGGCAGAAGTGAAATCAGTGTTGTAAGTGCCGCTCTTTTAAATTTCATATTTTCAGATTATGTCGTTTCAAGTTGAGGAAGAGATTTTTCAGTCTTCGCACCCAAACGTTTCAGGTCTTCGACCTGATCGATCAAGTTGCCGCGACCGTCGGAAACCTTTTTGATGACTTCTTCGTGAGCTTTTTGAGCTGCGCCCAATTTCTCTCCCAAGTTTTGAAGGTCCTTCAAAAGATTGGCGAATTTTTCGTAAAGCAAACCACCACGTTTTGCGATCTCCAGGGCGTTTTTCTCCTGACGATCTTGTTTCCACAAAGCAGCTACGGTTCTAAGAGTCGCAAGCAATGTTGTCGGGCTTACGATGGCAACGTTTCTTTCCCAAGCGTATTGGAAAAGTTCCGGTTTCAATTTAAACGCCAAGGCGAAAGCAGGCTCCAAAGGCATGAACAAGATCACGAAATCAGGGGAGATCAACTTGTCCGCTGCGTGGTATTTTTTGTCAGACAAACCATCGATGTGCTTTTTCAAAGACTCTACGTGGAATTTTCCAAAGCGTTCTTGGTCTTCCAAGTTTTCCGCAGAAGAATACTGTTCGTAAGCTACCAAAGTCATTTTCGAGTCGACGATCAAGTGTTTGTTATCTGGAAGATTCACAATCACGTCAGGGCGAAGGATTTGACCGTCGTCACCGCGCAGATCCATATCTGTCCCTTGGATCACGTACTCTTCGTTTTTGCGCAGGCCAGAACGTTCCAAGATGTTTTCCAAAATCAACTCGCCCCAATTACCTTGGGTTTTAACTTCGCCTTTAAGGGCTTTTGTTAGATTTTGAGTTTCTGCTGACATCACTTTGTTCAATTCCATCAGTTTCGTCAGTTCGCCGCGCAAAACGCCGCGCTCGGATCTTTCTGTGGAGTAGGACTCTTCGACTTTCTTTTCAAAGTCTTTGATGCGCTCTTTAAGGGGTTCCAAAACAGAGGCGATGTTTTTGTGGTTTTGGTCGGTGAACTTTGCGGACTTTTCCTCAAAGATTTTTTGAGCCATGTTTTCAAACTGCGTATTCATGCGGTTTGCGAGCTCTTCTTGCTGTTTACGAGCTTCACTCATGAGAGATTTAGTTTCTGTTAGGTTCTGCGTCAGAAGTTCGTTCTTCATCTGCAAAGACTGAAGGTCGGCCTGCATTTGGGATTTTTCAGCCATCGCTTGTGCCTTGGACTTAAAATAAACCACCACTCCGGCAATCAATGCACCAGCAATAAATGCGATCAGGGTTCCAAAGTTCACGGGTACCTCCTCGAGTCAACGTACAGTTCAGATTTGCCATTAGAAGTGCTTTTGGTCACACGAAAAACGGTGTATGATGCGCGGATGAGTCAAATTAAGAGTGTTCTTTTAGCTTTCCGTCCAAAAACCCTGACAGCCGCACTGGTACCTTGCTTGGCAGCAACTGCCCTGGTCAAAGCCATCGGTCTTTCATGGGATGGACATGTTCTGTTTTACGCCTTGGCGGCATCGTTCCTAATCCAAATCGGTACCAACTTGGTGAACGATGCGGTGGATTTTAAAAAAGGCGCGGATACGGAAAAACGTATCGGTCCACAACGTATTACTCAGGCGGGGATTTTATCCGCAAACCAAGTAATGGCTTTGGGCTCTTTGTGTTTTGCATTGGCAATCGCTTGCGGCATTCCACTAGTGATGAAGGGTGGAGTCGTTATCGTGGCGATCGGTATCGCTTCGGTTTTGATGGGTTACTCATACACGGCGGGTCCGTTCCCTTTGGCTTATTTGGGCCTGGGTGATTTGTTTGTGATCTTGTTCTTTGGATTGTTGGCTGTGATGGGGATGGTTTTCCTGAACACAGGCGACTGGATGATTGAGGCCTTTATTTTGGGTCTACAAATCGGCTTCCATGCGACGGCGTTGATTGCGGTTAATAACTTGCGTGACCATGCCGGCGATAAGTTAGTGAATAAGAAAACTTTGGCTGTTCGCTTTGGTGTGAAGTTTTCGCGCTATGAGATCGCGGCGATGGCTTTCTTGCCATTTGTTCTGAATTTGTACTGGTGGTTTGAGGGTTATAAAATCCCAGCGATCGTTTCTATGTTCGCATTGCCTTTGGCAATTAAACTTATAAAAAATGTGTTTAATACCGAACCGGGTCCTGTTTATAATAAGTTTCTAGGCCAAGCAGCAGGTCTGCATTTGGTCTTTGGACTTTTAATCACCCTAGGATTTGCACTTTGATTAAACTGAGCTACTACGAATATACGATCACTCCTTTTACAACTTTGAATGCAGTGAGTGCCGGGCTTCCTCGTCGCGGAGCTTTGTTCAAAGTGGAGTGGCCGCAAGATTTCGTAGGCTACGGGGATCTTCATCCTTGGCCAGAGCTTGGCGATCAGTCTTTAGATGATCAAATTGCTGCGATTAAAAAAGGCCGTATCACTCCGCAAATGGAACAAACGATTTGGCTTGCTCGCAAAGATGCCGTTCTTCGTAAGAAGGGCAAAACGATTCTGACGGCGGGTGAAAAGGTTCGTAATAACTATCTTGTTTCAAACTCGGCAGAAATCGTTCCGGGTTTCTTGGACGATTTAAAACGCCAATCATTTTCCACAATCAAATTGAAAGTCGGCCGTGACCTAGCTCAAGAAGCAGCAGCGATCACGCGTATTGCGGCGGCAGGTTTTAAAATCCGTTTGGATTTTAATGGCACGGGAAGCTGGCAGACATTCGAGAAATTTTTTGCAGGATTAACAGCACAGGAAAAAGTTTGGATTGAATACGTCGAGGATCCATTTCCATACGATGCGGACTCTTGGGCTGATGCTAAAAAACTTGTGAAGGTTGCAGTGGATGCGCCTTATGAAAAAGTGGATTGGGATAATTTAACCAAAGCACCTTTTGATATCGTGATTATCAAACCTGCGAAAATGGACGTCGATAAAGCGATTGAACGCTGTAAGAAATTTGGTTTGAAAGCGGCAGTAACAAGCTACATGGATCACCCAGTGGGTTCGATCGGTGCGTTGGCTGTGGCGATGGAATGTAAGGAACTTTATCCAGCGATTATGCTCGATGCAGGTTGCTTAACCTATCGTTCATATCGAATGGATGAGTTCGCGGCAGCTATCAATACTTCAGGACCGTATCTGTCGAATGTAAAAGGCTCTGGCATTGGATTCGATCAGCAGCTGAAAGAATTGCCATGGCAGAAACTCAATTAAGTCTTGAGCTTTATTCTGACGACAATCTGATTTTACTAAATCCTCGTTGGCCTGAAAGCGATTATCAAAAACTTCAATCCTTAGCCGAGATCGCGCAGAAAGAGCGCGGTTTGAAGGCTCATGTATGGATTGCAACTTCAGGATCGACGGCAGAGTCTGCGAGTGCAACCAAGTTAGTGGCGCTTTCAAAAAAAGCTCTGATGGCTTCAGCAAAGTCTGTGAATAAGCATTTGCAAGCAACGAATCAAGACGTGTGGACGCAGGTATTGCCGCATTTTCACGTCGGTGGATTCGGTATTGAAGTGCGTGCTTTGTTATCAGGAGCTCGTGTCGTCAATGCATTGAAAGACGGTCGCTGGGATGCAGATTATTTCTATCAGATTTTGCTAAATGAAAAATGCACGTTGTCTGCCTTGGTCCCGACTCAAGTGTTTGATTTGGTCGAGCGTGGATATAAATCTCCAGATTCTCTGCGAGCCATTGTTGTGGGCGGGGGAGCCTTGGAGCTCGCGTTGTTTGAAAAGGCTCGTGCTTTAGGTTGGCCTCTGTTGCCAAGTTATGGAATGACAGAGACGGCTTCACAAATCGCGACGGCTAGTTTGGAATCATTAAATTCAGATCAGTACCCAGACATTGCTCTTTTGTCCCATGCAAATGCGCGAACGAATGAGCAAGGCTTTTTAGAAGTAACGGCGGAATCGCTGTTTACTTGTTATGCCCAGAACACCTCTGAAGGTCCGAAACACTGGGACCCCAAAAAAGGGACTTGGTTTACGACAGAAGATCGTGGCGAAGTACAAGGACATGCATTAAAGATTTCCGGTCGAAGCAAAGATTATATTAAAATCGGTGGTGAGGGGACGAACGTTGCAAGACTGCGAGCTTTGTTAGAGCAAGCAGCTTTGGAACTAAATCCTCAATGGCCGATGCAAGTGACATTGTTGGATATGCCTTCAGAACGTTTGGGAGCAGAGATACACATGGTCAGCACATTGTCCGAAGACGCGAATCGCAAGATTGCAGAATCGTATAGTGCAAAAGTTTTGCCGTTTGAAAAAATCAGACGGACTCATGTGGTTAATAGCATTCCGCGAAGCGATCTGGGTAAGATCCTGTGGCAACAGCTTAAAAATTTATTGTAGGAGACAACCATGATTCGCAAAGAAGACAATCCCTGGAGTGATGCTTTGGTTATGATTTGCACGAAGTGTGGCAAGTCGATCTCCGGCATGAAGGAATCCAACATCGCAGACAACTTGAAGATGTATTACAAGAAAAGCTTGAAAGACAGCGGCGACGGCAAAAAGATCCGCGTAGTGACTTCGAGTTGCTTGGATATCTGTATTGATGAGTTTCAAGCGATCACGGTGGCTTCAAACGACAAGACTGAAAGCTTTATCATGCATCCTGAAAAGGACCGCGAGGCATTCTTAGAGCTTCTAAAAGAGAAGCTCTAAGGGGAGTTGGTAACGTTAAAGCCTCTAGTAATAGATGGGATTGCGAATAAGCTCGTTGCTTGGAAAGACAACGACAGCGAGCTTGGAGCATAAGAAGAATCAACCTTAATAAAGAATCTGTACATGGTTGCATTGTATGGCATCACACTCATCAGTGCGCCCTCTGCGATCGGAGTCGTACAGTTTTCATCAAGATAACCGCTAATTAGATTTCCACTGCCACTCAGAGAGTAAAACATCATATTCAACGGACTCATGGCATTAATGGTATTTCCGTAAGTATCCGGGAACTCCATCTTAATATAAACGCACTGGCCTCTGTAGATAGTGTCAGGAATGGCCATGCTCAAGATCGGCTGTCCAGAAGCGACACTCAAAGTATAATCACGAATGACGGTATTCAATCCCGTCGCTGAAATGGAAATCTGACCCGTCGTATTTTGCGAGCCTGTGGCTTTCACGTAAACCTTAGTAGCTACTTTGTCTTGAGAAATCGTGATCGTGTTTCCTGTCGAAGTATAGCAGCCTTCATCTGTATAGAACTCAAGACCCGCTAAACTTTGGGTGGAACCTAAACTTACGATGTAGTCTTTGTCGGCTGGAATGGACGTCCAATTTTCATTGGCCGTAACAATGGTATAAGCATTACAAGCGCTGCGGCTGATTGAGTTTGGTCCCCAGAAATCAAGTTTCTTAACTGTGGATTTAGTGGAGGTGTCTACTTTCATCGCGAATGGCGGAGTATCGTAATTTGCATCGCTCGCCGTATAAGTGACTTTAACATTGGCAGAGGTGCTTGAAGTCGCTCCGCCTGAATTATACTTTGCATAGATCGTTGCGCGAGAAATACTAGACGAGAAATTGACTGTGGAAGTTTTAAACCCAGCAGCGCAATTGTTCTCTGTGAAGAACTCCATTTTAGAATCTGACGGAGTGAGTGTCAGAGTCAGCGGCGTTACTTCATACGGTGAAATTTTATTATAATTCATGCGTTGAAGAACGATAGGATAACAAACGTCTTTATAAAGGCTTCCGGGCATATCAGTGGTGGCAATAAAACGTCTACTGCCCGCAGGGTCACGCAACACCACAGGAGTAGATGCAGTTGCAGCTGTCAAAGAAGCTGAGGAAGAGATATTGGCCAAACTAAATTCAATAGCGCCATCAATCGGTGCTGGCGGCATTTTCATATAGATCTGTTTGTAGCTTGTGGAGGCTGCAATTGTGATAGAAGACTGTCCATTATACGTGGACGAGCAGTCATTCTGAGAAAGATAGAAACCAATTGCATTTCCCGTGCTATTGGCGATTTGGAAAGTTACGGGAGCTTTCGCCGATGTTTCGTTGCCGTTTTTATCCGTCACAACGACATTGAACATTTCACAAGTGTCTGCGCCACCGTAGCTTTCTGGAAATACTTTACGCAAAGCGAGCTTCGCAGGTTCACCAGTTTGTGAAGGGTCATTGATTTTAGAATCAACAATCTTCAAAGGATGAGTGTCGCCAAAGAAAGTTTCACCCTTGATAAAGATATTTGAAACTTTGGAGTTATCGTCATTGGTGTCGATGCCCCAAGTTGCAAGTAGATCCGCAGACGTAAGATAAATATCGAATTTACCGTCGCTACAATCGTTATCGTTAGTAACAACGGTTCCGCCGATAGTTACAGATGTATTGGCAGAGTGATAAGTTGAATCATCAAAACTAATAATCACCGGGCCAACACGTTTGTCACAAGTTCCTGTGACACGTACGTAGCCAACGGTATCCATATCTTGATCAAAGGGACTGGAGCTCGTTAAAACAGGCGCTGCAAGTTTGCGACCTAACGATGAAACGGAAACGCTGGGTTCTTCACAACCAGATAAAAGAGTCGCAGAGGCGACCAACAGCAATAGTGATTTGCAGCTTACGTTCATGCATTACTCTTCGACGTCCTAACCTTAGGTCTTGAGAACTAGATTGAGAAACTTTCAGATTGTAAGACTGCTGTCTCAGGATGAAACAAAAGCGGGGATTATTTTCCCCAGCCTTTTTCACTTTCGATTTGTTCGCGGATCTGACGTTCGATGCTTTCAGCGGGAACAAGGTTGCCACGTCCCACTCCAGGACAGAATGCTTTCACATCTTTTGCCCATGATTTTGCATTCATAACTTCAGGCCAAAACGGCCATGTACGACACTGAGTAGGACGAGCTTCGTAAACTCCGCAGCCCTTGCCTTTAAGGAACATGCAGTCCGTATTTTTTGGATCTTCTTTCAAATGCCAGATGCCGCCGGTTTTTTCACAGTAGCGGCGAGTGAAGGCTGATGTGCTGATATTCAAGTGCTTGGCAAAACGCTGGCGATCTTCAAGATTCAAATACACGAAACCGTACTCACCATGTGAAGTACAGCACTTGCCTGAACCTGTGCATTCAAAACGAACGCCCTCGCGCCACCATTCTTTACCTGTGAACTTGAACTCTTCCACTAATTTTGCTCCAAGTACGGTTCTAGGCGAGATTTCATTTTCGCCGGAATCGCTGCTTTTTGTTTCGTCTTCAAATCCAAAACAGAGTGAACCATCGTAACGACAGCATGTGTTTTGGTCCCTTGAGTGAAAACGTATTTCATCTTGTACGAAGTTTCGCCAAAACTCGCAACTGTAACTGCGATGTCATAGGTTTCTCCGGGGAAAAAGGGCGCCAAATAGTTGGCTTCAGAGTGGCGCAGAGGGATTGCGTAGTCAGGATCGTGAAAATACTCTTTCCACGTGTACCCGGCGTCCACGATGAATTGCTCGAAGGCATCGTGGGCAAATCCGTAAATATTCCCAAAAAACATGATTTTTGCGGGATCCGCTTCCCTGAAAGTCAGGGTCTTTTTCGTTCGGAAGACTTTATTCATAATGACTGGAACTTTAAGACTGTTCTGCCCTTGACAGCAAGCGCGATTATTAGCATTTTGGGGCCTCATTAGGAGTCTTAATTGTCGCGCAATGTCATTGATCTGAAAGTCTATGATTCCAGGGATTTCCCTGCCTACTTACCAAAGCTGAATAAGCTTTACGACGACCTCTTTTCTGGAGGTAAGGGATTCCGCGCGAAATTGATTCGCATGATGGCTTCCAGTATTTCCTTGGATGGAAAAGCGGAGCATCTTTTGGCACAGACAATTGAGTTCATCCACAACGCTTCGTTGTTACATGATGACTTGATCGATCGCTCGCATCTTCGTCGTGGCAAAACGACGGCTTGGATGAAGTTCACTCCTGAGTACGCAGTTCTTGCGGGTGATTACTTGCTTGCACGCGTGATGGTGAACCTTTCTGGTCACGGCAATATCAAACTTGTTCAATACACGGCTGAAATCATCTCCGACCTTTTGGAAGGTGAGTGGTTGCAGGACTCCGTTGTGGGTGACTACTTCGTGACTCTTGAGCAGTTGGATCGCATTCATAATTTGAAAACGGCAAGTTTGTTCAAATGGTGTATTCGTGCTCCATTCATCGCACAAGAACGCTACGATTCTGAACTTCACCAAATCTTGGAAGAGATGGGCACATTGCTAGGCCAATTGTTCCAACGCTCTGACGACCTTTTGGATTACGACATCCGTAACGAAGAGGGCAAAGCGATCTTGGGTGATCTAAAATCAGGTTACTTGAATTCCTTTGGTGCTTACGTGACAGCGGGCAGATCTCGTCAAGAGATCGACCAAATCGTAAAATCTAAAAACCTTGAGCAATACTATGCAAGCATCGGTGGTAAAGACGCTTTTGATAAAAAAGTGGCTGACTTCGATGAAATGAACAAAGGCTTGATCAAAATGTACGATCACCACTTGGAGCGCTTGAAAAAGCACTTGAAACCAGGTGAGGAAAAACTGATCGATCAACTTCGTCCGTTGACTGAGATTCTTTACTGGAGAAGGAAGCCTTCTTCGTGAGTGAGTTCGTTACCTTAAGCAAAAGTTCGCCTGAATTTGAATCTTACTTGCTGGGCACCTTTGCCCAGGACAAGCGTGCTTTGCCAGTGCAGTCGTTGAATGTGAATTCAGCGGCTGAAACAGTGACGTTCAAAATTGTTCCTTTAAGTGAAATCGCAGTTCCGTCTTTCATCATCAGGCTTTTGCAAACGATCAAGATCAGAAGCTTTCTTTTTATCTTAGTGCCGTTGTTCTTAATGCTAACTAAGAATATCGCGGATCAAACTTTGCGTGATCCTATCTCGGCATTGATTGCGACTTTTGGTCTGGTATGCGCTTTTATTTCTGTGAACTTGCGCAATGACTACACTGACCATATTCGTGGTGTGGATCGTATCCTTGAGCGCAGTGGCAGTCGTGCCATTCAAAAAGGCTGGACGACCGCGGCTCAGATTAAGTCTCTGTCGACAGTGTTCTTGTGTCTGTCTTTGCTTATCGCAACTCCAGTTGTCTTGGCTTACCCCGAAATCACTTACGTGATTGCAGTGGCTTTACTAATTGGTCTGTGGGCGCAATTTCAAAAACGTGTGTCGTTCAAATATCAAATCGGTGGCGAGATCGCGCTGTTTTTGATGTTTGGTCCTTTGCTCACAGTAGGCTATCAGCTTTCCATGGGCGCTCAATTCGATATCGAGTCTGTGTGGCTGGGAGTTGTTTGGGGTTGGGCCGTTTTATTTGTGGTTCATCTTCGTAATTTCATCAACATCATGCCAAGCAGCCAGGCGGGGTTCCGCAATACTGTGAACTGGTTGGGTTTTGATCGTTCCCGTCGTTTGATTGCTATTTGGTGGGCGATCTTTTTGATCATCAATTTATTCTATCACGCTGTTTATGCCGGCAATTACTGGGGCATTTTCGTCAGCGTGGCTTTGTGTCTGTTGTCGTTTTCTTTCATCGGAAAATTGAAAGCACTTTCAAGCCCGGTGGGTGGCGATCTTCGCCAGGTTTTCAAATACGGCTTCACTTTGTTCTTATTCACCATTGGACTGTGGGTGTTTGAATGTCTTTGGTATCTGACTCTGGCGAGATAAAACAGATCTGTGTCGTCGCCGACGAGGCAGGTAAAGAAAAAGGCCAGCACTGGGCGCAGTTTCTGCAATGTCCTCTGAATCCTCCCTCTATTGATCCTTATTACTTCCGTTTTAACGTGGAAGGAGATCGCGTTTATGTGCGCGATCAAGACAAACGCAAACTTGAAATCGATTTCGATGAAAATCACCTCGATTACGAGCGCAAAGGTCATCGCGGCAAGCAAGAGATCATCGCGAAAGCTTTGGGGGCGGCTAAAGGCTGCAAGAAGGTCTTAGATCTTTCTGTAGGCATGGGAATCGACAGCGTGTTCCTGACTCAACTGGGTTTTCAAGTGACAGGTGTTGAGCGCTCTCCGGTGTTATTTGCTCTTTTGAGCGAAGCCTTCGCAAGAACGCAAAAAGAGTATTTAAAAGCCTATCAACTTCATTTTGCAAACAGCCTGGAATTTTTGCGCGAGCAAAAAGGCAAAATTGAAATTGATTCTATCTATTTTGATCCGATGTACCCGCACAAAAAGAAGTCATCACTGCCTAAGCAGGAGATGGTCGTTTTCAGAGACCTCGTGGGCAACGATGACGATGCGGTGGAAGTTCTTAAAGAAGCTCTGAAATGGCCAGTAAGACGTGTGGTGGTGAAAAGACCTATCCATGCTGAGGAACTGTTGCCGGGAGTGATTCACTCTTTTGAAGGAAAGGTGGTTCGTTATGATTCTTATGTGGTTGGGTAGTTTCGTCCTAATGATGTTTGGTCTGACGATGTCACAAAAGAATGCATCAGCACTCTTTCAAAAATTCCAAAGGAGCTTTTTAGATAAAGGCCTTGAGCAGTCCAGCATGTTTAAAATGTTTCAGTATTGCTTGGATGTGGTTCTGTTGGAGGCGTCTCCGCAGAAGTCATTGTATTCCGGAATGGCGTTGTACAACTTGCGTATTGTGGGTTTGCGTCCCGCTGTTCTGGTGATGTGTCTATCCACTTTGGGAGCATGGTGGGTTGCTGGACTTGGAATGTTGTTTTTGAGCTTTAATGGATCGTTCCTATTGGGCCTTTGTTTGTTGGGATTGATCTCCGTGGCACTTACTCCGAAAGTTCGCGGTGTTTTGAATTGGATTCTGGGCGCGGGTTTATTTTTAATTGGCGGGGAGTTGATGTTAAAAAACTCCAGCGTTTTGATTATGTCCTTGGGGCAAAGTGAATTTGCATTCTTTTTGGCAGATGGCCGTATCTTAGCTGTTGTTTCTCTTTTGCTTGCAGCTATTGCGATCAGCTTGGTTGTGCGAGTTGAGTTTTGGTCCCTGGTGTTGGGACTCTCTTTGTTGTTCGTGAATGTGATTTCGTTGAATGGCGCGATTGCATTGATCGCCGGTGAACGGATTGGTCGCATGCTTTTGTTCTGGTGGCATTCTCGTGGTTTAAATCAAGACTGCCGTCGCATCGCTAAGCAATTTTCTTTAGTATCAATCGCAGGTGTCATTGTTGGTTTGCTATTGGCGGGAGAAGTGCGTGTCACCATGAATATGGGATACACGTCAGAGCTGACAGCTTATCAAGATAAAAGCGTTCAGTACGTGATCCTGTTTTTGATTATCCTCATGGTTCAGTTCATCGCTCAGATGGTATGGGGCCACTTCGGTGGCACAGCAGAGGTCGATGAGATTCAAGACGCAAAATACATCACTCCAGTATGGCTCAGTGAAGAGTTTGCCTCACCGGGGGTTTACCAGTGGGCAAAAGCCAAAATCCATAAACGCCTGAGTGAAGTCCGTTATCATCGCCAAGGTGTAGGAACACTTCAGCAAGGCCAAGTTCCTGAGCACATCCAAGTGCGCCTGCAAGAGGAAGAGGCCGCACTGGCACGCCTAGAAACCATGCTTAGCTAGGAAAGTCTTCGCGGATAACTCGGCCGGTTTGTAGGTCGAGCACGTTGCTGAACCCTTCCCAATCCATAGCGCGAACCTCTGTCGGTGTTTTAAAAATCGCCGTATAGAAGCGTGGTTTGCGCCCGTCGATCTGCCAACGAGTAGATAGATCCTTATTTAAAAACAGCACATTATCATAGAGCTTTCGCTGAGGACTTTTAGCGCTAAAGATATTGAGTAAGACAATGATTCCATCATTGAGTTCAATGACGTTTTCCACCGTGTGCATAAGTAGCAACTGGTTTCCTGCATAATGGATTGTGTGATTTTCAACTCGTAACATCGTTGAGAGATTCTTTCTTAGTAGCCCGCCGATGAAGTTCGGCTGCAAACCTAAGACCGCAGGGGAGAGCTGAGATAGCAAAAGGGCGTCCGAAATGTCCGGCAGATATCCGTATCCGGACGTCCCGGACATCTCGAACAAGTGGTGGGGTAATTAACTTTCTGTTTCCATTTTTTGACCTCTGACTACTTCTTAGTCATCTGAAATGAATTTTACTCGCTAATCTGGGTGGTCTGCGTGTTGCACTAGGAACTCGCGATCTAACAAAACCCCAAGGAGTAACTATGAAAAGCATTTTGTTTGTTTTGGTAACGGCCCTTTCTATGAACGCTATGGCTCTTGAAATCACAACAACTGTAAAGTTGAGCCAATCGAATTCAGCAGAGTCTGAATACAAAAAAGTTTTGATGGCAGCTCAAGACGATGCGGCGATGTTCATCGCTACAGACGGTCAAGTACGCGGTGTAAATTTGGAGCGTGCTCTTGAATCTGTTCGTCACGTGAACAGAACAACAGCGACTGATTTGCAAATTGCTGAAGCTATCGTTGATCTTAAATAGTCCCTAAAATCTGCACGTTTCTCCTTCAAGGCCACTCCCGCGAGTGGCCTTTTGTTTTCAGCTGGGCGAATAAAATGTGCTGCCCTAAAACGTCACCCTGTTCAATTCCGCTGCATCTTCAAGGCTTTAAAAGCGATTGGTTCTATTTGGGACGACTCCATCGTGGCAGGGTCTTTGTAAGTAAAACCACATGATTAAAACGCCATTTTTCAAAGTAATCGCAGCCTTCAGTTTCCCGCTCCTTTCAGCGGTGACAGCTCATGCTTTTGAATACAAGCTGGTGACGCCACTTTCTGGACAACAGAAATCAGCGGTCTTGGCGCTTTTAGCTGAAGCCGATCAAAAACTTCCCCAGTCTTTGAAAGACGCTTTAAGCACGGTAGATGTTCGCTTTAATAATCTTGATTCTATCGGCGGTCATACGATTGGTGTGGCAAATCCCCGTCGTCGTGATTTGACTCTGGATAATAAAACTCTGGCAGAGATTATGAGAGGGCCACAGGGCTCCACAAAAACAGCTCGTATGCATAAAAATATGTATAACGAGATCTTAGCCACTGTAATTCACGAAACAACGCATCTGTATGACCTAGCAAACGTCCACAGTGACGATGAAAAAGAGTGGATCAGACGTTGTGATACTAAGTTTGTAAAATCCAAAGAGGAACGCATTCAAAATGGTCCTCGCCCGTATGCTTGTAAATACTATGAAAAGATGACGACGTCTTTTTCTGGAAATCCGTATTTCTTGCAAGTAGCCGGATGGGCAGGTCAGCCAGAGAATGGTTTGAACCAACGCACACCTGATATTTACGAAATTCAAAACCCGAAAGAATACTTGGCTGTGAACATGGAGTATTTCCTCATGGATCCACAGTACAAATGCCGTCGTCCGGGCATGTACAAAGTGCTTTCTAGTCAGTTCCGTCACATCCCATTCCAAAATATCAACTGTGATCAGCAGATGGGTTATGTGCTTCCGAACAGTACTTATAAGTTGGCGCAAGTTTTAGCGATCGATCCTGCTCGTGTATATCAAGTCCATTATCTGTTCGCAGAAAAGGGTGCTGATATGTCATCGGGTTGGGGGCACGCGATGATTCGTCTGGTGGTATGTGCACCTGATCGTAAATACGTGGGACCAGATTGCTTGCGTGATGTCGAGTCGCACTTGGTTTTGAGTCACCGTGCATTTGTGGATTCCTTGCAAATCAATGCTTGGGCAGGAATTAAGGGTGACTATCCGTCACGTCTTTTCATTTTGCCATTGAACCAAGTTATCGATGAATATCCGAAAGCTCAGTTCCGCGCACTTCGCAGTTTGCCATTGGCGCTGACTCGTCAGCAGATCAAAGATTTGATCGATCGCTCTTTGGAAATCCACTGGGCTTACAATGGTAAGTATAAATTTATCTCCAACAACTGTGCGACCGAGACTTTGGATCTTTTGCAGTCTGTATTGTTGTCACCGAAAATGATCAACACAGAGATCAAAACGCCAAAAGGTCTTTACGATGTATTGTTGAAACAAGGCTTGGGTAACGAACGTGTTTTCTTTGATCAAAAGAAAGCTTTGGAATTGGGTTACTACTTTGATTCCTATGAGGGCCGTTACCAAAAAACATTCCAGATCATCAAAGATGCTGGGGTAACTTACTCAGGAACGGATTCATATATTAAATGGATTACATCTCCAGCTCCGTATCGTCAGAAGATTATTACTGAGATGCTGGATAAGTCGAAACCGAATTATAAAAAGGTTGTTGCGGCGTTGTTTGTACTGGAGCTTGCAGCACAACGTGAAATCCAAACTCGCATCGTGAATGAACTGACTCAAATGATCGGTCAAAAATCTTCGCAAGAAGTGAATAAAGCTGCGGATAACTTCTTAGCTTTAGGTCAGTTGTTTGCGAAACCATCATCGTTCATTCCTTCAGGTTTGGGTTACGGTATTCCAGGTGCAAATGAGATGGCGATTGCCACCAAACTTGTTGATGAAAAATCCAAAGAAGCGGTCACGATTTCTCAAGAAACAGAGAAATTGGTGAATACACTTCGCGAAGCCTCTTTGGGTATTGAAGCTGAATTTACGACTAAGAATATTGAAATTTTACAGAAACTACTCAGAGAGAAGTAGGAAAGGTGACCTTATGAAAAAGGCAGTACTTACAGCTATCGTTATGCTAACGAGCGTTTCCGCAATGGCGCAATATTATCCAGGTCCTGTACCACCTCCACCTCCAGGTCCCGTTTACTATCCAGGTGGTGGCTACCATGGCGGTGGCGGTTACCATAATGGTGGTCGTTCTGATCAAGACGATGCTATGTCGGCGATGAGTGCGGCAACGGGAGCAATGTTTTTGTCTCTTGCTAGTATCTGCGCTTCTGGTCCGGGTTGCTATTATAAGCAGGTGATTCAGGCCGCTAAGGAGGATGCAGTTCAGTATCTAGCCGATGGTGAAATGCGCCCTAAGTTGGCGAAGGCTATCGAAGAATTGAAAAAAGCAGTTCCAACAGACAAGAGCTCTGAAGAAGCATTGGCTTTGGCAATCGTAGAATTCAAAGAATAGTCAGTTATCACTCCGGCAGCGATGCCGGAGTCTAGTCCACCCGACTTAGGACCGAGTCAGGAATCACTGCCTGACTCGGCCGAAAAACATATCTAAAATGAGAGCGTTATGTCGAATGATCCAAACGCTCTTAAAGAACGCATCTCTGATTTAGAACATGAACTTGCTGTGAAAGAAGCAGAGGTTCATCGTTATCGTTTGGAATTAGGCAAAGCCAATCAAGCACTCGAAAAAATGATTATGCAGATGAGCCAAGAGTTGAAACTTGCTCAGGCTCTGCAAAAGAAGCTTTCCCCAACAGAACTTCCCAATGTTCAAGGTTTTGAATTCAGCACTAAGTTTTTGCCAGGAACTCGTTCCGGTGGTGACTACTTTGATATCTTTGAACATGAAGACAAACTCAAATTCGGGATTCTGATTTCTAGCGCGACGGGCTACTCGCTTTCGTCGATGCTTCTCTCGGTTATCATTAAAATTTCATCTCAGATGGAAGCACGTCGCGGCCTTGAAGCTCACAAAGTTGTGGGTATATTGGCAAATGACGTCGTTCCAAATATCACTAACGAAGATCGCGCGAATATCTTTTACGGAGTCGTCGATCGACGCAGTTATGAATTTCAGTATTGCTCAGTTGGCGACATTGATGGCTTTCACCAGATCTATGGCAAGGATGCTTTGTCAGAACTCGTTGCGACAGGTCCTAGTCTGGGTAAGGATTTTAACACGGAGCCTCAAAGTCGCACGATACAACTGAATCCTCGTGATAGACTGATTTTGGCGACTGAAGGCCTTAAAAACTCTCAGAACTCTATGGGAGTTGGATGGGGTGGGCACAATCTGATGGACGCCATATCAAAAGCGCCACGCCAGGGTGTGCACGAGCTGCGTAACGAGATCTTGTATGCGAATCAAAAATATTCCGGCAAAGAAGATCCCGTTCGTGATCAGACTCTGATCGTCACTGAGGTGAAGGATCGAGTGATCAAGCTTGCCAAGAACTAGCTGTTTTTATATGACTAATTTTATTCTACTTCCACTTGAAAGGAACACCACATGGCTGAAGTAAATATCTACGAAGGCGCTTTAGATAAAGGTCTTGAAGGCGTAGTCGCTTGTACAACGAAAGTATCTTTTATCGTTGGCGACAACCTTAATTTCCGCGGTTACACAATCGACGATTTGGCTGCGAACTCTACATTTGAAGAAGTAACTTACCTTCTTTGGAATGATAAACTTCCAACAACTGCTGAGTTGGAAAAGTTCTCTAAAGAACTTCACGCTGAAATGGCTTTGTCTCCAGACTTTATCAAAGTTCTAAAAGGCATCCCAACTGACGTTCACCCAATGGGTTGGTTGCGTACGGCTGTTTCTTTGATGGCTCACTACGATAAAGATGCAAACGATATGTCTGCTGAAGCAAACCTTCGCAAGTCAGTTCGTTTGACAGCTAAAATGGGAACTCTTCTTTGTGCATTCGATGCAATCCGCAAAGGCAAAGAGCCAGTAGCTCCAAAAACTGATAAATCTATCGCTTGGAACATGATGTACATGTTGACGGGTGGTAAAGAGCCTAACGCTGAACACGTTAAGGTAATGGACACTTGCTTGATCCTTCACGCTGACCATGAGTTGAACTGCTCTGCATTCGCAACTCGCGTAACAGCTTCTTCATTGTCTGATCTTCACTCTGCAATCGTTTCTGCGATTGGTGCGTTGAAAGGTCCTTTGCACGGTGGTGCGAATGAACAAGTTATCCTTATGCTTCAAAAAATCGGCACAATGGATAAAGCTCAACAATTCGTAAAAGACGCTCTTCAAGCGAAAGAAAAAGTTATGGGTATCGGTCACCGCGTTTATAAAAACGGCGACCCACGTGCTCGTATCCTTCGCACTATGTCTGAAAAATTGACTAAAGCGGCTGGCATGGAAACTATGTACCAAATGTCGACTTTGATCGACGATACTATGTTCAACGAAAAAGGCTTGATGCCGAACGTGGATTTCTATTCTGCGACTGTGTACTTCTCAATGGGTATCCCAACTGATTTGTTCACTCCGATCTTCGCAGCTTCTCGTATCTCTGGCTGGTGTGCACATGCATTCGAGCAATACGCGAACAACCGTATCTACCGTCCTCGTGGTAAATGGGCTGGTAAAGAAGGTTTGACTTGGAAACCTGCTAGCCAACGCTAGTTTATTTTCCTTCGATGAGAATCGAAGAAAAAACTTAAGTCTACAAAGGGAGTCGCAAGACTCCCTTTTGTTTTTTGCATCTTCACAAACTCTGCGTTTATTTTTCGAAATTTTCTGGCCCACAGGCTTGAACTCACTAACATATCCAAGAGCTCAGGATGAGTATGTAGGTAGAGCAAGGAGTGAGCTATGAATAAGTTCTGGAGGAGTTTTCTTGGTCTGATGGTGGCTATTGCCTTGGTGAGTGCGGAAAGTGCGCGCGCTCAATACGAACCATCATCTTCGTTCAATCCCTATCAAGATACCGAGGAGATCTTAGCTCCTGGTGATTATATACCCTTGTTCAGTAATATGAGTGTGGATGATATTCGCACTGCTATTTTGAAATCTTGGATTCATGGTGTGAACCCATCCTATTATTGGAAAGCAGAGATGGAGAAATCCTATCAGACAGGTGGCTCTTCTGCTTCCGGATTAAAATCTCGTGCGGATGAAGCGTACCTTCGTTTGCTTCAAGATGTCTCCGTCGGCAGCGTCAGTCCCGCACTGGTGGGCAGTGATATCAAATTCGTGCAAAAGAAATTTATTTCGCCAAAATTTTTGCAGATGATCGTGAATACCAACGGGAACAAACCTGATCTGGTCATGGATAGTCTTGCTCCGCAGAATCCGCCGTATAACTCTTTGAAGATGGCGATGTCTAAGATCTATCCGGCTTGTTCAGATGGCACTTGGATGCCACTTAAGCCCATCAAAAAAGCTTTGAAGCTGAACTCTAAAGATCCGGTCGTTATTGATTTAAAAAAACGTCTGGTCTTATTTGGATATCAGATCACGAATTTGGATGATGTCTTCGACAAAGAAACACAGCTTGCGGTGAACGATATTCAGTGGAATTTGCATTGGAAACCTGATGGAGTTATTTCCCCAGGAGGGCGCACTTGGAAATTCCTGAATGTTTCGTGTAAGGATCGTTCTCGCCAGTTGCAAGCTGACATGGAAAAAATGCGTTGGTTTCCGCAAACATTTCCTGAGCGCTATATTTTCGTAAATACCGCGATGACGTACTTTGGCTTGGTCGATAAAACTCAGTCCGAACGTTTTGCGATGTCCTTCAAAGCGATCAACGGACGTTTTGAGCGTAAAACTCCGACGATGGCAGACAGCGTGGTTCGAGTGGTTTTAAATCCTTACTGGATAGTTCCGCCAACAATTTTTATCGAGGATAAAGTCGAAGAGATTAAAAAGCTTTCGTACTGGGAGATCAACGCTTACTTTGATTCTCACAACTACGAAGTTTGGAACAAAGAATTCACTCGCAGACTGGATCCGGCAAGCATCAACTGGTGGCAGTACGACAGCGCGAATGATGCCGACATCTATATCCGCCAAAAACCCCACATGGGAAATGCTTTAGGGATTGTGAAGTTTGAACTGACGAATTCATTTTCCATTTATCTGCATGATACGAATCAACGCGAACTTTTCTCTCAAGCGAACAGACAGCTAAGTTCAGGTTGTGTGCGCTTGGAAAAACCTTTGGATTTGGCAGAGTACCTTTTGCGAGGCACACAGTGGACTCGCCAGGCGATTGAAAGCACAGTTGCTAAGCCAGGTCAGGTGATGACCAAAGATACTAAGATTCCTTTGAAGGATTCAATGGCCGTGTATATGGGACACATTACTTCACAGATGTTCTCGGATCGCGTGGTGCGATTTACTGAGGATGGTTACGGTCAGAATACTAAAATATTAAAATCAATAAGAGCGCCTTTTTAGGGGCGCTCCTTGCAAAACTACTTATTGTGAGAACGTATGACGATCGTGGGAACAGAACTTCCCATGATCGTTTCGCGAGCCGTGCTGCCTAAGAAGGCTTTCACAAAGGCACTGCGACCATGAGTTCCCATAACCAAATATTGGTAAGTTCCATTCGCAGTTTCATTCGTGATAGCTGCTTGAGACGTCGGTTGGTTGTCATCTAATTTGAAAGTGCAACGGACACCCGCTGCTTTGAAAAGCTTGGTTTTTTTCAGCATGGCTTCTTTGGATTTAGCTTTCAGTGTATCAATCGTTGATTGATCCATAAACGCAGTTCCTGAAGCCGCCGCATACTGATCGGCCACTCGCAAAGTTTCAATAGTGGAGTAGATCAGAACAACTTCAGCATTCAATGCCTTCGCAAGTTTTTTTGCATAAGCTTCGGCGCGACGGCTGTTTGCTGTAAGATCAGTGGCCACCAAAATCTTTCCTTTACCAGTGGAGGCTTTTTCCACTTTAGGTCCGATAACCATTACTGGTACGACGGCATTTCTTACGACTTCTTCAGCAACGCTGCCGAGGAAAAATCTTTCGATACCTTTTTTACCAGCGGTGCCCATGACCACCATTCCTGGTGCTGGAGAGCTCGTTTCCAGACGGAAAATTTCATCGACGGGATTGCCGAAGGCTTCTATAACTTGGACTTTTTTATTTTGTTCGCGCACTTTTTCCAAAGTGCTTTTGATGCGTTCGCGATCTGCTGTTTTCAGGGTGATATCAATAGGATTTTGCACATAAAGAACGCGCACAGGGCTCTTTAGTTTTTCTGCTAGATTCAAACCGCACTCACGAACCAGTTCGGATCTTTTCTTAGCTCCCGGGGTTACATCTAAAACATCGTCGGCAATTAACATATACTTTGACGCCATAAAACACCTCGCACCTAAGATTCTACTCCTTGTCACAAGCGAATGTCATTGCCTGACTTCACTCGTAAAACTATACTTAGGGGCCAATATAAGAGGTAGAGTATGGCTTCAGTTTTTACGAAAATTATCAGTGGTGAACTTCCTTGTTACAAAATCTATGAAGACGAGACAGTTCTGTCTTTTCTTGCTTTGGATCAAGTCAATTTGGGACACACGCTTGTGATCAGCAAAGAAGAAATCAATCATTGGACTGAAGTTCCTCCAGAGACTTATGCGCATTTACATAAAGTTTCGCAAAAAATCGGTAAAGCTATTTTGAAGGCTTCTGGTTCACCCCGGGTTGGACAAATGGTGGCAGGATTTGAAGTGCCTCACTACCATTTGCATTTGATTCCAGCATGGTCGATTCCTGATTTGGATTTCAAAAAAGCAACTCGTCGTTCTGATGAAGAAATGAAAAAGATCCAAACCGAAATCATCAAGAATTTGGGTCTGTAATTATGAGTGAAAAGCTGCCGATCAACGGTGCTATTTACAAACACTACAAGGGCAAACTTTATCGTGTGATCGGAGTGGGTAAGCACTCTGAAAATCTGGAAGACATTGTTTTGTACGAATGCCTTTATGAAAATTCATTGGGGCGTTTGTGGACGAGGCCGCTTAAGATGTGGTCGGAGCTTGTCGAAGTCGACGGTAAAAAAGTTCCGCGTTTTGAGTTTCAATTTGAATAAAAAAGGTACGTCCTTACTTGGTAAAGTAAGGACGTACCTTTTTCAGGACGTACCTTTTCTCTCTCGATAAATTATTCTGGGATTTGGCAGGTAACTTCTAGGAGGATGTCTCTTCTCCAGATTGTGTTCGCTACAGAGTCGCCAGCTTTATTCAAAGTCGCATCAGCATAGTAGCGAGCTTCGCCATTGATATCGAAAATTTCCAAAGAAACACGGCTGCCATCGTTGTTGCGAATGCGGAATGCGAAGCCATCGATGTCGCCGATTTTCGTGTAAGCGTTCAGTGTTGGTTTGATAACCGTTTCTAGAGACTTGTCGTTGTTTTCTGTGACGGTGCAAGCGACCTTAAGATCGATAGCGTGAGCTGTTGTCCCTGCAAAGACCATCAAAGCTGCCAAAGCGAGTGATTTCATAAGTTCCTCCTTGAACATTCTGAACCTAAATTTTGCTCTCCAACTCCGCTGGAGAGGTCTGTCATTCTTACACGGGGCTATCTTTTATTCTCAACTCATTCTCAGTTGGCGTTCACATGTTTACATCACGGTGCCGCAATTTGACGTTTGTGAAGCCCAGCTATATGACTGCCGCCATTGGAGAATTTAAATTGATTATGCGTGTTATAGCCCTTTCCCTCCTTCTATGTTCGCAGGCCTTTGCCCAAGAGAAAACTGTTAATGAGGTGACTCCAACGGTTCAGGCCGTTGCTCCAGCTGCTTCGTCCAGCACAACACCTGCACCTACACCGGGTGGTACACCAGAACCGACAACAACTTCTGAGGCAGATAACAACGCTCAAGGAACTGTTGTTGCTTCTGTTCCTAAGAACTCAGTCGAAGCATTCCCTAAGTTGAGCTTTAAATCTTACGGTTACTTTACGTTCTCCCAGCATGAAACTTTCAAGGCTGTTAACGACCTGACAAAGTACAACCGTCGCAAGATGGATTTGGCAGAGATCGCGTTCGAGGGAACTTACGATCTTACTCCGTCCAGTAAAATTGAATTTGAAGTTGAGATCGAACACGGTGGTGTGGGTACAGCGATGGAATTCGATCCCTTTGAAGAGTTCGGTGAGTTTGAAACCGAAGTTGAAAAGGGCGGTGAGGTTGCACTGTCAGAATTCGTTTACAAAAAGTCTTTCGATACTACCGGTAGTGCTTTGAAAGTCGGTAAGTTCCCATTGTTCATTTCATTGGGTTCTATTTTGACGAAACCAGGCAGAACTCCTTCGATCCTAACTTCTGATGTTGAAGCGGCGATGATTCCGTATCACTGGAACGAACTAGGTGTTCAGGTTGAGCAAAAACTTTGGATGTTCACTGGACGTTTGGGCATGGTGAGTGGTTTGAACTCCGAGTTCTTCCGCTCTTACTCTTGGGTCGGCGGTGGTTACCAACGTCAATTTGAAAATGTAAATGCTGATGACTTGGCAACTGTTGCCAGTCTTGAATACGGCAGTGTTTCTAAGGGCACTGGTATTGGTCTAGCTTACTACGGTGGTAACACTGCTGGAAACCGCTACAAAAAAGACAAACTGTCAGTGGATGCAAACCTGCAAATCTTGTCAGCATTGGTGAACTACCGTATCTGGAGATTTGTCATCACTGGCCAAGTGATTCATGGTCAGTTGGATAACTCAGATAAAGTGGCTCTTGCGAATTCCACTTTGGGTGGTTTGGCAAAACCGAAATCTTTTGCGCCACTTGGTCACAAAGCAGAACTAGAATCTGCGCAGCTTTCTTACGACGTGTTTGAAGGTGGCGATCTTGTAGTTTACGCAAAATACGAACACGTAAATACATTCGCAGAAGTTGAAGGCACGATCCCTGAATATCCTCGTTACGATTGGACTCGCACATCTGCGGGTTTGATGTGGGCGTGGGATAAAGGTGCCTTCATGAAAGCTCAGTACGCAGAAGACGTGACAGAGCTTACGGGATTGCCAAGAACGAAATGGATCGGCTTGGCATTTGGATTTGATATTGCAAAGTTTAATTAACGGTTAATTAAAAAACAGGAGATGAAATGAAAGCTCTTAAGTTAATGACAGCGGCTCTAGCGTTGGTAATCGGCGCAAAAGCAACAGCTGCTTCGAACCAAGAAATTATCACGCACGTTTCTTACAACGTGATCACTGCAACTTACATCGAACTTGCTGAAGCAACAGTTTCTTTGAAGCAAGCGATTGATATCTTTGTTGCAAACCCTAACGAAGCAACATTGGCACAAGCTCAAGCAGCTTGGCGTGGTGCTCGTATGCCTTGGGAAGCTTCTGAAGCTTTCTTGTTCGGTCCAGTAGATTCATTGGGTATCGATCCAATGCTTGATACATGGCCTTTGAACAAATTGGATCTTGATGCTGTTTTGGCTTCTGGCAAAAACATCACTCCTGAAATGATCCGCTCTTTGGGTACAAACCTTCAAGGTTTCCACACTATCGAATATCTATTGTTCGGTGATGGTGTTCACACAAATACAAAACCAATCTCTGCTTTCACAGCAAAACAATTCCAATACCTTCAATCAACTGCGCAAGTTGAAATGGAACATGCGGCGGCTTTGGCTCACGCTTGGACGACTAACTGGAATCCAGAAGACGCTTCTGCTCCAGGTTACGCTGCGATCTTGGCTCAACCAGGTTGGAACAATCAGTTCTACACTTCTGAAGCAGCTGTTTTAGAAGAGCTTGTTAAAGGCATGATCGGCATCGCGGACGAAGTTGCCAACGGTAAAATCTCTGACCCAATGGGTGGCGATATCAACTCTGCTAACATGGCGTTGGTTGAATCTCCGTTCTCTTGGAACTCTTTGAACGACTTCACTTTCAACGTTCGTTCAATCTATTCAGTTTACACTGGTACTTATAGAAACTCTCAAGGCCCAGGCGTAAAAGCATTGGTTGAGCGTCACAATCCTCAATTGGCTCAACAAATCGAACAACACATCTTGGGTTGCATGCAGTTGATCCAAGCGATCCGCCCAGCGGGTGGTGGTGATTTCGGTCAAGCGATCTTCACTCCAGATGGTCGTGAGCGTGCTGCAAAAGCGATTCAAGCATTGAATCAGCTTCAAGCGGTTTTGGAACAACAAGTTCTTCCACTAGTGGATAAATAGATAATATATGAAAACATCGACTCTTATTTTGGCGATTCAGTTTTTTCTAGGTGGGGCAGCAGTGGCTGCTCCCGCTATCGATATGGACTACGTAAATGCAGTTATGTCCGGTGGCGAGACTACTGTGATCTTCAAAAGAGAGTCGATTCAGGCATTCCGCAATCCTGCGGCAAATTTGTCTGAAGAAGAGGTTCGCCGTCACATGACTGGCGACGCTCTTTTTGAGAGAAATTTTTCTGATGATCCGACTCGTTTCGATCACGGGTTGGGACCTGTATTCAATAATACAAACTGCAATGCCTGCCATGCTAAAGACGGCCGCGGCGCTTTGCCAGTGATGCCAATTGGCCAAGAAAAAGTTTTGCTTCGTCAAAATGAAGCTGTGTTTTTGCGTATTAGTATCGAGGACGGAGTAAAACGTCCTAAGACCGCTGCCAACAATTGGGGCGCACCAGTTCCGGTTCCTGGTTTTTCTGATCAACTTTTCCATTTGGGTTCTTTGGGTGTGCGTGAGGACATTCCGGGTGCAGGCCAAGCGCAAGTTTGGATGAGCTACGAAAAGTCATCATTCACATACCCAGATGGGACGACTGTAGAGTTGCGTAAGCCGATCTTCACGATCACAGGCGCTTACGATGAATACTTTGACTCAGTAACGGGACAAACTCGCAGCCGCCTTTATGAAAAAGATGTGAAAGCGGGTCCTCGTATGGGAACGCCGATGATTGGTTTAGGATTGCTTGAGGCGATCAAGGAATCAGACATTCGCGCGTTGGCAGCTCGTGATCTGTCTGCGGAAGGTGTTAAAGGCTCTGTGAACATGGTTTTTGATATCGAAAAAGCCATGAGAGGCGATGCTTATCCTGTATCTATGGGCCGCTTTGGTCTTAAGAACAATACGCCCTCTGTTTTCCATCAATCATTGGGTGCTTTGCGCGGTGATATCGGTGTGACGAACTATGCTTTCCCAGCAGAGAGCATCGCTGGCACTCCGTTGTATGATGCTTTCATGGCAACGCGTCCTCCATTGGTGGAGCCACAAGCTTCTAATCAAGTGGCTGATGATTTGGTTTACTACTCTCAAACATTGGCGGTTCCTTCTCGTCGCAATGTTGATAACCCAGTGGTTATCCGTGGAGCTAACTTGTTCAATCAAACAAGTTGCACAAGCTGCCACCAACCAAGTTTCGTGACGGGTCCACATCAAATTTCTGCTTTCTCGAATCAAAAAATCTATCCATTTACGGATATGCTTTTGCATGACATGGGGCCGGGCCTTGCTGATGGTCGACAAGATTTCGATGCGACGGGTTCGCAATGGAAAACTCGTCCTCTATGGGGCATGGGTCAAACTCAGACGATCAATCCTCGTGCAGGTTTCTTACATGACGGTCGTGCACGCACGATCGAAGAAGCGATCTTGTGGCACGGGGGTGAAGCTGAGTATTCCAAAACCAAATTTACTCAGTTACCCAAAGACGATCGTATCGCTTTGATTCAGTTCATCCGTTCATTATAAAACCGGACCTTGAAAAACTAGAAACTCTCCTTCCAACTCGGTTATAGTAGTGGAAAGCCTCTATTGGGGTTGGGAAGGGGGTGGTCTTATGGTTAAAACATGTGACATAACCAAGGCGGAGGTGTTGGCTTCTTAGCCGACTGGGCCTTCGCCGAGGATTCGAAAGAATTCTACACATTAAAAGGCGGCTCGAAAGGCCGCCTTTTCCTATCCAGCTTGATCAAGAAATCTTGAAAATCTAGCCCTCGTATTTTAGTTCTAAGCCTCTCCTAAATATCCGAAATTCCGATAAATTCACTGCATGATGGACGATCAAAACGACGGCAGTGAAATACCGGATTTATCTGGGTTGATAGACTTTGAGCAAATCGAAGAGGTTGCTCGCGTCTTTTTTGAGGAATCGAAAGAGATTCTCGACGGCCTCGATCCGTTGATCATGAAGCTTGAAGAAGCTCCTAACGATATCGAACATATCAACGTTCTATTTAGAAAAGTCCATACCATCAAAGGCAGTGTTGGTTCTGTTCCTGGCGGGCAGTTGCTGGCATCTTTGTCACATGAGTTCGAAGCTCTTTTGAATCGCATTAAGCGCGAATCACAAACTGTGACGAAAGAGTGTATTGATTTGTTTTTGCTAAGCTCGCGTCTGATGAAGACTCTTGCGGATGCTCTTCGTGAAAAACGCGACATGTACCCTGAGGAATTGAGTGAGGTGATCGAAACCATCACTCGCTATAGTAACTTCCAGTTCTCGGGTATCGCTCCTAAGAAAGCCAAGCGTGCAGCAGTGAAGGCAGCTATATCACCTACAGGTGAAGATGGCGTGTGGATGTCCACGGCTCAGCTGAATGAAATGCTTAGACTTTCTGGCGAGCTTTTGGTGTTGAAGAATTTCTTTTCGATGATGAATCAAACGGTGAACTTCAGAGCTCAGCCAGAGCTTTTTGAACGTCGCCAAACGGACTTCACTCACAACTTGAATAAGATCACCGATCAATTCCAAAATCAGTTGCAAGTCATCCGTAAAGAAAAGGCCGAGGAAAGCTTCCAAAGCGTTCCAGTGCTAGTTCGTCAAACGGCGACTGAGCTTAATAAGACCGTGAATCTTGAGATGACGGGTCTTGATTTCCTGATTGATAAATCTCTTTCTAAAGATATCTCTGAAGTGCTGGTGCACTTAGTGCGTAACTCGATCGATCACGGTATCGAAGATCAGTTCGAGCGCGCGGTGGCGGGTAAGCCATCCATCGGCCAATTAAGCATTCAAATGAGTGATCACAATGGCACAGTTCATGTGGTCATGAAAGACGACGGTAAGGGATTAGATCGTGACAGAATTCTGCAAAGAGCTCTGACCAACGGTTTGATTGCCCCTGAAGAAAAAGACACCGTCAGCGATGAAGAAATCTATAAATGCATTTTCGAGGCAGGTTTTTCTACTCGCGAAAAAATCACGACAGTATCTGGGCGTGGTGTGGGTATGGATGTCGTTTCAACATTGGTTGAAAAGTACGGCGGAAATATTTCAATTGCGACTAAACCTGGAGAAGGCACATCGTTCACGATGACATTCCCGGCGCCTTCGCACATTTTGGTTGAAGCTGCGATGGTGGCTTCGTGGAATGGTTTCCAGATTGCTTTGCCTTTAACATCAGTGGCTCATATCGAGTCTTGCCACAGTCTGCAAATGAACCATGTGGATCATTTGCGCTACTGTCAGTTCCATAATCACACGGTTCCATTGCTCACTTACCAAGAGATTCGAGAAGATCGTCTGATCTTGAGTGAAGAAGATGTTCAGAAACTGACGGCGATGTTTGTGCGTGTGAAGGGTTCTGTGTTTGCGATCTTAGTAGATAAGGTCGAGGCGCAGACGGATCTTGTTGTTAAAAATTTCGGTCATATCATCCGCGAACAGAAAGGCTTTAAGGGCTTTTCGATTCTGGCAGATGAAAAAGTCACTTACGTTGTGGACCCGGAACAAATTCTGGCGTTGTTAAGCCACTCCGTGAGTATGGAGGCGGCAGCATGAGTGACTTTCTGAATGATGACTTTACGTTAGAGTTAAAAAAGTACTTCCTGGATGCGACTTTAAAAGAAGTCGAATCATTTACAGATCTTATCGATGAGAGCACCCTTAAAAAGGTCACAGTCGAGATCCGTGAAAAAGCAGAGTCTTGGTTGGTGGATGCGAAATCCAATGAGTTTTCGCAACTTGAAGCTTGGCTGACAGACTTTAACGCCAAACTGGATTCATTGGACTCTGTAGAGCAAATGCAAAAGGCTCTGGGGCTTTTGCATAAGTATCTGTCTGCTTTATTGGTCGATGGAAAAGACTCTGTCGAACTTGCGGCGCAGTTCCCATTGGTTGCACAAAGCAGCCGTGAGGCCTTGTTCTTACACTGTAAGACGGGGAGCCAGCAGTTTGTGGTTCCTATTCAAAATGTTATTGAGATCAGTGGAGTCCTGCCTATGTATCCGTTGCCTGACAGTCGTCAAGGTTTGGCGGGCGTTATCCCATTTAGAGGCGAAGCTGTTCCCGTTGTGGATTTGAAATCCTTTGGGTTTCATTCTTCTGAGACAAAGAAGTTCTATTTTGTGATTTGTGAACATGAAGGCACGCGCTTTTCATTACAAGTTACAGAGACTGACGAACTTCTGAGCTTAAAAGATAAAGATATGCAAAACTTAAGTGATCATCCCACAATGCTTTCCGTACCTTTCATCAAGCAGTTCTTTGTTAAGGACGAGCACAGTGTGATGGTACTTGATATTGAAAAATTGGTGGCTGCATGAATTCACATTATTTGTTTCCTGGCAAACTGGCTGCATTCAAAGAAGAGACGATTATTTCCACTCTTCTTGGCTCTTGTGTAGCGGTGGCGATCTTTGATCCAACAACTCAGATTGGTGGCTTGAATCACTATCTTTTGCCAGATGCACAACCTTCAGAACGCGCGAATTCCCGTTATGGAAATCATGCGATTCAGATGTTGGTTGATGAATGTGTTAGGCTCGGTGCGAATCGTGGCAAGCTACAAGCCAAAGTCTATGGTGGTGGGAACGTTATTTCCGTTTCTTCCTTGGGCGATGCTATCGGTAAACGTAATATCGAACTTGCTGAAAACATGCTGCGCGAGTTGGGCATTCCTGTCACTGAAAGAAATGTGGGCGGAGAGTCTGCGCGTACAATTAAAATGAATACAGCGACGTTTGCAGTTTTGCATAACGTAACTAAAGAGGGCAGTGCTGATAGCCCTGTCGACGTTTCGGGTTTCAAACCCCTAGCGGTCGCAAAAGGTGTGAAAGTGTTGGTTGTCGATGACTCCGCGACGGTTCGTACTTTGTTCACAAATATCTTTACGAAAAGTGGTTTGGAAGTCGTTGGTGCTGCGGCAGATGCTTATCAAGCCCGTGACCTTATCGTAAATAAAAAGCCCGACGTGATGACTCTCGATATCGAGATGCCGAAAATGTCAGGCGTTATGTTTTTAGAAAAAATCATGAAACATCACCCGATTCCAGTGGTGATGGTTTCTTCACTGGCTAATACCGGGGAAGCAGCGTTGAAGTCCTTGGAGTTGGGCGCTGTAGAGTTCGTACATAAGCCTTCACAGTTTGACCCACAAGTTCTGAAAGAACTGGCAGAAATGCTAGTAAGTAAAGTTCGTGCGGCAGCCTCTGTAAATATCGTTAAGAAAATCAAAGAAGCACCAGCTCCAGAAGTGCGTGTTTCGGCTCCGACTTCGGCAGTTCGTCGTGCGGCGGAACTTAAAGTCGTCGTTGTCGGTGGTAATGCCGGGAGTGCAGATGCGCTCGAAAACTTTATCAGTCGTTTGGCAGCGGATACTCCACCAGTGGTTGTGTCTTGCAGTACGGTTGCGAACTTTGTGACGGCTTATATTTCGAAGCTCAAAGCGAAGTCCAAAGTGACGCCTGTACAGGGTAAAGATGGCGACTTCTTGAGAATGGGACATGTTTATTTTGTACCGTCTGAACATCACGGTAAAATTGTGACAGGTCCTCAAGGCCCAGTATTAAAACTTGAAAAAGGGGCACCTGTGGCCTCTCAACTGCCTTCCAGTAACGTGTTATTCCAGTCTGCTGCAAATTCCTTTGGAAAAGGGGTTTTTGCGGTTCTATTAGGAGGATTTGGAACTGACGGCGTGAATGGACTCACTGAGGTGCAAAAGCTCGGTGGCGCAAGTATCGTGCAGCATCCCGAAGAAGCTCAGTTCCCTTACGGTCCGCAAAAAGCCATTGAACTTGGTGTGGCGGATGAGGTACTAAAAGCTGATGCTTTGGCTGCGTATCTTATGCAATACCGCAACCAAAACTTGTATTAATACTCCTCCAAGTTTTGAGGTCCGTTTTGGAAATTTTGAATTTCGTTTCTGGAGAGTTCACAGCCTCCGGAAACCAAAAGACATTTGCGAAGCTCTCTCCATTTGATAATTCCGAATTAGCACAGGTTTCTGATTCCGATGCGATGGATGTGATTCGTTGTCTGCAGAGTTCTAAAAAGGCCCTCACTGCATTTGAAACTTCGACTTTAGAGCAACGTGCGCAGCTTTTGAATAAGCTTGCGGACTACTTTGAGCAGAATGCTAAAGAGATCGCTTACCAAGAAGCTCTTCATCAGGGCTTGCCACAAAGCTTCGTTTTAAAAAACAGCGTACAAATTGCGATCTCTATCCTGAAAGACACGGCTCAAGATCTTTTGCAGCCATTGCCCTCTGGTAAGTTCGTAAAGGCTTCAGGACTGGTGGGAATCATCACTCCTTGGAGTTTGTCTTTGCGTTTGGTGACGGAGCGTTTGGCTCCAGCTTTGGCAGCAGGTAATGCTGTTATCATCAAAGTATCTGAACAATCTCCGATCACTGCAAAAATTCTGGGTGAGGCGTTCAAAGCCATCGAGCTTCCTGCGGGACTTGTGCAAGTTCTTAACGGCGGAGCAGATGTGGCTCAAATTATCGCGGGCCATCCGGGCATTCGCGCTATTGCAGCTGCGGGTAAGTCTTCAACGATGGAAGCTATTGCTAAGGCTGCTTTGCCTCAGATGAAGAAACTTCAGTTGAGTGGTGGAGCTAAGAACGCAGCGATTGTTTTGAATGATTTCGATTTTAAAAATCGCATGAATGAGATCATGACTCCGTTCCTATTGGGACAAGGGCAGATGTGTTGGAATATGACTCGTCTGTTTGTGCTAGATTCCTTTGCCAAGGAATTTAACGAAGCCTTGACCACTTTCTTGCAGGATTTGAAACCTTTGACCTCGCCTGAGGGTGATTCGATTTGGACTCCGCTGATTTCAGCGGATCGTGCGGCAATATTAAATCAGAAAACTCAATTCGGAGTTTCTGAGCACGGTAAAGTTGTGGCTCAGCCAAACGCGGAAGTTACTGGAAACTTCGTTAAGCCGACATTTATGTTGGATTTGCCGAACTGTTCGGTCATGCAACAAGATGAGCTCTTTACGCCTTTGTTTTTGATGACATCAGTGAAGTATCAGCATGAGGCCGTGAAGTGGACGAATACCTCATATCTAGCCCACTCTGCCATTGTATGGGCGCCTCAGGAGAAATTCCTGAAGGTTGCCGAGAAATTGGAAGTAGGGCAGGTCAGTTTGAATTCTTGGATGACAGAGCAATCTATCGTGGGGATCAAACAATCCAGCTTTGGTATTCCAGATATGTCTTGGTCAGGTGCTTTTTATTCGGACGTAAAAAAGTTGACGATGGCGCCATAACGTCAAAGATGTGACGAAATGGCATGTCGGTTTGTTGACGCGAATTAGTTCAAAATGTGCGTTCGTGCACGAGTTTTGACATCACAATGAGAGCAAAAAGCCTCTTCAGTAATCTCCAAAATATTCGGAGCAGACACGTGTCGTAGTTCAAGGACAGTGCCGCAAAGTATGCAATTGTTTTGGGAAATTATAAACTCGCGGTGCTTAGGCGTATCTGTTTTCTCGAAATAATTGATCTTAGTGTCTTCCATTTTGCCTCATCCTTGAACTGTCGATCCCGCATCCATGCAGGGAAGCATCTACGTGCCAATGCAAGATCCGTTCACAGGCCAAAGTCCGGCAATGCCATCGCCATCCGGATTTTTTGCTCATCGGTTAATGAGATGAATATGGTGATGATTTCGCACGCTACTGAGTGATCTGCTGCCACTGGTCTGTGGCATCTCAATCTTAATTAAAAGGAACATCCATGAAATATAAGTATGTTGTGGGAGTCATCGCGACGCTCTGTCTATCCGCCTGTGTGGAAATACGTGATAAAGAGGAGGAGCAAGAAGTTCTGGTATATAGCGCAAGCAATATCACAATTGATGAGCCCTATGTGTTAGTTGATGGCGATTTGATTCCCGTTCGATCACTGTCCCAAAACGTACGTCATCTGTATGTGGACTCTCAGAAGCCTTTTGAAGTTCATCTCGACAATCTTACTTTTAAACCGGGTGGTGTGATTTACACCATGGGATACAACGTCTCCTTTAATGTGGGGAATATGATTACTCAGGGTGGTTTAATTACTTCGTTTCCGGAAGGTCATCAGGCACAAGGCGGAGCCGACGGTGTAGGCGGAGGAAGACTCGAGTTGAATATTCAACATGCACGCGGCGAACTTAAGGTGATCATGGTAGGAGAGTCCGGCGCTAATGGTCTTTCTGGGAATGCACCGGATGAAGCACTTCAGGCGAAACCGAATCCGGCGATGATCTGCAATAAGGGACTCCCTGGATATCCAGGTGGGAATGGAACATCCGGCGGCTCTTCGGGAACTTTAGAGATATCCGTAGAGGATGACTCGAACTTTGAGTTGTCGGTAAAGGTTCAAAGTGGCCGAGGAGGTTTGCCAGGTAAGGGAGGGCAGGGAGGTAATCCATTTCCTTACAATGGCTGCTTTCCTCAGCATATCGGAATGCAGGGGCCAGACGGAGCTGCGGGTAAAGAGGGTGCTTTAGAACCCCATTGTGTAAAACTTGGAGATCGAGAACGGATCTGCAAATACAAATAGAAATAAAAAAGGCGCGAGGTGATCGCGCCTTTTTTATTTTATAGATAACTTGTTTTGAGTTTTGATTCTGATTCGTAGCGCTCGAAGGCGAGTTTGATCAGATTTGTGATCAAGTCTTTGTAACCCAATCCGGAAGCTTCCCACATTTTTGGATACATGGAAATTTTAGTAAAGCCTGGGATCGTGTTGATTTCGTTGATGTACAACTCACCATTTGGTTTCAAGAAGAAATCCACACGAGTTAAACCATCACAGCCCATAGCTTGATAAGTTTTCTCAGCCATCGCTTGCAGGCGTTTTACCGTCTCTGCATCGATTTCAGCAGGGATTTTCAACAAAGCCCCATTGTCGTCCACGTATTTTGCTTCGTAAGAATAGAATTCGTGTTGAGGGATGACTTCACCAGGCAATGAAGCTTTAGGTGCATGGTTGTGGCCCATCACGGAGCACTCAACCTCGCGGCCTTGAATGAATTCTTCAGCCAGAACTTTGTAGTCGAATTGGAAAGCGTCTTTCAATTTAACTTTGAAGTCTTCAGCAGATTTGATTTTGTGTACACCCACTGATGAACCCGCATTTGCTGGTTTGATAAAGAATGGCGTGCCAAGATTTTTAACGATTTCGTCGTAAGAGTTTTCTTTGTACGGAGTGAGCAACATGTACTTAGCGTTTGCAATTTTAGCATCCGCCAAGATGTGTTTCATCACGGCTTTATCCATGCCCGCAGCAGAAGCCCATACGCCGCAACCTACGAACGGAATGTTAACCATTTTGAAAAGGCCTTGGATCGTACCGTCTTCACCCATCGTTCCGTGCATAATCGGGAAAGCGCAGTCTAAGGAAGTTTTAGAGCTGTTTTTCAAAGAGAACAAAACAGGTTTTCCGAATTCATTGATCAACGCTACAGGCTCTGCATTGGGTGGCAAAGCTTTGTCATCAATCTTTGTTACTTGAGCAAAGACTGTTGAATCTGGAAAACGGTACCAAGTTCCATCAGAGCTGATACCGATAAGGATTGGATTGAAGCTTTCTTTGTCCAAAGCATCTGTAACGTTCTTTGCAGAACGCAGAGAAACTTCGTGTTCTGCTGATTTGCCGCCGAAAATAAGTGCGATTGTCTTTTTCATGTTTAATCCATCCGTGAGTTAAAACGTTCTATCAATAAAGAGTGCTTTGTCCTTAAGCCCACTCAACCAGTTCGTGTGCCAGTCCAAAGATTCCGGCAAATACTTCGTTCGGTTTTGCATTTCCGTACATGTAAGCAGGAGTGGTTACAACTTTTGTTTCGCGATCTGTGATGTAGTCATCAACTGGGCACTCTTCATGTTGTGCGCCGGTTTTTTGAATCTCTGCCGCTGTTGCAGCATCATCACCGATAGTAAGAGTGACTTTTTTCTTACCTAAAACTTTTGCCAAAAGAACAGGGGCGATACAGCAAGCACCGATCGGTTTGCTAGCCTCATAGAATTCTAGGATCACGCGCTTAACGTCTTCATTGACGTCACACGCGGCACCTTTTTCAGCCCAGTTGCAAAGATTCTTAGCGGCACCGAAGCCACCTGGGAATGCGATCCCATCAAAGTCTTTTGCATGCAAAGACGCTAGCGGAGAAACTTCGCTGCGAGCAATGCGTGCAGATTCTTTCAAGACATTGCGTTTTGCACCAGTGGCAGATTTACCAAGGTGATCCATTTCATTGAGTTCGATGTCGGGAGCAAAGCATCTGACTTCAGCACCAGCTTGATGTAGAGCGATCAAAAGACTGACCGATTCTGTGATTTCAGTGCCATCCAAATAACCGCATCCAGAAAGTACGACTGCGATCTTTTTCATAAAAAAACCTCCCGAGAGATGCTTTCACTCTACAGGAGGTGTCTAAGTCTGGCAATCAAGTGCTGGTTAATTCTGGCTCGTAGTACGTTGAAAATTTTTAAGACGGTTGCACGTTGTGACAAGAACTTTTGTGGATGAATTCGGAATCTGTACAAGACCTCGTGAACAATAATCCAGAACGCGTGGCAAGAAAGGCAGGTCTTGGGTCATCGCCAGTGTGTAAGTGACCTTTTGTTTTTCAGTCACATCACCTGTTTTTAGAACGATCGACCAATCAAATGTCACTTTTTTAACATTCAGTTTGCAATTCGCAAGTCCACCGCAGTTTGGTTGCTGCTGAATCAGCTTTGGAGCAACGCGAACTTCGGTTTCTTTCTTAAGATTTGCACATTTGATTTCACAACTGTCGACTTTTAATTCGTCTTTGCAATACTTCAAAAGGTCATCAGTCATGACACATGCATTTGCCAGCATCAGAACGCGTTCAAATCCCAAAGTCAGTTGATAGTCATCGGCCATCACTTTGACGTCAGAGGACTTTGCATTCAGAACGGCTTTTGCTGTGGCAAGAGCAGAGCTTTCGCTCGACTTTTCTTTTTTAGAAGCGGTTTGGACTGGCGCAGGATCTTCAGAGCTGGTTTTAGTCACCGTACGGTGATCTTCACGAGTCGACTGAGAAGCGTTGTCACCTGAAATAACTGCTGTTTGATAGAGGAATGTATAATCGTACTGTTTCGGTGTTTCCGTGATATTAGAGATCGTAGTTCCTTCTTGCAGAACCAAGCGAGCATCCATCGTATCAATTTGCTGTTCAGTTTCTTGAAACAGGAAATCACCTTTAAGCATTGTTAAAGGACTGACTGTTCCCCAGGCATCAACCAAAGCTCCGCTGACTTCTTCTACCGATGAAGGAATTACTTCATCTTCGAGCTCAGGTTGCTTCATGCACGACAGTGATCCCGCAACAATCGCTAGGATCAAAAGTTTTTGGAAGGGCTTATTCATATAGAGTCCCAACCCCATACCCACAGATGCAGAGGCATGATTTTTTCAAACTTTTGCACGGTTTCTTCTTTGAAAATACCGATGGCGCGATAGTCGATAGGGCCGAACAACAGACGAACCATATCAGTTTCATTATTGATCGTGTAAAGATCCTGACCGATACCGAAAACATAGTTGTCGGGATGTTTTTCTAAAACGAAATCAGCAATTCCTTCCGCGCGGAAAGCGCGTTTGATTTTTGCTGAGAACTGATCAAAGTTTACGATTTTAATCATGCCTAGGAAGCCGCTGTTTTTTGTAACAGGACGAGTTTCCAACTCACGAATCAAGTTTTGTGCGTGTTTAGGACAGATGATTGTGAATGGAGTTCCTTTTTTAGCGCGGATGAAGCTTAGCAAAGACAAAAGTTTTGTCGTAGAGCCGCCCCATTCGTGGATGTAACCACCCAAATCGATACCTTTGCCTTCAATCGCATAAGCAGCCAGTTGACCGTTTGGTTCCCAGGCTGTGTAAATCTGAGTTTGTGGGATGCTCAAGAACTTGCGAGTTTCCTCGATCGAGCGCACAGAGTTCACGGAATGTTGTGAATACAGGCGATAGATCGCATCTGGAGCAATTCTAGTATCTGTAGAGTAAGAAAGATTACTGATTGGCATATCGAAGTTGTCTTCGATCACGAAGCTGATCTCGCTGCCAGCCAGTTCGAAACCCATACGGCGATAGAAATCGAAAAGATCAGTCCAAAGGATCGCGATGTCGCAAGATTGCTCCTGCGCAGATCTTAGGCAATCTTTGATCACAGTTGTGCTCAAACCCTGGCCACGGTGTTGGTCGTCTGTTACGACGGATCCGATCGCAGCTACTTTATAGATGATGTGAGGAGACTTAATAATAAGAGGTTTCAATACCGCATGGGAAAGCACGCGCTCCTCATCCGCAATAATACGCATATTGTGCAAGTTGTTAGGCGTAAATGCGGTTGGGTACTCGGCTGCAATGGACCAAGGGGCTTCTGAGCGAAGTTTTTTATTCAAAAAATCCAAAACTTGGGGAAGCTCGGTTTCCCTAGGCGAACGTGGTCCTTCCATGAACCCTCCTTTTGACAATCTCCTCTAGAATACCGGGATTTGGGGCTGGACCCCAGTGATTCAACAAATTAGGCCCTGAAAATGCGACACAAGTCGGGAAGGTCAGTTTGACAGGAGGGGGTAATTCCTTATATTTAAGGGCCTATTAGGGAGAAGTTCATGGCTGATAAGGGTCAAAAATGGTCGGAAAATAAACCGGGTAAAGTATTCGTGGATCAATCTTGTATTGCCTGCGACGCCTGCGTTTTGACTGCGCCTAAGAACTTCTCTATGCACGAAGAAGACGGTCACGCCTTCGTATCTAAGCAACCAGAGAGCCCAGAAGAAGCTGAATTGGTAAAAGAAGCCATCGAGGGCTGCCCAGTAGAAGCTATCGGCAACGACGGTGACAATTAAGAAAAAGGCTCCTCTCAAGGAGACTATTTCCCTATTAAAGCGTTACTATCCCGATGCTCATTGTGCCCTTGATCATAAAAATCCCTTTGAATTACTGGTAGCTACGGTTCTTTCCGCGCAATGCACGGACGAGCGCGTGAATATGGTGACCCCAGCACTGTTCAAAAAATACCCCACTCCCGAGGCTATGGCGAAGGCGCCACTTGCGACCTTGGAATCCTTGGTGCGTTCTACGGGATTCTTTAAAAACAAAGCTAAGAATTTGAAATCAGCCGCCAACGATTTGGTGGAAAAACATGGGGGAGAGATCCCTCAAGATCTTGAGGCTTTAGTCCAGCTCGCGGGTGTTGGGCGTAAAACCGCCAATGTGGTTTTGGGCAATGCTTTTGATATTCCAAGTGGCATCGTTGTGGACACTCATGTGACACGTCTTTCAAATCGCTTGGGATGGGTCAAAACAGAGAACGCTGTGCAGATTGAAAGAATATTGTGCAAAGTTGTGCCCGAGGAAGATTGGATTCTTCTCTCTCATTTGTTGATTTCTCATGGTCGAGCTATCTGTAAGGCGAGAAAACCTGCTTGCGATCATTGCTTCCTTGAGACGACTTGCCCGAAGCGCGGAGTCTAGGCACAATGATCACATGTTTGTTTCATTCTTTGAGAGCGTTAAATACGTAGGTCATCTTTTACCCATTTCTTTTTTAAGAATATTCTTGGGTTATTACTATCTTGAACAAGCTTTGATGAAATACCGCGGAGATTTTTTAACTCGTCCGCGTATCGCAGATCTTATTGCAGAATGGCTGCCAAGCAGTCACGCTCCGAACTGGTTTAAAATTTTCGCGAGTGCACAGATGATTCCAAATTGGCAGACAGTGGCATTCATTATCGTAGGATTGGAGTTCGCAATCGCGATCTCTTACATCCTGGGTTATGTTGTGCGCCCGATGGCTTTGTTGGGAATTTTGCTGTGTGTGATGATGTTGTTTTTGTCGGGTCCTGGCCACGAAGATTTCTATAAAACATTCTTAGCGATTCATTTGATCCTGGGTTGGGTCGGTGCCGGTCGCTGTTTGGGCTTGGATTATTATTATTTTAAACGCCGCCGCGGTATTTGGTGGTAATTCCACAGGGCATCTATGAAGAACTTCATTATATTTCTAGCAGTGGTTTTTCTTGGTTTGTTTCTGGCGGTTTTAAATCGTACGGAAACTAGCACGGGCGCCGGCAATATGCCGACTCTTCGTGTATTTGGATATTCGTCTTTCACCGGTCGCTTTGGACCGGGGCCGGTTCTTAAGGCAGAGTTTGAAAAATCTTGTAACTGCAAAGTGGAATTCATCGAGGGCAGTGACTCGGGGATTTTATTGCAACGTTTGAAAATCGAAGGCGAAAGTCTGGGTGCTGATCTGGTTGTGGGCTTAGATCAATTTGATCTTTCCAAAGCTACAGCAGAACAGCAATGGCGCAAAATGAGTTTGGGTAATCTCAATGTCTATGACGTGGTGAAGCCAGCTCTGGCGAATAATAATTTTGTTCCATACGACTGGGGTGCATTGACGTTTGTGATGCGCACGGGGGAGCTTAAGAAAACTCCGACAAAGTTGGATGATCTTTTGGATCCAGAGTTGAGCAAGAAAATTTCTTTGCAAGATCCTCGCACGAGCTCTCCAGGAATGCAGTTCTTGTATTGGTTGGTTCGTTCCAAAGGTGAAGAGCAAGCGTTCAAGTTTTTGCAAAAGCTAATGCCACAGGTTCATAGCTTTTCTCCGACGTGGTCTGCTGCATACGGTATGTTTACTTCTAAGCAGACAAAGCTCGCATACTCCTATGTGACGTCGCCTTTGTATCATGAAATCGAAGAGAAAAAGAAAGACTACCAAGCCTTGGTTTTTGAAGAACCATTGCCAGTGCAGTTTGAGTTCGTGGGTATTCCAGAGTTCTGCCGTCATTGCGATCTGGCAGAAAAGTTTGTGAACTTAATGCTTTCTCCTGAAGGTCAAAAAGCCATCATGGAAAAGAACTATATGATGCCCGTGATGAAGGGCGTGCGCGACGGGACTCCTTTCGCGGCAATTCCTGAGTATAAGTCTATGCCGGAATTTGAAATCATGCCGACAGCTGAAGTGGACCGTTTGTTGAAACGTTGGACTGAAGTTCGCAGAGGCGATCTCAATTGAGCCTTCGTAAGGTCCTGCGCATCGCGCTGGTTCTTTTCTTATTGTTTCCCTTCTTGTTTTTGCTGACGCAATTTCAACCAAACGCAGTTCCCGATTTAGGGGAGCTGTGGTGGGCGTTTAAGAATACCTTTATTCAGGCAATGCTTTCTGCCGTGGCCTCTTTGGTTTTGGGAATTTGGGCCTCTTTTGGAATTCTGAATTTCTCCCATTCTAAAAGTCGCATGCGTTTGATTTTGGAAGTCTTGTGTTTGGTTCCAAACTTTCTGCCGCCTCTATTTATCCTGATTTCTATCTTGAATTTCGTAGATCCCTTCCCAATGGGTGTGATTGGGATCGCCTTGGTTCATACGGTGATGAACTTTGGTTTGGTTGCGGTTTTGTTCACCAGCATTGTTGAAAATAAAACGGGCGGAGTTGCAGAGCTTTCCTTGGTGGAAGGGGCTTCACGTTGGCAGTTTGTTACTCGCGGACTGTTGCCGATGCTTAAAAAAGATCTGTGGCTTTTAGGTCTATTCATCTTTGTAGTTTGTTTCGGTAGTTTCTCTGTGCCATTGATCGTCGGTGGCGGTAAAGGCACAACCATCGAAGTTTTGATTTACGAAAAGATCAGACTTTCCAGCGATTGGGGTGGGGCGGTTGTTCTGGCTCTGCTGCAATCGATGTTTATTTTTGGTCTTTCAATCATTGTCAGCCGTGGTAAGGGAAGCCTGGCTTCTAGATATGCCAACCTGACTTTGTTAAGAACTCGCACGGGTATCGGTGTGATTGTGGCTGTATCGTTGATGTATCTGACGGGATATATTCAAGGTTTGGTCGCGGGCTTTGGAATGCTTTCGACCTTGTATGAATATCAGTCGGCCCTGATCTGGAGTTTTGTTGGCAGCGTTGCTATTGGAATGGCTGTGGGTATTTTGTGCTATGTCGGTTTGATGGCCATTGCTTTTTGTTGGCCAAAACCGTGGTTTGATAAATTCTTGAATGGATATGTGGCCCCGAGTACTTCATTGGCTTGTTTTAGTTTATTGATCCTAAGTCCGAATGAAGGCATTTACCCTTATCTTAAAATTCCGATCGCGCTGATGCTTTTAAGTTTAAATGGACTGTTCCGCATGGGATGGGACAGTGAACTGCGCGCTTTAGAGAATCAGACCAATATCGCCTATGCGATGGGTGCGAGTCCTCTACAGATCTTTCAGGAAATCATGTTCCCGCAAATATCGGGCAAAGCGGGTGTCCTTGCTGGGATTGGTGCCGTGTGGGCCTGCGGAGATTTCGCAGTTTCTAGAATTCTGGCTCATCGTGATTTGAGCATTGCGATGATGACGGAGACTTTGATGTCGAGCTATCGCTTGAATCAAGCCACAGTTTTAAGTCTTTTAATTATTTTAGCCGGAATCATTTGTTTCGCTTTATGTATAGGGGGGAGTCGTGTCCTTCGTCGAAAATTTACGTCGTGATTATGGCGATTTCAAAGTAGATATTCCTCGCTGGGAAATCCTGGATGAGGGTGTCACGGTTTTATCCGGTCCTTCGGGTTCGGGGAAGACCTCTGTTTTTAGAATGCTCTTGGGTTTAGAAGATTGTCCTGGGATGAAGTGGACGTTTGCAGGGCAGGATATTGCCAAACTAAAAACTCCAGATCGCCGTTTGGGAGTTGTCTTTCAAACGCTCGATTTATTCCCGCATATGACAGCCAAAGAAAATATCCTATTTGCCGCCAGAGCTCGCCAGATTCCTGAGGAAAGAGTGCGCACTCGTTTGAAAGATCTGACGCAGAATTTGAAAATGGAATCTTTTCTGGAAAGACCGGCTGCCATCATTTCCGGTGGGGAAAAGCAACGTGTGGCCATCGCTCGTGCTTTGATGGGTGAGCCGCGATTGTTGCTATTGGACGAGCCTTTTTCGGCCCTGGATCAGGAGCTCCGTGAAGACAGTCGTCGCCTGGTGAAATCGGTGATCGAGGCCGAGAAAATTCCGACCGTGCTAGTAACTCATGATCCGAAAGACATCGAGGTTCTGGCGAACAAGGTTTTCTATATCCGCAACGGAACTATTATTTCTGAAAGTTAGTTTTGCCGCCTCAGAGATGAGGCGGTTTGTTTTTAGATGGTGTAGCGTTGAACCATTTCTAACAGCGCTGTTTTCTTAACAGGCTTAGTTAAATGCTCTGTGCAGCCTGCATCCAGCGATTTCTGAATATCTTCACTCATGGCGTTGGCACTCACCGCGATAATCGGGATCGGCTTGTGCTGATTTTGTTTTTCCCATTCACGAATTTTTCGAGTGGCCACATAGCCATCCATCACAGGCATTTGAATATCCATCAAGATGATATCAAAGTTTCCGGTCGTCGCTTTCTCTACAGCAACTAGGCCATTTTCAGCCTGTACGATGTCGAAAGGATATTTCTTTAAGTACGTCAGCAACAAGAAGCGATTGTCTTCAGTATCATCGACAATCAGGATTCTGCCGTTGCGATTCACGTTCTGATTGATCTGCGGGGCACGCGCTTGTTCAAAGCGGGGAGCCTCTGTCGTCACTGCATCCGTAGGGATATACGGAATCGTGAAGGCAAAAGTACTGCCTTGGTTTTCACGGCTTTCAAACCAGATCTTACCACCCATGAGCTCAACTAAGTTTTTCGAGATCGTAAGGCCTAGGCCGCTGCCCCCGAATTTACGAGTGATGGAGCTATCCGCTTGAACGAAGTTTTGGAACAGCAGGTGCTGCTTGTCTTTAGGAATTCCCGTACCTGTATCGCGGATTTTAAAGCGTACGTTCTTTTTGAACGGATCATCAAAATCCACGGTCACAGCGATCTCGCCAGACTGAGTGAACTTAATTGCATTTCCGATCAGGTTGAAAAGGATTTGTCTTAAGCGAGTCGGGTCCCCGATGATCATCGGACGCTCGCCATCCATATTCACGGTCAGATGGAAATCGAGATTTTTCTCTGAAGCTTTTTGCTTCAAGATATCGCAGATATTTTTAGTCGTAGAGATCAGATCGAAAGCGATCTTTTCAATGCGAACTTCGCGGGCTTCGATCTTAGAGATATCTAGGATATCGTTGATCAAAGACAGCAGATTTTCTCCGGCATTGGCGCAGACTTGTACCAGCTGAGATTGCTCAGGTTTTAGTTCTGACTCTGACAGGATATCCGTAATACCAATAATCGCGTTCAGTGGCGTACGGATTTCATGGGACATACGTGCCAAGAATTCCGATTTCGCTTGTGATGCTTTCACCGCTTGTTCACGAGCTTGGATCAAAGCGTGCTCGCTTTGGATACGATCTGTGATATCTGTTCCAACGAATACGAACGTTAAATCTTTTGATGTTCTGTTTGGCAGGGCCGCCCAGTTCATCAAAATCGGAATACGATGGCCATCGACATTGGTAATCTCAGCTTGGATACTGTGTCTGGTTTGCAAAAGCCATGTGTAGTTCTTAAACTCTGGCTGAGCATGGATCAGGTTTTTCAAGTCCACTTGAGACACCTGATTTGGCGAAAGACCCAATAATTTCAGCGCATACTCATTCGCTTGAGAAATCATATAGGAAGATTGGCGCCAGTCATCGTGATGGACGACTTTCACGATAAAGAGGAATGCCTTGATAGATTGAATAACGCTATCGAGGAACTCTTTAGAAACTGTCGTAGTTTCCAGACGGTCTGCCAACTGATTGTACTTAGTTACTAGCATCCCGATTTCATCGCGGGATTGGTAATTGATTTTTTGGGTCAGATTGCTAGTTCCTAGTTTTTCTAAGCGATCTGTCAAAAGCTGGATCGGTTCAACGACTTTGCCTGTTGCTGCAAAGGTCGCAAAGAAGAACAGGATAAAGATCAACACGGCCGCCGCACTGGATGCGATCGCGATACGATCAAGAACGGCAAAGGCTTCGCTTTCGTCGATCTTGGTTTGGATGTACCAAAGCTCTCCATTGGGCAGATAGATCTTACCGATAGAGCGAATAACTTTTTGCGAACGGTAATCGGTACCTAGTTCACGAACCTCGCTGAGGTTTTCAATTTTTTTAATGTCTTCATCGCCGCGGTTACTGCCTGGCGTACTTGGAACTGCTCGGCCCTCGATCTCTTCTGCGCGGAAGCGACCCGTATTACGTAAGCTCCAGTCCTCACCATAGATCAAGGTCTCGCCAGTTTGTCCCATGCCATGTGTAGCCCAAGCAAAGTTGTCACTGGTGATACGATCAATTTCAGAAATCGAAATTTTGATAATCACCACACCCAGGAATTTAGCATCACGGATGATAGGTGCCGCCACATAGCCAGTGGTGAATTTGACACTGACCGGATCTTTTTCAAAATCCAGGAACAGAGTCGAGCCCTCTTGTGCTTTTTGCGCCCAGTTGAAAAGGTCTTTAAGTTTCGCAGTTCCGGGAGTGTCATCAAAGACGGAAATTCCGTCGTCGAAATCTTTGCGAGTGGTATAAATCACTTTGCCTTGAGGACTGATCAGGGCCATGTCGTAGATGTTGAAATCCAAAACATAATTATCCAAAAGTCTGCGGAATTCTGGATAGGACTCGTCGGAGAGCGAGCGCAAGAGGTCGTCCGTCAATTCATGCGATGAAATCAAGTTGATCGCCATTTGCAAATCACGGAAATAGTTTTCAATGGCCGTCGTTTTGGCGATGCGGATTTGCGTCAAGCGTTCGTAAGTACTATCGACGATAGTGGACTCAACGATTTTAAGGCCAATCAACGCAACAACGAAGGTGGCCAAAAACACCGAGACGAGATTGAATAGGAAAATTCTTAAACGTAAAGTCATTGCTGTTGCCTTAGTACTTAGTAGTACCTATTGAATCCAAATCAATCAATGAGTAGTTCCTTTTCACTCTGAAATCAGGTCTTTCCGTCGTTGTTGTTTATTTGTAACCGACATGCTGCAAACCAGTCTGCGTGCAAAAGGTGCACTGGTTGTAATTTGTCTTTTGTCTGCGGAGATGAAATTTTTCTTAAGGTTGGTTATGAATGAAGATCCACGGTTTTTGGGAGGTCATTTTGAGAATAAAGTTTGTAGGACATATTGTAGCCACTTTGATTTTCATGCTTCACGTGATCTCCTGCGCCCAAACGAAGGTCATGGAAGACGAAGCACAATTGTTATCACCTTCAATTTACTACAAACCAACGGTCCATTTTGACTCTAATAAATGTACTCAAGATCAAATGAAAGAGATGCTGACGCCAGAGGGGAAAGTCCTTACGACAATTTGTCTGGTGGATTTTAATCGCTGCCTCATCGAGGGTTCCTGCTTTGTTGATAAAGCGGGGAGTGTGAGATCTTTCAATTATCACTCTCGAATCAAAGACATTCCAAGATTTGTAGAGGTGGATTTACGCAAATGTCCCTTTGGTTATGGCGTTAGCTCTACTTGTCTAGATCCCTACTACACAGTGGCGGCAGATCTGAGTTTGTATAAAGTGGGCGACGTGATTTATGTGCCTCGTCTGGTCGGGGCTCCGATGCCTGATGGCAGCACTCACGATGGATTCTTGGTTATTCGTGATCGTGGTGCACGCATTTTAGGAGAGGGGCGTTTTGATTTTTTCACGGGCTTTTATAATCATGCGGCCAGAGACAACATCATTGCTCGTTTAGGTTTTGGCGACCCTTATGCGCGATTTGATTTTAGATTAGCGACAGAGGAAGAGGCTAAAATCACTCGAGAAAGACGTGGTTATCCGGGTCTAAAAAACGTTGTTGTCGTTCGTGCCCTCGATAGAATTTCAAGGCTTTCTCGCACTTCACCAGAGGCAGCTGAAGTCATCGAGAAATACGAGGAATAAACCGAAAGCCATTTTGTGTAACATAAATATTGGGTATCCTTGGGCTTTTCCTAACCCAAAGTCCAGTGGTACCTAGACCTTTGTCGAAAAAAATTCTGCATTCAATATCTAATAAAATCAGGCACTAAGCTTGTGTCCCCTAAAAATTCCTGGACCTAGGTCTAAAGTTTTCTAGACCTTCGTCGATAAGTTATTTGTAACACGTTGGGCTTCCGCGGACCTCTCCTCAAAAAGATCTCCCGGACAAAGTCTCCTGCAAACATGGTCAGTCACCCATGCTGCGGGGGACCTGCTCCAACCAAAATATTTGTATTTAAAAATTTAAGAGTTTTTTGAACGAAACAAACAATCGATCATAGTACGTTGTCGGGTTCAAAGGTGTTCTGCAGGTAAGTGGTGCGACCACAGTGCAATCTTTTTATCCAAAACAAAACAGCGTCCTAAGATCCAAACATATCCCGAGGAGGAATGTAATGGGCTTAAGAATTGCGACAAATACAGCGTCTATCGCTGCTCAGCGTGTATTGTCCACGCAACAAAAGAGAACTGAGCATGCTGCTCAAGCTCTAGCTTCAGGTTCCCGTATCGTAAATGCTGCTGACGACGCCGCTGGTCTGGCGATCTCAGAAAACTTCAAAGGACAATTAAAAGGTATTGCTGCCGCGAGAAACAACGCGAACAACGCCATTTCCTTTGCGCAAGTAGGTGAGGGTGGTCTGAATGAGATCTCCAATATCCTAATCCGTCTTCGCGAGCTTGGTGTACAAGCCTCATCTGATACTATCGGTGAAACAGAACGCGGATTCCTAAATAAAGAGACCCAACAACTTCTCCAAGAGGCCGATCGTATTGCCAAAACCACAACGTTTGGTAATCGTAAACTTCTCGATGGATCTGGCGGCGAGCTAGAATTCCAAGTCGGTCAAAATGCCGGTGAAGATAATATGATTAAAGTAACCTTCGATGCCGATGCTTCCGCAGGAAATCTGGGAATCGATGGTATTGATATGGAAGATAAGAGTGGAGCGAGATCTTCATTAGAAGACATCGATAAAGCTCTAGTAAAAGTGAGTGAAATGCGCGCCGGTTTCGGTGCGACCCAATCACGACTAGAATCCACAGTAAGTAATCTAGATATTTCATACGAGAACTTGTCTGCTGCAAACTCTCGTATCCGTGACACAGATATCGCGAAAGAAACGTCAGAAATGGCATCAGCCAACATTCTGCAAAACACAGCGGTATCGGTTCTGGCGCAAGCCAACCAATTGCCAAACGTAGCGATGAAACTAGTAGGCTAATAGGTAAGTAGAACCTCGTTTTTAATAAAAAATAAGTTCCTTCAAGTTGCGAGGGGGACTCCGGGATAAATCTCCCTCTGGAGTAGTCGCCCACAAAAACTACTTCAATTACAGCCCACCCCCGAGGATCGACTGGTCCTCGGGGGATTTTGCGTTAGGGGTGGGCTTACTTGCTAGTCACGACGGGCGAATGAAAAAGGCCCGATTGCTGCGTTGTCGGCGTCGCGCTTGCTCTCCGGCGTACTTGGAGTACGCCTACGTGGCAGCACGCCACCTCCGCCTTGCACTCGAACCTTTTTGATTCGCCTGGGCGAGCTTCGTTTAACATCTCAAGGCTCGTGCTGCGCACTCGCGGTCTAAGAAATAAACCACAAACTCACTTCAGCTTTTCTATCCTCCGCTTTAAAGCTGTCTCTTCTTCCTATCTCTTCTTTCTATATATCGTTGGCCGCGGCGAAAACATTTCTCTGCATTTTGCTCGCAGAGCAAAACAGGAGAAATTCCCCTCCGAAAAAATTGAGCGTTGAAGAAGGGGGGCACGTCGTGCGGTTCCTGAGTTAGGTTTTCCCCTCTGTGGGAGTGTGCGCGCAACGACCTCCGTCGGCGCATGGATGCGCGCACCCGCCAGAGGCGGGCGACGGTTGAGCCACGATGGCGTGTCGTGGAGTCGCATGCTCCCACAGAGGGGAAAACCTAATTCAGGAATCGCTCCCAGAGCTACGTCCGAAGTACTTCAACCCCACTATTCCAATGTATTGGGATCATTTCCCACAGCAAAGGTCTGTCAGACGTTTGCATGATCGAGTTTTTTCCTAGACCTAGGTACTGAAAAAACCAGGGTAAAGGCCCAGAATTCAGGCCGAAGGTCTAGGAAAAGCTAGATGATGGTCTAGTTTTGCAGGACGCGACTAAAGCCTTCCAAGACCTCGCCGAAAGGTATGTCAGAAGCAACGACGAAATCTAAGTCGAAAGAACTCGAGAGCTTCGAAGGGTGTGACTGCCTGACGAAAGTTCGCTTGCAGAGTGATTAGACAAAGATCGAGTCCCGACGTGTTAAACCGGTCAGCCTAAGTAGGTATAAGGCGGCCAACAAATTATGGGGGTCCCAAATGGGAATGAGAGTTTCAACTAATATCGCAGCGGTAAATGCACAAAGAACACTACAAGGTTCTCAACGTGTAATTAGCAAATCCATGGAGCAATTGTCTTCTGGATCGCGTATCAATAAAGCGGCGGACGACGCTGCCGGCTTGGCAATCTCTGAAGGTATGAAATCGCAAATCAGATCTTACAGCCAAGCACAACGAAATGCGAATGATGGTATCTCAATGGTGCAAACTGCTGAGGGTGGTTTGTCTGAAGTATCAAATATCTTAACTCGTATGCGTGAGTTGGGTATCCAAGCTTCTTCTGATACTATCGGTGATACTGAGCGTGGCTTCCTCGATAAAGAGGTTCAACAATTGAAAGCTGAGTCTCAACGTATCACTCAGTCTACTAAATTTGGTACTACAAAACTACTTGATGGTTCTGGCGACAAGTATGACTTCCAAGTAGGTATCGGTAATGACGACTTTGCGGATAGAATCTCCTTCAACGCAGGTGAAACTGACGCAACTACATCTTCACTAGGTATTGATGGTTTCGACTTCTCTTCTAAAACAGGTGCTCAAGAAGCTCTTGCGAAGATCGACGAAGCTCAAACTAAAGTGAATGGTTTCCGCGCAAATCTTGGTGCCCTTCAAAATCGTCTGACTTCAACAGTCGACAACTTGGGTGTCCAACATGAGAACATCTCTGCTGCGAACTCTCGTATCCGTGATACAGATATCGCTTCAGCAACTGCTGACCAAGCTCGTAACCAAGTATTGTTGCAAGCTAACACGAGTGTTCTTTCTCAGGCGAATCAAATGCCTGGTATCGCGATGAAACTAATTGGTTAATTTTTGAAAGATTGAATCTGGGAGAGCGCCTCCGTGCTCTCCCGGTACCAACCTACCCAGGGAAAGTTTTTATAGAGGTTTCCCTGGGGTACTTAAAGAGGGGACTTAGGAATGGCCTAAAGTCCAGCTGTTTAAGTTTGAGCCAAAAATACCGATAAGATACTCATGAATATCAAAGGATTGATTCCCCAAATTTCGCCAACCGATGTGAAGTCGATAGACCGCACAGGGCGAGCGATTCAATCCGACAGTACTCACGACAGAGACGCCAACGGTCAAGAAACCTATCAACAGCAACAAGATCAGAAGCCTCCGATGACGGAGGAACAGCTTGAAGCCTCGATGGAACATCTCAGAAAACTCCCTGCATTCAAAGAACACCGATGGACGGTGGAACTTATCGATGTCGGCGGAGAGAATTTCGTTCTCGTAAAAGATAATCTCGGCACCCTTATTCGCAAAATTCCTGAAGCAGAGTTATGGACACTTCCCAGTGACGATTCTCCTCGAGGGCAATTAATTAAGCGTTCTGCCTAGATCTCCACGATTATTCCCAAAGATTTTTAAGTATAAATAGCATTTGATTCCCAGCTTTCAGTCTAGCTGAAAGGGGGGATGTCAAAATTTATCCCGCGTATATTTCATTAGAGCCGTAAAACCCGCTCCACCAGCCCTTTCGACGGACATTTAATTGACTCACGTTCACTGTATGAATTTGAGACGATTGTTTCATGGCAGGAATACGAATTACAGGCATGGCCTCTGGGCTACCACCAAATATCGTCGATCAGCTGATGGATGCTGAGCGTATTCCTGTGAAGCAAATGGAAGCTAAGAAGACAGAGAAGGACGACAAGCTAAAGCTTGTAAAAGATCTCGAGTCAAAAGTGGTTGGAATCACCAAAAATCTTAGTGACCTGACAAATATCCGCGGATTCCAGGATAAGAAATTTACTTCAAGTGACACGGCTGTGGTGGACGGTCAACTTGATCCGGCAGTTGCGGTGCCAGGTGAGTATCAATTGGAAGTTGTGCAGTTGGCAGAAAAAGCCTCTGCGATTTCTAACGGTTTCCCTGACAAGAATGAAACGCAAATTGGTACGGGTTATATAAAATTTAAAACTTCAGAGGGTTCGAAAGAAGTCTATATCACAGGCAAGAATTCGACTCTGGAAGGTGTGGCAGGTCAGATCAATAACGCTGACGTGGGTTTAAAAGCTCAGGTTATCGAGGACAGAAAGGATAAAGAAAATCCTTTCAAAATATTGGTTTCTGGTTTGGGTACGGGAGATGACTCACAAATTGAGTTCCCGAAAATTTACCTCTTGGATGGCGATCAAGATATGTACTTCGATCAGTCTCGTCCTTCCAAGAATGCCAAAGTGAAAGTGGACGGTTTTGAAATTGAATTGCCCGAGAATAAAACGACGACGTTGATTCCGGGTGTGACATTGGATCTGAAATCAGCTTCTCCGGGTAAGACCATCAATATGACGGTTAAGGAGAATCTGGAAGTCATCAGCGGTAAAGTGAAAAGCTTCGTTGATGCCTATAATGAGGCTTTGGGATTTATCCAAAAGCAACATCAGATGCAGGGCTCTGGTAAGGATGGAAATCCTAAAATGGGTCCATTGGGTGGTGATGGTCTTCTAAGAACGATCGAAAGTTCGTTAAGAAGTGCGATCTTAAACCCAGTAGGCGGAGTGCAGACTCCGATTCTACGTGTGAGTGAACTGGGCATCACCTTCAACCGTAACGGTATGTTGGAGTTGAACCAGGACAAGTTTAATAAAGTTTTGAATGCCAACCCAAATGCGGTGGCAGCGTTTATCCGAGGCGATGGTTTTAGAACAGGTTTCGCGTCGGTGATTAAAAATGCGGTCTCCAATCTTACCAATGGTGAGTACGGGGGACTGGCGAATCGCAAACGTGGTCTTGAATCGCAGATCAAACAAATCGATCAGCGTATCAATACCAAAGAGCGACAACTCGAGAAGAAAGAAGACGGACTTCGTCAGAAGTTTGCGAATCTCGAGTCGAAAATGTCAGAGATGCAAGCTCAGCAAGCTAAGTTTGCAGCGATGGCCCGCCAAGGCGGCGGCTAAGTTAGAAGTTTAATAGGGACGTTGAACGGTTAGGGAACAAAAAAGAGGACAGGATGAACAAGAACGCGTATCAAAAATACAAACAGACTTCAGTACAAAGTGCCAGCAAGGAAAAAATCCTTTTGATGCTTTATGAGGGTGCGATCAAGTTTACCAAACTTGCTATCAAAGCCATTGAAGAAAAGAAGATCGCGGATCGTGGCCAAAATATCGGCAGAGCGTTCGATATCATCATGGAACTTAACAACACTCTTGATCATAAAGTGGGCGGCGAGATCGCAAATCAGCTGGAACAACTTTATATGTTCATGATGGAACAATACACCAAAGCAAACATCAGCGGAGACGCAGCACCACTTCATGCCAACTTGAAGCTGCTAAATACTTTGTATGATGGCTGGGTGCAAGCAGTAGAAAAAATTAAAAAAGAATCAGACGACGGAAAGAAAGCGGGTTAATACCATGGAGGGTAAAGTGACCAGAATCATCAGCTTGTTGAACGAGAAGAATCATTACCTTGAAAAGTTCTATGCTCTTAATGAAATTGAGCTAGTGAACTTTGCACAAGGTCAGTTCGACAATTTGCAGAGCTTTTATCAAACGCGTGAAAAGATCCTGGATGTTCTTAAATATGTAGACTCGCAAATCGATAAAGCTCACAGCGAAATGAGCCCTGAAGCTGTTATGGCGCAGGAAGATCGCAAACAAATCAAAGAAGCTCTTATGATTAAAGATGAGTATGTTGCACGTATCATCGAACAAGACATCCAAGTGTTGGCTTGCATCGAGACTGCAAAAAACTCCATCATTCGTGAGCTGCAGGATGTTCGTCGCAACCGCAAAGCAATTGGTGGCTACAAATCCAAAGCATTTGAATTGCAATTGGATGAGGAAGCCTAGACCCGGCAATTTTTTCCCGACAAAAACCTGACGGCAAGTACGGTCTGGGAGTCAAACTCCTGAGCTGAACTTGCCTCAGCTACAAATAATCGCATTTCGACCCATCTTAAGGTTTGGCATCTGTGTTGCTCATCTCATTTATCGGAGGAGATACATGCAGATGTTGGAAAATCAGATCGTTCAAAAGTCCAGTGAAAATATTGAAGTGAATACTTCAGAGGAAAGCTTCAAAGAAGGCTCCGGCAGAATTTATTTTGATTCTGTACAAGCACTCGCTGATTTTGAATCAGACACCACTCTTAATAAGCAACAAGCTAATGTTGATCCGCGCGTTTCTAAGTATCTTCAGAATGCGGATGTACTGTCTAAACACGGTGAATACAATTTAGCTCTTAATCTTTTGCGCCAAGCCAGCAATATCGATTCTAAAAATCCTGCGACATTAAATATGTTGTCTCGCAATTTAGAAAAGATCGGCAAACATGATGAGGCTTTGATCGCCTTGAATGCTTGGAACAAGATCGACTATGGATTTGAGAGCTTGGCCTACCTTGCGCACGCTCTATATCGCATGGGCCGTGATCAAGATGCTTTGGAGAAGTACTTTGAAGCGTTATCAGTAATTACTGAAGAAAATGATCAGCTTTTTGAAGTCTATAAAAACATGGGCAACATCTATGTTCGCCAAGGCGACTTCGATGGAGCAGAAGAGTACTACAATAAAGCTTACACGATCAATACGACTTCGGATGTCCTATTGGTGAATTTCGGAACACTTGAAGTTCAGCGTGGCGATTTTGATAAGTCATTGTACTGCTTCCGTAAGGCCGTGCAAATCAATCCAGAAAACGACAAAGCATGGGTTGGTTTGGCGATGGTTCACCATCAGTTCGGTGACACGGAGCTGGCATGGGCGAATATCGATGCCGCTTTAGATATCAATAAGAAAAATCGTACCGCAGTTCATTTGGCGGCAAATTGGGGCATGCGTGATCTTCAATTGCAAAAAGCCATCGACGCACTTGAAGAATACCTAGCAACTGTTGAGCAAGACGAGGATATGTCCTTGGTTCTTATCAATTTGTTCTGCACTACGGGTCAATTGGACAAAGCCATGCTTGAAATCGAGCGCGTGCTTTTGTGGAACCCGGATCACAGCGAAGTTAGAAATCTTAAAAAGAAAATCACACCTACAGTAAAGGCAGCATAAAATGTCCATCATCACTTTCTCTGAAAACCATGAATCCTCTTTAGTTGCATTCGAAGAGGGTACTGAATTGGCTTCTGTTCAATCTCCACGCCAAGAGGCATTGAAATGGACTTACTCGTTGGGTCCTGTTCCGTCATCTCACGTAGTTATCGTGGGCTTGGGCTCTGGATTTCACGTTGAAGCTTTGGCCGATATGGATCAAGACATTCAAATCACGGTTGTAGATTCGCGTGATGCTTTGGTTCCAGTTTTCAGATCTCAATTTCCTGAGTTGGCAGACCGTGTAAATGTGGTTATCGCAGATAATGTTCAGGATTTGATGAAAAATGATATCTACGCATCTGTGGTTGCAGATCGCGCCTATGTTGTTTCTTTCAGAGAAGCATGGGGACAGCAAACACAATTGTTCTCTCAATTCTTCGGTCATTTGACGGGTCGTTCTGTTGAGGCGGTAAGATACCATCTTGAAGATTTGCAAATGAATATGAAGTCTTTGTATTTCCAAAACACAACTCTTCTTTCAATCAAGGATATCTTGCCTGTGGTTGAATCATCTCAAGTAGCGGAAGAAAAAAAGCAAATCTTCCGTATGTTGGGTGAACTGGTAAAATAGATGAAAATATTGGTCGTCTCGTTATTACGCTTAGGGGATATTATTCAGCAGCAGCCTTTGCTTAAGGCTCTGCGTGAAAAGCATCCTCATGCGCAGATTCACTTATTAATCAATTCGCAGTTCGCTCAGGTTGAAGGCCTGTTGGGCGCATTGGTTGATAAGTATTTCTATTTTGACCGTGAGTCTTTGCAAAAGGGCTTGGGCGAGGCGAACTATAATATGTTGTGGTCCCATCAGCAATTGAGTGACTTGGTTGCTGATTTAAACTCTGAGGGCTATCAGCAGGTATATAATTTCACACACAATAAGCTTTCGGCTTATCTGTTGGGATCTTTACAGATTCCGCAGAAGCATGGTCTTCACCATGCTGAAACAAAATTCCAAGGATTGGAAAATCCTTGGCTGCGTTATTTCAATGATCGCTTTTCAGGAAGTCAGCCTTCTTTATTCCACTATGTGGAATTGTTGGGTGGTGCTTTCGGTCTTGCTGCAAATAAATCGGCAGCGGCAATACCAGAAAAGTCAAAACTGGTTTTATTCCAGTGTCTGACAAGTGACGCAAAGAAAAACTGGGGATTGCCGGCTTTCAAGAAATTGAAAGAGACGATCGAAAGTTCTTTGGTCGATTATAAAGTTAAAATCTTAGGGGCTCCTTTCGAAAGAGAGGCACTGGCTCAGCACTTTGCCGATTCAGATTTGATTATCTGTGATCTGGCGGGGGCAAAACTAAAATTACAAGAGGCTTGTCTGCTAGTGACTGGTGATACCAGCATTAAGCATTTGGCGGGTCAAATGGGCATTCCCACTGTTGAACTTGTTTTGGGCAGCAGCGACTGGACGAAAACGGCGGCCTTTTCGGAAGCCACGCAAATTCTGCGCGCTAATACGGCATGTGCTCCGTGCACTCATTCAAGTTCGTGCACGCAGAAATCCCAAATCTGTGCGGAAAGCATCACTGTAGATCAAGTGTTTACAGCTGTTTGGGATAAACTTAGTAAAAAAACAGAAACAGCTTCTGTCTCCGTCAGAGATATCGACGGGACGGCATGGGGTTTGTATTTAGATGGTCAGACGAATCATTCGGCGATGGGATATGCAAGTACCGCACTGAAGTTTGCAGAGACATATTCCAGAGAATCACTTCGTCAGATTTTACAGATGGCTCGCGATGAGCAAACTCAGTTTGAGTCTTGGTCAAAGGCCCTTCAAGCGTCGTTTCCACGTCGCGAAGAGTTGGTGAACAAGGCGCAACTAAAAAGTCAGGATATCGGAGACTTTATCCTGATGACTCAAGAAATTATTAAAACAAAAAAAGACACGGCAGGATTTTTCCAAGCTGTCGTGGACACTCTGATGACTCGCTTTTCCAGTACGTTGCAGTTTCATGAGAAAATGCAGGGGGCTCTGGCAGAAGTTCAACAACTTTTGCAATCGCGAGGTCAGTTCATTCACTCTTTAGAGATAGTTCTCAAGGAAGGGGCCTATTATGCAGCAGGAATTGGACAATTATCTATCGATGGCTTTGAAGAAGCTAGAGCAAGCGTATCAAGAGATCGTGAAGACGCAGCCCTATAATCAAGAAGCAGAGACAATCAAACTTGTTGCTGAACTAGCAAAGGAACAAATTAAAGATGAAAATTCTTATTCTGCAACTCGCTAGATTGGGTGACATTTTCATGACTTGGCCGGCAGTGCGTGCGGTTCGCCGTATGTATCCTGATGCTGAGATCCATTTCATGACTCGCCCCCGTTTTGAGGGCGCGGTTGAAGGTTTGACGGCTATTGATAAGCATATCACTTTGCAAAGCGGTCATATTCTTTCGCCTCTTATCAATGAAAATGGCAACACTGAAGAATCTTTGAATCGCATGGAAGAGTTCGTGGAAACGGTTCGTGCTGAAGAGTACGATCAGATTATCAATCTGACGTTTTCGCCGTTCTCAAGCTATCTGACGCATTCATTGACGGTTCCTAAGACTCAAGTGTTTGGTTACACGCGTTTTAGAGATGGTTACTTCTGCGTAGCTGATGAAGTAAGTTCTTATTTCTATGCACAAGTGGGTATCAATAAACCTAATCGCGTGCATGTGGCTGATATCTTTGCCTCATTGATTGGCACTGAATATACAGAGCAAGATTGGGAAGCTCCGGTACTGCCAGATATCGATCTTGAATTGCCGCAACTTTATTTGACGATTCACGTAGGTGCGAGTGAAAAACATAAAGCTCTAACAGGCGAAGCCTGGGGCCGTATGGTGGATTACTTTGCTCGTCGTTACGAAAACATGCCGATCGTTTTGATTGGCGCTCCGAATGAAGCAGAGATTGCTGAAGAAATTATCGCACGTGCGCCGAATGCCAACATCGTAAACTTGGTTGGTAAAACTCGCATGTATCAGTTGTTCACGATCTTGAAGCGTTCAGAGCTTTTGATTGGTTGTGACAGCGCGCCTATTCATATGGCGTCTTTAACGGACACTCCGACATTGAATATCAGTGTGGGTAATGTGAACTTCTGGGAGACAGGTCCGAAAGCAACTCTAGGTTTGATTTACAGAGTTGAAGAAGGCCAAGAGATCGTTCCAGAGCGCATTGGTGAAATCGTTGCACAACTATTGGAAGGTCACGCTGATCCTGATTTGATCATGCGTACTTCGGGCCTTGTAAGCTATGCCAAGCAGGAATCTGCAGAGCAAGAGTTTGCATGGAACTTGGTTCAAGCCATGTACTTGGGTGGTGAATATCCAATTGCCGATCGTATTGATATTATTGAAGGAGCTATGAAACTTGATGAAATCAACGATTTCATGATGAGCCAGTTTGCTCTAATCCCAGAGAAGGGTGTTCAGGCCGTAACGCCTTTTATTGAAGGTGGCGAGGATGTTATTAAATCCATTAGCCGATTGGTCCCTGAGTTGCGTCCTATGATTGACTGGTATCATGCGGAGAAGATCCGTGTGGCTCCAGGCACACAAGAAGAGATTATTGCCGCAACTTTGAGTGTCCATGAGCGTTTTAAGCGCCATCTTCGTGTTTATGTTCCTCGTGAAGAGAAAGTCACGACTGTGGAGGCAAAAGATGGAACGCTTTAAGGTAACAGGCGAACAATTACGCAATTTCTATCAAACTGAAACTGTTCTATCTCGTGTTTTCGAAGATATCGAAAACGATCTGCGCGACACCAATGCGGTGGTTTGCAGATTTATCGTAAATGGAATGGAAATTAAGGAGTCTGACGAAGCACGCTTTGGCTCTGTTCCACTGACGGATGTGGAAACATTGGAGTACATGACGGAAAACAGCAATGACCTGGTTCTTGATGTTTTACGTGCGTGGATTGATTCTTTGCCAGAGCTTATGGACAAAACTGAAAGTCTTTCTAAGCGCATGCGTGCGCAAGGCTTCAGTGGTTTGCTAAAACCGATCCATGACTTGGTTACTAATTGTGAGTATTTGATCGACAGTGTGATGTCACTGAAAGTGATCGTGGGCGACCGCCATATGGTGGCGAGTCCAGTTAATTGGGCTAAAGCTGAAGATCAAAGTAAAACAACGGTGACTGAGGCATTAGCTGCTTTGGAAAATAAGGATTTTGTTCTTTTAGCGGATGTCCTAGAGTATGATCTAAACAACGTCCTGCAAATGTGGAAAGAGCACTTGCAGTACTTGGAGAAGGCACTCAATGGGGACAGCAGCGGAACAATCAAATCCGAACAAGATAGATCCAATCCTGTGGGTTGGAAACGTATCGCCAATTAGGCTGCCCCAATACTTCCCGTTCCAGAAACGGGAAGTCGAGATTATTCTGCGGGCTTCGTTTCAAGAGGCCCGTTCTCTTTTGCAGAATCAGAAATTTTCCTCGATCTTAGTCCAGGACGATGGCACCAATGAGGCCTTCGAGCTGTTGATTCAAGCTCGTCATCTGCAACCGATGGCTCCAAGATTCTATATTTCCAATGAACTGACTGAAGAAAAAGTCAGACAGGGTATCAACCAAGCCCAAGTCTTCCGCTTTATCCGTTGGCCTTTGGCTGAACGGGAAATCTGGCAGCAGCTGGAAGATGCTTTGCAAAAGCATGCGACTTATTTGTCTCGGTCACTGCTTTTGCGTGAATCCTCATCACAGAATAAAGAGCTCGAAGCATTAACTCACTCCCTGGAGGGATTGGTTGATGAACGTACACAGTACATCGAGATGTCGCACAAAGAGGAAAGCGATAAACTGAACCGCGAAAGAAACTTGGTTCGCTTGATTAAGGATCTCGCCAATCAAAATTCGTTCGAGGATGTTTTAGGAATCATTCGTAAGGAACTTCGTAAGTTCCATAAGATCGGTGACCCGATTCTGGTTTATCGCATCGATAACGCCAAGACCCACTTTATCAGCTTTCAGCTAGGCGCAATGACTCAGTCAGAATCCTCAACGCATTTCGAATTTCCTAAGAATGCACAAGTACCTGCGGCGGACTTGATCCGTCATTTGGCAAATCATTTTGGTCGTCCTTTCGCGAAAACATACGTGGTCCCTTTGGAGCTTCGTTTGACCAATCATTTGATGGGCGGCAATGGCGAAGCGATTTTGTGTATCGAAAATTCATTGAACGATAAAGAAATGCCTCCGTTCGTGGAATTCGTAAATGATCGCATGCGTCCGTTGAGTATGACCCTGGATAGGGTTTTATTGGAAAGTCAGCTTTCTGCGTTCTCGTATCGCTGGGAGAAAACCTTCGACGGGATGAGAGATCCTATCGCTATCGTCGATATGGATTACAACGTGATCCGCGCCAATAAAAAATTTGCGGATCGTTTTTCTGACAAGCGACATGTTTGCGAAGCATCCCCGGCGGCTCAGGCCTTGGCTGATGGGCAACCGCATACAGGGCAAATCCAAGTCGATAACAGAATCTATCAAGTTCACAGCTATCCGGTGGTTTTGGATCATGGTGGTAAGGCCACGAATGTTGTGAATCAATATGTGGATATCACTCAGTCTCGCGAGCTGTACTTGCGAATGTTGCAGAATGAAAAGATGGGTGCGATCGGTATGCTTGCTGGAAATATCGCCCATGAGCTGAACAATCCTCTAACGGGGCTTCGTTCCTTGAGTCAGGTCTTACTGCAAGAGGCGGATAAAAACACAAATCTGTACTCGGATCTGATTGAGATCGAAAAGGCAGCGACTCGCTCGCAGCGTATTATTAAGAATCTTTTGGACTTCTCTAAGGGAGAGGATCAACCGGCAGAGGATATTTCGGTCGACGAGATCGTGGAAAGAACCTTGCCGATGTTGAAGTCAGCTTTGCGAACTCACCGCTTGGAAGTTTCGTTGCAGAGCATAGACAAAACTGTGCACGTGGAGCCTCACCTTATTCAACAGGTTGTGTTTAATCTGGTGAACAATGCGTGTCAGGCGATGAAGGACCCAGGTCGTTTAAGAATAACTTCGCACCACTCTGGAAATCAGGTGGTTTTGGAGATTGAGGACACGGGGCCAGGAGTTCCTGAAGAAATTCAAAAACGTATTTTCGAGCCATTCTTCACGACAAAAAAAGAAGGACACGGAACCGGTCTTGGGTTAAGTATGTCTAAGTCGGTCATAGAGAAATTTGGGGGCAGTATCACGTATCAATCGGCGCAACCGCAGGGTGCCCGGTTTGTGATTACTCTGCCTTGTAAGTAAGGATTGTTTGTGAAGGTATTGATCGTTGATGATGAGACATTGGTTCGTCGTTCTTTGTCTCGCGCTTTTCGCGCTAAAGGACACGAAGTCATCGAAGCCGAAAACGGAACAGAGGGACTAGAGCAATGGCGCAAGTCGACTCCAGATTTAGTATTTCTGGATGTCTTGATGCCAGGTTTGACCGGCCCCGAGGTCCTTAAGGAAATTGGTACAGATCGTTCGGGCAAAGTGATTTTGATGTCAGCCTTTGCCGGAGAGCACAACATGGAGACAGCCCTGCAAATGGGTGCTGAAATGTTTGTACCGAAACCGTTTGAAGATATTTTTGCAATTGTGAAAATGGCCGAGGATTTGTTGTCATGAGAATTATCGCCGGAAAATATCGTGGTCATCAGTTGGTTGCATTTAAAGCAGACCATATTCGTCCAACCACAGATCGCGTAAAAGAAACTATTTTCAATAAGCTTCAGTTCCAAATGGACGGCGCTAATGTTGCCGACTTGTTTTGCGGCACAGGTAATCTGGGTATCGAAGCTCTTTCTCGCGATGCTAGCTTTTGCACATTCGTAGAGAAAAATCCGAAGTCGTTAACTATCACTCGTCAGAATTTTGAAAAACTAAAAATTCCTGCAAATTCCTACAAAGTGATTTGTATGGACGTGATTGCATTTTTAAAATCCTACGAGGGCGAGCCGTTTGATATCATTTTCGCAGACCCTCCATTCACTGAAAAAATGGCCCACTTCGTAGTTGAAGCCGCGAGTGGCAGTGCTGCGTTCGGTGCGCACACGGTGATGGCGATTGAATCTGAGCGTAAAGAGCGCATGGAAGATCGTTATGGTCAGTTGGTTCGTTATAGTAAAAATGAATACGGTGATAAGATCTTAAGTATGTTCTGTCACGAAAGTGCACTCGAGGAAGACTCCCAAGAAGAGGAAACTGATAATGAATAGAATCGCAGTTTATCCTGGCAGCTTTGATCCCATCACAATGGGCCATGTTGATATCATCAATCGCGTGTCGCCTCTTTATTCTGAAATTGTGATCTTGGTGGCTCAGTCCTCTCAGAAGCAAAGCATGTTCGATGCTCAGGAAAGAAAAGAATTGATCGAAAAATCTTTGTCGCACCTTAAAAATGTGCGCGTGGATTTTTTTGAAGGTTTGACCGTTGATTATATGAAAAAGAACAAAGCGCAAGTCATCATCCGTGGTCTGCGCGCCGTTGTTGATTTTGAATACGAGCTGACGATGGCTCAGATCAACAAAAAGATTGCTCCAGAAATCGAGACCCTGCTGATGTTCGCAAGCCCTGAGTTTTACTATATCTCATCTCGTGGTGTGAAAGAATTAGCAGTGAATGGTGGCGATCTAAAAGGATTTGTTCCTGACGTGGTTAAAGAGGCGATTATTAAGAAACTTAAAAAGTAGGACGTTTTCGCATGTTGCAACTTTCCAAGCGCGCCCAGAATTTGAAAACTTCTCCAACCTTATTCCTGGTGGCTAAAGCCAAGGAATTAGCTTCTCAGGGACACGATGTGATCTCTTTGACGGTGGGGGAGCCTGACTGGCCGACTTTTGAGGTTCCAAGCAAAGCGGGTATCGAAGCGATCGAAAAAAACATCACTAAGTACACGGCAGCCAACGGTACCGTTGAACTGCGCCAGATGATCGCAAAAAAGTATAAATTTGAAATCGACCAAGCCTACTCCACCAAAGAAATCACGGTGGCTTCAGGGGCTAAATTCATTATCTTTGCGGCACTTCAAATGCTGTGCTCGCCAGGTGACGAAGTTATCATTGGTGCGCCCTACTGGGTAAGCTATCCGATGATGGTGGAGCTGGCAGATGGTGTTCCTCGTATCATCGAGTGTGGCGAACAAGAGAACTATAAAATCACTCCGGAACTTTTAGAAAACGCAATCAATGCAAAAACCAAAGCTTTGTTGTTCTGCTCTCCAAGCAATCCAACAAGTCTGCTGTACACAGCTGACGAGTTGAAGGCATTGGCAGAGGTTTTAAGAAAGCATCCTCAGGTCGCGATCATCTCCGATGACATGTACAACCGCTTGGTCTTTGACGGCAGCAAAGTGGCTCCGCATATCTTGCAGGTTGCTCCTGATTTGAAAGATCGCACTCTGGCCGTCAACGGTGGTTCCAAAGCTTATTCTATGACGGGCTGGAGAATCGGTTGGGCCGCAGGTCCTGAAAAACTGATCACGGCGATGGCGGACTATCAAAGCCAGGCGACGGGATCTCCATCAAGTATCTCTCAGCATGCAGCCCTTAAAGCGATTGAGCAGTGCGAGCCTGATATCGAGCAAGTGGTTAAAAAGTTAGTGAGTCGCAAAGACTCCGGTCTTGCAGAGCTGCGTTCGGTGCCGGGATTCAAAGTATCTGAGCCTGATGGCGCATTTTATTTCTGGGTGGATATCAAAGCCTGCATCGGTAAAATGTACGATGGTCAGTTGATCAGAACATCGAAAGATTTCTGCGATATTTTATTGGAGAAATTCTTTGTGGCAACAGTGCCAGGTGTGGAGTGCGGAATGGACGGCTTCATGCGCTTAAGCTTTGCTGTTTCAGAAGAAACAATGAAGCGAGCTGTTGTGCGCATGAAGGATTTCGTAGGGAATCTTTCTTAGTCGATCCAGATCAGCTTTTTAGCCATGCTTTTCATCGTTTTTTCGTGAACAAGGTATGAGCCTTGTTCTTTCAAGCAGATGACACCTTTGCGATAGTCGCAAGATGTGCCCCAAGAGTTACGAACCATATAGTAGCAAGCGTTGCCGACTTTTTTGCGACCCACGATTGTGGATGCATGACCTGCACCAAAAATACCACCGACATCTGTGATTTCAGAAGCATCGTATTCCATAGAGATCAATTTACGACGGTTTAATAACCAATCGATTTGATCGTTGATGGATTCAAATGGGTGAGTTTTCTTGCCCCAAGTTTTGTAGTTCAAATCGTTACGAAGATCGATGGATTTGCTTCTGCAAGATGAATCCAAGAAATTGAATACGACGTCTTCAAGGCTCACATTACGATGAGCAAGAAGATAGTTTTTGATCGTTTGCGGAGGAACTGCGGGGAAGAATCCCTCTACCAATTGATTGAAAGAAATTTCGCATAGCCCAGTGCAACGACCTTTACGCACATCTTTCATACGGTTCATCAAATAAGCCATGCCATTGTGAACTGTTGTTTGTGATGTGATTTGAACTTTCTTAGTGCCTTCAGATGGGATGTCGCTTTCGCGGCAAACGTGACCCAACTCATTCATTTTGCGAACGGCGATACTAACGAAGCCACCTTCAGGAGTTGTTGTTTTGTTAACAACGCCACGGCCGATTTTACCCAGCATGGTTACTTCACTCGCATAGAAGGCTGACAAATGGAGAGCAGAGACCGGAGTGCCCACAGCTTGGCTTACGATATCGGCAGCCGTGTAGCCATAGCACCAACCGATGTCACCTTGGTCAGAAGGAGTTGTCATGAACGTCTTTACATCAGCAGGGAGGCTGTCACGCACATCAACTGTTGAGCAATCGTCAGCAGCGAAAGCATTAACTTGCAGTACACAGATTGCGATTACTAAGAAGCCCCAAATTCTCATGTAAAATTTCCCCTGTTTTGAAGTTCGTGACGTATCCCAAAGCTTGGAGTGTTTGTCTATTCTTAGATGGGCAAAAAATGAGGCCGACTGGAATATTTAATCTAAACTTAATGAACCATGAAATTCCTACATTTCTAGCTGGTCACTTGAAGAACGCCTCCAGCAGCGCTAAGTTTGGATTTTTAAAGGAGAATTCAATGAAAGCATTCATCATCGGCGCGGTTCTTTTGGCTTCCACAGCAGCTTCTGCGGCGACTAAGTGTGTCGCTGTAACAGATCGTATGAACCTTCAATTGGAACAAAAGGAAAACTCAGTAAGCGTGAAATATGCGATGAATGCACGTGACTACGCTAAGTACGGTGAGCAAATCATCCCGGGCGTAAAGGTCGTTTTCCAAGAAGGTATGGCTTACGAACTTGAAGGCATCACAGTGGATGGTCTTCTAGCGAATAAAAATGGTCTTACTAAATTGGTTGTTAGAGGAATCTACAGCACAGCGTTTTTCGCCGGTGGCGAGGACATGGCTTATGTTGATGCTGGCGATTTGATCGCAGCTTTGAAATGCCAGTAAATGCTTGCACTCCGACTTCGTCGCAGTAATCAAAAAAACCCTGCTTGTGAGAGCAGGGTTTTTAGTTTTTAGACTTTGTTATTTTCTTAGAACAGATTTTTGAAGAAGTTCATGACCTTCGTAAAGAAGCCAACTTCAGCTTGTGGAGCATCCACTGAGCTTGGCGAGCGAGTGGCATCACACTTATAAGTGATTTCGATTTTGCTGCCCGCTGGAACTGCTGTATCAAACACGATACTCATACCTTCCACACGGTAGCTTAAAGTCGACATCGTTGGAGTGATTTTAACAACCGGAGTTCCCACCGGAGTACATTCCAAATTTACCTTATTCAAAGAGTCTACGATCTTATCGATGAATAGATTCAACGTCGTACCGAAGTCCGCAGCACAAATGCTACCGATACCACCACCAGTTAGATTAGACAGAGCCGCGTATTGAACGCCGTAGTGAGACTTAGCTGCTCCACCAGCGTCCTGAGTCGCCATACAAGCAGAGTCGCCTGGTTTTACGATGATCGAGTTCACTGTGAAACGTTTGTTAGCACCGAAAGTTGATTTCACGTAGTCTACGAAGACTTGTGGTTTGTCGGCGTCTTCAAGAGGTTGATATTCATCTTGGTAGTATTTTTGGCTGATGTCGCCACCGATACTGCGTTCGTCTTCGTCAGAGATAATGATATAAGCAATCGCTGCATCTGAACGGTAGCAACCGCTGGCGTTAGAGTACTTGTAGTCACCATTGTAAACGTGGTGGTAAGCGGCTTTGATCGCACGCTCATCATTCGAGTTTGCCCAACCTGCACCAATATAATTGATCGTTTGAGTAAAGATCGTTGAAAGATTCGCTGTGCCTCTTTTTAGAACCAAGCCCAAGCTTGTTGAAGGAGCAGCAGAATTTGATTGCCAGTAAATAGAAGAACCCCAGATTGGAGCTTCTTTAGTGCCCAAGAAACGAGTGACCGTTACGCACATTTGCCAATCAAGATTTTTCGTCGACTGCAAAGTAGAAACGAAGCTTGAAAGTTTTGCTGCCAACTTTTGGTTGTCTGCAAGCATAGAGTTCGAGTCATCGACAATAAGGACGACATCTAGTTTATTATTCGAAGCCTCAACAGTGCTGCTGTAAGTTACATCACGAGTCGGCGTTGGCGTTGTCGTAGGTGTAGTAGTTGGCGTCGTTGTGGGAGTCGTCGTCGGCGTTGTTGTTGGCGTCGTTGTGGGAGTCGTCGTCGGCGTTGTTGTTGGCGTAGTAGTAGGTGTCGTTGTCGGCGTTGTCGTCGGTGTAGTAGTCGGAGTCGTTGTAGGACTCGGTGACGGAGACGCAGAAGTTTTCACTGAAGGTGAGTCGAATTGCACTGGGCTGCAAGCCGCTAGGCCCAACAACAGAATTGGCAAAAGAGTTGCCTTATTACGTAGAGACAAAAACATACTTCCATTTCCCCTTTGGCCCAGAATAGCACAGGAAGCGACTTCGTCTCAAAATTTACCAAGTCCAGTCTGGGTTTGAGACAAACCAGACCTTCGTCTCATTGTGGGACCGTCCAGTGAATCGTAGAATTAAATCCATGTTGCCGCTGTCAGATTATCAGGAGGCGTGGTGAGCTTTTGGTTTTTAACTCAATTGTTGGTGAACGTTATTCTTTTAGCCGGAATTATTGGTGTCTGGGTTCGTATGAACCGTCCAGCCAAAGACGATCCCCGCTTGAGCAAAGGTTTGCAGCTCTTACAAAGTAAAATTGCGGTTCTTGAGGACTTATCTGATCGTACAGAAACTCAAGTAAATCAATTAACTGCGTTGCTTGAGCAAAAAGTAAAAGATATCCAATCCAAAATTCAGGCGTCAGAAAAACAGATCGCTAAGATCGATCAAAGCATGCAGAAGTCTTTAGAAGTCGCAAAGATCTTCCAAGACCGTATCCCGCATACTGAAATTGTGGAACGCCAGAATACTATTAAATATGTCAAAGCAGCTCGCTTGGCTCACCAAGGTTTGAGCGCTGATGAAATTGCTGCACAAGTTGATCTTTCGCGTGGCGAAATTGAGTTCATCGCGAAGGTGAATAAAGACCAACTTATGTTCTGTGAAGACAGTTTGCCTGAATGGGCAAACGAAGAGGCGGAAGAGTCAGAGAGTTCATCTCAAGATTTCAGCGACGTGGATAACATCAGCTTTATGCAACCATTGCAAAGAGCAGGCTCTGATATCAGTTCTGTTTTTGAAGTTCCTAAGACTGAAAATGATGCGATGAAAAAATTGGGCGACGCTTTCAAAGCAGCTTGCCAAGAAGTCGAAGACGAAGAGATCGCTGCTGAAAAAGCACCGAGCATCTTTGATGTGACTCAAAATATCGCCCAGAATTTCTTGGGTGAAAAGCCGACACCAACAACGCCAACAGCTGTGACAAATATCAAAGCGGCTCCTGCGGCAAAACCAGCTGCGGCTGCGAAATCTGCGACGGGTCCTAATATCCGTCCCGTTGAATTCCGCCGTATTGATATGGTGAAAGACCTGGATTAATAGTGGCGACTCAAGCTTTCTTGAAATCTTTGACCAAAGGGCAGATCCTTCACTCGGTTGTTGAAGAAAAACAATCGGGCGTCGATGTCCTTTGTAACTTTCAAGGCAGTCTTTTAAGAATCGTCAATCATACCGGCCAACCTATGGAGAAAGGTCAAAGCGTTCGCCTTCAGGTGAAATGCACTGATCCTCTCGAATTCCAAATTTTTGATCCCAACTTAATTAAATTCGAACGTGTAATTTGAAATCCAAGACCTTGAGTTCGTTGCGAGCTCAATGTCTCAGGAGAAAAATGGAATTATCGTTCGGTCTCAGCCATGCAAGGGGAAGATATGCGAGCGTTCCAGAGTCTTTTGCTATTAGGCCTATTGGTGACAAGCCACTCCGCCTATTCATTTACATCTCTCAATGAAAAGTTGAACCACAATATCGTCGGTGGTGTGGAGGCCGCTCGCGGAGAATTCCCGTGGATCGTTTCTATTCAAACGAAAGAGGGCGATGCTTTCTGTGGTGGCAGTTTGATTCATAAGAAATGGGTGCTGACGGCGGCTCACTGCTTTAAGTATTCAAAACCTGAGTTGGTGATCGTAGGTTTGTATCAAATGACTGACGAGCGTGGTGCGGAAGTTCATGCTCCAGCGAGAGTCATCCCTCATCCCAAGAAACCGTATTTTTCAAATGACTATGACTTTGCCCTGATTGAGTTGGCAGAGGAATCTGCGATCGAACCTGTGGCGATCAATGAGTTGGAAATTCAAATTCCGACGGAACCAACAGCTCCTAAAATTGTGACGACAGTCGCAGGCTGGGGAACTTTGCGCTCTAACGGCGAGACTCCGGATATTTTAAATAAAGTAGATGTGCCGTTGGTTCCGCAAGTTGCGTGCAACAAAGTTTACTCTCCCTTTGGTTATGAAATTTCTGATCGTATGATTTGCGCGGGCCTTGAAGCCGGCGGCAAAGATTCCTGCCAAGGTGACAGCGGTGGTCCGATGGTTATTAAGACAACAGATAATAAAGTATTGTTAGCGGGAGTTGTGAGTTGGGGAATGGGCTGTGGTGAGCCGAATTACCCTGGTGTTTATGCGAAAGTAAACTCCGTGACTGAATGGATTAAGGCCACAGTGGCCGGAGAGGAGCCACAACCCAAACCTTAGTCGAGGCCCTAGACTTAATGATAGAAAATACCCATTTTGGAACTAGCCTTTGAGGGCGATCCAAAAAAATTGAACAATGTCTAAGCACATTTATTTTTGAAGGATTCAAAAAGAGAGGACACAGACATGAAAGTTTTGAACTACCTATTAGTAGCAGGTCTAGTATTTACGGGTGCGGTTTCTCAAGGAGCGCAAAAAGTTGGCGCTAAAATCGTTGGCGGCGAGGAAGCAGCTGCAGGCGAATTCCCATACATCGTTTCTCTACAAGGTTCTTACGGCGGTCACTTCTGCGGTGGTTCTTTGATCAAGCCTAACTGGGTTTTGACAGCAGCTCACTGTGTGAAGGGTTCTACAATCAAAGCTATCAAAATCGGTCTTTTGAGCCAAAAAGACACGACAAACGTTGAAACTTTCAAACCAGTTAAAGTTGTTGCGAACGCTGGCTACCCAGGTGGCGGCACAGATTTCGACTACGCTTTGATTCAACTTGATGGCAACTCTCAGTACACTCCAGTTGAATTGAACACGACTGAAATCGCGATCTCTGAAGACGGTCCACAAGTTATGTCTACAACTGCTGGTTGGGGCGCAACTAAAGAAGGTAGCTACGGTCTTCCAGATAAATTGCAAAAAGTTGAAGTTCCATTGGTTACTCAAGCTGCTTGTAACAAAGCTTACGCTGGTAAAATCACTGACCGCATGATCTGCGCTGGTTACACAACTGGTGGTAAAGACTCTTGCCAAGGTGATTCTGGTGGTCCATTGGTGGCTAAAGCAGATGACGGCCAAACTTACCTTATTGGTGTAGTAAGCTGGGGTAAAGGTTGCGCTCGCGCTGGTTACCCAGGCGTTTATGCTAAAGTCAATGCAGCAATTGACTGGATTAACACGACAATCGCTGAGTAATCCGAGCTTTAAACTCAATTAAATCGAAGCCCGTGGTAAAAAAGCCACGGGTTTTTTTATGCCCAATGGCGGCAGTGGGAGGGACTTGCTTTTCCCCTAAAAAAGGGACATTTGTTAAGTCCTATGCAAAACAAAGAATTCGATATTTTAGTAGTCGGTGCCGGTATTATCGGGACTTCCGTTGCTGCGGAACTTTCACGTCGTGGCGCCAAAGTTTGTGTTATTGATAAAGGCACTGTAGGTCGCGGTTGCTCTTACGGGAATGCAGGTTGGATGACTCCTTGCTTTTCGATGCCTTTGCCGATGCCAGGTATGTTCCTGAAATCCATGAAGTGGTTGGCGAATCCGAACAGCCCTCTTCACATCAAACCTTCATTGTCTTTGGATTTGGCTGCTTGGTTGTTCCACTTCATGAAAGCGATGAACGAAACTCAAGCACGTCGTGCGGTTGAGGGTTTGGTTGTTCTTTCGCAAAAATCTTTAGAAGAATACAAAAAGCTGGGCGAGAAATATCCAAAAACTCGTTTCGAGCAAAAAGGTCTTTTGATGGTTTCGCGCACTAAAGAAGGTGTTGCTGCTGCTGTTGAAGAACTTGAATACGTTAAAGGTGTTGGCGTTACTGGTAAACAAATGACGGGCGAAGAGCTAATGGCTTTCGAACCGGCGTTCCGTCCTCCAATGTTGGGTGGTGTTTACTTTGACCAGGAAGCTATGGCTGAGCCGTTCCAAGTGGTACAAGCAATGGCTGAAGAGATTCGCGCAAACGGTGGCGAGATCATCGAAAACTGCGAATTGATGGATCTTGAAGTTGCTGGCGGTAAAGTTACCAAAGTTATGACTTCTCAAGGTGAGATCAAATTCAAAGAGATCGTTGTTGCTACGGGCAGCTGGTCAAAAGATTTGGCGAAACTTCTACAACTTAGAATTCCGATTTTGGGTGGTAAGGGTTACGCGATGATCGTACCTAAATTGGAAAAACAACCGAAGTATCCAATCATGTTCATCGAAAAGAAAATCGCAATCACTCCGCGTGAAAACACGCTTCGTATTGCAGGTACTTTAGAACTTGTGGATCAAGACTTCTCGATCACTGAACGTCGTGTGAACAACATTAAAAAAGGCGCTTCAGAGTTGTTGTACCTTCCAGAGCAATTGCAAGTGGAAGAGTTGTGGGCAGGTCTTCGTCCATGTACTCCAGACGGCGTGCCTTTGATTGGTTACCACAACAAGATCTCCAACTTGATGTTGGCGGTAGGTCACCAAATGTTGGGTCTTCAATCAGGCGCTGGTACAGGCTTGTTGGTAGCGGATTTGATCGACAAAAAGAAACCATTCGTCGATTTGGAAATCTTCGCTCCAAACCGTTTCTAAGGGTAACAGTTCCCTTTTTGAAACGCGCATAGCAAAAAAAAGCCCGGTCATCCCGGGCTTTTTTATTCTTACTCGCCAATAAAAAAAGGCCGATCGTGTGACCAGCCTTTATTCATTCAATCTGTGGTTCAGATTTATTTCTTTTTGCCTTTAGCATCTACTTTTTTAGCAGCTGCTTTTTCTTCTTTAGCGGCAGCAGCGGCTTCTTTTTTAGCGTCTGCTTTTTTCATTTTACGTTGTTGGATAATACGATCCAAGATGTCGTAGGATTCTTTTTGAAGGTCGTTTTCGAATACGAAGCGGTAGAAACCTTCGATTTCAGGGCTTTGGCGGAATTTTTTTAGAGAAGTGGGCAAGCTTTCAGACTGAACGAAATCAATGGAGCTACCGTCTTTTGAGAGCTTAACTTTTTCTGCCATTTTTAAATCCCCTAGTGGTTTTAAGAACTTGTACATTAGAGCGAAGCTTTGATGCAAGCAGAAAATGGCCAGATGCCCTGTGTTTTGTTTTTGCTAAGACCGAACTAAACCATTGAATTTCTTTAATAAATACAGGAAATTGGGGCATCAAATTCTAGGGAGGTTTTCAGTGCTCATTTTAGATGGCAAAGAAGTATCAAGCAGCGTTCGTTCCTCCCTGATCCCCCGTATTGCAGACTTTAAAAACAAAACAGGCCGCGCTCCTCATTTGGCGGTGGTTATTGTCGGCGAGGATTCAGCGAGCCAAGTTTATGTTCGCAATAAAAAAACATCCTGTGAAAAGATCGGAATGACATCCACGATCCATGCCTTGCCGACTGAAACGACTCAGGCCGAGTTGACTGAAATGATTCAGACTCTGAATAACGACGGTGATGTCGATGGCATCTTGGTTCAGTTTCCTCTGCCAAAGCATTTGAGCTCCCATGAAGTTTTGCAAACTGTGTCTCCGCTGAAGGACGCAGATGGTTTGACTTACGCATCCCTCGGTTATTTCTTTGCGGGTGCTCCGATTGTGAAACCTTGTACTCCTGAGGGAGTGATGACGATTCTTAAGCACTACAAAATCAACGTTGAGGGCTTAAATGCGGTCGTTGTTGGTCGCAGTAATATCGTGGGTAAACCAATGGCCATGCTTCTGACAGAGGCTAATGCCACAGTGACTTTGTGCCACTCTAAAACCAAGAATCTTTCTGAATACACTAAGAAGGCCGATCTAGTTGTGGTTGCCGCTGGTAAAGCGCACATGCTGGGTAAGGACGATTTCAAAAAAGACGCGATTGTCATCGACGTGGGTATGCACGGCTCTGGCCAGGGTGGAAAACTGTGTGGAGACGTTAGGTTCGCGGAGCTTGATGGGTGGGCGAAAGCCGCGACACCTGTTCCAGGCGGCGTCGGCCCGATGACTATTACAACTCTCCTTGAAAACACTTGTCTCTTGGCGGAAAAAAGAGCAGGTCTCTAAGTTCTATCTCTCGAGGTTTATATGTTTACAGGATTTTTGAAAAACGTTTGGTACGTGGGTTTGCCGAGTTCGGAACTGGCGATCAATAAGGCTCTGCCTCGCAAGATCATGAATGAGCCCATCGTTTTTTATCGTGATTCTAAAGGCAAAGTATCAGCAATGCGTGATATCTGCCCTCATCGCGGAATTCCCCTAAGCTATGGCCGCGTGGTGAATGATACTTTGGAGTGTCCTTACCATGGTTGGAAATTTAACGGCCAAGGCACATGCACAGAGATTCCTTCTTTGTGTGCTGATCAGGATTTGAATCCTAATAAAATTAAAGTTCGCGCTTATCCTGTTCATGAAGCCCAAGGTTTGATTTGGATTTTCATGGGCGATAAAGATTTTGATCTTACTAAAGTTCCACAACCTCCAGTGATGAAGGGCTTTGGCGATGATAAAAAGCCAAACCTTACCTACGTGGTGAACTTCCCATGTCACGTCGATCACGCGGTGATCGGTTTGATGGACCCAGCACACGGACCTTATGTTCATAAAAGCTGGTTCTGGCGTTCTGAAAAATCCATGCTCGAAAAAAAGAAACTCTTTGGTCCAGTTGATTTCGGTTTCCAAATGATTCGTCATAAGCCGTCTTCAAACTCCAAAGCATACAAACTGTTGGGTGGGGTTCCGACGACGGAAATCACTTTCACTCTGCCATGTGTTCGTGTTGAGCACATTCAAGTGGGCGAGCGCAGTTTCTATTCCTACACGGCTTTAACTCCAGTTGATGAAAAGAACACGCGTATTACGCAGTTGGCGGTCTGGGACATTCCTTGGCTGACGATCTTGAAGCCAGCAGTGAATAAGTTCGGCAAAGTTTTCCTGGGCCAGGATATGGACGCTGTTACTAAACAGCAAGAGGGTCTTAAATACGACCCAAGTCTCATGCTGATCAAGGACGCTGACACGCAGGCCAAGTGGTACTATTCTTTAAAGACGGAGTATCACAATGCGCTTGAAGAAAAGCGCTCCTTTGTGAATCCGGTAAAACAAACTGAACTTCGCTGGAGAAGTTAATAATGCATAAATGGATTTTCAGTGCGTTTGTTTTGTTGCTTGCAACAAGTTCTGCGCATGCCTTGAGTTTGAAATACATCGGCGAGACGGCGATTGTAACCGGTGCCAAATTTGAAAAGACAACTATCGGTGGTCTGTCGGGCATCACTTTTAAAGATGGAGTTCTAAGCGCTGTCAGTGACGATAAAGGTCGCTACGGCGAGCCTCGTATTCAACAGTTTGAACTCAAAGTGACAGATAAAGCCGTTCACCTAATTCCTAAATCTTTGGTCTTTGTGAATGGTCTTAAAAAAGAAGGCTCGCGTAAAGCCTTCTTGGATTTAGAAGGTTTGGTGTTGCTGGATAATGGTGACTTCCTGATTTCTTCAGAAGGTAACAACGATCTAAAGCCTCGATCCATGCCCCGTATTTTCAGAACATCTGCGGATGGAAAATGGAAATCTGATTTTGCGATTCCAGATAAATATTTGCCAGAGCGTACCGGGCAACAAAGCAAAGGCATTCAAAATAACGGTGCCTTTGAGGGCTTGACGGCAACTTTGGATGGCAAGTTTGTCTTCACAAGTATCGAAGCTCCACTGACTCAAGACATTGATATCGAAAATGAAGCTAATGGCGACAAGATCCGTATCATGAAATTTGAAGATCGTGGTGCACAACGTGGTTACTTCACGCCGGTTTCTGAATTCGTTTATCAAATGGACCCGTTCCGCGATAACGAAATTGGTAAAGAGATCTTCCGTGGTGTCTCTGAAATTTTAGCGTTGAGTGAAACGAAAATCATCGTGATGGAGCGCGGAGCTCGTATCTACGGCAAAGGTTGGAAATCGACAGTGGGTCTGTATTTAGCAGATCTGACGAAGGCGACAGATACATTGGCGTTCACGAAGCTTGCAGATCACAAAGTGACTGTAGCTGAAAAAGTAAAACTATTAGATTTTGAAACAGATTTAACGAAAGCACGTGGCAAAAAAGACGTGCAGAATTTTGAAGCTTTGGCGTTCGGTCCGAAGTTGCCAGATGGTCGTCGTACTTTGCTGGTAATGGCGGATAATAATTTTTCTAAACACGAGCTAACCGAGCTTCTGGTTTTCGCAATTGAAGGTGAGTAAGAGATGATGACGGTGTGGAGACTTCGCACAGGTGCAGATAAACGTATTCGCAGCGGACATCCGTGGGTGTTTTCCAACGAGTTATCTGTAAGTCCCAAAGGTTTGCCTCCGGGCACGCCAGTGGAATTGCAAGATGCGAAGGGGCAGTTTCTAGCTCGTGGTTACGGCAATCCTCATTCATTGATTGCGTTCCGTGCGTTGACTTTCAATAGCCAAGATAAAGAACCAACGGGTTTTAATTTCTTGCACGACAAGATTTTGAATTCTTGGAGAGTGCGTAAAGCAGCAGGCTTCCGCGGCAGTTTCCGTCTGGCTTTCGGGGAGTCTGATTACATTCCAGGTTTGGTGCTTGATTACTATGTGATCGATCAGGCTGGGAAAAAAGCCCAAGTATTCGTAGCTCAGTTAGTGACTGCGGGTATGGATATGGCTTTGCAAAATACTGAGGCGTTCTTTCAAGGCTTGGCTGAAAAAGCTAAAGAGCAAGGCTTGTCAGAGTTCGATTGGGCTCACACAGCTGTTGTTATCCGTAACGATGTGGGTGTGCGTAAGCTTGAAGGCCTGACTTCTAACGAAGCTAAGGTCGTTAAAGATCTTCCGGATTTCAAATTGGATCATGTGGAGATTCTTTTGAATGCGGCGGCTGATTCCGGCGTGATTAAAATGAGCTGTGATTTGCGCGAAGGTCAGAAGACGGGTTTCTTCTTGGATCAAACGCACAATATCTATTTGGCGATGAATCTATTTAAAAATTGGGCAAGACAACAGAAAACCAAAACTGTTCGTGTCTTGGATTTGTGTTGTTACGTAGGTCACTGGTCCACACAAATCACTCGCGCTTTAAAAGCTGAAGGCTTTGAAGTGGAAGTTCATTTGGTGGACGTTTCCAAAACAGCTTTGGCGTTTGCTAAAGAAAATGCAGAGCGCGAAGGTGCGAAAGTCACCGTTCATGAGATGGACGTTTTGGAAGGCCTCACGAATTTGCCAACGGGCCAATACGACATTGTGATTTCTGATCCGCCAGCGTTTATCAAAGCTAAGAAAGACATTCCGACAGGTAAAGCTGCTTACGTAAAGATGAACACTCATGCTTTCCGTTTGGCGAAAAAGAATGGCTTCGTGGCCTCTTGTTCTTGCTCGGGTTTGCTTGAGGAAGAAGAATTCCGCGATGCTATTCGTAAGGCATCACTTAGAAATTACTCGGAAGTTCGCAGCGTTTTGCGTGGGGGGCATGCCGCCGACCATCCAACTTTGATGCAGTTTCCTGAGGGTTTCTATCTTAAGATGTATGTTCACTATATCGTTTAATCAGAGATGACTGAAAACGACTAGACGAAGGGCCGACAACGGCCCTTTTTGTTTAGAAACGCGAACTGCAATTTCCTAGTATTTCCTAACGCTTGGGGCGTTTTATCCCGATAAATACTGGGATGAAAAAGCTTTCTTTAAGCCTCAAAATTTCAAGTTTGGTGATGGTTGCTCAATTCGTGCAGGCACAAAGCGTGATTCCTGTTCAATCGACGACGATCATTCCCACAACAGCTGCATCACCGGTAGTGACGGCGGCAACGACTGTGACAACAACATCAACGACAAATCTGTATGGTGGTTACAACACCATGATGGATTACTATTTGGCGCAAGCAGCTTCTGAACAAGCGGCGATCGCTGCTCAAGCGGAAGCCGCAACAACGGCGCAAACAAATGCATCTCAGTACGCAGCGATGGCGCAATTGGCTTTGCAGTTCTGCCCGTGGGCGAACAGTTCCTCTGCGACAGAAAAAGCTCCTAAGGACATGAAGAAGGTCGAAAAACAAGCTGCTGATCAAAATGAAGCTGCCGGGAATCAATACGAAAAAGGCATGGATCAAGGAACTCAGCAAGAAGTCGGTCAATCTCGTGAAGAGGTTGTGGCGGCAGAGGGCTGTGACATCTTTATCAACAAAGAAGGTAAGCTTGGACCGCAAGGTCGAACGGCACTAGCGGTTATCAAAGACAATCCAGACTCTTTTGAAAAGAAAGTGCCAACGGATATCGCAGAGTTTTGTCCAAACTATAAAAAAATGAATGGTGAGCAACGCCAGCTTTATTGGGTGTGGGTGGGCTTGTCAGTGTCTTCTTCGGAATCAAGTTGTGATCCTAAGAATAACAATCCGAATGCTAAAAATGGCACGGCTTATGGTCTTTTCCAGATGGCAGCGAAAAGCTGTAAGCAAAAGATGAGTTTGCCGGACGCGAACACGCGTTGTTTCTATACTCAGCTAGCAGATGAATTGCGCAGTCGTGGTTCTTTAACGACATCAAAGTCGGGCGCTACCAAGTGGGGAACTTTACGTACGGATGATGATAATAAAGGCCGCGCTGAAGACGTTCCTGCTGGACAGAAAACGCGCAAGCTTTTAACTCAGTATCCATATTGCCAAGGCGATGTGAGTGAAGCCGCAGCGGCTTCTGTCGAAGATGCAGACTCAAGCTCTGGTGAGCGCAGGCCTGCAAATAAAAGTAAAAAAGCTAAACCTAAGAAAAATCAGCCGCAGCTTATTTAAGAACCTGAGTGATGGCGTCCATCAAAGTCTTCTTACGAATTGGTTTCGTGAGGAAGCTTGTTCCTGGAATTGTTTGAGCGCGCTTCATGGTTTCTTCCAACGCATCTGCCGTGACCAGTAAGATCGGACGTTGCGGAAGATTGTTTTCATCTTCGAAGGCACGCATTCTTTCTGCCGCTTCAAATCCGTCCATCAATGGCATACGCACGTCTAATACGATCACGTCAGTTGGATCGCCCGTGTAGGCATCCAAGGCTTCTTTGCCGTTTTGGGTGTACTGAACGTTCCAAGGCTTGCCATCAAAGTAGGCCTGGTAAAGCTCTTGATTACCCATATCGTCGTCGGCCACCAAGATTTTAATTCCATCTGGAATAGTACGAGGTGCCTCAGCGGCTTTGGGTTTATTGATCTCACGATTTTCGGTGCGGCGAGCGCTCTTCGTATAGAACCCAGCGGTCAAAAGCACATCGACTAATAACAATGGCGAGGAATCCAGAACTGGATCAATCAGGCCCGGATGTTTCGCTAAGATCTCGTCTTTTTTGCCCAGCAAAATCACATGACCATGGCGGTGCAAAAGATCCATGTCAGCAGCGGAAGTTGCTGTCATCGACTCGTCTACGAAAATCCACTTGTTTTGATTCGCAGTGGACATATCGACAGAGCGAATGCTCGAGATCTGATCCATTTTTGTATAAATAATCGCGGGATGCATTTCTAGAGCATCGGTCGCAGCTTGAAGATTCTTATCTTCGGAAATTAGAACGATTTCTTTGATTTGGTCATCGGGAGAACGATAAGACTCGATCCAATTTCCAAACTCTAAGATTTCAACATCAAGATCAACGCGGAACAAAGTTCCCTTTTTAGGTGTAGACTTCACAGTTAAGCGTCCACCCAATTTACTAACCAGTTCCTTCACGATGGCTAAACCTAAACCCACACCACCTTCAGCGAATGCAGATGAGTTTTCCACTTGGAAGAAGGCATCAAAAACTTTATGAAGTTTGTCGTCTTGAATGCCGATGCCGGTGTCTTCGACTTCAAAACAGATGGTCGCCATATGCGGTTGTGGTTGTTCGATCTTAGAAACACGCAAAATCACGTGACCTGAGCTCGTGTACTTACAAGCATTGCGCAAAAGGTTTAACAGAATCTGGCGTAAGCGGCTTGGATCGTAATTGATAACTGCAGGCAAATCATGAGCGAACTGAGAGTACAGACGGAGACCTTTTTTCGCGCAGTCCTTGCCTGAGATCTTGGAAATATCGCTCAGGAAGTTAATCAGATGCATGCGCTTAGGCTGCACTTGCAATTCATTGGTGTCTGATTTTGCTAAGTCCAAAAGGTCTTCGATCATGGATAGCAAATGATTCCCCGAGGAACGCATGCTGCTTAGGTAGTCGTGCATCCGACGGTCAACGTCTTTCTCCTCACACAAATCCACCATTCCTAAAATCAGATTTAGAGGTGTGCGAATTTCATGGGAGATATTTCCAAGGAAGCGGCTTTTCGCAACCAGGGCTTCTTGAAGCTCTTGATGGGCGCGTTCCAAATCGTGAGTTTTATCGATGACCATGCGGCTGACACGACGATTTTGCTGAACTAGGACCCAGAAGAGGTAAGAGATCACCAAAGTCACCAGCACGCTCATCAGCCCCGTGATGGTGGAAGCACTCATGCCCTCAGCTTTTTGATAGTTGAAATGGAAGTGGACCTTCAAGCTCGTTTGCTGTGGTTCGCCCAAACGCAAAGTCTGCAGAAGGCTGTCAGCACCTTCCGCCTTTTCGCCAGCGCGGATTGATTTATTCGTTCCATCTGAAGTGATAATCCAAGAACCGGCATTTTTGGAGTCTACGATTTGCAAAGACTCACTGGAACGCAGGTCAATTTTTTCAAACAAGGAAAGCAGTGGAGCCGTAAAGACGAAATAGATGTTTTCGCGGCTACGAGACTGAAGAACATAAGTGATCAAAGGCACGCCATCGCGTTCGTGTAAAACCGCTCGGCTGTATTCTTTGTTTTTGATGATTTCTTCGATGCCTTTAACAACGGCTTCCGCTGTCATATTTTTGCTTTTGAATTCCGGGACGACAGAGTTCGGAGTGTTGATTCTGGAAAGTCTTTTCAACTTCGGTGGAGAAGCCGTTCTTTTGCCGACCAGTTCAAAAATGGAAAAACGTTGGAAGACCGTATAGCGCAGAGATTGGCCCAAGAAGGCCATATCGCGATAATAATCATTCGGGCGAGTACCAATGTATTCTTCGTAGGATTGGATGCGCAGAATGCTGTTGGATAGTAAGAGGTCCAAAGATTGAATCATCTCGCGCGAACGTTTGATGGATTCTGAGCGCTGATCTGATTGCTCACGATCGCTCATACGTTTGTATATGGAAAATGAGAGAGAAAGACCACAAATCAGCGTCAGGACCGGAATCCATAGGAAGATCCGGCGAGTTTTCTTAAGAATGATTTTAAAACCGTTACGCTTCATCTTTGACACTCTCACAAACCTGAATGTGAACAATGTTAATTAGATTTGAAGGTTTCTTCAAACCAATTTAAATTCACCATATAATCCTATTGTTACGTTATTGCAAATGAAGGAGCAGTAAAGTGGAAACAGATAGTGACTTGGTGGGAGTCAGCAAAGAGCTCAAATCGCTTACAGGCTTTGATTCGCACGCTTTTAATCATCTTTTAGAGGATACGACGCCGAATACAGTGCTTCGTATTTTGGCTCGATTCTGCATGTCGTTGAATGAGGGGATTCCGGCATTGGAGCGAGGTAGCAATTCAGGGGAGTCTGAGATCGTCTGGAAAACAGCTCATAAACTGGCAGGATCGGCGGAGATGCTGGGTTTTAGAGATTTTGGAAAAAAATCGAAAGATTTGAGCTGGCAATTAAAGCAATCAGACCATCTAGGGGCGCACTCGGAAGAAGTTGTAGTTTATTTGTCTCAGGCTCGCGAGCTAGCTGTACAACTAGCTGCCGTATTTCCTAATCAGAAGAACTATCTTTAATTGTGGCTTTGTAGCCTGCGCTTAAGACCGTCTCTACTTTCACCGAACTGTCGCTGATTTTTTTGCGCAAGTGACTGACGTGAGCATCGACGGTTCTTTCTGTAACGTACTTTCCTACGCCCCAGACTTGGTCGATAAGTTGTTCACGGCTGAACACCTGACCGGGGCGTCCGCAAAGAATCTTCAGAATTTTAAATTCAAATGGAGTCAGTTCAATTTGTTGAGAACCGACTTTTTGATTGCGCAAATCCACGCACATGCGATTTGAATCGATGAACAAATCACCCAGCTGAACCTGTTGTGTATTTTGTTGATACGATTTTACGGCACGCAAACGAGCATCCACGCGAGCACGTAATTCGCTCGAATTTGGTGGCTTAGAAATATAGTCATCAGCGCCAATACCGAATGCAGCTACTTTACTGATGATGTCATCATCAGAGCTCAAAATGATAATTGGCACAGGTTTGGCTTTAAAAGAATCTTTGAGATCTGGCAAAATCTTCATCCCATTTCCGTCTGGAAGTGAGATGTCCAATAATACCAAATCGAAACTATCGCGGCCCGTTTGCACGATATTGAACGCCTCAGCAATAGATTCGGCTTGGATAAGTGTGTGATCTTTGAGTACCGAAGTCAGATATATATAGAACTCAGGACTGTCTTCGACGCAGAGTATTTTTGCCATACAAAATGAATTTAATCAGTGTTTTGCGAAATCATCAAATCATTTTAGCACGAAGGCAACGTGAGACACCGATGATTAACAAAGCTACTAGGAGGCGCCATGGATACATCATTGGCTATTGAGAACCAGATTACTAAGGCGGCGATGTCTAACATGATGTTAGCTACAGAGCCTTACAGATTTCTAATTGTTGAAGACGACATGGGTCAGTGGCCTTTGTGGGAAAACATAATTAGATCAAACTTTCCGAACGCACATATAGATTGGGAGACAAGTGAAGCGGGGGCCGAAGGACTTCTGCGTCATTCGTTTCACTCAGAGAATCCTTACGATTTAGTCATCTCCGATGTTTTTCTGGACGGAGACGATACAGGTATAGATTTATGGTCTAGATATGGAGAAGCATCTGATCGATTTATTTTTGTGAGCAGCATGAGTTTATCGAATTTTGATGCGTTGGTGCACTCAACACGCAACTCCACAGACAATCTGCCGTTTTATCTGCAGAAACCTCTGCAGGTGCAGCACTGTAAAGAAGTAATTCAAGCACTGTTATAACAATCAACCTTTAACCACAGGAGAATCAGCATGAACAATGTAGATATTAGAACTGATGAAATCGCCCTTCCCGAAAAAGAACAATTGCTAGTCTCATGTGGCCGCGTATTGGATAAAATCTCTGCGCGTGCACCTTCAGACAGCCGAATTAAAATGAGTGTGGATTCTGAAGGCGACAGCTTTATCGTGAATGTAGATCTTGTCTCTGGCGAGTTGATGATTTCAATCGCATCAGAAGCAAGAAGCCCGTTCATGGCCCTTGAAAAGGCCGATAAAGCAGTTACGGACCGTGTGATGAAATGGTCTGCGACTCGCCAAGTAGAAACGATGCCAGCGACGCTTCAGTAAGCGTCGTCTGACTTCGCTAACTTGAAATCATGAACAAGGAAGCGTCATGAAAAATAGAGTATTGATCGTTGAAGATGATTTAGCCTTGAAACCCATTTGGGAGCATATTCTGCGCAGGCAGTTTACAGATTATCATTTGGACTGGGCTGTCAGCTGTGAAGAAGCGCAGAAACTTGTCAGCTTCTCAATTGTTCGCGATTCACCGTACTCTCTTATTGTGACGGACTTATTCCTTTCAGGAGCGGGCACAGGCTTAGACCTGGTCCGCTTCCTGGCACGAGCGGTGAAATCAAGTCCGATCATGTTGGTCTCCGCGGTTGAAGAAAACGCTTTGCGTGGAAAATATGGTGAGTTGCTGGGCAATATGCAGGTGCTTACGAAGCCAATCAGTGTGCCACAGTGTGATCGCGCTCTAGATAAAATATTTGGAGTCGACATCGCTCCCTCAAATTAGGGGGTAAATTGCAGATCGCAAAAAATAATAGAAAAGTTGTTTTAATTACGGGTTGTAGTTCAGGCTTGGGAAGATCCTTGGCTGAAACTTTGATTCGTTCAGATTGCTATCGAGTTGTTGTGACATCTCGCGTACGTTCTTTTGATAAACTGAGACAACTCTTTCCAGAAAATGAAAATACATTATTGCTGCCGTTAGATGTGACTCTAGAGTCGGACATCTCGACGGTTATTAACGAAGTCTGTCGTCACTTTGGTAGAATTGATGTTCTGATCAATAATGCGGGTGTTTGTTATCGCTCCGTCGTCGAGCACATGGACACGACCTCTGAAGATGTGCAGATGCGCACGAACTTTTTTGGCCCGGTGAACTTGATGAAATCGGTTCTGCCAATCATGCGCGAACAGCGCTCGGGGCATATCGTAAATATTTCTTCGGTCAGTGGGATGGTGTCGATGCCGACTATGGCTTCGTACAGTGCTTCAAAACACGCACTAGAAGGCGTGAGTGAGGCTTTGTGGTATGAATGTCGTCCTTATGGAATTCATGTCAGCATTGTGCAGCCGGGTTTCATTAACTCTCCATCGTTTCAAAATGTCTTGTTATCGAGGAAGGCCCAGTTAAGTTACGAGCTGCGCGGACCTCATTCCGAGTATTACGATTCGATGACTCCGTTTATTGAGAAGTTGATGAACTATTCATTCACTCGACCTGAGAGCATCGCTAGAAAGGTGCACAAAATACTTCAGATGAAGAATCCTCCATTACGAACGAAAGTGACTATGGATGCTATTCTGTTTGGGATCGTAAAAAGATTGATTCCGGGATTTTTGTTTCACAAGTTGATGTTTTATTTCTTACCGCGATCACAGCATTGGGGAAATAAAATGGGCTCTGAAGGAAGGATCCCCAGAGCCCACGGAGGAAATGGTATCTGACCTTAAGCTTGTGCTGGAGCCGGAGTTGTCGTTTGCGGCGCCGCTGTCACTGGAGCTTGGTTTTGTGCACTCATCTGTTGAATCTGCTGTGCTTGTTGCTGTGCCTGCTGGTGAGCTTGGGCTGCAGAAACTTGGGCGATCTGAGTCACTACACTTTGCGCGTGTTGCGCTTGTTGGTGATAGTAATTCAATTTCGCCACGTACTCTTTCAACGAGATGTTTTCTTGCTTCAAGATTACTGATTGGCTCAGGGTCTGTTGCAAATGACTGAAGTAGTCTTGAGCTTCCAGAGACTTTTTATCCAAAGCCACTTTCATCTCAACGATCTTAGTTTCTGCCACAGACGTCAGGTTTTTCAGCACTTCATTTTGTTGTTGTGCGGAAGCTTCAACTTCGCTGAACGCTGTAGAGATCTTTTCGATTTCTTCGTTAAGCGATTTAACAGTGTTGTCGCGCTCTTCGATTGTCGTCATCAGGTCAGCGTTAGCTTGTTCAAGGTCTGCTTTTTCTTGTTTGAACTTTTGGATTTCAGCTTGAAGCTTTTCGTACTGTTGTTCCCACAAGTCTTGCTCGCGAGCCCAAGCACTTTTCGCTTTGGCGAATTCCATAGCCGTTTCGTCTTTCAAAGCGCGAGTCAGATCCAAATCACGTTGCAGAATTTTATTTCTTTCAAACATGGACTGAGAATATTTTTTCTCTTCGCTTTGGATTTGTAGTGCGCGAGCTTTCAATCCTTGGATCTCAAGTTGCAGCTGCAAACTCAATTCTAACGATTTTGCAAGGTCCGAGGACATCTTTGCGTTCGTTGCTCGTTCTGCGCTGAGTTGATCAGCGAGCAATTTCATCTGAGCGTCCAACGTTTCAGATCCGTAAGAAAAGCTCTCGAGATTTTTAATTTTCTCGCGAAGATCCTCTTGAGAACCTTTTAAGTCAGAGTTGAATTTCTTCATCTGCTCTTGCATTTGCTCATACTTAGGCTGTGCAGGATGGTTTGCATCCGCGTCACCATTGGTGCTGAGCTCATTCAATTTATTACAAATTTCATCGAATAGTTTTTCATGCTCTGGAACGGAAGGATTTGTCATAGACTTTATTCTGGTCTATGGACTGAAGTCCGTCATTGAAAATAATAGACGAGACTTAAGGCTCTCGATTTAGGTCCAGTGTGGAGGTTGTTAATGATCGTTTCGAAGTGTTCCCGTTATGTCATAGCTCTGGTTTTCACTCTCAATTCCTTTGCGTTTGCACAACCCTCTGATTCATTTGGGTTAGGTGATGTGAAACAACCGCAGCAAGCTTCGGAATATATTTTTAGATCATCTCCTAAGGAGTCATTGATTGCTGTGCAACTTTTGGGAGCAGTGAATAGACCGGGAGTTTATTACGTGCCGCCCTCCACCGATTTACTAAAGCTGATTACGCTTGCAGGTGGTTCCACAAATGGTGGAGACATGTCGGAAATTGTGGTCAGAAAACTTGAACCAAAGACATGGTCAGAAATTAAATCGAAAGCTGTGAATGAGTATCAAGGTGCTTACGAAGTTGATGCTGAAAAAGTCATCAAATACGGTGGTGCGAAGCAATTGAAATTAGCTCAAGACGACTTTGTCTATGTTCCACAAAAATCCTATATGGTGAGCGGTGATGCAACTCGCACGGTGACAGTGGTGTCGTTGGTTCTGGGCATTGCTTTGACGGCACTTTTGATTTCCAAAAATTCAAATCATAACGGACTTATTGGACAATGATTCAGGCGAAGGACGCCCGTATTTTATTTCTGATAAAATCATTGGTGGCCTTGGTCTTTTTATGCAAGGTCTCCTTGGGTGGACTTCTGCCTATTCCGCGAGAGATTCCCTATCTTATTTTTCAGCAGGGGATGCATCCTTACGTTAATGTCCTGCTGACTTTTTTGTTGGGATTTCCGCTGCTTCTTTTGTGGTTGCGGGTGCGAGCTCGTCAGCATTTAAGTGGCTTTTATAAACTCTTCGTTTTCTTTCTGATGATCGTGTTGGCGGTGCAGACTTTACTGCAAGTTCATTACGTGAATCCTGATGAATCAGCAGTTATGCAAATCGGTGCGATGTTGGTGTCTTTATTCATGGTCGGCATCTATGGTTTGATCATTCCGAGTTTATGGAATGTTCAAGACTTTCTGAGGTTTGTGCAGCGCTGGACCGGGGCGCTTGTTTTGCTTTCGCTGGTTGTATTAATCGTATCGCCAGGGGCCGCATTTAAGGGCGGAAGATTCATCGGAGTTTTTAAACACATCCCGCACATGGTGACTTGTGCGACGATTGCCTTCGTATTTACGTTGGGCACTTTTTTGGCTGATCACAAACTGAAACATAAGATTTGGAACGGTCTGATTTTGTTGGCCAGTTTCTTTGCGATTATTCTGACGGGGACTCGTTCCTCGGCGGCAGCGGCAATGTTTGCGTTCGTGGTTACTTTGATTTTGCATGAGACGCGAACTACAAAGGGGCGCATGTTCAAATTTGCCGTGGTTTCGTTTCTTATTTCATTCACAGTGTTTTTTGGAGTTCAGTCTTACGAGCTCGCCCATGACATCGCTACGGGGCAAACTTCATTGGGTGGGCGACATGCACAGGACGGTGTGGCCTCACGTTGGGAAGAGGTCGAACGGGGTGCTGAAATCTTTAAACAAGAAGAATGGTTGGGACACGGCTTGATGTCGAAGTTTGCATCAGGAAATGATGTCGATGTTTCTAACTACAACTCGTTTAAAGACCCACACAATATTTTTATCTCCGCAGGAGTTGTCGGTGGGTGGCCACTGTTGATTCTGGCAGCGATTGCTTTGGGATTTATGACGATTGGTTCGTTGAAGGCGTTGAAGTCTTTTAGTATCGCAAAACGCCAAGTGGCGATTTACTTACTTGCCCATATTCCCATATTGGTGATCTATCACATTCATCTTTCCATTGGTGGGATGGCCGATCGAATGTATTGGATGGTCTTTGGCTTTGTCGCCGCCGCCGTTTTTGAGGAGATTTCGATCAGAACCAAAAGCGTTCCCAAGGTGTGCCAATTGAGGGCCGTTGACCAAGATTTTGCCATCAGATCCATTTAATAACGAATAACCGCGTCCTCATATTGTGAACACCGGGCATGTTCTCTGCAATTAGCTGAACCGTTGCAGGAGGAGCTATGCTTCGTCGTAAATATATGGTGATGGTTTTGGGCCTTGGAATGATGTCTATGACTGCTTGTTCAAGCGGTAAGGACCAAGTGAAGGCAGAGCTTCAAGATGCGGTTGTCGCCAATGAACAGGCCGAAACCAAACAAGATTGGCATGCTTCGGAAAGCAATCCTGAAAACCTATTTCCGAAATGGAAATCCCTCGTTGCTGCCGGTGATCTAACTCCTGAAGATGTGTGCAGCTCTCTCCATGAAATTGCGGCTCAAGATTTGACTCTGATGGAAGAGCAACTTGATGATCCAGAATACGACGACATGCTGAAGGGTTGTAAGGACGACCTATTGGTTAAAATCGATAACTATGCTTTGAATGAGCGTGCGACATTGACTCATAACTTGGGGAACTTCTTTGAAGACGACCAATGGAATGAAGTCTCTAAAAACAAAGCTCAAACGAAAGAGCCTGTTCAGTATGCTCAAACAAAAAATATGTGGGCAGATACAGCGAAACCAGCAAACTCTATGAAATTCGCTGGTGGTACGCAGATCCGTGATACTTCCGCAGGATATAAAGCAGTATCAGGTGATATTGGCCGTAAAGAAGTTATTTTGACGTTCGATGATGGTCCATCGACTGCTTATACAAGAACGATCTTGGCGACTCTTCGTAAAATGAACGCGAAGGCGATGTTCTTCCAATTGGGTAAAAACATTAAAGTGAACCCTGAGCTGGTTAAAGAAGTTGCAGCAGATGGACACGCGATGGGTGCGCACTCTATGACTCACAGATGTCTTGGTGCTGATAAGGCCTGCATGAAATCAAACAGCTCTACAAATCCTTATCAATTAAGCTTTCCGCAAGTGAAAGAAGAGATCAATGGTACTTTCCGTGAGTTGATTAAAGTATTGGGTTGGGCTGATCCATTCTTCAGATTCCCGTACGGCAATGGTACTGCTCAAGCAAAAGCTTACTTGAAACAACAAGGTATCGGCGAGTTCTTTTGGAACGTGGATTCATTGGACTGGAAAGCTAAATCTTACGAAGCGGTCGTTTCTAATGTCATGAACCAAGTTAAAGCGAATTCTGCATCAGGCAGAGGCAGCTTGATCCTTATGCATGATATTCAACGTAGAACAGCAGAGGCTCTTCCAGAAGTTTTGGCACAGCTTCATGGCGCAGGTTATAATGTCGTGTTGTTGAAATCCAAAAATGTACTGAAAGGTGCATCACAACCCATCCCATAGTTGATTTCAGCTTCTTAATCCTCATTACAAAATAGACACAGGCCATCCTTGTGAAAGGATGGCAAAACTATTGGGTCGGGGGATTGGAAATGCAGGATCCACATTTAGAGCCAGAGCTTAGCGTTGGCGAAATTATGAAACTCTATTTGTCTCACTGGCGGATGTTCGCCGTTTTTACGGCTGTTCTATTCACGGTGAGTGTCATTGTTTACGCTGTTAAAATTCCTTATATTGCCTCGACGTCGATTATTTTTAACGACTCTCAGAACTCTTCCGTTCAAGCGTTCTCCAGTCAGTTCTTTGGTTTAAATAAATCTCTCCAAGAATCCAAGAAGGGGAGCAGTCTACTTTCAAAACACATAGAATTTCTTAAGACGCGGGATTTCTTTGAAGCTGTTTTAGCTAAGATTCCAGAGCGCGGCGAATCGGGAGCAATCTCGATGGAAGAACGCAGAGGTTATGAAACACTTCGTGATAAGTATTTAAAAGACATCAATACATCATCTGAAAGCCGCATCGGGATTTTGCAAAAGCTGGATCGATGGACAAAGGCACAACTGGATTCAGAATTTGAAATCAAGATTTCAGCGGCGACGCCGGATCGTGCGATGTCTTTGTTTTTGGTGAACACAGTGGTGGCCACAGCCAGTGATCTTCTAAAAAAGCGCGAGCTTGAAGAAATGAATCGCGTTGAAACCTTTATCATCGAACAGAAAAAAGATGCCGATGATAAATTGGTGAGTCTGGGTAAAGAACTCGCTGAAATCCAAAATCGCGATCAAAGTGTTTTACCTCTAGGATCAAAAGATAAAATCGGGGACTACGTCAGTGAACTCTTGGTTCGCTCCAATGAATTAAAACTTAAAATTAATCAGAACACTAAGATGATCGCTTACCTGAATAAGGGGCGCACTCCCAACTCTGACAACTCCATGTATGGAGTGGGTGGACAGATCGAAAATCTGAAAAATCAGAACGATATTATGAAAGATCAGCTGAGCCAGGTGCAAGCTTCGATCGATAACCTGAAGGCCGAATCCAGAGAACTTCCGTTTCAGGCACAAATGGCCGAGGATCTAAAAAAGAAATCAGAAATGGAGTTCACACGTTACAAAGAACTCAGTACGGCTTTAGCAAAAATCGAAGCACAGAAGCTTTCCATTGGAAACCGCTTTGAGATTTTAGAGTCAGCTCGCTGGGAAACCACAGGTCCGCAAATTGGTCTAATGGCGTTGGCTTTGTTGAGCATTCTGATCAGTCAGTTTGTGGGCTCGTTGATTATCTATTTCCGCTATCTGTGGAACCCGAATGTCGTCACGGCAGAGGCTTCGCGCAATCTGGTGGTGTTTGATAATCATTCATTAGATCCTCGCGTGATCATTGAAAACTCAAAAATTAAATTGAACCTGAAACAGCCCGACAAGGACGAATCGGTGAGCATGATATGAATAAAGCAAATTATTTTCTAACAGCAACCGCTGCAACTTTTCTATTGTCCTCGTGCGGAAATGGCGTCAGTCAACAGATTCAGAACACAATCGAAGTGAATCAGTCGGCTTCTTCATTGGTAGAGTGGGATGCCTCACCAGCAAATCCAGAAACAGTATTTAAAAAATGGCGCAAAGAATCTGATCCAAAATCCAAAGAGCGCCTGTCTGATCAGATTTGCACAAAACTAAAAAGCCTTGATGGATTGTCGCTAACGATTTTTGAAAATGAAATCAATGAAGAGGCAAACCTCTCATTGGTTCTGCCATGTAAGAAATCTTTGACAGCGCAATTGGAGCGTCACTACGCCGCTGAACGCAACACTCTAAAAATCCGCGTGAATGCCTTGAGCGAAGCATCTTCGGGAAATACATTTCAATTTCCATCAAACACTCAGTACCGCGATGTCTCTAAAGGTTATTACGCAAGAGCGGGTGATGTAGGCCCGAAAGAAATCGTCCTAACTTTCGATGACGGACCAAATCCGGTTTACACAACCTCGGTCTTAAGATCGCTGAAAGAAGTGAACGCAAAAGCCCACTTCTTCCAATTAGGAAAAAGTATTCGTCTCAATCCAGATGTAACGAAAGCAGCAGCTGCTGACGGCCACGCGATTGGCTCACACTCAGTGACTCACTCCTGTTTGGCGAATACACCAACCTGCGAAAAGCTAATGTACAAGGCCCTGTCGCCAACTGAAGCCATCGCAGAAATCAAAGGCGGCCATCAAGCAGCCTTCGATACTTTGGGATGGGTAGAACCGTTCTTCCGCTTCCCTTATGGCGAAGTAGACCCGGGTCTGCGCAGCTATCTCAACGAAAACTCAGTCGCCGAATTCAACTGGAATATGGACAGCGAAGACTGGAAAGCCCAAACCAACGAGCAACTTTTGAAAAACACTCTGGATTTGGTAGAAAAAAAGGGCCGAGGAATCCTCCTCATGCACGACATCCACCGCAGAACCGCCGAAGTATTACCACAACTCCTAGCCGAGCTTTACAACCGCGGCTACAGTATTGTATTACTCCAACCATCGGACGCCACGGCAAGATACAATAGCAAACTTGTGAAGAAGCCTCTTCCATAAAAGCTATTGCCACCCAAACCGTTGGCTTCGAATAGCCAGCGGTTAAGAGAATGAAAACGGACAAAGACAGACCCTCCACCTGGAGAAAATATAGCAACGGAATGTGCACAGGCTGCCACGGCCACTGCTGCACCATGCCCGTAGAAATAAAACTCTCCGACCTAATCCGCCTAGGCGTAACCAACGAAGACGAAGCCGCCAGCGGAGTAAAAAAACTCTCAAAGAGACTCATCAAAGAAAAGATCATCCTCTCCTACAGAAGCGGAACCGAGTTCTTCATGCTAAGTTCTCGTCCCAACGGAGATTGTCTTTATTTGCACCCAATTACACGTCTCTGCACAGTCTATGAAAAACGCCCAGATACTTGCCGAGAATTCCCTAAAATTGGTCCTCGCCCAGGATTCTGCCCAGTAGGCCCAAAGTAGTCTTCGTCACCCCAGAACAGCAGAGTTTCCCTCTGGCAGTGCGTGCCTCGCTCACAGCTCCGTCGACACGCCATCCAGGCTCACCGTCGCCCGCCTAAGGCGGGTTCGCGCATCCATGCGCCGACGGAGGTCGACTGCGTGAGAGCGAGTCCCTCCCTGCCAGAGGGAAACTCTGCTGTTCTGGGGATCCTTCTTCTGTGGTTTCTAAGGGTTCTCAGAGGGGGATTGTCTAATATTTTGTCACTGGGGTGCTTAAGGGCGGCACTGTCTCATTTTGATTGGAGTCAGATCGAATGTAGTTGAGGCCCAAGTGGCACAAGGGGTGCTCCTATAGACAGTAGAATAGGAGGCCTTGTATGGGCTTTAAAGAGAACAAACTAGAAATTGCGATGGTTGTAGCGGCGGTAGCCCTAGTAGGCGGCCTGGGCAATTTGTTTAAAGCTCCTGTTCAAAAGGCTCTGGGCACAGAGTTCAGTTTTGAGATGATTCGTCCTAAATCGGTATTGGCGGCTTTGTTTGATTTGGGTGGTCGCGAGGTTGCTCGCAGCTACGTGAATCCTTTTGGTAATCCTAAGGCTGCTACGACGACAACTCCGAACACTGAAGATAAGACTCAAAAAGCAGCAGCAACAACAGCTAAAAACGACGCTAAAAAAGCAGCTGATAAAAAGGCTGAAGAAGACAAGAAAGCTAAAACTGATATTTCTGTAGTGAACTCTGATGATAGCCGCAAAGTTGGTGGCGATGATCTTACTACAAGCAATGGCAGTGGCGGTCAGTCCGTTGGTGCAAACAATGCTGATGGCGACAAGAACAGCTCGGATTCAGAAAAAGACAAAGATAAAATGACGGCTCAACAATGGCGCAACCTTGTGTTGGGTCAGCCAACTAAAGAAAACGTTAATAAAATGGTGTTGGCTTATATGGATGCGGATCTTACTGATGGTGAGTTCTTTGGCATCGTGAAAGAGCTTTTGTTGAACAGTAATGCTGAAACTCAAAGCTTGGGTTTGTCGGCGGCAAGTTCATTCTATAGCTCAACAGCATTTAACACAGTGGCTTCAACTTATAAAACTTTGAGCACAGACACACAAACTAAAGCAATGGCTTACTTGTTAGGCTTTGCAAATGCGGGTCGCTTAGGTGCTTTGGCCTCTTCACTTCAAAGCAGCAATGCGGATGTTGTGACATTGGCTGCTGAAATCGTGGTTAAAGGTTATAACTCAGCCAAAAGCGGTGCAAACACGAGCCAAGGCAGTGGCCGTACTCGTGGTGACGCGTTTACGAATTCTTTAACTAGCTACAGCCAGTTCCAAAAGATTTTCGAAAATTTGAAAGACAGTTCAGATGCGGCGATTCAAACTGCAGCGAACAATGCACTTTCTCAAATTCAATTCGGCGTAGCATCTCTATAACCACTGGACAGTCTAAGGGATTTGCGATGACAATGGGGGCATGAACCTGGGTCATCGCTTTCTTTTTTTAATTATCGCACTTTTTAGTACGCATACGATCGCTGCGACTCAGCTTCCGCATAATCTCGATGCCGATGATCAAACTCGCACCCTTGAAGTTTTGGGGTATGGTTCTTCAGCTAAAATTTTAGGTGATCCGTATCCATTGGGTGGTTATTCCGGTGTGGAGCTGGGTATTTCTACTCAGTTTATTCCGATTGGTGATCTTTCAAGTTTAGGTAGCACTACGAAGGATAAGGGCGAGCTTTCCTATTACACGCTGACATTGGGTAAAGGTTTTTACTATAACATCGATGGTTTCGTGTACTTCTCGCCAAGTGTTCAAAGCGAAGAAATGCAAAGCTTCGGCGGTCAGTTGCGCTGGGGTTTTTACGAAGCTTCTTTTTTCCCGATTTCATTTTCAGCAATGCTTTATGCCGGTGGAGCTAACTTTCAAAACTTAATCAACGTGGCAACAACGGGTTGGGATTTGATTGGGACTGTGAATATGGAAAACGTCGCTCTGTATTTCGGGGCAGGACGTGTTCGCGCGCAAGGCACGTTCATCGGTGGAGCCGGTGGTATCACAGCTTCGCAAAATACCGAAGCTCGCGACATCGCCGAAAATCACACTTTCTTTGGTGTGAATATCGAGATCTCCAAAGCATTCATCGCGATGCAAGTCGATCGTTACTCTGATTCAGTTTATAGTGGAAAATTAGGATTTAGATTCTAATTGAGCTTTTTCAATCAGCTTCGTCGTGGATTTACCATCGATGAACTGCAAAGACATCACCTGACCACCATAGCTCGCAACGAATGGACCACCAACGATTTGGTCGATCTTCCAGTCGCCACCTTTAACTAAGATGTCGGGTTTTACGTTTTTGATCAGATTTTCTGGAGTGTCTTCAGTGAAGATCACAGAAAAGCCCACGCAACCCAAAGCTGCCAGGATTTCCGCACGATCATTTTCAACTTGGACAGGACGAGTAGGACCTTTAAGGCGTTTCACGCTGGCATCAGAGTTTACACCGATAACCAAAACGTCGCCTAAGGAAGCTGCTTCTTGCAAGTAGCGAACATGTCCTACGTGCAAAAGATCAAAGCAGCCATTCGTGAAAACAATTTTTTTACCTTGAGAGCGAAGCGGAGCCAAGGCTTCGGCGATATCATCAAACTTACGAACTTGGCCCATATAGAAATCCTACGCTTTCTTAAGAAGACGTGCGCCAGTGATTTGACCAGCGAAGTCTTTATTCATAAGAGCGGACGCGATCGGGAGTACGATGAAACCAGTTAGGATCACCAAAGCGCTGCGAGCAGCAACTTTCAAGCAGAACAATCCAGAGGAAAGATCAGCAGGTTTACCCACACGTTGATCAAATGCCCACTCACCCGGAGTAGCACCCATGTAGATGCGGTTCAAAGTCAGATAAATGAATGCCACACCTGCAAAGATCGAGAACGTAGAGACGTAAATGAAGTAGTTCTCATCCGGTTGAGTCAAGTTTGCCACAAGATCCACGCGCGCGATAGACACGAGCAAGATCAGGCACAGAAGGCTGGCAGCCATCACAAGCATTCCGTCCAAAAGACCCGCAGAGAAGCTGAACACTGTCTCTTTGTACTCTTCCTTAACTTGAGCTGTGATTTTAGTTTTCGTTTTGTTCTCGTCGAACTCCAAACGGCGGTTTTTTTGAAGAGTCTTAAGGATCTCATCAACTGCTGCTGTGGAAGTGCTTGGAGAAGCTTCGCCGCCCACTTCAGTCAGGTAACCCGGAGCTGAAGGAACTTGCGATGGAGTGCTGGACTTTTTGCGAGGAAGAGGTGGACGAAGAGGATCTGTTGAACCTTCTTCAATCAATTCCAAGCCCTGGCTTTTCAAAATGTTAGGTGATGACGTGGACTTAAAAGAGTCAGCATCAACGTCAGCTTTCGCAGCTGCCGCTTTCTTTTTATGGAAACCTAGACCATCCGTCAGGGGCTTGAATTCAAACTCTTCGAAAGGATCCATTCCTTCTCCTTTAAACCATCAGATCAAAGTCATACTTTAGGACTGATACCAAGGCCATGCAAGCCGTTTCAACTCGCAAAACTTGGGGTCCCAAGGTGACTGGATGAAGGCCTAGGTCCTGGAATTTTTGAACTTCGGAGTGAGAAAAGCCACCCTCGCTGCCCACGATGATCCAAATGTTTGTAACACCTGTGGGATGAGCAGCCTTAACCTGGCTGACGTATTCCTTAATGCTTAGCGTTGATGCGCCTTCATAAGCAAATAGACCCACGGAAGAGCCATTTTGGTTAATGACTCCGGAAAGCTTATCCAAAGTGATAGGGGAGTGAATTTTCATCAGATCGCCACGGCCCGATTGTTGAGTCGCGGATTTGACGATTTTATCCCAACGTTCCGTTTTGTTTTCAGAGATCTTTTCGCCCGAGCGAACAAAGCTGAATTCAGAGAAGAAAGGTTGGATGCTTTTCACGCCCATTTCCACAGCTTTTTCCATCACCGCATCCATAACCGGGAAGCGAGAGATCGAAAGAGCTAAATGAACATGGGGAGTTTTAAGAGGTGGGATATCACGCTCTTCGATGATTTGTGCAGTTGCAGACTTTTTGGAAACTTGAGTGACTTCGACGAAGTAAGCTTTGCTGTCTTCGGTTAGAACTTCAAACTTAGAGCCTTCTTCTTGGCGGCAAACATCAAAGATATGATGAAACACATCACCAGTGAAGTTCACCTGATTGCCAAAAAGATCTGACTTGTTAATCCAATAACGTCTCATCGAAAAATACCTTAAGCGTTTTCTTTAGATCGTGCCCAGTAACCAACCCATTCGTCTTTTTCTAAGCGGCGAACAACCTCAAGGTTTGTGCCCTCAAAGAATTTTTCAAAGAAGTGGTTGTCACGCTCTTCCAGAATACCAGTCAGCAAAATATGACCGCCTGGTTTCAAGACACGCAAAAGATCTTTTTTGATGTTGATCAAAACGCCATCGATGATATTCGCAACAACAACATCGTAAGGTCCACGGATTTCATCCAACTGAGTTTCTGGAATATCGATTTGTGGAAGCTTGTTCAATTTTACGTTTTCACGAGCTACGCGACGAGCTTCCGGATCAATCTCGATACCCGCAACTAAACCCATGCCACTCATTTGCGCTAGCATCGCAAGGATTGCAGTGCCTGTACCCACATCAAGCAACGCCCAGTCAGCCAAGTTTGCTTTGTGTTTTTCAGCGAGCTTGTGAATAAAGAATGCCATCATTTGAGTTGTGGCATGAGTGCCCGTACCGAAAGCCATTCCTGGATCGATGTAGATCGGGTGTTTGCATTCTGGCGGAGGAGTCAACCAAGACGGTACAACCCAGAAGTCGCCGATCAAACGGAAAGGGACGAAACCTTTTTTCCATTCTTCGAGCCAGTCTTTGTTTTCTTCTTCAAAGATTTGCCATCTGATCAAAGCACTTTGCTCAGTCAAACCTTTAAAGAAATCTTCGTCAGGGGAGTTTGGAAAGAAAACGTCCAACTCGTGAGTTTGAACATTCACAAGTGTCGGATCATAAGTAAGATCAGGTTGAGTAAAGACCAAAGCTTCAGTCACACCAGAAGCACCACAGCCGAAGCTGTGTGTAGTAATAATGTCCTCTAGATCAGCAGGAACTTGGCTTAAACGAACGCGGAAGTATTTATTGTCACTCATTCCCTGAGTTGTTACCAGAATCCGCTACTTTTTCAAGCTTTTCCCCAGTCATAACCGGAGCTTGAGCAAGAGTCTTATCTGGTTGAGCCGGAGTCACAGGAGCCTGTAATTCCTTCGCAGGGGGAGCCAAAGTAACTGCCACCGTTGTTACGGCTGGGGCTACCATGGGGGTTGCCGGAGCAGGGGCTACCGCTTCAGCGACCTTTTTTCTTTTAGGCTTAGAAGTATCGATGAATGAACCGCGGGTTTCGATTTTATCGCCGGCCATGATGCCAATTTGCTCAAGCATCGGAAGTTCATCCCGTGAAAGCAATGTGAACTCACGTGCGACTGCGACCTTATCATAAACTGCGATAATTTTAAGCTGACCAACTGGCACCATGATTTCGCCAACAGCGCTAGCACCAGAGGCATCACGGACGTTGATTTTTCGAACGGCTGTTACGACCAAGTTCTTTTTCAAACCGGAGCTTGCGCCCGCAGCGATATAGAAATCTTTGTAAGGCTCTTCGTCATTAGCGAGAGTGATGTTGCGGCGAACGTCGACAATCGTTAACGACATATCCGCGGCGCGAGCCGGTGTTGTGTGAAGCAGGCTTGAAAGCAATAAAGCTAGCATCATAGTTAAACCCTTCCATGGTTTTCTCTAGGACTTATCGGTGTCTTATTTTGAAACTTAAATAGGTCGAGAAGAGCTGGACCAAAGGCAACAGGACTTGAGAGTGGCTGGAATGAGTTATTGAGAAACGATAGCGCCCTGAATGGACGAATAGACTTTGTATTTGCCTGTATCTGTTGTTTGCTCGATCTGTGAAAGGTAGTTACCCACTGAGCTTTGGATTTTATAGCCAGAGGAAGTCGTACCGTCCTGAGTAGAACCAGATACCAACCCAGTGGCTTTCGACGGAGCCTTCGCAGTGATGATCGCATTAAGATCTTCGAGGGAAGCTTCCAATGAACAACCTGAAGCCAACATAGTAACTGCTGCTAGCAATATAAGCTTTTTCATTTGAAACCTCCTTGAAGACACGGACTCACTTAATTCTTATCGGTAAAAATCAGTTAACATTTAAGCATTCTCATTTCGAGACTCAATTCTCGAACTAAGTCTAACGAATGGTGTTTCCTAGAACTACTTGCCATTCGATTTTTCGAGCGCTTCTAGGCGCTGTTCCAACTTCCGAAGGCGAGCTTCGCTTGCTCGCTCTTCGTTTTTCAAGCGAAAATTTTCTTCTTTTAAAGAAGCGATCTCGCGACTTTGCTTATCAAGTTGTGCATGAATAGCCGCGGAATCATCACTCCATTTGTGATGAAGTTCTTTAACTGCATTGATTAATGGCGCAATAAATCCTAAGTAATTAACTGATTTGATTCCCTCATTGTCTGTTCTTACTAACTCGGGAAAAATCGGTTCCACCTCTTGTGCAATCACACCCAGTTGGGTTTTTGGATCACGAGAAAAATCGATCCAATTATAACTAACACCTCGAATCTGATCGATTTTCGCCAAAGAGCTTGGAATCGTTTTAATGTCTTTTTTCAATCTTACGTCAGAGTTTTGAGTCAGAGTACCCGTCAGAGTCGCATTGCCCGTGGTTCTGAGCGTAAATAAACAAGTCCCGATACCAAAACACATGGCATCCGCACCTAAAGGCGCGCCTGTCGCTGAAGACAACCATCTCCAGGGTTGGCCGCCCGTGGCGGTATTTTCATTCTTTATAATCCCGTAATTAGTTGGAGCATTTACTGCGACATGGAGTTGTCCAGAAGGCGATGATGTACCAATGCCGACATTCCCACTATCAGAGATACGCATGCGTTCGACACGGGCTCCGGCGGCGCTTGCGGGATTCGTTTCAAAAGTGATAAAGGAACCATTCGCAGTCGCGGTCTGATTTTCAGAGGCCCACATCTGGATTCCACCAATGTTCTGCCATGTGCTGCCATTATAGGCCGTTCCTAAGATTGAAAAGATGCGATCTCCGCTTTGAACAGCTGTTGGAGCTGCGACTGTTCCTCGTGCCCGACGACCAACGATAGCATTGGCGATGGTTGTTCCATCATTGTCGTATCGAGAAGCGACGTATGCGGCTATGGTATCAGAACCAGATGTGACCGTGTCAAATTTCCCGACAGGAGTCGCAGTCCCCACTCCAAGTTGTCCCATGAATGTATTCGTAGCAGAGCTATCTGACTGATATAGACCGAAACGATTAGTTACAGTCCCTGCTCCGGATTTTGTTCCTAGATAAAGGTCGTACATATTCGTAATGGTGCCGCTTGCAACGGATGGGCTGACTGCTAAACCATATGCCGCGGTTGTTTGGGGCGTCACACCTGCAACATAGTTTTCATGACCGTAGCCAACGGAGATCGCGCGAATTGAAGTCACAGTTCCGTTGTCGGCATTGCCCGCGTACCTATTGCGAGCGGCATTCACCCAAATTGCATCGGAATTCGAGGTCACAGTCACGCCCGAAGGAACGTTGAAAGATAAGCCCGCAGAGACCGCTTGCGAGGAGAGAGTTGAATCTGCGGTCGGCGAAACCCTCATCCAGCTTCCTAAAGAGCCAAAGGTTCCCGAGGTCGCGGTATTGTTATAAAGCGAATTCGTGTAAGTGTTTGTTTCAATAGTATTAAAATCCGTGGGGAATGTGGATTTATCTCCAAAAAGGGCTCCGCCTTTTACAGAGAGCATCGCCGTCGGATTCGTCGTACCGATCCCCACGTTGCCCGTTTGAGTCAGGCGCATTGTTTCGCCTGAGCCAGCGGCCAGTAAAAGATTATTTGCAGCACCGCGCACGACAAAGTCTCCCGAGGCTTCGCCGCTGCTTGATAGGAAAGTGTTAGGGCCGCCAGCGATACCTATCTGGGCTTTGTTGACGCCGCCGATGTTGTATCCTGTTGCGATCCAACCATTCGAGGGACCATCCATATTCATAACATATCCGCTGGCTCCCTTAACGACGTGAAGCGTGGCTGTAGGAGTGCTTGTTCCGATACCGATGTTACCGTTATTTAGAAATGTCATGGTTTCATTTGGTGTCGAGCTGTTGGTCATCCCGATAGCGCCGCGATAAATTCCGCCAGCATCAGATCTCATGCGGAATGAAAATTGGTGAGCTGGTGTTTGCGGAGTTGCCGTTGCAGCAGCAACGACATCTAAGCCTGTATTACCATTGGCAGTGTTGCCCCCATATAGCATCAAAACGCTGGCACCATTCGTTGTGGATGTGGTGTCACCAATTAAGGCTTTGCCAACCACGTGAAGCTTCGTTAGGGGATTTGTCGTGTTAATCCCTACGTTGGTTGAAGAAGTATATACAGGCGAGTTGGTTAATGTTGAGGCAGCATTGTAGTAAGGCACATAGCCTGAAGTCCCAGAACCAGAAAGCATACTGCTTGGCAGATCAGAGAGTGCTAGGGCTCTGAATGTGGGGGCTGCCGTACCAGTCGTAGGACCCGCAAAAATTAGATTTGCTGCCTGTGTTGCGAAGTTAGATCCAGAAACGGAAATTGATGTACAAGCAAAAGTATCACTTAAAGACTGCCAAACTAATGTTTGCGAAGCCGTACAAGAGTTCGGAATTTGCTGTGAGCCTGACGACGACTTTAAGTCAGAAAAATTAAAATAGCTCGCAGCCCAGTTCGTTGTATTCCAGCGCAAAACTTGGCTATCGCCGGTACCCGACGAAATAGAAATTGCTGGTGTCGTTGTTCCATTGGACACAGATAGGGGAGCCGTTGTTGTCACTCCTGTTACCGTTCCCGCATTCGCAGTCACCCACTTCAAACCCGCGGTAACTGTGCTATCCGCCGCAAGAACCTGTCCGTTCGTGCCTGCTGGCAGACGGATATTATTAGTTCCATCACGAGTGATTAAATCACCCTTGGTTGTCGCCGGACTTAAAGCATTGAATCCTGCGGTGGCATTCGACTGCCCTGTACCACCTTTGCTAATTGGGACCACTACGGAAAGTTTTGTCGGATCTAAATTCGTGAGGGCTGAGCCATCCACAGCCGGAAGTTTTGAACTTGCATCTAGTTGCACGATTTGATTTGCACCTGTGCCGACATCAACAGCGACACTGACATTGCCACTTGTTCCGCCACCAGTAAGTCCGGTACTAGCTGTGATTCCTGTGAGAGTACCACCGGAACCCGAGGCTGAACTGATCAGATCCCAGGTCGTTCCATTGGAACGATAAATTTCTTTGGTATCGGTGGAAATGTAAATTCGACCACTCGTACCTGCTGCGCCTTTTGCTGAGTTCAAACCGGAGGTAAATGAGGGCGTTCCACCCAGGTTTTGAACGGCATCGGTGATTCCATAACCAGAAAGAGTTGTCGGCAAGCTCGCTAATTTCGTGAACGGAATCGTTCCAGAAATTTGTGATGCTGTAATCGAGATATCATAACAATCAAATTTATTTGCCGGAGTAACAAAGACCAATGACTGACCTGCCGTGCAACTTGTCGGGAACATCGTTGCATTGATTTTGTTCGCGAGCTGTGTGGATAAGCCTGATACGTCTGAAATAGCCAAAGTTGCTGGAATCCAAGAGCTTGTACCATCATAACGAAGAACTTGTCCTAATGTTGGAGCCGTCGCATCAACAGTGGTTCCTTGAATTTTAGTGGCATTGCCAAAACGAGTGTCATTACCAGCTGCCACAGTTCCAGCAGTGGTACCCACACTGATACCAATTGTTGGGATCGCAGCAGTCCCACCCTTAGTTAGCGGAGACGAAACATTCACATCACTGACTGTTCCTGATCCACCGGAATCATTCTGACAGGCGAAATTAGTTCCATCGAAAGTTAAGTATTGGCCCACGGCGCAAGTCGCAAGTGAGCTTTTTAAAACAAAGTCTGTTGGTAAATTCGTACCTAGGCGACCTGCAGAATAAGAAAATGTCGAAAATGGAACGGAACGAATCACGCTAAAAGGAGTGATCGCATTCCAGCCAACACCATCATGAAATTGAACTTTCAATAGACGAGTTTCAGTTTCGGACGGAGAGTATGTTCCGCCGCCCTCACAATCTAATGGCACTGAATTAGTAAATGCCTTACGAATATCTGCACCAGGAGTTGTAGGGAAAAGTTTTGTGCCCGAACCGATAGGGACGTCAAATACACCACCAGATCCCTGCATATCAACGCCGTCTTTTTGCTCGCGATACAGAATGCAATTTCCAACAGCGTTGGTGATCGTAAAAGCAAAGCTAACACTATTGTATTCTAAGGCGGAACCGTTCGAACGAACGATGCGACCCTGATACACAAAGGAATCGGGAGAAGCCTGGGCGAAGGACGCACCAAGGGAGATGAGTAACATGAGAATCAAAGACGACCAAAATCTCATGTTTGTCTTATCGTCATTTTGGAGTCAGGACGTGAGTATTTTCGACAAAAAATGAGTCACATTAGCAACTAATAATTTATGCGACTAAAGTTGAGACTCTTAATTTTCGCACTGATAAACTGCTTTGAAATCCACAAAACCATTGCTGTTTGTAGCATCTGTATTAAAACCAAAACCACCATTAGCTCCGGCCGTAAGAGATGAAAGAACACTGGGTTTTTCATTCGGAACTAAGACGGCAATATTATTTTCGAAACCTGAAATAACGTGTTTTGAAACCGTGCCTATGCACGTCGTATTCGGATAGCCATTTGTGCAGTTACCTGTCGTCCAGTTCACCACGAACTCCGGCCCCCCGACTGAAAGATTGAAGTTCGTATTTGTATACGAACAAACCGTTATCCTGCCCAGAGGTGCGCTATTTCCTATTTGAAGAGCTGTTGAGACTTGCACATTACCGCCGCTAAAATTAAAACTGGAAGCTTGAAATTCCATTTCTTTTGATACTGTGTTTGAATCATCAGTCGAGTTAAACTTAATTCCCGTTGATGTCAGCTGAGCGCCGTAGATCATCAGATTGGAATTTGCACCTGTGTGAATATGTAAAGGAGCCGCGGGATCCAGCGTACCTATACCGACATTTCCTCCAGATGCTTGCAGGGTAAGATCACTATATGAGTTTGCGTTCACACCATCCCATCCGGTTTGAATAAGCACAGTGCCTCCGGTACCGCCGTTGACCCCATTTCCAGCTCGAATAGAGATAGTTCCTCCCGCTTGGGCAGCTGTAACTAAAGAAGCACCGCTAGCACCGGTAAGAGTTATGCCACCGCCAGAGCCTTCTGTCGGTATTCCTCCGTTGATTGAGACGATTCCTCCGGCACCAGAGGTCGTTCCGCCATTACCTCCTCGAATAAAGGCGTTGGCGCCGTTAGAGGAGGCTGAAGTGGCAAGTCCACCATGAACCATACGAGGGAATGTCAGGCCGCCGGGGCTTTCACAGATCCGGCAAGATCCGTTACAGTTGGAGTTTATTCCATTTAGGTATTTCCAGTTTGCTGGGCAGGTTCCTGAGGCACCGACCACGTGCGAACCAGATGGCAGGACGTCATCAGTAGCAGGGGATTGGCAGACGGCAATACTAGAAGCCGCAAACACTGTTGGGGTCACAGTGCCGAGCTGAGTCCATCCCGATGGACAATTGAACATCGGCATGATGGTCGATGCGGGAATCAAAGATGGTGTGGATGGACTGCGGCAGACGTGACCAGTCGATCCATTGACGTTCATCGCCGGACCGTTCGTCATGACGATGTCGGTCCATCCTGAGGGACAAGCTTTCATGACGATATCTGAGTTCGGAGGAACAGGCGCGCCATTACCAACATTTTGCCATGCGCCGTTGATGCAAACTTGAATTTGTCCTAAAGCACTGTTGTAGCCGATGGCACCGGCTTTGGATGCATCACATGTCGTTGTTCCAACTTTGATGGCTCCATTAACATCAAGGGAGGTTGCGGGAGAGGTGGTGCCAATACCGATATTTCCGCCAGAAGTGTAAAGCGCAGAGTTTGTTTGTGTCGTTGCCGTACTATAATAAGGGATATATCCAGATGTTCCAGATCCTGAAAGAGTTCCAGAAGGTAAATCAGAGAAAGCTAACGCGCGGAATGCAGGGGTCGAGCTGCCTGTTGTCGGTCCCGCAAAAACCAATCCTGCTGACTGCGCCGCAAAGTTGGAACCAGTGACAGAAATATCAACACAAGAAAAAGTGTCAGCAGGTGTCTGCCAGACCAATGTTTGCGAGGCAGTACAATTATTTGGAATTTGGGTAAGGCCTGCAGCTGACTTAAGATCAGCGAAATTCAAATAAGACGAAGACCAATTGGTTGTGTTCCAACGTAAAACTTGCGCATCTCCCGTGCCTGATGAAATCGAAAGCGCCGGCGTCGTTCCGCCCGTTGCTACAGAAAGGGGAGCTGAAGCGGTGACATTGGTCACCGTTCCTGCCGTTGGTGTGATCCATTTAAGACCTGCACCTTGAGTGCTGTCAGCAGAAAGAACTTGGCCATCAGTACCGACGGGCAGGCGAATATTATTAGCACTATCACGAGTGATTAAATCCCCTTTTGCAGAGACAGGACTTAAGGCATTGAACCCCGCAGTGACGGAAGATTGCCCTGTACCACCTTTGGAAATAGGAAGGACTGTGGAGAGCGCAGATGGATTTAAGTTCGTCAGTGCAGAACCATCCACGGCAGGAAGTTTAGACGAGCTATCCAGTTGAACAATCTTATTTGCTCCCACGCCAACATCTACGTTCAGTGTGACGCTTCCAGAAGTACCACCACCGCTGAGTCCAGTACCCGCCGTCACTCCGGTGATTGTGCCACTTGCTGAAGATCCCAATAGATCCCATGTAGACCCGTTGTCGCGATAAATTTCTTTGGTATCAGTTGATACATATAAATTACCTGAGGTGCCGGCGGTTCCTTTGCTGGTATTCAAGCCAGATTTAATTCCTGGAGTACCGCCTTGATTGCGAACGGCATCGGTGATGTTGTAGCCACTTAATGTGGTCGGTGTTCCTGAAGTAATTTTTGAATAGTCTAAAGAAGGAATGTCAGAGGCTGAAAGTGTCGCAACACCACTAGTGACACGACCATGGCTATCTGTCGTGATTTTATAATAGGTTCCTGCAGTGCCAACCGTATCTAAAGCAATAACGGGAGTTGTAGTGCCATTTGAAACTGTGATCTGACCAGATGTTCCTGTCACTGAAGTCACAGTGCCGCTGCCGCCCGCCGAAATAGTTGCCGGTGACCACTTAGTACCATCAAATTTTAAGACCTGTCCGGTTGTGGGTGCCGTCGCATCCACATTGATACCTTTGATTTTATCAACACTGGTCGCTGTCGAAGACCCACTGACATCTCCGGCCATTGTGAGTGAAGAAATGCTGGTGCAAGAAAGGATGGAGCCATTCCAAGATAGAAAGCTATTTGCGGCGCAAGTGGGGATGCTTGTTTTTAAAACAAAATCACTGGCTGTTTTACCACCTAAAGATTGAGCTGTGTCAGCTCCAGAGGCATAGGCCGCATAAGGCACGGAACGAATTTCTGTATCGGGAGTAATGATCTGCCAGCCGGTACCGTCATGAAATTGAACTCGAAGCAAACGAGAGTGAGTTAGTGCCGGAGTATAAGAACTGACGATATTGTTACTGGCATTACCGCAATCTAAAGCTTGTGAATTGTCGAAAACACTTAATAAAGTCTTAGTGGGTGATGGCGGGAACAGTTTGCTGCCAGTTCCAATTGGAACATCAAAAACCCCATTGGAATTGGTCATATCAACGCCGGATTTTTGTTCACGATAGATCACGCAGTTTCCAGCGGGATTGGTGATTTCAAAAACGAAACTAACATTGTTAATTTCAAATGCAGTCCCGTCCGGTCTAACAATACGTCCTTGATAGGATAGCGAGTTTGGTACTGCCAGTACCAAGACAGGGAAAAATAGAGATAATAAAAAAGACATCCGTGCTGTTTTCATCAAAAGCTTACCTATCATTGGCAAATTGTACTTTTCGGATCTTTACTGCAGATCCATTTCTTAATTTCTGTTTGTTCTTTATGTAATTTTGAATTCTCTTCTTTTAGGGAAGCAATTTCTCTGTTTTGTGCTTCTACTTTTTGAGAAAGCTCTTGAACTGATGCTGTCACTAGCGGAATCATTTTTGAGTAATCCACTAACCAAGGGGCGATAGTGCCGTCCTGGTTAATATCACTTTCAGGTTTTGTGACTGCATAGGGAGCAATTGAATAGAGTTGCTGAGCAAGGAATCCGTCCATTCTGTGAGATGGATCGGTTTTATAGTAATAGTTTTTAATTTCGATACTGTTCACTTTATCTAGCGCCCTGTTAACAGGGGCGAAGCCATCTTTTAAACGCACATCCGAAGTCGTGTTATAAGATATATTCGCACCGGTTGCGGTGCTGATACTGCCAATATTAGCGCCACCCTGCCTGAAGTAGAGGAAGTTGTGGTTGCCCGCAGATGCAGTATCTAAGACCACATTGACGAACGTACCGGCATTGCCTCCAGTGACTTGAAGCTTCCCATAAGGATTGGGGTCTCCGATTCCGACATTGCCGCTGGTGTTGTCAACGATAATGCGATTCGCAATTTCATCGCTAATATATGTTTTATCCGCCGTTCTATAAAAGCCGCCGAATTTTGTACTGCTTCCGGATCTATCCAGTGCGATATATCCACTCGCCGGTCCGCGTGTTGAGACTTGCCCTACGATGTCCAGGGTATTCACCGGACTTGGAGTTCCAATCCCGACTTTTCCATCTTGGGTTATAGTCAATCGCTGTTCGCCTTCTACAGCACCGTCAGGAGTGGTATAGAGACGAAGTTCAGAGCCATGACCCGTAGGAGTCCACGCCTCGGTGCTGACCGCATTTAAACCAGTCGGAAAATTTTGTGCGGAAAAAGCGGCACCATCGAAACCACTAAAAGCGATCCAACCAAATGAATTAATAGAGTTCAAAGCTCCAGGGCTTGCTGGAGTTCCGCGAGCGCCACGCAGTTGGATCAATCCACCGGGATTGCTTGCATAAGTTGTCGAAGTGATTCCGCGGCTGACACTTCCGGTTGTATCAACGACTTCCAGCTTCGTTGCGGGGCTTGTCGTACCGATGCCCACATGACCTAAATGGTTTATGACCATGGGAGTGTTTGTGACGGCTCCAGAGTTATTTGCTAAATGAAAAGAGAATCCTCCGGCACCGATTCCTGGGAAATTGATAAAATTCGTTCTGCCGGGAGCTCCGGAGTCACCGTTCCATCCAATGATCAATCCTCCATCAGTACCCACTGTAGAGTCGAATGTCGGCATTGTTCCCGAATAATTTACGCGAGTATAAAATGTGCCGTTGTTTTCTAACCCCACTCTGGGAGTATTAGTCATAATTCCGACTTTACCGCTGCTTTGATAAATTGCTGAGCTCGCTAAAGTCGATGCGCCACTATAATAGGGGATATATCCCGCAGTTCCTGTTCCCGTTAAGCCATCTGTGATGCCGTAGCCCGCAAGGGTCGTTGGCAAACTTGAAATTTTTGAAAACGGAATTGTTCCAGAAATCTGTGAAGAGGAAATGGAGATATCATAGCAATCGAATTTATTTGCTGGCGTTACAAATACCAGGGACTGACCCGCCGTACAGCTCGTTGGAAACATAGTCGCGTTGATTTTGTTAGAAAGCTGAGTAGACAATCCTGAAATGTCAGTGATCCCCAAGGTTGCTGGAACCCACGAGCTTGTTCCGTCATAGCGAACAACTTGACCCGAAGTCGGTGCCGTCGCGTTCACATCCACACCTTGAATTTTTAAAGCATTGCCAAAGCGAGTATCGTTCCCCGCCGCAACGGTTCCAGCAGCAGTGCCGACATTAATGCCGATAGTTGGCAGAGTCGCAGTTCCACCCTTTGTCAGGGGAGTCGAAACATTGATGTCGCTGATTGTTCCCGATCCACCAGAGTCTGCTTGGCAGGTAAAAGTTGTTCCATTGAACGTCAGATATTGACCTGTAGAACACGTCGCTACATCACTTTTTAGAACGTATTCACCAGGAAGTTTGTTTCCCAAGCGACCCGCAGAATACGAGAACGTCGAAAAAGGAACTGAACGAATTTTACTGGACGGTGTGATAGACTCCCAGCCGACCCCATCGTGAAATTGCACGATCAAAATACGACCTTCGTTTTCAGCGGCGGTATAGTGAGTGTTACCTTCGCAGTCCAGTTGAACTGAGTTTACAAAAACATTGCGAATACTTGCCATGGGGTCGGTAGGAAATTGGCGAACGCCACTGCCAATAGGGACGTCAAAGATCCCTTTTGAACCCTGCATATTCACATGGGATTTTACTTCGCGATAAAGAACGCAGTTTCCCGCTTCGTTGGTGATGGTGAAAGCAAAGGCCACGTCGTTGTATTCAAGAGCAGTTCCGTTATCTCGAACGATGCGGCCCTGATACGTAAAGGTGTCCGGTGAAGCCCACGCAGCTCCGGTGAAAAATACCATTATGAGAAGCAAAGACGGCCAATATCTCATGTGAGATTATTCGGTTCTTGTTGAGTGGTGGAACAGTCTGGGAGCAAGAATACGAGTGAAATAAGAGTATCATTATGTGTCCGTGTCAGTTTGAAACTATAAGGACGCTCTCAATCGAGAATTGATCACCAAAGAGACACAAATAGTTAACGCCCCTAATATTTGAACCAACGTTAAGGACTCTTTGAAAATAAAAACACCCAGCAGGGCGGCAGTGATGGGTTCAATCATCATAAGCAATGCAACTTCAGAACTTTTCAATTTTTGCAAAGCTGCAAGTTCCATCGTTAGAGGAATAATCGTACTGATGATGGCAATTCCAAAAATGGCGGACGCTTGCACTGAAGTTAAATGCGGCACATTTTCAAAGTGAGGGTGATGGAACAACGCTAAAGCAACGGCGCCGAAAGTGATCACATAAAGACTTGAAGTGATGGGACGAACATTTTGTTGCACTCGACCTGAAACCAAAACGTAAATGGCATAGCTAATCCCCGATAGCAAGCCAGCCAGTACGGCCCAGGCGTTACGAACCTCGATGTGTCCCCACAGCAACATCACCAATCCAGCGGAAGCTCCCACTAAACATAAAGCTTCATGACGTGAAATTTTATCATGAGTGAAAAGGTGCGAAAATACGTTCACCCAAAATGGATAGGTATAGAGCAACAGGGCGGCAAGAGTAACACTCAACCCGTCGATGGCCGTAAAATAAAGAGTCGAGAACAATCCGTATCCAAAGATACCCAGAAGTGCGGCAATCAGAATTTGCTTTTTCGAAAGACGGATCCAGTGAGGACGGAACAGCAGCATGAAGATCCAAAGGAGCATCGCTGCGAGTGTGAATCTGTAAGTTAGGAATTCTCCGACAGTCATGCCGGATTGGAAGGCGATTTTACCAAAGACCCCTAAAAAACCAAAACCCACGCTGCCAATGGAAATTTCGATAATTCCGCGGACTCGTGGGTTTAGTTTATTCATAATTATTTTCTTTTCGGACCTTTAGGAGCGATCAATTTACCACCAGCGTATTTTTTCTTACCGGCGCTCATTTTCTTCTCGCGCGCTTTTTCTTTTTCAGCAGCTGTCTTTTTCATAGCAGGGGCACGGCCCTTGTACGAATTCTTTTTAACTTTTAAGTCTTCTGGATCATCTGCCAAGAATACGCGATTTGCAGCAACGTCATTGATGAACATAAGCTCACCAGCTTTCATTGCACCCATACGCAAGCGACCGATCGCCACACGCTGAAGTCTCATAACGTCGAAACCAATTTTCGCGAACATCTGACGGATCTGACGGTTTTTACCCTCTGTGATCACGATTTTGTACCATTCGTACTTTTCAGATTTGTTGTCGCCAGATTTTTTGATCTTTTCGATGTGACGAGCAGAAACTTTACCACCAACGATGGACACGCCATCTTTCAATTTTTGCAGGTGGCGAGGCTCTGGTTTACCATCCAATTTAACCAAGTACGTTTTCGTAACTTCTTCTTTTGGATGCGCAACTTTGTTCGCGTAATCACCATCGTTCGTCAAAAGGATCATACCCTCAGAATCCCAGTCCAGACGACCTACAGGGAATACACGTGAAGGAACATCACCAAGGTATTCAACGATTGTTGGGCGACCTTCTGGATCGTCCATTGTCGTCAAAACGCCTGCTGGCTTATTGAAGATGATATAAAGTTTTTGAGAAAGTGGTTTGCGAAGAACTTTGCCATCAACCAAGATTTTGTCAGCCTGAGGGTCTACCTTAACGCCAAGCTCGTACACGCGCTTACCATTAACCGTGACAAGGCCTTCTTCGATCATTTTGTCGGCGTGGCGGCGGGAAGCCAATCCACTGTCGGCAATTAGTTTATTAAGTCTAACTCTTTGAGAGGTGCTATCTTCAGACATTCTTCATCGGCCTCAGGTAATTGTTGAGTGATCAATATATCACTGCTGAGGGCAGATGAGGAGTTATTCTTGCGATTGGCCTCCATTAGGGCGTGACGGAGGTCTCTAGCGAGCAAAGTGAGTAATTTATCCCCTAAAAAGATGTTTTCTAGGGCTGTATCGGCTTTCCCAAGGACAACAGAGGACCATTTTGTAGCCTCGGCATCGCCTTGTTGAACCAGATTGCAGGTTCTTTCAAGCTGGCTGATCAAATCCTGATAGTAAGGATCTGTACGGCGATCGATGAAGAACTGCTCCAGGCGCTTGATTGGGAAAAGGATGCGAGTTTGATCCTGAAGAGGCTCGTTTTTGATTTCCATCAGTTTTTGGAAAACATAACCGCGCATCAATACGCCAGAAACTTTGTCTTTCATCACGCGGAATTGAGCCGTGATGTACGGAGCCACCTCGATCTTGTGATCGTGATGTCCGCTCAGTTCCAACTCTGGAGTGTAGTAAAGAACCAGATCTTTACGTAGAGGCTCTAACGAACCACTGCGGATCGTGAATTTTTTGTCGAAAGTGCGAACTTCCAAGGATTTATCGGCTCTCAAGACAATCGCGATCACGCGTTTGTTCTGATCCGGCAGGATGCGGAACTTGTCGCCTTCCTCACATTGAGATTTAAGATATGAACTCACTGCGTCAATTAAGTCGGAGAAGTGTTCAATCTCGATGATCTGCATGTTTTGCGGGAAACGGATCGGGGAAAGATCGAATTTTTGCTGATAGAAGCTGTTGAAATTATCCAACAGGAACTGAACCTCATGGCCCAATTGCTGCTTATTGGACGCCCAGTGCGGGTAATCCATGCAGTAATTGAAGAACATTTCGATCAATTCTGGAGTTAAAGAATCATCGGCATGAGGAAATCCTCGAAGGAAATTATAAAACGACAAGCGAGTTGGCGTATTTTGAGGATTTAGATCTGAAACGAACTTCAGCAACTGACCGACTTTTAACATGGCCCTAACGTATGAACATTTGAATTTTCTGTCCAGAAAAAATATGATGTTTCTAAGAGCGTCACATCAGTACCCAAGGGAGGGTCGGCTTATGCATAAAGAATTAAATCCAGAACTATTTGGTGAGAAAAAGATCAGCAAGAGCTCCGGCCTGGAAACTGCGTCCTCCATGGGTTCTGCAAGTGCAAGCTACTTGAATACGGACCGCCAAATCTTCGAATTGAAGGCTCAAAATCAGGCTTTGGCCGACCAAATGAACAAGATCGTTGGGACGGTGAACGAGCTGATCAAAAGCTCCAATATCAAGTTCGATCGCAATCAGGCGCAAATGACTCGTTTGGAGCAAAGCCACAACGGCCTAGCGACAGAAGCTGGTCAAAAAATCACACAACTTTCTCAACGCGTGAACGAGCGCAAATCCTTGGATTTGAAAGTTCAAGAGATGGTAGATCGCCATAACAACATCATCAAAAGTTTCGAAGTTCGTATGAACCACTTGCAAAAACTTTTGGCTGAAAAAGAAGCACAAATGATCTCCTGCCAGACAGCTTTAAATGAAGCTAAAATGGAAATCGCTCGTCTGAAACGCATGTAATTTTCGAATCAAAATTCGGATAATCTTCAAACAAACTTAGGTGGGGAAAATGAATGTTTTCCCCACTTTTCGTTTCAAACTAAGACATGTTTGCTAGACTTTGTGATGTTTCCATAAAAAACCTCTGTAGTCGTTCCCGTTAGAAGCCGATAAAACCTCTATAAGATCAAAATCGTGTTGAGGTTTGAGTGTTTAGAACGTCTGTGTTCACTCTAATTCTAGGATTCGTCTTTCTAACTGGCTGTGGTCAGTTAGATGCGAAGCTTTTTGGCCTAGACAGACTCATCGATTCCCCTTCAAAAGCAGCCTATCCAAAAGTTCTATCGGTCGAAGCTGATGTTACGAATGCCTCAAATGTTGGCATTTTTGCTCTGCCAAGATTTACGACGGCTCAAGTTGTACCGATTTCGGTGAACTTCTCGGGTCCGGTTGATGTGACAGGTACTCCAACATTAGAACTAGAAACGGGTACGACGAAACGTAAGGCGAACTATGCCTCGGGTTCCGGGACCGATACTTTGGTGTTTGAGTATTCAGTTGTTGCCGGAGACTCGGCTCCAACTCTTGATTATACCGGAACGACTGCTATTGATTTGAATGGCGGTACTATCGAGCCAGCGAATGCTGATGCAACAGGCACGGCTGATGAAATCGCAAACTTACTAACATTGCCAGCTCCCGGCGCCGCGAATTCTTTAGCGGATACGACACCCATATTAGTTAGAACGATTCCTGAAGTTAAGGAATTGAAGGCACCAGATACGGATGTTTATTTGGACGGTGTTGGCTTAGAGGTTGTTGTTAAGTACGACCAGCCAGTTTCGGTCACAGGATCTCCATCTATCACGGTTAAGGTGGGATCTAATAATAGAGTCGCAAACTATATTGCGCAAATTTCTTCATCAGAGCTTTTGTTCCGCTATGAAATCATTGTTGGCGATGATGACGTGGATGGAGTTGATTTGCCTGCAGCGATTACGATGACTGGTGCAACGATCGTCAATCCTGCCAATGAACCAGCTGTTACGACTTTGCCAGCTAAGGATACATCTGGCGTTCTGACTTACACCTCAGCTTTGACGGCAGAGTTCTTGTCTAGTTCGCAAATAGTAAGTGAGTCAGCGGGTGATATCTATATTCCTGTGCACCTAAATTCCCCCGCTCCAATTCCATTCAAGGTAGCGGTTCAAGCATCTGGTGAGGCCACGAGTGATGACTATACGTTAGTTACATCAGAATTGAATTTTGCGATAGGCGAACAATCTAAAATGGTTCACATAAAAATTTTGGACGATTCGATTGCTGAGCCGGAAAAGCGCATTCGCTTGATGTTGTCTAAAAACTCTTTGGGTGCGGGAGGCGTTCGCGCTTTTCATGAGATTCATATCAATGACGACGACGGGCCAGTAACTCCGACAGTCACTGATTTCAGAGGTTTCTCTAGCTTTTGGTGTGCACTCTACAGTGATAAGAACTTAAAATGTTGGGGTATTAATAATTTTGGTCAGCTCGGAAATAATACGTCGACGAATAACTACACAATTCCTACGACACCGACTTTGACTAATGTTGAAAGTTTCGATGTTAAGCAAGGGACCACTGTCTGTGCAGTCAGAACTGGTGGTGAGGTTTGGTGCTGGGGACGCGATAACCAAGGTGCATTGAGTGGTTCGGGATCTGAGGGACAGATTAATGTTCCTACGAAATATATTAATAGCGGTGTTAAGAAAGTCATTAGTTTACCTAGAGGGCATGCCTTCCTTGATACAGCGGGAGATCTTTGGGCCTGGGGTACGGATAGAGAAGGCTTATTTTCGACGAGCAGTTCTGACCTAACATTGAACTACGCAAGTCGCATTAAACTGATGGGCTCTGTTCAAGATTTTTGGGTTAGCTTCACCGGAAATTTCACTACAATGTGTGCGCTGAATACATCTAAAGATTTATACTGTTGGGGCGACGTGAGTTCCATTGGTTTGCCAATGGGTGTAACTACAACTCAGTATCGACCATCTGCGACTCCTGTTGCTTCCAATGTCGAGTCATTTACCTTTGGACGTTTTTTTGGAGCCGCTTGTGTGATTAAGAAAAATGGTGCAACGGATGAAACCTACTGCTGGGGAGAGAACTACAACAAGTTCATAGATCCTACGGCATCGACGACGAACAATATATCGACACCAACGCTGCTGTCTAGCGCGTACAGAGATGTCATGGTTACTCAGCAAACTATCTGTGGAATTAAAGGCACGGATTCAAGTTTATGGTGTTGGGGCAGAAAGAAGGATCTGCCTGATACTGAAGGCCAAGATGGAACTAGCGTTGCACAAAAGATGATCGACGGTGGCGTTAATAAGTTTCTTCCGAACACATATATAGATGGCGCAAGTGTTACCAACTGTGTGTCGATGACTGACGGAAGCGTTCAATGTTGGGGAAATTTGAGTACTCAAAAAAATCAATGGTCACCTATTTTGGTAAAGGCTGGCGTTGCACAGGTTAGTCTAAGTCGTGATGTGAATTATAAACATGCATGTGCTGTGACGACTTCAGGTGCTGTCGATTGTTGGGGTAAGAATGCAAGTGGACAGGTTGGCGATAGAACTACTATTGATCGAGTTGTTCCTACGGAATCGCTAGCAAGAAATCAAGTTCAGGTTTCCGCAGCTAGAAATGCGACTTGTTCTGTTTCAAGTTATGGCGAGGTTCGCTGCTGGGGATTTAATGAGTCAGGGGCCTTTGGCCTCGGTGGTGCCGGGTTAGTGTATACATCTCCGCAGGTATTGTTCTCAAAAGATGTAAAAAAAGTGATGCTTGATGAGCGCGGTGGTTGTGCTCTTAAAAATAATGGATCTTTGTGGTGCTGGGGTTCCAATGCTTATGGGCAATATCAGCCAGGAACCTTGAGCAGTTCGAATGTTCCTGTTGAAGTTAAGAACAGTGGGGTTAAAGACTTCACGACAAGAGTAGGCACGACATGTTTGATTTCCGATGAAGATAAACTCTTCTGTTGGGGGCGCACTGAAAAATCAGCTACGGGACAGGGCCCAAGTTCTTCGCCTGTTCTGGCAATTCCGACGACGCCGATTTTAGAAGACGTGGCTTCTGTTGCAATCGGAGGAGATGGCTATTTTGCCTCTGGTGTTTGCGCTGTAAAAACTAATGGAGACATGCACTGTTGGGGGCAGAGTTCGGGAGATCTTGATTTAGGCAACCTTCAGGTTCCTCCGACGACGCCAACTTTGACGGACGTGAAAAGTGTATTCTTGGAAATCGGAACGGGCTGCCTTGTTCAAGGTGATGAGGGTAAACTTATTTGTTGGGGTGCAAATAGTAAAGGTCTAGTGGGTGATGGGCAGTCAGCTATTGTCAGCTTTGCAAATCGCAAGACGATCTTTGCTAGTGGTGCGACTAATGTTGCTATCGGTTCTGATAATACTTGTGCGGTAGTTGATGCAAACCTTTACTGTTGGGGTGACATGACAACCAAACTTGTCGGTGTTGCAAGTTCCGTAGTTTTGCCAAGAACAGTCTTCGGTCTTTCAAATTAGCAAGATAACATTCATTTATTGTTTAGACTGCCATTCCGACTTAAATATACGGAATGGCACGAGCTCTGATTGTAATTTTAATCGCAGTTTTATCATCTAGTTCCTTCGCCGTTGAATCCGCGGAGGAGTCGTTTAAGCCACTCACAATTCGTTATCGCGAGCGAGCACCATATCTGGTGAAGCGCTTTGGGGAAATGTCAGGTGACTGTGGTGATATCGTTCGCAAGGCCTTAAAGAAAGCTAAGCTCGATCATCAAGTGGTGGAAACTCCGTTCTTTCGACAGATGGCAAATTTTCAAACTGGCGATGCGCAAGAATGTTCAGTCGCATGGTTAAAGACCTCAGAGAGGGAAACATATCTTAAGTTTTCCGAACCCATCTGTGAAGACGGGCCGTGGGTGGTCGTGGGTCACCGAGGAACCGTGGATACCGCGATGAATTCTGCCGAGGCGTTACTGAAAAAGCCAGAGCTCAAGGTGCTTCGTCGCGCGCAATTTTCATTCGGGGAACGACTCGACGATTTGATCGAAAAAAATAAAACAACCGTTATTGAAATCGAAAACTCAGAATTAAAACAACTGTTCGACATGATTCAGGCGGGAAGAGCTGATTATACGTTCCTACCTGAGCGCGAGTTTTCAGTTCTAGTTCGCAAGTTCAAACTTTCTGACAAAGATTTTGTGGTGTTGAAACCAGACGACCTCAAAGGTGCCCACACTCGCTACATGATTTGCAGTCGGAACGTCCCAGATGCAGTGATTAAAAAATTCAATAAAGCTGTATCTAGTATGAACCTAGGGTTAACAGAATCTCAATAACATCCTGACGTATCTCTGACGTAAGAAGCTTGTCTTCTGGACCAAGCCCTGATGCAATTTACTCATACACATTTGAGTGAATTTTTCTGGAGGACTTACGGATGGAGTTTCTTCGTCGCGACTTTCTTAAGTTGGGGCTGACTCAGGCTATTGCTGCCACAGTTAGCGTTCCAACTCTTGCGGCTGGCGGTCAGGATGATCGTACGGTTGATGGTTTGCCGTTTCAAAGCGTGCTTCGTGATACACCTTCGATCTTGCAAGGTGCAACCGATGCAACTCGCACGCAGTTTTCGATTCAGCATCATAAGGATTTGAAATTCAATGTCGTCGTTAGAAACGCGGCAGGCGAGTTGTGGCAACCAGATAAAGTCGAATACCTTGCTCAACCTTATAGTCCCTACCAAATCACCAGAGCGTATTTTTCTAATCTTCACCTAGGTGAAGTGTTCTATTTGGATCTTTTGGGAGCAAACGACAAAGTTATCGAGCGTCGTGAGTTTGGAACTTTGGATTTGAATAAGCCGACTTTGCGTTATGCGCTTTGCTCGTGCATGGATGAGGGGCGCCATGAACCTAAAATTTGGCAAAACCTAGTTTCTCAAATTCCAGACGTGGTTTTCTTTATTGGTGACTCTGTTTATTGCGATAAAGGCGGTGGACCTTATAAAGACGGCGATCCACGGCGCTTGTGGCTGCGCTTTACTGAAGCTCGTCGCACTTTAGAAATCTATTATTCAAAACGCTTAGTTCCTATCATCGCAACATGGGATGACCATGATTTTGCAACAGACGATGCGGATACGACTTCTTGGGAGCATACGTTGGCTTCTCAGATGAACTTTATGGCGTTCTTTGCGCAATCGGAAGGGCACACTGAGGGCTTTTCACAAGGTCCAGGTGTGGCTTCGGCGTTACGTGCAGGTCAGCATCAGTTCCTATTGATGGATGATCGCAGCTGGCGCTTGGATAAGAACTCCACAGATCGTTATGCCCATTGGGGTAAAGATCAAGAAGAGTGGGCTCTTCAAATGATTTCGTCGTTTGAAGGAACGACATTCCTAATGAATGGCAGCCAGATCTTTCCGAAAATGGTTTACAAAGAATCGATGTCTAAACATCCGGGACAGTTCAATGCTTTCATGAGTGCTTTAAAAAAGATTCCACGCAAAGTCGTGTTTGCTTCTGGTGACGTGCATTTCAGTGAAATTTCTAGAATTGAGCCTGCGATGACGGGTTATCCAACTTATGAAATCACATCAAGTGCGGTTCATAGCAAATGCTTCCCGGGTTTGGAAAAGATCTCTAACCACAGCCGTCGTATGATGTGTACAACGAATCCGAATTATATCCTGATTGATTCGAATCATCAGGCGGGCCGATTCACAGCGAATATCTACAGCTGTTCGGCGCAGAAAAAAGTCAATTTCTCGACTCAAATTGTAGTTTAATTTTAAAAGATATAGTCGCCTCCCAGGGAGTTTCCTTGAACTTTCTGGGAGGACGGCGCAAATTACGGTCGTAACCAGTTCGTTACGTCGATCGGTGTGTACCAAGAGTGGAAGACACTGTGATCTGGGAAGTTGCTAGAAGTACCCCAGCATCTCATCGTACCACCTGCCAAAACAGCGCAACTTGCATTGCGACCTACGCCGACCATCGAATAATTTTCAGCGCCATAAACAACTGTCGGAGTTGTAGAGTTTCCACCTGTACCGTTACCACCAGTTCCCTGTGTTGAGTTGTCAGAGGTCCCCCAGCAGTACCACGCACTGTTTGAAATCTGTTTTGCGCACATAGTTACGCCATTGCCTGCAAGCGCGCTGTAAGTTCCGCCGACAGTGATCTCTTCTGGTGTGGTTCTGTTGGCACCTGTGCCATTCGTGCTATAGAAGTTACTACCCCAGCAATAAATTCTATCAGCACTAGAAATTCCACAAGTCGTCGAAGCACCATTACCCGCGGAGGTAGCAACTTGTTTGAATTTCAAGCCGCCAGAGACCGCAACAGGTGCATTTCGTTGACTGTAGGTGCTGTCACCGAGTTCGGCATATGAGTTGTAACCCCAACAATAGAGATCATTGGTGGTAGTGATACCACATGTGTGGCTGGCACCAGCTTTAACAGACTGAAATTTAGTTCCAGATGCAATAACAGTTGGGGATGCGACAGAGGTGCTAGTGTAGCCGACCCCTGCTTGGCCTGAACCACTCGCGCCCCAGCATTTTAAGTCGTTGGTAGTCGTGATGGCACATGTGTGGCTATTTCCTGCAGTGACATCAATGTATTGATTGCTGCCGTCGATGATCGTCGGAGTGATTTTGTCGTAGCTGGCACCTGAAAGGCCCGTGCCCAACTGTCCGTTTGCATTATTGCCCCAGCATTTCAATGTTCTATCCGTTGTAATGGCACAAGCGTGGAATTTTCCTACGGCAACTTTGCTGTAAGTTTGTCCACGATCTAGCATCACCGGACTTGGGCGGAAAAGTTTCGTGTCATCGCCAATGGAATAGTATGTGCCGGAGTCGTCGACATTCTTACCCCAACATTTTAGTTGGTCATCAATCGTGATGCCGCAGCCGAATCCTCCCATGGAAACGTATTTGTACTTTTGTCCCATATCAGCATCGCTTGGAGCAAAGCGTGTGTATTCAGTGTTATCGCCGCTACCCAAGTATTCGTATTCACCCCAACATTTAACTCGTCCGTTTGTCAGAACACCGCATGTGGTTTCCCCGGCAGCGATGGATGAATAGGTGCTTGTGTCTGAAATTGGAGTCGGAGTTAAAGCCATAGCTCCCAAATTCGCATTGCCCATACCCAGCAACCATCCGACGGTGACATTCGCTCCACCTGCGATCCAGCTATTTGCGCCCCAACAGTTGACAGTTGATGTAGAGGTGATGCCGCAGGAAGATTGTGCGCCAACGCTAATGTCTGTGTAGCTATCGCTTCCTGATATCAACGTTGGAGCGATTTTATTTATCTGAGTGCCATCTCCCACGTATCCATACTGATTGTTACCCCAGCAGTAAATTTCATTGGAGGTATTAAGAACGCAGGCATGAGTATGGCCACTGGCAGTCCAATTGATTTCTATTTTTGTGACGTTGGTTGCAGTCGGTGTCGCCACGGGAGTTGTGACTTTTGTGGTGCCGGTGGTATTCTGACCTAATTGTCCATACGAGTTTCCACCCCAGCAATAAACTGCGCCGACTGAGTTTAGTGCGCAGGCGGAATCGAATCCCATGGCAACAGAAGTGAACGGGTCAGACCCGCCTGGATTTATCAGGGTGGGGGTTGTGTGATATGTCGTTGTTGCATTGGCAACATCTACGCCCCAACAATAGACTTGTCCTGATTTGATTCCGCATGAATAGTTGTATCCGGTGGAAACTGAGGAAAACCCTGTGCCTATATTGACAGGTGTTGTTCGATAGCTTCCCCAGACGTTGTCCCCGATGCGATAGTTGCTTTGTGAACCCCAGCATTGCAGGTTGCCTGTCGTAGTAACGGCACAAGTATGAAACTCTCCGGTTGAAACATTCTGGTAAGTATCGGCAGAGGCGACGACCGTCGGAGTGGTAATATTGGCGGCCGTACTGCCAACACCAAGCGAGCTAGATATATTGTAACCCCAACATTTCAGAACACCGCCGGTATAGATTGCGCAGCGGTTTCTGCGTCGTCCAGACATCTGTAAAATTTCTGCGTGAGAGGGATTCGTGACATCTGAAATAAGCACACGGCTTTGATAGTTCTTAGTAAAGCGAGCTACGGGAGTATCGGCGTAGTTAAAATTTAGCTGGAAATATTTATTCGCAGTACTTGCACTGGAGGAAACCGTAAAAGGCACCGTCACGCTTGTGGAGTTCGCAGGCAGAGTCACAGTTCCTGAAACAGGCAAAGAGTGATCGAAACCTGCAACGGCGTCACCAGTCGTTGAGTAGGTTAAGTGAATGTCATAGGGTTTTGATACCGTAGAGTTCACCGTAAATTGTTTTGCAGATCCATCATTTTCAGGAATGACCTGTTCAGTTTCGGTGATGCTTAGATTTGTAATCGTTGTGTCGTAGTAAAATACGCTGCTGGATGGCGTGTCGGTATTAGCCCAGCCCGCACCATCAGTAACTGATGAGGCCTTTAACGAAATCGATTTTGCTCCTGGTCCAGACGCCGCAAAGGAAATGTAATACACACTTCCGAAACCAACCACACTAGTCACAGATCCACCCGTGGCATTGAAATCTGAAGTCGTCAGACCTGTCACGATCTCGCTAAAACGAATTGTCAGTGGGATCGGAGTTTCAAAGGCAGCCACACCTAAATCGCTAGTGATTGTCGATGTCGGAGGTGTCACATCGTAAATACTGGAGTGAGTTGTTGATGCTGTATTGGTATTTCCAAAAGAATCCGCGGCGGCCCCAGCAGGAATAGTCACACTGAATGTGCCCTCTGCGGTAGGTGTGACGGTGATTGTGTAAGTTGTCCCGCTGCCAGTCATACTTGTCGTCGCATTGACCAACGTTAAATCTGAATTTGTAAATCCCGTCACCGATTCACTGAAAGTTGCAGTAACAGTGAGTGGGGATGTTGTTGAATAAGATGACAGACCACTTAAAGTCACTGTCGGTCGAGTTCCGTCATAACTAACACTCAAAGAGCCCGCGGTATTATTTTTTCCTGCACCATCTTGAAAGCTACCCGCCGCAACCGAAATTGAAACAGTTCCGTCAGCTGTTGGTGTGACATCCGCAGTCCAATGAGTTGAATCCACCGAAGTGAAATTACTAAGAGTCCCGTTGGTCACAGACACATCGGATGATGTAAATCCTGTCACTGCTTCGCTGGTTTCAAATGTCACAGCGATAGGCGAGACGTTCGTTGAAGGTGCCTGTGTTGAAGCAATAGTGATTGTCGGAGCTGCTGTGTCGTAATACCAAGTCAGTGTATTAGACGCCGTATTTGCATTACTTGCAGCATCTGCGACGACGCTTGCAGGAAGTTGGATCGAGATACTGCCTTCAGCATTGGCTGTTGCAGTGAGTGTGTATGAAGATCCAGAACCTGAAAGTGAACTCAGAGTTAAATTAGTCGTAGTGAAATCAGTCAGTGCTAGTCCTGTGATCGATTCACTTGCAGTCAGAGTGATCGTGATAGCTTGAAGTGTTGTGGGACTTGCCTCAGTTTTTGATAAGGTCACAGTCGGAACTGTGGCATCGTAACGGACGGTTAAAAGATTCGAAGTCGAAGATAAATTAGAACTCGCATCGGTCGCAGCATTATTTTTTACTCGCACACTGAAGTCACCTTCAGCGGTCGCTGTTAAGGTGAAGCTATAGGTGTCTCCGCTGCCAGTCAAACCACTAACAGTGGCATTGGTTAGATCCAAATCCGAGGAATCAAATCCCGTGACTGCTGCCGAAAAACTGACGTCGACAGTGATCGCCGCGGTATTGGTGTGCGTACCTGCTGACGTCGAGAGTGTTGGCAATGGACGATTCGAGTTGAAATCAATAGAGAGACTGTTTGAAACAGTGTTGTTGTTTCCTGCTAAGTCCGTCGTTCTATTTGCAAGATATCGAACTCCCACAGTCGCAAGATTCGATGACGAAGTGATCTCAATAGAATAGACACGTCCACTTCCAGTGATGCTATCAACGGAACCATTGGTAACTTGAAAGTCTGAAATCTCCGGTTGTAAAACGTCTTCGTCAAAAACAACGTCTATAACTAAAGGACTTACGTTCGTCGGATTGGTTCCCAGATATCCCAGTGTAACTTGAGGGGCAGTAATGTCGCTGACCATCGATAGAACATTCGACGCTTCGTTATCTATAGATGTGGTCGTTCCCGTTGCAAAGCTTGCGGGGAGTGAAATACTCACGGGACCTTCCGCGGTTGGTGTGACAACCAAGTTCCAATGAGTTGAATCGATCACACTCATTGAAGTGATCGTGCAATTCGTAAGAACAAAATCAGTCATGCTAATTGCTGACAGGGCCTCAGAGGAAGTCAGTAAGACGTTCCAATTTGAGACGTTGCTAGGTCCTGTCACTGTGGAGCTTAATAGTAGAGTCGGGGCTGTGGGAGGCGTTGAGCTCAAGCCATCAAAGATCTTGGCGCTGATACTACAAGCAGAAATAACGGCAGTTCCCGCAGTAATTGCGAGAACTTGAGCAAGCTTTCGGAAACATTCAGAAAGGTAAGTTTGCTGCCTCATTCCGATATCTTTTCGGAATAAAGCGTGGATTTCTTTAGATTATTGTATCCATGTAATTAACATGGAGTTTGGTCCTACTTGGATGCTTTTTCCATTCGTTGCAAGAACTTGTCGGCTCTTTCAAACTGAGTCAGCGTCAAACCATCAATCCAAACGCCTTTAGAGTTATAGAAAATAACTGTCGGCAAACCTTGAATGTTGTATTTCTTTTTCAGCTGTTTCAATTGTGGGGATTCTTTTGTGGCGTCGTATTTCAACAGCACAAAGTTTCCACCCATTGCACGAACACGTGGATCCGTGAATGTGTTTTCCGCAAGCTCGTGACAAGCAGCACACCACTCCGCCCAGAAATCAATGATCACAGGACGGCCTTCTTTCACCGCTTGAGCCAAGGCTTCATCAGTGTACGGTTGCCAGTTCATCATTTGAATCTGATTAATGGAGTTATCGGCCATGATGCGACCACGGATATAAGGACGCAGATCAAATACTGACAGAACGATATACCCAATACCGACGATCAGAACAGCTTGCATGACACCTTTTTGGATATGCTTGCGTGGAGTATTGCCGCCACCTTTTGTTGGCAGGAACGCGCCGTAGACGCTTGCTATGACAACCAGGCCTAATCCCAGAGATCCATCGAACCAACGAGCTGGGAAGAGCAATTCTAAATAGTAGTAAAATGCCGAAAGCATCAGTGTACCCAAGATGAATTTGAACCAAACCATCCACGGACCTGAGCGAGGCAAAGACTTCACTAACTGATTGGAAAGACCTAGAGCGATAAAGATCAGCCCTAAACCTAAGGCATAGACAAATAAGAACAAGAAACCAAACAGCATGTTCTTAGTCGAAGCCACGTAAGTCAAAATTGCGACCAACACGGGTCCGACGCATGGGCTTGCAACGATCCCGGCAAATAATCCCGTCAGATAAATTCCTAGGATACTTTGCTTTTGTTTTTTCGCGCCCAGGCGATTGCGTAGGAATGCAGGCACTTGCAAATCGTAAAGACCATACATCGACAAAGCCATCGCTAAGAAAATCACGCAAACTACCGAGAGAACGTAAGGATTTCCGAGTGATGCTCCAAACATATTCCCGCTGCTGGCAGCAGCCAGGCCTAGAAGGGAATAAGTCGTCGCAATACCTAAAACATAAATACATGAAGTTAAGAAATTCTGGAGGCGAGAGCGTTCTTCCGAGTGATTTCCTAAAACTGCCAAAGTGATCGGAATCATCGGAAAGATGCAAGGAGTGAAGCTTGTGAAGATCCCCGCAAAGAAAACGAAGATCAAACCAGCGATCATGCTGGAACCCAAGTACTTGCTGAAGTTCGAGCTGTCGAAGAATCCACTTGGATCTTCGTGCGATCCGGTGCCAGCTTGTAGTTGTGCTTCGCCCTCAACCATTGGTGTGACAATTGGCACTTCTAAAGTTTTTGTTGTCGGGAATAAGCAGAATTGGTCAGAGCAAGCTTGGTAAGTAAGTTCCAACTTCATCTTGCTGTGCTTTTTCAAAAAGCGAGTAGGGGCTTCAATGTGCGCAGACAAAGTCCCTTCACCCACCAAACCAGTGCGCTCTCTTTTCGAGAATTTATCGTACCACTTAGTAATTGGTTCTAATTGGAAGGGTGCAACTTTAAATCCATCTGGTTCATAGATCACAACTTTGAATTGATCCTCATAAGCGTGAAAACCTTCTGGCAATTTTAATTTGAACTTAAGTGAACCACCTTGGCCCGGACTCCATTCATAAGGAAGGACTTGAGTCTCGACTAAGAGCGGGTCTGTCTCGGAGGCCGTAGTTTGCGCCCAGGACGTTAGACCGGTCATAAGGAAAGTAACGATGATGAAAAGGTTCTGCAGAGTTGCTTTCATATTAATTGTCTTATTCCCTCTCCGGACCATGGGCAAGATTATTTGCCGATGACTCAATTCTAACACGTATCAATCCGATAGTTCACCTGAAGAGGTCATATTCTATGGGTTTTGTAGGTATATTGATAGTTTTTGCGACAGTGTTCGGTGGTTATATCGCCGGTCACGGTAAAATGGGCGTTATCATTGAAGCCGCCGGTCTTGAGATGGTTATCATCGGGGGATCTGCATTCGGTGGTTACGTAATTGCCAATCCAATGAAGATCGTAAAGATGGGCTTTAAGCTTTCCATCAAAGCGATGACAGCGAAAGGTCCTCAGAAGTCTGACTATGTCGAACTTCTGCAAATGCTTTTCCAACTTTTCCAGGTCTTCAGAAAAGAAGGTCCTCAAGGTATCGAGAAACATATCGAGGAACCAGAAAAGTCTGACATCTTTAAAGCTTACCCAAGCTTCATGCACAATCACCATGCCGTAGATTTTCTTTGCGACACGATGAAAGTGACTTTGTCTTCAGAACTTTCACCATATGACGTTGATGATCTTTTGGATGCGGATATCAAAGGTATCCACGCAGAGGAACATCTAGCGCAGCATGCGATCGCCGCCGTAGCCGGTGGTTTCCCGGGTCTGGGGATCGTTGCCGCCGTACTTGGTATCGTTAAAACCATGGGTGTTTTGACGGCGGGTACAGAAGTTATCGGTGAGTACGTTGCCCATGCCCTCGTGGGTACGATGTTAGGGGTTTTCTGTGCGTACGGTTTGATCGAGCCAACTGCAACAAAAATTGCTGCCGATATCGAGGCAGAAGGTCGTTACCTTGGTTGTATCAAAGCTGCTCTAGTAGCTTTGCAACGTGGTGCACCTCCGATCGTGTGTGTGGAGTTCGCTCGTCGTTCCATCATGCCTGAGGAAAGACCAACGTTCGCTGAGATCGATAAAGCGACAAAAGAGATTAAGAAAGCTGCATAATGCTAACAGTACGGGAGCCACGAACAGGGCTCCCTCTGGATTAAGGAAGAATCATGGCAGAGAAGAAACAGACAATCGTCATCAAAAAGATCATCGTCCAAGGCGGTGGTGGACACGGGGGTTCCTGGAAGGTTGCCCTTGCTGACTTTATGACGGCCTTGATGGCCTTCTTCCTCGTTATGTGGATCGTAGGTCAATCTGACCAAACGAAAAAAGCAGTATCCGATTACTTCTCTACACCTTCAGTTATTGAATATAATTTCCAAAACTTCGGGGTTGAACTAACTCTTGAAAAACTTTTCTTGGATCTTTTGAATGAGCCGCTTAAGGCCTTCCAAAGTTTCATGGAGCCAATGGATAAAACTCCAAATCTATTGGATATGGGTTCCGCGAAAGTTGTTGCTGCGTACATGGCTGACCAGATGAATGATGTCGCTAAAAACGTAGTAGTCACTCCCGATGGTTTTGATTTCGACATTCCTGATTACATGTTGTTTGAACGTGGATCTTCAGATCCAAATGCTTCCTTTGTTAATGTCATGGACAAAATCAAAGGTGTGACGGCAGGTTTGAAAGATGCAGAGATCAAGCTGACTTCAGGTCTCTTCGTACAATCCGTACCAGATGGTTCGGCGATGACAGCAAACCGCGTGGCTTCACAACGTTTGGACATCGTTCGTAACAAAATCTCTGCTTCTCTTGAAAGCAGCACAGTTTCTGTAAGTGGTGCAATCAGCGTTAAAGAAAAACGCGGTGAAGTTGATCCTAAGAAATTGGTTGGTTTCATTAAAGTGAAGATCGCCCAAAAAGAGACGACTTCAGATGGTCGTAAGCAACGTAAGCTTGAAACAATGTTCGGTACGAAGAATGTGGATATGTCGGTTTATGATAACTTCGTGAACCAAGTATCGACTCGTCGTAAAGAAGAAGCTCAAAAAGCTAAGCCTCTTCGTGAGCAAATCGATCAAGAATTGAAAGACGAAGCTAAAAGCCCGTCTTCGCTGACAGAATAACAAAGATATCGCCAGCGCCATTCAGGTCGCTGGGTGCAGAGGTGCCGGTCACGGCACCTTCAAAAAAGATCACTCCCCAGTTAGTTCCCAGAGCCGTACGAGCATCAAAGTAGCTGCTGATTTCATTGACGTCGGGAGAGTTGTAACCGATTTCGTTATCCCAAATCCAATCCGTAAAAACTTGCGTGGCTTTGCCGAAACCCAAACGCGTGTTGCGCTTGTGCGTGCCTTCCCAGTTGGACATGGAATCATACATCACGCGATAGGTGCCGAAGTTGAGGTGTAGTGCTAAGATATTTCCAGTGCGCTCATCTTCGTTAAAATACTTGCTGTACGTGTACATGATGACGGCGTTAGAAGTCGTGCTGAAATCAATTTTGATATCGGCATTCCCGCGCAGATTGAAATTATCTCCACCATTATCGTAGTGAACGTTGGAGCCCCAAAGTCCCATGCGGAACTGAGGTCCAAAGTTAAACCAGAAGGAACCTTGTAGCGCAGGTGAGTTGTCAGTTTGTGACAGCCCGTTTTCTACGTAATGAGTTAATAAGCTCACGTCCCCTGATAGCTTAAACGTCGGAGTGTTCTCCGCGGCGTGGCTGGTGGAGTGAACAAGGCCTAATAGAATAATGATAAAACTGATGTATCTTCGCATAGATAGTGCATTTCATTGTGAACGAAGAAACTACAAAATCAAAGAAAAGCCGCTGGGATACTGGACCAAGAGCCATATGCCGAGGTATGAAGACCCTCTATGAACTTAGACCTGCCTTTAAATGAATATACGTACATTGCTTTCGACACTGAAACCAGCGGCGCCTATCCAGTTGGATATGACATCGTCGAATTCGGGGCCGTAAAGTACTTTAAAGGTGAAGAGGTTGATCGCCTGCAGTTTCTGTTGAAGCCGCGCGAGCTGATGAGTGACTTTATCATCGGCATTCACGGCATCACTAATTTGATGGTCGCTGATGCGCCATTGATGAATGACAAGATTCATCAGATCCACGAATTTTTCAAAGGCTCGATCGTGATGGCTCATCATGCGCCATTTGATTTGGGTTTTTTATCGATCGATTTTGAAAAAGCCGGATTAACACTTCCACCAGAGCCAGCATTGTGCACAAGTCTTCTGTCACGCAAATGGATTCATGGTGTTGAAAATCACAAGCTGCAAACTTTGATCAAGCATTTGAATATTGATGGTGGCCAAGCACATCGCGCTTACGATGATGCTAAGGCTTGCTTATATGTTGGTTTGGAATGCTTTAAAAAAATGGGCGAGGAAGCAACTCTCGCGCAAGCGATCAAAAGCCAAGGTAAGCAATTGTGGTGGAGAGATTACTCCATGCAAGCGAATGACTCTAATTTAAAGACCATGATCGAATCGATTCACACCAAAAAAGATTTGGACCTCGTATATGATGGAGGCTCAGCTAAGGGTGAAACGCGCCGTGTGAGTCCTATTGGTATCGTACGTAATCCAGATGGCGACTATCTTATGGCCCTTTGTCAGAGAGAAAATACGAATAAACGATATTATCTATCCCGCATCAAAGACGTGGGAATTGTTTATTAACCCTCACCTTGACGCTTTCTAAATCGGATACATGATTAACCTATGACCTTGCACTATCTGCAGGGGAAAGGTGAGACCATGTCATTCGTATCTGGTTACCTTCCTGTTATTCCGCTAAGAAATGCCGTTCTGTTTCCCGGTGTCAGCATGCCTTTGCGGGTTGGAAGAGACCGCAGTATTCAAGCTTTGCAAAAAGCATTAACCAATCAAAAGTGGATCGTTTTACTTACGCAAAAAAATCCTGAAGGCACTGTGGAAAAGCCAGAGGATATGCATACGATCGGTACACTTTGTAAAATCGAATCCTATAAAAAAGAGGATGATGGCAGCTATACGATTCTCGTCAATGCTCATCAGCGCATTCGTGCTCTGAATATGAGATATGAAAATGGAATCTATGAGACTTTGACGGAAGGTATGGAAGATATCCTGGTCGCAGATCGCAAGACCGAGGAAGCCTTGCTTGAAAGCCTCAGACAAATCGCTTACGAAACAGTCGATTTGCTTGGTAAACACATGCGCCGAGTAAAAGAATGGATCGGAGAGATCGAGGAGCTATCGCTTCTGACAAATGTCTGCGCAGCCCATGCTGATTTCACTCTGGCAGAAAAGCAGGGAATCTTAGAAACTGCTGATGTGCGCGAACGTGCGCTTAAAATTTTGGACCTGATGAAGGAACAAAAAGAGCGTTTGAAAATCCAGTTGGATATTCGTCAAAAATTGACTGAAAACATCAATCAAAGCCAGAAGGAAAGTATTTTGCGCGAGCAAATGCGAGTCATTCGCGAGCAGTTGGGTGATGAAGACAATAACGACGTGGCCGATAACTTCCGTAAGAAAATTTTAGAAGCGGGAATGCCTGACGAAGCTTTGGCTTTGGCGAACTCTCAGCTAAAACGTTTGGAAAATATGAACTCAGCTTCGCCTGAGTATCAAATCATTCGCACGCATTTAGATTTGATGACGGACCTTCCGTGGAATAAATCATCTGCGGACCAAGAGATCGATTTGGATCGCGCGGAAGCGATCTTGAATGAAGATCACTTCGGTATGGAGAAAATTAAAAAAAGAATCTTGCAGCATTTGGCAGTGATGAAACTGCGTAAATCGCATCAAGGTTCGATCTTGCTATTCGTCGGCCCTCCGGGTGTCGGTAAAACATCCCTAGGTAAAAGCATTGCACACGCACTAGGTAAAAAATATGTGCGCGTCGCTTTGGGTGGTGTACGTGATGATGCGGAAATCCGCGGTCACAGACGTACATACATTGGAGCCATGCCAGGCCGAGTGATTTCCGGAATTAAAAAAGCCGGTGAAAACGATCCTGTCTTCGTACTGGATGAGATCGACAAATTATCACGCAGCTTTAACGGCGATCCGGCAAGTGCACTACTTGAGACATTGGATCCCGAGCAAAATAATTCTTTCCAAGATCATTACCTGGATACTTCGTTTGATCTTTCGAAAGTTCTATTTATTGCGACAGCGAATGCGCTGGATACAATCCCAGGGCCATTGCTAGATCGTATGGAAGTCATTGAACTGACTGGTTATACGATTGAGGAAAAGAAAAACATCGCGAAACGCCACTTGTGGCCAAAGCAGTTAAAGGAACACGGTATCGAGGAGTCTCAGCTAGAGATCACCGAAGGTGCCTTGTCGAAAATGATCACGGACTACACGCGTGAAGCGGGTGTACGTGAACTGCAACGTAAGATCGCGACAATTTGTAAGTTCATGAGTTTAAAGATTTTAAAAGCTGGCGGTGACAAACTGATCGTTGATATCAATGATCTGGATGACATCTTCGGAGCTGAAAGATTCACTTCTGAATTAACAGAGACAGCGTTGCCTCCAGGTGTGGTCACAGGTCTTGCATGGACACCAGTGGGTGGTGACATCTTATTCATTGAAACTGAAGAGATGTCAGGCAGTGGTGGACTTCTGTTGACCGGACAGCTGGGTGAGGTGATGCAGGAATCTGCAAAAATCGCGATGAGCTTACTCAAAGCCCGATTGCCATTGATGGACCCAACGTTGGACTTCACTAAAAAAGAAGTACACGTCCATGTCCCTGCGGGAGCGATTCCGAAGGATGGTCCGTCGGCGGGTGTAACGATGCTTACTTCAATAGCCTCAAAACTATTGAAGAAACCCGTGAATCCTAAACTAGCAATGACCGGCGAGATCTCCCTGCGCGGAAGTGTTTTGCCAGTCGGTGGTATTAAGGAAAAAATCATTGCGGCTCACAGAGCCGGGGTGACAGAGATCATCTTGTGTAAGAGAAACGAAAAAGACTTGCGCGAGGTGCCTCAAGAAATCAAAACCCAAATCAAGTTCCACTTCGTTGATAACGTCAACGACCTGTTGAAGATTGCTTTGGAAATTGATTTCCCGGCTTACCAGCTGAAAATGGACAACACAACGCCGCTCTTCCCAAGAGCGATGAACTAGCTCTAAAAATAAAATGCCGGGTTGAAGCCCGGCATTTTTTTATTCGTTTTGCGCTTTAGTATCTGATTTGTCGTCGAACTCTACAACATTCACGGTGCGTTCGGATCTCATCTTAACCAGACGGGTGTTGATCTCTTCCGCTAGGGCCTCAAGCTCTTTGAACTCGTCACCTTTACGTACTTTAAAGGGGCCGCGTTTCTCGCCATCAAAAATATTTCGGATATAGCGTTCAAAGGCATAGATCGGTCCCGCGATACGGTGGGACAGAACTTTTCCGACGGCAAAAGTAATCGCACAGAATGCGATACAGATGATGATGAACGTAATTACATAGGGCACCAGGAACTTATTCAAAAGGAATTGGTTATTTCCAACCAGCTCTTGAATCGTCACGCGCAAGTAGGTGTAAGAGAAAACCAAGCTGATAAGGGTCAAGCTTAAGCCCACAGCCATCATCAAAAGGCAGTACTTAATTTGGAACGAAAGATTCACCCAGAACTTTTTGCGTGAATTGTTTTCTGGCCACAAAAGTTCGCCTTCGCGAATGATGGCGTAAACGATCAGCGCATAACCCACCCACTGAAGGGCGTCTGCGATATTAAACGCGGGACTTGATAAAGACGGAGTACCCACGACGATAAAGTCGACGACATATCCCCACGCAATACGATCGGCAACGTTTCCTAAAATACCACCGATCAAAATCGAAAGACCACAGCGCAAAGTCAGAGACTTAATTGGTAACATGTACTGAATCAGAGCGTAGGTACAGAGAAGGAATGCACCACCCGTAGAAAGCGACACGATACGCAGAACTGATGGCAAATCTGAAAACAGGCCTAGCATTGCGCCGTGATTGTGGTGCAATACAAAGTGTAATGGGCCATAGGATTTCACCGCAATGATATCCGTAGCCCACAATTTAGTTACGCGGTCGAACAACCAAGTCGCAACAAGTGGAAGTATAACAATAAGCCATTCGCGCTTTTTCATGCACCTCAGTCTAACAACTCATGTGCAATTTGTTGCGAAATCATTTTTCGATCGCTACCATTGTCTAGGCAATGTTCATGGAGGACTCCAAATGCGATTTTTCATTCTGACGACAGCGTTGATGTTTACTTTTTCAGCAAATGCAAATTTGGATGCAAAAACCGCAGAGTCCGAGATGCAATCCTTGGCAAAAAAACACAAGGTCCAGCTCTCTGATATTGGTATGTATGCGACAGTGGGTGAGGGCGAGAACTTAAAAGTTCTGCTCGACAACAATGGTTCTAAAATCATGATTCCAGCATCCATCACAAAAATTGCGACGGCATCGGCGGTGCTTGCGACTTTTCCTCCGGGCCATAAATTCAAAACACAGATCTGGACCACGGGTGATATCAGCAAAGGTGTTCTTAAAGGAAATGTATATTTAAAAGGCGGCGGTGATCCTTCGTTTGTTTCTGAAAACATGTGGTTCTTGGTTAATGCCTTTTTAAGAAATGATATCAAACGTGTCGAGGGCGATATCGTTGTCGACGATTCCTTGTTCGATAAAATGCGCTACGATATTTCTCGTCAAAAAGAACGCGTAGACCGTGCTTACGATGCTCCAGTGGGTGCGATGTCTTTTAATTGGAACTCGATTAATATCTTTGTTCGTCCTGGCGCGAAAGCTGGTGACGATGCTCGTGTTTATGCCGACCCAGAAAATGATTACATCCGCTTGGTTGCAAAAACTAAAACGAAAGCAACTGCTGGCGAAGTTTTCGCTGATCGTAAAGAAGATCCAAAATTTGATGGAGATCTTTTGCACGTGGGTGGCAGCATCGGTGTGAACACGAAAGAAGTAACGATCTTTAAGAACATCACTCAGCCGGACCTTTGGTCAGGTTATAATTTGAAAGCGTTTTTGGCTCAGCGTGGAGTGACGGTTACAGGCGCAGTAAAAACAGGAAATACGCCAGCGACGGCAAGCTTGGCTGCGGAAGCAGAAAGCAAAGCGATCGAAGCCATCGTCGCAGACATGAATAAATTCTCAAATAACTATGTGGCAGAGATGCTGACGAAAAACATGGGCACACTGAAAAAAGATAAAGGTGTGACTTTGGCTGACGGGATGTTGGTGATCCAAGATCACATGCAAGCTTTGCAAATCCCTAAAGATCAATACAGCTTACAGAGTCCTTCTGGTTTGACTCGTGAAAATAAAATGTCTTCATACGCGATGTGGAAAGTGCTTCAGCATCTGCGCAACGATTTCCGTGTACAACCCGAATTCCTGCAAAGCCTTCCCATTGCGGGAATTGATGGAACCCTCAAAAAAAGAATGAAGGGAACAAATGCGGAACGTTGGGTACGTGCTAAAACGGGATATATAAATAACGTTGTAACTCTCGCGGGTTATGCCGGTCTAGAAGACGGTAAAGTTATTACGTTCTCCTTTATATACAATGGCAGTACAGACGAAGCGATGGTTCGACAATATTTTGATAATCTTCTGAAAAGTTTGATAAAATGATTAAGAAGCGAACACACCAGAAGGGATTCTAGTAGTGAAGTACTTTTTTGTTTCGGTTTTAGCCACGGCCCTTATTTCTCCCATCGCTTATGGGCAGAACGACGCGAATGATATCGTGCCGAATGTGGTGCCGCGTGTATTGCCTGAAAGTCGCATGTGGCGACAGCCTATTTATAAGAACCAAGATAAAACTCTTGGATATTCCTCCAAAGCTTTTGCCACTCCTAAGGGAATGGAAAAACAAGTTCAGTTCTGGGTTGATGTCTATGGCAAATACACTTCTGAACAAGGCATCCTGCATGACTCTGAAAACATCGATAAGATTTATCAGATCGTCGATCTTAAAGGTCTGAAAACAGATCGCGAAAAACAAAAAAAGATCGATCAAGTCAAAGAAGAGATCGCGGATAAACTAAAACTCAGCAAAGAAGCTCGCAGTAACTTGCGCTTTCAGTTGGGACAAAAAGATCGCATGCAACAAGCCATCTTTTATTCCGGTCGCTATATCGAGGACATGGAAGATATCTTCCGTGAAGCAAAACTTCCGATCGAACTTGTGCGCCTGGTTTATGTTGAAAGCTCTTTCAATATCAATGCACGCTCTAAAGTAGGTGCGAGCGGTATGTGGCAGATCATGCCTTACACTGCAAAACCGTATCGTATGATTTCTTCGTCGGTGGATAAGCGCAACCATCCGATGGATGCGACTCGTTTTGCCGCAAGACTTCTGCGCAGCAATTACAATATGCTCGATTCATGGCCATTGGCGGTGACTGGATACAATCATGGTCCTACGGGTGTTTCTAAGATGACGAAGTCGTACAAGTCTCGTGATCTGGCTTACTTGGTGGATAACGTGGCTTCTCGTCGTAGCTTTGGTTTTGCCTCTCGAAACTTTTATGCCTGCTTCCTAGCAGTGCTTGAAGTCGAGAAAAATGCGAACACCTATTTCGGTGGAGTCCTTTGGGCGAAACCGTTTGAATCTCAGGATTTAAAACTGCCAAAGCCAATCAAATACAGAGAATTGGTAAAGTGGTTTGACGGTGATCATCAGAAAGCTCAAGTTTTCAATCCGCATTTAACTCATGCGGTGATCAAAAAAGGTTTCGCGATTCCTTCGAAAACAGTGATCTCTTTGCCGAAAGATAAATACAACGTGGCATTGATTTCATTGGCAAGTAAAGGCCGCACGATCGCTTCTGAAAAAACGAATTAGAATTATCTCTATCTCTAAAAAGCAAAAACCCGGTTTCTCAACCGGGTTTTTTATTTTTTAAGCTTTGTTTTCAACTGGGATATCCAAGTACTTCATAAACAACTGACTCATCTCATTCAAGATTGTCGGGTCGTTGATGTAGTTTGGATTATCGATCGCCATTGTGTTTGCCAAACCGATGAAGGCATTCACGATGATGTAAGATAGTTTATCCATGTCTTTGCCAGGAATTTGCGGCAGGTTGTAACGGATAATTTCTTGGAAGAAGCGGATAGATTCAGAAATATAAGCTGCATCTGCAACGTAGTATTGAATCGTTGTTAGCTTCGCACGCAATTCGTATTGTCTACGGTAAGTTTCGAAAGCAAGTTCCAACATTGCGCGAACACGTTGTTCCGGAGGCAGAGGGAAGATCGTGCGAATTTTTTCGCTCATGATGCGTTTGTCTTCTTCCATCAAATTTTTCACAACGGCTTGAACAACGGATTCTTTGTTTCCAAAGAACTGATAAAGGGAACCGATACTTACGCCGGCTTCTTTTGCAATTTTATCAGTAGTGATGGAGTAGAAACCTTCGGACACCAACAAGCGAGAACATGCGTCGAGAATAGTAGAGACTGTCTGACGAGAACGTTCTTGAGTGGGCGCTTTTACTATGATCTTAGTTTTCTTCGCTTTTTCTTTTTCCATAGACTGAATCATTTGAATGATTCTCCCTTTCCTTAGGACAAGAGTCCCTCTGATGAGGACAGAATAGGTCGAGCTGGACGCGCGTTCAAGTCTGGTTTTTTACAAACCCGTAATGTTTGTGTAATTTTCAATACTTTGGTCTAGGGGGCTGGACCCGCACGGACGTCAGATCGAACCTATTGCATAACGGCGACACGGCATCGTGCCTCACCGTCGCCCGGCGGTGCCGGGTTCGCGCATCCTGCGCCGACGGAGGTCGCCTTTTATGCAATAGGTTCGATCTGACGTCCGTGCTGGTTTGTCTGTTGCCAATGGTTGTAATGTTCTGGCGCGAACATTACGGGTCTTTCAAGAGAGATGGGGGCGCGGGGAGTTTGGCTTGTGGGTGCCTTTGGCCCCACTCGCTTTTTTTGGAGGCGGGGAACACTTGCGCGCTTGGGGCGCGCTCGTACCACTCGCGGTGGAGATTGTGAGTGTGACTAATTATTAGTTTAGTTCGTTTTCACAGTACATTAGGCCGCGCTCTGTGTTTGGTGGGTAGGCCATGGCTTTTGCTAATTTCTCGCACTGTTTTTTGCTGATGGATTTATTGAACTCGCGGATGCAGTGCCATCTCGCTTCGTCGCCGGAGTCTGCGTATTCCATGTTTTTGGCTACGGTTGCGCAGTCTTTGGCACTTAATTTATTCAAATCATATAGGCAGATCATGCGGGCTTCTTCGGCGTTGTTGGAGTACTCCATTTTTTTAGCCATAGCCAGGCATTGAGTTGCGGATAGTTGGGTCTTCTTTTTCTTAAGGCACTCCATGCGGGAGTCGTCTCTTTGGTCCATGGCTAGGCCCGGGCGTTTTGAGGGCTCGCAGCTTTCTACGATATTATTGCGACTGGCTTGCGGGCCAGAGGCTGCGCCGGCGTCGATAACGTAGACAGATAGTAGAGTAAGAACGGTAAAAACGATTTTCAACCAACGTGATTCCATGGAGTGTTCCTTATGCAAATGGGAAGCCTCGTGAAACTAGCTTATATTTGATTAGGTGGGCATATCCTTGTCTAACAAAGTGACAAGCGACATAAAACCCCACAAAAGGCGCCCTGTCGCTTTTTAGGAACGCTTTGTATTCCTGAAAATCGGCGGGGCGCCTTTGTCTTACGTTTTTTCCAAGGTGGGGAATGTACTGGCTGACGCGTTGCAGGTTTTGGTAAGCGAACCCTCTATGAAAAGTCTATTTATCTTCTTGTTCTCATTGATGGTTTTCTCGCCGGCGTTTGCTAGCGATATTCTTGGGCCTAACTTCCACGAAGTGGATAAAGGGCAGCTTTATCGTTCGGCTCAGCTCGATGCTTTGGAATTCAAACACTACATCAAAAAGCACAAGATTCAGACGATCATTAATTTGCGTGGGGCAGAGCCTCTTTCTTTTTGGTGGCAGCAAGAGATGGCTGTTAGCAAGCAGATGGGTGTTCTTCACTACGACATTCCAATGACGGCAGAGGAGATTCCTCATCGTAAGAATTTGTTGAAGCTTTTGGATCTATATAACATTGCTCCTCGTCCAATTCTTATTCACTGCCAAGGTGGCGCGGATCGTTCAGGTGAGGCAGCAGCTCTTTACCAAATGATTTATCAAGGTAAGAGCAAGCAAGAGGCTTTGAAGCAATTGACGTTCAAGTACCGTCACATCGCTAAAGTGAAACCTGCAAAACGTTATTTCATTGAACATGTTTGGAAGGACGAAGAGTCTGCATTCGCTAGCTATGATCCATGCAAAGCGAACTACAAATACTACAACAAAAAGAATCCATACTGCCGTGATTACGACGGCGAAGACGGGTACTAAGCTTCGCGCTTAGTTACCAACGAATTGGTTCCGGCTCGAGTTCTACACCAAAGCGCTCTTTCACATCAGCGCAAACTTGGGCCGCTGTTCTCCACACGTCATCAGCATCTGCTCCGCCGTGATTTACTAAGACCAACGCTTGTTTTTCAAACATACCTACAGGGCCAATCTGTTTGCCCTTCCAGCCAGCTTGATCGATCAACCAACCCGCTGCCAGTTTCACCATGCCATCAGCATAGGGGAAGCTCACCAGAGTTGGATATTTCTGTAAGAGTTGATCGCGTACTTGCACCGGAACAATCGGGTTCTTAAAAAAGCTTCCGGCATTTCCGATCACTGCGGGATCAGGAAGTTTGCTGGATCTGATTTCACAAACGACTTTTGAAATATTCGTAGGATTGGATTCCAAGCCTTGGCGTTCTAGCTCTTTACGAACATCGCCGTATTCCAAGTGCAGTTTGTTTTTCTTAGGCAGACGGAACGTGACTTCCCAAATCAGGTACTTACCCGCGCCGTCGTGTTTGAAATAACTGTCGCGGTATGAAAACTGACATTCAGAATTACTGAAGGCTTTCAATTCACCCGTGGCAAGTTCCACGCAGTTCACTTCAAAGATCGTGTCTTTCACTTCAACACCGTAAGCACCGATGTTTTGAATCGGGGAGGCGCCCACAGTTCCAGGAATCAGCGATAGATTTTCCAAGCCCCAGAAGCCGTTGGCCAAAGTCCATTGCACGAACTCATTCCAAACTTCTCCGGCTTGGGCTTTCACGTACCAAGCTTCGTCGTCTTGATGAACCAGCTCTCGGCCTTTGTTGGCTAAACGAATCGTCAGTCCACCGACTTTGGCTGGCAGAACCAAGTTGCTACCACCACCTAGAATTCTCCAGGTGATTTTTTTTAGCTGTTGGTCTTTCAAAAGATCTTGGACGTCAGAAAAGGAATGCAACTCTGTATAGAGCTCTGCTTGGGAGTTAAGACCCAAGGTGTTTAATGAACTAAGATTGTGTTGAGCTAGCAGTTGCATTGAAGGCAACTATATTAAAAAACGCCCGCCTTGGCCATCATTCTTTCAAGGATGTCGTCTTTGTGGATGAAGCATATGCCAAGTCCCACGCCGCTGCTCCAAACAACCTCTGCGGCCACATTGTAAACTCTTTTTAAAGAGCTCAGTTCCACAGTTAGGTTCAGCAGGTCGCCTTTTTTAGGGATGTAGTCACCTTGGCTCACTTCGAGATAGGCACCGGTAGCGGAGAGGTTGCGCATTTCAGCCGCTGACTTGCCTATGTGGCCATAGACCTCAAGTTTAGCGTTTTCTTTTGTCTGAAAGCGTTTGGCGCTCATTCATCACTCCCGTGTTCGTACTCTATTATTCTCGGGCGTTTTGAAAGATTCTCTAAGGGAAAAAGCTTGCAATCTCATATTGAGATCAAAATCTGGTCCCTACTTTTTCATATACGTAAGAAACGAAAAAGGAATAGGCAACTCCACGTCTCGACGTTGAGTGAGTTTGAAAACATTTTGGTCAATTTGCGGATAATACGTATCCCCAGGGAATTCCCTGTGGATCAGGGTTAGATAGATTTTATCGGTCAGTTTTTTTTCGATGGCTTGTTTATAAATTTCGCCACCACCGATAATGAAAACTTCTTCGCCCCATTTTTCAGTCAGAGGTTTCGCATGCGCAACAGCCTCTTCAAGGCTTGCCACATAAACCACGGGACTCTTTTCTGTAGACTCAAATTTTTGCTTAGAAGGATCGCGCGTAATCACAATGTGATAGCGATTTGGCAAAGCACGGCCATTGAAAGAATCAAAAGTCTTGCGACCCATGATCATGATATGCCCCTTCGTAGTGTCTTTGAAAAACTTCATATCCTCAGGCAGATCCCATGGAAGTCCACCTTGAGTACCAATCACATGATTTTCAGAGCACGCTACGATATGGGTTAAAATCATACTGCCACCGGAGCTTTGATGGCAGGGTGTGGATCGTAACCAACAACTTCGATATCTTCGAATTTGAAATCGAAAAGATTTTTAACGTCAGGATTCAATTTCAATTGTGGCAGAGGGCGTTCCTCACGAGACAATTGCAAATGCACTTGCTCCAAATGGTTTGAGTAAATATGCGCATCACCCAATGTGTGAACAAAGTCACCAACCTCAAGATTGCAAACCTGTGCGATCATATGCACGAGCAAAGCATAGCTTGCGATATTGAATGGCACACCTAAGAAAATATCTGCAGAACGTTGGTAAAGCTGGCAAGAAAGTTTGCCGTTCGCTACGTAAAACTGAAAGAACGCATGACATGGTGGCAAAGCCATTTTGTCGACGTCACCAGGATTGAAAGCAATGACCAACAAACGACGAGAGTCTGGATTTTTTTTGATCTGCTCAACCACGTTTGTGATTTGATCGATAGTGCGACCGTCAGCAGTTTCCCAAGATCTCCATTGTTTGCCATACACCGGACCCAAGTTGCCATTTTCATCAGCCCACTCGTCCCAGATAGTAACTTTATTTTCTTTAAGGTAGCTGATGTTTGTTTCGCCTTTTAGGAACCACAAAAGTTCGTGAAAGATCGAGCGTGTGTGCAACTTCTTAGTTGTTAGAAGTGGAAAGCCCTCTTGCAAATTGAAGCGCATTTGATAACCGAAAGTAGAGATCGTTCCAGTGCCGGTACGGTCTTCTTTTCTAGTTCCGTTTTCTAAAACGAAGTTCATCAAATCATGGTATTGCTTCATAGGTGCTCCGATCGGTTCAGGCGTATCTGGCCGTAATTTCAGTGTAATGTGCCGTTACTTTTTGTCATGCGATGAGTGCCGCATCATGGTCGGTGTCTACAAATTCTACATGGGGATATTTGTGAACGCGAAATAAACTAAGGCACAGCGGGGCATAAGAGTTGTAGTAATTCTGGGCGGAAGGAGCGCCTATGTCTCGTTATCATGGACCCATAGTATATATGATCGTAATCGGCCTAGTTGCTGGGTTGGTTTATGTAGCTGAGAAAACCAAGGATTTGAAGCTGGAAAAGCCAGTGACTCCTCCTCCAGGCGCTGTATTGATCGCCCAAAAGAATATGGGTGGCTTCAGCATGGCTCAGGTTCTGATTGAACAAGAAGTCGGCACTCTTGCCAAGCGCGGTGTGGATTGGAATCAACACCACCAAATGGTGCGCGCTCAAGTACAAAAACTTCCTGTGTCAGATATGATGATTTTTAGAGCAAAGGCTTTGGATAAAACGAGTGCTTTAGAAGAGCGCTATGTCAGTGTTTATCTTTTAAGTCTGGCCGGTATGGAAGCTCATCACGCGTTGTTCGATATCGTAAGAACTCCGATTGTTGCTTCAAAAGTAGCCAATACAAAATCTCGTGTAATTTACGATCAGCATGAATCAGCAATTCGTGCAAGAGCCATGGTCGCTTTGGATCAGTTGGCATTGGTAAATCCAGCCCAAGTTCAAGCGTCTATGAAAAAGCTCGCTCAGTTGAAATCCAGTCCGCAAATTAAAAACTATGCACGCATCAGTCTTGCGGGAATCAAACAGGGTCAACCTGGAAAACTATCTAAGTATATGAATCAAACGACAGCATCTGCGGAGGCTATGTAATGAAATCGAAAGCTCTTTTATTTTTGTATGTGCTGTCTTGTTTTTATATGGGTTACCTGCACGCGCAGTCGACTGAAAAGCCTGCTGCCGCCACAGTGATTTCAGCCAATCGCTAATAATAGAAATTAAACTCAGCCTTATACTCTTCGTGGTCTTTCGCGCCTAAGCGCAGGCCGATATTTTTGCTAAGTCCCACTTGGGCTCCAGCAAAAAGATCACGATATTCCTCTTTGCTGCCGTGGTTGTCATAACGGTACCAAGCCTCAGCTAACAGACTGAAATTATCTTTTAAGTTATAACGTAGCAGAACTGCGGGACCCGCTCCCATACGGAATTGATCATTCACAAATCTTTCATCGTAAGCAAATCCAGCACGCACCCAAGCGCTTGCTACAAAGCTTTTAAAGAATTCCTTAGACAGGCCTGCCCCGATAGAAAACGACAGTGGCAAGCAATCGTAGGCGCATTCTGATTGATAATCGCGATCCCAGCCGAACTTTAATCTCCAAGAAGGCGAGTGATTAAAAATATCCCAGTTCGACAACGAAACAATTTCGACCAAACCAAGTTTTTCAATCTGCACGCGACCTGCCTCAGGATCGTAGCTAAAATCCGTTTGCAGCATTTGCATTTCTGAATAAGCCGGATAGCCGCGAATAGGATCTAGCAAATCATGTAAGGCAAAGCGATGACCAAATGTCGTTAAGTCTTTACCGTCACGGTGAAGGTATCCTGCCTTAGCTCGGAATGAACCATGTGCTTGGTGGGGAGCATCTTGCAGTGGTGCTGGAATAACTAAATCCGCAGTTACACGGTTCACATCAGCACGAGCGATTAGGATTTGTTTTTTAAGTTTATGCTGACCTTTTTCATGCAGAACTTCGCTAGCATAGCGGAAGTCGACGTAATCCATCGCTGCATCTAAAAGCTCTTGGCGTTCTTTTTCATCTTTGACAGCAACAAGGTCATCGACGTTTTCGTTTTGAATGAATTTAGCGAAAGTAACCTTAGCTGAATCACTCAATGTGTTCAGACGAGCTTCAAAAGTCGCTCGGCCTGAGGGGCGATAGTTGACCTTTTGTACCAATCCAGGAGCATCGTAAACCAACATCATCGTGTCGCCAGGTAAAACCGCACGTTTGGTTTTTTGCACAAGCTTTAACGAAGGTCTGACGGCATCAAGAGCTGCGATAATTCTGTAAGAGCAATTTTCTGTAAAGTACCAATAATCAAAATGAGCTTGTTGCAGTTCATAGACATGGGCTACCAGTAAATCAACTTCGTCCTGTGTGAGGTTTAGGTCGTACTCCCACAAGTCACGGCTTTCGAAATCATTGTATTCGCGAACCTTGAAATAATAAGGCTGAATCTCAAAGCGCCCCGTGAACATTCCCATCAAACCCATGATGGCGTAAGTCGCAGGGGTTGCTCCCTCGGGAACTCCGGAAAAGCCCACGCCAAAATCGATCAGCTCAAACTTTTTTTCGTTCGATGAAGAGCTGCCGCGATTCAAGCGCAAGAAGGAATGCCCATAGGCTGAAGCGGGGTTATTCATGTAATACGAAGAGAATACATAAGTCGCAGAATGCGCATTCAAAATACCGCGGAAATTTTCAAAGCGTTGGCAGTCCACTTGAGGCCACGTGATTTGTGGAAGCTTGCGCTTCAAATACAAAAAGCGTCCGGGAAATAAACATTGTGCACGTTCTTGCAGATTTCCTTCGGGGGAAACTCTGGTAACAGCCGGATCAAAGATCGCTTGGATTGTGGCTTCTAATTCTGCACGGGGACTGAGTTTGCCGTCTTTAGAAAAGAAAAACAGGGGAGAGTCGGCTTGGCTTTGTTTTGTGAACCAATCGTCACGGCGATAGTTTAAAAGATTCCACCACTGAATGTCTTGATCAAGATTGAGTTTAAGCGCTTCGGTGATAGCAGCTTCAGACGAGCTTTGTGCTTGAACAGTGGAAGTTAGAATAAGGCAGAGTAAGAAGCTTAATATTTTCATAAAAAAAGAGGGACCGTAAAGGCCCCTCTCTTTATACGTTAAGCTTTTTGCTTAAGCAAAAAATTAACCTTTAACAGAGCAAACTTTTTGCGCTGTTTCGAAAACGCGCTCAGTATTTTGTTCGCCAGAGTAGATTGATTTGTAGTTGTTTTTCAAAGTAGTACCCAAAACTTGAGAATCACAGTTCATCATTTTTGAGAAAGTTGCCAAAGTCTCACCTTGACCACGAACGATGTCGTTCTCAAGAGCTACTGCGTTGTTATCCAAGAATGCTTTAGTTTCGTTAGCTGCGAATACAGAAGGACCGCAGTTAGAAGTACCAGTAGACATACCGAAAGTTTGAGAACCTGCAGTACCGTTCAAAGTAGCAGCCAAGATTTGGATTGGACCAGATTTGTTACCGAATGCAAGAGCACCAAGACCGCAACCTGCTGTGCCGTAACCACCGTTAGAAAGGTCACCTTTAGATACTGCGAATGCTGAAGAAGCGGAAACGATAACTGCTGCTGCTACGATTAGTTTTTTCATGGAAATTCCTCCGTGATGGTTATTAGATCACTCCGATTTTCTTGGAGCGTTTTTTGTACTTAAAGAATTCTGAGCTGAACTATGCGAGGAGGCAAACAAAAATGTATGACGTTTAGGTAAGCTTTGAAAACGTAACGAAGTTTTGTACGAGCGGTAACGCACAGATGCCGAAGAGCCGAAATTACTTCAGAATTTTAAATGAGTAGAGAAAATAAGTCTGTGGTATTGACAATCAATTGAGTATACGTGTACTTATGGTTGTATCTGTTAGGGAGTAGTTTGTTTGTCTTGGGGGGATCCAAGGCAAAGCTTAATGCCGACATACTGAGTTCTGATCCTGAATTAAGGCAGACTCCGGTTTAAGCGCAGGTGCCTATCCCGGCACCAGTTAACGAGACTGACACGAGTGCTACCGCATTTCGAAATTATTCGAGGCGGCAACACCGTGTGGTCTCGTTTTTTCGTTTAACGAGCCACCGGTTTTAAAAAACTGGAAGGGCTTCATGGAAGCAATCTTAAATTCGTTCTTGTTAGTCGCAGCCACCGAGATGGGGGATAAAACCCAACTCCTCGCTTTAGTCCTCGCCTTGCGCTTTAAAAAGCCGTGGACGATTATGGCGGGGATTTTCGCGGCAACCATCGCCAATCATCTATTCGCTGCATGGGCGGGCGAATCCATCGCTCAGTATGTGTCACCAGAAATTTTAAAATGGGCGTTGGCGATCACGTTCTTTGCGTTCGCAATTTGGATTTTAATTCCAGATAAGGACAATAGCGATGAAACGAAAATGCACGCGAATCCATTCTGGACGACGGCGATTCTATTCTTCGTGGCAGAGATCGGGGATAAAACGCAGCTATCAACAGTGGCACTGGCAGCGAAATATCAAGATATCTGGCTGGTGACCTTGGGCACAACTCTGGGAATGCTTTTCTCCGATGGTTTAGCTGTGTTCTTTGGCGAAAAAATTCTGCGTAAAATCTCGATGAAATGGGTGCATATTGTTTCAGCGATTATCTATGTCGCTTTCGGTGTGGGAATCCTTTTACAGTAAAACAAAGTACTAGCAACAAACTGACAGTTGGGTGCCAGAAATGGCACTGACTTCGTCCTTGGAAAATGGGTCTGTCTCACTCTGAGAAGGCCTTTCGTGTAATTGAAATTAGCGTATTTTCAGCGGGCATCCTTAGGTTGCCTCTGGTCTTCTCTTTGCAATACCCATTGGCATAAGAGGAGATTTATATGAACAAGGCAACTTACTATATTGCAGCGATGATCTTGGGTTTCTCAATGTCAGCACAGGCTCAGTTTTCTCCTTCCTATGCTGAGGATGAAGTTGAAGCATCTCAACAGATGTCTTCCGCAACAGGCAGAACTTCACAACGTGAAGAAGTTCTTCGCGTTCGTACGATTCCTAACCCATGGTTTACGATGGAACCAACGGTTGGTTATGTAAGCTCTAATTTTTCTGGTATCGAAGGTAAAAACAATTCAAGTGTCGACGCTGTTTCTCGTATGCAGGGCGGTGTTGGTTTCTTGGTCGGCCGTGGTATGTGGCAAGGTGAAACGGGTTTGTTGTATTCACAACGTGGTGGCCAATTGAAGCTGGTAAACACAGGCTATACTTCTTCTTACGATTTCACTCTGACTTATATCGATATTCCAGTGATGGCTCGTTTTTCATGGCCACACTCTTCCAAATCACATTTCTTTGCCAGAGCGGGTGTGATCGTGGGTATTTTGAGTGACGCAAAATACGATGCGACAATGACTTCTACTTACAATGGCTATACGCAAAGTTACTCAAACAATGGTGTTGATACAAAAAGCAGCTTTAACTCAACAGATATTCGCGGCGCCTTCGGTGCGGGGTATGACTGGAAGTTTGCTCGCCGCATGGGCTTAGTCGTTCAAGCGGACTTGCAAGAAAGCTTAAGCAAAGTAAATACAGGGGACTTCCTAAGTGGCCTTGATGTTTACAACTTCGGTATCGTGGTCAGCGCGGGTCTTTCCATCAAACTTTAATCTGAATCTAAATTAGACATAAAAAAGCCTGCTGGATAAGAGCAGGCTTTTGTTTTTCGCGGGTTCTTAAAACTATTGGAAGTTTTGAACTTGAGCGATGTATGGAAGATTGCGGTAGTAACCTTGGTAATCCAAACCGTAACCCACAACGAAATCGTTCGGGATTTTGAAACCAACGTGGTCAACGTCGCATTTCACTTTCAAAGCGTCTGGCTTTTCAAGCAAAGCAATTGTCGTCAAAGATTTTGGTTTGCGAGACATGATGGAGTTTTTCAAGTAGTTCATTGTAAGACCCGTATCAACGATGTCTTCAACCAAGATCACGTGTTGGTTTTCAACCGGGGAAGCCAGATCCAAAGTTACTTTCACTTCGCCAGAAGAAGAAGTGCCACCGTGGTAAGAAGCCACGCCAAAGAATTCGCAAGTGATGTCAGCATTGATAGATCTGATCAAGTCAGAATAGAACATGAAAGAACCCTTCAAAACGCAGATCGCGATGACCTTTTCGTTTTTGAATTGTTTCGTCAACGTTTCGCCCAGCTCTTTAACTTTAAGTTGGATTTTTTCTTCAGAGATATAAGGTTTCAAAGTTAAATTCGTCATGGGGCACTCCTAAACAAATGAATTATTCATGATTTCGCCGAAACCGCCGCCGCCGGGAACGATGTATTGGTGGTCGTTCAAGCCGCGCTCCTGATCCCAATATTGGCCCGGAGTTGCATCTAAAACTGCCTGAGGGGATAGCCCACGGTCAAGTCTTAAGGCATAGATTACGACTTCAGGATGAGAACCTAACAAATTCTTCAAGTACTCAGGGGTTACGATCAGGTTTAAGGCGATAAATTTTTTAGCTGGCCCCTCAATATGCTGCTTATAGTGGTTAATGGCATGAACCATCGTGTTTCCGGTCGCTCCCATAGGGTCAGGTAGGATCACGCAGGCGTCCTTAACGTCGCCACCGATTTTCATCCCGCCGAACTCAGCCCCCGTTACATGGTGTTTGCTATCTGTCATACGGGCCGAAAAAATATGGTCCTGGCGAACATTCTTAGCCTGCAGGGCAAAGTGCAGAAAGTTGTAGCAGATATGGCTTGGGTAAGTTCCCGCGCGAGCTAGATTCACGCTGACAGCTTTTTGATGTTGGGCAATGCGATTGCTGTGCAAAAGCTTATCGGGATGAGCCTCTGTCATGCGTGTCGGTTGAGAGAAGTTTTCACGATCAAATTCGTTATTCACAGTGATGGAAATCAGGTGAGTATAAAGCACTTCAACGATGCGATTGATTTCTGGTTGAAAGCATTCCGGAGAGCAAGCTTGAGCTAGCAAGCCATTTAAGAAAGGGCTATCGATCAAGTGAACGCGAGGACCATATTGATGTTTTAGTTCTTGCTGAAATTGAGCCATGAATGCCTTTCCCGCGAAGTTCGGTGAAAGGCTTCAGGTCGAGGACTAGTGGTTATCGTATTCGACGAAGATCACGAATTCGCTTTCGCCTGCTCGGAATTGAGGAGAACGCAGAACCTTGTATACATCAATCGATGTCAGCTCGTCATCATTTTCAAGGTTTGACTGAGTGGGCATAACTCCGGTCATAAAGAAGCCCGTTTCGCCGCCAATCTCGAATATAGCGGGGAAGGACTTTCTTTGAACTTCAAAGCCACCACTGGCTCCTGCTTCGCGCCAAGTTCTTTGAATCTCTAGATTTCCACGAATAGAGTTGCCTTCAACATCTGCCAGCTCAAAGAACGTCGTCAGGCCAATTTCCACCGCAGGGTTGCCGCGGTCCTTAATGCCGTAGGACCATTGCAACGTTTTTGCATTGTTAAGATTTCGTTCTTCTTTGTGAAGGATCTTAACTCCAGCGGCCTGAACTCGGCCACCGATCGCCGGGATAATACCCGCAGAGTAATCTGCGAAAGTCATAAATTGACCTGTTCCGCGGCTGGCTTCCATAAAGCGACCCAGAGTTGGGCGAACTACTTCAGCATAGTAAACCGTTAAGTGAGGACCAGAAGTTTTGGCAGCAAGTGCGCGCGCCTCTTTTTTTAGATCATCCGGTTTTGCTTCCGTGGGTGTCACTGATGCTGCTGCCACAGTGGAAGCAGATTCGGTGATCGTCAATCCATCTGCAGTCTGAGCTGCAGCAACACTTGGTTGTTCCGTTGGACTGATTTCAGGAGCCGCGGGAGGTGGAGGAGGTAAATTCTGAGAAGCATTGATTTGCACAGTCGGGCGAGCTTGTGTCGTGGCTATGTCTGCATTGGATGTGCTGCCATTATTGTAAATATAAAAACCACCGCCACCAGCCACTGCGACTAAAAGAGAAAGTTGGACAGCTGTGCTTTTAAAAAAAGACTGATACCAAGGAGCTGCTTGTGGTTTATAGCTTTCCATATCGACGCCACATTGAGCGCAATACTTATCTTGAGGTTGTTGAAAGCCACAGCGTGGGCAAGATACCATCATCGCAATTCAGTCCCTGTTATTATTCGAAAAAGCCTTATAAATAGGCTAATTCAAAGCTTCTTGACGGTCCACCGAATTGTTCATACCTTGAAATTCTAGGAAGTACTGATGAAAAAATATAAGCCCGGCACTGGTGAAAAAATCGAAAGATCTGAGGAGTTTATCCCGCCTAAGGTCGAGCTTCCTGTTGAATTCTCCTCTGAGCATTATCCCGTAATGCTACAAGAAGTGCTCGCAGCATTCTATCCTTACAGAGAGAAAAAAGACGCAACATATTTTGATGGTACCTTCGGGCGCGGTGGTCACTACATGGCGGTTCGTTATACCGTTCCCGCGATGAAGGCCACGGTCATGGACCAAGATCTAGCTGCAGTAAAATACGGAAACGAACGATTCAAGACCGAAGTCGAGAATGGTGATCTGCGCATAATCCATGGAAATTTCTCACAGTTTTCAGATCACAATCTAAAAAACTTTGATATGATGCTCTTAGATCTAGGTGTGAGCTCACCGCAGTTAGACCAGGCCGAACGAGGCTTTAGTTTTTACCACGATGGTCCACTAGATATGCGAATGAATCAGCAGCAAGGTTTGACGGCTGAGGTGCTTGTGAATACGGCAACAGAGGATGATTTGATTCGAATCTTCAAAGAGTATGGCGAAGTGTATCGCCCTTCTCGCGTTGTCCGCGCGATCGTGAATGATCGCAAAACAAAAGCATTTCAATCTACCGCACAACTTGCAGGCTTGATCGAGCGTGTGGATGGATGGCAAGTAAAAGGCCATCACCCGGCGACGAAATACTTTATGGCTTTGCGTTTAGCAGTGAACTCAGAGTTGGAAGTTGTCGCTGAAACAATTCCACCAATGATCCAGGCATTGAAGCCGGGTGGTCGTTTGGCGGTGATCACGTTCCATTCGTTGGAAGATCGTATTGTGAAAAATATCTTCCGAGATTCAGAAGAACTCGGTCGATCTGTTTATAAAAAAGTAGTCGTTCCATCTCAGGAAGAGTTGGACAAAAATTCTCGCTCGCGTTCAGCGAAGTTGAGAGTTTTCGAGAGGAGTGCTCAGGATGAGCAAGGAAAACTTTAGACAACTAAAACCGTTTTTTAGCATCTTACTAGCGATCTTTACCTTGTTCTCTATCGTCTTTTTGCAGATGGAAGAGCGTCGCATGGGTTACGTCGTTTTAAAACTCACTCGCCAGCATAAAAAAGTTTTGGAAGAAAAGCGCACTAAAGAAATTTCTTTAGCGAAAATCACGCGCCCACAACTTTTGGATCACGTGGCTCAGCAAAAATTCACACTTAAAAAAGTTCAGGCGAACCAAATCATTCACTTGAGTGATGTGGCTGATATCCCTGTAGCTAAAGTGACTGATAAGAAAATTGCGAAAAAGGATCTGTAGTTGAAATCACGTATTGTTTTTATCTTTATCGGTATTATCGGTCTGTGGTCGCTGTTGATGATGAGAGCGGCCTATTTGCAATTCTTGCCGAACGATCGTCTGAATTCTCTGCAAAATCGTCAGTTTCAAACCAAGGTAACCTTGCAAGCCCGTCGTGGCGCGATCGTAGATCGTAACGGCCGTGACTTGGCGATGTCGGCAACGGCGTACTCGTTGTATGCCGATCCAAAAATTATCGAAAATCGTAAAGCCGCTGCAAAAAAACTTTCTAAAGTTTTGGGTCAGTCGTATGAATCGGTTTACGCAAAAATCAAAGATGGCAATAAACGCTTCGTTTGGATTCAGCGCATGCTTGAACAAGACAAAGCGGATGAAATCAAAAAATGGGAAATCCGTGGCCTTTCTTTCGTTGAAGAATGGCGCCGTGTTTATCCGAATGAAACATTGCTCGCTCAAACTGTTGGCTTCCTAGGAATCGAAGGACAAGGTCTTGAAGGTTTAGAATTAGGATTTGATCAGTCTTTGCGTGGCAATCAAAAGAAAGTCATGGTTAAGCGCGATGCCCGCGGTCGTCCCTTGATCAATGATGGTTTGATGTTTATTGAAAATCCAGATGGTAACGAGCTTCGCCTAACTGTTGATTCTGATCTGCAATACACTTTGGAATCAGAGCTTGCGAATGCTGTTCAAACTTTTGATGCTGATCATGCCGTGGGAGTTGTGCTTGATGCAAAAACTTCTGCCGTCTTGGCTTTGGCATCTGCTCCGACGTTCGATTTGAATAAAGCACAAAAGGCCGCAGCTGATAACCGTCGTAATAAAACGGTGACAGATGCATTCGAGCCGGGTTCGACGTTGAAAACACTGGTCATTGCATCGGCACTTCGCGAAGGTGTGTTGCAACCGAATACCAAGTTCTTCTGTGAAAACGGTGCTTACCGCGTGGGCGATAAAGTGATCAAAGAAGCCGAAGCTCATGAAAAGTTCGGTGATATCACAGCGGCTGAAATTCTGGCGGTGTCTTCGAATATCGGTACAACAAAAATCGCTTTCAAATTGGGCCAAGATAAATTGCGCCAAAGCTTGATGGATTTCGGTTTTGGTCAAAAGCTCGGCGTGGATCTTCCGGGTGAGGCTCGCGGGATCGTTCAAGGTCTTCCGTGGAAACCGATTGCTCTTTCAAATATTTCTTTCGGTCACGGTATTGCGACGACACCTATTCAAATGGCGAATGCTTATGCAGCGATTGCTAACGGTGGCGTCTTGAATACTCCATTCATCGTTCAATCGGTCCGCGATTCTGAAACGGGTGAATTGACTGAAACAAAAGTAAAACCAATTCGTCGTGTGTTAACTTCAGAGCAAGCAGCGCAAATGCGTGCGATGCTTTTGGGTGTGACGACTTTGAAAATCGGCTCTGGTGCTAACGCCCGCGTTGATGGTTTCATGGTTGCAGGTAAAACAGGAACGGCACAAAAGGTAAATCCAAATGGACGTGGTTACCTTAGAGGCGCTTACGTTTCTAGTTTTGCGGGCTTTATCCCAGCGAACGATCCTAAGTTCGTAATCTATATTGCAGTGGATTCTCCGAAAAAAGGTTACTACGGAGCTAAAGTTGCGGCGCCTGTATTCTCAAGAGTCGCTTCCTATGCTGTTCGTAAAGAAGGTATCGCTCCACTTCCAGGAGTATTAGCTGAAACGAACACTAAAAACTTTAATTCTATGAAGACAGCGATCAATCAAAAGGCCGCGTTGGATAAGATTGCTCGTGCGATTGCAACCGCGGATTCTGCCACAGAGTCTTCTTCGGCGGCGACATCGACAGCGAAAGTTGAGTCAGCTCTAGCGACTTTGACAACTCAGGAGCTTGATAAAGCTGCTGAAGTTGCTCCGAAAGAGGTTGTTCCTAATTTGATGAAGATGACGACTCGTGAAGTTCTTCGCCAAGTCAGTGGGCAGAACTTGAAAGTGAAGTTCGTCGGCAATGGCAGCATGGTTTCAGAAATGATCCCTGCAGCTGGATCGAATCTCCCGGACGACAAAAACATCACAGTTATTTTGAAATAAAAAAAGGCACCCACGAGGTGCCTTTTTAATTTCTATATTTTCGTAAAAACTACATCCAGAACATGAATGTGTTCATGCGGTCTTGCTCTTGAGCATCGTTCAAAGTATCGATGATCGCTTGAGTTTTCTCTAATCCCAAGTTGTGTTCAAAATCTTTACCACCGATAATTGTGATGTCCCAGTTTTTACCGATCACTGATGGATCTGTTAGAACGTCATACAAAGCATCAAAGTTAGCACCGTAAGTTTTTGGCAACTTCAGGCCATCAGCCAAAACAGCGTGGAATTTTTTAAGAGAAGTGATCTCGCGGCCCGGAATTAAAACTAAAATTTTATAGCGAGATTCGAAAACTGTCGCACCATAAAGACCTTCGCGCTCAACTGTTGCATCTGGAGTTACGCGGAATGAACCTGCGTGAGATTGAACAGAAACAAGGCTTAAAAGTAGAGCTGAAGCCAGCACCAACAACTTTTTCATGAGGACCCCTTAGGTAAAGTTGCGGCACTATAGCACAAGTGACGGCAAATGGGGCCGTCACCATTTTATACAGTAAGAACTATAGGGAATTGATGTATTGGCTAATACCTTGGAGTACTTGGCTCGGAATCTCGTGGCCACCACGGAAACCCATCAGTGAACCCTTCATGCCGTTTTGGGTAAGGAGGGTCTCAAGCTTCTGAGCTTGCTTGAAATTTAAGACCTGATCCATCTGTCCATGGCTTTGGAAGAACTTTTGACCCGCGCGAGCAGGAACCAGTTTTTTCCACTCATCCTGGCAAACCAATGTTCCTGACATCAGCACCAAACCACGCGGAGTTTCAGGAGCACGCAGGTACAATTCTGTGGCGAGCATAGCCCCTTGGCTAAATCCTCCCAGAATAATTTGATCCCAAGGAACACGCAGTTGACGGATCATTTCCATCGCCATGTCGCGAGCTTTGTCGAAGCCTTTTGGGATTTCACCGCTGAAATCTCGAGGAACCCCGGTCTCCATGGCGCGTTGAATTTCCATCATGTCGATGTTCCACCATGCGCGTCCGGTCCAAGCAGGGCCAATGGGTACTTCTAAGATGCCATTCGGAAAAAGCCAGTTGTACGTCTTTTTCGTAGGGATCATCTGTCCTAGAGAGAACAAGTCATTGGCGTCTGCGCCATATCCATGGAAGAAGATGATCCAGGGCGCGTTATCGTCTTGATTAATTTCTTGGCAATGTATTTTTCCGAGTTGTCTCATAGCTTTGACATACTATACTGATCCCATGAAACTACAGCATCTTTTTTCAACAATCCCAGGAATTCCAGGTCATGTTTTGCCAGACATCGAAGTCACTGGGGTGTTCAATGATGCTCGTAAAGTTATTCCCGGTGGAGTTTTCATTGCCATTCGTGGTGTGAAGGTCGATGGCCACACATTTATTCCTGATGCGATCAGCAAAGGTGCTGACGTTTTGGTTGTCGAAGATCCCAACCAAGTTCCTAACAATTTCAAAGGTTTCGTTTTGCGTGTGGAAAACACACGTGAGGCTTTGGACATCATCGCCTCTCACTATCAGGGTGATCCCGCAGAGGAATTATTCTGTGTCGGTGTGACGGGAACAAACGGCAAAACTTCTGTGACTTATATGGTGGAGTCCATCCTGAATCACGCCAATATGCCAACAGGTGTGATAGGAACTGTGAACCATCATTTACTGGAGCAAGTGTGGCCTTCTGATATGACCACTCCAGATCCTATCTATTTGCAACAGCGTCTGCGTGAATTTAAAGACGCCGGGGCTCAAGCTGTGGCGATCGAGGTTTCCTCTCACGCTCTTCATCAGTACCGTGTGGACAGTATTCCGTTCAACACGGTGATCTTTACGAATCTGACTCGTGACCATTTGGACTACCACGAGACGATGGAAAAGTATTTCGAGAGCAAGCAACGTCTGTTCACAGATCTTTTGTGGAAGACAGAAAAACATCCTTGTTTTGCGATCATCAATATCGACGATAAGTTTGGCCGTCGCATGCATGTGGCAGATCCCGCAGTCCTTTGGACGTATGGTTCAGATAAAAGCGCTGACTTGCATTTTAAAATCAAAGCCATGGATTTTGCCTTAACCACATTCGATCTTAAAACTCCGATTGGCACCGTCGAAGTGCGCCTGCCAATGTCAGGTACTCATAACGTGATGAATGCCGTGGCTGCCATCGGAGCAGGTTTATCTGCAAGCATTCCTCTAGAGACGTGTGTCGCTGCGATTGAAAAATTCACGGGTGTTCCGGGTCGCTTGCAGTCGGTTCCGAATAACAAAGAGCTTTCGGTATTCGTGGACTATGCCCACTCACCAGATGCTTTAGAAAATGTTCTGACAGCTTTGACGAATGTGCGCGAAAGCCTGCAGTCGTCGGCGAAAATCTGGACGATCTTTGGTTGCGGTGGAGATCGCGACAAAGGCAAACGCCCTTTGATGGCGGAGATGGCCTTAAAGTTTTCTGATTCCGTAGTGGTGACATCAGACAATCCACGTACCGAAGAGCCGCAAGCTATTATCGAAGATATTTTAAAAGGTATCGGTCCCGAAGACAAAGACCGCGTGACTGTTCTTGCCGATCGTAAGGAAGCGATACATGCGACGATCCACAAAGCCCAAGCGGGCGATGTGATCTTAATCGCGGGCAAGGGTCATGAAGACTATCAGATTATCGGAACGACGAAGTTCCCATTTAGTGACGTGCAAGTAGCTGAACAAGCTTTGCAAGGGAGAGTGTAATGAGAGCCATGGATGTGCAAACAGTTATCAAAGCAACGGGAGCTCAAGCTATCAGCTCTCATGCAGATCGTTTTTCCGGAATTGGAACAGACACTCGCGCTGATCTGACGGGCCAGATGTTTATTGCTCTTAAAGGTGAGGCATTTGATGCTCACGAATTTTTGGATAAAGCAGTAGCGCAAGGGGCTTCTGTTCTTCTGGTTCACGAACAAAACGAACAAACACATAACTTGGAAAGCAAAGTTACGATTCTCAAAGTGCCTGATACTTTGAAGGCTCTTCAACAACTAGGTAACTGGGCTCGCCATCAAGCTCAAGGGCAGATCGTGGCGATCACGGGCTCTAACGGTAAGACAACAACGAAAGAGTTCACAGCGGCGTTGATTGGAACGGTCAAAGATGTTCACTACAATAAGGGCAGCTTCAATAACCACTGGGGTGTGCCGTTCACACTTTTGCAATTAGATCCTAAAAAAGAAGTGGCCATCATCGAAATGGGGATGAACCACGCGGGTGAAATCACGGAGCTAGTAAAAATCGCAGAGCCTGACGTTGTCGTTTGCACCATGGTCGGTCGTGCCCATATGGAGTTCTTTGGAACGATTGAAAAAGTCGCTGAAGCCAAAGAGGAAATCTATGAAGCTTCTGGTAAAAACACTCTGCGCATCTATAACTTAGACAACACGCAAACGCACAATATGTACGTGCGTGCTCATGATAAGTATCCGGCAGACAAGATCCTGACTTTCTCTAGCGAAGATCCGCGCGCTGATGTGCACCTGATGATCGACTCTATGAACATGAAAGAGTTGGTTCTAAAAGGTAAAATCAAAGGTGTGCAAGGCTCTGCAAAAGTGCAGGTTTTTGGTGCGCAGAACCTCACAAATCTAATGGCGGCGGCGGCTTTGGGGCTGGCTGTGGGCATGACTCCCGCGCAGATCTGGGCCGGTCTTCCTGAATGTAAAACCAACTGGGGCCGTAATCAGCTCGTTCACCTTAAATCTGGCGCACAGATGATTTTTGATGCCTATAACGCCAACCCCGACAGTATGAAAGCTTTACTAGAAAACGTTCAATTGTTAACGGTGAGTGGACGTAAAGTAGGGGTCTTTGGGCAGATGAGAGAGATGGGATCAGCCTCCGCACAATTGCATGAGGAATTGGGCGAAAGAGTCGGCAAAGCCGGTTTTGAAAAAGTTTACTTTGTTGGCGAGGATTCTGACGCCTTCAATAAGGGGCTGCAAAAGGCTCATTTCTCTAAGGAAAGCTTGGTCCAAAAAGATTTTACAGAGAATGCTGGCAAAGATTTAGCCACATTCCTTCGCAATGGGGACATTGCAGTCGTGAAGGCCTCACGTGGCACGAAGCTTGAGCGCTTTGTATTCCCGTGTGAACCGCTGGATTTTTCAGAAAAATCGTAGTGTTGACTAAAATTCGAGCTGGATAACTCCAGCTCGATGCCATATAACAGTCCTCGTTATTAGGAGGACTAATGAAACAAAATCTTTCTCTACTTATCGCAGCTCTAACTTTTTCTGCGATGCAAGCCGGAGCTCAATCAAGTTCTGCAAAGATCGGTGCCGCAAGCACTGCAAACACTTCGACTTCAAAAATCGAAGACCTTAAAAAACCGACTGAAAAGTTGAAAGACACTGACGACGAAATCACAGATGCTCGTATGCGTGCGTCTTTGGGTTCTAAATCTAAATGGTCTTTCAAATCTAGTTTGAATTATAACGGTGGTAGCTTGCAGGAGCCATTGGCCTCTGTTCGTCCGTCTTATCGTTTTAATCCAGATAGAGAAAACATGACTAGTTTGTCTGGTAACGTGGGTATCAACGTTCGTATTACTGACCGTGACAGCTTGTCATTCGGTACGGGTATTTCGATCACGGATCCATTCCATGGCGATATCACGAAGAATGCAAAAAACTATGCTAACGGTGCAAATGGTACGGATACAGCTCGTTACAATATCTCTACTCCATATCTTGGCTGGAGCCGTGGTTATAAAGCTGCTGGTGCACAAATGATCACAAGCTTGACTGCAGGTTACTACACAGCGGAGCTAACGAAAAACAGAGGCTATCACTCTTACCTTTCTTTGGGCCAAACAGTTTTTGCAAACTTTGGAACTAGTAAATGGAATGGTGGCGTAAGCTTTACTGTTAATAAAGAGCTTCATGGCAACGAAATGACAGATCCTAATTTCACTGCACAGTACAAGTCTGGTTCTGCTGATCGTGAAGAGTGGACAGCGGGTGCTTATCCGTTCCTTCAATACTCATTCAACGACAGATATTCTTTCAGAACTGTATTTGGTTATGCAGAATTCCAAAAGTCTGAGCGTGCTTCTGAGTTCATTCAAGCTGAGCCATACCAATCAATGGGTGTTGGTATCTCTATTACTCGTGACATCTACTTGTATCCAAACGTTCAGTTCGCTCCGAAAGATATTCGCAGTGACAGAACGAACGTAGCTCTTTCTACGAACATCAACTTGTTCTAGTTAGATATATGGCCGGATCGAAATTCATTCCTCCCTCTAAAAAGGGGGAGGAGTCTAACTCTCAGGAAATCAGTATCACTATCACGGTGAAGGCCACGGCAGCAGAAATCTGGCGTGCGTTGACTGACACTGACGATCTGGAAAATTGGTGGGGTGACGATGTCGCCCTTGAACCAAAAGTCGGCGGTAAATTCCGCGAAGCCTGGGAAGACGACAACGGTGACGAGCAACTCGCATCAGGCAAGGTCCTCTCTCTTGTTCCTAACAAATCCATTACCTTTACTTGGCGTGAGAAAAACTGGGATGCGAAAGCCTCCACAGAGTGTTCTTATTTGATCGAAGACAAAGGTAAAACTCGCACAATGACTGTGACTCATAAAGGCTGGGACGTGTTCCCGGATAAAATGGGTGCGAAACTCCTTAAAGATTTTCAACTTGGGTGGAAATACCACATGCAAGAGTTGAAAGCTTACCTCGACGACGAAGGCTAAAACCGGCTGCGATCTTCGCAGTTGACCAAGTACTTAGCGTTTCATCTAAACTCCCTCGTGCGAACTGTTTCACTTTGTGATGTTTCTTGAGTCGTGTCGCGTGGGAATTCTCTCCTCATATTTCTGTTTTAAAGCATTCTTGTGTATTCGTATCGCTTAAGTGCGTTTCCCGCGAGTGCATCCTAAGTTTCCTTCAGTTGTGTTTTAGGGAACCTTCACAGACTTCGAACAAACTTTTTGCATCGTCAGTTTTTATACAGCTCTACCAACCGTATTTTACAGTTCATCCGTTCTACCCCCTGTGCATGGCTTTTGCTTTATTCCTTTGTGTTAGGAAATTGGAGGAATAATGAAATCATCATCGTTAGTAGTTCTTTTGGCAGCAGCACCTTTATTTATGACGGGTTGTTCGAAGCTGGGTACAGATGTGTCTTTTGATTCATTTGCGGCCGCTCGCACGGTTTCGTCAGCAACAGATGGCAGTTCGCCAGAAGTGATTGATGAGGTTATTCCGGATGTACCAGATATTGTTGATGAGGTTCCGGTTTATCCCGGCGAAGAGATCGATGATGACGGCAACTTAGTCACAGATGACGGCGAGATCATTGTTCCAGCGTGTGATGCTGTGGCTCAGGCAGCGGCAGACTTTATCTTGAAGCAAGAAGGCAGCACAAACATAGCAGGCGTTTCGCAAACAGGTAATGCCAACTCCGCAGTGATTTACCAAAAAGGCGACAGCAACACAGCCTGCGTAGTTCAAGTTGGAGACAACAACAAAGCCAATGTTCAGCAAACAGGTTCATCAAACAGCGCTTCAGTTTCACAAACAGGCAGTGGCAGCAGTGCTTCGATCATCCAAAGTGGTGGCGGCAACTCGGCTGTAGCTATTCAGAGATAATTTCCCAGTCAGTGGTTCCCTCCCATTTAAGTCAGGCGACAAAACGCCTGGCTTTTTTATTTTTCCGTAATGATATTAATAACTTATAAATTTCCCATTGCATTTTAAAGCGTGCATGTGCTAAACCCTTAAAGTTCCAAGCAAAAATCAATTTCCAAGGACATAGGGGAATCGCACATCATGCTTTATCAATGGCTCTATTCAATGGCGGATCAGTTCTCTCCATTGAACGTCTTTCGCTACATCACAGTTCGTACGTTTATCGCGTTTTTTACTTCATTCTTACTGTGCTGGATGTGGGGTCCTTACTTCATCAAGCGCCTGCAACTAAAGCATTTTGGCCAAGCAATCCGCGACGACGGTCCTCAATCTCATAAGAAAAAAGCCGGCACGCCAACAATGGGTGGGGGATTGATCCTGTTGTCGACATTGATCCCATGCTTGTTGTGGGTGGATATGCAAAACCCACTTGTTTGGGCTGTGCTTATCATCACTTGGGGCTTCGGGATGATTGGTTACATGGATGACTGGTTGAAAGTATCCAAAAAGAACTCTAAAGGTCTTTCCGGTAAAATCCGTTTGGCTGGGGAGTTTTTGATCAGCGCCGCTGTGGTGGCTTACTTGGTTCACTTCCATAACTTGGGCACGACTGTTTACGTTCCCTTCGTAAAGCAATTTGGTTTTGACCTTGGATATTTCTATATCGTTTTCGCAGCTCTAGTGGTTGTGGGAACTGCCAATGCGGTGAATCTGACAGACGGTTTGGACGGTCTTGCGATCGTTCCGGTGATGATCTCTGCAGCGACATTGGGATTGTTTGCTTACGTCACTGGTCACTACTCGATCGCGAATTACTTGCAGATCCCACATGTGATTGGTGCGGGGGAGTTGACTCCGGTGGCAGCAACGATTGTTGCCGCAGGTATGGGCTTCTTGTGGTTTAACGCTTATCCAGCGCAAGTGTTCATGGGCGATGTTGGTTCATTGTCTTTGGGCGGCTTCTTGGGTTCGATGGCTGTGATCACACAAAATGAATTATTGATGGTTGTTTTGGGCGGTGTCTTCGTGGTGGAAGCTCTGTCTGTGATCACTCAAGTTATTTCCTTTAAACTCACAGGGAAGCGTGTGTTTAAAATGGCGCCGATTCATCACCACTTTGAATTGGGCGGTTTAACAGAGACGAAGATCATTGTTCGTTTCTGGATTATTTCGATCTTATTAGCTGTTTTAAGTCTAGCGACTCTCAAATTGAGGTAGAAGAATGTATAAAGAGTATAGTGAATTAAAAGACAAAAGAATCCTTGTTGTCGGTCTTGGTAAAACAGGTGTGTCATTGGCGCATTTCCTTACTAAGCATGGCGCACAAGTGACTGTTACGGATCACAAATCCAAACCAGAGCTTTCTGTGCAACTTGAGCAGTTGGGCGATTTGCCAATTAAGTATGAATTGGGTGGTCACAGCCCGAAAACTTTCATCGCTCAAGATCTAGTGATCTTGTCTCCGGGTGTTCCTTCCACTTTGAAAATCTTCGATTACGCAAGATCTCAAGGTATCAAGATCACAGGTGAGTTCGAGTTCTCTGCGGGTTTCATCAAAGAACCAATCATCGGTTTGACGGGTACGAACGGTAAAACTACTGTTGCTCGCATCACTGAAGCGATCCTAACTCAATCAGGTGTTAAAACTTGGGTGGGTGGCGCGAATGAAAAGCCGTTGGTAGATTACCTTCGCCTTGATGACAAAGCTCAAGTCGTGATCGCTGAAGTATCTAGCTTCATGCTTGAACACTGCGATACTTTCAACCCAGGCAACGTGGTATTCACGAACTTGGCTGAAAATCATTTGGATCGTTATCGTTCTATGGAAGAATACGTAAACGCAAAACGCCGTATCTTCAAAAACACAAACCAAGCAACTACAAGCATCTTGAATGCAGATGACAACGCAGTTGTTGAATTGGCTCGTGATCCAGCGGTTCAACGCGGTCGTATTTTCTACTTCTCTCGCAAACCAGCTTTGGAACCTCAAATCATGAATATCGGTGGTGCTGTGAATATCGGTGACGAGATTCGCGTGCGCACAGGTCCTGAGATTGAAACATTCAATATCAAGAACATGAAAATGCGCGGTAAACACTCTGTTGAAAACGTGATGGCTGCTATCTTGGCGTCTCGCGAACACGGTGCGACTCGTGAAGCGGTTCAAAAAGTGATCGAGACTTTCCAAGGTCTTCCTCACCGTATTGAATACGTTCGTAAAGTTGGTGGAGTTCTGTTCTATAACGACTCTAAAGCCACAAACGTTCATGCAGTTCTTCGTGCTTTGGATACTTTCGATGAAAACGTGATTTTGATCGCAGGTGGTAAAGATACGAATTTGAATTACGAACCACTTCGTACGTCAGTTAAACGCAAGGTTAAAACTCTGATCTTGGTCGGGGAAGCGAAAGAGCGTATCAATCGCGACCTTGGTGATTTCTCTGAGACGTTCTTGATCGGTACATTTGAGGAGGCGGTTTTGATCGCTTACCAAAAGTCCAGAATCGGTGACATCGTTCTGCTTTCTCCAGGCTGTTCAAGCTTCGACATGTTTGACAGTTTCGAGGAGCGTGGTGAATACTTTAAAGAAATCGTGAGAAAGTTTCATTGATAAGAAACTCAGAAAGGCTCTCGTAAGAGGGCCTTTTTTTCGCCTTAAATCCGACATTGTCGGTGGATAAAGCTAGGAGGGCTTGTGATCCGTCTTCTTGTTGTTTCATTGTCTGCATTATTCCTATTGTCTGCTTGTGCATCTGGAACTTATAAAGCCCGCCAAGAGCAACGTGATAAAATGGCTGCCAGCAGCGGCATGTACTGCAACTTTGTCAGTGGTGAAGTTTTCACGGATGTGGAAGTAGAACTCAGCATGGAAATGGCGAAACGTTGTGATTCATCTCGTCCATTCTCGATCACAAACTTTAAAACATCTTCTAACGAAAATGGCTTGGTTTATTGCTGTTCAATGTCAGGTCGCGCGCAAAACGCTGTTAATAAACGCAGTGAAGCTAAATCTTCTGAGAAAAACTCCAACGCGGAAGTTGTTGAGGCGGCTCAGTAATCCCTCAGGCCCTGGATTTGCCGGGGTCTAGTCTTGTGATTCTGTAGGTACCACTTCTAGACGTACAAATGGACTTCTGATTAAATTAAAGGCTGGTATTATCGGCGCCTTTGGGAGTCCATCATGTTCAGATATTTATCTAGCAGCTTGTTTTTAGCGGTCATCACTTTGCTTGGCATCGGTCTGGTGCAAGTTTACTCTTCCAGTTTTATTTTCGCGATCGAGTCTTATGGTGACGGACTTTTCTTTTTCAAACGCCAGTTGGTTTTTGCATTGATCGCATTCTGCGTTTTGGTTGGAACAATTCACATTCCTTTTAAGTACATTGAAAAGCATGGATGGATGTTGTGGTTTGCAGCTGCCATCGGTGTATTGATGACTTTCGTTCCAGGATTGGGTGTTCGTGTAGGTGGTGCGATTCGTTGGATTCAATTGCCGTTCGGCATTCGTTTTGAACCCGCAGAGCTTTTGAAGATTGCTTTCTCGGTTTGGTTTGCAAGCTTGCTCACTCGTCGTGAAAACATCCTGGGCCATGTGAAGTGGTGGTGGTTGGCTTTGGCGATGATCGTTCCATTGTTCTTGTTATTGCGCCAACCTGACTTCGGAAGTTTTGCGATCATCTTGATGGTGGCCGTGAGTTTGCTGTTCGCTTTCGGTTTGCAGTGGAAATACATCTTCGCTTCCTTGGCAGTTATGATCCCGGCATTTTACATGCTGGTGATGACGGTTCCTTATCGTCGTGCCCGCGTCCTAGCTTTCTTGGATCCTTGGTCTGATCCGGCCCAAAAAGGTTTCCAGGTGATTCAGTCGATGTTGAGCTTCCACTCAGGTGGTTTGACGGGCGCTGGACTTGGACAAGGACAAGGTAAGTTGTTCTTCCTTCCTGAGGCACATACCGATTTCACGTTGGCAGTTTTGGGCGAGGAAATGGGTTTCGTGGGCTTCGTTGCGATCATGGCTCTTTATGGCTTCGTGGTCTTCCGCGGAATTCAAATTGCGATGAAAACCGAAGATGCTTTTAAACGTTCTTTGGCTTTGGGTTTATCGATGACTTTTGGTTTGAGTGTTTTCATCAACGCGGGTGTGGTGATGGGACTTCTTCCAACAAAAGGTCTGACGCTGCCTTTCTTAAGTTACGGTGGTAGTTCTCTTGTCGCTTTGTGTTTTATGTTTGGATTGATTTTGAACATTGAAAATTCCTTTGAAGAGGATAAATTCTCAAAACGTTTCGGATCATCTCGTTGGAACACATCGAAAGTGAAAGCACATGACTAAAAGAACCGTTGTGATCGCAGGCGGTGGCACTGGTGGCCACATTTACCCTGGGATCGCTATTGCCCGCGCTATCCAGAAGTTAGATCCTACAGTTCAGGTTCACTTCGTGGGTACATCGCGCGGGATGGAATCTAAAATTGTCCCTCGCGAGGGATTTCCTCTGCATCTGATCGAATCCGGTCAACTGAACGTCAAAAGCCCCATTCAAAAGCTAAAAACACTTCTGCGCATTCCAGTGGGTTTGTGGCAGTCGTTCCGTTTGTTGATGCAATTAAAGCCCTTGTACGTGATCGGGGTGGGTGGATATGCCTCAGGTCCTTTCGTGTTAGCGGCGAGCATTGTCGGCTTTAATACGGCGATCTGGGAGCCTAACGTGATGCCGGGGATGGCGAATCGTTTCCTGTCCCGTTTCGTAGATAAATGTTTTGTGGTTTTCAATGAGTCACGCAAGCACTTAAAGGGCGACCGTATCGTGCAGGCAGGAATGCCTGTGCGCGAAGAAATTGAAAATGCGGTTCATGCCTCTCACAAAGATGAGAAGTTTCATCTTTTGGCCTTTGGCGGCAGCCAAGGGTCTCGCGTGATCAACAATTGCCTTAGTGACGCGATCATTGGCGGGGGCGAGTGGACGAAGGATTTATCTGTCGTTCATCAGTTGGGGAGTGCGGATTTCCCGACAATCTCTGTCAAATATCAAAATTCTGGCTCTAATGTGGATTTTCATGAGTATATCTTCGATATGCCGAAGTACTACCAATGGGCTGATATAATTGTTAGCCGTGGTGGGGCCAGTTCCATTGCGGAGGCCGCAGCATTTGGTATAATTCCTATTATTGTGCCATTGCCAGGAGCTGCTGATGATCATCAGCAAAAAAATGCCGAGAGCCTTGTTGCCCGAAATGCGGGTCGCATGATTTTGCAGAAAGATTTAACGCCTGAAAGATTGATTTCAGAAGTACAATCTCTTAGACAAGATAAAGCTTTGCGCGAGCAAATGGTTAGGAATATAAAAGACCTTTATGTTCCCCAGGCAGCAACAACCATCGCAAAGGAAATCTTGCAATGAAATTACAACACGCCAAATTCCACTTCGTAGGTGTCGGCGGCATCGGTATGTGTGGACTCGCTGAACTTTTGCACAACATGGGTGCGAAGGTTTCTGGATCTGACATCGCGGACAACGCGAATACAGAGCGTCTGCGCGAAATGGGCGTGAAAGTCTATAAAGGCCACGCGGCCTCTAACGTTGGTGATGCTGACGTGGTGGTTTACTCTTCAGCTATTCAATACGGCAATCCAGAAATCTATGAAGCTCGTGCTCGTCAGATCCCATTGATCCCACGTGCAGAGGCTTTGGCCGAAATCATGCGTTTAAAACGCGGTATCGCTGTGGCAGGAACTCACGGTAAAACGACGACGACTTCAATGACGTCAGCAATTTTCCTTGAGGGAAATTTAAGCCCAACTATCGTGGTGGGTGGTCGTTTTGAATTGATCAAATCCACAGCTCTTTTGGGAGCGGGTGAGTGGTTGGTGGCTGAGGCTGACGAATCGGATGGTAGCTTTAATAAGCTGACTCCTGAAATCGCAATCATCACGAACATCGACTCGGATCACTTGGATCACTACAAAACTTTCGAGAATTTGCAAAAGAACTTCTATGACTTTGCCTTGAAAGTTCCGTTCTATGGAAAAATCATCGCGTGCGGTGATGATCCAATCGTTCGTCAAATTTTTGAAAACTTCCCAAAACGTATTTTGTACTACGGCTTTGATGAAAAGAACGACTTGGTGCTTGCGGGTGAACAAGGAAATTACTCTTTGTACCGCAGCGACCGTTTGCTAGGCACTCGCCACTTGGTGGGTAAATTCAAACTGGGCGTTCCAGGTCGTCACAATGCTTTGAATGCAGTGGCTGCGATCTGCGCAGGTTTGGCTGCTGGTTTGTCTTTTGAAGTGTGCGCAGCGGGTTTGCAACGCTTTGATGGTGTTGACCGTCGCTTCCACTTTAAGGGCGAGAAAAAAGGTATCAGAGTTTACGACGACTACGGTCACCATCCCACAGAGGTGCGTGCGGTTCTTCAAGCTTTCCGCGAGAAGTATCCAAACAACCGCTTGGTGGTGTACTTCCAACCACATCGTTTCTCTCGTACTCAGCATTGCTGGCATGACTTCACGACGGCATTTATGGAAGCTGACCAAATCTTGCTAACAGATATCTATCCAGCAGGCGAGGCACCAATTCCAGGAATCAGTTCTGAAAAGCTGGCTCAGGAAATGAAGCACGAGCATGCGCAATACTTCCTACGCGATGATAAGTCTTCGCAAAAGATCGTATCGATGCTGAAAGACGGCGACATCTTTATCACTCTGGGAGCAGGGGATGGTTGGAAGCTAGGTCTTGATGTTTTGGATAAAATCCAGACGAACTAATTTACAGACATATCGATTGTAAAGCGAAACCCATGTTATTTTAACGTGGGTTTTTTGTTAGAGGAAACAGAGCCAAGGTTACTTGGTACACTTCGTCTGCTTCGTCGTGGTTACTTGCTTGAAGGAATTCGGCCAATTCTTTTTGTATAAGATTTAGCTTCTCTTTAAGTTCGGGAAGGCGTTTCTTACTTACTGCCACTGTTAAAGATCCATTCTGACGAAGTTCCTGAGGAACATCTTCCAGAGCCTCAAGACTTTTACTGATGAGTTTCTTTTGCAGTTGTTTGCGAGCCTCTGTGAAAGCAGTAATACCTGTCAGAGGTGTATCTGTTTTTAGAACTTTTATTTTTCCATCTGCAATTTCAATGCAGCCCAGGCGTTCCAGGCGCGACAGAGTGGCGCGAACTTCTTCCACGTGAATTCCCAATCTGTTGGCGATTTTCACGTGATTTAAATCGAAGTCCTTGGTCGCGACTAGAGCCAGAATAGCGGAGTGATGCCAGTCAGAGAGATGCTCAAACTCATCATCACTCATGGAGGCGAAGCTTGGCATAGACGTCGTGCCTTCAGTAAATAAATTCTGAAGGTCCGTTGGTTTTATTTTTAATATCGGTCCCAGCTTATCAACGAGTTGGGCTGTGACGGGTCTGCTTCCTTTAAGCACTTTGGATAGGAAGGATTGATCAATGCCAAGGCTCTTAGCATAGCTTCTAAGCGAGTAAGTCGGATTGATTTTATTTCTCTCAAGAAACTCACGTTGAAGAACTTCGCGGAATTGTTCTAGGTTTGAGTTCTTAGACATAATTATCTCCTTGGCCTTGTTTTCTTTTGGCTTAGTGCCTCAAGGTGAGGTCAATGTAACGGGTTGCTAGGCGTGACTCTAGCGACCCTTCCTGACGGAGATAGGCAGGTATTTTCGGGTACTTATAGGGGTGGTGGATTATCAGGATATAAAAAAAGCCGGAGTTCATCCGGCTTTTTAATCTTAAGCAGCGTTTTTTCCGGCCATCAGTTTGGTCAGATCTTCGACGACTGTTTTCATAATTTCCGATTGGCTAGTTAGTTCTCCCGAGGCACCAAAACATTGGTGAGCGGCAGCACTATTGGAGATTGTGATCTTCTCCATGTCAGTCAGAGCTTGCTTGATTTGGTTGATACCCAATTCTTGCTCTGCGCTCGCTGTCGAGATTTCAACGTTGAGGCTTGAAAGCTGTTCAATGGCGCCCACGATATCCTTTAAGGACGCTTCGCTAGAACGAACGACTTCATGGCCTTGTTCTACTTTTCTGGCGCTCTCATTAATCAGTGTCGAGATCTCTTTTGCGGAGGTCGCACTTCTTTGTGCAAGACTGCGAACGGCATCAGCAACGACTGCGAATCCCTTACCATGTTCGCCGGCGCGAGCAGCTTCAACTGAAGCATTCAATGCCAGCAAGTTAGTTTGGAAGGCGATATCGTCAATAACTGTGATGATCTCTTCAATCTTTTTAGAGCTTGCAGAGATTTGTTCCATCGATCCAGTCAGCTTACGAACCTCTTGCTCGCCCAGATGCGCTTTTTCGGCGGCTTGATGGGCAAGATGTTTGGCTTCATTCGCATGTTCCGCATTGCGCTTCACCATGCTGGAGATTTCTTCTGTAGATGCAGAAGTTTCTTCGATGGAGGCAGCGGCTTGCGTGGATGAATGCGTTAACGATTGGCTGGAATCCAAGATCTCACCACTCGTTGTTGCTACTTGCGAGCCTGCGGTATTGAGCTTATCAATAGACTCAGCCAAAGACTCTAGAGGTTTGCGCAACAATAGATATGATACAGCTAGAATGATAGCCGAAATCACGGTTGTCCAAATCAAGATAGAACCTGATGCATTTTTCGCAGCAGCGATAACTGGATCGGTTGAAGACTTCACAGCAAAGATACCGTGAATTTTTCCATCGGCCCAGTTTTCCATCGGATAACCTAAGATGTCTTTACCGTTGCCCCAAGGCGATGTCGATGGATGACCATGGCAAAGCAAACAGCCTTGAGCTTTAGACAGGCGAATAGGGCGGTAAACCGCGATCTCGCCATTTTTGTTTTCTACGATTTCTTTTAAATTCGCATCAGCATCAAAACGTTTGATGATCTCTGTTTCAGCTTCCGTCGGTGAGTTGCCTTTGCGACGTGCGTTTTCTGCAAACACGCGGAACGTGTAATTGTCTTTTTCAGCGTTTTCAAATCCCACCTTCATCGATGCGACGATGGGAACTTTGTGCAGGATGCGCTCTTGCATTTCCTTCGGAAGATTTCCGTCTGGATACTTTTCAACCGCATGTTGAATATCTTCGTCAAGACCGCCTTGAGTGGCGATGTAGCCGCGAATAGCTTCAAGGCGAGACAAAATGGCTTGAGATTTCTCCGCAAGTTGGTCTTCACCGCGAGTATAAATTTTCGATGATGAAATAGTGACAGCTGCTAAAGTGCACACCGTACTAGACACAGCTACATTTAAAATAATTCTTGTTCCGAATTTCATGTTTGTAATATCGGCATTGAGGTCACTCACTATATGGATAGAACTTCGTGATTTCGTTAACAAATTTTGACTTCCATTCTTTAGTCCTGTTCGCTGAGTCTCATCTCCCTCTCAGTTGGATTTCAAGGAACTTTGAATTGGAAATTCTGGACCCATTCGTTAGTCGTGTTTTATTTTCTACGACTTAGCAGTGATTACCAGGTCGAGTGAAAGTTGATAATCTGAGGTCAAAGCCAATCTTTTGGAGAGTTCGCGTGAAGAAGTTGCTGTTGAAATTATTTGTAGGTTTCGTCGTTATACCAGCAGCTTTGGTGGGCACTCTTTATTATTTGAATGAGCAAGGTTTTTTCAATATTCAAAAAGTCGAAGTTGTTTTGGAAGATGCTCCTCTGGGGCAAGAGCAATTTTTGAAACCGAATGTTGATACGCTTGAATCTGTTCTGGCTAAGTACAAAGGTGTTTCGCTTTGGAATATCAAACTAAAAAAAGTATCTAAGGAACTTCAACAGCAAGAGTGGATTGAAGGGATGCAGATCTCTCGTTCGTGGCCGACGACTTTGGCTGTTCGTGTGAAGCCTTACGAAGTGAAGCTTCTATATATGGCTAAGGGTGGAAAACTTTTGCCCATCATTAAGAATGGTGAGTTCCTAGATTCTATCGAAGCAAAGACAGCACCTGATGTTGCGATTTTAGATGGCGATGCTTTTTCTAAGAAAAAAGAGCTGCGCAAGAAAGCTGTAGATGTGATCGAGCAAATTCCTGCACAAGGATCCTTCAGCAGAAAAACAATTTCTGAAGTTCGTTATGATAATAAAGAAGGCTTTTGGATGACTTTGATTAAGACCGGCACGCAAGTGAAAATCGGTGAAGATCAAGTGGCACTAAAGGCTGCGCGTGTTTCTCGTGTCGTCGATTATCTCGAAACCAAGCAGTTTGACGCTCGCGTCATAGACGCTGACCTGTCAAAGAAAGTCCTTGTCAGGTTGCGTAAGGATCCCTAAGCTTAAGTCTGGAAGACCATCTAAAGTCGAGCTCGCGTTCGGCTCAAATCGAATAAAATGATTTTGTTCGGCGGTCTCTCAAAAAAAAGACGCTCAAATAGGGTGTCATATACGAGGACTTAGGGATGAGTACATCAAAACCGAAAGCTCCGGTATTGGCTGGTTTAGATATTGGTTCGACCAAGGTTTGTTTCGTCATCGGAACCGTCAATCCCGAAGGAAAAATCGAAGTCGCAGGAGTAGGCACTGCTCCTAATACAGGCATCCGCCAGGGTGTTGTCGTTAATATTGAAGCGACAACTGATTCAATTAAAAAAGCAAAAGAAGAAGCAGAGTTGATGTCTGGTTACAGCGTCGGCGAAGTATGGGTTGGCGTTTCCGGCACTCATATCTCTTCATTTGATTCTAAAGGTATGGTCGCAATCAAAAATCGTGAAGTAACACCTTCCGAAATTGATCGCGTGATCGAAGCTGCGAAAGCAGTAGCGGTTCCAACAGATCGTACTGTTTTGCACATCCTTCCAAGAGAATTCAAAGTCGACGGTCAAGACGGCATCACTGATCCAGTGGGCATGTCTGGTATCCGTTTGGAAGCGAATGTACATATCGTAACTGGCAGTCAGTCCGCGATTCAAAACACAGTTAAATGTGTTGAAAAAGCAGGCTTGAAAATCGCAGGTTTGGTGTTGAGCCAGCTAGCGTCTGCAACAGCAGTTATCTCTAATGATGAAAAAAATCTGGGCGTAGTTGTTGTCGATATGGGCGGCGGTACTTGTAATAACTTGTACTTCGTTAACGGCAGCGTAGCTCATTCTTCTATTATTCCAGTAGGTGGTTCGCACTTTACTCATGACGTAGCTGTGGGTCTTAGAACTCCACAGTTCGCAGCGGAAATCTTGAAAAAGAAATACGGTTGCGCAATGGCGTCCATGGTGAATGACAACGAAACTATCGAAGTTGAAGGTGTAGGCGGTCGTAAAGCTCGCGTGATCCCTCGTAAGGATCTTGCAGATGTGATCGAAGCCCGCGCCGAAGAAACATTGAATCTAATCGCTAACGATATTCGTATGAGCGGTGTGATGCCAATGTTGGGTTCAGGTATCGTTCTTACTGGCGGCGCAAGTCAGTTGGATGGCCTGATCGAAATGGGTGAGTTTATTTTTGATATTCCGGTTCGCAGAGGGGCACCTTTGGAAATCGGTGGTCTGACTGATGTGGTGAAATCTGGTGAGTTCTCTGCAGCGGTTGGATTGTTACAGTATGGTTTGTCACAACGTAAAGATTTGTTGATGGGCCAGCATGCGCAAGAACTTGAGATCAATATCGGCGAGTCGATCAACGGCTTGACGAAACGTCTTAAGGAAATGTTCGAAAAAGTATTTTAGTTTTTAAATTTACTCGGTGGGGGCTGGAGGCCTCTGAATCTTTTAAGCATCGTCGGGAGGGACAACATGTTTGAATTAGAAGAAAATATCAATATCGGTGCGAATATTAAAGTCGTTGGTGTTGGTGGTGGCGGTAGCAACGCGGTATCAACAATGATCGCTTCTGATATGGGTGGCGTTGAATTCATCGTAGCAAATACAGATATCCAAGCTTTGAACTCACACAAAGCATCTAACAAAATTCAATTGGGTATTGATTTGACTAAGGGTCTTGGCGCTGGTGCAAATCCAGACGTTGGCCGTCGCGCAGCGATCGAATCGTACAATGAAATCGTAGAAAAATTGGAAGGTTCTGACATGGTATTCGTTACTGCTGGTATGGGCGGTGGTACGGGTACTGGTGGTGCTCCAATCGTAGCGAAAATCGCTCGCGAGTTGGGTGCTCTAACTATCGGTGTTGTAACTAAACCATTCATGTTCGAAGGTAAAAAACGCTCTAAGCACGCTGAGGCTGGTCTTCAAGAGCTTAAAGACAATGTTGATACATTGATCGTTATCCCGAACCAAAAACTTTTGACTATCGCAGCTGAAAAAACTCCTCTATTGGATACTTTCAAAAAAGCTGACGAAGTTCTTTTGCAAGCGGTTAAAGGTATCTCTGATTTGATCAACATCCGTGGTTTGATCAACTTGGACTTCGCAGATATCCGTACTGTTATGTCTTCTAAAGGTATCGCGATCATGGGTACTGGTTCTGCTAAAGGTGAAAACCGCGCAGTAGAAGCAGCAACTGCAGCGATCTCTTCTCCACTTCTTGAAAATGTTAAAATCGACGGTGCAACTGGTATCATCGTTAACATCACAGGTGGTTCTGAGCTTTCATTGTACGAAGTGAATGAAGCTACAACTTTGATCACTGAAGCAGCTCACGAAGACGCAGAAATCATCTTCGGTGCAGTTATCGATGAAAACATGGGCGAAGAAGTTCGCGTAACTGTTATCGCTACTGGTTTCGATTCTCACGATGTGAAACTTGTGAACGATATGGCTCAAGTAAATCAAATGCAGAATTTCTTGAACCAACAAACTGCGCAATTCGGTATGAACAACAACATGGGCATGGGTATGCAAATGCCACAAATGCCAAACATGAATGGCATGCCGCAAATGCCTCAGTTCCAAATGCCGCAAATGCCGAACATTCCGCAAATGCCAGTAATGCCAACTATGCCAGCGATGCCTCAGCAAGCAACGCCGGTTGAACTGCCGCCAATCGCGACAGTGCAGTCCCAAGTGATGAACTACACTTACCAACAGCAAGTGGAAGTTCCGGTCACTCCGGGGTTACCCCAGCAACCGGTAATTGAAACTGTAACAGTTCCGCCAGTTGCTCAAGTTACTCCGCAAGTTGCTCAACAAGCAGCTCAGTCTGTGGCAGCACAAGTGCCTCCACAAGCTCAGCCGCAAATGATGCAACAAGCTCCGGTTCAGCAACCGGTTCAACCAACTCCAGCAGAGATGGCAACACCAATCCAACCACAAGTTGAAGGTGTTTCTCCTCGTGACTTGTTGTTGGCTAAGGCTCGCGCTTTCAAAGAAAGCCAAGACCTTAAAAACCGTCATGCAAATCCAGAGCAATTGTCTATGAACGTAGACCATGAACAACAATCTTTGGAAGAAGCTCGTCGTATGGCACGTGAAGTGTTGAGCTCTCCATTCTCGTCTCAAAACTTGGAAGTACCTGCATTCATCCGCAAGAAACAAGGTTTTGATTTGAAACAAGACTAAGTGGAAGCCTGGTTTATATCAGACATTCACTTAAAATCCGCTGAAGAGCGCAACGGGCAAATCCTGTTGCGCTTTTTGCGTTCTTTGCGTCAGGGAAATCCTTCGCAAGTTCACCTTTTCATGTTGGGTGATATCTTTGATCTTTGGATCGGTGGCTCTGAGTTCTTTGCCAGAAAATTCCAACCATTAATGGATGCTCTGAAAGACCTGAGAGATGCTGGTGCACGCATCACGTATATTGAAGGTAATCACGATGTTCACGTCGAGGGTTACTTTCAAAAAAAACTGGGTGTCGAAGTCTTTGTCGAAGCTCAGTACTATCAAATTGATAATCTCAAGGTGCGTGTCGAGCACGGAGATTTGATCAATCTGAATGACATCAAATACTTGAAATACCGCTCCATCATTCGCAATCCATTTGTAAAGCCCCTGAAGGATTTCTTTCCGGGAAGCTTTTGGAATTATATTGGCAATCGTGCCAGTAAAAAAAGCCGCGAACGCAGCGGTGATTACCGCGTTCGTAACGAAGAACAACTGGTGACGATGATTCGTGGCCACGTTGATCGTGCCTATGACGAAGGACCCTTCGATGTGATTATCTCGGGACATATGCATGTTTTTGATGACCACATGGTTTCTACTCACGGGCGTGATGTTCGTTCCGTGAATTTGGGGTCTTGGTTTGAAGAGCATGTCAGAGTGTTTCGCATCAAAGATGGTCATTGCGATTGGGTCACGATTTCCTGACAGAGGGAGCATTGACCTAGCTCGTCTTCACTCTTAAAGTTTCCTCTTAATGGAGGAAATCCCAATGCGTTTTCTATTAATCGTTCTTGCCTCATTGTCTTTTGTGGCTTGTTCAACAAATCGTAATAAAGCAGAAAAAGTCGATACAAAGCTTGAGAATGCTGCGCCTGTTGGTAGCGGTAATATCGGTATCAAAGATGGCGATATGGTTTATCAGCGTAAAGTTCAAATGAATGAACAACTTCGTACTTTAGAAAACGAAGTGTACGACCTGGAAGCTCGCGTATTCGGTGGTCCTCGCTATCTAGATAACCGCGGTATGTACGGTGTGCTTCGCGATTGCCGCATCCAAATGGGCGAAACAGAAAATAACGGTGATGGAAAAATGCGTTGGACGGAAGCTCGTACTTACGTCACTTCAGAGGAAGATTTTTCTAAAATTGGTGTCGAGAACAAAAAAGACATCGTCGGTGTTACCGAAGAAGGCCTTCGTGATCGTATCGATCGTTTCAAAGGTTACAAAGACACTTTGATCAAACGTCAGGATGAGTACGAAACGAAAGTGAAAATGTGTGAGCTTGAGTTGAAACAACAAAAAGCGAAAAACAAAGTTGAGGGGAACTAGAGATGCATTTGTTAAAAAATTCCGCCATTGTTGGTTTACTATTCTTGGCGGCTTGTGCGCATAAAGCACAGGATCGCGCGGAAAATTTAACGTATGTGGGCTTGGCTGATGCGAACACGTCTTTCGTTAGAACTATCGCTCCTAAAGATGGCAAATGTCAGGATGCGCATGTCTCTAATGGTAAAGAGACGACAATTCTGACGTTGCAGCCAAATAAATTTGATACGGCTACGGTCTGTGAAGCGACTCTTCCCGAGGATGCAAAAACAGTTGTGGTGGGTGAACGCCAAATTGCAATTCCTGAAACTCCAAAACGTATTATCATTTTTGGTGATACGGGTTGCCGTTTGAAAGGCAATTACTTCCAAGACTGCAATAATCCTCAAGAGTGGCCCTTTGCACGTATCGTAAAAGCTATCGATAAAGAGAGTGCTGATCTGATCGTTCACGTGGGTGATTACCACTACCGTGAAACTTGCACAGATCCAGTAAAGTGCGCTCCGTTCAAAGATACTTTGGGGTATGGCTATCGCCCTTGGGAAGCTGACTTCATCTCTCCAGCGGCTTCCTTGTTGCAAACAAAGCCGTTTATTTTCGTACGTGGAAATCATGAAGACTGTGCTCGTGCGCACGAAGGCTTCAGCCGCATGTTGACACCGTTGGGAGAGAGCTCTTGCCCACAGTTTCAAAACACTCGCTACACAAGCTTCGGCAATTTGTTGATCGTAAACTTCGATAACGCGACTTTGTCAGATCAAAAGCTAGATCCTAAAGGTCCGGAGATGGCAGTGTGGAGAGCGCACTATCGCAAGATGCTAGCGACTTTGAAAGAGCGCCCAGAAACTGAAGTATGGTTGATCACGCACAGACCTATTTGGGGATTGTCACCAAATTGGAATGGCCCAGCTGCGGTTTTGCCTGTGAACTTGAACATGCAAACTTTGACCAAGGAAATGCCACTTCCAAAAAAAGTAAAAATGGTATTTGCGGGTCACATTCATAACACGCAGATTTCAACGGCAGCGAATCGCCCAGTTCATGTGGTGATCGGTGAGGGTGGAACGGCTCTGGATTACTATGATGCTGCCACTCGTAAGTTGATCCCAGCAGGCTTTAATATCCTTCCTTCCAACCACGGTTACATGGTGTTGGAAAAAGACGGCGAAGGTAAATGGGTCGGAACGGTGAAAGGTTACGACGGGCAAACGAACTTTGTCTGTGGCCTTGAGGCTCCGGGCACTCCTTGTAACCCCAAATAGCTTCCTAAAAGCCCCCTCCGAAGGGGGCTTTTTTTATTCCCTGTCAGCCCTTTTGCGGTTCCGCTGTCGAAACTCTTTACATTCATCGACTCCATAGACAATTAATTCTATCTGATCCCGGCACTATAGTTGCTCTCTCCAGGTCGGATTCTTACGTCTATTGGGAGTACGTATGTTGAAGGCCGTGTTCTTTACATTGTTGATGTCTATATCGCTGGTGACCTCAGCGGCATTCGCTACGGCTCCTTCCTGCTCCTCGGTCTTTGCACAAAGCCCTTTTAAAGAAAGCAATGGCAAGCCCATCCCTGAGGGTAAAGACCTCGTTATCGCCCTGAAAGAGCAAAAGGAATCGCAAAAAGTATCGCGCTTTATGATGGATGATTTTAAGCGCCAGTCAGAGGCTTTTAAAAAGCAAAATAAAGGCAAAGTGATTGAGCTTGATTTCCTGTGCGTGGGTGCGGGGCCTCAGTGTGCGGCGGCTTCTTTGGTATTGGGACGTACGAATGCTAAATCTTTGGTCGTAGAAAAAACGGACTATGTCGCTAAGACCTTTGCGGAAAAAGATTTCTATATCAACAGCGTAGAGGCTTCTAATATCTCTATGCACGATTTCCCAGGCGGCTTTGGCAGCATGGCGAACATGACTTCCAGTGTGTATGCTCACTCTTCTCAGCTAGCAGCGCATATTCAAGCTCAGCAGTATGTATCGGGCGTGCCTGTTTTGCTTGGCACTCGCGTGGTCTCTGTGGAAAAAGGCCCAGGTTCTGAGCTTTTGATTACGACAGATAATGGCATCACGATTCGCGCTAAGAATCTTTTGTTAGGTACTGGTTTGGGTGAAATCGGAACGAAGGTTAAAGACGTTGAATATCAAAAAGCCTTTGCCTCTTTCCACGCCGAAGCGACAGTAGAAGCCGGTTTGAAGCCGATCATGAGCACCGATAGTTTTTTGGTAGCAATCAAGCAAGCTCGTGAACAAAAAATGGGTGTGCAGTTGCCACGTGATGTGATCTTGATCGGTAATGGTGATGGATCACGTATTGCGATTGAAGCTTACTCTGATAAGAACGTAAAAATGCCTAGAGGCTTTAAGACTCACTGGGTGGGCAATAACTTTAAAACCGCTCAAGAATATATCGAGTCCCAAGGTGGTTGGGATCGTTACTTGCCTAAGATCGTTCCGCAATATGAAAAGAATCGTATCGAAGGCGTCCCAGGCTACGTTGAAAAAGTCGAGCAGCTTGCGAACGGGCGTTTCCGCGTGACCTCTAAAGATAAAGAAGGCGTGGTTCGCACAGCCGAAGGTGACATGATCGTTGATTCGACAGGATACACGAGCTTGAACGCGGAATTATTGCGCACTCTTTTGCAAGCACCAGAGATGATCGATGTCTTGGGACCTCTTAAAGAGTTGAATTTGACGGAAACTGTATTGGCTCGTCAATATCGTGAAGCCAATGGGAGTTCAGTTCCGGTGTACGCTCTAGGACCCGCAGCGGGATTATTGGCGAAAGAGAGTGAGTTGACGTACTCTCCGAATAAAAATCCTGTAGCGATTTTTAATACCGCAGCCAGAACGTCGCAGTTTATTTCGATGTTGATGGGGGTTGAGCCCTTAGAAAGCAAAAGGGGAGCCCGTGATGAGCGCCCCTCTGTGAAATCAGCGAAGGTCATTATCGCTGAGCTTAAAAAAGCGAAGATCAAATAATTAGAAATTCATCGTGTAGCCGATGAGGCCTTGAATACCTGACATTGTCGTTCTTAAGTCAGTATAGTTGTGTTCAACCTCTTGGCTGCCACCGCACTGAGTGATTCCATCAATTGCAGTACCAGAACAGTTACCACCGCTTGTCGTATTTCTTTCGATTGGTAAATAGCGAGCATTGCCTTCGACTGTTAAGCAGTGTGATTCCGTAAAGCAAAAATCCACGCCCATGCCGACGATGGCACCGAATGCAGAACCATCAAATTTCAAATCATTAGGTCCGGCTTTGATTTCACCTTTAAGTAGTCCGTAGCCGACGCCACCTTGAAGGAAGAAGTGGATAAAGGCATTTTCCAGAGGGTAAAGGCGCATCATCGGAAATACTGTGAAACCATCTAATTTATAATCATAATCACCGCCAGTTCCAGATCCTGTCTGTGATTGCATGAAGTAACCTGGTCTCAAAACGAAGGCATAGTCAGTACCGCCAAAACGGTAAGCCCAAGTTCCCGCAATTTCGTAGGCAGAGCCAAGATTTTTTGTGTTGGCACCGTTTGCTGTGTTGTTCGCATCGATAACAGAGTTCATATCATTCTGACCTGCCGTCACCACAGAGAACGCCAAACCAAATGAAGAAACACCACTGATCGCATTACGGCTCAAGCCACGAGGTGCTGGTGCTGCATTTGCGGTTTGAATCAAAAACAAAGTGGCGATGAGCGTGGATGCGGAAAATAAGCCCGCTCTTCTAAAGAACTGCATAGATCCTCCTGATCATAATGCTTACGAATTACATGCACTTATAAGAATGGAAGAATCCGAAAACAGCGGCAAGCTTGTTTATTTTTCTTTGGACAAAGGCCGTGACTGACTTAAGTCGAGCATGTCATCCTGTTTGAATGAAACATCTCGAAGAAAAAACGATCTCATCAAGACAAGTGTTTAAAGGACGATTCCTGAAAATTGAGCAGGATCAAGTTCAAGCACCCAACGGAAAAATCTATCATCGCGAATACATTCTACATCCAGGGGCGGCGATGATGATTCCGCTACTTCCGAATGGCAATGTCGTGATGGTTCACCAGTATCGTCACGCCGTAAAACAAGTGATGTTGGAATTTCCCGCTGGAAAACGTGACCGCGGTGAAGACAGCTTGGTCACAGCAAAACGTGAGCTTAGTGAAGAAACGGGTTACATCGCGAACGATTGGAAGTTTCTTACAGCCATTCATCCAGTTATTGGATACTCGAACGAGCAAATCGATTTGTATCTCGCAAAAGACCTCAGCAAAACTCAGCAACAGCTTGATGAGGGTGAATTTCTCGAGGTAATTGAGATCGCTCCTCAAGAACTCATGTCGCTTATTCAGCAGGGTAAAGTAACCGATGTGAAAACCCAGATAGGTGCCTTTTGGCTTGATAAAATCCTCCGCGGGGAGTGGAATTAAAGGCACAGGAGTCTCTCATGTTAGTACAGTCAAAAGACAGCTTTAAAACAAAAGACAAACTTAAAGTCGGTGCGAAGGAATACACCATCTTCAATCAAAAGAAGATTTCGCATCCAAACCTCAAACGTCTTCCAAACTCTCTCAAAGTGTTGTTGGAAAATCTTCTTCGTCACGAAGACGGTCTTCACGTCACTAAGGAAGACATTGATTCTCTACTTAGCCTTAACAAAGAATCTCTTTCTCGAGAAATTTCTTTTTTTCCTGCACGCGTGTTGATGCAAGACTTTACGGGTGTTCCCGCAGTCGTTGACTTGGCAGCAATGCGCGATGCTATGAAATCTTTGGGTGGCGATCCAACGAAAATCAATCCTCTGGTTCCAGTGGATTTGGTGATCGATCACTCGGTGATGGTGGACTCCTTTGGTAATCCTTCGAGCTTTCAAGAAAACGTGAATATGGAATTCCAACGTAATCACGAGCGCTATGTTTTCCTTAAATGGGGACAGCGTGCATTTCATAACTTCCGCGTGGTTCCTCCGGGCACAGGTATTTGCCATCAGGTGAATCTGGAAGCTTTGGCGAAATCTATCTGGAATGCAAAAGGCCACCATGGCGAATACGCATTCCCAGATACGTTGGTGGGAACTGATTCCCATACAACAATGGTAAATGGTTTGGCAGCTCTTGGTTGGGGTGTCGGTGGTATCGAGGCTGAGGCCGTGATGCTTGGACAACCTCTTTCCATGTTGATTCCTGAAGTGATTGGCTTCCGTTTGGAAGGCAAACTTAAAGAGGGCACAACAGCGACGGACTTGGTTCTAACAGTGACTCAAATGCTTCGTAAAAAAGGCGTTGTGGGTAAATTCGTTGAGTTCTACGGCCCTGGTTTGGAAGGCATGTCCCTTGCGGACCGTGCAACGATCGCGAACATGGCGCCAGAGTATGGTGCAACCTGTGGTTTCTTCCCAATCGATGAAGAGACAATGAAATACCTAAGAGTTTCAGGTCGTGATCCTGAAACAATCGCACTTGTGGAAGCTTATGCTAAAGAGACTGGCATGTGGCGCACGAATGACGACGAGAATTTCTTTTTCCACGATACATTGAAATTGAACATGGCTGATGTGGTTCCATCGTTGGCTGGTCCTAAGCGTCCTCAAGACCGTGTCTTGTTGGATAAAGCGGCAAGTGATTTTACGGCGCAGCTTACTTCTGGATTTAGCATCGGTGCTGATCATGTAGCAAAAGACAAACATCATGCTGCGGTTGAGGGTGAAAACTACAGCCTAGGTCACGGTGATGTTGTGATCGCAGCGATCACAAGCTGTACGAATACTTCAAATCCATCAGTGATGATGGGTGCGGGATTGGTTGCAAAAAAAGCTGTGGAAAAAGGTTTGAAAGTTAAACCTTGGGTGAAAACATCTTTGGCTCCGGGATCTCAGGTCGTAACTGATTATCTTGAAACTGCGGGCTTGCAAAAGTACTTGGATCATTTGGGCTTCAACCTTGTGGGTTATGGTTGCACGACTTGTATCGGTAACTCAGGTCCACTTCCAGAACATATCGGTCACGCGGTGGAAAAAGGCAACTTGGTAGTAGCCTCTGTTCTTTCGGGAAATCGTAACTTTGAAGGTCGTATCAATCCTCACGTGAAAGCGAACTACTTGGCGTCGCCAATGTTGGTTGTGGCTTATGCTTTGGCAGGAACGATGCAACTAGATATCGCTAAAGATCCGATTGGCGAGGACGCTCACGGTAAACCAGTTTATCTGGATGATATTTGGCCAACGAACCAAGAGATCTACGATATCGTTAATAAAACTGTTGAAACTAAAATGTTTAGAAATCGCTATGACAATGTGTTTGATGGAACTGAAGATTGGAAGAAAATCCAAACGACGTCTTCACAAACATATTCATGGGATGACAGTACATATATCAAAAATCCACCATACTTCGTCGGCATGCAAAAAACGCCAAAAGGACTGTCTTCAGTTTCTGGCGCTCGCGTCCTAGCGATTTTGGGTGATTCGATTACGACGGACCATATCTCTCCAGCGGGCAGTATTAAAAAAGATTCTCCAGCGGGCAGATACTTGATCAGCAAAGGCGTGCAACCTGTCGACTTCAACTCTTACGGTTCACGCCGTGGTAATGATGATGTGATGGTGCGTGGTACTTTCGCAAATATCCGTATCAAGAATGAAATGCTTCAAGGTGTTGAAGGCGGTATGACGAAGTACGTGCCGACAGGCGAACAGATGGCGATCTTTGATGCTTCGGTAAAATACCAAGCTGATAAGACTCCGCTAGTTGTAGTTGCTGGTAAAGAATACGGTACAGGTTCTTCCCGTGACTGGGCAGCCAAAGGTACTACGCTTTTGGGTATCCGTGCAGTTATCGCTGAAAGCTTCGAGCGTATTCACAGATCTAACTTAGTAGGTATGGGTGTTCTGCCATTGCAATTCCATCCTGGTATGGACCGCAAAACATTGCAGTTGGACGGAACAGAAGTCCTCGACATCATGGGAATCGAGACGATGAAGCCACAACAAGATATCGTGGTTCGCATCACTCGTTCGAATGGTAAAGTTGAGGAGATTAAAGTGAAGTCTCGTGTCGATACAGCTGTTGAGATCGAATATCTTAAAAATGGCGGTATCTTGCACTACGTCCTTAGAAAGCTCATGTAGTTTACAGATTGTGTAAATATTCTGGACAGGGGTTTGAAGAAATATTCATCCCTGTCTAGAAATCATTTTGTGAGGGATGTGGTTATCGGGGACAATAAAGTTGTAGACGGAGTTACAGCTTGAAAGCAGTTTGGATCTTCATAACAACATTCGCAGTATCACTACCATCCCTGGCAAAAATGCCGTTGCGTGAATTGGATAGTCTAAAACAAATCGTGATCGTCGCCCGAGTGGCTATCAATGATCCGAGTCATCCCGCGATTAAAAAGTGCAATATCAAAACCGAAGGTCTTGAAGAGAAGCTTCAACAGGCCAAAGACAACGCCAAGAAAAGCTGGAGCAAGCAAACGATCGCTAAAGCGGATCTTCCAGTCTTAACCAAGGCGATTCACAACTGTGCTTCGCGTGTTACCTGTGAAGTGTATGATAGCTTTGTGACATCTGTTAAGATCGCACCGGCGATTGCTTCGCAAGTCGAACCTCTTAAGATTGATCTCGATAAAAATCTGCAAGATCTAAAGCCCGAAGCCTACAAAACAGCTATGAAATCTGTGGGCAACCCTTGTGCGCTTTTGAAAGCAATCAGTAAGTAAGTCCTGCATAAACAGTTGGATGTTTTAAATTCGCATTTATTTGAGTTATACTCAAAACATGCCAGCACGTAATCGACCAGGAAAATTTGAAATTTGGTTTATGATGGGCGCTTTTCTTTCGAGCTGTTACTGTGGCTTTATGTTCTTTTGGAGTGTCATCGATAAATTTGATTCGACCGCGACCTTTTACGGTATTGGAGTCATGATTTCCTCGTACATCGGGGTAAAGATTGGTGGACCTAAACGAACTAGGGTAGATTAAGACTATGAAAACTGAACGCCAAATTTTCGTACGTGAGTTCCTTTGGACGATTGTTCTTATCATCCTAAATCCCTTCAATTTGATCGCGCTTTACAGCCGCTATACTGGAAAAGTATTCGTGGGGATTCCGAACACTTTGCATGCGCACTCACCCGAAGACATTTTTAAAGTCTTAGTTCTGCCGACACTGATTTATGCATTGGTTTGGGTGCTATTAAAGAAATGGCAACGCTGGAGCTATTGGAACCTTTATTTCTTTTCGTTCCTCGGCTCAATCATCATTTTTTACGTTCTATTTAATTTCGTATTTAAATCTTAGAAAAGATCGAGCGCATTTATAAAATGCGCTCGTTATCGATAGGCTACTGCATCGTCGCAAGTATGTTTGCCAATTGGGTCATGCTCATCGCTGTTTGGTTTTTCAAACCAATACAAGTTCCCTGCACATAACGATTGCCGTGATACAGCTGAATGTTCGCGCGAGGGCAGGTTGCAACGTTAGATCCTTTTAGAGATGCGATTTGACGACTTTGCGCTGTCAAAGCATTGAAGTTTGGATCAGAGATGCTACCAATCGTCGGCGATCCACCTTTGCTGTAAGCATAGAACTTACCGCGAGAATCCTGCCAAACGGTGAAGTAATTTTTTTGCCCACCAAATACAACCACTACGCGGAAGCCATTAAATGCCGTGGCTTTCTTAGGAGATGTTTTCGGTGCAGCTGCACGTCTTTGAACTGTCGGCTTTTGCGGAGCAGACCAAGCAAGAGCCGGAATCAAAAGCAGAAGAGTGATTAAGTATTTCATTATTGAGCTCCTCCTTTTGCATCGGAAGGAGTGCTTAAGATATCTGTGCTAGGCCCGGCTGCTTTCGGAGCACCAATAGCTTTGGCAATACCGTCTGGATTGTTGGCATCACAGTACAAGTATTTGCTGGAATCATAGCAGCTGATTTTTTTTCTTAATGTCGGGTTTGCAGCGATAACGCCATTCACTCTGAGTTTAAACTCTGGATTGTCGGTAAAGCCATCATCAGGTCTACCGAAGGAGCATTCATCGCGGTAAGCGTTGGCAACACCTTGGCGCCATTGAGATGAAGAAAGATTTGAATATTTCTGAGAGATATACTCAGTCACAACCTCAGTTGTCATCCAATCCGAGAAAGCTCTGGTAACTTGATCATTCATGCAAAAGCCAGCCTCTTGAAAGGGAGCGCTATTGTCGCGTTTTGCACCCACTGATTTATCAGAGCGCAAGCAAGAGATCATGCCTTTAATCGGGTAAGCCTGTTCACCTTGCTCTAAAGATTTGTCTTTAGGACGGCGGATGATGCTGTCCATGCCACAAGGGTTGATCATTTCGGAAAGTTCATCGGCGATCATTTTAGCCGCGACAAACTCAGACATTCCTGGTTTTGCCTTGCAAAGATAGAAGGTATTATCCGAGTGAGTGTAGAACGCATTTGGATAAAGGGATTCATCCAAAGTGTTGCCGAGTTGTTCACACGCTGTTGAAAACTTCATGCCGTTGAATTTTGCCAAGATCGCAGTACGGGCTTTTTCATCGATAGGCAAAGACGCCACTTTTTTGATGAAGGCTTTTTGTACCGCGGGGAATGTATCCGTTTTCAATTTTTCGGCAAATTCAGATTTACTAGATTGCACGCTGCCAACAGAAGTGCCGTCACTGGCACCAATCGAGGAGCAAGTATAAGCGGCCATATCCGAGCACGAATTATCTTTTTGCGCGTGAGCTTGAACTGAGAGGATCAGACTTAAAGTTAGAAACGTCTTATTCATAACTTTAAGTCTAAGTTTAAACAGAAATTTCGTCTATCAAAGTGGTCTGGAAACGGGCATTTCCAGACCAGGAAATTACTTCCTACCTTCCATCTGCAATATAAAGGCGAACTCAAGTGCTGTGTCCTTCAAAGCATCAAAACGTCCAGATGCTCCACCGTGACCCGCGTCCATATCCGTTTTCAACAAGATGACGGAATCACTTTGGTTATGGTCGCGCAGCTTTGAAACCCATTTTGCAGGTTCCCAGTATTGTACTTGGGAGTCATGCAGTCCTGTCGTCACTAGAATGTTTGGATACTTTTGATCTTTCACATTGTCGTACGGGGAGTAAGTGCGGATGTAGTTGTAGGCTTCTTGTTCGTTGGGATTACCCCATTGATCGTATTCACCTGTTGTCAGTGGAATCGTTTCATCAAGCATTGTTGTGATAACATCAACGAAGGGCACTTGAGCCACGATGCCGTGATACAGGTCTGGGCGAAGATTTGCCACAGCTCCCACCAACAATCCGCCAGCACTGCCACCCATCGCATACACATGGCCTTTTTTAGCATACTGTTGTTTCAAAAGACCTTCAGTCACATCGATGAAGTCATAGAACGTGTTCATCTTTTTAGTGGTGCGACCTGTGTCGTACCATTCGCGACCCATTTCAGAGCCGCCACGGATGTGAGCCTTCGCGAAAACAAATCCACGATCGATCAAGCTGTAAAATGAAGAACTGAACCAAGGGTCCATGTTTGCGCCGTAAGAGCCGTAACCGTAAACCAACATTGGTGCGGAGCCATCGGCGTGGAAGTCTTTTTTCATTAGCAACGAAACAGGAATTTTAACTCCGTCACGACCTGCGATGAAAAGTCTTTCAGTGCGGTACTTATTAGGATCGAATCCAGGAGCCTCGCGAGTTTTGCGCAAAACTTGTTCGTGAGATTTCAAGTTGATGTCGTAAACACTTGGAGGCAAGCGCATCGATTCATATTCGAAACGCAATGTATCGGTATCGAACTCACGATTGTCACCGACACTTGCCATGAAGCTTTGATCAGAGAACGGAATGATATACGGGTTGTTGCCGTGGATATCTCTGATCTCAATTTCAGTTAAGCCGTTACGACGGATGTCCAAAACGATATTATGCTTAAACACCGTGATATCAGAAATATAAGTGTCCTGGCGGTGAGGGATCAGTTCTTTCCACTCACTCATCGCTGTGTGACCCGGTTTTGCCGTCATCACACGGTAGTTTTTCGCATCTTTGTTGGTTGTGATGTAAAACTGCTCACCATCATCGTTCACACCGTATTCAAGTTCTTTTTGGCGGGCCGCAAAGAGCTTGAAGGATTCATTCGGTTTATTCGCTGGCAAGTACTGCGCTTCGCTCGAAAGTGTCGCATGCGAAGAGATGTATATGTATTTGCGGCTTAAAGACTTTGAAACATAACAGCTGAACGTTTCATCTTTTTCGTGAAAGATCAGTTCTGATTTCTGCGTCTTAAGGTTGTAACGATAGATTTTTTCAGAGCGCAAAGTTTCTGGATTTTGTTGAGCATAGAAAACAGTTTCGTTGTCATCAGCCCACACCAAATTGCCTGTGGTTTTTTCGATCACATTGGGCAGTAATTTTCCGGTTTTCAAATCTTTAAAACGGAAATTATAAAAGCGACGGCCGACAGTGTCCTCGCCGTAAGCCATGAGCATTTCATTCGGACTGATACGCGGTCCCGTTGTATCAAAATAGCTGTGACCTTTAGAAAGTTCCGGCTCGTTCAGAATGATTTCCTCAGTGCCACCGGCGATTTTAGTACGTACGAACAGGGGATACTGCTGGCCGATTTCATAGCGAGAAGCGTACATGTAGCTGCCCATTTTTGCAGGATAGCTGGATTCGTCTTCTTTGATACGACCCTTCATCTCTTGGAAGATCTGCTCTTGCAGGTCTTTGACTGGAGCCATTACTTTTTTCGTGTAGTCATTTTCCTTGTTAAGGTAATCAATGACTTCGGGATTTTCGCGATCACGCATCCAGAAATAGTTGTCGGTTCTAGAGTCACCGAACTTTTCCATGATTTGAGGTTTTTTATTTGCGCGGGGATAATCTTGAGGGAACTTGTGCATACAGGATACTCCAAACAAAACCAAGAGTGGACAAAGATACTTCTTCATCCTCTTATGGTAAGTTTTGGAGAATTCCTAAATCAAGTCGTCCTGCGTTTTGGCGAGTCGTTTGGCACACGCGATTGAAGAAATCGCTCATATTCTCGCGGCGTTGGTTTTTATAGAAGTAATTGCGGTCTTGAGACGTAAATTTCGCCATCAAAGGACTGGACGTAAAGAACATGTGAGCATCTTTAGCCCACGTTGCACAAGAACCTCTGTGAACGGAGTCACGGAAATCTGAAGTAAAGCTTTTAGCTACGTCAGATGAAAACTTAGTGCGAACACGTTTGCTGAAGTCAGATTCGGTGTTGCCTGAAAACGCGATGGAATTCAGCTGTTGTTCACTCAACAATGAGCCGTCCAATTTGTTACGTTTGCTGGCTTTAACCAATTGCAAGCGCTGTAGTGCACGGCTAGTACAGTTACTAGCAGTGCCTGACTCATCCATCATGACTTTAGCTAAAGTTTCAAGGCAGATGTCTTGAGCTTGACCCACGAACTTAGAGCTTAAGTCGTTCGCGTTCTTTTTAGCTTTTGCCACAGCGCCTGCGAACAAGATGTCGTTAGCGACTTTCTTGGTTTCAGTGCGTGATTTTGAAGTCAGGCAGGCTTGAGCTGAAAGATATTCTTTTTCGTCAAATACGCGAAGTTTTAGGAATTCATACTTTTCAGGTTGGCGGACCTTAAGGTTCGCACCGTTAAAGCGATACGCCACAACTGTTTCAGCGAAATCTTCGCGGGGATTTGTTTTACCGTAAGAAGACACAGCTTTGGATGGATTCACCAAAGTATAATCAGTGACGGGACGGCCTCCGATAGTACGGATGCGCTCCTGCCAGCCTGCAACCTTCAGCCACGGTGCTGAATCATCCACATTGTCTTTACGAGCTACCACATGCCCTAACTCGTGCAGCAATGTTTGCTGGCGTTCCATTTGGGTGATCTCATTCCACATGTCATAGATTTCCATCAGGGAGTTCGCAACGCTCTCTCCTCCAGGAAGTTTCATGCGTGAACCACGCTTAACGTGAACAAGTTTGCGATTGTAGTCCAATGGATAAAGCTCCATCGGGTAGTCAGCCAATGCAGTTAACACGTCGTCAAGTTCATCGGATCTCCACTGGGACGCATTTGTCGTGCGCAGGTGAGAGCCGTTAAAGCCATAGCGTTTTAGCATGTACAGAATTTGCAATCCCACGCGGGATCCATAGATGGACTGCGCAGAGCAGACGACTTTGTTGCACGAAGATTTCAGCACCAGAGGCTTCGCATCCTTCATGCTGATATCGTAGGAGTGCAGGTCGCGGAAAAGCTGTAACAACTCTGGATCTTCATCTTTAAAAGAGATCCCAAAAAGATTCTCGGATTTTTTATTGAGACTTGAAGGCTGCAAAAAGCTCAGCATTTCAGCGTCACTTGGCGAACGGCGATTCTTGCAAGGTGCACCCGCAACCTGCTCAGGGGAAACAGACCACCAACCCGTAGGTTCAGCGGCGAGGCTTCCTTGAGAGATCGTTAAAATGCAAATAAGAACCAACCACTTCGTCATTCAGAACCTTTTTTAGAGTTGTACGGTTCTGAATGAAAACTAAGTGGAAATCAACAGATTAAAACCCCAAAATAAGCAATTTTTTAGGGATGAGCGTCGTAAGAGCTTGAGCTCGAACGTCGTGCATTTTGAGCTGTTAACGCCTGGTTATACGCATCCAAGAATGCTGTCCGCGCAAACTTTTCAATGGACGTCACAGACGAGTTATTTTTGTCGCGGGCATAGGATCCGGCTATGAGACCGTTCCCAGCCGCGTGATCTAATTCCAGTAGGGAATCAGCGACACTTTCAGACATCCCAGCACCGATCATGTAATTGCGAAGCTCCACATCGGGCACCTCGGCATATTCCAGGGTTGGCTTGCCAATGGTTTGCCCTAAAACCCGGGCGATTTCGCGATAAGTGAGGGTGCGCTCGCCTAAAATGTATTCGACATTGTGAGAGCGGAAGTTTGGATTAGAAAGGAGGAAGGCCGCGCGGGCAGCGACGTCTTTAGTCGCCACCAGATCAACCGGAGCATCTTCGGGGATAATCCCAAAAATTTTATCCATTACAAGGATTGTCGGGATCTCATTGATAAGGTTTTCCATGTAATAGGCGGGGCGCAGATGCATGATATCTAAACCCGAGATTCTGTTCAGGCGCTCTTCTTGATCGTGCAGGGCCAAAACGGGGCCTGTGCCGCTCTCAAGGTCAGCTCCGGCGCTGCTAAGATTCACGACTTTACGGATGCCTTCTTCCTCGATGGCTTCAGCGATCACCTCACCCAGTTTGTTGGCATTGAATCGCTGTTCGAGGGCTTTCATATTCGGGGGGATGATCGTGAAAACGGAGCTGCAACCGCGCACGGCACGCATCATCGTATCGACGCTATTGGCGTCTCCGGTCATGATTTCGGCGCCATCAAATTGTTCAGGATTATCAAAGTGTCGGGCAAGGACTCGGACATCGTGCCCTTGAGAAAGTAAATCCGTTGCGACTTTAGAGCCAACATGTCCAGTAGCACCCATCACCAGAATCATTGCGAATCCTCCTGTTAGAACTTTTGAATACAATCATTCTAAGAGGAGGATCTGAATGGGGCACTACCGGTGGCAGTGTTTGTTCACAAACTCTTACTTGGCCTCGACCAAGAGTTGTTCGGCGTGAGCTAGGGACGTTTTAGAAATCTTCTCGCCTGAAATCAAACGAGCAATCTCTTGAACACGATCTTTTTGTTTAAGCTCAGACACCATCATAGCGACAGAGTCTTTTTGTGGAGATTTTTGGATAAAGAAATGTGTATCGCCAAACGCTGCGACTTGAGGCAAGTGAGTCACGCAGATAACTTGCTGACCTTTTGCAATAGTCTTAAGTTTGCGACCGACTTTTTCAGCTGTTTCACCAGACACACCTGTGTCGACTTCGTCGAACAGATAAGTGCGCGGTTGATTGCTAGAACCCACAACGCGTTTTAGTGACAACAAGATACGGCTCAACTCACCGCCAGAGGCAAACTTTGCCAAAGGACGTTTGACGTCTTTGGATGAAGTTTGGCTTAGGAATTCAACATCACTTAAACCTGTGGAGCTGATGTCAGCCATTTTTTCGATATGAACGTGGAAAGTCACACCTTTCATATTCAAATCAGAAAGCTCCGCATTCACGCTGTCAGCCAAAAGGTCTGCACCTTTCAGGCGACGTTTGTGAAGGTCTTGGCCCAAAGTTTCTAGCTCTTTTAAAAGAACCGCGGCTTCTTTGCGCAAAGATTCAATTTTTACGTCAGAGTTTTGTAGATTAGAGATTTCAATTTCCATCTCCATCAAAGCTTTCAAGATATCGTTCACAGATGTGCCGTATTTCTTTTGCAGCTTGCGAAGATCGCTTAAACGGCCTTCAACTTCTTCCAGACGTTGAGGATCAGCATCGATCTTGTTCGCGTAATTACGAAGCTCGTAAACGCTTTCATCGATCAAGGCTTGAGCTTGTTCCAAAAGTTCAAGCTTGGCACCGATCTGAGGATCAACGCCAGAGATCTCAAGGCCTTTTTTCAAAACCATTTTCAAACGGCTGATCGCAGAGTCATCATCCGTGTAAAGAGCAGCCTCTGCTTGATCCACGAAAGAACCAATGCGGTTGGCGTTTTTAAGTTTTTTAACTTCAGTTTCAAGTTCCAGGTCTTCACCAGGGGAAAGATCTAGATTTGCGATCTCGTCACGTTGATAGATCAAGAAATCCAAGCGTTGCGCCTTTTGTTTGGCATCGCTTTCAAGTTTTTTGATTTCTTCGAAAATCGCGTGATAGCGATTGTACTTTTCAGTGAACAACAGGCGCTTGTCCCAAGTTCCTGCGTACTGATCTAAAAGATCCAAGTGATAGGCCTTAGACATCAAGTTGCGGTTTTCATGCTGACCTGTCATTTCGATCAGGGGAGCAGAGTGTCCCGCAAGCTCAACCAATGGAGCCACGATGTCACGAAGGCTGTTCAAAGTGCTTAATGAACCGTTCAAGTAAACTTTAGATTTATCACCGTTGCTTAAAACACGGCGAACGATCAGCACGTCTTCGTCAGCATCGATACCCATGTCTTTAAGATTGGCTAAGATGTCGTGACGTTTGCTGATATCGAAAGAGCCCTCTATAGTTGCTTGGGAGGCCCCTGTGCGAATGGTATCGCTGGAACCTTTGCCACCCATAAGAAGCGACAAGCTTTTCAAGAGAACGGATTTACCTGCGCCCGTTTCACCCGATAGGATGTTCAATCCATCTTTGAAAACGATGTGCAGATTTTCGATGATCGCAAAATTTGAAACTTTAAGTTCTAAAAGCATAACTAAGTCCGGTCTCCGAATTTAAGTTTTTCACGAAGCAAATGGAAGTAATTGTGATCAGGATGACGGACCATCCAGTGATCATATTGAGAGCGAGTCAAAACAACCTCATCGTCGGCCGTGATCTCTGTCATCTTTTGTCCATCCACGATGAAATGGGCTTTTTGGGTTTTACCATCAAGCTTAAAGGACAATTTAGTTGAATCAGGAACGATCAAAGGACGGGACGTCAGGCTGTGAGGAGCCACCGGTGTCATTACCAAAACCGGAGCCTCAGGGTGCAGAATCGGACCGCCAGCAGCCAAGTTGTAGGCTGTAGAACCCGAAGGTGAAGACACGATGAAACCATCGGCCTTCACTTCACTGACCATATACTTATCAGAATAAATAGCGGTGTTGATCAATTGGCTCAAGGAACCTCTTTCAATCACCATGTCATTTAGGGCGTGGTATTCCGCGCGGATTTTTCTTTTACGCAAAATTTTTGCGTAAATCATCGAACGCGGACGCAGTTCCATCTCACCATTCAAAGTGTCTTGAACAACTTCCAAAGTGGTATCAGCGTTGTGAGCCGTTAGGAAACCCAGGGAGCCCATATTGAAACCCAAGATAGGAACATCACGGCCAGCGAGCGTGCGAACGGCACGTAAGTAAGTACCATCGCCACCTAAGACGATAACCAGCGATAAAGAATCGAGTTGTTTTTTAGTGGAGGCAAGCTTAGTCCCAGCCACCAGTTTTTGTCCTGGCGCTGTGAAGACTTGATGGCCTTGTTTCGTTAGAAACTCAGCCACCTTTTTTGCCAGCGCAACTGCGCGAGCGGTCTCCAGACGATAAACCAAGGCAATATTGCTTTTGCCTGGAATCACTAACTGACTTTTCGATTTCATCGCTGTTTTCTTCATTAAATCAATCCGTCACGTCTTAGCAAAGCATTTGGATCTGGTTCACGGCCACGGAACTTTTTGTAAAGATCCATAGGATGTTCAGTTCCACCTTTGCTCAAGATGAAGTCTTTAAATTTACGAGCCACTTGCGGAGAGAACAATCCCTCTTCGCGGAAGTATTCAAATGCATCCGCATCCAAAACTTCAGCCCATTTGTAAGAGTAATAACCTGCAGAGTAGCCGCCTGCAAAGATGTGGCTAAAGCTGCATGAGCTATTTGTGCCAGGCACCTTAGGGAACAAACGAGTTTCGGCCGTTGCCTGCTCTTCGAATGTGTCGACGTCTTTGATCAGGGAAGGATCCGCTGTATGCCAAGCCATATCCATCATACCGAATTGCAACTGTCTGCAAGACGCGTAACCTGCTTGGAATTTTTGCGAAGCTTTTAGCTTCTCGATCAACTCAACTGGCATTGGTTGTTTTGTTTCGTAATGACGAGCAAACAAATCCAAACCTTCTTTTTCGCCAGCCCAGTTTTCCATGATTTGTGAAGGAAGCTCCACGAAATCCCAGTAAACATTTGGACCGCTCAAGGATTGGTAAGTCACATCAGAAAGCATACCGTGCAAAGCATGACCGAACTCATGGAACAAAGTACGAACTTCGTCATAAGTTAAAAGAGAAGGTTTTGTCGGAGTTGGTTTTGTAAAGTTGCACACGATAGAAACGTGTGGACGAACCAATTTACCATCCATCAAACCTTGGCCACGGAATTGAGTCATCCATGCGCCACCTTTTTTAGTCTCACGTGGGAAGAAATCTGTATAGAACAAGCCCATGTATTGGTTTTTGTCGTCATAGATTTCGTACGCTTTAACTTCTGGGTGGTACACTGGAATGTCTTTGTTCTCTTTGAACGTCAAACCGTAAAGTTGTTTCGCGTGAGCAAACACACCTTCAACCACATTTTCCAATTGGAAGTAAGGACGCAGGTCTTCTTCGTTGAAAGCGTATTTTTCTTCTTTCAATTTTTCAGAGTAGTAACCGAAGTCCCAAGGTTTCAATTCAGGGATTGCATCCAATTGACCAGCGAAGGCTGCCACTTCAGAAACGTCACGTTGACCAGCTGCTTTGGAAGCATCCAAAAGCTTGTGCAAGAATGTGTTCACTGTTTTTGGATCTTGAGCCATACGCTCTGCCAAAACGAATTCAGCGTGAGTTTTGAAACCCAACAAATTCGCACGACGAGAACGAAGAGTAACGATTTTTTTAACGATCTCTTGGTTGTCGAATTCGCCACCGAATGCACGGGAAGCAAATGCCTTAGACATTTTCTCGCGCAAAGCTCTGTTGTTCGCGTAAGTCATGAATGGCAGGTAGGAAGGGATTTGTAGATTGAACAACCAACCTTTTTTACCTTTAGCTTGAGCCGCTACTGCTGCCCCCTCAAGGATGCCTTCTGGAATTCCAGCCACGTCTTTGTGGTCTTCCAAAACCATTTCGAAAGAGTTTGTCGCTTTCAAAACGTTCTCAGAATATTTCGGACCAAGGACAGACATCTCTTGGTCGATCTGACGAAGAGTTTCTTTATCAGTCGCAGACAAAAGCGCACCGTTGCGAGCGAAAGACAAATATGTCTTTTCAAGAAGGCGGTTTTGCTCGCCTGTTAGTTTCAAGTTGGCGCGGTTGTCGTACACAGCTTTTACTTTTTTGAAGATCACTTCATCCAAAGCGATGTCAGAGCTCAACGCTGTCAATTTTGGATAGATGTCTTTTGCCAAAGCTTGGAAAGCCTCATCAGAGTGAGCTGATTCTAGGTTTCCGTAAATCAAAGCGATACGGTCTGTTACTTCAGAAGCTGTTTCCAAAGCCACGATCGTATTTTCGAAATCTGGAGTTGCAGAATTGTTTTTGATTTTCTCGATGTTGGCTTTCGTGATTTTCACGGCCTCATCAAGTGCTGGTAGGTAGTGCTCCACTTTGATTTTATCAAAAGGGACTGCCTGATCTTTAGCCGTAAACGTTGCTAAAAGAGGATTGTTGGTGCTCATAGAGATACTCCTGTTTGAGAGCTAATAAAACGCCTCTGGTTATCCCTTGAGAATAGCGCAAAATAAAGGAAAAAAGCCCGTGTTAACGACCCTGTTTTTTAATTAAAATTTGGTGCTTTTAGGTGATACTTGCGGACCCAAATGCCGCGCCTCAATATGAAAGGGCTCTTAGAGGTAGTTCCCACTAAGAGCCCATGAATGTTGCGGCATATAAACCGGTTAAAACCGGCGAGGAGCGCCGCACTCCTCTTATTTAAACTTAATTAAAGATTAGAAACGGAAACCTGCGCCGAAGCCGATACCGAAACCAACGCCAGCACCTGGGTAGTATGAACCAGGGTAGTAGTTACCTGGATAGTATGTGCCTGGGTAGTAAGTACCAGGGTAAGTCGTTGGGTAACCGTTGTTGTAAACGCCATTGTTATAACCACCACTTACGCAGATACCAAGGTTCGAACCAGAAACCGTTTGTTGGCAGTAAGAACCACCACCGCAAGAGTTTGCTTGGTCGATCAAGCAGCTAGTTGCGATTCTGTTAGCGCAGTTTGCACCATTACCATTCGGCATTGCTGAAATCTGTTGGAAGTTATAGCTCGATTGAGGAGCCGCCATGAAGTTGTTCATCGCATTGTTATAAGTAAATGCGTAAGCGATATTCCAGTTGAAACCAGATTGAATACGGTAACAACCCATACCCATCACAGAGTTATATGCTGGAGCATATCCATACTGACAACCGCAAGCGCCGTTGTTTTGGAAGTAAGTCGTATAGTCATAGTTTGTACCACCATATGGGAAGCTATATGGCATCCAACCAGAGTATTGACCGTACACACCGTTATTACACAGAGTGCTCGAAGAAATACAGCGAGTGTCGCCTTGGACTGGAGTTGTGCCAACGGTTGTACCGCCGCCTCCGCCGCCACCATCACCGCAAGCTACTACTGCTAATGTCATCAAAACTACGAAGAGCCTTTTCATAGGTACTCCTTAAAAAGTAAAAGCATCAACATCGCCTTGTAATTCAAGAGGTATGCCCCCAGTGTCTCATCTTGAAACCCCGTTATATTTGAGCTGAGTGGCAGAATTTCCAGGGGGTATGCCGTTTTAGGGCACCTTGCGCCGCAAATTAGTAGGCAGCGAAGCAATTGAGTGGCAGCATGAAGGTATAGTTACTCCACGGAATTCGGAGTGAAGCCTCTATTTATCTATCGAAAGGAATCGATAATGAAATACATGGGATGTTTGCTATCTCTTCTATTGGCGCTTCCAGCGGTTGCTGCCATTCCTAAAAAATCAAACAATGCGGCCCCAAAAATTCTTTCAGGAAAAGGCGAGCTTTACGGCGGTCTTGCGGGCTCCGGTTTTACGTTGATGGATGTTCGTAAAACTGCGGATAAAGGCAAACGTGTCGAGCGTATTGTTTTTGATGTGGGCGACCAAAATGGTGGCAAAATCAAAGGCTGGCCTGGGTACTTCCATGCGGAACTTAAAAACAAACCGCAACGTTTGGTTCTGACATTCGCACAAATGCCAAATTCATTGGTTAACGAAATTGCTTTGAGCCACCGTTTTAAGGACTCTTTGGCGATCAGAAAAACTGTGATGAACTTGGATCCTGTGGATAGCTCTTTGAATCTAACAATGGATTTGAAACAAAATACCAAAGTTCGCGTTTACCAAGTTGCTGGTAAAAAAACGACATCGAAAGTCGTGATCGATCTGCTGGCGGAGTAAGCCCTTGAAGGCAGTCCTCGGTGCTCTAATACTTCTGATTTTTTCAAACGCCGCTCAGGCTCGTGTATTTAATATTAATCGCGAGTCTATGGCGCCGTATTTTTCAATCTCCGGAGGCCCCTCAGCAGTGGGTTCCAAGGGTTTTGAAAATGAAGCCAGCAGTGTTTCAGTTTCCGGTGAAAGCAAATTCAATTATGGCGGGGAGTTTGGTCTTTTACTTTCTCGCTCGAAAATCAATTTGGCATTCGGTATCGGTATATTGAAACCCTCTCCCGTAAATAACATTTCTGGTTCGGATGGTGGCGGCACTCAAGTTTATTCGGGCGAAAGTGAGATTTTGGGATTTGTTCCGAAGGTGACTCTTGAGTTGAACTTGCACGGTGATAATGTTTCGCGCTCGTTCTTTTCTGTTTCAGGCGGACTTGCCAACGTTACTTTAAAAAATTCCTATACTCTGACGGCTGCGGGCACATCGGCTTATCCCGGTGTGGATACAGTGATTGAATCGAAAGGTTCTGGTACAGAGTTAGCGGCGGGGATTGGCTATGAGGGCGAGCTATCTGACTCGATCACTTACGCATTTCAGTTCGGATATAAGCAGCTTAAAATTGATAATCTGAAATATTCCAAAGACTACAACACCTTTAATGGCGCGGTTTCCAGCGGTTCCGCAGTCAACAATGGCTCATCGAGTCGCGTTTTAGACTTAAGCGGTGGGTTCATCTCCTTAGGATTTCGTTTCTACATGTAAATTGGTCACCACTTTAGATTGCAAAATTTAAAGGTCGGTGAAGCTTGCAAGGTCCGTCGCTTATGCTATAGCAGGACTCCTTTAGAAACGGAGTCACAGCTATGTTCAAAAAATGTATCTTCTCTTTGTTGATGGTGGGCCTTGTTTTGTCTGCACAAAACGCTTCTGCGTATTTGGTGGCGACAGAGCCAGCTCGTCTAAATCCTAATGTTGCTACTGACATTTTCATTGCTGGATTCGGTGGAGATCAGGGCAATCAATTCACTCACTCGGCAGTTTTGGGCGCACGTATTTCTCGTGATCGTTTCCCTGCTAGACAACGTGTGATTATCGCTGCGGTCAACGACAGCGCAGGGTACGAAGGCAGCTTGCTTGAAAAAGGCGGCTTGAATCTGCGCCGTGCAGATAAGGATGGTTTAACAGGGGAGCGTTTGGTCGCGACTTTGAACAGCCTTGGTGTGCGTGCAAGCTCGATGCAGTTCTATGGTCATGCAAACACTTACAATGGCTTCCGTTTGCAAACGAAGTACAAGCGTTTGGATCATGATGATGATTCCTTTGCAGCTTTGGGTCGCTTTATCAGAACCGATGGTTTTGCAGTGATTCACTCTTGCAACTCGGCGTGGTTGTTGGCACCGACGGCGGCTCGTTTGTGGAATCGTCCGGTTTTTGGTTCTTTCGCTGGATCTAACTTTCAGAATTTGAAAAGCGATGGTCAGTGGTACTACAACGATCCAGGTTTTTATCCAGGGAATCTTTCTTGGAAATCCAGCACGTCTCAGTTAACGCAAAATACGTTGAGCTGTGCCGATGGTCGTTGTGTGCGTTTGAAGCCTGTGAATATTCCGTACCATGATTCCTTCGGTAGATTCAGCCGTGGTTTGGGCTTCTATAAAGTGTTTGCACCAGATGCGACGCAAATTCCTCGCGCTTTGGTTCACTTGACGATGTTGTATCCGACAAAATCTCCAGCAACTCCGTCATCAACTCGTGTTGAGTTCGCAACGGCATTGGCGGATTGGATGTGTCCATCTGATAAGTCGATGGAAAAATACAATGCGTGTAAGGCTGCGATCGTGAACGAGGAGTTCCGCTCAAAACCATTCTTGAGTTATTTCAGCGGAACACCGATTGCGTGTAACAACACCAGCTGCAATACGAAAGTAAAATGTAAAGCGTTTAAGGTTGTGTTCTCTGTTCCCTGCAAAACATACGACGTGGCAGAGGGCCGTTCGACAGTATTCAGTGATACATTGAAGCAAGCGTTCGCTGGTTTCGACGATATGAAAAATGGCGGGTTCAGTCTGCGTTAAGATTTTCCAACCACCGTCAATGATGCATGCAGCAACCGAAGCGGTTGCTGAGTGCGTTGAAAACAAAAAACTCCGACTGATGAGGTCGGAGTTTTTTATTTTACGCATACATCTTTTCAATTTCAGCCGTGAACTTCTGATCCAGCTTCTTACGCTTTAGCTTCATCGAAGGAGTGAGTTCCCCATTCTCCACCGTCAGCTCGTTCTGCATGATGATATGCTTCTTAATACTCTCATAACTCGCCAGTTGCGCATTCGCTTCAGCGACAGCGTTGCGGATCAACTCTTCAACGAAAGGACTTGTCACCAAGTCACTCCAGTCATTGAACTTGATACCTTTATCTTGCGCCAAAGCTTTCACCGCAAGTTGATCTGGGAAGATCAATGCCACGATGTATTTTTTTTGATCGCCGTGGATCAAGGCGTGGGAGATATAAGGCGATAAGACCAACAACGTTTCTAAACGTTGAGGCGCCACGTACTTACCACCTGCAGTTTTAATTAAATCCTTTTTGCGATCTGTGATACGCAAATCACCACTTGGCAAGATCTCGCCGATGTCACCCGTGTGGAACCAACCATCCGTGAAGACGTCTTTCGTCGCTTCAGGATTCAGGTAGTATTCTCTCATCACTTTATTGGATTTAACTAAGATCTCGCCGTCAGCTGCGACTTTCAACTCAACGTCACCAATCGGGCGACCCACGCTGCCAAAGCGATAGTTGAACGGAGTATTCACAGTGATTGCCGCTGTCGTTTCTGTCAGGCCGTAACCTTCCAAAATCAAGATGCCAGCGGAGTGAAAGAACATCGAGATCTCTTTAGAAATCGGAGCACCACCGCTGATCGCAAAGCGCAGGCGACCACCAAAGGCCTCAGTGATTTTTCCAAGAACTAATTTTTTAGCCAATTCGTATTTCGCTAACAAAGTAACTGGCAAAACTTGGCCAGACAGTTTGTATTCGCCCACTTCGCGGCCCACGTCGACAGCCCAATTAAACAATTTCAGTTTCAATGGCTGAGTCTGAACTTGCGCCAAGATCGCACTGTGGATTTTTTCAAAGATACGAGGGACAGAAACAAGAATAGTAGGGCGGACATCCGCCAAGTTGTTACGAACTTTCTCAAGGCTTTCTGCATAGGCCATAGTAAAGCCAATGTACAAATGCCCCCAGTGCTCGATACGACCCAAGATATGAGCGTACGGCAAGAAAGTTAAAGACGTGTCGCCGGGAACAGCTCCCGCAAACGGGAAGGCTTCACTTACTTCACCAAAAGCTTGCGTGTGAGTCAAAACAACACCCTTAGGCAATCCCGTCGTACCAGAAGTATAAAGGATCGTCGCGATATCATCAGGTTTCAAAGTCGAACACAGGTCCTTATAGCACGTTGGATTTTTATCCAAATACTCAGCACCATGTTTTAGCAATTGATTCCAGTGTAAGTTTTCGCCGGGTGCATGGGATTCATCTAACACGATGATCTTCTCAACATGAGGGCACTTAGAACGAATAGATTCAAAAGTTTTCAAAGGACCACGGCTCTCGCAAATCAAGAAACGCGCTTTGGAATTGTTCAAAATGAATTCAACGTCTTCAGCGATATTGTTTTGATAGATAGGTACGGTGATCGCTTTGATACCAAAGATCGCGTAATCCGATACAGACCACTCATAACGAGTGTTCGCCATGATCGCAACACGGTCACCGGGTTTTACGCCTAGGCTTAAAAGAGCAGCGCCCACAGTTTCGATATCTTGGTAGTATTGTTTCCAGGATTTTTCAGTCCACGTTTTGCCTGTTTTGAATTTAACGGCAACTTGCTGTGGATCTCGTGACGTCATTGTCAGAATGGATTGACCCAGGGTCAGAGAATTCGCCTTCATGATGAAACTCCTAGATGCGAAAAATAATATGTACGGGGAGCTTTACTGCTTACTGCAAATAAAGCTCAATGGTGCGTTTTTGATTGGCCGGGATCGTCACAGTTTTCTCTGCAGAAAGCTTAGTGACTTTGTTGTAGGCCTGGATCTTAACGCCGACTTCCGCTTGAATTAAGTAACCTTCGCTCGACGAACGGATCGACACAGGAACTCCAGCAATTCTTAACTCAACGTTAGCACCACCGTTTACAATGTTAATGTAAACTGATGCCACTCTTGGAAGAACTTGTAAAGTGCCAGTAAATGAATACGCCTCGTAAGTTGGTGTTACGGTTGTTACTAAATCAGTGTAGCCCTCTTTCACCAGACGCAAGCTGAAAGGAGTATTGGCCTTTCTTTGCATGCTGTATGGAGTGAACTGGCCTGTGTCTTCACCATCAACCACGATACGGGCTTTTGGTGGGTTACTGTAAACAGTCACAGTATAGTTCGTCGCCGTTGATGCACTCTCTGTCGTTTGTGGAACTTCAGGAGACGGAGCCGTCGTTTGTACAACAGGCTCAGTATGAACTGGCGCCATACCTAGCGGCTCTTGAACCGTAGGTTTTTTAGATAAGAAATTCTGAGCTCCATACCAAACACCGACAGCGCCAACAACAGCGATGGCACCACGCAAGACCCAAGTCATTGCATTCGTGGATTGCTTGTATGGAATATTCGAACGAGTATGCACACCCGAAATTGAATTCGGATTGCGAGACATCGTTCCTGTGCGACTGTGTGTTCCGGTAATTGTGTTGCCAAGGCCACCTGGTTTTGGCGGCGTTTTCAAATCACTTAATGAAACACGAATGTCAGTGGATGTATCAATTTTCAAGCTTCCATTGTCATCGTCGTCATCCGCAACGGATGGGGGAGTCGGAACGCTTTGTGGAGGAATGCGTGTATCTGTTTGCGTAACCACTGTTTTGTCTTCAGTAGGTTGCGCTTGGATTTTAGCGAATTCCACTTGTTTACGACGTTGTTCAAGGAACGCAGCCGAAAACGCATTTTTCATAAATACAGAGAAATCCTGAGGAGAAAACTCTGGATACTGTGTATTCAAGAATCTGTTCAAATCACGGTGCAAAGAAGCCGCCGTTTGGTAACGAAGGCTGCGATCTTTAGCCAAAGCTTTGTTAACAATTCTTTCTAGTTCCGGAGGAACAGAAGGATTGATTTTACGGATGCTAGGGATTTGGCACTCGCGGATTTTACGCAAGATCGCTGCTTCACTGTTAGAAGTGAACAGACGATCATTCGCCAAAAGCTCCCACAACACGATACCCATAGAGAAAATATCAGTGCGCGGATCGATGTTTTGACCATCCGCTTGCTCTGGGCTCATGTAGCCGTATTTACCTTTAAGAGTACCTGCTTTAGTTGCTTCTAATTGTGATTCTGCTTTTGCGATACCGAAGTCGATAATTTTAACTTCGCCCTCAAAGCTGACCATGATGTTTTGTGGACTCATATCGCGGTGAACGATATTCAATGGCTTACCAGTCGCATTGTCGATGCAACGGTGAGCATGGTCCATACCCGCAGCGACTTCCTTCATCATGTAAATGATCTGTTCGATCGTAAAAGAAGTCGTAGTTTTTTTAAGTTCATTTAGGATTTGACGAAGATTGCGGCCTTCGACGTATTCCATCACTAGATAGAATTGGTTTTTCTCGACACCGAACTCATAAATTGAGACAACGTTACCATGGTTCAAGTTAACAGCGATCTTCGCTTCTTCCTTGAACATCTCAATGAATTCTTGGTGATCAGAGTACTGAGGAAGAATACGTTTGATAGCAACAAACTTATTTACCCCTACAGCGCCTGTAGACTTAGAAAGATAAACCTCGGCCATACCGCCGGCGGCGACTCTCTCTAATAGAATATATTTACCGAACTGTTCTACAGCTTGAGACATGAAATCATGTTCCCCTTTGGATGGAGTATCGGTAAAATAAATTGTCGGCTAAAGGAGTTTTGGCTATGAAATGGATAGGACTGACCGGAGGTATAGCTTGTGGCAAGAGCACTGTCAGTCGAGTCTTGCGTGATCGCGGCTATAACGTAATAGATGCAGATGAAATCGCAAGAGAAGTTGTCCGAACAGGCACACCTGGACTAAAGGCTATCGTCCAGGAATTCGGTGATGTGCTGTTGCCAGACGGGAACCTGGACCGCAGAAAGCTCGGTCAAATGGTTTTCGGTAACCCCGATCGCTTACATGCTCTTGAGGCCATTACTCATCCGTTGATTCGCCAAGAAATTCGTCGTCGCCGTCGCATGCTTGAGGATATGAATACTCCTCTAGCGGTTTATGATATCCCCTTACTTTTTGAAACTCATGCACAGGACCAGTTTGATGAGATCATCGTGGTTTCTTGCACCAAGGCACAGCAACGTGAACGACTGCTTCGTCGCAATCAATTAACTGAATCAGAAATTGATATGCGCATTGCCTCACAGATTCCAGTGAGTAGCAAAGAGGCGGAGGCGGATTTTGTTTTACAGAATAATAAAGACGAGCAGCACCTGCTCAAAGAAATCGATCGCCTGGTAGAGTGGCTGGAAACAAAAAAGGGAGACTGATGTCTCCCTTTTTTTATCTATTTAAGAACTACGTTGATATCTGAAGTTGAACCCAACTTCGTATTGTAAGTCGTTCCTGGACAACGACCATTACTTTTGCTCGCAATCGCCAACTGATCTTCAGTTGTGAAGCGCTGAACTTTCCATGTGCGATCGTCTTGTTGTTTGATTTTGTAGTTAACAACTTTCACAAGCTCGACATTGTTTTTGCGAACGATAGGAACGCAACGATGAGGGTTGTTTGGATCAGGGAAGTTGCCGCCATTGCCTGGCATACCAGGAGCTGGAGGGAAGCCGCCACCAAAATTGTACTCCGTTTTAGTTCCTTTGATGATGCGAGAAGATCTTTCAGAAACTTGGAAAGTGCCGTCAGGCAAAACTTTGCCTTTTACTTTTCCTTTAGCATCAACCAGTTGGTCGCCTTTGATGTAGTAAGTGCCAAAGAAATCATTTGTCGCTAGGCAATCGATCACCGCGAAATCCATGCTCAAAGAAGTCGCTGAACGTTTTAGGTTCATCGCCACTTTGCAGTTTTCGTATTTGCGAACTGTTTTTTTGCCGTTGAATTGGTCGTAAGACACAGTCATTGTTCCCAAGCCGCGAAGCTCGCCCAATGAAGACGCGTTTGCAGCTCCAGTCAGAGCCAATGTAAGTGCAAGAATAAGGTGTTTCATATGGAATCCTTTGCTTGATTGATAAGCAAAGGAGTATCAATGGAGTCACGGGGATGCAATCAACTCTGTCTATGAAGCGAGAAGTCAGAAGTTAATATTGTATCCCAGCAAGGCATACAGGTCAGGGCCGACAACCGCGACACCCACACCGAACTCAAATGTAAAGGTTTCGCCAAGGCCGACACCTGCGCGAGCTCTAAAGCGTTTGATTTCAACCAGATTTCCCAATTCATCATCGGGATCCAAGAAAGTTCCGAGGGCTAAGCGGGCATAGGGGATAAATCTGTCATTTTCGACATACCATCTTTTAGCGCCGAAAACGCCGACGATATTGTCTTTCTCAAGTTCAATATGTAGATCCCAAACGGGGCGTTCATGTTCAAGGTTTGCAAGTCGCAAAGCAAATGCGGGACCTTGCGGCCACTTATTGTTTTCGATGAAGTTACCACCCGCATATCCTGCCAAAATTCCCAACTGCCATGTTGGAGCAGGTGTGCGTAAAGAAGACGCTTTGTCAGAAAGATAAGGGTCGCTCTCTCCAGTTAGAGGAGCGGATTCCAATGTGGTCGTTGCAGTCGGCGCTGCTGAACTCACATTTGACAACAAGACCAAGGTCAAAAAAAGTGGAAGGATAAAAACTCGCATAAGAAAAAGTATAATTTACGACTACAATCTTTGTAAAAGTAAATTGGAGACATTCTATGTTTAAAAGAGGATCTCTTCTCCTCTCCACAGGCCTTTGTTCACTTCTTCTTTCTAATACAGCTCACGCCGAGATGGTCGAGTCGGTTAGTACGACAATCCATCATCAATACGAATCGCAAAGAGCCTTGGGCATGGGCGATGCTTTCGTAGCAGTTGCTGACGATTACACATCGATCTTTTACAACCCAGCGGGTTTGGCTCGTCGTGAATCAGGACAAGTGAATTTGTCTTTGGCGGTAGGTGCCACTCCAGGCGCAAAAGACTTCATGGACGAATACCAAGATATCGAACAGTCCGGTCAAACAGATCAACAAAAAGAACAGCAATATTTGGAATTGATCCAACGCCATTATGGCGACGTTTACTCTGTTCGTTTAACGCCAATGGAAGGCGTGTGGGTTCGTCCAAAATGGGGTATCGCATTTATTCCTGCCGATGTGTCCATCGAACTAAGAAATCACCAAACACTTGGTCCGAGTATGTATACGACAGTGTATGCGGATACGACGTTGGCACTTTCTTATGGTGATGATGTTCATGCCGCGAGCCACGGCAGACTTTCTTGGGGTGTGACTGGTAAATTCGTAAATCGTGGTTTCTATAGTAAAATCCTAAGCGCCGTAGATCTTTCTACGAGTGATGAGATCGTTAAAAAAGAAGACATGCTTGAAGGCTACACGATCGACGCAGATTTGGGTCTTTTGTGGACGCCAGAAATTCCAACTGAAGGATTAATGTCATTCCTGCAGTACACGCGCCCAACAGTGGGGTTGGTAGTTCGTAACATCGCTGAAACGGGCTTTAATAACTCTTTGAAGTTGATCAAAAAAGACGACGAAGATGCGACGGTGGATTCTAAAAAGATCTACGGTTCTCCAGAGAAGTTGTACCGTGTGGTCGATGTAGGTACTAAGTTTGAATTCCCAAGAGCTTGGATTTTCGGTGGTCGTTTCGTTGCGGATATCAGAGACATCATGCACCCAGATTGGTCTTGGACAAAAGGTACTCACGCAGGTGTTGAGTTCGACTGGACAGTTTATTCTTGGTGGAAAGGTCACTACCGCGCAGGTCTTAGCCAGGGTTTCTGGACGGCAGGTTTGTCGGCTGAGCTAGGAATCTTTAACTTGGATCTGGTCAGCTATGCGAATAACGCTGGTACAAAGAATACACCGCTGGAAAGCCGTGTGTATGCGACAAGAATGAGTTTGGATTTTTAAAAGTTAGAATACTTAAAAATGAAAAAGCCCGGTTTCCCGGGCTTTTTTTATTTCCACTTAGCGATAAGTTCTTTTCCGAGAGCCACCAGGTCAGCTTGGCTGACCGAACTGATATCAGAGATACCAGCCGCTGTTAGAGCTTGATCAATGGGACCGCAAATATCTTTATTGGATTTGCTTGTACCGCAAGTGACAGAATAAACCGTCGTAACCGCACCAGCGATATCCTCTACAACTTTCTCAGCTTCAGCTGGCGTTAAAGAACCACTTCCATTAAGTGAGTCTGTAACGTCGTCAATGATAGTCTCAATGTCACTGCCTGTACATGAATCGATTGATGTACAAGATCCCAAGATGCTTGAAGATACGCTTGCAAGTACTGTCGCACTTTTCGCCATCGCACCCATCAATGCAAATCCTGGCTGACCGGATTTAGAGCAAAGGTCCGCAGCGTCGCTCGCATAGCTTGAGTCACCACCCATATTCAACAAACTAAGAAGCTCAGTGCTGGAGTTAGAGCCTGAGTCTTCACCAATCGATGACAATGCTTTCGAAAGATTTTCCGGAGTTGTAATACCCGAATCGATAAATTTAGCACTGCATCTCAAGGCATAGCTATGAGGAGAAGATAAGCTAGCAAGTGAAGACACGCAGCTGTCTGCTTGACCTTGGCTTGCTTGGTCCAGACAAAGCTGGGCTTCCATAAGTTTGTCTTTATCTGAATCCGCGCTGCAGGCTGAAAGTGTAGCCATGAAACCCAGACCAGCGATCAATGCTGTGAACTTTGAATTAGCCATCGCAAAACTCCTCGGACGTATAACCATTTTGTTTGCTATATGATTACTTATCGGACTTTCAGCGGGGGGCTTAACACTAGACCTTGCTCCGTATTTTAATGAGATGTCTCAATGTGAGGCTGAACCCGACCGATAAGAAGTTAGACGAAAAATTTCAATTTTTCGCGAACTTATCGAGCGGATGGAACTATGAAACGGATTTTATGGATCGCCCTCATTCAAATATTCTTGCTTATCGTGTGCACCTTTGACGTGAACGCGGCAGAACGACGTACCTTCTATTCAGGTGTGCGCTGCCAGGCAATGGGCGGAGCTTGTTTAGCTGTTGTGAATGATGAAACTGCGTTGCTGGTGAATCCAGCGGGTTTGGGTAAATTAAGAGATTTTTATGGAACTTACTTCGATCCGGAGTTGGATCTGAATCAAACTGCGATGAGCAGCTTTACGGCCTCACCAACGAAAAATCCATTCAGTCTTTCAGATGTGAAGGATTTCTTAAATCAAAATCGTGGATCTTATTATCATGCGAAGGGGCAAGTGTTCCCGTCGCTGGTTGCTAGAAATTTCGGTATCGGTATTTACAATAACTATTTATTAGATGCGCAGATGAGTGATGATGGCTCAACTATCGACACTTATTATCGCAGTGATTTGGCCCTGGTTTTGGGATTTAACTTCCGTCTGTTCGATGGCCGAGTCAAATTAGGCTTTAATACAAAACTGATCGATCGTATCGAAGCAGATAATCGTACGTTAAGTTCAGTAGGCGCTTTGGATTACGGCACGATTGCCAGTTCAGGTGTGGGACTTTCCACTGATATCGCATTGATGTTGTCAGCTCCATGGCAGTATCTTCCAACGATCACAGCAGTGCTTCGTGATGTGGGTGGAACGAGCTTCAATCAAACAGATAGCTTCCGTCAGTCTACATCAGGGACAGGTGAGCGTCCCACTTTGGTAAAGCAAGATTTAGATGTAGCCGCAGCGTTGTTTCCAATCCACACCAATTACGTAAGATCCGCATGGACAGTCGAGTACCGTGGCTTATTAACATCATCTGATGAAGAGGATAAGGCCAAACTGATTCATGGTGGGATGGAGTTTAACTTCGGAGACGCGTTCTTTTTGCGTGCAGGTTATAATCAAAGGTATTGGACCGCAGGCCTTGAGATCGCATCTGAGCGTTGGCAATGGCAATTTGCTAGCTACGGCGAAGAAATCGGCACCTCCGCATCACCTAAAGAAGATCGCAGATACAATATGAAGTTCTCACTCAGATTCTAGGAAGGTATGAGTATTTTTAAACGCGTGCTTATTTTAATAATGACATTATCGATCACAACTTCTTGTGGTACCGAGAATGTATTGTCAGAGATGTCCAATAAGGAATCTGACGCCGCGTATTTTATTGATGCCAAGAAAAAGCTAGATGAGATGGAGTGGGATTCTACTATTTCCATTGTTACCACGAAAATGTCAGCGACCTACCAAGGCCGCCGCGACGTAAAAATGATTTTAGCTTCAGCTTATGCTGGTAAGTGTGGGTTGATTTTTGTCGATCTGATTCATGGAATGACGAACAATACGGCGACCGAGCTTTTCCAATACTTCATGGGTATTTGGGGTGGCCGAACTGTTAATCCAGATTCGTGTGAAAGTGCGATTGCTGTTCTTCAGGGAATTGGTCCCGCTGCAAGTCGTACGACCAATGAAAATCTTTTCTTAGCTCTCTTAGGTGTTGCTCGTATCGGTACGAATTTGTCGGCAAAATTGGATGCTGGAACTCCAGATGGAGCGAAAGATGCGGATGCTACAGTTTGTGATGAAGACCAAACGGGTAATATATCAGCATGGCCAGATCCAACGCCATTACCGCCATTTCCAGCTGTGCCGCCGGGGCTTAATCACTATCTTCAATCGTCAGATGTAAAACGTGTTGCTGCAGGGTTGGGACTTGTTTTTGAAAATATCACGGCTTTAACCGATGCATTGGGTGGTGGTACTACGATTGATGCGATCGGTGATATGGGCGATGCTTGCGATGAAGCTCTTCAGGCTATCGCAGGTCCTTCGGCTTCTTGTTCTGGTATGGTGACTCCTGATGATGTGAGTGATGAAATGGTCTACGCCATGAGAGTCATGATGGACACTTCTGACTTTGGATTTGGCGTGTGCAGTATTGATGACACCGCGACGTTCATTACAGATTTCACGGCGACACCTGCAACAACTCGCCCAGGCGCAACGGTATGTTGTCGTACGGCGAAACCACCGGGGGTGCCTTAGTGCTGCGCTCGGTACTCTTTTCTTTCATGGTGCTGTTTTCAACTTCGGCAATGGCTCAGTCACTCACTGAATTCGCACGCAATGCCAGATCTCTGGGAATGGGTGGAGTTTACATTCCTTTCGTGAGTGGAGCAGATGCGGTTTTCTATAATCCTGCGGCACTCAGTAAAGTTGAAGGACTGGATATCAAATTGGCCGAAATCGGCGTGAGTTTGAATTCCCTGTCTAAAGAAGATATCGATGAACTACAGAACTTCGACCCGAATGATCCGAATACCTATAACAGTCTTTATGGAAAACGCGTTTGGCTTCAAGCCACAGCGAAAGCCGCAGTGGCTGTCGGGAATTTTGCCGTGGGATACTTGCAAGATGCGGAAGTTTCTTTGGAGCTTCACAATCCGACATACCCGCAATTTGAAACTTATTTCAGACACGATACTGGTTATTATCTGGGATTCGCGCTTCCGATTGGTCCCGGAACACATCTGGGGATGGCTGCGAAAAAATTGAATCGTTGGGGTGGAGTGATGCAAGAGCTGTCGCTGACCGATGTTTCCAATGCGAGTACCATCGATGATATCGGAAGTCGTTTTGATGACAAGGGTCAGGGCTACGGGATTGACTTGGCTTTGGCGACGACGATTGATTTGCCTCTGTTAAAACCGACAGTTGCTTTGGTTTGGCAAGATGTGGGGAATACAGCTTTCACGAAAACCGAAGGAGATGATTCTCCACCTCACATCACGCAAAATTTAAGTTTGGGTGCGGGTGTGACCCTGGATTTACCGGGAATTGATTTGTCTGTAGGGGGCGAAGTTCGCCATCTTTTGGAACCAGACATCGAAACGGGCAAGAAATTCCATCTGGGCGCAGAGGTTTCTTTACCAGTTATTGATCTTCGCGCGGGCTTCAGTCAGGGCTATTTCAGCTATGGCGCAGGGGTAAATCTATTCATTCTTCACATTGATGCTGTAAGTTACACGGAAGAGCTAGGGGCTTATCCGGGGCAAACATCAGATAATCGTTATATGGTCAGCGTTGGCGTCGATTTAAGCTTTGATGCTGACTTCAAATTCACAGATAATCAGGGTAAAAGAAGGAAGCTAAAACAACGCCGGTAACCCCTGATGTTAAAAATCGTCCCTATCGAAAATCGCTCGCAAATCAACGAGCTGTTTACAAAATATAATCCACGCGAACAGTCTTGGCTGGTTTCGGATTTGCGTACCAAATTCGAGCTTCAGCAAAAGATTTTGGCTCGTGATAGTCAATACGTGGACGAATCCGTTCTGCGCGCCAGCGATTTGTGGAAGCTTCTTTTAAAACGTCTGGAACCACGCTTGCGTTTGGTGAGTGATCCCTTCGCACGCTCCATCTTGCGTACAATCTTGGATGAAAATGCCGAAGCCCTGGGCGTGAACTCTTCCGCAGAGGACACGGTGTTTTCTTATATCGACCAGATGGCAGCGGTGATTTTCCATCCCGAGGGAACTCAAAAACTCAATGATTGGTTCGAGGAACATCCCGAAGCAAAAAATCGTTGGGGTGCGTGGTACTTGCGTGCGCGTTTTTGCGCAATCCAACTTTTAGAAAAGTACAATATCATCACAGCCGACTGGATCACAGCTTACCTGCAATCCTTCAATGAGCTTGAGCGAGTATGGGATATTCCTTTGATCGTTGATTTGAGTGGTGAGATCTCCCGTGTTGAGGCCGAGATTTTAAGAACACTGTCTCGCTCGATCGACGTGATCGTTTTAGAACCAACTCCGAAATGGCGTGAAGAGTTCCGTTATCTTTTAAAGCCGTATGAAGATTTAAGAGCGCAAAGTTCCGCAGTTGAAAAACTGCATGCGGTCGATCTGAAAGAAAAGACCAAAGAAGTCCTGCGTTTTTCAGGGATGCTAGCTGAGATTAAAAATTCTGTGGGCCAAGTTCGTAAATGGCTTGAAGCTGGAATTCCGGCTGAAAATATCGCAGTGATCGCCCCTGATATCGAACAATACTGGCCTGTTCTGCAAGCGTATCTCAAAGAAGAAGGCATTCCCGTTCAAAAGGACATCACTCACAAGGTACAAAGTCTGCCATCGGTGACTCGCTGGTTGGCCACGTTACGTGCGAAGAGCGGTCGTTTGTCTTCATCAGATCTAGAGATTTCATTCTTTGAAAAGAATGAATCCCAAGCCCTTCGTTACGAGGACTTTAAAGCTTTGTTTAAAAGCATGTATGTGAACGAGGATTTGGCCCGCAATGAATTGATACATAAAATTTATTACGAGCAGATTGATTTAAGTGGTTGGGTTGTTCGCGATGAATTTGTAGCAAAGGCTCTGAGCTTCTGGGGATCTCACGATACAGAAGTCGTGCAAATTATTTTGCGCGAGCTTTTACAAAACGCCACGGCCAATACCAAACTTATTTGGAAAGAGTGGCTCAGCTATCTGGAAAGCATTGTCGCTGCCAAGGAGTACTCTTTGGAAAAAGGCGAAACCTCCGGCGTGCTTGTTACGAAGCTAATGTCTGCATACAGCGAAAAAGCTTTGTACCGTATTTTCGTAGGCCTGACGGATGAATCCCTCAGAACGCGCAATAAAACGCAGCTTTCTGGCACAGACTACTTTGATTTAGCCAAAGACATTGGTTTCTATTTGGATAATCCAGATCAAAGTGACCTGGCATTTGAATTGAAACTTCTTTCGGAAGCCGCCTCTGTTCACGATATCTATTGTTTTGGTGGGACAGACTTGTCGGGCACTCTTTGTTCGCCATCCACATTCTGGATGAGTCTGAACGAAGGCCATATGAATGAAACCCTGACAGTTCCGATGGAAACTCGTTGGGATGAGATCCAATATTCCTCTGAAGGTGCCAAAAGAAGCTGGGTTGATGGCCGAGTTGCTGAAATCGAAAATAGAATCCAACTGGATTTGGGCAAAGCAGAGTTGCCATTAGCACAGCTTAAAAAACTTCCAAGCATTTCAGCGTCAGCGATTGAAACATATTTAGAATGTCCGTTCGTATTTGCGGCACAAAGATACTTTAAGCTGAAAGATCTGCCTGAAGTGGATTTGGATGTCGATCATCGCACGCGCGGGCAGCTGGCCCATGCTTTATTCGAAAAGCTTACTCAGGAGCCGATGCGTTTTGATTGGAAAACTGATGAGCTTGAACAGATCCTAGAAACTGTTCGCAAGGACAAAGGCCTTTTGTTCGCTGATGAACGCTTGTGGCAGCCGCTTCGCAAAAAACACGTTCAATTGGCACAAAGATTCCTGGATTTTGAAAAAACTTGGCGCCAAGAATACAATCGAACAAAAACCTTAGCGCGTGAAAAACGCTTCGAGTTTCACTTGGACCCAGCAACGGGATCTTTGACGAAGGAACCAAGCGATAACACCTTCCGTATTTCAGGCTCTATTGACCGCATTGATTCCGATCAAGACGGCAATTTGGTTTTGTTGGATTATAAGAGTTCTGCGGGTGGAATCACTGCCCATGGATCTTGGCTTAAAAACAACGAGCTTCAACTTTTGTTTTACATGTGGGTGATGGAAAAATCCCTGATGGAAGATCTTAAAGGCGAAGTGATTGGCTTGTTCTATTATATTTTCCGTACCTTTGATCGCAAAGGTTTCCGTATCAATGACAAAGCAGGAAGTTTGTATCCTGCGACTCGCACCAAAGATAAAAATGCCACGCTTGAAGCTAAAGAGCTTTACTTGGTCGAGTTCACAAAAATATTAATGGCGACGTTAGAGCGCATCCGTCTGGGGGAAATTCGCCCAGTGCCCGTGGATACACAAATCTGCCCTAGCTGTGAATGGAGAAGACAGTGTCGAGCACCTCACCTCAATTAAAAAACACTATTCTTCGTGCCGGAGCCGGGGCGGGTAAAACCACGACTCTTACGCGTCTATTTTTGGATTTTGCGAGCGACTTTGAAAAGGCTCACAAAAAATTCCCACGCATCGTTGTTACGACATTTACACGTAAAGCGACTCAAGAGTTGAAAGAGCGTTTGTCAGCTAAAGCTCTTGAAGAAAAGCGCGAAGATCTTTTCCACTTTGTGAATTCGCGTTCACAAGTTCAAATTTCGACAATTCACGGTGTTTTAAGTCTATTCCTTTCTCGCTATGGATCTGCAATTGGCCTTACGCCTGATTATAAAATCATGAGCGATGCCGAGATCCGCCGTGGTGCCCGCAAGATCATGCGTAAGCACATTTTGGAAATTCCGACACTTCAAGAACTGTTGGAAGAGTATGAATTCAGTGTCATCGAAAATGCGTTGATGCAGTATTTTGCTGAAAGAGTCGTTTTCCCAGAAGCTCGCTTTATCACAGCAGATGAACAAGAAGCTGAAACTAAGAAACTGATCAAAGATATCGGTGGCCGACTTAAAAGAGTGTGCCTTGAAATCGATCAGGAAACTGATAACGAGAAATGGAAAGAGTACGTCGCAAACCTGTGGTCCTTCAATTGGGATGCTCAAGATTTGGGGCAGTTCTTTGGGTTGTTGCAAGGTATGTGGGATGGCTTAACTAAACCTCAGTACCGCAAGGCCTCTCCTCCATTTAGTGCGAGCTTGAACGAAGAGCTTGAAGAGCTGCGCGACCGTATCGATAAACTTTTAGAGTCCGCTCGTTATCGTCCTGAATTCTGGATGAAGCATCAAAAGAACTGCGAGCTGTTTGAACAGCTGGCGACTCTTTTCTGTCAGGATTTGATGCAACAGAAGCTTGAAAATGGCTTGCTGTCGATGTCCGACCTAGAAACTTTAAGTTATAAAATTATCAAAGAATCCCCTGAATCAGCGGTTAACTTTTCGCAGGAATGGGATTTCTGGATGGTCGATGAGTATCAAGATACCAGCCCCATTCAGGTGGAAATCTTAAGCAATCTCGTCGGTGAAAAGCCGATCTTTGTGGTGGGTGACCCTCAACAAAGTATTTATCTTTTCCGTGGTGCCAGATCTGAAGTCTTCCAAGAAAAAGTGGCAGAGATTCAATCCCAAGAGGGCGATGTGCAAGTGAAGCTTGTGAACTATCGTTCTTCACCGGAGGTTTTGGAGTTCTTTAATCATTACTTCACGCGTTTGGATCGCAAGCAGTTTGCTTCGATGACCCCAGATCCTAAGAAAGAAAAAAAAGGTCCCGCAGATCCAGTGGTTCAAGTCTTGGTGACCGAAACCACAGCAGAGGACGAAGTTTCCAAGGAATACTTGGGCACTGTTGCACGTATTCAAGAGCTCTTGAGTGAGGGTGTAAGCCCCGAGCAGATTTGTATTCTTTCACGTACGCACAAAGTTTTATCTGATATCGCTAAGGTGGCCCAAGATCACGGTGTGCCTTTGCAACTACATAGTGGCAGTGGTTTTTACGAGCGTCGTGAAGTTTTAGACGCCTTGTCGATTTTGAAGTTCTTGGTGAATCCGCATGACAATGCCAATTTAGTGGCCTTGTTGCGCTCACCTTGGTTTGTGATGTCTGACTCTGAAATTATGGATCTGTGCCATAGCTTCAAGCATTCCTTCTGGAGAGAAGCGCAAAAAACGTTGGATGCAAAATCGGCGTCTCATCCGTTGAATATTTTGAAAGTTCTTTTAGAGACTAGCGAAGAAAAAGGTCTGTCATTCACTTTGAAAAGTGCCTTGATTGAACTGGGTCTATTTGATTACTCCGCTCGTATTGATTCCACAGGCCGTCGCGAGGCGAATTTGTGGAAAGTAGTTTCCTTGCTAGGAGACGAAGAACGTCGTCCTGGATTTAACTTCCTCGATTTCTTAGATTCAAGCTTAGATTCCTTATCGACGGATGAGGGTGGTGAAGATTCTGATGCCACTCCAGTGATTGAGCCAAAACGTGTGAACTTCATGACTGTCCATGCTTCAAAAGGTTTGCAGTTTGAACACGTTATTTTGCCGGGCATGGGTAAGGACCCACGCGCAAGTTTTGCCCCAGTGATTTCTTTCGCAGAAAAAACCGGTCAGTGGACATTGAAAATCCGAGATGAAGAAACGCAAATGCTTGCTGGCAGTATTCTAGCTGATCAAATCATGGAAGAGCTTCGTCGTCGTGAAGGCGATGAGTTCCATCGTGTTTTGTATGTGGCACTGACTCGTGCAAAATCCGGTGTGACTTTGCAGTGGGATGAAAAGAAGATCGGCAAAAAATCCTGGGCGGCTTTGTGTCCTTTGAATATCGAAGAAGGCCTTCACGAAGAAGCGGATTTTTCGTATGTCGTTCGTCGTGAAAATCCAGAACCAGTAAAAATGGCGGATCAAGAGCTTGCTCAGAAAGCCTTGCGCAAACCATGGCAGATTCCACAAAAAGAAGAAAAGCGTAAGCATATTTCAGTCACAGCACTGGTAACGCCAGAAGCAGCTCAAGGATCTGACTATGTTCCATCTGTTGCGCAGTTGGCCCCAGGTTTGGCTCGCGCTCAACAAGGGACGACGGCGCATCGCCTGTTTGAATCGTTGAAATTTACGTCTTATCAAGATCTCTTGAAAATTTCAGATGAGGATTTGAAAGCGCCACTGACGTTCCTGGCTGAGACCGAACAGTTGCCGTTGTTAAAAATTATTGAAAACGGTTTTGTGGAGTGGGGTTTTGCTTTAGTTGAACAGAATGCTTTGATGCAAGGTCAAATCGACTTGTGGGGCATCGTTGATGAAACAGCATGGCTGGTGGATTACAAAACCGGTTCACAACGTTATTCCGAAACTGCGTTTAAACAGTTGGAAGCCTACACTTGGGCGCTTTATCGCATGAAGTACCTAGATCGCGTGAAAACAGTGAAGCTTGCGGTTGTGTATCCCATGGATGAAATCGTTAAGATCAAGGAAATTCCGGCGCTCGCTGAGTTGAATACACGAATGAAGTCGCAGATTTCCGATTATATTAAGCAGTCTTGATAGCTACGCAGGCGTCCAGCAGTTGACTCAAAGACACCCTCTGGTCGACGATCTAAGGGTGAATACATCTCGTGGTTATATCCAAATTTTTTCTGACGGAGCTTGCTCCGGCAATCCTGGTCCCGGCGGCTGGGGTTCTGTTGTTCTTTTACCTAACGACAAAGTTGTTGAACTGGGTGCGGGCGACCGTGCGACAACAAACAATCGCATGGAGATGAAAGCCTCCATCGAGGCTTTGCGCTATGTTTCTGACATTCCGGGACCTGTGCATTTCTACACAGATTCGACTTACGTTATTCGCGGAATTACTCAGTGGATTTTTGGGTGGAAAAAACGTGGTTGGAAAACAGCGGAAGGTGCCGAGGTTTCAAATCGCGATTTGTGGGAAGAGCTAGGGCAATTGGTGCAAGCACGTGGTGCCGGCAATAAAGTAGACTGGCGCTACAGCCGTGGTCATATCGGTATTCCCGGCAATGAGCGCTGCGACCGTATCGCCGTGGCTTTCTCGCAGAATGAGTATGTGAACTTGTATTCAGGAAGCTTAGAGAACTATCCAATCAATATCTTGGAAATTCCTAAGGACTTTTCTTTACCGGAAATGAAATCTCCGACAGAGAAAAAAGCAGCATTTAGTTATATAAGCAGTATCGGTGGCATCGTTTATCGCCACAAAGATTGGCCCTCTTGCCAAAAACGAGTCAGCGGTCAGTCGGGCGCGAAGTTTAAAAAGTCCACATCTGCCCAAGATGAATTAGAGATTTTAAAATCTTGGGGACTTCCTGCCACGACAGCTATCAAGGAAGGATAGTGATTTATGGAAATCTCAGGACGACATATTCTAATTACAGGAGCTAACAGAGGTATCGGTCGCGCATTTGCAAAAATGTGTGCCGAAGACAAAGCTCATCTTCATTTGGTGATTCGTAACGAAGATAAAAATCTGGTTGAGGAGCTAACCGCTGCGGGCGCAAAGTCAGTGACGGTCTGGCAGGCAAATCTAGCCGAGCGGAATGCGGTGAACAAGCTGATTCAAGATCTTAAAGCGATCAATATCGATATTCTTTTCAATAATGCCGGGCAATTGACGGGTGGGTTGTTAGAAACTCAATCCATCGATGAAATTTACGAGATGTTGCAAGTGAATGTGAACAGTTTGATTCACCTGACTCACGGTTTGTTGCCAGGGATGCTAGAGCGTAAGCGCGGTAAGATTATTAATAACTCAAGCGTCGCAGCTTATATGTATTTTCCATCCAATACGACGTATGCGGCTTCTAAAGCTGCGGTTGTGGCTTTCACACAGTGTTTGCGTGCGGAGCTTAAGGATACGGGCGTTTCCACTCTATTGTTGATCACGCCGGGAATTAAAACGCGCATGTTTGAAAAAGTGGTCGATGTTTTTGGTAAACATATGGAAGTACCGAATGAAACTATCTCGCCAGCTCAATATGTAAAGATGATTCGCGAAGCGATCTTGCATGATTTAGAAGTGCTGGAGCCATCGGGACTGACAGGATGGGCTTTGAAGGCTGCGAAATTTGTGAAGCCTTTATTTGATTTTGAAGTTTCACGCAGATTTCATCGCTAAAGTGATAAAAGAAAAGGGGACTCAAGGTCCCCTTTTTTATTTCTTATTGTAGTTCAGAGTTCCGGATCCAACAGGCCCTGTGACAGTGACCTTCATTTCTTTGCCTTCGATCGACTTCATTGCGACCGGGAAGGTAAGAGCGTAGGGAGTAAAGAAGCGGTTGTGTGTCGGATAAAGACTTACTAGCTCTGCCAAAGGTGATTTGATCCTAGTCACCTTGCCTTGGTAGCGACGACCATCGACATCCAGGAAGATCTTCCACAATGTCGTATCTTTCTGTAGATCATCGTTTTTAACATTCGGAGTATAGAAGCTTAGGAAAAGCTCAGTCTCTTTGTTCAGGCGAGCATCGCGTTTGATTTTCTCGTCCTGAATTTTTGGTTCATCCCACAAGTAAAAACGCGTCAGTTGATCAACTTGAGCATCCAAAACTTCAGAGTTTAGAACCACAGCTTGCATTTCTAGCAAGTTGTAAAGGCCAGAGTACTTAGTTGTGCGATCCGTATTTTTATCCACGATAGAAAAATACTGATCTTCAGTGCGAAGGGCGCGACCACTTTCCGTGATTTCGTAAGAAGCGCATCCAGTAACTAACAAAGACAGAGCTAAAATATATTTCATGAACGAGACTCCAAAACACTATCCAGAAATCTTTTAATATCAGCAAAAGCCGTCGCACGCATTACATCGTTCACAATTTCATGCTTAGCATTAGGGTAAATTTTGATTTCTTTGCGTTTGCTGCCCAGGCGATCAAAGAAATGCATGGATTCAGGCGTATTGCAGACCGGATCTTTTTCTGGAAGAACAAACAACGTAGGCTTTTTGATTTCGTTAGCGCGAGGTCTGACATAGTCCCAGTTCTCAAGCATGCCAACAAAAACACCCGGCGACATTTTCACGTGGCGAAGAGAATCTTTTTCGTACTCACGAATAACTTCAGGGTCACTCGTCAAATCAGAATTTTTGATTTCATTTCCAAGTGTCAGTTGCGGGAAAATTTTATTCATCACAAATGCAGCTGTGGATTTTGCCAAAGGCACTTCCAATGACAATCCCAACAACGGTGCACTCACGATCAAAGCATCGTAAGCCACATCAGGATTTTTCATCAAAGTTTTAAACTCAATCAAAGCGCCCATGGAATGACTGAATAAAACCACGGGACCTTTTTTAACTTTTTCAATGGATAGAACTTTATCTAAGAAAATTTTATGGTCTTTGCAGTAATCATCAAAGTGCGCAGCGTATCCGCGGCGACCATCAGAGCGGCCGTGACCGCGAAGGTCCCAAGCATAGAAAGACCATTGGTCGTTCGCAAAGGATTCAACCAAGCGATGATAACACTCGGAGTGTTCACCGTGGCCGTGAGTGATGATGATTGTTCCTTTAGCGTTGGGATTGTCCCAAACTTGAAAGAACAAGTTGGTATTGTCGAAACCTTTGAAAAAGCCTTCTTCTCTTTTGAGCATGAATTTAGATTGCCGCTTGGTCTAGCTGAACACAAGGTTTTTTAGGTCTAGATCAGTCCACGAACGACAATAGTATCGTGAGGAGTTTCCTGTTGTTCACGATAGTCGATGTTGTAATGAATCCCACGACTTTCCTGACGACGAAGAGCACACTCCACCGAAAGATGGGCTACAATCGCAATATTACGCAGCTCCAAAATGTCAGAGTGAATTTTCATGTTGGAATAGTATTCTTTTACTTCGGCCAGGATATTTTCCAGACGATGTTGGGCGCGCTCTAAACGTTTGTTGGAGCGAACGATTCCCATATAATTCCACATCAAGCGACGGATTTCCTCCCACATGTGGGTGATCACAATCATCTCGTCGTCATTGGCCTCTTCAGGATGAGTCCAGGATTTAGGTTCTGTCGGGAAGAATTTAAAATCATCCCAGTGTTTTTTAAGTTCAGCAGAGCAGTTGTGGGCTGTCGTTAAGCATTCCAAAAGAGAATTGGAGGCCAAACGGTTCGCACCATGCAGGCCTGTGCAGCTTGTTTCGCCGATGGCCCACAGTCCTGGAATATCTGTGCGACCGGATTCATCAGTCAGTACGCCACCGCACAAATAGTGAGCGGCGGGAACCACAGGAATCGGTTGCTTCGTCATATCGATGCCAAGCTCGTTGCACTTTGCATAGATCGTTGGGAATCGTTGTTTCAAAAATTCTGAATCAAGCTTGGTCATGTCTAAGTAAACGCACTCAGCACCGGTGCGCTTCATTTCTTTATCGATGGAGCGAGCAACCACATCGCGGGGAGCGAGAGATGCAAGGTTATGATACTTGTGCATGAACGGCTCGCCCTTGGCGTCGATCAAAACGCCGCCCTCACCACGCAAGGCTTCGGAGATCAAAAAGTTGCGAGAGTTCGTGTGGAAAAGACAAGTGGGGTGGAATTGCATGAATTCCAAATTCGCGATACGCGCTCCCACACGGTAAGCCATGGCGATGCCGTCACCCGTCGCACCACTCCAATTGGAGGTGTAAAGGTAAACCTTGCCGGCTCCACCCGTTGCAAGGATTGTGTTTTTTGCTACAAAAGTGTGCACTTCCCCAGAATTTTTATCGAGTGCGTAAGCGCCGATGCAAGCTACGGGGTCCATGTCATTGGGATCGACTTCTTTGTTCACAATCAAGTCGATGGCGTTAAAGCGTTCCAGCAGAGTGATGTTTTCGTGTTCGCGAACTCGTGCTAACAAAGTTCGGTGAATTTCTAAACCTGTTTGATCTTCGAAGTGCAAAATGCGGCGAAAACTGTGTCCGCCCTCGCGCGTCAAATCTATCTGATCGGTTTCTTCGCTGCCTTTTTTGCGGAGGTCGAAATGAACACCCCAGTTTATCAAATCCTCAATACGTTCAGGGGCTTGATGTACATAGTTATGGACGACAGTCTCTTTGCAAAGGCCCGCTCCCGCCACCAAAGTGTCTTCGATATGAGCTTCGAAGCTGTCTTCGCCCGACATCACGGCGGCGATACCCCCTTGAGCCATAGCTGAATTGGTATCAGTCATCTTTTCCTTGGCAAGGACGATCACTTTGCCATGCGAAGCCATTTTTAGAGCTAAAGCAAGCCCGGCAGAGCCAGAGCCAATAATCAAAACATCACTGCGGTGGGTACTCATAATGCTGCCTTTCTAAATCCTTTTAGTGGCTTTGGCAAAGGAGTCTTGCTTGATTCTTATCACTTTCTAAAACTACAATGATATCAATGATCTTGCGGTGTGACGGGAAGGAATCCTGATGAAGTTAAAACTCCTAACGGTGTTGATTGCGGTGGCGGCGCTATTTATTGGCGCGGTCTTGTGGCGAACGGATAGTTTCGTGTACGGCGATCGCATGAGTTGGGTGGAAGCACAAACGCGAACTCAGGTCAGTTCTATTGCTCGTTCTTTGGGGGGCGAGCTTAAATCTTTACAAAGAGTCGTTGCTACTTTCAACGCGGATAACTTTCAAAAAAACCGTATCAATTGGTCCACGATCTCTCCGTACTTTGCTGTCGCTTCGTTGGCAGTAAATGGTTCTGACCTTGAGCCACAAGTTTTAATCACGAAAGATAATTCTAAAGCCGCAAACTGGAACAATGCTTTTGTGAAAGCGGCGTTGGGAAGAATTGAAAACCGCACCAACGATTTGAAATTTTTCGTAAAGCCTTTTCAAGATACAAATCGCGGTCGCTATGTGGCTGTGGTTCTGATCGAAGGCGGTCGTGGATATGCTCTTTTCAGTTCTGGCGAAATCTTTCAATCGCAAATTGATTCCGAGAGAGGCAGCTTAAGTTCATTCTCGGTAGTTACAACAAACGGTCTGACCGTCGGTCACACAATTCCTGAATATTTGGGAACAGTGATGCGCGATGATCCGATGTTCAAAGAGATCGCGAAAACTGGCGCCACTCACGGTGGTGGTGTTGTAACTGCGGATGAAAAATCCAAGCAACAACTTTACGGAATGTTCGAACAAGTACCGCAAACGAATTTGTGGGTTCTAAGTTCAGCTCCTTTGACAGAGGCGCTTAAAGGTCGAACGGGTCTTTGGTGGCAATTCTTGTTACTGGGTTGTGGTTTGGTGCTTGTGGGGATCGCAGCTGTGTTGTGGGTGGTGACTCCCGCTGAAAACAGAATTGTAAAATTGGAAAACGATCTTGAACAAGCTCACAAAAAAGTTTCCGCAGCTCCACCGGTTGAAAAAACTGTGGTTGCTGATCCTGAAACTGCTCAAGATGAAAAAGTTCAAACCTCGATGCGAGTCGCCTCAGCGTTAGCGCATGAAATGCGTGGGCCGTTGAGTTCGATTCTGGGTTACTCGCAAATGATCCTGGCGAAACAGCCGGGCGGTGAGATCACGGAAAACACAGATTCGATTTTGCGTGAAACGCGTGCGGCCCGTGAAGTTCTAAATAAACTTTTGGGTTATGCCGGCGAAGAGATCAAAGAAAAGAACTCCATGAAAGTGGAGGGCCCTTTGGCTCGTGCATTGAAGTCTTTGGATGGCGAATTGCAAAACAAAGGCGTGAAGTTAGTTCGTAATTTCCAAGAAACTGGCGCAATTGATTTGCACTCGGACGCTTTGACGAAAGCTTTTGAAAATATCATCACGAATTCGATCGAGGCGATGGAGCGCATGCCTAAGAAAGAATTGAAGATTGATCTTTTCGAAGATGCAGCGGGAATTCATCTGACTTTCGAAGACTCTGGTGAAGGCATTGATTCTGCGAACTTGGGTAAAATCTTTGATCCGTTCTTTACGACAAGATCTTTCAAAAATCACATGGGCTTGGGACTTTCAGCAGCCTTCGGTGTTTTGAAAGAGCACAATGCGGAAGTAAAAGTGACATCTGAACGTGGCTTCGGCGCCAAGGTCATGATCACGTTTAAGAAAACTCAATCAGTGAGTGTGATGAAAGCCCCAGTGGTTCCATTGCAAGTGCAAGAAGAGCTTACACCGATTCCGGTTGAAGAAAAAATTTCGATTCAAGGGGATGTCTTGCAGTTGAAAGACGAATCCCCACATCGTGACGAAGCAGAGGCTGAATTCCTGGAGGCGAAAGTGCAATCATCTGTTGGCAATCATTCTCCATTGGACGTGAATATCGATAAACTTTTGGATCTTCCAGATGAAGGCACAATCATGGCAGAGGCGGCTCCACGTGTTGAAGTGAAGCCAGCTCCGACAGAAACGGCAGAGCCGGTTTCTGATATCGCTGCAAGTTTGGATTTCGTCGACAGCGCAGCATCTGAAGAAAGAACAGTGATTGCTTCAGCGTTGGACTCTGCGGATGAAGAGGCAGTGCAAGACGAATTTACTCCAGTGAATCTAATCAATGCTCCTTCGGCCCCTGCGCCAGCGCGCAAGTCGAAACTTGATGGCTATCAAGTTGAAATTCGTAGACCGGGAAAGAGGACTTAATTGGATATTCGCGATCATAGCTCTCAATTTACCGTTTATGTTTTCACATCTGATGTGGATCAGGGTGCTGCTGCGAAAGTAGCTCTGTCCCAGGCGGGTTATGATGCGTATTTTATTCAAGATCCTGAGCAACTTGAACAACGTTTGAACGACACTCCTCCGCATTTGTTGGTGTTCGCAACAGCAACATTGGATGGAGCACTGAGTGACTTTGTAGTTCATGTGCAAAAGATCAATGATGAAATTCGCTTTATCGCGATTTCAAATTTAGGTCAGTTCGATATTTTATCTCAATATCAAAGTTTCGGTTTCATGGATGTGATCTCTGATGATCCAGCGGCTATGGACAATCGTGTGTTGTGGGCCGTGGATCGTGCTTGTGAAAAGTTGTTCTTAACAATGCAAAACGAGCAAATGTACGAAGATCTGGAAACAACGAAGCAGCAAATGGAAGATGTCCATGCGGCGGCTTTAAAATCGATGCAACAGCAAGAGCAGGCAGAGAGTCGTCCGGCCTTCCCAATGCGCATTGCTGATTATCGTTCAGCGCAAAGCAAAGAAGACATCATCCAAAGATTTTTAAATAATATTTCTAGCTCTCGTTGTCTGTTCTTTAAATTTCTTCCGTCAGTGCGTAGCTTCGTGGCTACTCACGCAAATGGTGTGGATGCCGCGCAAATTCAAGGCGTAGGTTCACAGCTAACAACCGACGAAATGAAAGATCTGGGCACGCAATTAGCGATGGGATTGATTCCTCCGAACTTCTCGCAAATGGTGGTGGAAGCTTTCCATTTGAATCCGCCGAAAGCGATTCCTCTGTATGCGAATTCGCATCTGGAAGGTTTGTTCGTTTATTCAGGCGGGATGGATGCCAAAGACATCGAGCATCTGAACGATGAATATACGTTGTTTAATCTTTGCTATTCCCATTTCGTTTTAGAGAAAAAAGTCGATGCGTTGGAAGTTCAGGACTTTGTCACTGAGCTTTATAACCGCAACCACTACGTGAAAATCCTCGATGAGGAAGTCGCACGTGGTCGACGTCTGAAGCAGCCATTAGCGATTGTGAAGATCGCCATGGATGATTTTTATGAGATTGAATCATCTTTGGGTGAAGCGGTGAGAGATGAGTTGCTTAAATCGCTCGCAACAGTCATAGCAAAATCCAGCCGTACGAACGATACGAATTTCAGAACTGCCGCCAACGAGTTGACGATGGTTCTGCCTCATTGTTCTAAAAAGGGTGCAGCCCTTAGAGCCGAGAGAGTTCGTCGCGTGGTGGAGGGTAGCTCCTTCCTGGATAACGGAATGAAGATTTCCATCAGTCTTGGTGTCAGCGAATATCCTTCGCTCTGTGACTCAGCTAAGACGTTGGATGAAACAGCGGCCAAAGCATTGGCACATATCGCTGACAAGGGTGGAAACAAGATTTGCTTGTACAAAGCCCCTGAAAGCCACAAGCCTGAATTCGAAATTCCGGCTGAATAGGATTAGTAGTTTTAATGGAAATGTTTCGACGTACTTTTGCGGAAATTAATTTAGACAACCTGACACACAATATTCGTGTCTTGCAGAAAGCTTTTCCGCAAAGATTTCTTTGTCCGATGGTGAAAGCCAATGCCTATGGTCACGGCGACGTGAAGCTGGCTTTGCATTTAGAAAAATTGGGAATTGAAAACCTGGGTGTGTGTTTGATCGAAGAGGGTCTTTTACTACGTAAAAACGGAGTGAAAGCAAATATTTTGGTTTTCCGCGGTTTTGATAAAGAGGGCGCTAAAGCCATTATCAACAACGACATGACAGCGGTTGTGAGTTCTTGGGATCAAATTGAAGCTCTTGAGCAAGTGGCTGATGACAAAGTCCGCGTTCACGTGAAGTTTGATACGGGCATGAATCGCTTGGGTTTCCGAGTTGAAGAAGCACAAAAAGTTTTTGATCGTTTGAATAACCACGCAAAAATCGAAGTGAAGGCATTATGCACTCACTTGTACATTGGTGAAAATGCCAATGAGTTGGATCAGACAAGTGCGCATCAATTGCAGAAATTGAATAAGGTGTCAGAGATCTTCAAATCCATGAACGTCTTCTGCCACGCTTTGAATAGCTCGGGGATTTTGAATCTGATGCAAATGCAACAGGACGGAGTGAAAGATTCCACTCATCCTTTGATGTTACAAAACTGGGGTGTTCGCCCTGGCTTGATGATTTATGGATATAGTTCTTTAGGTCGTCCGGATGTAGGGGATCTTAAACCTGTGATGACTTTGAAATCTGTGGTGAACACGTACCGCCAAGTTAAAACCGGCGAAACTGTGTCCTACGGAGCAAAATGGACCGCACAACGTGAATCGGTCATTGCGGTTGTTTCGATTGGTTACGGCGATGGTTATCATCGTTTGTTGTCCAATCAGACGCATGTTTTATTTGCGGGTCAACGCGCGCCGATCACGGGCACGGTGTGCATGGATTATTTGATGATTGATGTGACGGACATCGTGGCCGGGAAAGATTTGAACTCCTTCAAGGACAAAGAAGTAACTTTGTTCGGTTGGGATCCAGAGGGTCATTTGTTGTCAGCTGATGAGATCGCGAAAAAAGCGCACAGTATTTCCTACGAAATGCTGACGGGCGTGGGTGAACGTGTGCCACGTGTCTATGTAGGCAAGGGGATTTAATGAGTTCGCAAAGTCTCGTGCAAAAAACTGCGATGGTGATTTCCTGGGTGGGGGCTTCAGTTATTGATGTCTCCAAAGATTTCATTCAGGAAGTCGGTCGAGTGACGCTTTTCTTTACGGAAAGTGTGCGTTTGATATTCGCAAAGCCCTCGAGATTTCCCGAAGTCATCAAACATATGGAGTTCATCGGAAACCAATCGATCTGGATTATTTGTCTGACCGGTGGTTTTACGGGGCTTGCATTGTCGTTGCAGATTTATTTAGGTTTCAAAATGTTCAATGCCGTGAACATGGTAGGCCCGGTTGTGGCTCTCGGGATCACTCGTGAGTTGGGTCCGGTGTTGACGGGATTGATCGTGGCCGCTCGTGCCGGAGGCGCCATGGCGGCGCGTTTGGGTACGATGCGTGTGAATGAACAGATCGATGCTTTGGAAGTGATGGGCGTTAATACCAAGCAGTACTTGATTGCTCCGCGTATGCTCGCGGCATTCATCTGTATGCCATTGCTGACGGCGGTGTTCGACTTTGTCGCGATGATTGGTAGCTGGTTTTTATGCGTAAAAATGGTTCAGCTTGATGAAGCCATTTTCTGGCAAAAAATCCGCGACATGATCGAAGTAAAACATATCAACGAAGGTCTTTTTAAAGGCGCTGTCTTCGGAATTTTCTTTGCGTTGATCTGCACGTACCGCGGTTTCAATACTACGGGCGGAGCGAAAGGCGTGGGCGATGCGACCAATCAGGGCGTCGTACAAAGCATGGTTATGGTTATTATTATGGACTACTTCCTGACGATCTTGATTCGTGTTTACTACAGCTTCATGGGAGCATCTTAGATGTTTCAACAAGCGGCAGTCCAAATTAAGGACCTTAAAAAAACATTCGACGGCAACGATTTCATTCTTAAAGGAATCGATCTTGAAATTCCTAAGGGCAGTTTGACGGCGATCATTGGTTTTTCCGGTACTGGGAAAAGCGTGATGCTAAAGCATTTGCTGGGTTTGTATAAACCGACATCAGGCTCGATTGAAGTATTGGGCCAAGATCTGAATAAAATGAGCGAAGACGATCTAACTCGCTTCCGCCAAAAGTTCGGCGTGCTGTTTCAATCAGCGGCGTTGTTTGATGATATGACAGTGCTAGAAAACGTATGTTTTCCACTATTTGAGCATCGCAGAGATCTTAAGGAGTCCCAAGTCCTTCGTATAGCCGAAGACAAGTTGCACCAGGTCGGTCTGGACCCTAAGCACTACAAAAAACTGCCAAGCCAAATATCCGGTGGTATGCAAAAGAGAACGGGTCTAGCACGTGCTCTCGCCCTAGATCCAGAAATCTTAATCTATGATGAGCCGACCACGGGTTTAGATCCCATTCTGACTGAAATGGTAGATAATTTAATCCTGGATACTCATAAGCGACGTAATGGGCAATTGACCTCAATCATGGTTTCACATGATTTGTCCGCCGCGTTTAGGATTGCGGATCATATCGCGATGTTAGATAGTGGCAGGGTTTTGCTATTCGGGACTCCAGAGGACTTCTTCAATACCGATATCGAATTGGTTAAGAAGTTCGTGAATAAAGGGATGAAACATCAATGAATTGGCTTCGCGCTGCAGAGTTTAAAGTAGGTCTATTAGTGATCGTTGTAGGATCACTAATTGCCGTCATGTCCATGCAGGTGAGCGAAGATCCTTCGTACCTTGGTCGTTCAAAAAAAGCTTGGTTCTTGATTCCAAATGCAGGTGGCTTAGTTAAAAATTCGGCGATCCGTTCTGCTGGTATTCCAGTGGGCGTGATCAAAGACATCCGTTTGCAAGATGGCCAAGCTCGCGTTGATATCACGGTGAAATCCGATGTTCCGATGACAACGTCGGCGGGTATCGAAATCAAAGCTCAAGGTATCTTGGGTGATTCTCATATCGAAGTTTACCCAGGCTCCCCAACAGATCCACCTCTTCCAGACAACGCACAGATTTTGAATATCAAAGCGGGCGGATCTCTTGAAGGTCTTTTGCAACAAGTGGGCGATGTGGCCTCTTCGTTGAAGGTCGTTGCGAAAAATCTTGAGGAAGCCACAGCGGCTGACGGAACTCGTGCCCATGTTTTGGGTCGTATCGTTAAAAACGTCGAAGTGATCACTCAAGACTTGGCGCAAATGACATCCGAAAACAAAGACAAGATCGGCGATATCGTGGATGAAGTTCACGACATCACATCAAGTCTGCGGGAAGTGATGACTGATGACAGTGATACAGGTCTTAAGAAAACATGGGCTCGCTTGGCGCAGACCATGAAAAACTTGGATGAGATCACAGGCAAAATCAACCGTGGTGAAGGTACGATCGGTAAACTTGTCAGCGATGAACAAACGGCTGAAAAAGTGGATAATGCGATCGATGGCTTGAACGACATGGTGGGCGCAGCCAGCAAAATCGAAACAGCATTTGATTTCAAAACAGAATACTTGGGTGAAGTCGGTAACTGGAAAACAACAGTGGGTGTTAAGATTCAACCTGGTTTGGATCGTTACTACTACCTAGCAGTTGTGGATGATCCAGTGGGTGTTGTTGAAACGACGAAATACGATTACTCGGGCACTCCGCCACAAGGCTCTGCACAATACTCTGAAAAGAAAACTTACGAGAACAAACTTAAGTTCACATTGTTATTCGCGAAAAACTTCTGGGATCTTACTCTTAAAGGGGGTGTGATCGAGAACGGTGGCGGTTTCGGTGTGGATTACTACTTCTTCCGTCGTAAGATCAAATTCACGGTGGAGGCATTTGACTTCACTCGTACGAATTTGCGCGGTTCTTTGAATTACTACTTCTATCGCGGTCTATACGTGAACGCGGGTTGGAATGATGCCTTCAACAAAAACGATGCGAGTTCTTCATTTGTCGGGGGCGGTCTTTACCTAACCAACGACGACTTAAAACTCCTCTTAACGAAGGGGCTTTAAGATATGGCGGTTGAGGTTTCCAATACAGACAAAGTTTGGCTAATAAAATCCTCAACCAGGATTCTGGGGCCATTTTCTGTAGAGGAAGTTGCAACTCTTCTAAAATCCCGCCAAGTCTCAATCATTGATGAAATTCGTTTGCCGTCAGGACGTTGGAGTTACATCCGCGAAAATCAACGTTTCATGGATATCGTAAGAGCCATCCGTGAAGAACAAGACAACGCTCCTGACAACACGATGACTCAGTCTGTTCCGCACAATACGCAGTTCACAAAAACTGAACCGACGGGCGATCATGACGAGCAAACTTTGACTCCGGTTCCTCCGAACTCGTCGATTCCGCAAATGAAAGACGTGGCGTCTGTTTCAGAAAGACCACTGACGGGATCTGCTTTGCCAGGGGCAACAGCCAGCTATGGTACGGTCAATGATTCACGTGTTCAGGATCAAATTCGCCAAAAATCAAATCTTCTGCGCATCTTGATTGTCGGGGCGGCGGCCATCGCAGTTCTTGCGATCTATGTGACTCTTGGTAATCGTGAAGCGGGTCATAATTTCAACTTTGAAGAACTGATCAGCAGAGCCATTCGTTATAAGAGCGTTGGTTTATATAATAAGTCTTTGATGACTTATAAAGCGGCCGTTGCGAACAAAGAAGCCGACCTAGACACACAAATTCAAATGGCGCCTGTTTTGATCTCTGAAGATCGTCAGACTTTACAAGGTCGTCGTATCTTGGAAAAAGCTATTGCTCAAGAAAGCCGTCAGCGTTCGGATTTAGTGGATGCTTATCTAGGTATCGCTGTTTCCTATATGATGGACGGTGATCTGAAAGAAGCAGAAAACACTCTGCAAAAAGCTTTGGGTCATGAACCGTTTAATGTTTCAGCGCTATTGAATCTTGCGATCGTGGAGTTGAAAAAAGGAAACTACAAAGAGGCGATTCATAAATTTGAAAACGTCTTGGCGAAAAATCCGACATCGACGATGGCGACTTACGGTAAGGCGATGTCTGCGATTGAACTTGCTAAATCGACTCATGATACAAATCTCTTGAAGCCGATCATGACGGAGCTAGAGACGGCTCTTAAGAAGTCCCGCACTCTTCGTCAGGAAATTTCGTTGTTACTTATTTATGGTTACAACATGTTGGGTGACGTGGATGCGATGAACAGCGCGATTGTGAAGTTCTTAAGTGAGCCACAAGGTGTGTTCCAGCTGTACACTCATCCTTTGAATGTCGACTGGCGCTTTATCCAGTGGGATTACCTAGAAAAATACTGTGCTGAAGTTTATGGAAAAAGTATCCCTTCGGCAGAGCTTAAAGCGGTTCGTGCTATCTGTTTGATGGAAGTAAACCGTGACTCTGATGCCGAAAAGATTCTGGGCGAAGCTGTCAGCGAAGGACCTAAAGATCCTTATGTGATGGTGGCTCAAGCGGGTTACCTTTATAAAGGTGGTCGTTATCCAGAAGCTATGTCGATCCTGAAAATGCCTGAGGTGACAAGTCTAGCAGTGCGCGATCGTCTTGCTGGAGATATTTGTATCGCCACTCATGATGTGAATTGTGCTCAAACGGCATTCACAAAACTCTATGAACGCAACCCGAATGATGGCGCAGCCTTTTATGGACTCGCATGGGTTGTTATCAAACGTAAGGATCGAAACGCTGCCTACAACTATGTAAGGGCGGGCTTGCAAGCAGAACCCACATTCATACCTCTGTTAGAAATGAGGGATCAATTGGAGGCTGATTAATGAATCAGCCTTTTCTGCTTTTCTTAACAAGTGCTCTGTTGGTTTTGAGCGGTTGCTCAAAGACAGCGGGCTACCACGTTGAAGAATATAAGACGGTTAAATTTGAAGACGTTCCACCGGATTTGAAAATTCCCACGAAAGCTTGGGAGTCGTTATCCTTCAAAGCACCTGCGGCTCATGGCGAACATGGCGCTGAGGGTGGTGGTGAACACGGTGGCGGCGAGGGAAAAAAAGAATCTGCTAAAGAGATCGTTTTTTCTGACGTAACAGTGTTTTTGGTCGATAAAAATCCTGGTGTTTTAAAAAGCGAAGCCTTGAGATTTGAACTTCCACGCGGCGGGGGAGAGATTGATCTGTCCCAGTACGTGAATGACCTTCAAGGTTCGTTCTATGTAGGCTTTGAATTTCCAGCATTCACTGAAGCGAAACAGAGCAAAGTTCTGTTCATCAGTAAAGCGCGCAAACGTCGTTTGGGCGAATCTGTTTTCGGTGCTGGTTGCAATCAAGTTTTAGATATTACGACAAAGTTCAATTTAGCGATGAAGGGTGAGGGACTTAAGGTCAACACCACTCGTGAAAGACATCTGAGTGTCTTGGGCGGAACATTTTTGTTTTCCGCAGAAAAAGCAGATGGAATTTACGTAGCTCAAGTTTCCTTTGTTGATCCAGAACATAAAAATCTTTTCTGTGAGGGCCACTGATGCAAAAACAAACAGTTCAGAGTCTTCAAGATAAAGATGCCGTAGATATGCTTTTCTTGGTTAAAGAAAAGAATGTTGGCGTCGGTAAAAACGGACGTCCGTTCATGGGTTTGCAGTTGGGTGATGCCACCGGCACCATCGATGCGCGCTTGTGGGACCGAGTGGACGAGTTAGCTCGTCAATTTGAAACCGGTGATGTTTTGAAAGTGAAAGGGCAAATTCAGCTCTTTCAAAATCGTAAGCAGCTGGTCATTCATCGCTTAGAGCGAGTTGAGCCGTCGACAGTTAATTTTGAAGAATTCATTCCAAAATCTTCGAGAGACACTGAACACATGTTTGCGGAGCTTCTGCAAATGGTGCGTTCAATGCGCAACGATCACTTGAAACAGCTTATTTTGGACACGTTGGAAGACCCAGAAATTCGTCCGCGAGTTCTGCGTGCTCCGGCTGCGAAATCAATCCACCATGCGTGGGTGGGAGGATTGCTAGAGCATATCCTTTCGATTTGTAAGATCATGGACTTCATGGGAACACATTATCCGTTCTTGAATCGTGATTTACTTTTATTCGGAGCTATTTTTCACGACATCGGAAAATTGTGGGAGCTTTCCTACGACAATGGCGTTTCCTACACGGACCGTGGTCGTTTGTTAGGTCACATGCAAATCGCCTGTGAGTTGATTGATAAAAAATCCGCTCGCATTTTAGGCTTCAGCGAAGAGCTGCGTGATATTTGTAAGCATATAATCTTGAGTCATCATGGCAAGTTGGAGTACGGTTCTCCAAAACGTCCTAAATTTTTAGAAGCAATGATTGTAGCAATGGTTGATGATCTTGATAGCAAGGTTGCGACTTTAAAAACAATCGTTGATGGTGAACGTGGCTCTGGCGAGAAGTGGTCTCGCTATAACGAATTATTTGATCGTTATTTCCTTCTTGATGATTTGAACGAGAAATATTGATGTTCGGTTTATGGAAACGCTTCAAAGCGTTGTTAGATACTTATAGAGCTTATGATCCTGCAGCTAAATCTTTGTGGGAGATTGCGCTTTTGTATCCAGGTCCCAAGGCCTTGATTATGCATCGTCTGGCCCATCTTTTTTATAAAGCAGAACTTTATTTCGTCGCACGTTTTGTCGCAGAGATCTCTCGTTGGTTGACGGGAATTGAGATTCATCCCGGTGCAACTTTAGGTCGTCGTCTGGTCATCGATCATGGCTTTGGTGTCGTGATTGGTGAAACCGCTATTGTGGGTGATGACTGCGTGATCTTTCACGGTGTGACTTTGGGTGGAATCAAATTTGATCCGGTAAAACGTCATCCCACTGTCGGCAATAAAGTCATGATCGGCACAGGAGCTAAAATTTTGGGTCCTATCATGATCGGTGATGGAGCTATGATTGGTGCGAATTCAGTTGTAGTTAAAGATGTTCCAGCGGGTGCAACGATGGTCGCTCCACTGGCGCAACAGCTAAAATAAACTTACGCCGTCAGAGGTGTTATGAGATCTCTAGAATCTTGGTTTGCTGAATACAGTGAAAGTCACCGCAACTCTCAGAATAAAATCATTCATAAAATCTGCGTGCCGCTGATCTTTTTTTCGGTGGTGGGCATGCTGTTGCAGATTCCAATAAGCTTAGGGCCGATTCGCTTGGGCGAGCTTTTCATCGCGCTGGCACTCGGTTGGTACATGACTTTGGGGCCGCGCGCTTTTGTAGTGATGCTTAGCCAATTGGTGATCTCGTATGTGCTGCTTTATTTTTTAGGTCACTTCATTCAACCGCTCTGGCTTTTGCTTTTGATTATCTTTGTGCTCGCTTGGATCGGACAGTTTTACGGGCACAAGTTAGAGGGTAAAAAACCGTCCTTTTTAAAGGATCTCCAGTTCCTGCTCATCGGCCCTCTTTGGGTCGTGAAAGACATCTTTTTCAAAGAGTAGCTTTCAATTAGTTAGCAATTGCGTCATTAAGTCAGCACTCCTTATCTCAATAAGACCGTCTAATAGGGCCTATTGCTTTAGGCAGATCTGCGTTTGCATTACGGTTTCATGATCGAAAACTAATACTAAAGATGTCGCATGACGCTCCGTGCCTCTGAGATACTAGGGGAGTACCTAACCCATTCGGGCCACACCGGTCTGAATGATTGAAACTAGCACGAAAGGAGTTCGGCTATGAAACAGGTAGAACTAGAAACGGCTCCTACGACCAATACACAACTTGAAAGTACAAGTACTGCTACTCCGGTCCGTAAGAAAAACCGTCGCCGCCGCCTTGCCGCTTGGTAAGGGGCATCGGGCCCTTCCCTGGCTGGGAAGGGCTTTCCTTCAAATCTCTTTTTAAAAATTAGTTTTCGGTTTCGCCCGGTAGTCAGAGGCGGAGGGTGTGGTTTGGAATGCTTTTCTTGGGCACGCCATCCATGGCTCATCAGCGCCGGCTTCGCCGGTTCGCGCATCCAGCGCCGCTGAAGGCCCGGCGAAATGCATTCCCAACCACACCCTCCGCCTCTGCCCACCGTGCGGTCCAAAGTCTCTTTTTCAGAGGGAGATCTAAGAAATCCCGGTTGAAGAAACTAGTGCAAGTGCCGTGGCTGGATTGCCCTGTGGGTTCAGACTTGCCAGCACGCAGTCGACCTCCGTCGGCGCATGGATGCGCGAACCCGCCAAAGGCGGGCGACGGTGAGCCCGGATGGCGTGTCGACGAAGCTGCCGGCAAGGCGGAACCCACAGGGCAAGCCAGTCACGTCACTTGAAGCAATAATCTCCGTTTGAAAACCGTTACTTAGTACAAGTAGCCTCGGTAAAAACCCGATAGTCGCCCTTGTTTTCAGCAACAGTCCATCGGCCTTCTTTGCGGAGGAGGATTCTTTCGGTGTCGCCGTTTGGGGACATAGGGACCCAGCCTTCTTTGAGGTCGGTGTCTTGGGTAAGGAGCTGCTTTTGGCTGCCGTCTTTGTGGATTTCAATCAGCTCTAACGGGCCTTGGGCGCTGGTTTGCTGAATTGTTATGCTTTTTAAATCGGGCTGAGCGATGTCTTTGCAGAATAGGAGCGTCTGGGTCCTGGCTTGCGTTAGCGCAGGTACCGATAAAATCGATATGACGGTAAGTTTTGTAAGACGCTTCATGGATGTTGCATTAGCAAAGGGTTTATGGAATGTTGAGTGAAAATCACGACATATGGAAATACGACAAGGATTGACGTAATACCCGTGTTGTTAGGTTATACCGCGGCAAAAAAGTATAACATAAGGATTTATTAGTATGAAAAGAACAGGTAAAGAAGCTCGCTTCAAAAAACAACGTCGTCTTATGACTGAACTACCAGGCTTGGGTAAAGCTGGTGCTTTGGAAAGAAGACCATATCCTCCAGGTCAACACGGTCAACGCCGTCGTAAGTACTCTGAGTTCGGTTTGCAACTTGAAGAAAAACAAAAAGTTCGCATCCACTACGGACTACGTGAAGAGCAATTCCGCCGTATCATCGGTAAAGCTCAAAAATCTTCTAACACGAACTGGGTTGAGTCTTTGGTAAACCTTTTGGAAAAACGTTTGGACAACGTTGTATTCCGTCTTGGTTTTGCACAATCTATCCCTGCAGCAAAACAATTGGTATCTCACGGTAAAGTTTTGTTGAACGGTAAGAAAGTAAACATCGCTTCTCAAATCATCAAAGTTGGTGACGTAGTTTCTTTGAAACCAGAAGCATACACTAACCAAGTTTACATGGCTGCTAAACAAGCTCCACGTCTTCCACTTCCAACGTTCATGACGAAAGAAGAAAAAGGCGGAGTTGAAACTGGCCGCTTGATCGATGAACCAAACATGGAAGCAGTTCCATTCTCATTCGATCCAGGTCTAGTGATCTCTTACTACTCTCTTCGCGGTTAATTCTGTTAAGAATAGTAAAACTAAAAAGGGAGCTTTCGAGCTCCCTTTTTTTATTGGTTTGGCGTTGGTTTTTTTACGGAGTCATCGTCGAAGACTCCCAGAACATACAGCAGCGTTGCTGTGGTCACCGTCACTCCGGTGCCGATCATTCCGTACTTCACACTCACTTCTTTTTTGATTCTCTCGCTGGATTCGTGAACTCGTCTCATGGTGTTCGGTAAATCGAATTTTCCGACATAATAAACATCGAATGGAACTTTGTTACCAGCTCCATCACGGATGCCATTTTTAAAAATGGCCATGATCATTTCGTGAGGGGAGTAGAACGTTGAATGCTCGCCAGCGATGTACAAGTCACCAGCTTTCGCCATGGCTTCACAAGTGGTTTTGCCGCAGCTAATGCCGCGAGTGTTATCGAACTTCACAAGGGCGGCTTTGCTGATGTCCGCTTTCTTAATACGAATGACGATGCCTGTTTCAAGCTCCGCCATGTGTTCGTTCACTGTGGTTTTAAATCCCAGAACATTTCCGTCAAGGCGAACACTGCCACTGACTAGGTAGGCATGACCAAAGGGAGCAATTCCCAGCAAAAGATCATCCGTTTTACCAATCACGTCTGCCACAAAGGGTTCGCGGCTTTCGGTATAGACATAGCGATAATCGACGGTCACCTTTGGAGCGACATCGGTTCTGCGATATTGGAATTCAGCGACTTTATCATTAAAGACATTTTCACAGGTGCGAGTGGCCAAGGCCTGCGGGCTCAGAATAGAAAGCAGTCCCGAAAGGGCTAAGGACCATAAAGTGATTGTCTTTCTCAATGCGTTCACAAAAGCTCCGTTTTGCGCATCCCTTGTATAGACGTTAGACAGCGAAACCACCTCAAATCGAAGGGTTTAACGCTAAGGATGCGACAGAATTTCTGCAATTTGGAGGAGCAATGAACAGGCCATTAAAGGCCTATTGGCGACGACGACCTTTGGCTTCAGGAGTGCCATCGGCAGGATCTTCCGGCCATTGGTGTTTTGGATACTTGATACGCAGTTCTTTACGAACTTCAGGGTAGCCATTTTTCCAAAAGCTTTCCAGATTCGACGTCACTTGAACCGGGCGGAAGTTAGGCCCTAGCAAGTGAAATGTCAGCGGAGTTTTTCCGAACAGCACTTTGGGAGTTTCCATCATGCCAAAGACTTCTTGAATACGGACTTCAAGATAAGGAGCCTTGTCAGAGGGATAGATCACTTTAATATGGCTGCCACTTGGAACGGTGATTCGGGCTGGGAGCTCTTTGTTGAGTGTGCGAACCAAGTCATTGGGAAAAACACTTTCAAAAAAGAACACCAGATCTTTTTCAAAGACACTTTGAAGTTTCTTTTCGCCCATACTTGCTTGAGTAAAGGCCTCCAATTTCCATTGCTCAACTTGTTCTGCCGTCATGGGAATATCAGACTCGATGGTGCCATTATCAACGTGACGTTGCCAGAACTCCAAACGCTCCCACCACTCTGCAAGCTTTTCGTTGTTCTTTAAAACTAGAGGCCACTTTTCCACTAAGACTTGCGGCAGTTTTGCTTCCACCTCATCAGGGGAGGCGGGAAGAAGAGGGGGCTCTTCCAGCGGAAGGCCGAACAGAGATTTATACTCACGCAAAAAGAACTGACCTTTTTCTTCGATGAAAGTCAGATCACGAATTTTTTGAACTTCGTCTTTGAAATGGGAAAGGATGAACTCTTTAGAAAACCCACAGGCAAGGCTGACGATGGTTTCAGCATCACTGCTGCCTTCAACGCCGTTCAGGGCGACAAAGAACTCAGAAGTCTTCACCAGGGATTCTTGTTGGAGTTTGACGCCGCGGCCACCGACCATCAATGCGCGTTCTGATTGTCCACGACGACGGCACAGGCGATCAGGATAAGCGCGCAGTAAAAGTGTGCGCATTTCTTGATCCTGAGATTCAGGTTTGATGTTTTTCACATCTTCCAATTTTTTCGCTAAAGACAAAATCTGAGAAGCTGATTGCGAGGCCGTTTGCAAAGCCATGAATCCCGCTTCACGCGGGGCTTTCCCTGATTTTTTAAACTGCTGCAAAAGATCCAAGCGCACCGTCAGATCGCATTCTGTTTTATCACCTAAAAAGGAGCTAACAGCTTCGCGACGAATGAAATCGCGTTCCTGTAAAATAGCTGCCAATTCAGATCCTAATTCCAAAGAATTTCTGTCTCCAGCGACTAGCATCAGTTTTGCCAAGCGTACGGCGAGTGGGAAATGCAGAATCTGTCTGCCCAGTCCCGTGATCTTATTGGAGTTATCGATGGCGCCGGAAAGTTTTAAATACTGAGCTGCTTTTTCAATGGCTACAGAGGCAGGTTTTTCAAACCATGCGAACTTTTGGAAATCGCTCACACCTTGGGCTGCTAGGAACAAAAGACTTTCAGTCAGATCAACTCTTTGAATCTCTGCGATTTCGCTTTTGCTGAAAGAGTTTTCATCTATTTTATTCCACAGTCTGTAAGCTCTGCCGGGGAACTGACGTGCCGCACGTCCCGAGCGCTGAATTGCACTTGAGAGGCTGATACGTCCTAACTCTAATCGCGAAAAACCTGTGCGATAATCTTGCTTCATATTTTTCGCAAGACCCGAATCAATGACGCTGTTCACTCCGTCTAAAGTGACCGAGGATTCCGCGATATTCGTAGAAAGAATGATTCTTTGACGAGAACCCTTTTGCAAAGCTCGTCTTTGATCTTCGATATTCAGCGAACCATGCAAAGGAACGATATCGATGCCACGACCTGTGGCCCATTCTTCGATGGCGTTTTTAGCGCGATCAATTTCACCCATGCCGGGTAAGAAAACTAAAACATCTTTGTCAGTTTTCTGAATCGCTTCACGAATAACGGCCGCCAAATTATCAAAGAAGCTTGGAAATGTCTGAAGGATTTGCGAGTTCTTTTGATGGATGACTTCCAATTCAAAAAGTTTTCCCGGTACGCTGACGATCGGGGCTTGTCCCAGATAGCTAGAGATCTTTTCAGCTTCTAAAGTCGCCGACATCACCAAAAGCTTGATGTCGCGGCCAAGCTCTTGCAGCTCACGAATTAATCCTAAAGCTAAATCAACATGTAGCGAGCGCTCATGAAACTCATCCAGAATCACCAGGTCCACATCAGATAATTCAGGATCATCTAACATCTGACGAGCCAGCAAGGCTTCCGTCATGAATACCAGGCGAGTTTTTGCAGAAGTTTTATTGCCGAAGCGAACTTGATAGCCGACTTCTTCGCCGACGTTCCAGCCGTTTTCTTCAGCGATGCGATGAGCGGCTGCGATAGCGGCCATTCTGCGCGGTTCAAGGACGATGATTTTTTTTGAAACGATATTTAAAAGAGCTGGTGGCAGTCTTGTCGTTTTACCCGCACCTGGAGCCGCAGTGAGAACCATGTTTTGGTTCAAACGCATTTGCTCCAGAATTCCTGGGATGAATTCGTCAACAGGAAGACTGATCAGCTCACTACTCATGATGGATAGATCAGCAGCATGAACTCTGCTTTTTCAAAGGGAACTTTTTTAGCGATTTGATCGATGGTGCCCTCAAGATTCAATTCGTCCTCTTGGGACAGATTCAAAGTCAAAAGCATGCGGCGACTTGGGAAATGATCTTTCATGTCCCCAAGCATCTTTTTTAGACGGTAAGGGGTGTCCATCAAGATGATCGCGCGTTTTTCTTTGGTCAGTTCACGCAAAGCTTTACCGCGAGCCTCTGTTTCGGCAGGAATAAATCCACGGAATAAAAACTCATCGATACGTTGGCCGCTCAGTGAAAGAAGCCCCATCAAAGCAGATGCTCCCAAAACTGATTTCACTGGAATATTTTTTTGACGACAGAGGCGAACCAGATCCGCACCTGGGTCGCAAAACCCTGGCGTTCCGCAATCAGTGACCAAAGCTACCATTTTTGATTCACAGATAGGCACCAAGTCCGCTTTATCCGCAGGAGTCGAATGCTCATCAAGAACTTCGTATGTTTTACCCGTGATGCCATGGGCACGCAAAAGCTTGGAGGCTTCCTTAGTGCTTTCGCAAATAACCACTTCGCAGTCTTTCAAGATTTGCAAAGCACGAAGTGAAATTTCACTGGTATCACCAATCGGAGTTGCCACAAGGTACAACATTAGGAGTTCCTTTGATTCAAAACAAAATTCATAATACGCGGAAGGTCCGCTGGTGGTTCTGCCTTGCCAGAGTGGGTGCTGTCAAAAAAAATACTCTCAACGTGAGGGCATTTCGCTCCCATCAGGTTCAAAATTACGGGCTCATTGTCAAAAAAGTAAACTTTTGCATAATTCTGGCGGGCGGGATTCAGGAACCAATCGGTCTTGTATTCCGCATCGTCCATGGATTTATCGGGCTTCACGAACAGATGAGCTCTGTCATTTAGCGGTAAATTCCACTGTTTAAGCTGTGTGGTGGTTCCAGGCTCCATACGGTGAACATCTCGGCCCGTAAGATAAGCAACGTCCGCGCCTTTTGCCATCACTTCGTGCACGTACTCCAAAGCACCTTCGTTAGGTGTGTCGTATTTCAAATAGTCATTGGAAAAGAAATGTTTTCTCCAATAGGAGGAGACGGCTTCCTGGAACTGGGGATGATGTCCATCAAGCCCGGCTCTTTGCAATGCATTGGCAAAGCCCCAATCTGTGTGAGCTGTTTTGATTTTATCAAAACAAGCGACTTGATCGGGATAAAGCTTTTGGTTTTCAGGATCTGCTGCGAAATCCATCAGGATTTGCTGAATGCGGGGACTTACATCAAAAAGAGTCGAGTCCAAGTCAAACACCACAAGGCATTTCTTTCCCTCGGAAACAAGCGTCTGAATGTTGACAAGGATTTGATTGATCATGGCGTCATCGTATCTGTTAGGGTCCAGTTAAGGCAAAGACTTTTCTTAACACAGAAGGAGTCCTTTTATAGACTATTTGCGGAGGGTTCAATGAAACTTCTTTTGAACTGCACACTGTTTTTGTGCGTCTTTGGTATTACCGGTTGTAATCTAAAAAAGGCCGCGTTGGGAACTGCAGAGAACCCAATTAAGTTTCACTTAGTTCCCTCTGTGGATGCCCGAGTTCTTGCGGATAACTCCAAGCTTTTAAAAGAGTACTTGGAAAAATCCACGCCCTATAAATATCAAATCACGATCCCGCAGTCATTTGTTGCTGTGGTTGAATCATTTGGAACTAAAAGAGCCGACGTTGCAGCGATAAATACTTATGGCTATTACATGGCTCACAAGTCTTACGGTGTGCAGGCTCGCCTAACAGTCATTCGCTATGGGCTTGCAACATATCAATCACAGTTCTTGGCGCGCAGCTCAAGTGGCATCAAATCTTTAAAAGATTTTGCAGGCAAGAAAATGGCCTTTGTTGATCCAGCTTCGACATCGGGATACTTACTGCCACTAAAAACTTTGAAAGATAAAAAGATCGAACCTAAAGAAACTGTTTTTGCCATGAACCACGATGCTGTTGTGTCGATGATCTATCAAGGTCAGGTCGATGGAGGGGCGACGTACTACAGTCCTCCTCAGGATGGTAAAATCGAAGATGCACGCCGCTTGGTTAAGTTGCAGTACCCGGATGTGGAGCAAAAGGTAAAGATCGTCGAACTCTCTGAGCCGATTCCTAATGATCCGATTGTTTTCCGCGCAGACATGCCTGAGGAAATGAAAGAAAAAATCAGCGATGTTCTGTTGCAGTGGGTGGCGACACCAGAGGGACGTAAATCCTTGGATTTGATGTTAGGTGCAACCAATTTGAAAAAAACCACCGATGCTGATTACGACAGTGTTCGCGAGATGTTGAAGCAAATGCTTCCGGCGGAAAAAAAATGAGTTCAGATTTTCTGTCAGTACGTAATTTAAGTAAGACCTATCCCAATGGAGTGCAGGCTCTGCGTGATGTCAGCTTTGACGTTGCCAAAGGGGAGTTCTTGGTTGTGATTGGGCTTAGCGGTTCTGGTAAGTCGACATTGATGCGTTGTTTGAATCGATTGCAAGCTCCCACATCGGGCGAGATATTCTTTGAAGGCGCCGATATTGGAAAGTTTAAAAGAATAGATCAGATTCGCGGCCTGCGCCGAAAAATGGGCATGATCTTTCAGCACTTCAATCTGATTCCTCGGCAAAGCGTTTTGCAAAATGTTTTGATGGGAACTCTGGGAGTTAAGAAAACATTGCCGAGCTTGTTAGGGATGTTCACTCCCGCAGATAAGGCCGAGGCTTTAAACAACCTAAAGCTTGTCGGTATTGCTGAAAAAGCCCATCTGCGCGCGGATCAAATGTCGGGTGGACAAAAGCAACGCGTGGCTATTGCGCGGGCGCTGATGCAAAACCCAACTCTCCTGTTAGCGGATGAGCCAGTGGCATCTTTGGATCCGGCGACTTGTCATGTGGTGATGGATTATCTGCAAAAGATCAATCGCGAGCTCGGTATTACCGTTGTTGCAAATCTGCATTTTCTATCTCTAGTCAGAAAGTACGCGACGAGGGTGATTGCCCTGAAAGATGGTCAAATCGTTTTCTCCGGAAAACCCGAAGACATCACTCAAGAATGGTTTCAAAAAATTTACGGAGAGGGAACTCAAGATGTTGCGCCGGATATTCTTTGATGCTTTTACCGCAGCCTTCTTGCTGTGCTCGGCTTCCGTAGCCTTGTTCGTGACCCATGAAGATCAGCTCTTGGATTTGACTCGTGACCTGGTTTTCGTTGTCGCATTTCTTGCGGTGGGTGTGGGCATTGCGTGGTGGCTTAAAAAAATGCAGGTGCAGACTTTGGGCGGCGCCTTGTTTGACAGTCGTTCTAGCAAAGAACCGCAACCTTGGTATCGCACGTTCTGGGGTTGGCAATTTGCCGTCCTTTTAGTCGTGTCGTTTGCGGTCGCTTTAGTTAAGACGGAATTTTCTTTTATCGAGCTTTTGGATCAAAATGGTTTTGCCGGAGCCGTGCGCTTGTTCAAAGGACTTCTGAATCCGAACTGGGAGATCTTGCCTCGGGCTGTTCTGAATATTATTGAAACGATATTCATGGCATTTTTGGCAACTAGCATTGCGATCCCATTTGCATTTGTTCTGAGTTTCTTCTGTGCGAAAAATATCATGCGTGGCCCCGTGGCCTATCCCGTGTATTTGGCATTAAGAACTTTTTTAAATGTTACTAGATCTATCGAAGCATTGATTTGGGCGATTATCTTTTCCGTATGGGTGGGGATTGGACCCTTTGCAGGTATGCTTGCGTTGATGATTCATTCTGTGGCCTCCTTAGCAAAACAGTACTCGGAAATGGTGGAAGCTGTTGAAGAAGGCCCGATTGAGGCGATCGAATCCACTGGAGCTAACAAGCTGCAAACAGTCTGGTATGCGATTGTCCCTCAGGTGGTTCTGCCTTATATTTCATTTACGGTGTATCGCTGGGATATCAATGTCAGGATGGCGACAGTGATCGGACTCGTCGGTGGTGGTGGGATCGGCACAATGCTGATTCAATATCAAGGGCAGGCGATGTGGCGCGAGGTCGGTTGTATCATCGCAGTGATTGCAGTCGTGGTGTGGGCTTTGGATTTAGCATCAGCCCATATCCGTGAAGCTTTGAAATAGAAAGAGGAAACTATGTCACAGTTTGGTTCTTACAAACTTTTGATTCGTGAATCACATATCGATTCTTATGGGCATGTGAATAACGCTACTTACTTGTCATTATACGAAGAAGCCCGCTGGGAAGCGATCACGCCACGTGGTTTTGGTTTTCATGATGTTCATCGCCTTCAGCAAGGTCCCGTGATCCTTGAGGTGAATATCAAGTTCATGAAAGAGATCAAACTGCGTGAAACAATCACGATCACTTCAAGTATCGCTGATTATGAAGGCAAGATTGGACACATGAAGCAACAGATGATCAAAGAAGACGGCACCGTTGCCAGCGAAGCCATCTTCACATTTGGTCTATTTGATCTGAAAGCTCGTAAGATGATTCTTCCCACTCCTGAGTGGAAGAAAGCGTGTGGTCTAGAATAGACTTTCTGTCATCCAGATGATCGATGATGGCAGCTTTCATTTGCTCCCATCGTCGATATCCCACCGAGGCTGGATCAATCATTGCGTGATGAAAAAGTGACTGCCAACTAAAAGGTCTTTTGCGCACGACAAAAGGTTTCCACTGATTCAGCTGATGAGCCTTTACATAATTTTGGACACCAGAAAAGCTGACCAACTCGTCTCGAGGATCATAAAAGAGGAGCGTCGGCACATTTATATTTTTTCTTTTGGTGTGGTAGGTCACAAAGTTTGTGACATCAAATGTTGCCTTGTAAGCTGAAACCGGTGTCCCAAATGAATTCGCAAAGTAGTTATCACGTCTGAATAGATTCGGAATGATAGTCAGCGGATTGAGCTGGTTTAAAATTCTTAAGATAAATGGTGTTCGACGAATAGATAGAGCCGGGGCAAACAAAACCATCTTGTCGTAATGGACCTGTTTGTATTTGCTAGGCAGGGCCACTCCCATCACTCCGCCAAGTGAGTACCCCACATAGTAAAGGGGCATTCCGTATTTATTCGCGTGAGCATTGGCTTGGCAGTAAGCTCGCAGGGCATCTCTTTCCCACATTTCGGCTGTGACCAGTTTAAAAATATTCAGATTGTTGTTGTGCCCTGAAAGCGACATGCGCAAAACATCGATACCTTGATCGCGCAGAATATTTTCGATCGTAGCCATGCGATTGGGATTGTTATTCAAACCGTGAACCACCAAGGCGACACCACGAGCTGGTTGTCGAGGACTCGGTCGCCACCAAGTTTTTGAATCGCTGCCTTTCATTAAGGTCGGGCATGAAGCAGCCAATGTATCGATTGGTAGAGCAAAGAACAGCAGAGAAGAGAGCACAAAATAGAGAGTCTTGCGCATATGGAATTCCCCCACAGGATTTCGGTGTTCTCCAAACATCCTAAGGAAACTTCGTGGACAGTAAACGAACTAGAGTATGTATTTTCGGTAGGCAGTGATTACACCCAGCCCAAGGGCGAGAAATCCGTTTCAGATTTAGAAGGCGAGAACCTGTTTGCGATATATTGCAGAAGACATAGGTCGTGGCTAAAAAATCGACGAAAAATGGTGGAACAATTTCACCTAAATTGTCTAATTTCCAACAGTTAAGTCGAGGGTTTTTTGCGCCGATAGTAATCCCCAAGGAGCACTGAACAAATGGGAAAACAGTATTATCTTTCTAATAATGGGACTCATATCGGACCTTACACCTTTGAAGTTGTCCTACAGAAAATTGAATCCCATGAGCATCAATGGACGGACTACATCTATGATGAAGCCATCGGTGACTGGGTTATGTTGATGGAACATCCTGAATTTTCAGCGAAGGTTTCAACTAAGCCAAGTGCTCGTCCTGAAGCTCCGGCAGCAATGACTATGGAAATGCCAGTGGCAGAAACTCTTAAAGACAAAGAGTGGTTCATCTTGAAGGAAGGCAATAACTACGGCCCTTTCTCTCCAGTTGAAATCGTGCAAATGCTTCAAGAAAAAACTCTATTTGAATACGACTATATCTGGCATGCACGCATGGCTAATTGGGCACGTGTTGCAGAGGTTGAGGAATTCACACCGGATAAAATCCGCGCGATGAAACAATCTTTGGATACAGGCTTGGCAGAGATTTTCTTCCGCCGCCGTCATGCTCGCGCTTCTTATGGTGCAAGTTTGATTGTTCATAACAACAAAACAGTATTCCGTGGCCAAGCATTGGAAATCAGTGCGGGTGGTGCGGGTGTTATGATCGATAATCCGAATTTGCAACCGGGGCAGTCGTTGTTCTTGCACTTCCAGCCAGGTGATGGTGTGCCTCCGTTCAATGCTGTCTGCCAAATCGTTAGCAAACAGTACATCAAGGACCTTACTCCGCGTGGTACAGACACTGTACGCTACGGTGTGAAGTTCACAACGGTCAGCCAATCTGTGCGTGAAAGTATCAAAAACTTCACAACAAAAGCAGCTTAGTTTTACATTTGAAATTTAAGAATGAGTGGCAGAGAGTCTAAGACTTTTCTGCCACTTCTGTTTTTTCGCTAGTCTCAGCGATCAGTGGAGACTTGGCTCCCGCTGATGCGAATTGATAGTACATGCCTTTAGCCGCCATCAATTCGTGGTGGCTGCCGACTTCAGCAACTTCACCTTGATTCAGAACGACGATGCGATCGCATTGTTCAATCGTGGAAAGACGGTGGGCAATGATGATGCTCGTGCGGCCTTTGGTGATTTCGCGAGTCGCTTCCTGAATAATGTGTTCGCTTTCAGAGTCGATGTTCGCTGTCGCCTCATCCAAGATCAAAATATCAGGGTTGAATGCTAGGATGCGAGCAAAGGCGATCAGTTGGCGTTCACCGACTGATAGATTGGCTCCGCGTTCATCCACCGGGCTATTCAAGTCACGGCCTGTGCGCTTTAATAAGCCCATATAGCCCGTTTTCTCGCAGGCCGCAGCAATCTGTTCGTCACTGACTCGTGGATCGCCCAGACCGATGTTATTGCGAATATTGCCACGGAAGATAAAGTTGTCCTGTTGAACAACTCCCACATGGTGGCGAATCTCTTCGCGTGCAATTCGTTCAACCGGGATACCATCAACGAAGACAGTTTTTTCCGGAGCATCGTAAAAACGTTGAAGCAACGAGATGAATGTCGATTTACCGCTGCCAGTACGACCCACTAGGGCGATAGACTCACCTGGTTGGAAGTGCAGGTTTACGTTTTTAAGAACGTAAGGCAGGTTTTCCTCGTAACGGAAATTCAAATTGCGAATCTCCAAATCACCGCGCACCATTTCGGGTTTTTGCAGGGAATCGAGTTCGTATTCCTTATGCTCATCCATCAAAGTAAAGATACGCTCGGCACTTGTCAGAGAGTTTTGGAACTGTTGGTATTTCTCCAAGATCTCACGCAAAGGTGGGATAAAGTCTTGGATGTTCATTAGGAACGCAATCAAAGAGCCAATCGCAATGGAATTTTCCGCACTCATCACGCCACCGAAATACAACGCGGAAGTAATAGCCACCGCATTGAACAGATTCATGATCGGTTGCATAAGTGCATAGGCATAAATCGAACGCATATTCGTATCGCGATAATCCGTCGACAGATTTGCAAAGCGTGAACGATTGCGGCTGACGCGATTGTACAGTTGGACAACTTTAATGCCATTCAAGTTTTCTGCTAAGAACGCATTGATGACAGAAAGCTTTCTTTTTTGCTCGTGCAAGATCTCGCGGATCTTATTGCTCAGGTAAAAAGACGCCCAAATAAATAGGGGAGCCAAGAACAATGAAACCAACGTCAGCTTCCAAGAAATAATCGCAAGTGCCACCACAACCGAGCAGATCACGATGAATTGTGTGAAAACCGTGATCACACCTTCCGTAAAAAGCTCACCCAAAGAGGCCACGTCGTTCGTCAAACGTGTAACGATACGGCCTGTCGGAGTCTTGTTGAAAAACTGCAGAGGCAATCTTTGCACATGGTTCATCAGATCTTCACGCAAATGGAAGAGCATGCGATTTCCGAAAAGTTGAAACAAGAACGCATTCGAGAATGAAAAACATGTGCGCAGAACTTCTAGGCCCAAATAAGCAAAAGCCACATGGGTGAAAAGCTCGTAGTCCTTGCCCTTCACACCATGGTCAATAGCATACCCGATCAAGGCTGGAACCAAACGCGCCACCAAGGCTCCGCCAAACACGGCAAAGATCGCCATGAACAGCAAAGATTTTTCTTTGCGGGCGTAAGGCCAAAGGCGTTTAAATAAAACGGGATAAGTAACTTTGGTTTTAACCAGGTCTTCGTTCATGAAGTTATCATTACTCATGATTCACCTCCTGACCTTGGATGCTGACAGTTTTTTGGAATGTCGGGCTCACTTTTAAAACTTCATCGTATGTGCCAAGGGCCTCGACCTCTCCATCACGCAGGATCAAAAGCTTATCCACCGTTTTCAGTGAAGACAGACGGTGAGCCACGATAATACGGCTCATGGAGCCTTTGTCTTTGCTAAGCTCATTTTCAATCGCTTTTTCGGTGCGTGTATCCACAGCACTTAAAGAGTCATCGAGGATGAGCACCGGAGTTTTCATGATCAAGCCACGAGCAATCGTCAGACGTTGTTTTTGACCGCCTGATAAATTCACGCCACGCTCACCCAATTGCGAATCGAACTGATGGGGCAGTGATTGAATTTCGCGAGTTAGATCTACGGTTTCAGTCATACGCAAGATATCTTCGTCAGCGGCACGGGCAGACAGACCAAAGCTGACATTTTCAGAGATGCTTTCGCTAAACAGGAAGGCCTCTTGAGGAACGAGCAAGAATGTTTTGCGCAAAGACTCCTGAGTGATGTCTTCTAAGCGATGTCCGTTCACCAAAATCTGTCCTTCACTCAATGGGTAAAGGCGAGTCAAAAGATGCAGCAGCGTGGTTTTACCAGCGCCCACAGGTCCCATAACCCCCAGGCTTTCGCCAGCTTTCAATGTGAAAGAAACATTCTTCAGTGCATACACCGAAGAGCTTTGATGTTTGTAAGAGACATTTTTAAATTCAAGGCTTTCAAATTTTGTCAGTTCGATTTTTCCATGGTCAGGAATATCGGTTTCCGTTTGTAGGACGTCTTTGATGCGATCAAAGGAAGCATAGCCTTTTTGCATCATAGAAATACCCATACCCAGTGCCGTCATTGGCCACACCATCTTTTGGATATAGCGATGGAAGGCAAAGAAGGTACCGATGGTCACGGCACCTGAATAGAGATCATCTTTAGCGATGAACAGTAAGATCACGCTTCCAGAAGTCACGCCGAATTCCATCACCGGGATAAATAGGGCATCAACCTTTGCAACCTTATTGCAGGCTTTTTCAAAGGCAGAGCTCACGCCGTTAAATAACTGCGTGCGATTGTCCTCTTGAGAGAAACTTTTAATCACGCGAATGCCGCCGACGGTTTCTTGTGCCACACCAGTTAGTTCAGAAAAACGATCCTGTTGAATTTTATAATTCGTATGGATCAACTTCATCACTTTCCAGATCATCAAGGGAACCAGCGGCAGGAAGACCAAAACCTTCCAAGTCCATGACCAGTTCATCATCACCATGATCGGAAAGACGATGGCGATAATGATCACGCCATCAGCCAAAATCAAAAGACCCGGCCCGATCGCTTGGCGGAAGGATTGTACGTCGTTGGTTAACAGACTCATCAATTCGCCCACTTGGTTTTTGTGGAAGAAGTTCGGACCCAACGAAGTTAAGTGACGGAAGATCTTTTGACGGATGTGTTCAGCTGCATAGGTATGGAATTTACCAAAGAAAGCACGCCATCCCAGACGCGTCACGGAAAGGCTTGCCATCACCAAGGCAAAGACAGCGCACATCTTTGTGAGCTCGCTCATCGGAGCACGGGCTTCAATGCTGTCGATGATTTGTTTCATCACCAGCGGATAAATTCCGTCCAAAGCATTTGTGAACAGCAAAAACAACATTCCTAGGCTGAAAGCGCGGGGATTGTTTTTGATATAAAATAAAAGGGGACGCTTATAAAGAAGGGCGTTTTCTGAGGGCTGCATCGTCGTAGACTCTAATGAATATAAGGGAAATCGACAAGGGATTTGCGTCAGGTACTAATATACAGTACTCTTATTCCCGGAGGCTGACATGTCACAGATAGATCAGTTTTTAGCGTCATTAAAGCGTTCTTTGAAAGCCAAGAATATTCTTTATCGTGATTTGGCCAAAGCCCTCAATCTCAGCGAATCCAGCGTAAAGCGCATCCTTTCCAGCAAAAGCCTCAGCCTAGAGCGTTTGGAGGAGATCTGTCGCGTTGCTGATTTGAGTTTTTCTGAAGTCGTAAAGTCGGCCAACCTTGAAGACGGCACTCAGGTTTATCTTTTAACAGACGAACAAGAGCGCGCTTTGGCTGAAAACCATCGATTGCTTCATTACTACATGCTGCTTCATGACGAGCGCACTCCGCAGAAAATTGAAAAAGAGTATCAGATCAATAAAGCTGAAGCGCAAAAGTATCTGTTCCAATTAGATCGCTTGAATCTGATCGAGCTTCATCCTCGCGATAAAGTGAAATTTAAGCGCCAAGGTTTCTTGCGTTTCCGTCGTGATGGGCCGATCGGCCGCGCGTTGTTCGAGCAAATGAAGGCGACTTATTTGATGTATGATTTCAAACCAGAAGACTTCGTGCGCTTTACGCTCATCAAAATCAGTCCTTCAACATTAGCAAAGTACAAAGGTAAACTAGAAAAGCTAGCTATGGAAATGCAAGAGGACTCGCGCTTTGATACTGAACATAACGCCGCGACGGTTGATGCGGGCGTTCTAATGGCCTACCGTCCGTGGACCTATTCCTACATGGGTGCAATCAAAAAGAAAGACTAGGGCTCGCCCGCCAAAGCTTCAGCGACGGCGGGTTTGTTTTATCTCAAAAGCGGTGGTGTGTCGGTGTTCCGTGGTTGCAGTGGATCGCGGGCTTTGCCAACCTGTGACCTATGAGAATTTTCAGTTTCATATCTCTGACAGTTATTGGCAGTCTGATCGTGTCCTCGATGGCGTTTGCCTCCTATGGTCCAAACTCCATGTTCAATCGTAAAACCAAATCAGGCCAAAATCTTTACCAAGTAATTCTCCAGCAGGGTGTGGCGGGAGAGTCTGTTAACTTGTTGTTTAGAATGTTCGACTACAATTACGGTCGTATTCCCAACACTAAAACAGCCGCCATTGTGGATTACTCCTTAGACTCGACAGAAAAGCGTCTTTACTTTCTTCATCTCGACACGGGAGTTGTTGAAAGGTTCTATGTCTCTCACGGAATTAATTCTGGAGTGCTAGAGACTCGCAGTTTTTCAAACCTGATGGATTCATGGAAAAGCTCACTTGGTTTCTATTATGCAAAAGGCAGTTACAACAGCGCGAAGAATGGTCCTTCATTAAAATTAGAAGGCATTGATAATTCCAACAACAATGCGAAAGACCGCCTCATCGTTTTGCATGGAGCGAAGTATGTCAGTGATGATTTTATTCAAAGAAATGGACGCTTGGGATGGAGCCAGGGATGTTTCGCGGTGGCTTTGGACGTATTGCCGACGCTTTTAAACTCTCTGCAAAGTGGAAGCTTGTTGTTGTCATATCATCGTGATCTTTGGAGAGATGCTCGTCAGTATCCGAGTGAGCAAGATCTGACGGGGAGTGAGATTGTTCCTCCTGGTGTGAATGCGACGATCACACCAGAGGAACAAGTTGATCCAACAACGCCCGCAGATGAGGCGCGGGAGCTTGAGTTATTTCACTTCAATTCTGTTGGCAACGCCGTGAATGAAGAAGTGAAGCTTCTCTCTAATCTTTTCTAAATCAGTTCCCATTAGAATCTTGTCGAAGAACATGGCTCCATGGAAATACGTATCGAAGATTTCCATCATGCTTTGTATATCGGCGTCCTTATCAACTAAGCCCTTGGCTTTTAGAGTCTCTAATCTAGAAACTATTTGTGGGATGTATTGATTGATAGGAGCGATTTCACGAATGCGTTTTAAAAACTTTGGATCTACAAGACATTGGCCCAGCACGATTTTAAAAAACTCCTCGTCCTTTTGGCAATGATGAGCAAACATAGAATCCACAAGTGCAATGAGCTCTTCACGAACAGTTGGTTGAGGTGGGTAAGTTAACTCACCGTGATCTTTTTGACTGATATGACTTTCAATCAGTGCAAAGAGCAGCCCCATTTTGCCGTCGAAATAGCGGCCAATGAGTGATTCGTTTACCTTGGCTTTATCAGCGATCATACGTGTTGTGGCGCCTTTAAAACCATATTTTGCGAAGATGTCTTCAGCAGCTTTAAGCAGGCGTTCTTCGGATGCGGATCTATCTCTTTTTTTAGGCTTAGATCGAGACCCGGTCTCTTTTTGATCCGGTATTTTCGAATTTAGTTGAGATGTATCGTCCATTTTGAGCTCCTGAGTTAACTTTCTAAAGCTTGTAAGCAGTTGAAAGTACTTGTCAATAGTAAATGTATCATAAAAAAGGTACGTCCACAAGTAAGTAATTGCTTGAGTACTTTGTAAAAATGCCGTAAAAGTATGTAAGTAAGTGATTACTTATTAGTGAATCAGGAGACTGCCCAATGATGAAATCGGGTGAAGCTAAAAGAGATAAGTGTTTTGTACTACGAGCTGCTGCAGCTTTCTTGTTGATCGGCATCGCCGCAACAAAGGCTCAGGGGATCACTTTGGATCAATATCTCGATCAAGTGAAAACAGACAGCAATAGCTATAAAGGAGCTACAACTCAGGCGGAGGGTAACAACCTTGAGGCCCGCGAAGCTGATTTGTTGTTCACTCCTAAACTTTTTGCGGAATTCAACACAGGTCACGATGGCAAACCAAGCCAACCTAAAATGTATGACCGTGTGAATACGGAAACTTATAGTTTAGGTATCCAACAACAATTCGAATTTGGTCTCCAAGGTAAGTTGTCTTATCAAATGCAAAAAACGACATTTGATAATGCCGGTAACGCCTTCACAATGTCTAAATATTGGGATGCAACTCCGAAGCTTGAGTTAACGATGCCTGTTTGGGGTGGTGGCTTCGGTCGTACAGCTCGTGCGAATGAAGACTTGATCCGCCAAGGTAACTACGCGGAACAATACCAAGCTTCGTATCAATCTGTGGCGTTCCTTGCGCAAGCAGAGGCCGCTTACTGGAAATTGTCTGCTTGGTCTGATGTTGTCAGAATCCAAGAGGCAGCATCTAAAGCCGCTCAAGATATCTATAATTATGTAAATCGTAAAAGAGGCATGAACTTGGGTGAGCAAGCGGACGTGGTTCAAGCTCGCGCGTTAGTTGAAGCCCGCGGTTTGGAACTGCAAGTTGCTCGCAATGAACAACGCGAAGCTTTGCGTAACTTCAATAAATTTTTGAACAAACCTGCAACAACTCCGGTGGATAACCTTGAGTCAGTTCAGTACGCAACTCTTGAGAAAATCACAGTGCCGTCAAGCCGCCCAGGCGAACGTTACGATGTGAAAGCTACTCAAGCTCAATTGCAAACTGCGAAAGCAAACGCAACTGTCGCTAAAGAGCGCAATCGTCCAACTTTGGATATCTATACGACATATAACTTGAATGGTCGTGACGATGCCTATGATCAAGCGATGAAAAACGCGGGTTATACTGATACGGATACTGCTTACATCGGTCTTCGTTTCAACATGCCATTGAATATCGGTGCTGCTGGCGATGCGAAATCAGGTGCTGATAAAAACGTGAAAGCAGCAGAATACAATCGTGAGTATGCTCTTTACGCTCAAGAACAAGATTGGATCAATCTGACTCAAAACTTGACGGATGCACGCGACAACTTGGTGTTGTTGGGTAAAATCGAACAAGCGCAAAAAACTAAATTGGACGTGGAAAGAACACGTCTTCGCCAAGGTCGTACGACAACGTATCAAGTGTTGTTGTTCGAGCAAGATTACTCTGCGGCTGCTTTGAGCCGTGTGAAATCTGCTGCGAATATCTTGGCTCTTCAAACTCAAATCAAACTTTACCAAGCCTCTCCTGAGGAAGGGAAATAGTCATGAGCTTACCTAAACTATCCATTAGCAGACCAATTTTCATTACGTGTATTACGATTGCGATCGTAATCGTGGGTTGGGCCGGTTATAAATCCATGCCCGTGGACTTATTCCCTGACGTTTCCGTTCCAGTTATCACTGTGCAAACAGTTTACCCTGGTGCAGGTCCTGCCGAAATCGAGACACTGGTTTCTCGTCCCCTAGAGGACGAAGTCAGTACTATTTCTGGTATCAAACGTATGACTTCCAAAAGTATGGAAGGCGTTTCTCAAGTTATCGTTGAGTTCAACTCGGAAGTAGACGTTAAGTACGCTGAGCAACAGATTCGCGATAAAGTGAATGTGGCAAAACCGAAACTTCCAGATGAAGCTGAAGACTCCGTTATCAAAAAATTCGACCCGTCTGATACTCCAATCATGATGATCGCCCTTGTTGCTAAAGGCGAAATTGGTTCAGCAGAGCTTTACGATATCGCGGATGACGTTATCTCTCCTCGTTTTGAACAAGTTAATAACGTAGGTGCGATTGACATCCTGGGTGGTCGTAAAAGAGAAATCCACGTTCTTTTGGATCGTAAGAAATTAAAAAATCGTGAGATGTCTGTTTCCCAAGTTGCAGCTCAAGTGGGCGCAATGGGTGAAAACATTCCATCTGGTAAAGTAAACCAAGGTGGCCAAGAGCTGACATTCCGTGGTTTGGGTGAGTTCAGAAATACCCAAGACGTTGCGGATACTCTAGTTAACCTTTACGGAAATGAAGTACCAACACGCGTTTCAGATCTAGGTGTTGTTAAAGATACACTAGAAGACGAAAAATCCCGTGCCTTCGTGAACGGTGAAAAAGCGATCTTCTTGCAAGTTTATCGTCAATCCGGTTCTAACACTGTTAAAGTTGCCGATGACGTTTTGAAACAAATGAATGCAATGCAACCGGAGCTTCAAAAGCTTCCGGGTAATCTTGAATTGCGCATGATCAACAACGCTTCTCAAAAGATCAAAGACAACTTGTATGACGTGAATGAGACAATCATCATCGCGATCATCTTGACGGTTATTACGGTGTTCTTCTTCCTAGGAAGCCCTCGTACAACTTTGATCACTGCGGTTTCATTGCCAGTTTCCTTGATCGGTGCCTTCATGTTGATGAAGCTTGCGGGCTTCTCGCTAAATATCATTTCGATGTTGGCATTGACGTTGGCCGTGGGTCTTCTAGTGGATGATGCCATCGTTGTCGTGGAAAATATCTATCGACGTATGCAGTTGGGTGAAAACTCGCTAGTAGCTGCGGAAAAAGGAACAACAGAGATCCAAATGGCCGTTATGGCGATCTCTCTGGTAGTTATCGCTGTATTCTTGCCAGTTGGTACGATGTCAGGAACTATTGGTCAGTTCTTGAAACAGTTCGGTTTCACGATTGTATTCTCGATGGTGATTTCGTGGTTCGTGGCGATGACGATCATCCCGATGTTGACTGCTTACTTCGCAGGCGAAGGCCATGGCGGAGCTGCTGGTCACGGTGATCACAAGCCAAAAGGTATCTATGAAAATACTTTGGGTCGTATGGTTCGTGGCTTCGACCGCTTCCAAGCGATGCTTGAGAAATATTACGAAAAGCTTTTGAAACTGACTCTACGTCATCCAATTATGACGATCGTAGCGACTTTGGCAGTCTTCTTCTTGTCGATCTATACGGCGACAAAAGTTCCAGGTGCCTTCGTACCGGATGACGACGCGGGTGAGTTGAGTGTGACTCTTGAAATGGCTCCAGGTACAAGCTTGGATGGTATGCAAGTCGTTGCTGATAAAGTGGATACATTCTTGCGTAACGAACCAGCTATTGAGTTCACTACCAAAGTTATTGGTAATATTTACGGTGAGCCGAACAAGGCCACTTTCTATGTAAAAATGAAAAACGTTAAAGGCAGAATGAAAACGGAATTGTTCCGTGATGAGCTTCGTAAAGAATTAGCTCAGTTCTCCGACGCAAATCCGGTAGTAAAAAAATACGATGCTACGGGCGGTATGGCGCAACAGCCAGTCGTTTTGAATATCATGTCACCAGATCCAAAAGACCTGGAAAGCTCCGCAACGAAATTGATCGCGGCATTGAAAGCTGATGCACGCTTTAAAGACGTCGACTCGAATTTCCGTCCGGGTAAACCAGAGTTGCAAGTTGAATTGAAACCAGGTGCTGCAAAAGCCTACGGTATCAATACAACGACAATGGGTGGTGAGCTTCGTGCGCAAGTTGAAGGTTTGACGCCTGCAAAATTCCGTGAAAAAGGTCGCGAATATGAAGTTCGTGTGCGCTTGTCGGATGAGCAACGTGACTTGAAAGCAAGCTTTAATGAAGTCTTCGTTCCGAACGTGAATCGTAAGTTGGTTCGCTTGAAAGACGTGGCAACAGGAACTCTGTCTTCCGGTCCGGCTTCGATCGATCGTATGAATCGTGCTCGTTATATCCAGGTCACTTCGGCGTTAGCTCCAGGTGTGGGTCTGTCGACAGCGATTGCGGACGTGATGAAAATGACAACTGAAGGCGAAACGAAATTCCCTCCAAGTGTTCGTGTGAATCTTGGTGGTGAGGCGGAAAACCAAGCAGAGTTGGCTGGTTCAGCAGCGATGGCCCTAGGCTTCGCGGTGTTGTTCATCTACTTGATCTTGGCTTCGCTTTACGAATCGTTCATCACTCCGATCACGATCATGGTGGCCTTGCCACTGGCATTGTCGGGAGCATTCTTGGCATTGTTCTTAGCAAATCAGATGATGTCGATCTTTGCGATCTTCGGTCTGTTCATGCTCATGGGGGTCGCAGGTAAGAATGGTATCTTGCTGGTCGACACAACCAATCAGTTGATGGCGGAAGGCAAATCTAGAGCAGACGCTCTGGTTCAAGCCGGTAAGACACGTCTACGTCCAATCTTGATGACATCATTCGCATTGATCGCGGGTGTTATTCCGGTTGCAATTGGTTTGAATCCGGCATCAAGAACTCGTACTGCTATGGGTTTCGCAATTATCGGTGGTATGATTTCATCGACAATTCTAACCCTAATTGTGGTACCGGCCGTATTCACCTACATTGATCGTTTCAGAGTTTGGGCAAATAAAGTGGGCAGCAAATTGACTTCTGCCTCTAAAGAAGAAACGTCTCACGAGGAAGCCACGGCTGGCGCACCACGCGAAAGTGGAGTCAGCGACTATGCGGTTACAGCACCCGAAAAGTAGTGAGAAAAAAATAGTTATTGTTATCGGTGGAGGTTTCGCGGGATTAAATGCCGCGAAATCTCTGGCCCACGAAGACAAAGTTCACGTCATACTGATTGATCAGCGTAATCATCATCTGTTTCAACCTCTTCTGTATCAAGTAGCGACTGCGGGCCTTAATCCATCGGATATTGCCGTGCCTATTCGCGCGCAATTTTCTAAAGCCGATAATGTGGAAGTTCACTTGGGCCGTGTTCAGGGCGTGAATCTGCGTGAGCAGGTTATCTACGCTGATGACCATGAGCTTAGTTATGACTATTTGATTATCGCAGCCGGCGCACAGCACAGCTATTTTGCAAATCCTCAATGGGAAGAGCATGCACCAGGTTTAAAAACTTTGGAGCAGGCGACAGAGATTCGTCGTCGTATTCTCTCTGCCTTTGAAGAGGCTGAGAATGAAATTGATCCAGTTAAGCAAAAAGCTCTTTTAAACTTTGTTGTGGTGGGTGCAGGTCCCACAGGTGTTGAGCTTGCTGGAGCCATAGCTGATATCGCAAGAACCGTACTGGTGAAAGATTTCAATCATATTGATCCTGCGAGTGCGCGCGTATTGCTCGTCGAAGCAGGACCAAAAATTTTAGCGTCATTTAATGAAAAACTCTCACAACGAGCAGCGCAGGATTTAAAAGATCTCGGCGTTGAAGTTCGCATTTCATCGCGTGTTGATAGCATAGATGAAAATGGAGTGAGAATTGCGGGAGAATTTATTCCTTCACGCTCTGTGTTTTGGGCAGCAGGAGTGCAAGCTGCGCGCATGGAGTTCACTCCTGAGGTCGAAAAGGATCGTGCTGGCAGAGTTGTCGTCGGAAATGATTTCTCAATTGAGAATTTCCCAAACACATTTGTGATTGGAGACATGGCGCATTTCCGAATTTCCTCAGAAAAAATTCTTCCAGGTTTGGCACCTGCGGCCATGCAATCTGGCAAATTTGTTGGTAATGTGGTACTCCAAAGCATCGAAGGAAAAACACGCGGATCCTTCTCGTATCTTGATAAAGGTCAAATGGCCACTATCGGGAAACGCAAAGCCATAGCGGAGTACGGCTCCCTGAGAATGACTGGAGTCATTGCATGGTTAGCTTGGTTATTCGTTCATGTTTTATACCTGATCGGATTCAAAAACAGAGCATCGGTGATGGTCGAGTGGACGTGGAGTTATATCTTCTCTAAGCGCGGCGCCCGTTTAATTACCTCGAAAGATTGGAAACTAAAAAACTAACACAACTTTAACTAAACCGATTTTTAAATGTAACAATATTAGAAGCAAAATAACTACCCAGGAGACTAAAATGGCGAAATTATTTATTCAGGAATTGCCAACAGAACAAGAGTTAAAAGCTTCTTGCGGAGATCTGCACACGGAAGATGTGGATGCAGGAGTTTTACATTCAAACCTTCTTTTCATGAAGGTGGCAAACGAGCTGGACAATCACTTTGAAGGTGTACTTTCCAAGTACAGTCTTTCTAGCGGCCGATTCACTCTTTTATTCATGCTTAGAAACGCACCAGAGGGCTTGAGCCCTTCGGCGTTGGCGTCTATGGCAGGTGTGACACAAGCAACTATTTCGGGCTTGTTGAACAATATGGAAAAGAATGAGTTGATCGTGCGCGAGACGCATTCCAAGGACGGTCGATCTTTTGTAATCAAGTTGACTGCAAAAGGCGACAGCACTTTGAAAGAGATTTTCCCACAATGGTATCCACGTGTGAAAAATTTCTGGGAGCAACAGTTCAATAGAGAACAATTGATTGCTTTCAAAAACACACTCGAGGAAATGATCAAAAAGACCGAAATTCTCGGGACTGAAGGTTAGTTCCTGCTTAATTCAGCGCAAGGCCTCTGATAGGAAACAAGGGGCCTTGTTGCAATCTGACACTTTTCTTATATCACCACTGCAATCGCATAGAATGAAGCTAACACCTAATTTCCAACTTGGGAGGTTGTTATGGCGTCAGTACCTATGCAAGACAGCGACACCGCGAAGTGCATTAAAGCCTGCATGAATTGCACAAAGGCGTGCATGGAAGCCCTTCACTATCTTCTTCAACAAGGCGTATCCGGGAAACAAGTCTCCATTCTGCAAATGTGTGCAGAGGCCTGTCAGCTTTCATCGAAAATGATGTTGGCGGAGCTTGAATTCCATCACCAAGCCTGCGAGCTGTCTTTTGAGCTCTCAACGGCGAGTGCGGCGATCTGTGCGTCGTATGATGATCCATTGATGCAACGATGTGCTGAGGCTTGTCGCCATTGTTCGGAAACTTGCCGAGGCATGGCGGGAATGACAGTGCATATGAAAGGAACCGCGAAAGATCTTCGCAGCTCCCTTCCGTCGACTCGTTTATAAGAGCGTAATATCGTCGATCACTTCAGCGGCAATCAAAGTTTGAAAAAGCTTTGCATTGTCTGCTGGAGAAATCACGTCAGAGAACTCAGAAAGAGCCTCTGAGATTGTTTTTCCTTGCTGCAAACTCAGAATAACTTCAGCGTGCGTAGCCTCGATTTCTTGAACCTCCACGATGCCTTTATTTTTGTAGATCAAAAGACTTTGCGGGTGGCTCCAATTCACTTCATTGATCGCTGATGGTGAATCGTGACGACGACGCCATAGATCTGCCACCGAGTACATGCTTTGATGCACTTTCATTCCTTCGATGAAACTCACCTTGAAGTTATTTGCGTTTAGCATTCCTTGAAACTCTTCAGGCCCAATGGAAATTGCCGATCCTGCATGGCGAACTTCCTTGATCAGAAACTCCAGAATAGCTAAGTCGGGGAGATAGGGGCGATTGAGTTTTTTCGCAATCGTTTGCAGTTGAGCTGCAAAGTGTTCTCCATATTCTGACAGTCGGAAGCTCAACAGAGGATGAGCATCAATATAGCGCACGCATTGTTCCTGAAATAAATCAGATCCCAATGACCAAGCTACAGCCTCGTAAGTTTTCGCGAGAGTCGATGAGAGCTTTGAAAAGTACAGATCGTTGTAAATCTCAAAAGCTTCATCGGGACTTAAGCCACCGATGGGTTTTAGCTCAGACAATGACGAAGGGAGTGCTTCGGGATTTAGAACATTCTCTTTAAATAAAAGCAGCGCTTCGTTCATTCTCATGGCTATTCTCCAAAAGGTAAGAGGCTTTGATGACTTCCATTTCTAGATCACTGAATGCTGGAACATTGCGCTGCCTTTCGATGGCAATCGGCAGATGGCGAACCTGGGGCGCCAAGTATTTTAGTAGGTCCCAGATGGCGCTAGGAACATCGGACGCTTTTTTATCCAGCCAATAGTTTTCTGTTTCAGTCGGACCGGAGAGGTGCAGTTGCACCACGTGGCTTAGCGGCAGATTTTTCAGTTGCTTGAAAGGACAGTGGCCGTGGTTTGCCGCATTTACGTAGTGAGCTCCCAGGTCTAAAACCAAATTGCAGCCGGTACGACGACATAACTCGCTGATAAATTCGGCTTCGGTGGCTTCGCTTTCAGCATAATCAATGTAAGTCGCAATATTCTCCAATGCGATATTCGTTTTAAGCTGGCTTTGAACCGTGTCGATATTCTGACTCACAATTCGTAAGCTTTCTTCGTTCAATGGCAATGGGAAAAGCCCGTGCAGACTTTGTTGCTCGCCACCGGTCCAACACAGATGATCGGAAACTAGAAAAGGCTCTGAGCGTTCAATCAGCTCGCGCAATTCTTTGATGTAGTGAGCATCGGGTCCCGTCGGGGAGCCAATGTTCAAATGGCAACCATGCAAAGCGACGGGATAATCCTGACGGATTTTTTTTAAAAGCTGCATGTTGTGGCTAGACGGCGACATGTAGTCTTCACTAGTTGCTTCAAACCATGCGACATCGGTAGAGGGCTGTTGTTCTAAATAGGAAAAGTGGGAAGGGTGTAAACCCATTCCCACTTTGAAGTTTGGTGTTTGATACTTCATTTGCTTTTCCCCGGTACGATGGCTTCGCCTTCGATTTCAACGTCGATGCTGTCGCCAACAACGACTCCGCCAGTTTCAAGGGCTTTGTTCCAAACCAAGCCGAAATCTTTTCTGTTCAGTTTGGTTTCGATTTCAAAGCCAATGCGACGATTGCCTTGAGGATCGGTGACGGCACCTTTGTAATCCACATCTAGGGTCACGTCTTTAGTTACGCCGTGAATGGTGATTTTACCCATGACCTTTTTAGGTTTTGAGCCATCGTATTCTGTTTTGCTGCTTTTGAATTCGATCGTGGCAAACTTCGCAACATCCAAAAAATCTGGGCTTTTAAGATGCTTGTCGCGATCAGCTTGGTTCGTATCAATAGAGTCCGCGTGAATTTTCACAGTCACGTTATCAAGTTTTTGAGATTTCTCGTCAAAGTCGAATCCGCCTTCGAATTTATTGAAAGTACCTTTAACTTTGGAAACCACCATATGCGGCACTTTAAAAGTGATGCTGGTATGAGCTGGGTCGATATTGAATTTCGCTGCCCACGCTGGTGTGGCAATGAAAGCAGTCAGTAACAGGGACGTTGCTAATCTCTGTGCTTGCATAAGTACCTCGCTTTTTTGATTTATTATTGAGCAAGTACTTATCGTTTTTTAAGAGGAGCAGAGGCGCAACTTACGTCTTGGCAAGGCGGAGCGTGGGTGCCAAATTACAAAAAAAGGGAGCTCAATGAGCTCCCTTTGGTGATTTTAACGGTGGTTTTTGAAATTAGAATTTCAAAAGAGCGCCAACATCCAATTTACCATTAGATGTTACCTTGCCGTTCAAAGCTGGGATTGGTTTTGCTGAACCAAGGATCGCAGCTTTAACATCCTGCCAAGATTTCTCTGGGTGAGCAGACCAGTAAAGAGCCGCTGCACCAGCAACGTGTGGAGTGGCCATTGAAGTTCCATCCCAAGTTGCTTTGAAACCCATTTTGTCGATTACGATGTCAGAGTAGTTGTTGAATACAGTTGTAGAGTACACAACAACGCCTGGAGCGCCGATATCAACAGAGCGGTTGCCCCAATTAGAGAATGAACCCAATTGGTCTTTTACGTCGATCGCTGCAACTGACACGATGATGTCGTGTGGGTAGCTTGCAGGGTATGCTGGAGCTGCATCATTATCATTGTCATAGCCAACGCCTTTGTGACCGTTACCAGCCGCTGCGATGAATAGAACACCTTTGTCTTGAGCGTATTGAACAGCATCACGCAAAGCTTTGTTTTCTGCGCCTGAATTTGGATCTTCACCTTCAGAGCCCCATGAGTTGCTCATGATTTTTGCGCCGTTATCAACTGCGTATTTGATCGCTTTGATCGCGTCAGCTGTTGTGCCTTGGCCTTTTTCAGAGATGAAACGCAAAGACATGATTTTTACATTCGGTGCAACACCTGCGATACCTTTGCCGTTGTCGCCACGAGCCGCTACGTTACCAGCACAGTGAGTACCGTGACCTGGGTTACCACCTTTGAAAAGGATTTCAAGTGGCTCCATAGAAAGGTCATAAGGCTTGTTGTCGTTAGAAACAAAGTCCCAACCGATAGTGTCGTCGATGTAACCGTTGCCGTCATCGTCGATACCATTGTTAGCGATCTCTTTTGGATTTCTCCATAGATTTGGCAAAAGGTCTTCGTGAGTGTAATCAACACCAGTGTCGATCACAGCTACAACCATTTCTGGATTTCCTTGAGTCACTTTCCAAGCTTCAACAACACCGATGTTGTTCATGCCCCATTGTTTGTTGAACAATGGATCAGCGCCTGTTGTTGCTTGCGGAGCTTCAGGAATCGCTGGGTTGTCTTGGATGGCCATCATTTTTGGTTGTGGGTTGCGGCGAAGCATTTTTGCCAAAGCTGCACGACGCAAAGAGTCTTGAATGCGATAGTCTTCAAGAAGGCGAACTGGGTAGTTCGGTTGAACGTATTCAATAGCCGGGTTTTTTACCAATGTGTTTAAACTCATAGATCTTGGAGCTTGAACACGGACCAGGTTTTCCGTGATTTTCTCAGTTTTAGCGCCTTGAAGTTCTAGATCTTCATAACCAGGTGCCAACTTAATAAGCAAATCTTGTGTTTTGTGCTGAGCTTGAGCCCCTGTAGCACTGGCAAGAGTGGCAACCGCAACGAGTAAAGCCAACTTCTTCATGAAAACTCCTTTCAAACAGTCCTTGTTTTGTGGTTATACAAGTCGATTTCTCGACTGATGTTGAGCCGAAATTTGAGTGTGAAAGCAATCGAGAGGAGAATCAATTTCAATTGCGAACTCTATGGGATTTGCTAGGGTGCGTTGAAGTTGCTCAGACCTGGGACTACAATGAGTATCTAGTTGTCAGGACTACGGTTTTTCGTTAGTTACTTAATGATAGCTAATTGAAATTGCAGAGGTGTATTTATGCACAAAGATCAAGTGCAAGGTTCCGCACTCGGAACTCAAGCAGCAGACGATCAGTCGCGAGACGTTGCGTTCACTACGAAGCTCGATCACATCGTAGCTTGGGGTCGCAAAAATTCATTGTGGCCAATGCCGTATGGTACTGCTTGTTGCGGTATCGAATTCATGTCGGTGATGGGACCGAAATATGACTTAGCTCGTTTCGGAGCTGAGGTTGCACGTTTCTCTCCTCGTCAAGCCGACTTACTTGTTGTTGCTGGTACGATCACAGAAAAGATGGCGCCAGTCATCGTTCGTATCTATCAACAAATGTTGGAACCAAAATACGTTCTTTCGATGGGTGCATGTGCAAGCTCCGGTGGTTTCTACCGCGCTTACCACGTACTTCAAGGCGTTGATAAAGTTATTCCTGTCGATGTTTACATCCCAGGTTGCCCTCCAACACCAGAAGCGGTGATGGACGGTATTATGGCTTTGCAAAAAATGATCGCAGATCACACTCCACGCCCGTGGAAAGACAACTGGAAGAGCCCATATGAGCAAGCTTGATTCACTAAAACAAAACCTAGCGGGTCGTTTTAATACGGCGAACTTCAAGTTCATCAACGCTGTTGGCGATGATGTTATCGAAGCTCCTAAGGAAGACGTTCCAAAACTTTTGATGTACTTGAGAGAATCAGGTTCCTATGACTTCTTGATGGACGTTTGCGGAGTGGACTATCCAACTCGCGAAAAACGTTTCGACGTTGTCTACAACTTGTTCTCTTCTAAGGACAACTCTCGCTTGCGTATCAAAGCGCAAGTAGGTGAAGGCGAGTCTATCGGTACAGCAATTCCAGCTTACCGTGGTGCTGACTGGTTCGAGCGCGAAGCGTACGACATGTTCGGTATCAAATTCGAAGGTCACATGAACCTTCGCAGAATTTTGACTCACCACCAATTCGTTGGACATCCACTTCGTAAAGATTACGAAGCTGATCACCAACAACCTTGTACAGCCTCTTTGCCAATTCATTTCAACAATGAGCCAGGTTCTCCAGGCGACATTTTGAATGATAAATATGTTCCTTTGAACATCGGTCCGGCCCATACAGCGATGCACGGTACTCTTCGTGTAATGGCTGAAATGGACGGGGAGACAATCGTTCGTTGTAACAACGAAATCGGTTACCTTCACCGTTGCTTCGAAAAAATGGCAGAGACTCACCCGTACAACCAAGTGATTCCATACACAGATCGTTTGAACTACTGCTCGGCTCCAATGAACAACATTGGTTACTGTAAAGCGGTTGAGCGTTTGTTGGGCGTTGAAATCCCACCAAAAGCACAAGCAATGCGTATCATCTTGGCAGAGCTTTCTCGTGTTATCGACCATACGATTGCAATCGGTACTGGCGCGATGGACTTGGGTGCGTTGACTTCCTTCTTCTATATGTTCGGTTTGCGTGAACAAGTTTACACATTGTTCGAAAAACTGTGCGGTGCTCGTCTTACAGTTTCTATGACTCGCGTAGGGGGCATGGCTCAGGACGCTCCTGAAGGTTGGTTCGACGAGGTGTTGGCTCTTTGTAAAGAGCTTCGCCGTGGAACTGATGAAATGGCGGGAATGGTTGTCGACAATAAAATCTTCATCCAACGTACTCGTGGCGTATGCCCTGTCTCTGCGGCGGATGCGATTCAGTGGGGTTACACCGGCCCAATGCTTCGCGCTTCTGGCGTGAACTTGGATCTTCGTAAAGCCACTCCATATTATGGATATGATCAACTAGATTTCGACATCCCCGTGGGAACTTCTGGTGATATCTATGACCGTTATTTGGTTCGCTTCGAAGAGATGCGCCAGTCTATTCGTATCATCGAGCAAGTTTGTAAAAACATGCCGGCGGGCGATTACACGATCCGCGATAAAGGTATCGTTCTTCCAGAGAAAAAAGACGTTTACGGTAACATCGAAGGTCTGATGAACCACTTTATGTTGGTGATTAAAGGTCTTCGTCCACCAGTTGGTGAAGTTTACGATGCAACTGAAGCGGCAAACGGTGAGTTGGGCTTCTTCCTTGTATCTGACGGCTCTGCGAATCCGTACCGTTTGAAAGTTCGTCCACCTTGCTTCGCGATTTATCAGTCTTTCCCGACTGTGGTTAAAGGCGCGATGTTGGCGGATGCGATTGCGACAGTCGCTTCGATGAATCTTATCGCCGGCGAACTAGATCGCTAATTTAGAGGGCAAAAACGATGTTTAAACTTTCTGAACAAGGCTTGGCTTCCGTTAAAAAAGAACTCGCTCGCTATGAAGCGAAAGAGTCTGCGATTATTCCAAGTCTTTATATTGCTCAAAAAGAAAATAAAGGCTTCATTACGCCAGATATTATCCGTCACTTGTCTCAAGTAATGGATATCCCTGAAGCGCGTATCAATGAAGTTTTCAAATTCTATACAATGTTCAATCAGGAACCTGTGGGTAAATACCACGTTCAAGTTTGCACGAACATTTCCTGCGCTCTTGAGGGCGGTCGCGAAATGGCTAGCCACATCTGTAAAGAGTTGGGCGTGAAATTGAACGAAGTATCTGCTGATGGTCGCTTCACAGTATCTAAAGTGGAGTGCTTGGGTTCTTGCGGTACAGCTCCAATGATGCAAGTGAACGACACTTATCATGAAAAGCTAACTCCTGAATCAGCAATGAACCTGTTGAGAGGTATGAAATAATGGCTGAATCAAAAGTTCTTACAGAATTCTATCATTTGCCAGAGTATCAAACTCTTGCGGGTTACAAAGCTAAAGGCGGTTACGAAACTTTGCCGAAAGCTTTGAAAATGCAACCTCAGCAAATCATCGACGAAGTGAAGGCTTCTGGTCTTCGTGGTCGCGGTGGTGCGGGTTTCCCGACGGGTATGAAATGGGGCTTCTTGCCTAAAAATGGCGAACCTCGTTACCTACTTTGCAACGCCGATGAAGGTGAGCCAGGTACATTTAAAGACCGTATGATGATGGAGCGTGCTCCTCATCAATTGATCGAAGGTATGATTATCTCTGCTTTCGCGGTTGGTTCACATAAAGGTTATATCTACGTTCGTGGTGAATACGTATTCCCAATCGAATGTCTGAATAAAGCTATCAAAGAAGCTTACGATGCGGGTCTTCTTGGTAAAAACATCTTGGGTTCTGGTTTCGACTTTGACCTTGATGTGTACCGTGGTGCCGGCGCTTATATCTGCGGCGAGGAAACAGGTATGATTTCTTCTTTGGAAGGTCTAAAAGGCCAACCAAAATTGAAACCTCCATTCCCAGCTGTTCAAGGTTACTTGCGTAAGCCAACTATCGTGAACAACGTTGAGACTTTGGCAGCAGTTACTTACATCATTAAAGATGGCGCGACGACTTACCGTAAATTCGGAACTGAGAAATCAGCGGGAACTAAATTGTTCTCTGTATCCGGAAACGTTGTTAAGCCAGGCAACTATGAAGTTCCATTGGGTTACCCATTGATTGATCTTATCAACAATGAGTGCGGTGGTATGAAGCCAGGTCGTAAGTTGAAAGCAATCATCCCGGGCGGTTCTTCTGCTCCGGTTTTGACTGCTGAAGAAGTTATGAAAGCAAATCTTGATTACGAATCACTTGCGGGTCTGGGCACAATGCTTGGTTCGGGCGCAGTTATCGTGATGGATGACTCTCAATGTATGGTTGATATGTTGGGTGTTTTGACTCACTTCTATGCTCACGAATCTTGCGGTCAGTGTACTCCATGCCGTGAAGGTACGGGTTGGTTGAACAAGATCCTTCACTCGATCTTGGAAGGCCGTGGCCGTCTTCAAGATATCGATTTGTTGGTTAAAGTTGCCGACAACATGAAAGGTAAAACAATCTGCGCTCTTTCAGACGCTGCTGCTTTACCAGTTCTAAGCTTCGTAACTAAATTTAGAGATGAATTTGAATTCTACGTTCGTGAAGGACGTTCGAAAGTAAAAGGAACGACATATGCCGAAATGCACCATTAATGGCAAAGAAGTCGAAGTAAAAGAAGGCACGTCGATCATCGAGGCGATGCAAAAGACGGGCGATCGTATCGCTCACTATTGCTGGCATCCAGGATTGAGCGTTGCGGGTGTTTGCCGTCTGTGCGTAGTGGAAATCGAAGGAAATCCGCGTGTTCAGATCGCGTGTAACACAATGGTTACTGAAGGAATGAAGATCAATAACACGTCTGAAAAAGTTAAAGACACTGTTAAATGGGGTCTAGACTTCCATTTGATCAACCATCCTTTGGATTGCCCTATCTGTGACCAAGCAGGTGAGTGCGGATTGCAAGACCAATACATGGAGTACGGTAAGTACGATCCAGAAATGGCCGAAGCAAAAGTTAAGAAACACAAAGTTGTGGATTTGGGACCGACAGTGGTTCTGGATTCTGAACGTTGTATCTTGTGCTCTCGTTGCGTGCGTTTCACTGAAGAAGTTTCTAAAACAAATGAGTTGGGTCTATTCAACCGTGGTGATCGTACTGAAATCGGTACTCACGATGGTATGCCTTTGGACAACAAATACTCTTTGAATACAGTCGATATCTGCCCAGTGGGTGCGTTGACTTCTAAAGACTTCCGTTTCCGTCAGCGCGTTTGGTATCTAAAAGATGGCGACAGCGTTTGTAACGGTTGTTCAACAGGTTGTAACATCAAAGTTTACTACAATAAGGAAGGTCTCTTCCGTATTAAGCCTGTTTACAATGAACAAGTAAACGGTCACTGGATGTGTGATAACGGTCGTAACGCGTATAAATTCGTGAACCGTGAAGCACGTCTTGTTAAAGGTGTAGCTCGTGGAGTTGAAATGGCTCCAGGTGCGGCAGCTAAGAACGCTAACGAAGTTTTGAAAAACACTTCAGGTGATGCTTTGGCGTTGGTTTTGACAGCTCAATACACTGTTGAAGAGTATGAAGCGATCATCAAAACGTTCGTTGAAGAATTCAAAACTAAAAAAGTATTCTTCTGGATCAACAACAAAGAAACTTTCGACAGCTTTGATGGATTGCTATCTCGCGGAGATAAAAATCCAAACACTAAAGGTCTTTTGAAAGTTATGGAAAAGTACGGCATCACTGCAACTTGGACTGATTTGTCTGCAGGTCTTGCTAACGGTTCTATCAAAACTGTGGTTGTAGCTGGTCCGGAAAACCAAGTTGTATTCCCTGAATACGGCGAAAGATTGAAAGAGCTTTCAAAAGCTCAAAACTTGATCTGGATGCAATCAGGTAAGAACGAAGCTTTGTCTGCTTTGACGGGTAATGTTTGGATCATTCCAATGAAAACTTTCGTTGAAAAAGACGGCACATTCATCAACTACTCTGGTCTTGAACAAAAGATCAAAAAAGTGACGAATGTTGTTTCTGAAGCTCTGACTTTGACTGAAGCAGCTTTGTTGATGTCTGGTAAAAACTTGGCGATGCCAATGGCAGCTCCATTCATGCCAAACAATCAACGTCCTGACCAAGTTGAGTTGGAACACCGTAAGAAGAATGAGTTTGTTTTCAGAAGAGGTAGCCTATGAGCGTAATGCAAAATAACTCGGAAAAGTCCAAGTGGTACTTGCCGGGCGTATTAGGTGGCTTGTCCGTAACTATGAAACACATGGTTACGAATCTTTTGAACCGCAAAAAGATGATGACTTTGAACTACCCGGAAGAGCAGAACGACTATTCTCCGCGTTTCAAAGGTAATCACGTTTTGACTGTTAAAAAAGACGGATCTCTTCGTTGCACAGCTTGTATGTTGTGCGCGACGAACTGTCCTGCTGAATGTATCAAAATCGTTGCAGCAGAACATAACGATCCATCAGTTGAAAAATTCCCGATTGCTTACGAGATTGATATCCTACGTTGCGTATTCTGTGGCTACTGCGAAGAAGCCTGCCCAGTAGACGCGATCCGCTTGGGGCCTGAATGGCAAACTCCAGCGGTTAACGGTGGACAGTTCATCTACGACATCAATCATTTGGCTTATCGTCCGAATCTAAAAGGTGGTATCCAAACACACGTTGATGACGAAGAAAGACACAAACAGGGTATCTAGTCTTTAGGCGGTTGATCTGATCTGCACTCCGGCTCCGCCGGAGTAAGGCGGCCATCCGCTTCGTTGTCGGTCGCTTCCATCGCTGCGACGTACTTGGAGTACGCCTCCGCGGCTGGAACCGACCTCCGCCTCGCGCCTGACCACTTTTGATCAACCTTGGTTCCCGGAGCGCGGGAATAAAAAAAGCCACCATTGAGGTGGCTTTTTTTATTTTGAATTGGTTGTTTGTTTTTGATGCTGGCAGTAACCGAAGCGGTTGTGAAAATTATTGAGGAATTTTGATTTTTTAAATGTCTTCGACTTTGATTCCTTCGGCGGCCATGATTTTTAGGGCGTTCGTTGTCGGACAAGGACCGTGGTTTAAGTGATATGAGAAAACCATCTGACCGCTTTCGTTGATGTCTTCGCGGAAGTGCAGGTTTATCAGCGATGGATTGCTTTGCTCGAGCACCGTTAATTCAAGATCATGGGTCGAGATAAATCCCAAAGCTGTCGATTCTTGCGCCAAGGTTTTAATCACAGCGCGACTGCCGATTTGGCGTTCGCGATTGTTAGTGCCTCTGAAAATTTCGTCAATCAGATACAAGATCGGTTGCTTGCTGGCTGCTGACTGCAAAATATCTTTTAAGCGACGAACCTCTGCATAGAAATACGAATAGCCATCGCGGAGGGAGTCACTCACCTCGATGCAGGTTTCAACTTTCATCGGATAAGTCGAGAAGCTCTTAGCAAAAACCGGAGCTCCCATATTTGCCAGAACTTGGTTGATTCCGATTGTGCGTAGGAACGTCGATTTGCCCGACATATTCGAACCCGTGAGTAGTCCCAAGGATTGACCTTGAGAGAAAGAAAAATCATTCGCGACCACTTTGCTGCGATCAAGCAGAGGGTGGAAAACCTGTTCACAGCTCAGACTAATTTGATTTTTGAATTCCGCGTAAGTTTGCGTTTGGTATTTATCAAAAATCAGCAAGCTTCCGATAACTTCTAGCTCTGAAAGCTCATTCAAACACTCCGGAAAGTCTTTGGTGATTTTCTTGCGCAGAACTTCAAGGAAAAACACAGAAACCATCGTCCAAGGCAGAAATGCATTCAATAGAAAATGCAAAAGAGGATTCGTCTGTGTCCCCAGGAAACTTAGAATGATTTCGAGTTTTCTGGCTGCCTTCGATGGAGAATGAGCTTTAACCGTGGGGCATAGATTTGCCATGGCTTTATTTGTCTGCGTGCGCTTCTCGATCGCTGCAAAGATGGGTGCCAAGACTTCCAGGTGAACTGCGAGGCCGGTGCCTTCGCTAAAAACATGTTTCACAGAACTGATGCTGACCATGCTTAACACAGGGAAGATCCAAAACACGACGCGAGGGAATTGATATTCTGTTTGTGCAGAGAAAATAAATGCAGCGGCCGTTAAAATCCACAGACCCAGATTTAAAAACAGCAGCTTCATAAATGAAGGATTTACGAAAGAGTTCTTTAAGAAATTTTGAATCTGCGATGTCGATAAATTCATATCGTTGGAATTCGCAGTAATACTAAGACGTGTGTAGAACCAAGATTCAGAGCGAAGATTTTGAATCGTCTTCTGGCGTGACTTGATGGTTTCTGCTTTGGGAGTTGTGCTCATCCAGCCCAGAAGTTTACGCATTCCTCCCTCAGAAAGGGTTTCGTCAAGCAATGTCCAGAGGGAATGAGATCCCATGAGTCCGATGTCGGAGATCAATGGATATTGGTCTCTCAACTCGTAGGCCGGCTTCCAACTACGTTGGCTTTCTTTACCCAGGCAGCGATTCAATTGACGTCTCGTAAACTGTAAGTGTCTCTCAAGGTGAAGCGCATGTCTTTGGATTTTGCGAGTGCGGATCACCAGCACCACAAAGATAAGAATCAGAACTCCAGGGATCGTAAACACCCACTGTGCCTTTTCCATCATGGTAATAGGAATAAAGCTAAGAAAGATAATCAGACCTGTCGTCAGACGAGCACTCTGATGCTTCTGAAGTTTCAATGTCCATTTTTCAACAAGCCCGTGAAGGCGCTTCTCTTTTTTCTTCAGTGAATCAATCATGTATAGATGATGCTTCGGAGCTGAACATCAACGCAATCAATTGAGATAATTTAGGGCTCGGCTTAAGTCGTAACGCAAGAGCCCAATCTCTTTCCAGTTTCCAATGTCCAATCTCTAGTCCAAGCGGTACGCTTGGATTCAGGGGGTTGTAATGAGAAACATTTTTGTAGGTTTTCTTCTAAGCTTTATTCCTTTGTTCTCTTTTGCTCAAGCTCAGGCAGAAATTGAGTTGGCTCAATCGTCATCTTTTACGGGAGATCAGTATTACAATTACAACTTCGGTGCGACGTTTGTGAACTCTCGCAAGTATGTGGATTTCACGGTGACTTCTGTGGGTGATGAGCCTTTGCAATTGCAAAAGCTTTTGATCGCAGGTGGTTTTGTGTGGGATGCACAAACAAATTGTCCGGACTTGTTACCAGTGGGACAGAAGTGCACAGTTCGCACGTTCTTCTGGCCTCGTGAAAAGAAAATCTATTCAGGTCGCTTGTATATCGTGTTTGCTCATGGTCGTTCGATCATTAATCTTGGTGGCCGCGGAATCTAGTCTTGGCTCACGCCACAGAGTTTACTCCTCTGTGGCCGTCAGGTTTTCGTCTTGGTCTTTTCCGCTTAGGGTGGCTCTAAAAAGGGGCTTATAGACGGGAAACGCACCCGCTAACTTCGATTCATACAAAACAATTTCACTGACATGAATTTTACCAAAACCCTTACGTTTGAGCGGTGAAATCATGTCTTTGACACTCTTAGGATTGCGCAGGCGCGCGATTGTTAAGTGCGGAGTGAAATCGCGTTTATCGATAAAACTCAGCAAATTTCTTTCTTTCAGAATTCCATCCAGAAGATCTTTGAATTCACCCAGAGCTTTTTTGTTCTGAACTCCCAGCCATAATGTACGAGCATCATGTTCATTGGAAAATGCCCCGATATCGTCAATTTTAAGATCAAACGGCTTTGTCTGTTCACAGGCATCTTGCAAGGCCTGACTCAAGGCTGGGATGCTGTCTTCGGAGGTTTCGCCTAAAAAACTAACGGTGACATGGTAGTTTTCAGGTGGAACCCATTTGATAACCAGTTCTTTTTGATCTGCATTGATCTTCAATTTTTTGTAAAACGGCAAGAAAGTTGTCGCAAGAGGATCGGTCGCGTTCAAGGCAAAGAACAGGCGTTTATTCATGATTTCATTTTAGCAGAAAATCCCAGTTCACCAAGACGTATTATTTGATTGGCTGATAAACTGACAATACGGGGAGAAAAGCCATGATCGTAATGACGTCGAAAATCCAAGTGAAAGCGGAACGAGAACGAGATTTCGTAGGGCTCGCAGCCATTGTCGTCAATCCAGCGAGGGCGGATAAAGGTTGTATGAGTTATGAATTCTTTGAAGACCCACTTGAGCCCGGAGTCTTTATGTTCATTGAAACCTGGAAGAGTTGGGAAGACCTGCATGCTCATTTAGAACAAGGCTACACGAAAGAATTCTATGCAGCCTTGCCTAAGTTTGCAGTCATTCCACCCACCATCACGACCTATGAGTCGCGCGGTGGGCAGCCAATGACCCTTTAGTGCTTATCTTCCGGCGAAGACGCACCTTTTGGTGGGATCAATAAAGACAACGCGATCGAACCACCGATAAACAGAGCGATCACAGCCAAAGAGATACCGATCGGGAAGTGGCCATCAAATACTTTGTTCAACCAAGTCATTTTCAGACCCACGAAGATCAAAGTCAGCGCCAAGCCGTACTTCAACAAGTGGAACTTGTCGACGACACCGGCAAGCAAGAAGTACAACGAACGTAGGCCCAAGATCGCAAAGATATTAGACGTAAATACGATCATAGGTTCTTTCGTCACCGCAAAGATCGCAGGGACGCTGTCCACTGCAAAGATCACGTCAGTGAACTCAAGGAATACCAAGGCGATAAATAGCGGAGTCGCGTAAAGCAGGCCGTTTTCTTTCACAAAGAAGTGGTCACCGTGCATGCGATCGGAAACACGGATGTGCTTACGCATGAACTTGATCAACCAGTTCTTAGACGGATCTGGAGCATGCTCGCTTTGGAACATCATCTTGATACCAGTGATAATCAAGAAAGCACCGAAGATCAGAACAACAGCTTGGTATTGCATCAAGATTGAACCCAGAGCGATAAAGATCGCACGGAATACAAGGGCACCGATGATACCGAAGAACAAAACTCTGTGCTGATACTGCGCTGGAACTCCAAAGAATCCAAACACGACAACAAAGACAAAGATATTATCCACCGACAGGGATTTTTCGATCACATACCCGGTCAAGAACTCAAGTCCGACCTGATTGGCAATCGCCTGATCACCAAACTTCCAGTAGGTATAGCCGTATAAGAGTCCGTTAAAGACCAAGGCCAAAGAAATCCAAGCAATCGACCAAGCGGTTGCTTCTTTAAAGCCAACGGCATGGGAGTGCTTATGAAATACGCCCAAATCCAGGGCGAGCATTCCGATAACAAAACCTAGGAATGCGAGGTAAAACCACCAATACTCAGCAAACGGGAACAATAAAACCTGATCCAATGTAAAGAATCTCCTTATTTAACTCTTCTACTTTATATGATATTCATTCTTCTGAAAAATAGATAAACTGTAATAAGTTATTCGTTTTAAACAAAGGGGTCCCTATGGCTGTTAAGACAACAACCCAAGATTTTCAATGGCTTAACTATCACCACCTGCATTATTTCTTCACGATCGCTCAAGAGGGCAGTATCGCCAAAGCCGCAGAGAGACTTAATATCGGGCAGCCCACCCTCAGTACTCAATTGAAGCAGTTAGAAGAGTCTTTAGGGAAGCCTCTTTTTGAAAGAAGCAAACAACGCCTGCATTTGACAGAGTCAGGGCGCATCGCTTTTGAGTACGCACAGCAAGTATTCAGCCTGGGGGCTGAAATGGTGGAGGTGCTGCAAGATCGCCTTCATAACAATCGCCTCCACGTACAGATTGGCGCCTTGGACAGCGTGCCAAAGGACATCACTCACAAGGTGATCATGCAAGCGTACAAGGCAGGTAACTGCAACATCTCGGTTGTCGAGGGTTCCGGTGATCAACTTTTAAGGGAACTTGAAAATCACCAAGTGGATTTGCTTTTATCAAACTATGCGCCATCGGTGGATTTTCAAAGTGTCTATGCCAAGTCGATTGCGAAACTTCCGGTAGTGGTGTGCGCTTCAGAAAAATACAAGCATCTTAAAAAGAACTTCCCGCAATCTCTGGAAGGTCAGCCCTTCGTGATTCCCACGGTGCACAGTAAACTACGCCGCGAAATCGATCACTACTTCAGTGTGAATCGCATTAAGGTCGATCAAGTTGCAGAGATTCAAGACACCAGCTTGCAAACATTATTAGGAGCAGAGGGTGTGGGGCTTATTCCCGTGGCCGATGCGGTTGCAAAGAAGCTTACGAAAGATGGAAAGCTAATTGTATTGGGTACCATGAAGGGTGTTTACGAGGAGATCTGGCTGATGGCTGCGAATCGTAAAATTGAAAATCCGATCGCAGCCCAAGTAATGAAAGAGTTCTCTTTGAACTAATTATTCGCAGAGAGCTTTAAGAACACGGAAGGCCGTGAACTCAAAATTTGAAACCTTGCTTGGCAATGAGAATTGCAGCTGGTTCCAAGATTGAGACTCGGTCTCTTCGACGTTTTCAACGCCGGCGTCTGTTAACAATCCATTCAGTGCTTTTGCACATTCTGATTTTGTTGCTTTCTTCAAAGTCGTACGATCAAGGGCAACAATCAGGTCTACCATTTCTGATGACTCTGTATCATAAGCTTTGTTAGTCAAAGACGCTTCTCCGATTTGATCGGCTCTTTGAATCACCAATTGTTTAAACTCTTTGGCCAAGGCCAGCTGTTGTCGTTTATCTGTGGAGCCTTCAATGGAGGCCACTGATTTCTCGATCAGATTTTTTGTGTAGGAGTCATTCAATGCCATCGACAACGACGGCACCAACATCATCACCGATACTAGAGGAAGAATTAATTTAAGCATGAGCCCCCCGCAGCACCTTCTTGAACCAAGTCGATCTTGGTTTGAATTTTTGCATAGTAGTTGGCAGTTTCTTTAATACGAGCTTTAGATCCCGCATTGCCCTTGTTCGGGTAAGAGCGAGCATATTCTTTCAGTTCAGCTAGGAAAGTATCCGCATTGGTTACTTTCTTTTTCGCATACTTTGTCGTTAATAGCTTAGTCAGAGGTGTTTTCAAACCTGCATAACCTGTGTTGTGTGACCAGATCATCGTAGCACGTTTGATCTTAGCTAATTCATTTGAAGACAAAGCGAACTTAGCTTTCATTTTTTCATCGTTAAAGATGTTGTTATCAAAGTAATCGTTAGCTTCTTTAAGAGCTGCATAAGTATAGATCATGTTCGTAACGGGATTTCCTTCAGTGATGGAAATACGGTCACAAGTATTTTTAGAACCCATGCGCTTATCCTCTTTAAGGAATTCAGTCGCAAGTTTTTGGCAGCGAGCATCTGGATGAGTCAGTAAGAACTCTTCCGTTTCAGAGATCATTTTATTAACTGCATTGATCGCTGGCTGTGTGAACTGACCGATACCACCGGCACCTGTCTTAGACATGATATTAACGTGGAATCCAGACTCAACAGTGATCATACCGAATACGGCAAGGATGTTTTGTTTTTGAGCGGCAGCAGATTCACCTTCGCCGATATAAGTTTTCATACATTGAGAGACAACTTCAAAGCTGTTGTTGATAAGTGTAAAATAGTTTTCGCTAACACATGGACGGGCTGGGGCATTCTTAGCGTTGCCACCAGAGCACGTTTTATAGTTCACAACCGGACCCGAAGCAGCACTTTGCAAGTACATCGCAGTTTCAATACAAACCGGACGGATCATTGGTTTTTTATTAATAGGAGTGCGGATCAAAGCGCCGATATACGAGTTGCTTGTCTTTTTTCTTTCCAAAGACTCTTCCATATAGTTGTTCTTAGGAGAGCATTCATTGAACTTCATCGCCGCAAATTCACTCGCTACAGAACAGTTCTTACAAGTCACTGATCCTGAAGTGTCGCCTTTGCTGAAGGCCAAAAGATCATTTACTTTGTTCATTTGATCTACTTTTTGAACAGCACTCGCAGAAATAGACTCTTCAGCCTCTTTAGATACAGTTGCTTTCTGCACAGGAAGTGTTGATTTTGACTTAGCCTTTGGATTCGCCTTTGTTTTTTGAGCAGCTTTAACCGCTTTTACCGGTGCTTTTTTAGCAGTCTCTTTAGACGACTTAGTTGTCGTTTTATTAACGATCTCCAAAGGGTAGATCTTTTCAGTATATTGCTGAGATTTCGCTTTAGGCGTAGAAGACGCCATTTCTATCATATCAAATAGAGGAATATTTGATGACGCCAGAGTCGTTGCTCCGCACGTGGCGATCAAGCTGAATTTCAATAAAGTTGCAGTCCATTTCATAGGCATGATTCTCCTCACCTTTTTGGAGGAGCAAGATCATTGCCAAAATGACACAAGTAATATCGGTAGCTTACAGTTGTTGGGGGTGTCTCACTTTGAGACTTCGAAAGAGAGTGACGTAAAGTGTTCTGTCCCTGCCAGGATCAGAACACTTTTGGTTAACACATCGAATGATTTTACTTTTGAATAACGATGAAAAGATTCACGCCCAGAGGCTCTTTTTCAACCCACATTTTCGCGCCTAATCCATCGAATACGCGCAGAAGATCTGCCTCTGTACGGTAAATCAGTGTCCAGTCTAAGAATAGCTCCAGGAAAGGACCGTATTTGTAGTTATCAGCACAGAAGTTTCCAATGATCACTTTGCCACCGGGTTTAACCGCATCGAGCATTCTTTCAGCTGTACGACGGGCAATCGCTTCGGTGAAATAGTCGAACAGCCCTGCCGTATAGATCATATCGTAATTCTTCTCAGGGAAGCCTTGCGCGATGATATTGCGAATAGCCAGGTTGCTAAACTTGAAATCAAAGTTCGATTGGACTTTACGATCAATGGTGTGCAACTGACGGTGAGCATGTTTCAAAGACTCTTCATCTTGGTCAACGCAGGTAAATTCAGCACTTCGGCCTAAGAACTCTTGGGCATCCTGAAGGAAAAGTTGTTGTTCCTTAGCGGGGCCACTAGCGATAGACATCAATTTCAGTTCTTGATCTGGAGAAGTCTCTTGAAATAGTTCTTTGATTTTCTTTGCCAAATAAACGCCACGGTTTCTGACCGCGGTACCAGAAGCGTCTTCGACGAAATATTTATGAATACACTGATCGTAAAGGGTCTTGCCGACAACTTCATCGCGATACAGCTGATTCATCATTTCGTAGTCACCAGCATAGCCGCGCGGTTTGTGGTAGGCACGGTGAGCGAATGGTGCGCCCCACAGTAAAGGTCCCATCTGCTCACGGGCAAATGTCATAGCCCATTTTAGCTGGAACTTATTCATGCTTGTCAGAAGGTTCGGAATCAGAGGGTAGGAAGGGCTTAAAACCGCATTCATATACTTCGCAAAAGCTTCCGCGACGGTTCTGCGGAATTCCAATTCCTTGTGATAGTCATGCAGAGGTTTTTGTTCCTCGATGCGATCAATTTTTGGTTTCAGTGTCGCCAAGAAATCGCGCAGTTCATAAACGAAGACTTTGAATTCCACGGGCAACTGAGCCACGCCACGGGAATATGCATTTTGCTCTTCCATAGCGATGTGAGCAGCCTCATTTGCCTTTATAAGCTCAACATTCAACGGCTCATTCATGATATCTAAGCCAATGATGATTTCATTGTTTTTGCCATCTGCTAGGCGTTCTGATTGGGCCCAGCGCACATGGAGCTTTTGCAGGGGAGTGGATTGAAAGACCACGTTACATTCCGTCGTGATGTGGGCTTTAAAATATTGTTCAACCTGAGGGAGTTCTTCGGGAGTCACGATCACCGAGCAACCAAAGATGCTGACATCATGAATAGCAGCTTTGTATCCGCCAAATTCAAGAAAGCATGATTGAGGGGCGATCTGTGAGCGATCCTGTCTAATAGAACGTTGTTGGGCTTTTCTTTCGACGCTAAAGCCCTCTTGCTGTAATGCTGATTCACCCACGAATGTCCTCCTTGACGTTCAAATCCTAAAAAGTGGTGTATTCAGTCATATTAAATAGAAATTTAATTAGTAGAAATGCCAACGAACATATCTAGACATAGAGCTATAATTGTTTTGTATGATTGGAATAAAAAAAGCCCGCTATAGAGCGGGCTTTTGAGATTTTTGTAATCAAGATTTTTTAAACAGAACGAAGGTGCAGTTTCCAGAGCTTCATGCCCATTTGGAATTCAAGGTGGGCAACTTCCATTTCGCGTCTTAGCTCAGCAAGTTTGTGATCGTAAGCTTCTTTAAGCTCTTCGCGCTTACGAACAGCATCTGCTTTGAACTGTTCGTAGTCTTCACGAAGCTTTTTGATCTTTGCTTGAGCGTCGATGATTTTTTCTCTCATCGCATTTAGTTGCTCATCCGCAAAGCCCACTTTTTTAAGTTCAGCAGATTCAGCTTGAAGGCGCGCTTTCAAAATTTCTACGTTAGAGATTTGGCGTAGTTTGTAAGCCAAGCCCATGTAGTTCAAAGATTTGATAACCCACTTAGTTGGATCCCAGTGATACCACTTGATACCGTTGCGGTAGTCGATTTGGAACTTGTGGTGGAAGTTATGGTAACCCTCACCATGAGTTAGAATCGCTACGAACCAAGAGTCACGAGCAGAGATCTCTTTGGAGTAAGTTTGTTTGCCCAAAGTGTGGCACAAAGAGTTAATGAAAAATGTGGACTGCTGAGTCAAAAAGATTCTCAAACCGCCCGCCATAACGAATCCACCCAGCCAAGAACCCATTGCTCCACCGATCAACGTTGGAACTAGGAAACCCATAACCATCGCCAAGGGAACGAAGTACTTGTCTTGAAGCTTCACCATCCAGTCTTTTTCAAGATCTGGAGCATGGATTTTTTGATCCACAGAATCCTTAAAGAACATCCAGCCCATGTGTGCGTACCAGAAGCCTTCGTTGATGTTGTAAGGGTCTTTTTCGCCATCGATGTGCGTGTGGTGACGACGGTGATCTGAAGACCATTTCAAAGCAGAGCCTTGGAATGCAGAAGCACCAATCAGAAGGAAAATCGCCTTAGCAACGGGGTGAGCATCGTAGCTTTTATGTGAAAACAAACGGTGATAACCAGCCGTGATACTCAAGTTAGTAGCTGCCGCAAAGATCAATGCGAAAAGGGCGATACCCCACTCAAAACCATGAGTGTAGAAATAAATTGGCATGAGGATAAACGTGACCAACGGGTTCAGTGTCAGGAAAAGGGCCACGGGCCATTCAATTCGTTTTTTTGTCATTTGTACCTCTGATTAAAATCTAACAGAGGCGCAATATTTTCGATACATAATTTAAGCCAGCGCCAAGCGGTGTCGCGTCTTGGGACCGCATAAAAGCCTTGAATGGCTCGTGTAGTCATATTTCAAATCGGCTACGTTAGTTCCGGGATAGAGATGAAAGTTAATTATTTTTCGCAAGCTTTCTTGAGGTCGGACCTTCGTCCAACGCGCTTTCGCAAACGACTAAGCAAACGCCTAAATAGATGTTAGCGTCATTGTATATGTATATCGATGTGGCGCGACCGGAAACCTGGGATGAACTCAATGACTCCTTGAAGATGCAAATTGGATTGCCAGATCCATTGCGTGCTCGTGCCTTCAAAGGCTTGGCCCATGCGGTTTTTGAGATTACTCAAGGCAGTGCTCAATTCATGGCTCATAAAAAGGCTATTGGTTGTATCAAAGGGCAGACGCCAACATTTGAAAATCTACTCCCGTACTACTACAAAGAAACTTATGAAGTGAATCTCATTTCGCATTTGCAGTTGCAAGATGTGAAGGGCTGGGTGGATGGCTTAAAAAAAGACACAAACTTTGTGGTCTTTGCGGAAGATCATCCAGTGACGGGAGAGATTTATCCCTTTGTTGAAGAGCTAGATAAGTTACTGAACGAAAAACGTATTTATTCTTTCCGTATTTCTCACGCACGTCACTTCTATGAAAATGTGGAAGTGCGTCCTTACTCGGTTCGTCTGTGTTCTTATACGGGAAATCTGGCTATCGCAGTCTTAGGCGAGCGCTTCCGTTGCCCTCCGATGTTTGTACAGAACATGGATTGGAATCATGCCGAGGTTTTACAGGAAGTTGTTGTTGCCCGTGAAGGTCGCGTGGTGAATCCATCTTTGGTTGGTGCCTTCGAGGCCTCGATGCTGGATATCTGCAAAGGCTATTTTGATTCAGAAAAATTACGCGTATTTGATCGTGCGGTTTTAGTTTTCAAAGACACCAGTGCTGAGGCTTTGGCCGAAAAAGTTTTCGCCAAGCTGGGACTTAGCAGTGAAGAGGGTTGGACCATGGTGGATAGCACCAATATGTGTAAATGGTCCGGCGTTAAGATGTTCAATCAATGGTGGGAGCCAAAACCGAGTAACGAAACCCTCCGTGGGCTTTTGGTGGCGGGGATTGAAATCCTAGAAAACCCTCAATTTGCCAAAGCCATCAGGGAGAGCTTGAAAGAGCTCCTGGAAGAGCAAACCTGGTCCGTTTAACATTGAGCTAAGCATTGCCAAATCCGCCTCCAGTGCGTATTTAAAGGTATGTCTCAGGCTAAGGATAAATTCATCATTCTGCGCAAAGTGAAGTACGGTGAGTCCGATCTCATCATTCACGCGATTTCTCCGCAGGGGGAAAAGTTATCCTTTATTGCCCGTGGTGCGCTGAAAAGTAAAAAGCGCTTTGGCGGAGGGATTTTAGAACCCACGCACTTCGTGAACTTCATCTATAAGCAAAGTTCTGAAGAGGGGCGCATGCACGTCTTGCAAGAGGCGACCTTGATCAATGATTTTCCGGGGATCCGCCAAGACTATGATCATCTGGAATTTGCACTGCATGTCCTTGATTGTGTCGGCAAGGTTTCACAAGAGGGCGACAAACACTCTGACTTTTTGTTCAATCTTTTGGGACATACCTTAAAGTCGATTGAAGCCGCTCAAGATGTTTTGGTTTTGAAAATGCATTTTTATCTGCGCTTTATGCTTCAACAAGGTGTCATCCAACCAGAGCCTTGGATGGGACCATTCTTAAAAACGAATCTGGCAGATACGAACACACTGATTCCTCATCGCCAAATCGTCGACGAAGAATTGAACAACGTCGAAAACATGGTTCGACATTATATCGCTCACGCTGTCGTATAGTTATTTGCCTTTGCCCAACGGGTGAAGGGCTTCCATCGTTCTTGCTAATTGATCAATACCAAGATGAGTGTACTTTTCAGTCGCTTGCAGGCTTTCGTGACCCAGCATCTCTTGTAACGTGCGCAAGTTCGCTCCACTGGAAAGCAGGTGAGTGGCGAAGCTATGTCTCAAAGCATGGGGATGTAGAGGTTTCAGCAGTCCCGCACGAACACCACTTTGGCGAACCATCTCATAGGCAGTTCGTTGCACCAGGGGAGTCTCACCAAAAACGTACTCGTCAAAGCCGCCTTCTTTTTTCCACTTCTGAAGAGCGGTGACAGTCATTCCTGGCAAAGCCACGACACGTTCTTTATTTCCCTTACCTTTTACTCGCAGAGTTTTTTGCGGGAATTGAATTTCATTCCAGCGCACATTGCAGGCTTCGCTCACACGCAGTCCTGCTCCATACAATAACAGGAAGAGAACCTTTTCTCGGAGGGGAACATCCTTATCGCGGTCGAACGTGTGCAGTACGGCCAGCGCCTCATCCACACTCAGAAAATGCGGTAACTTTCGGGGTACTTTCGGGCAGGTAACTTGAAGTGACAGATCTCTCTCTAGGAGATCCTCGACCACATAGGCCCAGTGGAAAAAGCTCTTCAAAGTGGCAGCTTTTCGGTTCCTGGAGGCCAGCGAAAGGGTCGCCCAACGGTTGAAGGCGGCCCTCACCTCAGCCATCAATTCAGCCTCGGAATATGAGGTTTTCGTCGATTGTGAGTGTTTGTCTAATTTGAAGGCCTGCTGCAAATCGAGGGTATAGTGCTTAATTGTAAGGGGGGAGGCGGACTTAATAAAAGTCATGTATTTCAGGTATTTATCTATATTTTTTGTGAGCTCAAAACTCTTGCTCATAAGCACCCTGAAGTATCGGCTCCGGGCATGGGGAATAAAAAAATTCTAACGCCATGCATTTTTTTTATTGAAAAAGGTACAGGACTAAGGTTATAACTCAATGCGTCGGAAGCGTCTCACACTGAGTCATTCAAAGTGAGACAGCGTCCAAAACTCTTATGAAGAACGTTACCGAAAGGTGGAGCCATGAACGATAACAATTCTACGATCCTGCCCTCTTCTCAGAATGCTAACCAAGTTATGTGGAATACAAACACAACTTCTAAAGTGATGGAAAACAAGACCATCGTCTACACATCTGAAGTTATGGGCAACTTGATGAAAATGATCGACCGCGTAGCTCCATCAGGCGCAAACATCCTAGTACTGGGTGAGTCTGGTACAGGTAAAGAGTTGATCGCTCGTTCTATCCACGATCGTTCAAACCGTAAAAACAAACCATTCGTTGCAATCAACTGCGGTGCTCTTCGTGAGACATTGCTTGAGTCTGAGCTTTTCGGTCACGAAAAGGGTTCTTTCACTGGCGCTTACAACCGTAAAATCGGTTTGGCTGAAGCTGCTAACGGTGGGACATTGTTCCTAGACGAAATCGGTGAACTTGATCCAGCTATCCAAGCTAAACTTTTGCGCTTCATCCAAGAAGGCGAAATGTTCCGCGTAGGTGGCAAAGATCCAATTAAAGTAGATATCCGTATTATCTGTGCGACGAACCGTGAGTTGGATCAAGAAGTTGTTCGCGGTAACTTCCGTGAAGACTTGTTCTATCGTATCAACACGATCGTAGTAAGTGCTCCGCCACTTCGCCGTCGTAAAGAAGACATTCCTTCTTTGATCAACCATTTCTTGAATAACTCTCAACACGCATACTTGAACCGTGGTCGTACGGTTTCTGAAGATGCAATGAAGATTTTGATGAAATACGAGTGGCCAGGTAACATCCGTGAGCTACAAAACGTGTGCGAAAGACTACAAATCTTGTCTGACGGCCACATGATCATGTTGAACGATCTTCCAGAGAACATCAGAAACCCTGAGTCTCAAAAAGACGTGATCGAGTACGATCCAAACATGACTTTGCATGATCTTGAAAAACGTTACATCTTGAAGGCTCTTCAGCACTTCGGTGGTAACAAAACTCAAGCGGCAAACAACTTGGGTATCACGATCAAGACTCTTTATAACAAACTTCATGAATACGGCGAGTTCGAAAAATTCGCAGTTCACACGAAGCCAGCTAAGTAGTCTGTTCCAGCTCCGGTTCTGCCGGAGCCCCGCTCTTCATAATTGAATAACGTTCTTAAAGCCCTGTGGGGGTTCCTCTCTCTTCCCCTCACAGGGCTTTTTCTTTTGGAGTTTCGGGACCTTCTAGGCGCGGCGGGGATTGTCTCTGTATAAGACGTTTACACCTGGGTGTGTGTTTATTTCAATTTGAGGGTGGTCTGGATTCTGCTTTGTAAGGTGATGTCGAAAGATTAACTTTTGCCCTTCATTGGGCGTGACAAGGTGGAATGATGAAAACTTTTAAAGCTATTATCGCAACAGCAGTTGTTACTTTGAGTGCTTCAATGAGTTTCGCAGGTGTGGGTGACTACCCAACAGAACTAGCTAATTGTAAGAGCGTTCTGGCTCAAGCAGGTTTCCGTGATGACGCAGAAACTGATCGCGCTTGTAAATCAGGCTTCAGAAATGATGGTGGCGGTTACGCAGCTTGTATGCTTAATATGACAATCATCGGTTTGCCTTTGACGGCTTCTAGCCAGTTCATCCAAAACCAAAAAGTAGTCACTGCAGCGGAAGTGTGCGCGCAAGGTACAGGTTCTTCAGATGACTCTCGCTTCATTAACTGTGCATTCGATCAAGCTAATGCAATGAGAGCACAAGGTATGCAAGTGAACTCTCAATTGGGTGAAACAGCAGTTCGTAACTGTGTGGCTTCTACAGGTTCAAGAATGTACCGCCCACAAAACCAACTGACTAACGGTGCAACTTTCCAAAGAGAATCTAACGAAGTGATCGAGCAACGTGCTAACCACCAGTACAATACAATGTACCGTGAAGGCTCTGCTCCAAGAATGCACAACTCTTCAGTTCCTTCATACCCATCTCGCGCTCAACAAGTTCAGCACCAACAAGCGCCAGCTGTGGAAACGGGTACTTCAGATACAATGGATAACTCAGTACTTTCTGACCTTCCATCTGTAGAGTAGTTTAGATTTTCACGACCGCATCTTTGATGTCGGCAAAATCGTGATACAAGCCAAAACCGAATCTTAAACGTGAGCCCCGGGAGTCCGTCACAAGACCCCGGGTTTTCATTTTTTGAACCAGCTCCGAAGTCGCCTCTGACGAAGGTAAATTGAAAGTCAGAAAGTGCCCGTGGTTTTTAAGATCAAATGCCAAAAGGTTCGCGCGATTTACTAAAGGATGATGATGGCGATCGAGTTCCGCTAAGAACTGATGTTGGTTCTGCTGAATCAAGGTGTGAATCTTAGTGACCGTCAGTCCCTCATCCCGGAACTTTTCCAAAGTCGCGATCAAGCGATACATTGCCGAAAAATCCATGGTACTGCCCGCATACTGAAGAGCATCCGTGGGATAGCCGACCTCATCACCAATGGCTGATAATTTTGAAAGTTCCGCAAACCATCCTGTATATAAAGGACGATGGCGAGTGGAGGGCGGAACGTACAAAAAGCAACAGCCTTCTCCGCCTTGCGCATACTTATAAGAACCCGCCACATAAAAAACGCGGTCTTGGATAGGGTTCAGATTTAAAGGCACCGCCATAAAGGAATGATAGCCATCAATAACAAAAGGGCAGTTCGAGGGAGCATCTTTCACCAAGCGCTCGACATCGCAGACCATTCCCGAGTTGAAAAAGACATGGCTGACAAAGATCAGGTTCCAGTCGGCTGATTCCATCGCTTGTTCGAAACGCTCATGGAAAGTATCGAAGGGGAGTGTGGGGATCTTCACAACTTCAAAATGTGGCAACTCAGAAAGACGATTGATCTGGCGATCAAAAGAATAGAATTCGGAATCGGTCGTTAAGATACGAACCTTTTGATTCCAATCCAATGAACTCAACAGGCGAAATACAAACTCATGAGTGTTCGGAGCAAATACGATTTGCTCTGGGTAACCAAGATTTAAAACCTCAGCAATCAAATGCTGTGCTTGAGGAACCTTAACAGAAAAGATGTGTTCCCACTTGTCGTCGACAAACTTGGCGGTGTCGTCCCAGTATTGCAGTTGAGCGTCGCGAGTGATGTCAGGCCAATAGTGATGGCTGTGGCAAGCAAAGTGGTGATGGGATGGGTTCGCTTTAATAAATCTTTTATACAGATGTTTGTACATGAAGCGATGATAATAAAAAAGGGAGTCGTTGACTCCCTTTTTTTGATTGCGATGTGCAATTAGATACTAGAAGTAACCTTCGTCGTCGCCTTCTTCGTCTTCTTCTTCATCATCTTCGTCTTCATCATCAGACTTTTCTTGCATATCGTCTTCAGAATCTTCGTCTTCCATGTCTTCGAAAGAATCGTCTGACTCTTCGCCTTCAGCTTCTTCGTCATCGTTCCATTCGTCGTCAGAAGATACAGATTCTTCTTCGATATCAACCATTGTATCCATTTCAGTTTCATCGTCGAAATCAGAAGCGATTTCAACTGGAGCAACTGCTGCTACTGGTTTTACTTCTTTTTCAACTTTAGCTTTTGGAGCTGCAGCTTTTTTAGGAGCGGCTTTTTTCGCTGCAGGTTTTTTAGCAGCTTTCTTAGGAGCTGCTTTTTTTGCAGCGGCTTTTTTAGGAGCAGCCTTTTTAGCTGGCTTAGCAGCTTTCTTAGTTACTTTTTTCGCAGGTTTTTTAGCGGCTTTTTTAGGAGCAGCTTTCTTTGCTGGTTTAGCAGCTTTTTTTACTGCTTTTTTAGCTGGCTTAGCAGCCTTTTTAGTTACTTTTTTTGCTGGTTTTGCTTTTGCTTTTTTCTTTGCCATGGCGTTGCTCCCTCGAGGTAGTCGTATGTAAAAATCGATGCCCTCATAGACTAACGAGGTTCTTTATTCGAGGCAAATCAAAATAGAATCTCGTCGTTAAGTCTGGCTCCGAATGAAAATCGCGGATCATTACGGAATTATCATAGCGAACAAAAGTTTTTACTCGAGGTCCTCACGCGCAAAGTTGTGCGCAAATCGGGTGGGGATGGATAGATATTTAGTATTTCTAAGTAATTGATATTAGGGGTGAAAACGAAAAAACCCGGCAAGTTTCCTTACCGGGTTTAAGTTATTTAAGTAACTTCGTTCAGTCCGTTGAGCCGAAATTAACCGATTAGTTTCAAAGCCAATTGGTTAGTTTGGTTCGCTTGAGCCAAAGTAGAAGTACCAGCTTGCAACAAGATGTTGTTACGAGTCATCTCAGAAGATGCCTGAGCTACGTCTGTATCACGGATACGGCTGTTAGCTGCTGACATGTTCTCTACTGCAACACCCAAGTTGTCTACAGTTGAAGTCAAACGATTTTGAAGGGCACCCAAGTTAGCGCGTGTACCATTCACAGAAGTTTGAGCATCATCAAGTTTCGCAAGAGATTCCTGAGCACCTTCTTTAGAAGAGAAGTCGATGCCAGAAAGACCCAAAGAATCGATAGTAGCTACGTTTTCTTGAGCTTTGAAGGAGATACGATCTTCTTCAGCGTTGTTGCGGATACCTACTTGGAAATCGAAGCTTGGTGAAGAACCATCCAACAATTTCGTAGTACCCCAAGTTGTAACGTTAGCGATACGTTGCATCTCTTCTTTAAGTTGAACAACCTCTTTATTCAACATGCCACGCTCTTTGTCACCGATAGTGTCAGAAGAAGCTTGGATACCTAGCTCACGAAGACGTACGATGATGTTACCGATTTCGTTCAACCCACCCTCAGCAGTTTGAACCATGGAGATACCATCGTTCGCATTACGTTGAGCTTGTGAAGCAGAGCGGATCTGAGCTTTGAAGCTTTCAGAAATCGCCAAACCTGCAGCATCGTCAGCAGCTTTATTGATACGTGAACCAGAAGCCAATTTCGCCATTGAATCGTTGATAGTTCTTTGTGAACCGATCAAGTTTCTTTGAGCGTTAATAGCAGCCATGTTTGTTGTTACTCTCATTCCCATTTTAAAATCCTCCGTTAAAATTTATTTTTCATATATAAAACCCTCCTTGATTGTTTTTTGGGTGAGCAGAACCTACTTCTGCTTGCCCGGCACCGACATCCGAGTCTGTGCTTTTGGCCGTTTAGCCTTGTGGACCATGCTGTGCTTTATGTTCATTCAGGTTTTTCAACCTCTTGTTCCAGCGCACAGCTTTGAACAATCTGTTGTTCATTTTTATTTCATCCTTGAAGGCCCTCCTTTCGGTATTAGCAAGAGAGTGACCTTCTCTCTTGACTCCTTCTGAGTGAATCTTTGATGTGATTAAGATCGGGATTTGGGAGGTACTCTTGACAGGACGTGAGGCGGGATTTGTCTTATTTCGACAATACTAGTCGAAGGCCAGATCTGGGATTCAAGACGTAAGATTGTCCTGAATCACTAAGATACAATACTTTCAGAGGGAAAAAAGCGATTTTCCTAGACGAAGATAACGTCAAATTCCCCCATCGGACGATGGTTAGAGAAATAATCGCTTTAAGAATTCTTAAAAACTTTGAAGGGAACTAATCGATTTCGATAAAACGGCAGAATGCCATGTTGCCAGCTAAGGCGTATTGATGTGTCTGCGTTGCTTTCAAGTGATGTTGTGGGTTGTATCCCAGGGTGCAAATCACAGTTTCACTGGCAAAATGGGTGCAGTCTTCACAAGAAAAACGCGTGTCATACTTCAAAAAATCAGCCGGATTCACTGTGTCTTTGTGAATAGAGGGGCGGATGCGAGGCTTGGATTTACCTTTTCCTTTAGGATTAACAATACCTGGCATTTTATAAAGTCCTTGGAGTTGACAATGGCGAAATAGACCTCATCCTTAAATCAGATGGAGGAGCTATGAGCAACGATATTGAAAAAATGACGCGAAAAAGCCAAGAGGCTATGCAGGCTGCTGCAAAGCTGGCGGAACGCAAGTCAAACCCATCTGTTGAGCCTGAGCATCTCTTGCTGGAACTGGTCCAGCAAAGCGAAGGGATCATCCCTCGTCTTTTAGACAAATTAAATGTCGCCCAAGCTGATTTCTTGAGCGAGCTTCGTAAAAAAGTCGATCGTTTTCCAACTGTCAGTGGTGGCGGGCAAAAACAATTTGCCAGTCCACGCCTGGAAAAAATATTCCGTGGTGCCGAAGTGGAAGCCGACGAGTGGGGCGATGCCTACATCTCAACAGAACACTTCTTTTTAGCAATGCTAAAGGGCTCGGACTCTGAGCTTGCGGCGTTCTTTAAGAAGTTTAATTTAAATACAGACAAAGTTAAAACTGCCCTCAAAGAAATGCGTGGCAGCCAAAAGGTCACGGATGACGATCCTGAGAACAAGTACGAAGTTTTAAACAAGTACGCTCGTGATCTGACGGCTTTGGCAGCAGAGGGTAAACTAGACCCTGTGGTTGGTCGTGACGAAGAAATTCGCCGCGTGGTGCAGGTTTTGTCTCGTCGTACGAAAAACAATCCCGTTTTGATCGGTGAGCCCGGTGTTGGTAAAACAGCCATCGCTGAGGGCTTGGCGCTGCGTATTTTAAAACACGACGTCCCTGATAACTTGATTGGCAAAAAGTTAATGTCCTTGGATATGGGCGCCTTGATCGCCGGTGCAAAATACCGTGGTGAGTTCGAGGATCGCTTAAAAGCTGTGATTAAAGAAGTCACGTCCAGCGAAGGTCAGATTATTTTGTTTATCGACGAACTTCACACCTTGGTTGGTGCGGGTAAAACTGATGGCGCCATGGATGCAGGTCAGTTATTGAAGCCGGCATTGGCGCGTGGCGAACTTCGCTGTATCGGTGCAACCACTTTGGATGAGTACCGGAAGTACATCGAAAAAGATGCCGCCCTTGAACGTCGCTTCCAAACAGTGATGGTCGAGGAACCAAGTGAAGAAGACGCGATCACAATCTTGCGTGGTCTGAAAGAAAAATACGAAGTCCATCACGGTATTCGTATCACTGACTCGGCTCTGGTTTCGGCGGTGAAGCTTTCACGTCGTTATATTACCAACCGTTTCTTGCCAGATAAGGCGATCGATTTGATCGACGAGGCAGCAAGTAAGCTTGGTATCGAAACGCGTTCAGTCCCTGAAGAAGTGGATAAAATTGAACGTGAATTGATGCAGCTTCGTATTGAGAAAGAAGCTTTGAAAAAAGAAAAAGACGAAGGTGCGAAAGAACGCATCACCGTGATTGATAAAGAGATCACAGGTCTGAGTGCTAAGAACCAACTTTTGCGTGAGCAATGGGAATTTGAAAAAGGTGGCATCACCCAAATCAAAAAACTCAAAGCTGACATTGAAGATTTAAAAGTGGCTGTGGCCAAAGCAGAGCGCGAAGGCGATCTGGGTAAAGCTGCAGAACTTAAATACGGCACACTTCCAGAAACTGAGAAGAAACTCAAAGCGATGGAAGACCGCAGTAAAGAGCAGAACGGCAATGAAAGCCGCATGCTGAAAGAGGAGGTCGGTCCAGAAGACGTGGCAGAAGTTGTCGCGAAGTGGACGGGCGTTCCGGTCAGCAAAATGCTTGAAAGCGAAAGCCAAAAACTTTTGCATATGGAAGAAGAACTTAAAAAACGTGTCGTGGGTCAAGACCATGCATTGACGGTGGTTGCGGATGCGATCCGCAGAGCTCGCGCTGAGATCTCAGATCCAAATCGCCCTATCGGAACATTTATGTTCTTGGGGCCAACAGGTGTCGGTAAAACCGAAACTGTGAAAGCTTTGGCTGAGTTCTTATTTGATGATGAACAAGCTGTGGTTCGTATCGATATGAGTGAGTACATGGAGAAACACTCTGTGTCTCGCTTGGTCGGTGCGCCTCCGGGATACGTGGGTTACGAAGAGGGCGGTCAATTGACCGAATCCGTTCGTCGCAGACCGTACAGTGTTGTTCTTTTGGATGAAGTTGAAAAAGCACATCCAGATGTTTTCAACATTTTGTTGCAGGTTTTGGATGACGGTCGTTTGACAGACGGTCAAGGTCGCACAGTGGATTTCAAAAACACCGTGTTGATCATGACTTCAAATGTCGGATCGCAATCGATCCTCGATCCTAAAATGTCAGAAGACGCGAAACAAAAAGCGGTGACTGAGGCATTGAGAGATCATTTCCGTCCTGAGTTCTTAAACCGTATCGATGAAGTTGTGATCTATCATTCTTTGGGTCAGGATCAAATTGCTGGCATCGTCCAAGTTCAATTGGATCTTGTTGCACAAAGATTGAAGGGCAAAAAAATCGGTATCTCTTTCAGCAAAGAGGCTGTCGATTTCTTGGCTCGCAAAGGTTATGACCCTATCTATGGTGCTCGTCCATTGAAGCGTGTGATCCAAACAGAGTTGTTAAACCCACTCTCTAAACAGATCATTAGCGGCGGTGTGAAAGCGGGCGAAACGGTAGAAGTTAAAACGGATGGAAGTCATCTGACATTCTAGTCGTTGGCATGGCTTTAGCTATCTCCTAAAAATAGGCAAGCAATGATGCTTGCCTATTTTTATAGGAGTACCATCATGGGTAACGACAAATTTAATAAGCAAAACTCTTCATCATCAGATAAATCTGGCAACAGAGCTGAAGATCTTAAAAGAGAATCTTCTAACTCTTCGAATCGCAATGTGAATTCAAAAGATTCGCAAAGATCATCTCAAAATAGTTATGACAGAAATACGAATTCTTCTGGCAGAAGATAATTAGACTCTGAAAATTTTGAGACAAAGAAATGGGCTTCTAGAATGGAAGCCCTTCTTTTTTTGTGAGAGCGCAAAAAAGCGATGTAAAAGGGGCGACAAATTGCCCCGGGGAGTATTTCCCGTTGGTTGGGGCAAATTGTCCCAGCCCGTATCTACCTCGGTCCTCTTCTGCCGATCATATTCACAAAGAAACTGATCACAGCTAGTACCAAGAAGACGATCAATAGCATACGACCGACCTCCATAGACAAGCCAGCGATACCATTAGCGCCTAAAACGAATGCTACGATTGCCAGGATAAAGAATGCGATAGCGGCCCTTAACATACAAACCTCCTCAGTGGGTGTTACTAAGAATGGTTTAAGCAAACGCGGTGCCAACTATCACAAAGTGGGGTGTCGTTTCCCAAGTTTTCGGTAAAGTGTCTTGCGATCGATCCCTAAGTCGCGCGCCGTTTTTTCTTTGGCACCTTTATTGAGACTTAACGCGTATTCAATATAAAGATGCGTCATCTCGTCGATGGACAGGATATGCGCAATGTTGTCGCACACGCGTTCGCGCATGAATTTTAGCGTGTTTTGTTTTTGTTGAGAATTCATCGTGGCTTGCGGGTGCAGATCTTCAACTTCGATATGGGAGTTGTTAGATAAAACCACTGCGCGTTCGATGCGGTTTTCCAACTCACGCACATTCCCTGGCCAAACTTGCTTTAAAAGATAGTCTGTTGCGGCCGGGGTCAGTCCAAAGATTTTTTTGGAATTCGCGGCCGAAAATTTTTCGACAAAGTGTTTTGCCAAAGGCAGGATGTCTTCGCTGCGATCCCGCAAAGAAGGCACGTTAATACCAATGACATTTAGGCGAAAGAAAAGATCTTCGCGGAATTTTTTGGCTTGCACAGCACGATTTAAATTTTCGTGAGTAGCGGCAATGATGCGGATGTTGATAGGGCGCAAAGTGTTTTCGCCCAGGCGTTTGATTTTGCGTTCTTGCAGGACGCGCAGAATTTTTGCCTGCAAGCTGATTTCTAGGTCGGCGATTTCGTCCAAAAACAAAGTGCCACCCTCAGCTTCCTCAAAAAGACCGACTTTGTTGGTGTGAGCTCCAGTAAAGGCTCCTCGTGTGTATCCGAATAGTTCTGATTCTAAAAGATGATCGGGGATGGCCGCGCAGTTTAAAGCGACGAAGTTACGTTGGCTGCGAGGACTGTGCGCGTGAATGTACTGAGCGATGATTTCTTTACCGGTGCCACTCTCGCCGGTGATCAAAACATTGGAACAACTCTCGGCCACCTTGTGAGCCAGAGTCAGAGCGGAAAGGAAGGCGGGACTCTCTGCGATGATGTCTCGGCCTTCCTTCATAATTCGCTCCTTTATAAGCTGCCACCACCAGCGAGGATGATGAAGTATTGAACTTCCTCGTCAGGCATTCTGTATCCGTATTTATCGTGACGTGATTCATAGTACTTCGTGACTTGAGCGCCGCCACCAATGCGCAGGCCGCCAATGGCAAAAATCAATCCCGCTTTGCCGAAGTAACCGCTGGCATCTTCATTGGCAAAACGCAAACCTGGGCCCGCAAACAACTCAACCCCAGCTCCGCCGCTGGAAGTATAAAAGCCTGTTCCAAAAATAGCGGCCGTGTCCAAACCATAAACTGTGTCGATGCTTGAACCGAATTGGGTGAAAACAGAGTTTCGCCAGTTCAGGTAATCCGTCAGGTACCAGTTCAGGCCGAGGTCGATTTCGGTATAACTGTTCCCGTTGTAAGTCCCAAATCCCCCGCTGAGGTCATAGGACATGTTGGCGCTTGAGCTTTGAGCCAAAGCTGGTGTGGAAAAGACGCTGCCCAGAATCAATAGAACGCTAATGAGTTTTTTCATAAAACCATCTTCCAAATGCCTCTCAGGCAGGTCAATGAATTGATGCTTTTCTTGCCATTTTCCCTGTGAAAGTGTAGCTTCCAGCCCATTCAAGCAGAGGCCCTTATGTTTTCTGGAATCGTCGAATCCGTTATGCCGATTGATAGCTCGGAAGAGCTCCAAAATGCCTATCGCATTAAAATTAAAAAACCATCTGATTTCAATGATTTGAAGCTTGGCGATAGCATCGCATGTGATGGCGTTTGTCTGACCCTGGAGGCCTATGACGACAGTCACATGACTTTCGCGTTGGCGGCAGAAACTATTAAGGTCCTTGATTGGAATCCCAACAGCTGGATCGGCAAAAAGGTCAATTTAGAGAGATCTTTGCGTTTTGGCGACCGAATCCACGGTCATTTGGTGACGGGACATGTTGATAGTTTGGGCTCTGTGACAAGAGCAGAGCTGATCGGCGAATCTTTCTTTTTGGATGTTAAAGTCCAAGACACAATCCTGCCATTTGTATGGAAAAAGGGGAGCATCACGTTAAACGGGGTGAGCCTGACGGTAAATGATTTAGATAAAAATACGGTTTCTGTGTGCCTGATTCCGGAAACTCTTAAACGCACAAATTTGGGCGATTTAAAACCAGGCAGCAAAATCAATGTTGAGCCCGATTACATGGCTCGCGCGATCCAACGTTCTTTGGAAGTTAAAAAGGACTAAGCATGGCATTCAATACTATTCCTGAAATTCTTGATGATGTAAGAGCGGGTAAGATGGTCATCCTCGTGGATGACGAAGATCGTGAGAACGAAGGTGATCTGATCATGGCGACAGATCACATCAATGCTCAAGGGATCAACTTCATGATCTCTGAGGCTCGTGGTTTGGTTTGCCTTTGCATGACGGCACAACAAATGGATCGCTTGCAATTGCCATTGATGGTTCGTGATGAATACAACTACGCTCCGAACAAAACAGCATTCACAGTTTCTATCGAAGCTGCTGAAGGCATCTCGACAGGTATTTCTGCGACGGACCGTGCGCACACTTGTAAGGTGGCTGCGAATCCTCATGCAAAACCAACTGACGTTCACATGCCTGGTCATATCTTTCCAATTCGTGCTCAGCACGGTGGCGTATTAAAGCGCGCAGGTCATACTGAGGCTTCTGTTGATTTGGCTCGTTTGGCGGGATTGAATCCAGCAGCAGTTATTTGCGAAGTGATGAATCCAGATGGATCCATGGCTCGCGTACCGGACTTGAAAGAGTTCGCAAAAAAACACAGCATCAAAATCGGGACTATTGTTGATTTGATCGCTTACCGCTTGGCCAATGAAACTTTGGTTGAAGAGCTAGCAAACATTCCATTGCCAGCTTCTTTTGGTGAGGGCTACAAGGCTCGCGTCTTCCGCTCGACGGTGGATCACCTTGAGCACTTAGTTATTCAAAAAGGCGAGATCACTAAGGACGTTCCTGCATTGATCCGCGTTCACGTTGATAACTTCACTCGTGACTTCATGGCTGTTGTTCAGCGTGGGGCTTCTTCTGTTGTGGAAAGCTTGAAAATGATCGAGCAAGCAGGCAGCGGAGCTTTCGTTCTTCTGCGTGGTAACAACCGCACTCAAGGTTTGGTTCCAGAACTTCAAGCCTTGATGGGGATGGAAGACATCCGTCCATCGACTCCGCTAATGGATGAGCGTGATTACGGTATCGGCGCCCAAATTCTGCGTGAAATTGGCGCGAACAAAATCCGTTTGATCACAAACAAACCAGAGAAAAAAGTTGGTTTGAAAGCATTTGATTTAGAAATCGTTGAAATTGTCGCAATTGAAAATTTAAAGGGGAATCACTAATGGCAAACATCAAAGTGGGCGTTGTTACAGCTCGTTGGAACTCAGAAATCACTCAAAAACTTGAAGAAGGCGCGATCAGCTATCTTGAGTCTTGTGAAGGTGTTGAAATTTTCGCAGCCTTGGTTCCAGGCGCAGTTGAAATCCCTCTAGCTTGCCAAGCCTTCTTGGATGCTGGTTGTGACGGTGTTGTGGCATTGGGTGCTGTTATTCGTGGGGAAACTTCTCACTACGATTATGTCTGCAATTCTGTGACTGATGGTATCACTCGTTTGATGCTTGATTATAAAAAACCAATCGGTTTCGGCGTATTGACGACTGAAAACGAAGAACAAGCGATCGCTCGCACTGGTAGCTCTGAGCACATGAATAAAGGCGAAGAAGCAGCTCAAGTGGTTATGGAAATGATCGGCTTGGTTGGTGAAATTCCAGCAACAATGAAAACAGCGACTTTGCTTGCAGCGCAACCGGCTCCAAAAGCAAAGGCAAAAGCGAAAGCTCCTAAGGCGGCTAAAGCTGCTAAGAAAGCTCCAGCAAAAGCGAAAAAAACCGCGAAAAAAGCAAAAAAGTAATTTAGCATTTAAAATCTCAGGGCGCTTATGACAAGCGCCTGGTGATTTAAAAGGATTTTTACTAGTGAGCGAACACTCAGACGATTTTCTTCCCCATGGTCCTCAGGAGTTAAAGAAAAGAAGACGTGAAATCTTCATCGTCCTTGTCGTCTCTTTTTTGTTCGTTCTGCTGACATGGTTTGAAATCCGCCTGTTCGCAACCAGCCAACAGCTTCCGTTCGTTCACAGTATTTTCTTCTTTGGTCTCGTAAACTTTAATATCGTTCTTCTTTTGCTTCTGCTTTTTATGATCTTCCGCAATGTCGTGAAGGTCTTCGTAGAACGACAGGGCAAAATCTTCGGTAGCAGTCTTAAAGCAAAACTTATCGCGGCCTTCGTGGCCTTCAGCTTTATTCCTACCGTATTGATGTTCATCATCTCGGTTTTTTATATCAATTCCAGCTTTGATAAATGGTTCAGTGCTAAGATGGCGGGCGTTCTAAAAAGCTCCATCGAAGTCACCAATGCCTATTACTTCAATGCTAAGAAAAAGAACTATCACTTCGCCCATCAAATTGCCGACTCTGTTCGTCCCTTGTCGAATTCCAATGATATCAAACGCAAGGTTGAACAACTGCGCAAAGAATTCAGTTTGGATGCGGTTGAATACTACCCATCACTTTTCGGCAAACGCGTCGTGGTTTCTGCTGAGGACGACACTGTTCCCACGGTTCCTGCGGTCTCGTTAGAGTTCCTGCAAAAAGGTATTAAGGTTCAGGCCGAGGCATCCATCATCCATCAATTCGGGGATGGAAATCTGGTTCGCGTGATCGTTCCGGTTAAGGAAGGCGCTGATAAAGGCGCCATCGTTGTTTCGAGCTTCCTGCCGTTATCGCTCGTGTCCAAGATGGATGATATCTCGACGGCCTATGACGAGTTCCGGGATATCAATCCGCTCGAATACCCGCTGAAATCTATTTATCTGATCATCTTGGTTTTGATGACCTTTGTGATCCTACTTGCGGCGACGTGGTTTGGGTTCTATCTGGCAAGGCAGCTTTCCATTCCGATCGTTCAGTTGGGACGTGCGACCCGTCGTATTGCGGGAGGGGATTACACACCTCTGCAAATCAAGTCAGGCTCCGAGGAAATCAACGATCTGATTTCTAGCTTCAATCAGATGACGGTGACCTTGGAAAACACCCTGGAAGAACTCGATCAACACGCGCGCTATACGGACATTGTTTTACGTAACGTGAATACGGGCGTGATCTCCGTCGATCAAGCTGGGCGTGTTTCGACCATCAATCGTCACGCGGCTCAGTTGTTAAAAATTGATCCTGAACGCTATATCGGTAAATCCGTGCGTGAGCTTTTGACTTTAGAATATTTCAGAACTTTCGCAGATCTTTTGAAAACCATGCAGGATCATAAGATTGAAAGTATCCAAAAAGAATTCCGTTTGAATGTGCAAGGGGAGGCGATTCCTCTGCAAATGAGTCTGTCGATTCTTAAGGATGAAAAAGGCGAAGCTGTCGGTAAGGTCCTGGTATTTGACGACATGACTCCGATCGTGAATGCGCAACGTTCCGCCGCTTGGACAGAGGTGGCTCGTCGTATCGCCCACGAAATTAAAAATCCTCTGACGCCGATTAAGCTTTCCGCAGAACGTCTGCAAAGAAAGTTCGGTGCTTCGATCACAGATCCGGCCTTCAGCGAGTGTACGACGATGATCGTAAAACAAGTGGATGGTCTAAAAAATCTGGTGAACGAATTCAGTAATTTTGCACGTTTACCTCAGGCTCGTCCTGTGGTTGCAAACTTCAACAGTGTCGTCGAAGAGTCTTTGGGGCTTTACCGCCAAGCTCACCCGAACGTGAAGTTTGATTTCCGTCCTGACGGGGAGTTGCCAGAGTTTAAATTTGACCCCGATCAAATCCGCCGTGTTTTGGTGAATCTTGTGGATAACGCTGTGGCTGCTGTGGCTAAAGAACCACAACCAACTGTCCAAATAGTCACACATTATTCCAAAGACATTAAAACGATGCGTATGACTGTCGCCGATAATGGAGACGGAGTGTCAGCAGAGCAAAGAAACCGTATTTTTGAACCGTACTACTCTACAAAAGAGGGCGGAACTGGTTTAGGCTTACCTATCGTGAAAAGAATCATTGAAGACCACAATGGCTTCATCCGTGCAACTGCGAATGAGCCCAAAGGTTTGAAACTGGTGATTGAAGTTCCTGTAAACGAAGTGGGCGCTTGGAAGCCCGCCGAAGAATAGAAAGAAGGTCCGTGATGACGGCTCTATCGACTAAAATTCTGATTATTGATGACGAAGCTCCGATTCGTGATGTGCTTTCAGCCTCTTTGAAGGATGAAGGCTATCAAGTATTTCTAGCCCACGACGGAGAGTCGGGATTGCAAGCAATCAAAGACGTGCAGCCGGATATCGTATTCCAAGACATCTGGATGCCAGGTAAATTCGACGGAATGGAAGTTCTGAATCGCGCCCGCAAAGAACATCCGAATGTAGAGTTCATTATGATCTCTGGTCACGGAACGATTGAAACGGCCGTTAAATCGACAAAATTGGGCGCTTGGGATTTCATCGAAAAACCACTTTCCATGGATAAAATCCTGATCGTGATTTCAAACATCCTGAGCTACCAACAACAAAAAGAAGAAAAAGCTTTGTTGTTAAATAAGCTTCGTAAATCAATCGCTCTTGTGGGTGAGGCACCAGCTATCGTAGCCACAAAACAAGTGATTGCACGTGTAGCACCGACAAACTCTTGGGTTTTGATCCAAGGTGAAGCGGGTACAGGTAAAGAGCTTGTCGCACAAAATATTCACTACCTAAGTGGTCGTGCCAGCCGTCCATTCGTTGAGATCAACTGTGGCGGTATCCCTGAAGACCTTCTTGAATCCGAAATCTTCGGGATTGAAAAAGGTGCAATGCCAGGTGTGGACCGCGCTAAAAAAGGTAAATTAGACCTCGCTCAGGGTGGAACTTTGTACATCGCTGAAATCAGCGAAATGAACAAAGACGCTCAGGCAAAACTTCTGACTTACTTGGACGAGAAAAAGTATCGTCGTGTGGGTGGTTCTGAGGCGATTGAAAACGATGTACGCGTGATCGCAGCTTCCTCTAAAGACTTGGATAAAGAAGTAAAAGAAGGCCGTTTCCGCGAAGATCTTTACTATCGTTTGAACGTGATTCCTTTCCGTGTGCCAGCACTTCGCGAGCACCCAGAAGACATCCCAGTTCTAGTTTCTTATTTCTCCGACAACGTGGCTCGCGAAAGCGGATTCCCGAAAAAAGCCATCAGCGAGCAAGCTATGAACAAGATGCTTGCTTACCAATGGACGGGAAATGTGCGTGAACTTAAAAACTTTATCGAGCGCGTTTACATTCTAACTCCAGGAGATTTCGTTGACGTTCATGATCTGCGTTTCGCAGGTTTGGTCGACAAGGACGATGAAAAAGGTTTCGAAATGCAAGACCTGTCAACGTTCCGCGATGCTCGCGCGCAATTCGAAAAAGAATACCTTCTTCGCAAGATCAACGAAAACGGCGGCAATATTTCTAAGACTGCCGAAGTGATCGGTCTCGAAAGAAGCTACTTGCACAGAAAAATTAAAGCCTACGGCATTGATACAAAAGACATTTAAGGAATAGCACATGTCAGATACAGCGATTAAACCAACACGTTCTGAAAATTACCCTGAGTGGTACCAACAAGTTATCACAGCAGCTGATATGGCCGAAAACTCTCCGGTCCGCGGTTGCATGGTGATCAAACCTTGGGGCTACGCTGTATGGGAAAACATGCAAGCCGTATTGGATCGCATGTTCAAAGATACAGGTCACGTAAACGCCTACTTCCCATTGCTAATTCCACTAAGCTTCTTGGAAAAAGAAGCAGAACACGTTGAAGGCTTCGCTAAGGAATGTGCAGTCGTAACTCACCACCGCTTGAAAGGCGATGGCAACGGTAAGCTAGTTCCAGACGGCGAACTTGAAGAGCCACTGATCATTCGCCCAACGTCTGAAACAATCATCGGTCACCAATTCGCAAAATGGGTAAAATCATACCGTGATCTTCCTGTCTTGATTAACCAATGGTGTAACGTGATGAGATGGGAAATGCGCACGCGCATGTTCCTAAGAACGGCAGAGTTCTTGTGGCAAGAAGGCCATACAGTTCATGCAACAGCAAAGGAAGCCCAAGAGGAAACTTTGCAGATGTTGGACGTATACGCTGACTTCGCAGAAAACTACATGGCAATGCCAGTGATCAAAGGCATGAAGACTTCTGATGAGCGTTTCCCGGGTGCGGTTGATACGTACACGATCGAAGCACTTATGCAGGATAAAAAAGCTCTGCAAGCAGGGACGTCTCATTTCTTGGGTCAAAACTTCGCAAAAGCTTCCGGTATCAAATACTTGAGCGCTGAGGGTAAAGAAGAAACAGCATGGACAACTTCATGGGGTGTTTCTACTCGTCTTATCGGTGGTTTGATCATGACTCACTCTGATGACAACGGTTTCGTGGTTCCACCAAGAATCGCTCCATTGCACGTAGTGATCGTTCCAATCTATCGTAACGACGCTGAAAAAGCGCAAGTGCTTGAATACGTAAACTCCTTGGCTAAAGAAGTTAAATCGCAAAGCTACAACGGTGGATCGATCCGCGTAAAAGTCGACGACCGCGATATCCGTGGTGGCGACAAAGCATGGCAATACATTAAACAAGGTGTTCCAGTGCGTGTAGAAGTAGGTCCTCGTGATATGGCCAAGGGCGAAGTATTCGTCGGCCGTCGTGACAAAGGCCCGAAAGAAAAAGCCGGCCAAGCCCGCGATGCTTTCGTTCAAGGCATCAGTGCCTTGTTGCAAGAAATCCAAGACGGCTTGTTCGAAAGAGCAAAAGCTTTCCGTGACAGCAACATCAAAAAAATCACAGACCTTAAAGAGTTCGAAGCCTACTTCAAAGGCGAAGAAAACTCTGCCCCAGGTTTTGCATTGGTTCCATGGTGCGAAGATGGCATCGGCCACGAATTGCTAGCACAATTAAAAGTAACTCCACGCTGCCAACCACTGAAGCAAGAGCCGATCTCCGGCAATTGTATCTTCTCTGGGAAAACCGCAACTAAGTGGGTTCTGTTCGCAAAATCGTACTAAGACCTGCTAACGTCCTAACGTTAGCGGCTTAGGTCGCGCGAATCTGATTTCAAAAAGCTTAGAAATTTGGCGAACGGAGGGATTTTCCCTCCGTTTTTTTTATTGCCTTTGACCACACCGTTTTCGGGGAAGATTCTGATCTTGTGCACGACAGGCATTCTGTTCCTTCGTGAATAAAATGTCTCTGTGGTGATCGAGGGATATTTTATTACGCTATAACAGGAGGATCTGTATGAAAGCCTTTGCTTTATCCTTGTTGTTGTTCGTTTCAGCTTTTTCCCAATCGCTATTTGCCCAAAACAATTTCGATTCGCAGACGCCATCGCCGCAAATCTCGAATGAACAACTTGATGACCTCATGTCGCCAGACGAAATCGCGAATGAAATAGGTGCGCCACGCACAGAAATGCGGGCAGCCGTCATCAATCCAGAAATCATCGCAGCCCAAGATGGTATCGACGTGTATCGCGAGTATGCGATCGTTTTAAGAATTAACAAAGCGGCTGCAGGCCCGACGGCTCAGCAGATGCAAGTAATGGAAAATGGCTTTCCAATTGCGGTATGGCCTGTCTCTACGGGGCGCGAGCAGTATGAAAAAGCTAAAAGCGGCCGTTGGTATTGGACCAGAACTCCTGTGGGCACATTTTCTCCCTATAAATTAGTGCGCAATCACTATTCTTATACCTGGAAGGCCAACATGGAGTACGCGATGTTCTTTAATGGCGGAGTCGCCGTTCATGCGACAACTCCGGATCACTATAAAGAGCTCGGTAAACGTGCCTCTGGTGGTTGTGTTCGCGTTCATAAAGACAACGCCAAAATCATTTGGGATAAAGTGATTGCTCAGCCGCAGCGCCTGGTGCCCCTCTTTAATGAGAATGGTCGGGTCGCTCGTGACGTGAATGGCAATCCCATCCGAGTAATGGGTTGGAACACTCTGATAATCGTCGAAAACAAATGACCTAAATCCCAGTTTATGAGAGGGTGGAGCGCAGGAGTTATTCCATGAATAAAAACCTGCGCGCTCATCCCATGAAAAATCCAATCATTCTTGCTCTTGACGTCGACACTCGCGATCAAGCTCTCAAAATTGCCGATGAAATCGGTGATATTGTAGGGGGTATCAAGCTCGGTCCTCGCTTGTGCCTTCGCTATGGCTTAGAGTTCGTTCAAGAGATGGCGCAAAGGGCGCCTATTTTCATGGATAATAAACACTTCGACATTCCCTCAACAATGGAAGCCGCTGTCAGAGCGAGTTTCGATGCAGGCGCCTCACTGGTTACAGTCCACGCTCTGAGTGGAGCAGAAGCTTTGAAGCGTATGGCGGCGGTCGAGGCAGAGCTAAGCAAGCAACGTCCTTTTAAAGTTCTAGCAGTCACGATTTTAACTTCCTGGGATCAAAACTCCCTGCCTCCGGTGATGAATCCACAGCCGATCGCACAGCATGTGACGGAATTGGCGAGTTTGGTTCAAAATTCCGGGCTAACAGGCCTGGTTTGTTCTCCTCACGAGTTAGACCTTTTACAAAATAAAGGCCTCTATCTTGTCACGCCGGGAATTCGCTTTAGTATGAACGACTCTGGCGATCAAAAGCGTATTATGGGCCCGAAAGAAGCACTTGAAAAAGGTGCCTCTGCTCTGGTTGTGGGTCGTCCGATCTTAGAAGCAAAAGATATCAAAGAAGCTGCAAAACAATTTGTGATGGCGATGTAGAATGAAGAAAAATAATTTCCGCTCTGGTGGCGGTTCAAAAAACAACTCTCAAAAATCTTCACAGGGTGGTCGCTCTCAAGGCGGGCGTCCTCAGCAAGGTGGTCGTCCACAAGGTGGCGGTCGCGCTCCACAACAAGGCGGTTCTCGCTCTGAAAATTCCATTCCTCGCGAGTGGAGAGTCGTTGTTGGCAATCACGCAATTAAAGAAGCTCTTTACATGCGCCCTAAGAAGGTCAAAGGCATGTGGCTTAAAAAAGGCTGGGAAACTTCAGCTGATTTGCGCGAGCTTGAGGAAATGGCTCGCAAACACAAAATCACTCCAGACGAACGCCAAGAAACTGTGATCGATAAGTTCGGTTCTTCTCATCAGGGCGCCGCTCTTTTTGTTGAGGGTGCACCGGGCATGGACCTAGACCATTTAGGAAACTTAGAAACATCGATTGTTTTGATGCTGGACGGTATTGAAGACCCCCATAATTTGGGAGCAATCCTCAGAACGTCATGGTTAACCAACGTTAAAGGTGTATTAATTCCAGAAGATCGCGCGGTGGGTCTAACTCCAACTGTTCATAAAGTTGCGTGTGGCGGAGTTGAGCATGTCGCTGTTGAATCGACAACGAACTTTAGTAAGTACGCGGAAACATTAAAAGAAAAAGGCTACTGGATTTACGGACTTAGTCCTCGCGGTAAAAAATCTATTTTCGAACTCGATTTGCCTGAGAAAGTAATTTGGGCAATTGGTGCCGAAGATAAAGGTTTGAGAGTGACAACGGAACGCCTGTGTGATGAATTGGTCTACATTCCGCAAACGAGTGCATCAGCCTCTTATAATGCGTCTGTCGCGACAGCAATGGCTCTGACAGAAACACTAAGGCAGCACGCGCAGCGCGGAAAATCCAAAAAATCGCATTCTGACAGATAATTATCTTTGACGAATGTAGATTTTTTCCACTATAACTCTTTCGGTTATCTCAGTGATGCTGGTTTAGCTCAATTGGTAGAGCAGCTGATTTGTAATCAGCAGGTTGCGGGTTCGAGTCCCATAACCAGCTCCATATTTCTCTGAGTAAGTATTTAAAAAAATGGGTAGGTGCCCGAGTGGCTAAAGGGGACGGACTGTAAATCCGTTAGCTTACGCTTACGAAGGTTCGAATCCTTCCCTGCCCACCATTTTTTAAATATTTTCTCGGTGAAATATGGGTGACTTCTGATCGATAGGGCGGGAATAGCTCAATTGGCTAGAGTATCTGCCTTCCAAGCAGAGGGTTGCGGGTTCGAGACCCGTTTCCCGCTCCAAATTTCGACGCCCATGTAGCTCAGTGGTAGAGCACACCCTTGGTAAGGGTGAGGTCGTCGGTTCGGCTCCGATCATGGGCTCCACTTGTTTTACACTTGAATTTAAAAAAAATGGCTTTTAAGTTAGATAAAAATAAAAAATCTCTGCAGGAGGACTAATGTCTAAAGAGAAATTCACCCGTACGAAACCGCATGTTAACATCGGTACAATCGGTCACGTCGACCATGGTAAAACAACTTTGACTGCTGCTATCACTACTACTCTTGCAGCGGCTGGTAAAGCTCAAGCGATGTCTTACGATCAAATCGATAAGTCTCCTGAAGAGAGAGAGCGTGGTATCACTATCTCTACTACTCACGTTGAGTATGAAACTGAAAACCGCCACTACGCACACGTTGACTGCCCAGGACATGCTGACTACGTAAAAAACATGATCACTGGTGCTGCTCAAATGGACGGCGCTATCCTAGTTGTTTCTTCTGCTGACGGTCCTATGCCACAAACTCGTGAACACATCCTTTTGGGTCGCCAAGTTGGTATCCCTGCAATGGTTGTTTTCATGAACAAAGTTGACATGGTTGACGATAAAGAACTTCTTGAGCTTGTTGAGCTTGAGATCCGCGAACTTCTTTCTAAGTACGAATACCCAGGCGATGATATCCCTGTAGTAAAAGGTTCTGCTTTGAAAGCTTTGGAAGGTGATACTTCTGAAATCGGTCGTCCATCTATCATGAAATTGATGGAAGCTTGTGACGCTTACATTCCACAACCAGCTCGTGCTACTGACAAAACTTTCTTGATGCCAGTAGAGGACGTGTTCTCTATCTCTGGTCGTGGTACAGTTGTTACTGGCCGTGTTGAGCGTGGTATCGTTAAAGTTGGTGACGAGATCGAAATCATCGGTATCCGTCCAACTCAAAAAACTACTGTTACTGGTATCGAGATGTTCCGTAAACTTCTTGATGAAGGTCAAGCGGGCGACAACTGCGGCGTTCTTCTTCGTGGTACTAAAAAAGAAGACGTTGAGCGTGGTCAAGTTCTTGCTAAACCAGGTTCAGTTAAACCTCACAAAAAATTCAAAGCTGAAGCGTACATCCTTACTAAAGAAGAAGGCGGACGTCATACTCCATTCTTCAACGGTTACCGTCCACAGTTCTACTTCCGTACAACTGACGTAACTGGTGTTTGTACTTTGAAAGCTGGCACTGAAATGGTTATGCCAGGTGACCGCGTTGAATTGGCAGTTGAGTTGATCGCTCCAATCGCGATGGAAAAAGAATTGCGTTTCGCTATCCGCGAAGGTGGCCGTACAGTTGGCGCCGGCGTTGTTATCGACATCCTTGAGTAGGATTAACGCAGCATAGGCTGAAATAAAATCACCCGGGGGACTCCTTGACAAAAGGGTCCCCCTCGGTGTTTCTTGCGGTAGCGAAAGTTTCTATAGCAAGAATTTTGTTTTCCTTATGAGGAAAGAAAAAGCCAAAACTATGTTTTGGGTTTTTATTGACGAGAAGCGGTCAGCACCAAGGCGCAAGGAGAAGGCCCTACTGTAGAGTAGGCCGCCGACGAAGCAACGCTGGGGATGGCCGATTGTCGTCAATAAAAAATGCAGGGGTGTAGCTCCAGTGGTAGAGCGAACGACTCCAAATCGTTAGGTCGTGGGTTCGAATCCCTCCGCCCCTGCCAATTTCTACAGAAATATTTCAACAGGAATGAGGTATCGTGGAAAAAACTAACTCTAAGATTATTACTCTTAGTTTCGCTATTGCAGGTGCTTTGCTTGGATTGACAGTGCACATGCTTATCAAGGCATTTGCGGGTGCTTTTGGTATCGTAGCTAAATTGGCAGATAACGACTTGTTCAAACACGGTCTTCCGGTTGGAACAGGTATTCTTTTGTTTGCTTTGCTTCAGTTCAACCCACGTGTTCAAACTTGGGGCGAAGAAGTTGTATCTGAAATCCGTAAGGTTGTATGGCCTTCACGTAAAGATACGACAGCTATGACTATCGTTTGTGTAGTTATGGTTCTTATTTCAAGCGTGATTATCAGCTCTTTCGATCTGATTTCTGGCTTCTTTATCAACTATCTAATGAAGTAAGGATCGGCCATGGAAAAAAAGTGGTACATCGTTAACGTTCAAACTAGCTGTGAAAATACGGCTAAAAAAGCTATCGAGGAAAAGATCAAAACTTCCAAGATGGAAGAGATGTTTGGCGAGATCCTTATTCCCGCTGAAAACGTTGTGGAACTAGTTAAAGGCCAAAAGCAAACTAGATCGCGTAAATTTTTCCCGGGTTATATCTTCGTTCAGATGTTTTTGAATGATGAGACTTGGCATTTGGTAAGAAATGCGTCAAAAGTAACAGGCTTCGTGGGTGGGACTAAAACTCGTCCTCCAGAAGTACCTGAAGCAGAGGTTTTCCGCGTAACTCAGCAAATGGCTGGCGTTGCAGAAAAACCGAAAATGAAGGTGAAGTTCTCTGTAGGTGAAAATGTGACTGTTGTTGACGGTCCATTTGCTAACTTCCAAGGAACTGTAGAAGAGATCAACGAGGACAAAGCTAAGCTTAAAGTTCTTGTGAGCATCTTCGGTAGACCAACTCCAGTTGAGTTGGACTACATTCAAGTAGAAAAACCATAATCTAAGGCCCGCATAGGGCGGACCTTGGAATTTTAATTACACCTCTTGCAGGAGTGGGTCATGGCAAAAAAAGTTACAGGAATGATCAAGCTGCAAATACCGGCAGGGAAAGCTAATCCAGCTCCTCCCGTTGGACCGGCACTTGGACAGCACGGGGTAAACATCATGGAATTCTGTAAGCAGTTCAACGCTCGTACACAAGCGTTGGGTGATAGCATCATCCCTATCATCATCACTGTTTATCAGGACAGATCGTTTACTTTCATCACAAAAACACCACCGGTGTCTTCTTTGATTAAAAAGGCGTTGAAATTGGAATCAGGTTCCAAAATGCCTCAAAAAGACAAAGTTGGTAAAATCAATAACGATCAAATCAAGCAAATCGCTACAACGAAATTGCCTGACTTGAACTGCTTGAAAGTTGAATCCGCAATGTCACAAGTTGCTGGTACGGCTAAGAGCATGGGCATCGACATCGCGTAGGAGTGAACAATGGCAGGTAAAAAGTTCGCAGCTGCTTCTAAAAAAGTAGATTCTGCAAAAAAATACTCTGTTGAAGAAGCATTCAAACTCGTTGTTGAGTCCGCTCCAGCGAAATTTGATGAATCTATCGACGTAGCATTGCGTTTGGGTATCGACCCTAAGCAATCTGATCAACAAGTTCGTGGCGCAATCTCATTGCCTCACGGTTTGGGTAAAGAAGTAAAAGTAGTTGTTTTCGCAAAAGGTCCTAAAGAGACTGAAGCGAAAAACGCTGGCGCAGACTTTGTTGGCGCTGACGACCTTGTGGCTAAAATCCAAGGTGGCTGGTTGGACTTCGATAAATGTATCGCGACTCCAGATATGATGGCGACTGTTTCTAAAGTTGCTAAAATTCTAGGGCCTCGTGGTTTGATGCCGAATCCAAAAATCGGTACTGTAACTATGAACGTTGGCGAAGCTGTAGCTGCTGAGAAAAAAGGTAAGCTAGATTTCCGCGTTGATAAAGCAGGTATCGTACATGCTGGTATCGGTAAAAAATCTATGGGCGATGCTAAACTTCGTGATAACTTCATGGTCCTTTTGGGCGCATTGGTTAAAGCGAAACCAGCATCTTCTAAAGGTATCTACCTTCGCTCTATCTCCGTAGCATCTACTATGGGTCCAGGCGTGAAGATTGAACCAAATGCAGCAGCAGCTGCAACTGGCGCACTAGCGTAGTTACTAAATAAAGCTCCGACTTGGTCGGAGCTTTTTGTTTTTTTAAATTTTAAAGCGATCAGAGACAGTAGGTTTTCTTCAGTGAATGTAATCCCATGATTGTGTGGGGCCTGCCGAGATAAGGCTAAAAGGTTATTACCTCCAAACCGACCTGATTCGCACTCACCCCTTCGTAAGAAGGGAGTCTAATGAAAGGAGGCTCACTTATGATCACTCGCGCAGATAAAGAGCAAGAGATTAAGCTTATCACTGAAAAGTTCGGTAAAGCTAAAGGAGCTTTCATCGTTGACTTCAAAGGCATCAAGGTTGAGCAAGTAACTAACTTGCGTAAAAAATTGAATGCTGCTGATTCAGAGATGAAAGTTGTCCGTAATACTCTAGCAAAAAGAGCGTTCAAAGATCACCCAACAATTGAAAAAGCATTTACTACTTCAATGAAGGGTACTAACGCCATCGTATTCTCATACGGTGAAGTGAACGCGACTGCTAAAACATTGGCTGATTTCGCTAAGGACGTAGAAGTTCTTCAAATCAAGTCTGGTGTAATGGACGGCGAAGCTTTGGACGATGCTAAAATCAAATTTTTGGCAACTCTTCCTGGCAAAGACCAACTCCGTGCTATGTTCTTGGCTACACTTCTTGCTCCAGCAACTACACTTGCTAGATGCTTGAACGTTTACGCTGAAAAACTTGGTGGCGGCGCTGAAGCTGGTACTGAAGCTGCTCCACAAGCATAATGCTTGCGCTCCGACTGTTCGGAGTTAATGGTGCAGATTAATTGAATTTTTAAATAATTTTTTTAAATCCCTGGAGGATTAAAATGTCTCTAACTAACGATCAACTTGTTGACGCATTGTCTGCGAAAACAGTTCTTGAAATCGCTGAACTTGTAAAATTGCTTGAAACTAAATGGGGCGTTTCTGCTGCTGCTCCTGTAGCTGCTGCAGCTGGTCCTGCTGCTGCTGTTGAAGAAAAAACTGCATTCGACGTTATCTTGGTTGATGCTGGCGCGAACAAAATCAACGTAATCAAAGAAGTACGTGGTTTGACTGGTTTGGGTCTTGCTGAAGCTAAAGCACTAGTTGAAGCTGGTGGCAAAGCTGTTAAAGAAGGCGCTACTAAAGAAGACGCTGAAAAAATCAAAAAAGCTCTTGAAGCTGCGGGCGCGAAAGTTACTGTTAAGTAGTCTTTCGAACCAATTCTTGGTTTTGAAAATGCCGAAAGCCTCGTGGAAACACGGGGCTTTTTGCTTTTCTGGGGTATGTATTTGCGAAGACCGCCGAGTCTTTTGAAAATCTGTGATCTGCCTCGGCTATTTTCGACCCGCGCTTCCTGCGCTTGCCCGGCTTGGGTACCGCATCCTGCGGGCCGGGAGGTCGAAAATATCCAAGTCAGCTCCCAGATTTTTAAAAGCCTCGGCTTGTTGCTAAATCTGTGGATAAAAAGCAACAAGTCCCGAATTTTTGGAGATGGGTTACCAGGCGATGCCGGCTTTTAGGGCTATGGCGTCTTGGTTTTCTATGTGTTGGGCTTTTTCCCAGTCGATGATGATTTTGTTGTATTCGATGCCGTAGCGGAAGCCGCTTCCTACTGAGGTTAGGCCTAGGGAGAAGTATTGGTGGTTTCCTTTGGATTCGTAGGGGCCGAAGCTGCCGTAGTTATTTTTTACGGTGGTGGAAACGTTGTGGCTCTCGTTGATGTAGGAGAAGTAGGGCGCTACTTTTTCGTATCTGTAGCCTACGCTGATGCCGGCTTGTTTGGTGTCTACCTTGGATTTTGATTCGTCGGAGCTGCTGCCGTAATTATTTGTGTCTGAAACTTCTCTGTTTCCGAAGGCTCCGTGGATGGCAGCTACCCAGTTATTTGCTGTGGCTCCGTGGTTTAGGATCTGAACTCTTGCACCCAGAAGGGAGTTATCGAAAAAGAGCTCTAAGCCTTTCCAAACTGTGATTCGTCCATCTAAGCCTACGTTATTTATCAGGAAAAGATCTTCTGTGTTCACGTCTGCATTGATCAGGATGGGCTCAACAGATGGTGGATTTGTGCCGGTGTTGTTCACTACGGTTACTTTTGTGGCTGCTGTGCCGACTGCGGCCACGTGGCCGCCTCCAGCTTGGTCTTCAACTAGGGGAGACGCGAAATGGGAAGATCTGAAGTTGATCGTGTGGGTGCATCCAGTGAATAAAACAGCCGCTAAAAGTGGGAAAATATTTTTCATAGTTGTCCTCATGAAAAAATCCTACGGTCTGCTGTGTTTTCTGACAACAAATGGTCTTCATGAGGTCTTAATGCGGGGCGGAAAAAGAAAGAGCTGAGGGCCGTGGAATAGTATCAAAAACCTTTAGAATCACTTGATTTATTGGGAACTTGGAGTAGTTTGGGATACTTGCGTTTAGCTTTTATTTAATGTGGTTCTTGATTCTTCCGCCCGAAGTGAAGTTTCGATTTTCTTATCACGGAGAGTACATTGGAAAAAACTCCAGTTACGGCTTCTAACATTCGAGTTAGAAAGTCTTTCGCGAAAAATAAGCAAGTCATTGATATTCCAAATTTGATTGAACTACAGAAATCTTCTTACGAAGCTTTCATTCAAAAAGATATGGATCCAGATCGCCGTGGCGAAGCTGGTCTCAATGGCGTTTTCAAATCTGTTTTCCCAATCACAGATTTCAACAACACTGCTAGCCTAGAGTTCGTATCTTACACTCTAGAACCAGCAAAATACGATGTAGATGAGTGCCGTCAGCGTGGTATGACTTTCGCTGCGCCAATCAAAGTTACTCTTCGTCTAATCGTGTTTGATGTTGATGAAGAAACTGAAGCACGTTCTATCCGTGACGTAAAAGAACAAGAAGTTTATTTGGGCGAAATCCCATTGATGACTGCGAACGGTTCTTTCATCATCAACGGTACTGAGCGCGTTGTTGTTTCTCAGTTGCATCGTTCTCCGGGCGTGTTCTTCGATCACGACGGTGGTAAAAACAATGCTTCTGGTAAATTGATCTACTCTGCACGTGTGATCCCATACCGTGGTTCTTGGTTGGATGCTGAATTTGACCAAAAAGATTTGATCCACGTTCGTATCGATCGTCGTCGTAAATTCCCAGTGACAATCTTGTTGAAAGCATTGGGTTACAACGCTGAACAACTTCTTGAATACTTCTACGACCTTGACGAAGTTTACGTTAAAGGTGGCAAGTTGTTCCGTAAGTTGGACATCGAGCGCATGTCAGGCCAAAGAGCATTGACTGATATCGTTGATCCAAAAGGTGGCGAGGCACTAGTTAAAGCTGGTCGTCGTATCACTCGCGCGATCGTTAAGAAAATCAAAGACCTTAACATCACTGAGCTTGAAGTTGAACCAAACGACCTTGATGGTAAAGTTTTGGCGAAACCTCTTATCGATGAATCTACTGGTGAGATCATCGCGGATGCGAATGCTGAGTTGAACTCTGCAATCATCAAACGCGCAATCGAAGCTGGCATCGAAAGCTTCTATATGATCTTCTTCGACGGTTTGACTGTTGGACCTTACCTTCGCAACACATTGTTGGTTGATAAAGTTTCTAACAAAGACGAATCATTGGTTGAGATCTACAAACGCCTTCGTCCTGGTGAGCCTCCAACTTTGGAAGCTGCTACGACGTTCTTCGGTCGTTTGTTCTTCGATCCTGAGACTTATGATCTTTCTGAAGTTGGTCGTATCAAGATCAATCACAGATTCGGTATCTCTATGGAAGAGTGCCCACCGTCTCACAGAACACTTACTCACAAAGATATCTTGAGCACTATCAAAACTCTGATCGACCTTAAAAATGGTCGCGGTGTTATCGACGATATCGATCACTTGGGTAACCGTCGTGTTCGTTCAGTTGGTGAGTTGCTTGAAAATCAATACCGTATCGGTCTAGTTCGTATGGAACGCGCGATCCGTGAGCGTATGTCTCTACAAGACGTAGAAACAATGATGCCTCACGATCTAGTAAACGCGAAACCAGTGAACGCAGTTGTTAAAGAATTCTTCGGTTCTTCTCAATTGTCACAGTTCATGGATCAAACGAATCCGTTGTCTGAGATCACGCACAAACGTCGTTTGTCTGCTCTAGGACCCGGCGGTTTGACTCGTGACCGTGCAGGTTTCGAAGTACGTGACGTACATCCTACGCATTACGGTCGTATCTGCCCAATCGAAACTCCAGAGGGACCAAACATCGGTTTGATCGCATCTTTGGCTACTTACGCTCGTATCAACAACTATGGTTTCATCGAGACTCCATACCGTAAAGTTGATCAAGGTTCTGTATCTAAAGACATCAACTACTTGTCCGCTCTAGAAGAAGCTGGTCACTACATCGCTCCTGCGGCTCGTGACGAAGCTGGAAACAAAGCTATCCAAACTGCTACGACAATCACTCGTCGTGACGGTGAGTACGAAATCGTTGATAAAGACAAAGTTGCATTGATGGACGTTTCTCCATCTCAGCTAGTTTCTATCGCGGCGTCTTTGATTCCGTTCCTAGAACATGACGATGCCAACCGTGCCCTGATGGGATCGAACATGCAACGTCAAGCGGTTCCATTGTTGCGTTCTCGCGCACCACTTGTTGGTACAGGTGTTGAGCGCTTGGTTGCTCGTGACTCTGGTACATCTGTTGTTGTTCAAAATGATGGTATCGTTGAAGAAGTTGATGCTTCTCGTATCGTTATCCGTCGTTTTGCTAAAGGCGGAGAACTTGGTGCGAACGTAGATATCTACAATCTAACTAAGTACCAACGTACGAATCAAAATACATGCTTCAATCAAAAACCAATCGTAACTGTTGGTGACAAGGTTTCTAAAGGCGACATCGTTGCTGACGGACCTTCAACTGAGCTTGGTGAGTTGGCTCTAGGTCAAAACATCCTAGTAGCGTTCACTCCTTGGCAAGGTTACAACTTCGAGGACTCCATCCTTATTTCTGAGCGTTTGTTGAAAGACGACGTTTACACTTCTATCCACATCGAAGAATTCGAGTGCGTAGCTCGTGATACGAAATTGGGTAAAGAAGAGATCACTCGCGATATCGCAAACGTAGGTGAAGAAGCACTTAAAGACCTTGATAGCTCTGGTATCATCCGCATCGGTGCGGAAGTTCGCCCTGGCTTCATCTTGGTTGGTAAAGTTACTCCTAAAGGTGAAACTCAGCTTTCTCCTGAAGAAAAACTTTTGAGAGCGATCTTCGGTGAAAAAGCTGGTGACGTACGTGATACATCACTTCGCGCACCATCTGGCGTTTACGGTACAGTTATCGATGCTCAAGTTTACTCTCGTGAAGGCGCAGACCGCGATGAGCGTTTGTCTTCAATCATCGAAGAGAAAAAACGCAAGCTTGAAAAAGACTTGGCTGTTGAGCAAAACGTTATCAAAAATAACTCTATCTCTAAACTTCGCGATATTTTGGTAGGCAAAATCACTACTGGCGTATTGTTGAATGAAGATGGATCTCAAAAACTTTTGAACAAAGGTCAAAACATCACGATCGCGGATATCGAAACAATTCCATTCGAATTGTTGAACTATATCCCTCTTGAACAAGATCTTGAGTTCCAAGTTAACAAAATCATCGACAACGCTCGTAACCAACTTGACGCAGTTAAATTGGTATTCAACGAGAAGATCGATCGCCTTCGTAAAGGTGACGAGCTTCCTCCAGGCGTTATCAAAATGGTTAAAGTTTACGTTGCGATTAAACGTAAAATGCAAGTCGGCGATAAATTTGCCGGCCGTCACGGAAATAAAGGTGTCGTTTCTAAAGTATTGCCTGTTGAAGACATGCCATACCTAGCAGACGGTTCTCCGGTTGACATGGTCTTGAATCCACTGGGCGTACCTTCACGTATGAACATTGGTCAGGTCCTTGAGGTTCACTTGGGTTGGGCAGCGCACAACTTGGGTAAACAAATCGGCGCCCACCTTGAAAAGTGGAATGCAGAAAACGCACGTAAAGAAATGAAAGATATCTTCAATGACTCTGATATCAGCGCAAAACTTGATGGCGCTGACGAAGGCTCTTTGAAATCAATGGTAACTCGTATGAAGAACGGTATCCACGTTGGAACACCGGTATTCGACGGTGCTCGTGAAACAGACGTTAAGAACTTGCTTGCGAAAGCAGAAGTTCCACTTTCTGGTAAGTCTATCCTATTCGATGGTCGTACTGGTGAGCCGTTCACGAACCCAGTTACTGTGGGTATCATGTACATGCTTAAACTTCACCATCTGGTTGAAGAGAAGATCCATGCTCGTTCTATCGGACCTTATTCTCTAGTTTCGCAACAGCCATTGGGCGGTAAAGCTCAATTCGGTGGTCAGCGTCTCGGGGAGATGGAGGTTTGGGCGATCGAAGCATACGGTGCCGCTTACTCTCTACAAGAGTTCCTAACTGTTAAGTCAGATGACGTAGCTGGTAGAACTCGTATGTACGAAAGTATCGTTAAGGGTGAAAACATCCTTGAACCGGGTCTTCCTGAATCGTTCAACGTTCTAGTGAAAGAGCTTCAGTCTCTTGCATTGAATGTTGAGTTGATGGAGTCCGACATCCTACGCGATCAAGATGAAGATCTTGAAGACGGTGGCGATGTTATTGAAGCAACTGTTGTGGCTCCTACTGAGCCAGAGCAGCACTAATTAATTTTTAACAACAGGGGTGTTCTTTGAGAGACTTGTTGAATTTTTTCGATAAACCAAAAGATCCACTTTCGTTTGACGCCGTACGAGTATCGTTGGCGTCACCTGAAATGATTCGTGATTGGTCATTTGGTGAAGTTAAGAAGCCAGAAACTATCAACTATCGTACATTCAAACCAGAGCGTGATGGTTTGTTCTGTGCGAAAATCTTCGGTCCTATTAAGGATTACGAGTGCTTGTGCGGTAAGTATAAACGTATGAAGTACCGTGGCGTCGTCTGTGAAAAGTGCGGCGTTGAAGTTACACAAACTAAAGTTCGCCGTGAACGTCTAGGTCACATTGAGCTTGCGACTCCAGTTGCACACATCTGGTTCTTGCGCTCATTGCCTTCTCGTATCGGTAACTTGCTTAACCTTTCTTTGAAAGACGTTGAGAAAGTTTTGTATTGTGAAGCACACGTGGTTATCGATCCAATGGAAACTACATTGGAAGAAGGCCAAGTATTGACTGAAGAAGCTTTGAACGCAGCTTTGAACGAATTCGGTCCTTCATTCAAATACGGCATGGGCGGCGAAGCTGTTCGTGACCTTTTGAGAAAAATCGATCCAGAATATTTGTCTCGTAAACTTCGTATGGAAGCTAAAGACATCAAATCTGAAGCGGGCATGAAGAAAATCACTAAGCGTCTTAAAGTTGTTGAGGCTTTCAAAGGCTCTATCAACAAACCTGAATGGATGATGCTTGAGGCTCTTCCTGTATTGCCACCGGATTTGCGTCCGTTGGTACCACTTGATGGTGGTCGTTTCGCGACTTCAGATCTAAATGATCTTTACCGTCGTGTTATCAACCGTAATAACCGTTTGAAACGTCTTCAAGAGCTTAACGCTCCAGACATCATCATCCGCAATGAAAAACGTATGTTGCAAGAAGCAGTAGACGCATTGTTGGATAACGGTCGTCGCGGTAAGACTTTCACTGGTCCAAACAAACGTCCTCTTCGCTCCCTTTCTGATATGTTGAAAGGTAAGCAAGGTCGTTTCCGTCAAAATCTACTTGGTAAACGTGTGGACTACTCTGGTCGTTCCGTTATCGTTGTAGGTCCGACGTTGAAATTGCACCAATGCGGTCTTCCTAAGAAAATGGCTTTGGAGCTATTCAAACCATTCGTATACAACAAACTTGAAGAAAAAGGCCTAGCAGCAACTATCAAGCAAGCTAAGAAATTGGTTGAGCAAGAGACAGTTGAAGTTTGGGATATCTTGGCTGACGTAGTTAAAGAACATCCAGTTCTTCTGAACCGTGCGCCAACTCTTCACAGACTTGGTATCCAAGCCTTCGAACCTGTACTTCACGAAGGTAAAGCGATCCAATTGCATCCACTAGTGTGCGGTGCCTTCAATGCCGACTTCGACGGTGACCAAATGGCGGTTCACGTTCCACTTTCTGTGGAATCACAAGTTGAAGCACGTGTTTTGATGATGTCTACAAATAACGTTCTTTCTCCAGCGTCTGGTAAACCAATCATCAATCCTTCACAAGATATCGTGTTGGGTCTGTACTGGTTGACTCGTAACCGTCTTGGAGCAAAAGGAACTGGCAAAATCTTCTCGACTGTTCAAGAAGCGCAATACGCTTACGAAACAGGCTTGGTAGACTTGCAAGCTACTTGTAAAGTTCGTATTAACGGTAAATTGCAAGAAACAACTGTAGGTCGCGCGATTCTTTCGGATTCCGTTCCTAAAGAAGTTCCTTTCAATGACGTGAACGTGATCATGACTAAGAAACAAATCGCAGCTTTGATCGACAAGACTTTCCGTCTTGCTGGTGCAAAAGCGACTTGTATCTTGGCTGACAAAATCATGGAACTTGGTTTCAAATATTCAACAGCTGCAGGTATGTCTATCGGTATCGATGACATGGTTATCCCAGCTGCCAAGGCTCCAATGATCGCGGATGCTGAAAAGCAAGTGACTGAGATCCAAACTCAGTACGATGAAGGTTTGATCACAGATGGTGAGCGCTACAATAAGGTAGTGGATATCTGGGCACAAACTGCTGATAAAATTGCTAAAGAAGGTATGAACGCGATTGAAAAACAAACGTTCATCGTTGATGGCAAAGAAGTAGTAGGACCTTCATTCAATCCAATTTACATCATGGCTGAATCCGGAGCCCGTGGTTCCGCGACTCAGATCCGTCAGTTGGGTGGTATGCGTGGTTTGATGGCGAAACCTTCTGGTGAGATCATCGAAACACCGATCACTGCAAACTTCCGTGAAGGTTTGACAGTTATCCAGTACTTCATCTCTACGCATGGTGCTCGTAAAGGTTTGGCCGATACAGCATTGAAAACAGCGAACTCTGGTTACTTGACTCGTCGTTTGGTTGACGTTGCTCAAGACGTAGTAGTTTCTGAATTGGATTGCGGTATTGACGACGGTTTGGAAATCACTCCAGTTTACGAAGCTGGTGAGATCATCCAAAACATCGGTGACCGTATCCTTGGTCGTACAACATTGAGAGATGTTGTTGATCCTCAAACTAACAACGTAGTTGTTAGAGCGAACCAAGAGATCACTGAAACTGACGTTAAAACTATCGAAGGCTTGGGTATCGATAAAGTCGACATCCGTTCTGCGCTAGTTTGCCAATCTAAACGTGGTGTTTGTGTGAAGTGCTATGGCCGTGACTTGTCTCGTGGTGCGACTGTGAACCTTGGTGAAACAGTTGGTATCATCGCAGCTCAATCTATCGGTGAGCCAGGTACTCAGTTGACGATGCGTACGTTCCACTTAGGTGGTGCGGCTTCTCGTTCAGTTGAGCAATCTGTTCATACAACTCGTTATGACGGTACAATCAAACTTGAAAACGTTCATGCAGTTACGAACCGTAACGGTAAATTGACTGTTATGAATCGTAACGGTTCTGCTCTAGTAGTTGATGAAGCAGGCCGCGAGCGTGAAAACTTCAAGCTTGTTTACGGTGCTGTATTGAACTTTAAAGAAGGTGACAAAGTTGCCAAAGGGCAAACAGTTGTCGAGTGGGATCCATATTCGAATCCAATCATCGCAGAGGTTTCTGCGAAGATCCAATATCAGGATATCGAAGAAGGTTCTACAATGCAGGAGCAAGTGGATGCGGTAACCGGTTTCGCGACTAAAGTTATCATGGAATCTAAATCTTCTGACATTAAACCAACTGTGTTCCTAGTTGATGGCAATGGTAAGACATTGAATCTTCCTGGTCGTGACATCCCTGCGAGATATTTGATCCCAGTGGGTGCTCAGCTTCTAGCAGCTGACGGTCAAGAAATTCATGCCGGTGACGTAATCGCGAAAATGCATCGTGAGACTTCGAAAACGAAGGATATCACGGGCGGTCTTCCGCGCGTTGCTGAATTGTTTGAAGCTCGTAAACCGAAAGAAGCAGCAATCATCTCTGAAATTGATGGTTATGTGACATTCGGTAAAGACGTTAAAGGTAAACAACGTGTGATCGTAACTCCTGAAGTGGGTGAGCAAAAAGAATACCTCATCCCTAAAGGTAAGCACGTTGCTGTAAGAGAAGGTGAGTACGTAAGAGCCGGTGAGGCGTTGATGGACGGTCCAACAAATCCTCATGACATTCTGGCGGTTCTAGGTGCTAAAGCCCTATCTGCATACCTTGTTGATGAAATCCAAGAAGTTTACCGACTTCAAGGTGTTGCTATCAATGACAAGCATATCGAAGTAATCGTTCGCCAAATGCTACGTAAAGTAGAAATCAAGGACGCTGGTGACAGCCGCTTCTTGGCTGGTGAACAAGCTGAAAGATATGCTTTCGACGAAGAAAATGCTCGTTTGAGCCGTGAAGGTGGACAACTTGCTACATGCAATCCACTTCTTCTTGGTATCACGAAAGTTTCTTTGAGCACTGATAGCTGGATCTCAGCAGCGTCATTCCAAGAAACAACAAAAGTACTTACAGAAGCGGCGATCAATTCTCGTACAGACCATTTGCGTGGTTTGAAAGAGAACATCATCATGGGTCGTTTGATCCCTGCAGGTACTGGCTTAACTTCTTACAAACGTTGGAAAGTTTCTGTTGCAGAAGACGACGATACATCATTCGTGGCATTGCCAGGAATGACGGCTTCTGCTCCGTCTCACCAAGGTTAATGATTGCGGTGCTCCAAATCCTCAAACCCGCCTCACTAGCGGTTTTGAGGGCTAAGGCACCGGATCTCGTAAGAAAAATGTAAAAAACTCAAAGAATGGAACTCACGCCAGTTTTTGGGAAATAAAAATAACAACAATGTCTTGACCCGGACACTTGCGACAATGTAAGTTCCAGCGTCTTGAATTCGATATAAATTGTTTAAGGGGTTTTTAAAGTGCCTACAATTAACCAGCTCATCAAAAGTGAGCGTAAAGTTCAAAAGAACCAAACAAAATCACCTGCGTTGGCTTCATGCCCGCAACGTCGTGGTGTTTGTACTCGTGTTTATACAACAACTCCAAAGAAACCGAACTCCGCTCTTCGTAAAGTAGCGAAAGTACGTCTTTCTAACGGTTTTGAAGTTATCTCTTACATCCCAGGTATCGGTCACAATCTTCAAGAGCACAGCGTTGTCTTGATTCGTGGCGGCCGTGTTAAAGACTTGCCGGGTGTTCGTTACCACATCGTTCGCGGTGTTCTAGATCTTCAAGGTGTGAACGGTCGTCTTCGTAGTCGTTCAAAATACGGTACTAAGAAACCTAAGAAATAAGGATTGAGAGATGTCACGTCGTAAAAAGACCTTTAAAAGAGAAATCATTCCAGATCCGGTTTTCAAGGATCTTACTATCGCTAAGTTCATCAACAAAATGATGATCCAAGGTAAAAAAGCTACTGCACAGAAGCTTTTCTACGGAGCATTGAAAGAGCTTGAAGGTAAAGTGCAAGGCGAAGAGCCAATTGCAGTTTTCAAAAAAGCCCTTGAGAACGTTAAGCCTTCTATCGAAGTTCGTTCTCGTCGTGTTGGTGGCGCTACTTACCAAGTACCTATCGATGTTCGCCCATCTCGTCGTCTAGCTTTGGCTATGCGTTGGTTGGTAGAATACTCTCGTGAACGTGGTGAAAAAGACCATGCTAAACGTTTGGCTGGTGAGTTCGTTGATGCTTACAACAATAGAGGTAACTCTATTAAGAAGAAAGATGACGTTCACCGTATGGCTGAAGCGAATAAGGCTTTCTCTCACTACAACTGGTAATCTGTATTCATGTCAGCTAAAGATCCTAAAGTTGTAGCTGATCTCAAGTATACTCGTAATATCGGCATCATGGCTCACATTGATGCCGGTAAAACGACGACCACCGAGCGCATTCTTTACTACACTGGAAAAAGTCATAAAATTGGTGAAGTTCACGACGGCCAGGCCACTATGGACTGGATGGTTCAGGAACAAGAGCGTGGTATTACTATTACCTCTGCTGCCACTATGGCGTTCTGGAAAGATCACCGCATTAACATTATCGATACTCCGGGGCACGTTGACTTCACTATTGAAGTTGAGCGTTCTTTGCGCGTTCTCGATGGTGCTATCGCGGTTTTCGACGGTGTGAACGGTGTTGAGCCTCAGTCTGAAACTGTTTGGAAACAAGCTGACAAATACAAAGTTCCAAGAATTTGCTTCGTTAATAAAATGGACCGCGTGGGTGCTGATTTTGTGATGTCTTTCGGGACTATCAAAGACCGCTTGCAAGCGAATCCAATTCCAGTTCAAGTTCCAATCGGTGTTGAAGATACCTTCCGTGGTGTTGTCGATTTGTTAGAAAATCGCGCCTACGTTTGGGGTACATCCGGTATGGGTGATAACTTCGAAATTACCGATGTTCCCAATGACATGAAGGAAGACGTTAATCGCTTCCGTACAGAGGTCGTTGAGAAGATCGTTGAGTTTGATGACGTTCTTCTTGAGAAATATCTCAATGGAGAAGAAGTGTCTGTGGCAGAGCTTAAAGCAGCTCTTCGTAAAGGCACTCTTGAATTGAAAGCATTCCCAGTCTTCTGTGGAGCTGCTTTCAAAAACAAAGGTATTCAACCTTTGCTAGATGGCGTGATTGATTACCTTCCATCACCTATCGAAGTTCCGGATATCGTGGGTCACGATCCAGAAAAACCTGAAAAAGAAATCATCTGTAAAACTGATTTTGATGCTCACGTGGCAGCATTGGCATTCAAAATTGCCAATGATCCGTTCGCGGGTACTTTGACTTACATCCGTGTTTATTCCGGTGAAGTAAAAGTGGGCGATCAGCTTTTGAATCCTCGTACTCAGAAAAAAGAGCGCATTCAAAAGCTAGTAAAAATGCATGCAAACTCTCGTGAAGAGGTAACCGGTTTGAAGGCTGGTGATATCGGTGCCGTGATCGGTCTGAAATTCACTGGTACAGGTGATACTCTTTGCGAAACTTCTCATGCAGTTGTTCTTGAATCTATTACTTTCCCTGAGCCTGTTATTGCTGTGGCGATTGAAGCCAAATCTTCTGCTGATCAAGAGAAGATGCTTGCGGGCCTTGAGAAACTTCAAAAAGAAGACCCTTCTTGTAAGCTAAGAAATGACCCTGAAACAGGGCAAATCTTGCTTTCCGGGATGGGGGAGCTTCACTTAGATATCCTGGTGGATCGCCTTCTTCGTGAGCACAAAGTGCAAGCGAATGTTGGTAAGCCTCAGGTCTCCTATCGCGAAACTATTACGTCTGCGGCTTCCGCGTCTCATGTATATGAGCGCGAGATTGCTGGCGAGATGAACTTCGCGTCTGTAACCTTGACGATTGAGCCGATTCCTCAAGCGGATCACATTCAATTCGTAAGCAAGGTATCAACGTCTAAAGAGTTTACACCAACGATGCTAAAAGCTATCGAAAGCGGCTTCCGTGAAGCTGCTGAGGTAGGTCCGTTGGCTAGCTATTCTATGCTCGGTGTTAAGGGGACTTTAACAAGTATTGAAGTCCGTCCTGAGAGCTCCACTGAAATGGCCTTTAAAGCAGCCGCTTCTTTGACTTTCAGGGATGCTGTAAAAAATGCCCAAGTAGAGCTTATGGAGCCAATCTTTAAGCTGGAAGTGACTTGCCCTGATGATTTCGTGGGCAATGTCGTGGGTGACTTGAACTCGCGTCGTGGAAGAATTCTCACGATGAACGTGAAGCCAGGGGGCGGGCAAGTTATCTCTGCCGAGGCGCCATTGGCCACTCTATTCGGTTATGCGACAGATGTGCGCAGTTTGAGCCAAGGTAGAGCAAGTTTCAGCATGGAATTTAAGGAATATGCCGTAGTGCCTGCGAAGGTAAAAACGGAAATTCTACACAAAATGGGAAGATACTAAAAATTTAATTTTTTCCCTTTGACAAAGATTTTTTAAATGCGCATACTCGCGCACTCGTGACATCTATATTTACAAAAAACCCCCCGCGTTTGGTGGACTTTCTAGGCCGCAAGGGCTAATTCGGGGCAAGTTTTCGATGGGATTTGATGTTCAGTTATTAACAAGTTTGCTAGTAATTACGCTACTTTATAAAAAAAGAAGAGAAGTGTCCTTATGCAAAGTCAGAAGATTAGAATCAGATTGAAGGCATTCGATCATAAATTGCTTGATCAGTCGACGAAAGAAATCGTTGAGACTGCTCGTCGCACAGGCGCAAAAGTTGCGGGTCCAATTCCCTTGCCTACTCGCATCAACCGCTACACAGTACTTCGTTCTCCGCACGTAGATAAAAAATCTCGTGAGCAATTCGAAGTAAGAACTCACAAGCGTATGCTTGATATCCTTGAACCCACTCAACAAACAGTAGACCAATTGATGAAATTGGACCTTTCTGCTGGTGTTGACGTCGAAATCAAACTTTCAGCGGTTTAGGAGTAAGACGTGAGCGAAACTACAGAAAACACACAAACGTCTGCAACAGGCCTAAAACTTGATGGCTTGTTCGCATTCAAAGAGGGTATGGCTACCATCTACAATGAACAAGGTGAAGCTATCCCAGTTACAGTTCTTCGTTATGAACCTTGGTTTGTTTCTCAAATCAAAACTAACGAAGCTGATGGTTACGAAGCTATTCAAGTAGCTTGCGAACCTAAAAAAGCTAAAAATTCAAACAAAGCTGAACAAGGCCACCTTAAAGGTGCTGGCTTCGAAAATGGCGCGCGTTTCGTAAAAGAAATTCGTCAAGCTATTCCAGAAGGTCTTACAGTAGGCGCGCAAGTATCTATCGACTCTTTGGCTAAAGGTGACACTGTTAAAATGACAGCGAAATCTAAAGGTAAAGGTTTCGCAGGTGTTATGAAGCGTTGGAACTTCGCCGGTGGACCTGGTTCACACGGTTCTAAATTCCACCGTCGTCCGGGTTCTTCTGGTAACAGAACATGGCCAGGTCGCGTAATGCCAGGTAAGAAATTCCCAGGTCATCTTGGTAACGAAACAGTAACTGTTAAGAACGTTGAAATCGTTGAGATCAATCACGCAGAAAACGTTGTTATGGTTAAGGGCCCAGTTCCAGGTGCGAAAAACACTTTGGTGAAATTGGTGAGAGTGTAATATGGCAACAGTAAATGTACTTAACTGGAAAAAAGAAAAAGTTGGATCAATCGATCTTGCTTCTGATGTTTTCGAAACTCCTATTAAAAAAGAAGTTTTGCACACAGTAGTTCAATGGCAATTGGCTAGCCGTCGCCAAGGTACTCACATGACTAAAACAAAAGGTCTAGTGAGCGGTGGTGGTAAGAAGCCTTTCAAACAAAAAGGTACTGGTGGAGCTCGTCAAGGTTCTAGCCGTTCTATCTTGATGCCTGGTGGTGGTACTGCTTTCGGTCCTCAACCACGCAGCTACGCGTTCGTACTTCCTAAAAAAGTTCGCCGCTTAGGTTTGAGCATGGCACTTTCTCACCTTCAAAAAGAAGGCAAGTTGTTCGTAGTAGACAGCATGCAATCTGAAGGTAAAACAGCTGAATTGAGCAAACGTCTTAAAGCGTTTGGTTTGAAAAAAGCTGTATTGATCGATGCAAATGTTAACGACAAGTTCAATCAAGCTTCAAAAAATCTTCCAACATTCAAATACTTCCCAGTTGAAGGTTTGAACGTGTTTGATCTTTTGAAATACGATGCAGCAGTAATCACTAAAGATTCTGTAGCTAAAATCGTAGATCGCTGCTCAATGGAGAAAGCGTAAGATGAAACAAGTAATTAAAACTCCACTAATCACGGAGAAAAACACATACCACAACGCAGCTGGCGTTTACGTGTTCGAAGTAGATATGAAATCTACAAAAACAGAAGTAAAAGCAGCAGTAGAAAAGAACTTCAAAGTTAAAGTAGACAGCGTAAGAACTAGCGTTTGCCGCGGTCACTCTAAAAACACGAAGTTTGGTGCAACTAAGGTCCCTTACTGGAAAAAAGCTTACGTTAAGCTTGTTGAAGGTGAGAAGATCGCTCTTTTTGAGGGAGTATAGAGATGGGTATCAAGACGTTCGCCCCGCGCTCTCATGGTCGTAGAGGAATGACTGGTTTCGATTTCAAAGAAATCACAAAGACAACTCCAGAGAAGTCTTTGCTTGCTCCTCTAAAGAAACAAGCAGCTCGTAACAATCACGGTCAAATTACTATTCGTCACCAAGGTGGCGGTCATAAACGTAAATACCGTTTGGTTGATTTCAAACGTATGAAACTAGAAGTGCCAGCGAAAGTTGCTGCGATCGAATACGATCCGAACAGAACTTGCCGTATCGCTCTTCTTAATTATGTAGACGGTCAGAAAGCATACATCATCGCGCCAGTTGGCTTGAATGTAGGCGACACTGTACTTTCTTCAGACAAAGCCGATATCAAACCTGGTAACTCTTTGTCTTTGTCAGCTATCCCTGTTGGTACAGTAATTCACAATATCGAATTGCGCCCAGGTAAAGGTGGTCAAATTTGCAGAGGTGCAGGTGCGAGCGCGACTTTGGCTGGTAAAGGTGATATGTACTGCCAAGTTCGTATGCCATCTGGTGAGTTGAAACAGGTTCTTTCTGTTTGCCGCGCATCAATTGGTCAAGTTGGTAACACTGACAACGAAAACATTAATCTGGGTAAAGCTGGTCGCTCTCGTTGGAGAGGTATCCGTCCTTCAGTTCGTGGTATGCACATGAATCCAGTAGACCATCCATTGGGTGGTGGTGAAGGTGTGGGTAAAGGTCATCATCCTGTAACTCCATGGGGTCAACCATGTAAAGGTTACAAGACAAGACATAACAAGAGAACTGACTCTTCAATCATTAAGAGACGTAAGTAGGAGTAGACTGTGGCACGCTCGATTAAAAAAGGTCCATTTGTTGATCTTCACGTTCAAAAGAAGATCGACCACGCAATTGCAAAAAACGATAAGAAAGTTATCAAAACTTGGTCTCGTCGTTCAACAATTCTTCCAGAAACTATCGGACTTACGTTCGCAGTTCACAATGGTAGAAAGTTCGTTCCAGTTTACATCACTGAGAACATGATCGGTCACAAACTTGGTGAGTTTGCTCCGACAAGAACTTTCCAAGGCCACGCTGAGAAGAAAGCAGCAGCTCCAGCTGCTGCTAAGAAGTAGTAGGTAGAGGTTATGGAAGTTAAAGCTAGTCTAAAATACGCAAGAGTAGGTGCTCAAAAGGCAAGACTTGTTGCAGACCTAGTTCGCGGTAAAGACGTGAACGAAGCTGTTAAAACTCTTACTTTCTTGAACAAAAAAACTGCAGGTATGGTAAAGAAACTTATCGAATCTGCTGTAGCTAACGCTGAATACAAAAAAGTTATGGACGTTGATAACTTGGTTGTTAAAGCCATCTGGGTTGATCAAGGTCCGGTTCTTAAGAGATTCCGTCCACGCGCTCAAGGCCGTGCTTTCGGTGTTCGTAAGAAAACAAGCCACATCAACGTAGTACTTGAGGAGAAATAATCGTGGGACAAAAGGTTCATCCAATTGGTTTACGCGTTGGTGTTATTAGAACTTGGGACTCTCGCTGGTATGCGAAGGGTAACCAATATTTCGAAAATCTACATGAAGATATCCGCTTGAGAAAATACCTAAAAGGTAAACTTAAGCACGCTGGTGTAGCTAAAATCGAAATGGAACGTGCAGCGAAGAAGATTAAAATCATCATCTCTACTGCTCGCCCAGGTGTTGTTATTGGTAAAAAAGGTACTGGTATTGACGCTCTTAAAGCGGAAGTTCAAAAACTTACACCCAACGAAGTTTTCTTGAGCATCCAAGAAGTGCGCAAGCCAGACCTCGATGCTCAGCTCGTTGCTGAGAGCATTGCTCAACAACTTGAGAAACGTATCTCTTGGAGAAGAGCTCTTAAAAAATCTATTGCAGCTGCGATCAAAGGCGGCGTGAGAGGTATCAAGATCCGTGTTTCCGGTCGTCTTGATGGTGCAGAGATTGCTCGTTCAGAGTGGTACAATGAGAAGAGTGTTCCTCTTCATACATTGCGCGCAGATATCGACTACGGTACTGCTGAAGCTCTAACTGCATACGGTATCATCGGATTGAAAGTATGGATCTATAAAGGCGATATCTTATCTGCTCGCGAAGTTGAGGAGGCAGGTCGTGTTAAGTCCTAAAAGAGTAAAATGGCGTAAACAATTTGTAGGCCGCGCAACTGGTTTTGCGTACAGAGGTTCTAACCTTGATTTTGGAGATTTCGGTCTTCAAGCAGTTGAGGAAGGACGTCTTACAGCACGTCAGTTGGAAGCAGGTCGTATTGCTATCTCTCGTTCAGTTAAGCGTGGTGGTAAAATCTGGTGCCGTGTATTCCCAAATACACCGGTAACAAAAAAACCAGCTGAAACTCGTATGGGTAGCGGTAAAGGTAACCCGGAGCTATGGGTAGCCCGTGTTCTTCCTGGAAAAGTTCTTTTCGAAATGAACGGTGTGACTCGTGAACAAGCTAAAGAAGCTTTCGAACGCGCAGCTCACAAACTTCCTTTCAAAACTCGTTTCTTGGTTAGGGAGTAGTTATGAAGTTCGTAGAGATTAAAGATCTTTCTGTAACTGAGTTGAAAAAGAAAAGAGCAGCTCTTTCTGAAGAGTTGTTCCAAGCTCGTATCAAGAATTCAATTGGTCAACTTTCTAACCCAATTGAAATTCGTGATCTTCGTCGTTCAATCGCGAAAATCAATACAGCAATCGTAAAGAAAGTAGCGAGGTAGTAAATGACAACTGAAACAAATACTCGTGGTCGTAAAATCGAAGTAGTTGGTGAGGTTATCAGCGACAAGATGGATAAAACTATCTCTGTCCTAATCTACCGCATGGTTAAACACGCTAAATACGGTAAGTACGTTAAGAAAACTTCTGTGTTCAAAGCTCATGACGAAAAAAACCAAGCTAAAACTGGTGACATCGTTAAGATCCGTGAAACACGTCCTCTTAGCAAAACTAAACGTTGGGCTCTTTCTGAAGTCGTAGAGACGGCGAAAGCGTAGGAGTGTTGTCATGATTCAAATGCAAACTAGACTAAATGTAGCTGACAACTCTGGCGCAAAAGAAGTTATGTGCGTAAAGGTCCTTGGTGGTTCTAAACGTCGTGTAGCATCTATCGGTGATGTTATCGTTGTTTCTATCAAAGAAGCTTTGCCAAACGCTAAAGTTAAAAAAGGTGACGTTGCTAAAGCAGTAGTAGTTAGAACTGTTCAAAAACTTCGTCGTGCTGATGGTTCTTACATCCGCTTCGATGATAACTCTGCTGTTTTGATCAACGCTAATAAAGAACCAATTGGAACACGTATCTTTGGCCCAGTTGCCAGAGAGTTGAGAGCAAAGTCGTTCGTTAAGATCGTATCTTTGGCTCCGGAAGTTCTATAAGGGGTATGAGATGAATCGCTTAAAAGCTAAATACAATAAAGAGATCGCTCCTGCTCTAAAAAAACAATTGGGAGTTGAAAACGTAATGCAAGTTCCTCGCTTGGAGAAAATCACTCTTAGCGTGTGCTTGAGCGAAGCAGTTCAAAATCCAAAAATTTTGAATACTGTTGTTGACGAGATCACTGCGATCGCTGGTCAAAAAGCTGTAATTACTAAAGCTAAAAAAGCTATCTCTAACTTTAAATTGCGTGCTGGCATCCCATTGGGTGTTCGCGTGACTTTGAGAAAAGAGAGAATGTGGTCATTCCTTGATCGTTTGAACACGTTGGCACTACCTCGCGTACGTGACTTCCGTGGTCTTCCGAACAAAGGTTTTGACGGCCGTGGTAACTACAACATGGGTCTTAAGGAGCAAATCGTGTTCCCTGAGATCAACTTTGATAAAGTTGATAAAACTCGTGGTATGAACATCACTATCTGTACAACAGCTAAAAACGATACTGAAGGCAGAGCGCTTCTTGAAGCACTTGGTATGCCTTTCAGAAAGTAGGATGATCAAATGGCACGCAAATCAGCAATTATTAAAAATAACAAAAGAAAAGCTACTGCTAAGCGCTACACTGAATACAGAACAGAGCTTAGAAATAAAGCCGTTGACATGAAACTTTCTGATGACGAAAGAGCAGAAGCTCGTAAAAAGCTTCAAGCTCTTCCTCAAAAGACAAACATCAACCGTGTTATCACACGTTGTGAACTTTCTGGTCGCCCTCGTGGTAACTACAGAAAATTCGGTTTGTCTCGTATCGCCTTCAGACAACTTGCGCTTGACGGTAAATTGCCAGGCGTAACGAAAGCTAGCTGGTAAGAGGAAAACTATGGATACAATTTCTCAGTTCCTTACAATCATTAGAAATGCTGGAGCAGCAAAACACGAAAAAGTGGATTTGCCTGCTTCTAAAGTTCGCGCTGGTATCGCACAGATCCTTGTTAATGAAGGTCTTATCCGCAGCTTCAAAGTTGCGAAAGATTCTAAACAAGGCATCATGCGTGTTTACTTGAAGTACGATGAAGCTGGTGGCCACGCTATCAACTCTATCGACCGTGTAAGCCGTCCAGGCAGACGTGTATATGTTAAATCAGATAAAATTCCTCAAGTTCGTTCTGGTATGGGTATGTCCATCATCAGCACAAGCAAAGGGATCTTGAGCGGTAAGCAAGCAGCTGAGCAAAATCTCGGCGGCGAATTGCTTGCGACACTTTGGTAGGTGAAACATGTCTCGTATTGGTAAAGCACCCGTTATTTTTGATAACACAGTAAAAGTAGATGTTACACCTGCTAATGAAGTTGTAATCAAGGGCGCAAAATCTTCTTTGAAGATTGCTATGCAACCTCAAGTTACAGCTAAAGTTGAAGGCAACAAAGTAGTGTTGGTTCGTAAGGACGACACGAAAGATGCTCGTGCATTGCACGGTCTTTACAGAGCTTTGGTACAAAACGCAGTAACTGGCGTTACTAAAGGCTTCACTAAAGGTCTTGAACTTCAAGGTGTCGGTTATCGTGCAAACGTTGCAGGTAAAAAGTTGGAGCTTTCTTTGGGCTTCTCTCACCCTGTAATCTTCGATATCCCAGAAGGCATCGAAATTAAAGTTGAAAAACAAACAGCACTTTCAATCACTGGCGCTAGCAGAGAACTTGTTGGTCAAGTAGCTGCTAAAATCCGTTCGTTCCGTCCACCAGAACCATACTTGGGTAAAGGTGTTCGTTACGCTGGTGAGCATATCCGTCGTAAAGCCGGTAAGTCTGCTGGTAAATAGAGGTAATGTATGAAACTTAAAATGAATAAACATACAAGCGATCGTAAAGTAAATCGCCTTAAAAAGAAGATCCGTATCCGCAAAACGGTTAACGGAACTGATGAAAGACCTCGTCTTTGCGTATACAGAAGCGGTAAGCATATGTATGCACAAGTTATCAACGACGTTACTGGCCACACTCTTGTGTCAGTTTCTTCTCTTGGTAAAGAAGACAAAGCTGGCATCGATATGGCTAAGCTTGTTGGTATGGAAGTAGCGAAAGCTGCTACCGCTAAAAAAATCACGAACGTGGTATTCGACCGTAACGGTTACTTGTACCATGGCCGTGTTAAATCTCTAGCTGATGGCGCTCGTGAGGGCGGCCTCAATTTCTAAGGAGTGAATGTGGAGAAGGTTCAAGCTCAAGCAGCTGAATTGGAAGAGCGTGTAGTAGCGATTAACCGCGTAACAAAAGTTGTTAAGGGTGGTCGTCGTTTCACTTTCGCAGCTCTAGTAGTTGTTGGTAATAAAGCTGGTGACGTTGGTTTTGGTACTGGTAAGTCTCAGGAAGTTCCTGAAGCTATCGGTAAAGCAAGCCGCGCAGCTAAAAAATCAGCTAAAGGCGTGACTCTTAAAGAAGGTCGTACAATCCCTCACGAAGTAGTCGGTAAATTTGGTGCAGCTAAGGTTATTATGAAACCAGCAGCTCCAGGTACTGGTGTGATCGCGGGTGGTGCAGTTCGTGCCGTTCTTGAGTCAGTTGGCGTAAAAGACATTCTTACTAAATGTGTTGGTACTCGTAACCCGCACAATGCAGTAAGAGCAACACTCGATGGTTTGGCTCAACTTAAAGAGTTTTCCAAATAGTCGGAGGGTAAAATGGCTAAGAAATTCGTAGTAACATTGAAAAAATCGACTATCGGCTGCACTCAAGAACAAAAAGATGCAGTCCGTTGCCTAGGTTTGAAGAAGCTTCGTTCAACTGCAGAAGTTAACGATACTCCAGCAAACCGTGGTCAAATCATGAAAGTTCAACATCTAGTAAATGTTGAAGTTAAGGGGTAATCCATGAGCTTGCTTAATCAACTAGCTCCAAAAGCTGGATCTAAACACGCTCCAAAAAGAATCGGTCGTGGTATCGGTTCTGGTATGGGTGGCACATCTACTAAAGGTCACAAGGGTCAATTGGCTCGTACTGGCGGTACTGTGCGTCGTGGCTTCGAGGGTGGTCAAACACCTATGCACCGTCGTTTGCCAAAATTTGGTTTTAGCAACGTCGCGTTTGCTAACAATTTTGAGATTGTCAACGTAGGACAACTTGCTAAATTTTCTGGAGAAGTAACTCCTGAAACTCTTTTCACTGCTGGACTTGTTAACAAGGGCGCGGTTAAGATTTTGGGAATGGGCGAGCTAAAAACAGCTTTGACTGTGAAAGCTCACAAATTTTCAGAAAGCGCTAAGAAAGCTATTGAAGCTGCTGGCGGCAAAGTCGAGGTAATTAAGTAGTGTCTGCAATTGAAAGCATCGCAAAGAATTCGGATCTTCGTAAACGTATATTCTTCACGTTGGCCTTATTGGCTGTCTACAGAATCGGAGTTCACGTTCCAACGCCTGGCGTGGATGGAACTGCGGTGCTTTCATTTTTCCAAGCGCAAGCGCATGGAATTTTCGGCCTATTTAACACCTTTACGGGTGGTGCACTTTCCCAGTTCAGCGTTTTCGCACTGGGAATCATGCCTTACATCTCTGCTTCGATCATCTTCCAACTTCTGACTTCTGCGGTTCCAATGTTGGAATCATTGAAGAAAGAAGGCGAAGCTGGTCGTCGCAAAATCAACCAATACACTCGCTATGCGACTGTAGCTTTGGCTGTCGTACAAGGTTACGGTATCTCTAGCTGGTTGATGAATTCTACAAGCCCAGATGGTCATCCACTTGTGATTGCACCAACTGTGGCATTCCTTCCCTTCCAATTGATGACAATCATCACGTTGACAGCAGGTACTTGCTTCATCATGTGGTTGGGTGAGCAAATCACTGAAAGAGGTATCGGTAACGGTTCTTCTTTGATCATCTTTACAGGTATCGCAGCAGCAATTCCTCAAGGTGCACAACGCCTTTTCGAATTGGTTAAATCTGGTGAAATGAAATTCATCGTTGTATTGCTTCTATTGGTTCTAATGGTTGCAATCATCGCAGCGGTTATCTACATGGAAGTCGCTCAACGCAGAATCACTGTTCAGTATTCTCAGCGTGCGGGTGGCGGCGGTATGCAGTCTATGCAGACTCCAACAAGCCATCTTCCAATCAAAATTAACTTCTCTGGGGTTATCCCACCAATCTTCGCCAGCTCATTGCTAATGTTCCCGGCGACTATGGCTCAATTCGTTCACACGCCTTGGTTGAAAGCGCTTCAAGATTCTTTGAATCCGTCAGGCACGATCTTCAACATCATGTTCGTGGCGTTGATCGTATTCTTCTCATTCTTCTATACTGAAATCGTGTTCAACCCGAATGAAGTAGCTGACAACTTGAAAAAGTACGGCGGTTTCGTTCCAGGTGTTCGCGCAGGTAAGAGCACTGCGGATTATATCCAAAAAGTTCTTGAGCGCGTAAACGTATTGGGTTGTATCTACTTGTCAGTTATCTGCGTAATGCCAGGTATCTTGTCTAGCCAAATGAATCTTCCGTTCTACTTCGGTGGTACATCACTTTTGATCTTGGTCGGTGTTGCTTTGGATACTGCTCAGCAAATCCAATCTCACATGATCACTCAAAAATACGAAGGTTTCATGAAAGGTGCGAAAATCCGTAGCAGAAGGGTTCAGTTCTAATGAACGTTATTCTGTTTGGAGCTCCAGGCGCTGGTAAAGGTACACAATCCGAGTTGTTGATCAAACACTTGGGTATGACTCAAATCAGCACAGGGGATTTGTTCCGAGCTGCCATCAAAGGTCAAACAGACCTTGGCAAAAAAGCCCAAGAGTACATGGATAAGGGTCAATTAGTTCCAGATAGCATCGTTATCGGAATGGTTGAGGAAGTACTTCAAAAAGGCGTAAAAAACTTTATCCTAGACGGGTTTCCAAGAACTGTGGCGCAAGCTGAGGCTTTGGATGCTCTTTTGAATAAAATGACACTTTCTATTGGAAAAGCCATCTTTTTGGAAGTTCCAATGGAAATCTTGATGGATCGTTTAACAGGTAGACGCGTATGTAAAAGTTGCGGGGCTGTTTACCACATTGTCAGTAAGCCTACCAAGACGGAAGGTAAATGTGATAACTGCGGCGGTGAAGTAATTCAGCGCAATGATGATAAGGCAGACGTTATTGAGACGCGCCTTAAAACCTACCAGGAATTCACAAGCCCACTTAAAGAGTTTTATAAAAAATCAGGAAAATACATCGTAGTCGACGGTAATAGGGACACTTCGCAGGTCTATAACGAGATCGAAAAAATAATAGGCTAACCACTTTTATTATTGTTTTATCTCTAGACATTAACACTGCTCGGTGATAGCGTCCGACTCCTCGTTTGTATTTTTGCTGTACTTTTTGGCTATTTTTGGCCAAAAAATTAGCACGCATGGGAAGATTTTATGAAAGTAAGACCATCAGTAAAAGCAATTTGTAATAAGTGTAAAGTTATTAAAAGAAAAGGCGTTATTCGCGTTATCTGCGAGAACCCTAAACATAAGCAAAGGCAGGGTTAATCATGGCACGTATCCTTGGTGTCGACTTACCTAGAAATAAACGCGTTGAAATCGCATTGACTTATATCTACGGGATCGGACGTCCTCGTTCAGCTATGATTTGCAAGCAAGTAGGTATTCCTTCAACTCTAAGAACTGAAGGTTTGACAGACGAGCACATCGCAAAAATCCGTGGAATCATCGAGCAAAACTTTAAAGTAGAGGGTGATCTTCGTCGTGAAGTTGGCCAATCTATTAAACGTTTGATGGATCTTAACTGCTACCGTGGTATTCGCCACCGCAAAGGCTTGCCAGTTCGTGGTCAGAACACTCGTTCTAATGCACGTACTCGTAAAGGTCCTAAGAAGACGGTCGCTAATAAGAAAAAAGCAGTATAGTTAAAGGACTTTAGCGATGAATACTGAAAATAAAAATAAGACAACTACAAAGAAAAAAGTTAAAAGAAACGTTCCACAAGGGAACTGCTACATTCAAGCAGGTTTCGGTAATGTTATCATCACGATGACTGACCCTTCTGGTGCAACTGTTTCTTGGTCATCTGCAGGTCACCTTGGTTTCAAAGGTAGCCGTAAAGGTACTCCATTCGCAGCTCAAGTTGCGGCTGAAGACGCAGCAAAAAAGGCTATGGAAGCTGGCATGAAAGCCGTTGACGTATACCTTAAAGGCCCAGGCGCTGGTCGTGAACCAGCGATCCGTGCTTTGGCTGCTACAGGCATGAGAATCTTGACTCTTAAAGATATCACTCCTGTTCCGCACAACGGTTGCCGTCCTCCTAAGCGCAGAAGAATCTAATAACCTGATAGGCGACTCCTTAAAAAGTCGCCTCTCTCGTTTGAAGTTCTCGGTATTTGAATATTGGCTGCATGAAGAAATTCGTGCAGTTTAATTCAAAAACCGTGCCGCGAAGCAAGACAGCTTGTTAATGGCAACCATTTCTTGTTGAATGGTGAGTGCCCAAATCAAGTCAAGCCGCAATCAGATGAAAATTTCTGCTGTAGCTTGAGGTTGAACGGAACCCATAGGGATTTTGTTCGACGATTACTACTCAAGATAAATTAACCTCTCGGGGGATCCATGCAAGAGCATTATTATAAGTTTTGGAGAGAAATGATCAAACCAAAGGGATTTGAGGTTGATCGTGATACTCTTCGTGATGACTACGCAAAATTCATTATCCGTCCGCTTGAAAGAGGTTTCGGCGTTACTCTTGGTAACTCCCTAAGAAGAATTCTTCTTAGCTCTATGATGGGTTCTGCAATTACTGCGGTTAAGTTCGAAGGCGTATTGCACGAGTTCACTACGATCCCAGACGTTCTTGAAGATGTTACTGACATCATCTTGAACCTTAAAGAAGTACGTTTCAAACAATACACATCTGACTCTTTGACTTTGAAGATCTCTAAAAAAGGTCCAGGTAAAGTTACTGCAGCAGACATCCAAGTATCTGATAAGATCGAGGTTCTAAACCCAGATCACCACATCGCTACTTTGGGTGCGAACGGTAACTTCGCAGCGGAAATCGTTGTAAGTTTCGGTCGTGGTTACGTACCAGTTGAAAACAGAGAAACTGATCTTCCAGTTGGCTTCATCGGTGTTGACGCTCTTTACAGCCCAATCCGTAAAGTTAACTACAATGTTTCAAATGCACGCGTTGGTCAAAGAACTGACTACGATGCTTTGACTTTGGAAGTTTGGACTGATGGTTCATTGAAACCGGACGAAGCTGTTGCTCTTTCTTCTAAAATCATGAAAGAACAACTTCAAATCTTCCTTACTTTCGATGAAAGCATGGAACCAGTTGAAGAATCTCGCGAGCTAGGTTCGCCTTCATTGAACGAGAACTTGTTCCGTTCTGTTGACGATCTTGAGCTTTCTGTTCGTTCTGCGAACTGCTTGAAAAACGCTAACATCCGTTACATCGGTGAGTTGGTTGTTCGTTCTGAAGCAGAGATGCTTAAAACTAAAAACTTTGGACGCAAGTCTTTGAACGAGATCAAAGAGATCTTGGGCGAGATGGGTCTTGGCCTTGGTATGAAAATCGAAGGTTGGCCGCCTCCAGGTTGGGATCCTTCTCAACCACCAGTAAAAAGAGAAACACAACAATAGTCACAAGCTGTGATGACACCAACTCCCTGAGGAGTTGGTGAGGGCTGGAGCCCGAAAAAGAAACACCGAGCAATCAAGCGCGAGTGTTCTTCGTGAGGATACCTAATACGGTCCCCACGTTTTAACCGGAGAACATATGAGTTCACACAGAAGAAGAGTTAAGCATTTCGATCGTAAATCTGGCCCAAGAAAAGCGTTGTTGCGTGGTTTGGTTGAGTCTCTAGTAGAGCACGGCCGTATCACTACAACTGTTGACCGTGCGAAAGAAACTCGCCGTCACGTTGAGCGCGCTATCACTTTGGGTAAAAAAGGTGACTTGAACACAACTCGTTTGTTGTTGTCTCGCTACCCAAATAAAAACGTAGTAAGCATCATCATGAAGGACTTGGCTCCTCGTTTTGCTTCTCGTCCAGGTGGTTACACTCGCATCATCAAAATCGGTCGTCGCCCAGGTGACACTGCTGAGATGGCGTTCCTTGAGTTCGTAGACTACGATTTCGAAGCTAAAACAGCTGCTAAAGAAGAAAAAACTGCTAAAGCTGACGCTAAGCCAGCTAAAAAAGTAGCTTCTAAAGCTAAAAAAGCGGGTACAAAAACTGTAGCTGCTAAAAAGAAAACTGTTAAGAAAACTCAAAAGAAAGCTCGTGCTAAATCACGCGCTTAATTTAGAGGATCAAAATTGATTTTCAAAAAACCCAGGGCAACCTGGGTTTTTTTTTGGTATTTTGAAGTCTGGAGGACAACTATGAAGCAACATCTAAAAGCATTGGCTCTGGTTATCGTTATTGGTGGTTTTGCTGTTTGGGCATTCAATCACTATTTCATGAGCCATGTAGAGAAAGCTCCGGCAACGATGTCGTCGGTGGAAAAAATGGAAACCGATGGTGTTCCTAACTTCTCGGCAAAGGCTCTAGACGGGGCATCCTTTGATTTGGAGCAAATGAAGGGGAAAGTCATCATCCTGAATTTTTGGGCTTCATGGTGCGGGCCTTGTGTTGAGGAAGTGCCTTCTTTGATCAAGTTGGTTAAAGAGTATAAAGGCGAAATTCAGTTGATCGCTGTTTCGGGCGATAGCAATGAAAACGATATCCATGTTTTCTTGAAATCATTCCCAGAGCTTAAGGGCGAAAACATCAAGATCGTTTATGATCAGGATCGTTCATTGATGAAGATGTTTGATGTGTCTCGCTTGCCGGAGTCTTTGATTCTGAACAGAGAGCACAAACTAGTTAAGAAGCTTGTGGGTTCGATCGACTGGCACACAAAGGATTCGTTGGAATATATGAATTCGTTGATGGGCAAAAAGTAGTCTTCAAAAAAAGAATCGCCAGAGACAATTCCTTTGTCCCTGGCGAGTGTGGGTCTAACGGGTGTTTTTACGGACAATCGAACGCTAGATCGATTTTCGTTCCTTCAACCAACGGTGAGTTGAACTTCAGGATATTTCCTTCCACTTTAAATTGCGTAAAGCTTTTTCCATTGATCACGATCTTCATTGAATCGGCAGTCGGCGCACATTGTAGAGTCATGTGAGTCATCGAGTTCACGATCTTATCGCGGAACGTATTCAAGTTATCTGCAAAGTTAGAATCACAGATACTACCGATACCACCTTCAGTAAGGTTTGAGAGGCGGGCATAGACCACACCTTCATGGCTTGGAGAAGCCGAAGCGGCGTCTTGCATGTTCTCGCAGGATTTATCGCCTGGTTTTACGATCAAGCTATTGAAGGTAAAGCGCACGTCATTGCCGAATCTCATTTTAGCCATCGCAACTACGTTCTCTGGCATGTCTTCAGCCTCGAGAGGTAGTAAGCTGCCAGCGGCATCGTTAGCTTTCATTTTAGAAGCGTCTCCGCCGACAGAGCGTTCGTCTTCATTTGATACCAAGATCACAGACACAGCCGCACCTTTACGGTAGCAACCATTAGAGCCAGCTAGCGAGAAGTGGTTGTATGTAGCCTTCAAGCCGCGCTCATCTGCAGAGCCGCTACCACCAATTGTCATTGTATTAACAGTGTTTTCGAAGATGTTCGTTAGATTAGAAACGCCTTTTTTAAGTAGGTATGCGGGAGTACCGGAAGCCGGTGAGTATCCCACCCAGTCCGCGGAGAAGCCCCACTGGCTGTTCATCGCACGTGTCGTCGTCATACACATTTGCCAGTCGATACCACTGTTCTCTAATGAGCCAACAAAGTCGCCAAGGCCCGCAGCGAGCTTCTTAAGATCTGGAAGCATCGAGTTCGAGTCATCGAACACTATAAGGAAGTCGACCTGTTTGTTTCCGTATCCTACTAGCTGAGAGAAACTTACTGAAGTAGTGGGAGCGGATGAAGCCATTTCGATAGGTGCAGGTGTAAACTCCATTTTTGAACAAGCTGCTGTCGCAGTTGTCATCGCACTTAGTACTAAGAGATTTTTTAGATTCATCGTTTTCATAAATTGCTACCTCACTTAAAAAGGCTAGCATGTGGGGTGACCTCAAAAAAAGATCAAAAGTGAAATGCGAGTCAAAATAACCAATGATTCTAGTAATTTACGAGATAGTGACGAACTCATAAACACGTCCTGAAAACAAGCTCGACGAAATGCTTCTGAAATAAAAACAACGCTGCACTATTGATGGACACTATTCGTAACTTTTCAAAATTCAGAGTGAACTCAAATCTCTTTAAATGAGATCTGGAGTTGCCAGAACAACTTCTTCATTACAATTTTAGGGAGCCATTGAAAAAACAGTGTGCTGTTGATAGATCATCGCTCCCATGGCGAAGGTTTCAGAATCCAATTCATACACAGTCAATGGCGTTCAAAGCCTTGATTTTAAAATCAGAAAGTTAGATCTGATTTATCAGGAACATTTGAAGGGTGCCTTCGCTATTTTGGGAAACGGCTGCGCCTTTTTGTGGGTCGCGTGGGAGCACGTTCCTCATAGCGTATTGCAAATCTGGATGTCAGTGATGGTGACGACAGTCACTATTCGTATGCTGTCTTTGTGGAGATGGAATGCGACTAAAGCGACGGTGACCAGTGCTCGTCAATTGCGAGTGTGGCAGTATCTGTTGTATTCGCAGCTACTGATCTCGGGGTTGGGCTGGGGCACGGTGGGCGTGATGTCGGCAGGCACCACCGATCCGACGGTGCAGATCCTGGCAGCCCTTATTATAGCCTCTATGACCGCAGGGCCTTTGATCTATTATGTGTCTTCTAAAAAGGCCATGGCATGTTTGACGGTGCCGGCATTGGTGGGGTGGAGCTTCGGTTATCTGATGCTGTCGCAAGTTCCCCATCACAATCTGTTGGGCGTTCTTATTTTGTTCTATATGGTGCTGTTGTTCTTTATTGGGCGGAACTTGAATCGTGCGATTTTGCGCATGCTTTCGATGGACTATCAGCTTAAAAAAAGCGAGCAGCATCTGCGCCTCGCGATGGCTTCGTCCAATGCGTTGTCTTGGGATTGGTATGTTGAAACCAACCATCTGGATTTCAATGGAAATATCGAGCTGTTCCCGAAAGGGTCCACGCAGCTTTTAGAAATCCTTAAAAAGCATTTCGTAAGTCCCGGTGATTTTGATGTCGAAGTCGAGTGTCTTGATCATAAAGGTGAGGCTCGTCACGTGGCGATCAAAGGAAAAGTTTCGAAAGATCCTAAGACGACTTATCGTATGACGGGAATCGCCTGGGATATCACCACGAAAAAGAATGAAGAAATCCTACGTCGTGAGCGTGATGTTCATGAAGCCGCCAATCGCGGTAAGTCCGTGTTGCTGGCCAATGCTAGTCATGAAATCAGAACTCCTATTGCTTCTATCTTAGGTTATTCGGAGACTCTGTTAGGCAGTGGCGTTTTGGATGAGCAAAATCGCAGCGATGTGGAGGCTATCCATCGTCAGGGTAAGTTCATGGTGACCTTGGTGAATGATCTGTTGGATCTATCTAAAATTGAATCTAAGGGTTTGTACTTTCAATCTTGCTCGATGAATCCGGCTTTAGAGTTAGAAGACTGCATGGTGATGATCCGCTCGACAATTGAGAATCGAGACATCGCGATGTCGTTGAATTTCGCGACTCACTTTCCAGCAAGTATTTCCTCGGATCCAGTTCGTTTCCGCCAAGTGATCGTGAATCTTTTGTCCAATGCGGTGAAGCACACCAAAAAGGGCGAGATCACGGCGACGGCGCGCTTCTATTCCAATAATGAGGGTGAGGGTTTCGTCAGTGTAATTGTCAGCGATACGGGCATGGGGATGGATTACCACGTTCAACGCCATCTCTTTGAGCCCTTCGTGCGTGGTGAAAATCCAGAGGTGCAGCGTGTGCCAGGATCCGGCTTGGGGTTAGCTTTGAGTCGTCAGCTGGCGCGAGGTATGGGCGGTGATTTGCGTTTGATCCGCTCGATGCTGGGTGATGGTAGTACTTTTGAATTTAATCTTCCGGTGGGCAAAGCTTCAGATCTGAAATTAGTTTCAGCCCATGAGGTCCGTTACGGCGCGCGCGAGCGCATTCCAATTCCACAAGAATCAAACCATTTGAAGGATCGTGAAATCTTAGTTGTAGATGATTCGGATGATCTTCGTGCCTTGATGTCTCGTTACCTGATGCGTGAAGGTGCGATCGTTGAGACCAGTGAGAACGGTCAAGCTGGAGTAGAAAGAGCCTTGGCGAAAAACTTTGATGTCATCTTGATGGATATTAAAATGCCAGTGATGGATGGCTATCAGGCGGCGGCATTGCTACGTGAAAAAGGTTATGTGGGTTTGATTGTGGCCGTTACTGCGCAGGCGACGGCAGAGGGCAGACTGGATTCCAGAAGCAACGGGTTTGATGCTTATTTGTCCAAACCCGTTGATATTAACTTACTGAAAGAGATCTTGGTTCAGGCTTAAAGCTACAGACCGAAGCGTTTCTTTAGATCGTCGACGGCTTTTTGGCCTTCTTTTTCAAGTTGCTTACGACCTTGGTTTTCAGCGTCTTTCTTAGCGGACTCAACACGGGACTCAGCTTGTTTTTTCTGAGCATCGAGTTGTTCCTGAGCTTTCTTAACCTCTTTGTCGAACTGACCTTTTAACTGATTGATCTGTGCTTCGACTTGGGCTTTCTGTTTTCCGATTTCTTGTTCGACGTAAGCTTCGATTTTTTTACGAGCTTCTTCGATCTTGGCGTTGATCTGTTTTTCAAAGCCTTTGGAAAGTTCAGGACCCAAGTTTGAATTGATCGACAACGGCACATTTGGCAAATCGCCTTGGCCCTTCGCAGTCAAAGTCACCAGTGGAATTCCAGCAAACACAGTTTTTAGGATTTCATCAGCGATCTGATTTGTCGAAGAAACAGCATAGTCGATTTTAGTAAACTTGTTGTCGAAATCGACAGACAGGTTTTTAAGACCGACAACAGAACCTTGCAATCCCATGGCGCCATTCGCTTTATTGAAGGCGATTTTAACTTCGGGACTTGTTACCAAGTCTTTGCCTTCAATCGCATACGAATCAACCTTGAAAGTATAGTCGATAACTGAGTCGTCTTTGCGGTTGTCGATAGAAAGCTTCAATAGGAAACCCAGGATTTCCATCGCAGGGAAGTCACCAGCCAGTGTTGCGATCGTTGGGCGACCCACCAAGCGTTGGTTGGAAGTGATATCTAAGATCTCACCTTTTACGTTTCCAGAGTTTGGCGTAAGGCCTGCTTGCGAGCTGACAGCCGTACGTTTAACCCAGAACATTGGGTAAGAGTTAGGGCGACCGAATTCATAAGTGATACCGCTTTCACGTGGGTGAGGTTGGATCGCGATTTCTTCTTCCTCCGATTTAGCTTCGCCTTTTTTCAAATACTTTGGTGGGATGTATTTTTCCGCCAAAGATTTATAGCGGAAGAACTTGGCTTTGTAAGGTTCCAAATAGCGATTGAACACAGCCATCGTCAAAGCTTTCGCATCGATTTGTGGAATGCGGAAGTGTTGCTCCAAGGACTTGATGTCCACCTTGATTTGCTTTTCGATCTCGCCGTATTGAGTTTGCAGGTTTTTAAGATCTGCATTCAAGTCATTGCTAACGGACTGGATTTGCTTGTACTTGCCATCCGCATCTTTGTAGATCGAATCAAGTTGTTGCAAAGAAGCCTGAAGCTCCTGCGGATTTTTAAAGTCTTTGTACTGAACTTTATTAAGGCGATCATTCAATGCTTGGATGTCTTTACCTTGAGGCAAGGTCTTAAGGCGTTCATCCCACATTTTTTGTTTTGTCTGAAGATCTGCTTGGAACTTTTCGATCATCGCTTTGCTTGGTAAAGACGATTGCAACTTTTGCAGTTGCGCGTTTGGATCTGCTCCACCCAGCATGCTGATCACATCGCCCAGAACATTTTCGCCATAGCGATCTTGCAGTTCTTTTTCAGCTTGAGATTTAAGTTTACCACCTTCAGTCGCTAGCATTCCTGGTTCATTGGAAACTGGTGGCGGAGGAGCGACCTTGCCCGGACGAGCGCGCTTTACGCCGAATTCAATTTGTTCAACAACGGCTTCGTTGATGACGAATTTTACGCGAAGAAGAGCGTCCCACAACATACCGAAGCGGATTTCGCCGATCTTAACGGAATCATGAGTTGGTTTTTCAGCGTCCGTCAGCTCGATTCCTTTGATGCTGATGTTGGCATTAAAGAAGCTGGTTTTGACATCAGCGATATTTACTTCTGCACCGAGAGCTTTGTATCCAGACCACTCCATCGCGCGACGAAGATGTCCGTCAAAGAAGAAATGGAAGTACAAGCCTACGATTAAGCAGAAGATGATGAATGGAACTAGGGCGCCCCAACGGATGATGCCCTTTTTCTTTTTTTCTTTAGGTTGAGTTTGAGATGTTGCCATGATGATTCCTAACCGCCGTAAAGATCGTTGTATTTGTTGTACCACTCGTAAAACTTAGTCGCTTTGAACGCTTTCCAGCCCTTGGTGTCCTTAAAGCGCGCAACGACTGTTGCTCGGTAAGCAAGGATCATCGCTTTGAAGCCATAGTACGCGAATGGGAAAAGCAAAATCGAAACCACCATCGAGCCCATGATGATGCTGTTATTAAAACGAGTCATCGGAACGAATGGCATGTTGTACATGCTGACGAACAGCGGGCGAAGTGCTGAGTTTTCCAAAACCGCTTGGCCCAATAGGTGAGCCGGGTAGTCGAAAAGAAACGCGATGAATTTAAAAAAGAACGCTGATAGGAAAGCTGCTCCCAGTTGCACGCGGAAGACAAACACGATGAAAAGCACAATCAGTGTTTGAATTGAAAAGATGGGTGCGAATCCCAAAAGCAAGCCCAACGACAAACCGAAAGCCAAAGGCATTGTGTCTGTGTCGGAATTCAGTAGGACAATGAATTTGTAGAGCTGTTTTAATAATATCGTCATTGATATTCCTCGTGATGGAAGGTGCAATTTGAAACTCCTTAAAGTTTATGACAAAAATGCGTGGCGGCAAGTGAAAAGCGAGGACAGTGCACGGGGATTGTCGTATGTTTTAGGGATATGAAATCATGGGCACAGCTAGTCGCAGATACCGTTCGTATGGGGGGAGTTTTGGTTTTTATCAAAGACCAAGCGCCTCAGGATTTAGATCAATGGCTTTCTCCGTTGAATCAATCTTTTGCCATGAAGATTCCCTTTGTTATTCGTTCCAAAGCAGATTTGGACAAGGGTCGTTATCAAACCGGCGCACATGATTTGATTTTCTTTTTTGCGGGACAGGAATCCGTTCTTAAGGACCTCAACGCAAATGTTCAAGGGCAACGTGTTTGGATTGGCCAAAGTGGTGTGCACGCGGCTCATCTTGATTATGTATGGCAGGATACAGATCTTGCTGCTTGGACAAAGTTTTGGACAGCTTTGGCTCCGCAATTTGATTCATTGATTGAGAATTGGGCGAGCGAAGAAATGGATCATGCACCTTGCTTGTTTTTGGACCGCGATGATGTCGTGGTAAAAAACGTTCCTTATAACAAAGACCCTGAACAAGTTGTGTTGATTCCTGAAGTGGTGGAGCTGATCCGTCAAGCTCATGAAAAGGGCTACTGGGTGGCTTTGGTGACGAATCAAAGCGGCATCGGTCGTGGACGTATTTCTTGGGCTGAATACAAAGGCGTGCATCAGCGTATGTTGAAGCTACTGGCTGCTCAAGGTGCATGGATCGATGAATGTGTATGGGCATCGTATATCGAAAACGAAGGTGTGCAGGCGGGGCGTGTGTTCGCCGGCCTTCGTAAGCCTCGTGCGGGAATGTTCCAGCTTGTAAAAGAAAAATTGAAAATCGATATGGGGAAATCCCTCATGGTCGGGGACAGTGCTACGGATCTGATCGCCGCGTACTCTGCGGGCGTGGGAAGTTGCTACCTATTTCATTCAGAAAAACTAGAGCAGGAAAAGAAGTCCTTGGAAGATTTCCGAACTTCTCATCCTGATTTTAAATATCAAGCCATATCCGCGGCTTCAGACATATCGTTCGGGCGTTTGTAGCGCATATAGAAAAACGCTCCCAACAAGCTGACCAAGAACGATGCCACTTGGAATGCTGTGATCGTTGTTGGGCCAACCTCTGTCGAGTTACCCGTGTAAACGTTGAATAGGAAATAGAAAGCCGCTTGGCCAACGCCAACTCCCGCAGGGGAGATAGGGATAGCCGTTGCCATAAAGCCTAGTGGTGCCACCAAGAAGTAAGTTTTCAATGGGATTTCTGAGTATCCCGAAACCTGACCAACCATGTACAGGAATACGATAGAGGCAGATTGGGAAAGCAAGCTCAGTACGATCACTTGAATGATACGCGGAAGGTGATTGCCGTACAGATGCAGGCTTTCGTAAAGCTTCATAAACTTTTCAGCCAAAGGAAGTTTACGAATGATTCTTTTCAGAAGATTGGTTTCGTAAATCTTTGTCGAAAACACCAGGCCTAAAGCGATCGTAAATACGATGGCCAAGGTCAGGATGAACCAGAACAAAGTCATCAGTGTTGAAACTGTTTCGACATGTTGGAAGTCATAAAACATCACCACCAACGCCATCAAGATCATGGCGTACATTCCAAGCACGCGATCCATAAGAACACTCGTCACGGCGACGACTTTGGTTCCAGGATTGTCGCGGGTGAAATAGAACGCTTTGATGACGTCACCACCCACTCCACCTGGCATGGCGAAGTTAAAAAACTGACCGATAAGAGTCAGTTTAAAAGAAGGCCAAGCTTTTGCCGGGATGCCTTGTGATTTGACCAACATGCGCCAACGTTCGCTGGTAAGCAGGCCGTTGAGCAGGATGATTGCGAAAGATAAGAGAATGATTCCAGGTGTTAAAAGATTGCGGAGAGCCGCAAAGTTAAGCTTTCCAGACTGCACTAGCCAATAGATGATGCCCGCCGAAAATAGAATTTTGAGCAACTGAAGCGCAATGTTCTTTGTCTTTTTAACCATAAGAATTCTTACTGTAAAACCCCCTTAAACTCTACTTGGATGTGCAACATTTTTTGACTTGATGGGCCATGTCGAGAGTTAAAATACCCGGCTCCCACTCAGAGTGATATAAGTGAGGATTCTCGGAGGTTTACGTGATTCCAGTAGTGTTATCTGGTGGCAGTGGTACGCGCCTTTGGCCCGTTTCTCGCCAGCAGTTACCAAAACAGTTTTGTACGATTTTTGAAAAGCCATTGCAGACAATGACTTTGGAGAGATGTCACAAAATGGGGACGCCGTGGGTTGTGACTTCAAAAGCTCTGCAAACATTGACAGAGATCAACTTAAAGCAAAACAAAATGAACGACGTTCAGGTCGTTTATGAACCTTACGGAAAAAACACGGCGCCAGCGATCGCAGTGCTTTGCAAACTTTTAGATTTAAAAGGCAAAGGTTCTGAGATTGTGGGGATCTTTCCTTCAGATCATTTGATCGCAAAGGAACAGGCGTTCTTGGATGTGGTTTCGTTTGCTTCTGAAGTTGCTTCTGGAAACAAAGTTGTGACTTTGGGGATTACGCCTTCCTATCCAGAAACAGGATACGGGTATATTCAAACAAACGCAGCGAGCTTCAAAGAGCACGGCAGTTTGAAAGCCTATTCCGTTGTTAAGTTCCATGAAAAGCCAGCTTTGGAAAAAGCCAAAGAATTTTTGGCGCAAGGAAGCTTCAGCTGGAATGCGGGGATCTTTGTATTTAAAGCCTCTCACATGATTTCTTTGTTCCAAAAGCACCAGCCTGAGATGTGGGGATTGATTTCTGCATTGAAAGCAGATGCTTCGAACTTGGATGAGATCTATAGCAAGGTTCAAAGTATTTCTATCGACTATGCCATCATGGAAAAACTGAGTGGCGAGGAACTTGCGTGCATTCCTTCCGAATTTGGTTGGAGTGATGTGGGTTCGTGGGATGCGGTTGCATCCTTGCAAAAAGGCCAAGACGTGTTCAACGTGAATGGCAAAGATAACTTTGTATTCGGTAAGCCAGGCAAACATTACTCCACGATTGGTTTGGATGATGTGATCGTGGTTGATACGCAAGACGCGTTGATGTTGGTTAAAAAAGGCCAATCTCAGGATGTTCGCCATGTGGTGGAGTCTTTGAATCAACAGAAGTCTTCGCTGACTAAAGATCATGTCTATGAGTATCGTCCTTGGGGCTACTTTGAAATCTTGAAGGACACTCCTGATTTTAAATCTAAAGTGATCCGTGTGAATCCTCACTCGCAGTTGTCGTATCAAAGTCATGCGAAACGTGAAGAGCATTGGACAATCACAAAAGGTCAGGGCGAAGTTGTCTTGGATGATAAAGTCATCGCTGTGAAGGCTGGAACGCACATCCATATTCCGCTGGGTGCAAAACATCGCATGCGCAATACCAGCAATGAGATGTTGGAATTTGTCGAGGTTCAGTTGGGAACATACTTCGGTGAAGACGACATTGTTCGCTATCAGGACGATTATCAAAGAAAGTGACACTGAAATCGGGATCTGTTGAGATCTCGATTATAAGAAAAGGAGTTTTTATGAAATTGATCTTGGCGTCTTTGGTTCTATTGGCATCTTCATACAGCTTTGCTGCAAAAACTTATCAAGTGACAGGTCCCGTGTTGGAAGTAACTGATTCCAAAATCGTTGTCGAAAAAGGCAAAGATAAATGGGAAATCGAAAGAACAGCAGGAACGAAAGTAATTGGCGAATTGAAAGTGGGCGAAAAAGTGACGATCGAGTACACAATGTCCGCAGCTAACGTTGAAGTTAAAGCCGGTAAAAAGAAATAGATCTAACTCTATGAAAATTCAAAAGGATCGCTTTAAAAGAGCGGTCCTTTTTTATTTCTGATGGCCCAAATGTAATTCAGGTTTCACGATTGCCATTTGCCCTCACGGGCCACGTCCCATTAAGTTCCACATGCTAAAAAGCAAGAAGTGTGGGGAAGTTTATGGTGCGGTATTGGGAGCGTGCAAAGCTAACTGTCATATCTGTATTCGTTGCGATTCATTTGATGTGGATCTTTACGGCGTCCTTTCCCGATCGCAGTGAGTTGGGGCGAAGAATTCTAAATACCTTTGGGGAGTATTTTGATTTCGTAGGCCTTGAGCAGCCTTGGAGTATGTTTGCTCCGAATCCGATGTCTTTAAATTCCTATGTCGAAGTCGATATTCATTTCAAAGATGGCTCTAAAGAAAAATGGTCTTTGCCTCGTCCAACGCAAATGCAGGGTGCTGATAAAGTTATTGGTGGCGATCGCTATCGTAAGTTCACTCAAGAATATCTGATGCCTGAAAAAAACGAAGACATTTGGTTTGATGTGGCTCGCTATGTGACTCGCCAAGTTTCAAAGGTGGAGGCCGCAGGTAAGCATCGTGAAATCGAACGGCTGCAGTTCTTCCGTTACTATAATTATGTCGAAGATCCCAAGAAGGTCTTTGTAAAGCATGGTGAAAAGAACGGTGAATACAAGCGCGAAAGCGTTTTCTTCTATTATCCAGCGAATAAGGGAAAATATGAAATCAGCAACAATAATTAGAAGCATTTGGGATTTCTTTTTTAAGCCTCAGCCGGTGGATAATTTGGGGTTGATGCGTGTGTTGTTCGGTCTATTGCTTTTATTCAACTGGTACATGATCTGGAGTTATCTAGATGTGTTCTGGGGAGTCGATGGCATGATCTCACTGCGCACATCGATTGAATATGGATCGAGTGCCAGATTTAGTTTGTTTGATCTGATGCCTAATGATCCGCGCGTTCCGGTGTTGTTGGCGATTGTGAATTTGCTGGCGGCGGTGGGAGTGACTCTCGGTTTATTCACCCGCACATCCATGGTGTTAGCATTTATGACGGTGTTGTCGTTTCAGAACAGGAACGATTTTATTTTGAACAGTGGTGATATCGTCTTAAGGAATATTTTATTCTTTATGACGTTTTCTGCCGCAGGTAAGGCTTACTCGCTGGATCGTTGGTTTCGCGAGATGCGCTATGGGAAACAAAGCGATCCGGTGATGGAGCGTCCGTGGGCTTTGCGTATGATTCAAATTCAGTTCTGCGTGATCTATATTGCGACGGTTCTATTTAAAATCAAAGGCACGCACTGGGTAGATGGAACAGCAGTATATGTTGCGACTCGTTTGGATGAGTTCGTGCGCATGCCATTTCCTCTATTGAATAATCTCGCGGTTATAAAATTCATGACGTGGTCGACGCTCGCTGTGGAACTTGCGATGGGAACATTGGTTTGGTTCAGGGATTTGCGTTATTGGGTTTTGTTGTCTGGCATAGCTCTGCACATCGGTATTGAAATCGTAATGAGTATTCCAATGTTTGAATGGGTGATGATGGTGACGATGTTATCAATGGTTGATCCATGGGACATGATCAAGGCGCAAAACTATTTGCACGCGCGGCTTTCAAAAATTCTTCATCGTTTCAGCAAGATGCAAACCGCGTAGTCTAAACAGTTAAAAATTGATTCAAGATTGTGAAGCCAAGCGAATGCTTGGCTTTTTTATTTCATTGCAGAGTCACTGCTGCTCCTGAATGTTTCGCAATAAATTAAAAGGTGGAAAATTACAGATAATATTCTGTCAAAATTCTGCGACTCCAAATAATTCTTTTGTGGAAATTTACAGAATCTTGTGGGACAGGGAACTTCGCGAAGACGTGTGAGGTCGCTTTCGTTATGCCGCGAATCTGTATTTCAACAAACAAAGAGAGAACCTAAACGGAGGAAGAATGAGATCGCGTAAGAAGTTAGTTCTTGCGGCGGGGATCTCGCTTTTGGCTAATCCTACTTGGGCTCAGATGTCGCAACTGCAAACGTTGCCATCACAAGAGCCTAAGAAGGACATTCAACAGCCAAGCGAGAACTCACGTGCTAAGGACGAAGGCAAGGGGATCTTCAGCGTCACTCGCGACGGAAAAATTCGTGTTGGAGTGAAAGAGGAAGAAGAGCGTAACGAAACGGGTGGCTTCATCAAAGCGAATGAAGTTCCTAAGAAATTTGTCGGTGGTAACAATTCGAGTGGCGGCTCGAAGGGTTCCGGCGGCGGTTTTGATTCAAAAGGTTCGAAAGGATCTTTTGGTTCAGGCAATAATAGCTATGGATCTAAAGGTGATAAAGGCGATCGCGGTGAGCGTGGTGGCTTTGATTCCAAAGGTAGCAAAGGTGACGGCGGAGAACGCGGCGGCTTTGATTCTAAGGGATCTCGTGGAGACAAAGGCGAGCGTGGTGATAAAGGCAGCCACGGAAACTTTGGTGATCGCGGATCTAAAGGTGACAAAGGGGATCGCGGAGAGCGCGGTAACTATGGCGACCACGGAAGCAAGGGCGATAAAGGCGACCGCGGTGAACGTGGCAGCTTCGGCGAACACGGATCAAAAGGTGACAAGGGAGATCGTGGCGAACGTGGTAACTACGGCGACCACGGAAGCAAAGGCGATAAAGGTGATCGTGGGGAGCGCGGCGAACGTGGCAACTACGGTGATCGCGGCACTAAAGGCGACAAGGGTGACAAAGGGGACCGTGGAGAGCGCGGTAACTATGGCGACCATGGCAGCAAAGGTGATAAAGGCGATCGCGGTGAACGAGGTGAACGCGGTACTAAAGGTGATCACGGCACTAAAGGCGACAAAGGTGACCATGGTCCTCGCGGAAGTTCTTCCTACGGGAACTCTTCATCGTACGGCCACACATCTTATGGTGAGTCGACGTCTTACGGAAACACGACATATGGTGAATCTACTTCCTATGGTGAATCGACATCTTACGGAAATACCTCAACGTATGGTGATCCAAGCACGTCTTCGACAGGCCCGGGAACTGAGTCTGCAACAGGACGTCAGGAAACGAGCGTATCGACTTCAACATCAACCTCTACATCTACTTCGACTTCCACGTCGACTGAAAGCACTTCCACTTCAACAAGTGAAAGCAGCTCCAGCTCTACAGGAAGCAAGAAAGAAAAGAAAAATAGATTCAGAGCGAAGCTTGAGCCACTTTTCCATTTGGCCTTCGACTTTGGTTCTTACATCGTCAATCTAACTCCACATGATATTCCGCAACCAGCGGCAGTGGGAGTGTCTTACGATCCACCATCTTCACAAACATTGAAGACAGGCGAGTATCGTGATGGCTTCCAAAAAACTGTCTATGGCAGCATCGAAGTGGGCTTGGGAGCGCAAGTCAGATTCTGGTTCGACAATGCGACCGGACTGCTTGATTACTTCTGGGGATATGTTGGTGTATTGCCAGTGATTGGTAAGGATACGTCCTCCACTCGCTATGCAAGTACATTGGATAAAGCAAAAGCCATGGGGGGTCGTTGGTCAGTTCCTAAGAACGCGACAGATCTAGACAAGTGGGATGCTGGTGACAGTATCACTTATGTCGGTTACGGCGGCGTGATCTTCTTGGCGAATGCAGGTATTGGTCCGGTGGGAATCGGGACAGCAAAACTAGCTCGCGGTTCGTGGGAGACTTACGTTGAAAAAGTCGGCGATCATATGGCGTATGTGAAAATGACAAGTGGTAAACTTGAAAACTTGTCGATCTTCACAAGCGTTTCGATCATGTCGATTGGTAAGAACTATTTTGAGTCTGCGGATGACGGCTTCTCGTATCTTTACGATTTAAGCACAGACACGGGACGCAAGGCTTACGAAGATATGATTCGTGGTAACTCCTATGCTTCAGAGCAGTTTGCGACTAAAAAACCAATGAACTTGGTTGAGGCGACTCCTGTCACGAAGGTTTTAACTTTCAGAACAGTGTCGACGGGTCAAACTGTCAGCAAAGCGTTTGCGATTCCAATTATTTGGGATCGCGTGTTTAGCAAAGGCCGCGTGCAATCATTCACGACATCGGATTTGCATATCGAAAGAAACACGGCTCGTGTGCACTACGGTATCTTCAATGAATCTGATGATTCGCGTTTCTGGTTTAAACATAGAGAAGAAGACTTTATGTTCACTGGTGCAAGATACACGTTGGATAACTGGGACAGCAAAGAACGTTACAATGGTATGTTCGGTACTTACAGCTACGCGTTCAGACACGAAGCAAGTAACGACGACCGTTTAAGAAAAGGCTTGAAAGAGCTGGTTCGCAAAACGGGCTTGAAACGTTTAATGATCAATATTCCAGACAATGCGGCATTGGGCTACACAGGTGTCGAGTTCAACGCGAAAATGGGCGAGGAGAATACTCTGCGCTTGATGCAAGCGGCTCAACGTTTATCGGAAGATCAATTCACATCGCGTGGATTGGGTCTGCATGGTCAGTACTTTGATAAAGGTGGCGACCCATGGGATATCTGCAAATTTGCGGGCTGTCAGATCAAGCAACGTAATGCGACTATAGCGGGTATGTCGAAAATGTGGCGCTCTCTTCGTGTGATGAACAATACGATGACGGGTGATCCAAGAGCATTTGCGGCAGCTTACGGTCAGTTTGGTGAGGGTATGGCGACAAATCCATTCACTTATCAAGCAGCGATTGCGATGGCGGGACCTGGTGTTCTGATCGACTTCCTCGTAGAAGGTACAAGAATTTCTATGTACTACAAGCAATGGGTGACAGATGGCGATGGCAAATGGGTTCCAGGGGAGAGCGCTCCGGATTCAGATATGATTCCGAAGTTTGATCCAAGAACTCGTCACTCGAAAATCCGTGGTATCGTGATTGGTAATAATCCGGGAGACATCATGCCTCATGATGCCATTCCATTGATGCAGCCAGTGGCGTTCCAGTAGATTTTGAATCGAGGATAATAAAAAAGGCCGTTGAGAGATCAACGGCCTTTTGCATTTCAATTTATAGAATTCTAAAGATCATGTTCCAGCATCGTGGCTTCACCCATCAGGTCTCCAGTCAGAAGAGCCAATGTGCGAGCGTGGCGTTCCCATTCTTCAGGAGCTGATTTTTGCAGCTTGCCAATAAGATGTTCAAACTCACTCCATTTTTTCATAAAACCCGGAGCTGAATTCTTAAACGCAGATGTCGATTTCAAATACTCTACCAGTACAGGAAGAGATTGTTCCTTTTCAAAAGCACGAAGCATATCAAGTGAAAGAACATTCGTAGTGCCTTCCCAAATCGAAAACACCTGAGCGTCACGGATTAAGCGCGGCAGTCCTGTGTCCTCAACGTAACCTGCTCCACCAAACATCTCGACAACTTCGCTGGAGATGTTGATTGTTTTCTTAGCTGTGTAAAGTTTCAGAACCGGAGTCAGAGTGCGCAGTAAGGTGCGTTCTTTGGCACTGATCTCGCCGACTTCTTCTTTGCCAAGTAAATGAGCGATATGGAAGCTGAACGCGAAACAACGGCGGAAGTCTTCTTCCAACCAGCGCAAAGTTTCCTGGTGCAAAGGATGATCGATCAACAATTTGCCGAAGGCTTTCCTTTTGCGGGAATAGTTCTGTGCTAGATCCAAAGCACGACGAGCATGTCCAATAGCGCAGATGGAATTGTAGATGCGAGTGATGTTAAGGACGCTCGCGATTTTTTTGATACCATCACCTTCGCCACCGACCAAACGAGCAGGAGTGCCTTGCAGGCTTAGCTCTGCTGTTGGCAACGCCTTAGTTCCTAGCTTGTCTTTAAGTCTGTGAATCTGAATGTGGTTTAACTGATTTTGTTCGTTGCGAAGTTCTAGATAGAAAAGACTTAAACCTTTAGATCCAGCCGCAGCACCATCAGGGCGAGCCAACGTCAGAGCCATTTGTGATGTTGTTGCTGATGTGAACCATTTTGTTCCATGCAAAGCATGTGTCGCACCGAAACCGCTTTGACCATTGTAGGCATGAGCATCTGTTGCGGTACCGCTGACATCAGAACCACCCGTTCTTTCAGTCATCCATTGTCCTGCAGTCCAAAATGTTTTCGGATCGCGAGAAGTCAGGTGAGGGATCGCACGGGCTTTCAAATCAGGTGTTCCGTAAAGCTCCAAGGCACGAGCAGCACCATCGGTCATTGCCAGTGGGCATGAAAAAATTGCTGAGCTCGGGGAGTACAAATAAAGCAGAGCCATTTGATAAACGCGAGAGAAGGCGCCGTATTTTCTATCATAAGCTGTGGCAACGATGCCCTCTTCGGCCGCCATTTTTTCTAGGTTTTGCCAACCTGAAGAAACGCGAATGTCGTCAATGCGACGGCCCCAAGGATCGAAGGGTACGTGCACCGGAGGATAAGTTTCAGCCTCTTGTGCCCAAATAAGCATGTCTGACGCCGCTCTTTGACCCAAATGATCTAAATGAGGTAGGGCTTGCTTTTGACAGTCAGCAGGCAGAATTTTTTTCAAGAGTTTCTGAAGTAAAGCATCTGATTGGAATGTATTCGTGAGGCTTGGTCCGTCTTGATAAAAGTTTTTCATGGTTCAAGTGTAGGCCCGTCTGAGAGCGTGCACAACTGCCTTGAGAGGTGAGTACAGCTTTTTTTATAAAAATATTTGCCGTTTGGACCAGTGATACATATATAGGGTCCATCTAAATTCTGGAGGGGTTGTGTCACGAAAACTTGTTATTGGGCTATCGCTTTTGGTTCTGGCTGCTTGTTCAAATCAAGCCAGCGATGTGACAACAGCTAAGGGTACAAAAATTATCAATGGGACGGACGTCCAGGAAACTGACAGCATCGCCTCTCATCTTGTGGCTATTTATGATGTTGAAAATCCGGCTGTCTGCACGGGAACTTTGATTGCCCCAAATATCGTTTTGACAGCAGCTCATTGCATTCCGAAAAAACCAAGCGACTTGCGTGTCGTGTTTGGTTTGAATATGGACGAGTATTTGAACGCGCGTGAGCCAGATGTTCGCGAAGCTTATGTTCACAATGTTGCTGAAGTAAAAGTCCACCCTAAGTGGGATGCAGACAAACTCGAAGAAAGAGCGTCCGACTGGTACGACCTAGCATTGATCAAATTCAAAGGCACAGCTCCTGAAGAATTCACGCCTGCTGAATTTTTGCCTGATCTTAACTTGTTGCAAGAGGGAACTCCCGTTTATGTAGCGGGTTACGGTGTCAGCGAAGTTGAGTCTCGTAAGTTTGAACAAGGCGATACATTAAAACAAGGTGAAGAGTCTCTTTGCGATGATCAAGGTTGCATTGCGATCCGTTTCTCTGGTGATGGTTTGCTTCGTTGGGCTCAAGCTCCGATCGCGAAAGTTTTGCCGACTGAAGTTCAATTGAATGAAGAGCAAGGCGGCACCTGCGGCGGTGATTCTGGTGGTCCCGCATTTGTGATGGTTGATGGTAAATTCAAACTTTTCGGTGTTACAAGTCGTGGCAGTTTGTACTGCAACTCTGTGGGTGTTTACACAGTTGCGATGAAACTTTCTGACTGGTTGATTCCAGCTTGGAAGAGCTTGCAGTAATACAGCTGTCTCATTTTGAGATACGCACAGATAATAAATGGCAACTGTCCAAAAGTTGCTGATGAAAAGGGGCTGAAAGCCCCTTTTATCGTTTTAGGCGGGGCTTGGTCCTTGCACTCCTCAATAGTGAGTTAAATGATTATTCTGATGAGGATTTTATGAAAATGCTAAGACTGGTTTTGATGATCTGTTTGTTAAGTGCAACGGCGATGGCGACAACTCAAGGTCGTATCATCAATAAGATCGATGCGCATAAGGCTGAGATCGAACTTCGTGGTTTGAAAGCCGGGGACAAGGTGACTTTGCTTCAAGAGACTTGTGAAGGTCCCAAGGTAAAGCTTTGCCGCACGGATAAAGTGGGAACTGCTGTCGTGTCTAAGGTGATCGATGCGGAAACTTCAGAAATCAAAATGGAAGGCCCGGAATCTTTAAAAGAAGGCCTTCTGATCGAAAAACAGTAACTAGAAATGAGCGATGGCGCCTAACGTGATCAAATGCAAATGATCGGTTTGCTCGCTGTCGCGATCCTTAAGAACATCTTGGTCAGCTTGGTCTTGACGATATTCCAGATAAATTTTTAAGTGTTCTGAAACGCTGTACTTATCTCCCACAGTCCACACATTCACGTGGTCTGCTCCGGGATAGTAAACATTGGAAGTTCCATTCAATGAATCTAATTCGCCCGCACCTAACAGACTTTCGTAACGAAGTCCCAGAGTGTGTTTACCTAAAATATAAGACATTTGCGAAGAGATGGATTGTGAATAGTGAAGATCTTCGCCATCGGGTTTCTGTGCGCGACTGTCGTAAGATGCGGACCAGGTAAAATCATCAGTGAGTTTATAAGTCAGCCAGATATTGGAAGTTGATTTCGCAATCGTGGTACCCGGTACAGTCGTGCTGGCATCGGCGCCAGTGTAGTAGCCGGCGAACCAAAGAAAGCGTCCAGAGATTCCTGTCGCGGAAAGCTCTGTTGTTTTTGTCGAAGCATAATCATCGCCGAATTGATTGTAAGCACTGCGGTTGTATGTGTTTAAAGTCACCGCCAACCATTCGCCGGGATTGAATTTCAGTCTTAAACCTTCGTTATAACCCGGAACAATTCCTTGGTAGGCAACGGTGTTGCCGTAAAGAATATTTTCCACCTTCATCGCGGATTCAAAACCCAGAGTCGAGCACAGACGGCCAAATCCCACGGACCAATTGGGATCTATCTTATAATAGATTTCCAATTGATCTAAAGAGCCGAAGCTATTCTTAGTAGTGCCTGTTGGTGTTGTGAGTTCAATCGGCATGTACATCAAGCGTGCAAAGAAACTGAGTTCAGCCGTTTCCTTTTTTAGAATAACTTGCGCGCTGTTAAAGCGGTACTGCTCATCTAAGGCGCCAGCTGAGGCCGGATAAATATTTTTGCCAGAAGAAAGAAAATTGTATTCGAAGTCCGCTTCACCCTGAATGGTAATTCCAGATACGATTTCTTCCGCGAGTGCAGTGAAAGGCAATGTCAGGAGTAATATTGTAGTGAGTGCGATGGTCTTCTTCATTGAGATGATTTATCGGGGGATTTCCAGCTCACATTAAGTACCATTAAACATCCCGTAACGAAGGTGCACCTTCGTCTAGTTTGCCTCAATATGACTCGTGAAGTCCCTTTTGGAGTCCGATATATCTTTGAGTCCTAAATTTCTTATAGAGGTTCAAATGAAAAGCTCTCGTGGCTCTTGGTTCAAAGGCATTAAAGGTAGAATGCTTTCAGTAGCAATTTTTCCATTCATCGCGTTCGCTACAATTTTTGGTTTTACTTATAACGGTCTCGATCGTCTCTCGGCATTGCTGTCGAGTGCTCATAACGATATTCTACCGAATGTATCGGCGCTGGATGATATTCGTATTTTCCAAAATCGATTTGGATATCGTATTTGGGAAGGGATTATTAATCCGGAAGACCGTCCCGAAGTTATCAAGGAAACAAAAGAAGTTCTAACTACATTTGATACTTCTTATAAGCAGTATTTGAATTCTTCGTTCAGTGACGAAGAGAAAAAGATGTATGACGAGTACAAGGAGTACTTTCCGAAGTACCAAGAGCTTTCACGTTCTATTCATGCAAACCTTGAAAAAGGAACTGAAGAATCAGTAGCTCAGGCTCGTAAGGATCTGGACAGTACTCTGCATATATATTCTGGCAAGATCGAAGAATTCAGTAAGAAGGTCACAGACTATTATGACCAGCGTGCTGCGGCTGAGGGTAAAGAGTTCGTTGCAGCACGAGCGACAATTATCAATATGATCATTTTGGTGACTCTGTGTGCGGGTCTGACAATTTTGACATTGCAGTTACTGCAAGCCGCAAAAATCTCGAATGTCACAGGTTCTGTGGCAGAAAAATTGACGGATGCGAACAGCAAAGTAGTCCACTCGGTTGAACAATTGGCAGAGGCGGGGAATGCCTTGTCACAAACTTCCACGGAAGCAGCAGCTTCGCTTGAAGAAACTGTTGCGGCTTTAGAAGAGTTAACTTCGATGGTGCAAATGAACTCTGATAATGCCAAACAAGCGGCATCATTGGCTCACACATCGCGTGAGTCTGCGGAAAAAGGCGAAAGCGAAATCAAAACATTGATTCAATCCATGAGCGAGATTTCAAGCTCGTCTAAAAAGATCGAAGAAATCATTTCAGTTATCGACGATATCGCATTCCAAACGAACTTGCTGGCATTGAACGCTGCGGTTGAGGCCGCTCGTGCAGGGGAGCAAGGTAAAGGTTTTGCGGTTGTTGCAGAGGCGGTTCGCGCCTTGGCACAAAGAAGTGCTTCTTCCGCTAAGGACATTGAGAACTTGATTAAAGTATCTGTACAGCAAGTGGATCGTGGCAGTCGTGTTGCGAATAGCAGCGGTGAAGTTCTGTCGACGATTGTAAGCTCGATCAAAAAGGTTTCAGATTTGAATAACGAAATCGCAGCTGCAAGTGCCGAGCAGACGACGGGCATCCAGCAAATTGGTAAAGCGATGAATCAGTTGGATCAATCTTCGCAAAGTAACGCCGCTTCCGCAGAAGAAATCGCTGCGACAACGGGCGAGTTGAATCGCTTGGCGCAAACGTCACAAGATCTAACGACAGAGCTTGATACCGTTGTGAACGGGACAGGCGGTGGCGCTGTTGCCGTGGCTGCACCTGCCGAGTCTAGCTCTGGTGAAGTTCCTGTTAAGAAAAAAGCCTTCACACTATCGAAGCCAGCTCCCAAAACGGAAGCGAAGGTCATTCCAATGACGTCGAAACCGAAAAAGGAAAGCGCTGCTGCTGAAATGATTCCGTTCGACGATGAGCCTCGTGCAAAGATCGGGAACCGAGACGGATTCTAGAAAATACGGGCCAGTCTTCTGGCCCGTTTCATTTTAGGAATAATTCTGGCTTTGGTCCTGGGACCACTTGTCGATAGTGTTAAATTCTCACTTCCACGGTACACTTGTATAATGACAGATCCTCAACCAAAAATGATTATGGTCGGTGTGGAACTCTTTACTGAGAACTTTCCACTTCCTGCAGACGTTTACACACGTTTACCTTCTGGCCAATATCTTCTCGTTGGTAAAAAAGGTGAGAAAAGTAATTTCCAAAGCTTGCATATGACTGCGCAAAAAAAAGCGGAGCTCTATGTTCGTGGCAGCGATTATGAAACTGTCATTCAATTCAACCTAGCACTGACAAGAACAGCAGTTGCTAAGGCTGAAGTCCCAACAAATCTGAAATTGAATCTGATTACGGGCTTAGCAGACTCTGCGATCAACGATCTAGTGGATCGTAAAATCGTTGTGGGTTCTTATGAGCGTGTGAAGCAGCTCTCTGGATTTATCAAAGAGACTGTCGCTCAGGTATCAGATGTCGATAAGCTTTTAGATCTATTAAGCAAGCTTCCTAAAGACAGTGCTTCTCACGGTATGGCAACAGCGGCGATCTCGCTTTTGATCTGTGAGAATATGCAGATTCAATCTAAGCCGACTTTGGAAAAAGTGGCGTTAGGTGCTTTGCTTCACGATATCGGTCTTAAAGAAATTCCAGACGCGATTGTGAAGAAGGCTCGCGCTGATCGCACCGTCGAAGAAACAGTTTATTACGAATCGCACACCATGCGTGGTGTGGAGATGTTGCAAGAACTTAAAGAGATTCCGTCAGACGTCCTAGCGATTATTCTGGAGCATCATGAAAACGCGATTGGGATGGGATATCCTCGTCGTATTCGTGACGTTAAGATGAATCCGCTGGCTCGTATCGTCTGCGTTGCAAATTATTTTATGGAACTTCTTCATGATACGACGGGCGAACATATCGCCATGACACCCGAAGCAGCTTTGCATTACATGGAAGTGACTCTGGGCCAGCCTTTTAACAAGCAAGTTTTTGCTGCACTAAAAGAAGTCGTGTTTTCTCATCGCAGAGCCGCAGGCTAGAGTAAAAAAACATCCGCCACTAAAACAAAAAAAGCGCACTCTTAAGGTGCGCTTTTTTGCTTTTAGGATTTCGAAACGTTTACGGTTGAGCGCATTCGCCTTGTTTTTGACATTGGATCATATCGTCTGTCATTTGGTGTAATTCATTTAATGAGTAACCGATCTCCTGATCGTAACCGTGGTTTGTTGTACCTTCTTGGCCGATCGTGATGAAGTCGTTGATACCTTTAAACCAAGATTGATCGTACTGTTGTCCTGTTGAAGTCGATTTAAAGTAAACCGGTCTGTTCGAGTGGATTGTGCTTAGGAAGCGGCCGCGTTGATCGCGAGCTTTTTGCAAGCCGCCGCTCATGCTCTTCCAACATTTAACTTCGCCAACGCGAACGACACGTTGAGCATTCAAGTCGAAGATCACGATATCAAGTTCACCGATTGTACGTTTTGTGTCGCCATAAGCGATGCCCACTTCAACGTGGTACTGAGGAGCTGGGAATTGTTTTTTGATATCTAGGCGGGCGATTTCTTCGCAGATAGCGCCAGAGTCTGCATAGCTGCGTGGAACGCTTTTTAGCTCTTGGAAATCTTCGTCCCAGTTTGCGGCAAAGACATTGAACGAAACAAGTAACGCACTAATAAAAATAGATAACTTCATTTCCCCTCCGAAGGGCCCCAGTGATCGCTGAGTGGAGGCTCTTGTTCAAGGATTTAGTCCGCAAACTGAAATGCGCGACGCGCCATGCGTGGGTCTTTGTATTTATTTCTTACGAAGAATTAAGTTCCCCGTAAGAGCAGGATCTAGTATGAGGTCACCCATGTCTAAAAAAGTGATTTCTATTCTGCTTCTACTTGCGAGTGTTGGTGGGCCGGCGACGGCTTCGGCGGGTTGGTTTAAACCCAAAAAAGACAAAGCTTGGAATCAATATCTCGACCGCGTTGAGGAGGTTGCTTCTCGCGAGCGCCGAATTCCACAGGCGGCGATCGACAGAACGATTGCGTTTCTAAAAGCCAATCGTGCTCAAGTGGAAAATCGTATCACAAATAAATCTGTGGTGATCATTAATGACTTCACTCAGGAAAGCACTCGCGATCGCATGTTTGTGGTCTACGTTTACTTGGGCAAAGTGGAAAGCTATCAGGTCGCTCATGGCATCGGCAGTGGCGAGGGACCTCACGTCTATCGTTGCTCTAATGTTGAGGGGTCTAAGGCGACTCCACCGGGTTTCCACTTGGTTCAGAACGAAAACCGTCAGTCTTCGTTTGGTTCTTCCCTGTATATGGATAGCTTGGAGCCGCGTAATAGCAACTCCCGTGAACGTGCGGTGGTCTTCCATCCCAATAAAACGGCCAAAGAAAGAGCTGAGATCCTGCGCAAGTGGGGCTTTATTGACTTAAGTGAAGGCTGTGCTCAGCTGACGCGCGAGGATTATTATAAATTGAAACCCCGTGTTCAAGGGGGAAGCCTTCTTTACAACTTCTGCCCTGAGGACTTATAACTGTTCTTGTTAATCTCTAACAAGGACCGTTCATGTCATCAGCTGTTCAGCCAAAAAAGATTTGGTGGAAAGAATCCGTTGTTTATCAAGTATACCCTCGTTCGTTCAAAGACTCTAACGGCGATGGTATCGGAGACCTTAAAGGGCTTGTTTCTAAGCTCGACTATTTAAAACATCTTGGTATTGACGTGATTTGGATTTGTCCAATGTTCAAATCACCGATGGACGACAATGGTTACGACATCAGTGACTATCAAGACATCAATCCTGAATTCGGCAACATGGCTGATTTCGATTTGTTGTTGAAAGAGTGCCACGCTCGCGGCATTCGTTTGATCTTGGATTTGGTTGTGAACCACACAAGTGATGAGCATCCTTGGTTCATCGAATCTCGCTCCTCTAAAGACAATCCTAAGCGTGACTGGTACATCTGGCGCGATGGTAAAGATGGCAAAGAGCCGAACAACTGGGAAAGTATCTTTAGCGGTTCTGCGTGGAAGTATGACGAAAAAACCGCGCAATGGTTCATGCACTTGTTCTCGGCAAGACAACCGGATTTGAACTGGGAAAATCACGATGTGCGTAAGGCTGTCTACGAAATGATTCGTTGGTGGTTGGATCGCGGTATCGATGGTTTCCGTATTGATGCCTTCACTCACACTCGCAAGGAACCGGGATTGGTGGATATGCCGAATCCACAAAACCTTGAATACGTTCCGTCTTATGCAAAACATATGAACGTTCCGGGTGTTCTAGATTACGTTCAGGATTTGGCGCAAAACACATTCAATCACTATGACTGTATGACAGTGGGTGAGGCGAATGGTGTGAACGCTGCTGAAGCTTCTGAGTGGGTTGGTGAAGCTAAACGCCGCTTGAATATGGTGATTCAGTTTGAACACGTAGGTCTTTGGGATACGAACCCAGATCAACGTTTCAACATGAAAGATCTAAAACGTGTTTTCAACAACTGGCAAAAAGGTTTGGACGGCATCGGTTGGAATGCTTTGTTCGTAGAAAATCACGACGTGCCTCGTATCAACTCTAAATGGGGTGATGTGAAAAACTACTGGCGCGAATCGAGTACTTCGATTGCGACGATGTACTTCATGATGCAGGGGACTCCGTTTATCTATCAAGGACAAGAGATTGGGATGACGAATTCTCAATTTGCAGGTCCTGAAGATTTCAACGACGTTTCCGCAAAAAACTACTATGTAGCAAAACGTAAAGAGGGCAAGACAGACGCAGAGATCACGGCAGAGTTGAACCACACGTCTCGTGACAATGCTCGTACACCGATGCAGTGGGATTCTTCTGCAAATGCGGGTTTCGGAACTGGAACTCCTTGGTTGAAGATCAATGCAAACTACAAAAACATCAACGTAGCAGCACAAGTTGAAGATCCTGAATCAATCTTTAATTACTACCGTCGTTTGATTCGTTTGCGTAAGGACAACGAAGGCTTGGTTTACGGAAGCTTTGATTTGGTCGATGCTGATCACAAAGATGTCTTTGCTTACACTCGTACGTATGGTGCTCAGAAGTTTTTCGTTGTGGCGAATATGACTCCGAAAGCTGCGCATTGTGATATTGGTGCGTTGAGCTTGAAACCTGAGAACTTGTTGTTAGCGAATATGACAGTGTCAGATAAGTCTGTTGAAAAAAATTTGAACTTAAAACCGTTCGAAGCACGTATCTATAAAATCTAAAAATGTTTGAGTGCGGTCGCAAAGATCGCACTCACTTCTTCGGGTTTTTCCAAGGGTATGAAATGCCCTGATTCTTCGATGATATGTAACGTGGATCGAGGAATGGCTTTATGGAAAGACTCCATCTTAGTACGTGGAGCAATTTGATCTTGGGCTCCACCAATCAATGTCACCGGAAACCGCAAACCATTCAGCGACATTTTCAGATCTTGTCTTTCTAAGGTCGCATTCATCTGATTCAGATACATTTCAGTATTATTGCTTGCAGCCATTTGCAGAATAAGGGTGCGGATCGTTTCGTTCTCTAAAGCATTCGGATGGAGGTAGTGTTTTAGTTCTTTCGTGCTTAAGCCGCCATAGGAGACTTTGCGGAGGATATTGCGAGTTTGGATGCGAGCTTTGTATTCGACATCGGTTAACGGAGAACCCGTGGCTCCGATCAAAATCAATTGCTGAACTTTTTCTGGATAGAGAGTTGCGAAAACTTGTGCAACATAAGCTCCCATGGAAAATCCGATGATAGTGAACGGATCGGTGTGAGCTTGAGCAATGTCTGCGATCATTTGGTTGAGGTTGCTGGCAAAACGCAGATCCAGGAATTTTGTGTCATGGGATTTGAGAACCTCTTTCTGGTAGGTCCACAAACGTTCATCACAAAGAAAGCCTGGCAGGCAAACAACCCGAGTTGACATAAGTTAATGATAGCAAAGGACGCATATGAGCCGCAATCCCAACTCGGGATATTTGACAAGGACTCCAAAAGAAATTTGCCGAAACATTCCGTGGTTTAGCAATATGAGAATTCTGAAGGAGTATCTAAATGAACATACGTCATGATAAAGCTGGCAAGCGTTTCGTAACTAATGTCGAGGGTGGCGATGCCCATATCCTTTATCGTCGAGGTCCCAACAATTCCTATGACCTCTATGCGACTTACGTGCCTACGGAGTCACGTGGAAAAAACATTGCTGACCAATTGGTACGCGAAGCGATCCGCACGGCCAAGAGTGAAAAAGTCCAGGTCGTCGATTCGTGTCCTTATGTCGCAAGTTGGTTCAAAAAGCATCCCGAAGAGAATCGCGTCCTATCGAAAGAATCTGGAGATTCGATCATTCAAGTGTTTTAACAAAGAACTCTTTGATGTACGCTTTAGTTCATGAGCAAAAAATTTCATGAGCTGATTTCTGAAGCATCCAAAGTTGTATTAGATAAAGACACTGAGATTCGTTTGGCGATCACTTGCTTATTGGCAGGTGGTCACCTTTTGATCGAGGATATGCCGGGCGTTGGTAAGACTACTCTGGTTCATACCTTAGGTAAACTCACAGGACTTAAAACTCAGCGTATTCAATTCACTATTGATCTGTTACCCGCAGATGTTTTGGGTAGCCAGATTTTCAATCCTCAAGATCATAAATTTTCATTTCATGCTGGACCGATTTTTTCTCAGCTAGTGATGGCGGATGAATTAAATCGTGCAAGCCCACGTACGCAGAGTGCGTTGTTGCAAGCGATGGAGGAGGGCGAAGTCTCTATCGATGGGGCGACTTGGGAATTGCCAAAACCTTTCTATGTGATCGCGACACAGAATCCACATCAGCAAACGGGAACTTTCCCACTACCTGAAAGTCAGCTGGATCGTTTTTTGATGAGCTTGGAATTGAACTATGCTTCCAAGGGAACAGAAGTGCGCATCCTGCAAGGGGAAGATCCTCGTGCGGTGGTTCGTCGCATGAATTCTCTTTTTGCTGAAGGTGAATTTGAAAGCTCCGTGAAAGCGATTGAAAAAGTAAAACTATCGGAAGTTGTGGCGACATATATCGCAAATCTTTTAGAGGCTTCACGCCGCGAAGGTTTTGAAGGCGCACCATTATCGACTCGCTCGGGGATGGCGATGGCTCGAGCTGCAAAAGCTTGGGCATTTTTAGATGATAGAGACTATGTACGTCCAGAAGATGTGCAAGAAGTTTTGGTTCCAGTCTTAGGACATCGTTTAGGGGGCAACCATGGCATCAAACGCGGTCGCGAATGGGCTGTCGTTCTTAAAAAAACGACGCCAGTCCCAGTCTAAGAAGTCTCGGACTTATATTTTACCGACATCTTTTGGTGTGTCCTTTGGGCTCATGGACCTGGTGCTATTTTTCATGGCCGTGGGTTATGCCAATAACTTGATCTATATCTTTTTCTTCTTTCTGACATCGGTTGCGGTCACCGGTATGGTGATGACGAATCGAAATGTGAATGCCGTGGATTTTGATAAGCTTTTGCCAGGGGATTTGTTCGCTGGCGAAGAGGGCAAAGTCCGTGTGCAGTTGGTGAATAAAACCAACGCTTCAAGTTTTGAAATCGAAGCGGTCTTTGATCGCAAGGCTAAGGACGCTCCTCAATACACAATCGAGGCAGAGCAAGATATCGTGGCTATGGTTAGTTGGACTTCACCACGTCGTGGTTTGCAGGAATTACCAAGACTGCGTATCCAAGGAGCTTATCCCTTTGGATTGCTGCGTGCGTGGAAGCCTATTAATAAACCGGGTGCAACCATCGTTTATCCATCACGTCGTGGGGATTCCGTGTTTCCGGTCGGATCAGGCGCTGATTCTGTATCTGAGTCGTTGGGCCTTTTCTTAAATCACAAAGTTTATCAGTCAGGGGATCCAGTACGTCGTATTGATTGGAAGGCCAGTGCCAGACGTAGTGAAGTTCTGATTAAAAAGTACGAAGAACCTGAAAAACCAGCTTTGAATTTTACTTGGGAGCAAACCGCGCACATTCGCGATGCGGAAGATCGTCTTTCACAGCTGGCTTTGTGGATCGATCAGGCCGAGGCACAAAACTATGTCTATTCTTTGAACTTAGGTGCTCTGCAAATTTCCTCTGCAAAGGGTCGTGATCATTGGCGCCGTTGTATGGAAAGTTTGGCTTTGGCTAAGCCTTCGGAGCTGTCGTGAAAAAGGAATTTTTCTCTCAGACTTATTTTAGCTTAGCGATTGTTATTGCCATGCTGATGGTTGCGGTCGAAGTAACCCCTGTAGTGGCATTTCTGGGAATGGGTTTATTGGTTTGGAAGTGGGGCACTGAAAAATACCGCTGGCCAGGATTGTCTCGTCGATTTACGGGATTTCTAAGTTTGCTCCTGTTAGGGCAAGTTCTATTTCAATACCGCACGATCATTGGTCAAGAGCCGTCGTACACTCTGCTATTAGGACTTTCCGGTTTGCGGGTGATGGATTATGCGAATGATCGTGATCACAAGTTTATCGCGCTCTTGGGCTTCGTCCTGATTTCTGTGAAAGCCCTTTTCAGCATCGATATCTATTGGATCATTCCATCGGCATTTGCATTCTGGGGAATTTGGTATTCTTTAATACCAGCACAAACTCCTTCTAAGGCGCGAGTCTTAGGAAAGATCTTTGCTCTGTCCGTGCCCCTTGCAGTAATTCTATTTTTTGCCTTTCCGCGTGTGGTGATTCCTTGGGCGATGTCACGTGGAAGTACTTATGGGCAAATTGGTTTTTCTGAGGATTTGAATCCCGGCAAGGTGGCGGAAATTGCAGGCAGTGCGCAGTTGGCGTTCCGAGCAAAAATTGATCGTCTGCCTTTAGATAACTCTCGAGATCTTTACTGGCGCGGATCGGTTTTAACTTTATCGCGCGGCCTTAGCTGGCGCCCGACACCGATGCTGGGAACTCCAGATGAAAAATTCAGTCGCGGTTCACTGACGTATGAAGTGGCATTGGAGCCGACTTCGCAAAATTATCTTTTTGCTTTGGAAGGCACTCAGATGCTTTCTTTAGAGGTTGGACGAGTGACGAACTTGAATCACTCTGTCTATCGCAGCACTCGTCCGATTGTTTCCACGGTGGTTTATCAAGGGTGGTGGTCGCCGAACTACAAAGATACTTCAGAGCCGACAGTGGCCGAGTTGAAAACTCCGGAGCTGACAGGAAAAGTTTTGGAATGGGTCGAGGCTACAAACAAGGCAGCTCATACTCCCGAAGAACGTTTGGAGCTTTTGCATAAATTCTTTATCGAAAACAAGTTCGTTTATACTTTGAACCCCGGCACCTATGGCGCTAACGACTTAGAGCAATTCTTATTCGTACGCCGTCGTGGATTCTGTGAGCATTTTGCGGGTGCTTATGCGACTCTTGCGCGTGCTTTGGGAGTTCCGTCCCGTGTAGTGGCTGGTTATCAGGGTGGACGCTTTAATCCTATTGGTGACTTCTGGCGCATTTCGCAAAGAGATGCCCATGCTTGGACGGAAATCTATGTTGATAAATCTTGGCGTCGTGTGGATCCTACTCAATGGGTGGCTCCATTAAGATTGGTTATTGGTGCGGAAGATTTCTTTGCGATGTCAGAAGCCGATCAAGAATCCTATGCCAAGTCCATCGAGTTTCGACCGAAAGGCAAGGCAGATTTCTTGCTGTGGGATCGAGCGACTTTCCTAGTTGAAGATCTAAATTACCGTTGGAGTTATTTCTTGATGGAGTTCGACCGTAGCTCGCAAGATTCTTTCTTTGCCTTGCTTGGTCAGAACAAAATTCTGAGCGTCGTTGCGATCGGTTTGGTTTTGGCGATTTTCTTTGTCCTGGTTCAGAATCTTTTCAAAACGCGTGTGCGCCTGACAGAGGAACAAGAGCTTTTAAATATCGTCCAGGAGTGGGGGCAAGAACATCACTTGATCCGTGTGTCTTCAGAGGCGCCGTTGCATTACTTTGCCCGTGTGGCAGATAAGTTCCCGCAGTTAAAAGACGTGATGTATAAGTTCAGTCGCTATTACGACCAGAAGGTTTATTCTGAAGGTAAGGCCATTGATTCTGTAAATGATCTTAAGAAAGATTGGAAAACAGCGATCCATAAAAATGGAAGAGGGCCTGAGTAAATCAGACCCTACTTCGGACGATGTCTATGGTTAGCAGAAATTTGCCAGATTCAGATTTATCCTAATTAAAGAGTCCTCTTAGGCTGCGCATCTCTGAGACATCGTTTCACCTTTCATTATACTGAAAAATATATGAGATATTTCCTGGAGTGTGTAAGCACAGCGGTGATTATGTATTTCTAGTCCTTGATCGTTAAGACCGGACAGCAATTTGGCAAGAGATCTGAGTCTGGTCTTCAAAAATACTGCTATATGGTTTTTCCTGAATAGAGAGCAGGAGGTTCTTATGGCAAGCATTTGGAAAGGTTCTATTAGCTTTGGTCTTTTGAATATTCCGGTGACCTTGCAAGGCGCTCAGTCGGAAAAAGAGATTAGTTTTTCGATGCTTGATAAAAAAGATCTCTCCCGCATTCAGTACAAAAAGGTCAACGCCAAAACGGGTAAAGAAGTCCCCTACGAAAATATCGTCAAGGGCTATGAGTATTCGTCAGGTCGCTACGTGATTGTGACAGAGGATGAAATTCGTAAATCCAATGTTAAGACCTCGCAAACCATGGATATTGAAGACTTTGTGGCGATCGATGAGATTGATCCGATGTTTTTTGAAAAGCCCTACTACCTGGTACCTCAGAAGGGCGCAGAGAAGGGATACTACTTATTGCGAGATGCCTTGGCTTCTAGCGAGAAGGTTGCGGTCTGTAAAATCGTGATTCGTATTCGCCAACATTTAGCGATGATCATGCCGAAAGGCGATTACCTCATCTTAGAGCTCTTAAGGTTTTCCCATGAAATTAAGACTGAAAAACAGGTCAAGTACATGGCCGATGTTGCCAAGACCGCCAAGTACAATCCTAAAGAGTTAAAGATGGCAGAAGATTTGATCGCGGGTATGACGGGCAAGTGGAAGCCCGAACAGTACAAAGATACCTACTATCAAGACGTGATGAAGACCATCGATCGAAAAATCAAAGCGGGTAAAGGTCACAAAATTGCTCCAGTTAAAGAAGAGCATATTGAAACCACAGACAACGTTGTCGATTTGATGCCACTCTTACAAAAAAGTTTGGCGGCCCGTAAGACCGCCAAAAAGAAAGCTCCTGCGAAGCGCACATCTAAGTCCGCCTCTTAGTTAAATGGGTTCGGCTCCCATCTGAGGCAGAACGATACCGCTGATATAGCTGGAGTCTGCTTCTGATGCGAGGAACACATAAGCGGGAGCGATCTCTTCCGGTTGGGCCGGGCGTCCGATAGGCTGATTGGCTCCGAACTGGCGCACTTTACTTTTCTTTGTTCCCTCATCCGCAACATTTAGCGGAGTCCAAACCGGACCCGGGGCAACAGCATTCACACGAATTCCTTTTTTCACCAGCATTTGAGCTAAGGATTTCGTAAAGGTATTGATAGCTCCCTTTGTCGACGAATAGTCCAAAAGTTGTTCCGGTGCGCGAGTCGATGTTTCTGAACTTGTGACGATGATCGAGGAGCCGGGCTTCATGTGAGGAACAGCTGCCTTCGCCAAATGGAAATAAGCATACACATTCGTTTTAAAAGTCTTATCAAATTCTTCGGCAGTGATTTCGCTAATATCATCTTTGCGCATTTGGTGAGCGGCATTACTTACCAAGATGTCAATACCGCCCAGTTTTTTGATCGTTTCGTTGACGGCCTTTTTGCAGAAGGCTTCTTTACTCAGATCGCCAGAGATCAAATGACATTGCCCACCTAATTCCTCGATCTCGATTTTAGTTTCTTCCGCATCGGTACGTTCGACGGGCAGATAAGTGATTGCGACGCTTGCCCCCTCTCGAGCGTAAAGCAAGGCAACTGCTCTCCCAATTCCGGAATCACCTCCGGTGATCAAGGCTCGTTTGCCGATCAGTTTGCCTGCGGCTTTGTACTGGGGCGCTTTATACAGAGGTGCAACCTTCATCTTTTTCTCAATCCCTGGGGATTTTTGTTGTTGCTCGTTGAACGGAGGTTTTGGTTTGCGAGTGCGATGCATGTTAGTCATATCGTCTCCTTATGCTGAAGCTTGCAGTCGGGTTGAGCTTCTCTTGGTGGTTGCTTTTTCTAGAAGGCTGATTCGTTGTTTAAGTTTTAGATATCCTTGCCAAGGATCAGAGCGACGTCGTTTTAAATAGGACATCGCTTTTTTTAGATCATAAAAGTCCCCACTGGGAATCTTTTTTAAATCATTCCAAGTGATCGGCATGGCAATGGCGCTTTTCTCGCGAGCTCGGACTGAGTAAGGGGCGACGGCCGTGGCTCCCTGCGAATTTCGTAAATAATCGACAAAGATTTTTCCCTGGCGGATCTTTTTAGACATCTTTGAAACAAATAGATCGGGCTCTTCCTGCTCCATTTGCAGGGCCAGCGCATGAGTGAAGCTATTGATCTGATCGAATGTGTACAGTGGAGCAATAGGCACGTGAACATGGACGCCTTTGCCTCCGCTCAGTTTTACGAAACTTTTGAGTCCTAAACCCTGCAAAAGTTTTTTCATTTTAAAAGCAGACTCTATTACGACATCCCAGCTGACATCGGGACCGGGATCGAAATCCATGACAAATTGATCAGGACGATCTGTAGCTGGATGCCGAGAGTTAGAACAGTGGATCTCAAAGGCGTTCATTTGCACTAAGGCCGCAAGTCCCGCATCATCATGAACGCTCATATAAGTTCCGTAACCTCCGTGTTCTTTCATTTTAACGGGAGTCATTGCCTCGGGCATTTTCGCCTGATGTTTTTGAAAGAAGCACTGTTTACTGGTGCCATTGGGACAACGAACCAGGGAGAGAGGGCGGTCCGTGATTTGGGGTAAGATGTGCTTTGCCGCCACGGTGTAATACGCGGCTACGTCGCGCTTGGTGATCTTTTCTTTGGCAAACAGAATTTTTTCGGGGCTGGAGATAGTCCAAGCATCTTTCTGGGTGTTCATGACAGGAACCTCCTTTTTTATTTGCTTGGTGGGTTTGTCCTCGCGAAGGCCGTGAAAAACAGGGACGCGAAGAATTTCCTCATGTGTCCAGTTAGAGAAGGTGATCTCAGCGCTGAGTTTAGGTTTGACCCATACGATGTCCTTCGCGCGGGGAGACTTGATATCAAACGGCGAGGATTTGGTTTCATGTTTCTTAAGTGTAGCAAGGACGTCACGCAGGGATTGTTGCGTGAATCCTGTTCCTACTTTGCCGACGTACTGAAGTTTGTCCTTTTTGTAGACTCCTAACAGGAGGGCGCCAAAGTGATCGCGGCTGCCTTTGCCAGCGGTGTATCCTCCGATCACGAACTCTTGTTGCTCGGTGCATTTTATTTTAAGCCAGTTGGAGTTTCTTTCAGAGCGATAAGTGCTCGCGCGCTTTTTTGAAATGATTCCTTCAAGCCCATGTTTTTTTGCGAGGGCCAAAAGACTTTTTCCGCTGCCTTTGAATTCCTCGCTGTAGCGGATGCGCTTGACGGACTTTTTCATTAGCTTTTGCAATTCGTCTTTGCGTTGTTCCAGTGGCAACGAACGCAAATCTTTACCTTCATTCGCCAGAAGGTCAAAAACGTAGTAGAAAAGATTCTCAGTTTTCTCGGCTTTGATGGCGTTTTGTAAAAGTTGAAAATCACTGCGACCGGATTCGTCCAGAACGACGATTTCTCCGTCGATGACAGCTCCTTGCAAATCTAAATTCTTAAGGGCCTCTTTGATGCTGGAAAACTTCTCGCTCCAATCTTGGCCGGAGCGAGTAAAAAGTTTTACCTTTTCACCTGTTACATGGGCCTGCATGCGATAGCCGTCAAACTTGAGCTCATGCAGCCAATCTTTTCCCTCCGGAGGTTCGTCGACGAGCAGCGAGAGTTCCGGGGTGACAAACGGGAGCTCCCGAACCCTTGACGACTTTGTGGCAGATTTTTTCCTAACAGTTTTTTTGGCGGTTTTTTTGCGACTGGTTTTTAAGGGCGCGACCATTTCGATATCTGGAATGGATTCGGCAAAGGCATCATCTTTTTTCATCAGGAGCCATTGATTTGATCGTCCTTGGGCCCGGGTGCGCACCAGATGAAAGACGCCCTTTAGTTTTTTTCCTTTTAAGGAAAATACAAGATGGCCTTTTTTAAACCCACGAGCAGCGTCCTCTAAGGGTTCCCAAGTGCCGTTGTCCCAGATATAGACCTCGCCGCCACCGTATTGACCTTGTGGGATGGTTCCGTGAAAGGAGCCATAAGACAGAGGATGGTCTTCGACTTCAACGGCAAGGCGTTTGGTTTTAGGATCCATGCTGGGGCCTTTTGGTACGGCCCAGCTTTTCAGGACGCCTTCCCACTCCAAGCGGAAATCCCAATGCAGGTGACTTGCATGATGTTCTTGGACCACGAAAGAGAGGTGTTTTGATTTTCTCTTAGGCGTGTGACCCTTGGGTTCTTTGGTGATCTTGAAGTCACGCTTGCGATTGTATTTATCTAAGGCCATGAAAACTCCGTGACCTTAGTACATAGATGGTTTCTGTCCACTTCGAGGAGACTCAATGGATTCATCATACGGAGTATCCGCTGAGACTTCTTGCTCCCAACTTGTGGGGTGTTTGTTTGTCGATTTATTGGTTTTGCCCGAAGACTTTTGCGACCTCGTATTTTTCTTATTTGATTTGTGAGCCATGCTGACCTCCTTAAGGTTTTATTTTCTGCCTGTTTGGGAGTGACGTAAACGTCCTATGTCATGGATCAGTAAGCGACCTGCCTTGACTAGGAATAAGAGGCCGAAGGATGATTCAGATATGAAACGATTTGCGAATATCCAGCAGGCCGAAGACTTCATTCTCTCTAAATCAGGAAAAAATTTGCGTTTTGCCATACCGTTGGGATTGGGAAAACCGAATCAATTAGTAAATGCGTTGTATCGTCGTGCGAAAAGTGAAAAGGAACTGAAGCTGACTCTTTTTACGGCATTGTCATTAGACATACCTGAGGCGAAAACGGAGCTGGAATCTCGATTCACGAAACCTTTTTTCGCGCGTCACTTCGGAGAGGACTATCCTCGTTTGGAGTACCTGAAAGATTTAAGAAACAATGAGGTCCCTGAGAATATCAAGCTTCACGAGTTTTATTTTCAAGCGGGCACGGCTCTTAATAATCTTCACGCGCAAAGCAATTACATCAGTCTGAATTACACCCACGTGGCTCAAAGTATTTTGGAAATGGAATTAGACGGTGTCATTCAGTTGATCGCCAAGTCCCACGATGGCCGATACAGTCTTAGCTGCAATCCAGACTTAACTCTGGACGTTTATGACCTTTATAAGAAACACAATCGTCCCTTTTTGGTGATTGGTGTTGTCCATCCTGATTTGCCTTTTTTGGGAGGGGATGCAGAAGTTAAAGCAGATTTCTTTGACGGGATTGTGGAATCGCTAGAGATCAGTCACAAGCTTTTTGCTCCACCGAAGAATGCGATTGATGACACTGATCATATGATTGGCTTACACGCCAGTCGTTTAATTAAGGACGATGGAACTTTGCAGATTGGGATTGGTTCATTGTCTGATGCCTTGACGGCATCGACAATTATGCGCCATCAAAAAAATAGCGAGTATCAAAGGTTGATCACGGAGCTCGATCGTCACTTTACCGCTCCACCTCCGCAACGTGTGCATTCGGATCCATTTGCGAAGGGGCTTTACGGCACCAGCGAGATGATCATGGATGGTTTCATGCATTTGCGTAAGGCCGGAGTCTTAAAACGTTATATCAATGATCATGATGAAAAAGCCCCTCGCTATTTGCATGGGGCTTTCTTTTTGGGGTCTAAGTCATTTTACGAGTGGCTTAAGGATTTGCCCGAGGAAGACTATGCGGGACTTTCGATGACCCGGGTGTCGAAAGTGAATGACCTGTATGATGAACACGAAATGGCCTTACGTCGTCAGCGTAAGAACGCGCGATTCTTTAACTCCTGCATGCAGATGAGTTTGTTGGGAGGAGCTGCTTCAGAAACGTTGGATAATGGCAACGTGGTCAGTGGAGTCGGTGGTCAGTATAACTTTGTGGCCATGTCTCATGAGTTGCCCGATTCCTATTCAATTTTGATGATGAAGAGCACCCGCGAGAAAAAAGGCCAAAGACTTTCCAATATTCTGTGGTCGCCGCCTCAATTAACTATTTCACGTCATTTGCGGGATGTTGTGATCACGGAGTACGGTATTGCATTTTTGCGTGGGCAGAGTGATGCAGAATGTATTAAGCGCCTTTTGATGATTACGGATGCTGAGTTTCAAGATGAGCTTTTAGAAACGGCTCGCAAAAATCACAAGATTGATCCTCACTGGAAGATTCCAGAAATCGCGCGACAAAATACGCCTGATAAAATTCGCGAGTTCGCGCAGAAAGCTCGCCACGGCGGGCAGTTTGCGTTGTTTCCTTTTGGAAGTGATTTTAATAAGGTTGAGATCGGTTTACAGCAGGCGCTTTTAAATCTGAAAGAGAAAAATACGAAAGCGTTGTTAAGAACGCTATGGCGTGGGGTAGGAACGCGTCGTAAAGATTTTCAAGAAGAGCTGGAGAGAATGAATTTGTTCTCTCCGGGATCTTTTAAGGAAAAACTTTATCAACGCGTCCTCTTGGGCTCCTTTAAGGAGCTTGCTCTTCAGAATCATCCTCGATAGTGCCGGAACCTAAAGTTCCTGCGCTGCCAGAGGCGCTGCGAGATACAGACGGATCAATGTCCATTGTCGTCTGAGTGCCACAACGTGCGATGATGTCATCTAAGCGTTGTTCGGTTTCTTCGTGGGTGAGGCCAGTTTTTACAGCAACCAAATCAGCCAGTGAGTCGAAATCATGTTCGATGCGGCTGATGTCCGCCTCGGAAAGGGAAGCCCAATTTTTGCGAACTTCTTCTGTGACCTGATTCCAGTTTTGCTCGGACAAATTGTGTTCTCTGAATTCTTCCATAGCGTCCTCCTCTCAGAAAATAAAAAGGGCGAACAATAAGTCCGCCCTGGTAGTTTTAGTTGCGACGGCGAGCAATTAAGCCAGCTACGAAGCCTACGGCGCAAGCGCCAAGCACTGTCGCAATTGGATGGTCTTTGACGAAGTCTTCAGACGTTTCCAATGCATCTTGTGCTTTGTGTTTGATTGTTTCATAGCGATCGCCCCATTGTTCTTTCAAATCAGACTTAGCTTCATTGAATTGGGATTTCGCCTCAGATTTAGCTTCGTTGTAGATATTTTTTCCAGCATCAGCAGCTTGTCTGCCAGTGGATTTGATATCGTTCATAAGTTCTCTTGATGTCTCAGCCATTGCACCCTCCTTGGTAAACGTTAAGGCCTTGCAGCTATGATTATCACTTTTTCAAAGCTGCGCCAGTAATCGTTGAGAGTTGTGTTATGGTTCAAATTCTAGACTGACGCTTGGGCCAGTGTCGTTTGACTACTCTAAGACCGGATTCCATTTATCAGAATCCTTCGGAGCTTCGCCTGCAAGCACGAAAGTCGTTCCTGCCTTGGCTTTCGCGCCAGCATTGTTCGGGGTGGCGAGTTCAATGCCACCGCGTAACAAGGCATCGACGGAATTCATTTTCACGAAAGAATTAAAGAGACCTAACTTTGCTTGGAATCCTGCTTTTCGCCAAAATACGGTGTTGGTGCGAATCAGACGCGCATATTCCCAAGGCACACGAATTTGCACATTAATTGTCTGTGCTGTTTTTGATAAAGCGACTTTAGTGACAGTGCCTACATTCATGCCACGATAAAACAAGGTATCGCCGTCGCTGACAGAATCCAACGTGCGAGTTTCAAGTTTGAACAGGGCGGTATCTTCTAGGGGATTTTTTAGATCGGTTCCGACACGTCCCTCGAAGCGTTTTGTTTTATCGCCTTTGCCTGGCACTGCAGAGATATAACTGCCCTCCACCAAGGTGTCGAGACCGCGAATTTCTTCAAAGCTGATGCGCGGAGTTTCTAGCCAGTACTTTGTGCCTTCGTTGGCGAAATCTTCAGCGTGTTTTTCTAGGCGAGCGTGAACTTCGATTTCTTTTTTATCATCAGAGATTCTTACGCTGGTGACTGTTCCTACACGGACTCCGCGAAAGCGAATTTCTGTTTTATCAGGACGAATGCGTGAGCCTTCATCAAAGGTGATGATCACTTCGGGGCCGCGCTGTTGATAGAAGTCATAGACCAAGTATCCCGCGATCCCCACGGCAAACATTGGAAAGAGCCAGATGTACCACATAGAACTAAGTTTCTTTATCATTTGATTTTTCCCAGATTTTAGATGGATCGAAATAAGCGGACGACAGCATTGTAAAGATCACGACTAAGGCGAATATCCAAGACCCCATTCCAGGTTCCGCGTGCGCCCACGGCCCAAGCTTCATAATTGATACCAATACAGCCAGCAGGAAAATATCCAGCATTGACCAGCGGCCAATGACTTCGACAATTTCATAGAGCCGAGTTTTGAAGCGGCGATGGGAAGTGTTGTGCGCAGTCAGGCTGAGGTAAAACAAAATGATCAGTTTTAGGAAGGGAATAAGGATGCTTGCTAAGAACACAATCAAAGCAATTCCCCAAGAACCTGCGCGACTCAGAGTTACAATGCCCTCCCAGATAGTGGCGGTGGTCTTGTTGCCGTAAACCTCTAGAGTCATAAAGGGAAAAATATTAGCGGGTAGGTAAAGCACCAGCGCGGTCAACGCGTAAGCAAAGCTTGCCTGATTCGAGGTATTTTTATCCAGTCGATTTAAAGTCCCACAGGTGTCGCAGACCACAACAGGAAGCTTGCCCTCCGGAGTCGGGAGGGCCTCTCCACAGATTCTACATCTCTCTGTGGACATTCGAGCACCTGTTAATGAAGCTGATCTGATTGCGGTGGTATCTCATTATTTCTTTCAGCAGCTCTATCACCCAAGGATGTTAAGACGGATGGACTGATAAAGGACTGCGCGTCTTTGCCCTCCACAGATCTTTGCGTATCTGCAGTCGGCCCTGGCAAAAGTAAATTTGCCACAGCACTAATATCCGCAAATATTCCGGGAAAGTGCGAGTGAAACATCGAGGCCATGCGAGCTGACATAGAAATTGTGGTCTCTGCCTTACCGACTTTTAATGCTGAGACAATGCGGCGAGCTGCTTTTTCGGCGCTTACGGTTAGTAACGGCATAGATGCGATCAGAGAGAACCAGGCATATTCTTTTTTAACTTGTCCTTTGAATAAGGCATGTCGTGAAGAACCCGTGCGCATTAGTCCCGGGCACACTGTGGTCACATAAATTCCTCGGCTCATTAGATCTGCACGAAGGCTTTCAGAGTATCCCGTCAGGGCGAACTTACCAGTGCAGTAGGCCGCGCGATGGGGGACGGGGATCAACCCGCCGATAGAGGATATATTAACGATGCGAGCTCCGCGAGTCATATAGTTAAGACATGCGCGATTCACATAAAACGGTGCCCAGAAGTGAACATCCAACGAATCTTCGTAGTCTTTCTTGGTCACGTTTTCAAACGGAGCTGAAGAAATGATCCCGGCGTTGTTCACCACAACATCGATTTTTCCGAAATGGTTCATGACTTCGCCGATGGCTTGATCGACTTGGTGGGGTTTGGTGACATCGCATTCAAGGATAATCACTTCGCATTTAGGAATCGCCATTTCGACAATTTTCTTAGCGCGTTCTAATTCGTCTTTATCTCGAGCCAGTAACGCGAGATTTGCTCCCTCATAGGCAAGTTCCTTGGCGGTCACAAGTCCGAGCCCTCTGGAACCTCCCGAGACCACCGCGACGGCGTTTTTAAGCGAACGATAGCGCAATTGATCGCGAACTAATGAGTAGGCGACGCCAGCCACCAGCCCTAGGCCAATTCTTCTGAAGAGTGATTGTGTGAATGTGTTCATAGGATGCCTCTCTTCCTTTGCCGACAGTTTAGTGGAAGGAAGGAGCATTCCGCAGATCCAGTGCGAGAAAGCAAAAAGCTCCGCTCAAGAATGAGCGGAGCCTGCGTGTGTGTTAAGTATCAGAGATTTGGGATTAGAGTTTCGCCAGGAATGAACCCAACAGTGAACCCACGATTGATGTCACTACGCTGCTTGCCGGAGACGTTGCGCCAGCAATTTTGATCCCGCCCATAAGGCTTGATAGAAGTGTTTGCATCAATGTCTTAGAGTTCACACCGTTACCAACGATAGCGCTCAAGCCAGAGTTAGAACCCGATGTGAAAGCCGCGATCAAATTTTGTAGAGTCGTCGTGGCATTGTTAGATCCACCCAATTTAGAGATCAATTGGTTAAGACCAGGCAGAGAGCCAGAACCCAAGCTGCTAAGGATTGTTTGTAGAACAGCTGAGTTATTACCCAATTTACCCAAACCAAGAACGGAACCCTTTGCCAAACTTTCGATCACAGTTTGCAAGCTGCTAACATCGAAGTCTTTACCGCTCAATTTACCCAATAGCGCTTGGATGATTGTATTTGCAGCAGTAGCTTGGCTACCAGAAGTGACACCTGCCAATTTAAGGTTCGCGAACAATGCCGAAGTCACTTGTTGGATCAACGCTGTTGAAACTTCGTCTTTAGATAGATTTACAAGGGAGTTCAATGTGCTGTCGCCGATCAAAGCCAAGATGTCTGATTTTTTAAGTAGATCTGCGATATTCAAAGTTCCAACACCTGTTGTTGCACCTTGGATGATCACCGGGATGATCTTAGCTAGATCATCGCTTTTACCCAAATTGGCAGTTTCCAAAGCCATTTGAGCGCTTGCGATAATCGCGCTAATTTGTGCAGAGCTAAGTTTACCTGTAGCTTGCACTTTAAGTTGGTTATTAAGATCACTGAGCATAGCTTGTGAAGCCATTTTAGGTTCTGAAACAGTAGAAGTGCTTTGTGATGAACTGCTGTCTGAGGAGAGTTCCGGTGTTTGTAGGTTGTTGCCACAGCCGATCAAGCTAGTTGTCAGTGTCAGGGCAAGCAACGAAGTCATTAGTTTCATGGATCCTCCAGTTAGTTATCCAAAAATAGGTTAGTAGGGATATCGGAAAATAAAAACTGGGGAACACTGACAAAATAGTCCTGTAAAAAGCGGCGACAAAAACGGAATTTAATTTCGATCAATCGGTGAACAGAAAAAATAAGATGAGAGAAAAACTGTCTGATATTTTTTCAGTTTGTTTCGACACTCGGGTGGATTCACATTTTATTGTGAGTAAGAAGGCTAAAAATAATTTTTCAAATAGAGACAATCAAGAAGACTTGAACTGCTCTAGAGTTCAACGCTTCTTGAGAAGTGACGGCAAAAATGAAAAAAGGCACCGTTTTGCGGTGCCTTTTGAAAGTGGAAATTCAGAACTGTTTTATACTAGTGGCAGTTTTCGATGCGTTTAGTTTGGCGCTTGATCGGGCGTTCCTTGCGGTAGTCCGATTGCTCGAACGTCAATTGCTCGTAAGTATCGGAAACAGGAACTGGCTTAAGAACCGCACTTGTGCATTGAGGACGAGAGGAATCATTGCGGTTCCATTGGATACAAACTTCTTTTTCAACCACACGTGGAGCCGTCATTACAGAGGCGTCCTGAGGGTTTAAAGCCAGGAATAGATCATTATCTTGATCGATACAAACCTGATCGCGGCTGACAAAACCTTGGGCAGGAACGAAAGGGTTGGCAGAACGATTATAGATGATTTCAGTCGCAGCGGACGCGAAAATTGGCGTCATAAGCAATATAGACAAGATCAGTTTCATAGGGCCTTCCCTTAGGTGGATAAAGAGGCTTAGTTTTGACATAGAACGGGTGTCCAAACAAGGGACAGTTCCAGAAAACCTTTCACAAGGTTTGTGAAAGTTCCGCAAAAATGCGGAAGTACTCAGTTTATAGGGTATATATAAGCCCCATATGACAAAGGCTGAGATCCTTAAATACAAAGACTATCGACAATTCCTGGCGGACTATAACGCTTGGAAAAGTCAGAATAAAGTCGGTTGGAGTTTGACGGTATGGACCCGTCAATTGGGTCTTTCTCATCCCTCTGCTTTGTCTATGATCCTGAATCGCAAGCGCCACATTGGTGATAAGCTTGTGGATTCAATGGCCGAGTATTTTAACTTTGATTCCAACGAAAAAGAGCATTTCACGAATCTCGTCAAATACGAGAAATCCATCGATAGCAGTCATCTGCGCATTATGGTTTTAAACCAACTGCAAGGTGAGAAGAACAATGCGATTGCGCGCTTCGTTTTGAACGAAGGTAATAAGCTTGCTCGTTTCGAAAGTCGCGAGCAATTGGTGGCGGCTCTTTCTCCTATCTTGGGGATGAGTGCCGAAGATTTGACAGCCTTGGAGCAACAAACTCCAACGACGCCAGATCCTAAAGCTATGCATCTGGAAGTTGTAAAGATCTTAGAACGTTCCTATGACGTTGTTCCTAAATCCTCTCGCCAGTATTCTGCGACCTTCCTTCGTATGAAGGCAGAAAAAATGGAAGAGGCGATTGCTAAGCTTCGCGCCTTCCAAAAAGAGTTCATTGCAGAGTATGATTGTGAAGACGCCGATGCCTTGGTGTGCTTCCAAAATTCACTGTTCAATATGACGAACGAAGCTGGAACCGAGGACGATTCCAAGCTCCCTCATAATAAGAATAACTAATTACTACTTGGGCACTCATCGCCCCAAGCTGCCGTCATTGAGCAGGTCGGGTTTACATCCGTGCCTCCTGCGCCATTTTTATTAATCGTACATTTCACTTGTGTGGCTTTTTCATGGACGTGCCCTGTGGTGCCATCGGGTAGGACTCCCATTTCTGAGAGGGCATCAAACAAAGCTTTCGCTGTGATTGGGCCGACGGCAGAGGGTGGAGAGCAGGAGTAAGCTGGCATCAGGTCTGGGAGGACACCGCGGTTCGTTTGTATGCAATGAAGGTCGGTTATGGTCCAAGTCACATCATCGCCGTTAAAGCTCTTCTGGGCGATGCTGGAGTTTTTCAGAATATAGCCTAGGGTGAGAGCTTCGTCTCCCTTGAATGTTCTTGGTGAGGCGTCCCCGCAGGCCGCAGAGGCGATCTGTTGAAACATCAATATGGCTAAGACTGTTGTTACAGTTTGTTTGAGCATGGTTCTCTCCTTTGGATACTAAACTATATGCACTTAGTGAGAGCCCCTCTGAGTCCAGTGCTGAGAAAACATATTTGGTACTCAGCAAGCGAAATGTTCTAATAGTATTTATGAAGTCAGAATTAATAGCGTTGATGTTAGCGGGTTTTAGTTTTCCGTGGTTTGCCAACGCTCAAACCGGTGATGACGTAATAAATGAAGCCCTTAGTAATCGACCTGCAGAGATTCAGGACGATTCCATGAAATTGGATAAAAAGATTTGTTCAGGATCAAAAAAGTATCCTGTTCATCTGACATTTGACGACGGACCAGATCCCAAGATCACACCGCAAGTTTTAGAGGTTTTAAAAAAAGCTGGCATCAAAGCGACCTTTTTGATTTCGACGAATCAATTGACCAAAGGTTCTGCTGAAGAAATTCGCGGGCGTAAACGTTTAATTGAAAAAATTAAACAGGATGGCCATACAGTGGGCTCTCATTCCTATGAGCATATCGAACATGCGAATCTGAAAACGCACACTCGCGAGCAGATTTTAAATAATATCCAAAGATCTTTTGATGAGATTGATAAATTGAATCTATCCAAGCCTATTCCGTTTCGCTTCCCCTATGGCAGTGGTTGGATTGAAGATTCAAAGGATAGTGCAAATCAAGACATGGGGAAAGAGGCCATCCTCAAAGTAAAAGCTGCGGGATATCAACCCTTTCATTGGGATATCGATACAGAAGACTGGAGTAAGGTGAGACGTAAAGCCTTGCCGATGTCAGCCTTGAGTCAAATCTGCAGGTCACATGGAGGCATCATACTCATGCATGATGTTCATCAGTGGACAGCAGATAATCTTCCAACGTTTATTGAATCCATTCGGCAGTCTGGACACACATTTGTGTCTGAATCTGAGATCATTAAGTACTCTGAGCAGAAGGACGGTAAACCCTTGAACTCACTGATGGATCGTTTGGGGCGCAAGGGCGGATGTATATATACCCGAGGATCCCTTGAACATGTGGCTCCTCTCTGTAACACTAGTAGTTCCAGCGAAACTAAAAAGATGAACGGAGTCCAATAATGAAATTTCTTGTAATGGGTGCTTTGGTTCTGTTTGCAGGCCTCCAAGCAAAAGCAGCGGCGGTAATTCAAGCAGCCTCTAATATTCATAATGGTAAAGTGGTTGTTGCGGTTGAGGCTACAGACCCTGAACGTCGTGTATTTATGGAAGTCGATGCTAAGACGGGCAAGAAAGAAAGCTTGGGCTTTCCCAATGATCTAGTTTCAGAAAACATCATGGCGGTGATTTCCGTTCCTGGATATGTCGTAGTGATTTCTCAATGGACGGCGGGTGACGGCAAAAAACCTCGCGTGCATGAGTACGTCAGAAGCTCAAAAATCTGGATGGCGGCGGGTGAGTTGAACTGCTTGTCTTTCGATAAAATTGAGGTTGAGAAAACAGAGCTGAGAGTCGACTGTGTGGATCAGAACAAAGCGAACCTTCCGGTGGGAGTGGTGAAGCTGGCTCTGGATTTCACATCTAAAGCTGTGGTTAAGTCGACGCTGCCAGTTCAGCAGGACAAGCAGGGGGCTGTGAGCTTTAGTTTGTCAGGTGGCGAGATGTTCAAGTGGGAAACTTTGAGCCTAAGCTCTGGTAAAGCTAAAAAGACCTTGAGCGCTCAAGACGTTTCATTGTCTTCAGATGCTAAGATCAAGAAGACCATCACGATCAAAGAAACGATCGGGCCGGTTGAATCTAAATAGTTTTTCTGAACAAAGTTAGAAATGAAAAAAGCCATCCTTGAGGGATGGCTTTTTTATTTAGAAGAATCTGTAGCCCATATTGAAGGCGAAATCTTTCTCTGAGAAAAAGGCTCTGCGCCAAACCGGAACCTTATAAGCGTCTTCCGGGTAATAGAGCATCTTTGTTTCGATATCCCCGACAAAATTAGTTCCCGTGAAGTTGCGAGAGCTCATGCGGAAGTCGTAAGGTGCTTGTACATTCGTGTAGCGCTCTGCGAACAGGCCTCTTTGATTGTCGATCGCAAACTTGCTGGCTTCGCTATAGGCCGCAATTAAACCCTTATCGAAAGGGTAGATGAAGTACATATAGCCCCATCCCTCTTTCAGGATTTCCAGGTTTACTTCCACGTTATTATAGATCACGCGTCCCAGGATACGATTGTGCTTATCGTGGCCATTGTCATCGTAAACGACAGTGATGTTGCTGCCTGGGGGAACCAAGCCTGCTACGAAATCACGAGCCACCGTGGCTGCCTCGCCCTGTGTGTGACCGAAGTAATCAACCTCTGGGGTATCAACACCCAGGAAGCGAACTTTATAGCGTTGGGAGCCGGATTGAACCGTCAGAGTATCGCCATCATGCACGTTAAGCACGGTGCCCTGAAGTGTGTAGGCAAGGGCAAGGGTCGGTAAGAATATAAGGATCGACAGAAGATAGCGAAGTGATTTCATAGCGCTCGTTGTATCAATTCCCAGAGGAGGAGCCTATGTGAACTCCTCCCTTGGAAAAGATTGCCCGAACGTCTGAGTTTTGGACAGTTCTACTCGACGATATCGAGATAGACGGACTTATCCAGGAACGGGAAGATCGGAACTGAAGCGAATACTTGGTCGAATGTGAACTTGAATTTGTTCAAGCTCATGATCGAGATCTCAGCGATCACAGTTCCAGAGACGTTACCCTCGTAACGGCTGTGGATTTGTGGGGCGTTTAGAAGGATGCGCTCGAACGAAACATTACGACCCTCTGTGCGGCAAGCAGCATCGTACAATGGACCTTTTTTAGCTTCGATCAACGCAGCTTCAGCAAGAATCGCATCACCATAGGCCTTCGGAGTTGTCGTGACACCTCTGACAAAGTTACCCGGCACTGTCCAGAAGAACGAGTAACGGTTCACTAGCGAAGAAGTACCATAGCCTGTTGGGTTTAGCGCATAGTTATCAGACGTGTTGCAATAGTTGCCATCTTTTTTCACTACACCCAAACCCATGCTGATGGATTTGCTACTAGTGATTTGTAAATTGCGAGTTGAATCTGTGTTCGCGTAATTGATCGCGCCATACATGAAAACCGAACCGACAACATAAAGGCGGCAGCCGGTTTTAGAATTGATCGTCACGTTTTCCAAAAGCAAAGGACCACGGATCGCAAGGTCACCCTCGCAATTCAATGTGCCAGAGTTTTGGAAGAAGGTACCTTCGTCCTTCAAGCCTGAAAGAGCAACAGAGGCATCAGAGTCTTTGAAGTACTTCATGCGATCTGTGGCCGCCATTTGGAAGGCACTTGTGATGTTCGCGTCTGTTGGAGCGCCGATATAGACGCTTTTCTTTTCTTGAACCTGTGCGCCCTTAGTTGTGGCGTAGGTCGAAGATGCCAATTGAGCTTTTAGGTACTCCGCCAATGTGGATGCTTTTGCGGCAGAGGCTACAGCAGCAGGCAAAGTCGCTTTTGGCACGATCACTGATTTATCTGCTGGCATAGCAATCGTGTTGAAGTTGTTACCGTGGTCGCCATATACGGAACCACTCGTCCAAGTGATATTAGACGGGGAGCCTTGTCCCATGAAGTAGCTCGATTGGTAACCGAAGTCGGTGATGATATTTGATGCCACTTGAGCATGACATTGGATGCAACCCATACCACGAATGGCAAGAGCAGGTTGGAAAGTTTGGAAGGCGTTACCAACGCTGACTTTGATATTGAATTGGATAGTTGCGCCGTCTTTATCTGCAACCACGGCGATAACCGTATCAGTCCCGCGAAATCCATAGTTAGGCGTGTATTTAAATTTATAAGTCGCTTTGTCTAAGACTTCGATTTTACCATTCAGAGCCGCACCCTGATTGGCTACGATAAATGTGATCTTGTCGGCCACAGGAGCTTGCGATTGATTCGCTTGGAACTCAACAGCCGTATTCATTTTCGTTTCGATCATCATGTCAGGGATGGATTTAGGATCGGTAGAGCCGCCACCTGTACTAAGGCTGGTACTCGGCATACTCGTGAAGTGAGCTTGAGGCGCACAGTTTTGGAATGTCACAATCAAGGCTGCACTCGCGATGGCAAATCCTAGCAGTCTCATTTTCATACAGTCGTCCCCCACGTCCCGTAAAGATGCTCTCTATCAGTTAGTTGTTATTTGCAAGTTCTCTACCATCTTAAAACGAGCAGGACGTCTATGGCGTTTAGTTTATTAGACAGTGTCTGTCAGGTAGTCGATTTCTAGACCTGAGTAGGGAGAGCGGCAACTATGAGGTTTACGTTAGTCTGGGCCTTCTAATAGTTTTGTGTGTCTTCGCATAATCAGGGCTACTAAAATAAAACCTCCACCGCAAAAATGAGAGTTATTGGAGGAAAAACATGCGTTTTAGTCTGGTTTCACTTTGTCTTGTTCCCTTGCTTTTTGCATCTTGTACATCTCATCGGGAATTGACGGAAAGGGCACCCGCAGCCTCCTATTATGTAGATCCGCAGTACTACGATCATCAGTCGCTGTTTGCAGAAGCATTGACCTTCCGTGCGCGCGCACTTCAATTTGCTCAAGAAAAAGATTTGGGTAATAGAACTGATGTAGCTTTCAGTCGTTCTGAAGGTGAGTGGGTTCGTCAAATGGGCCGCGACTATCTAAAAGTTCGCGAAAAACTACTGACTTACACTTTGCCAGTGGCTTCCAATTTCGCAGCTCCGAATCAGGTGAAGTTTGCTCCTTATCAAGGAACAACATCGGTCAAAAAAGAACGCGTTCGTCCTAAAGATGTTTGGGAGCAATACCAAGTCATGACGATCGATCCTAAAGATGCACAAGGGGAGAAAGAAATCTTCCGCACGCAAATGGCTTTGGCTTCTGCGTTGATCTTGATGGATAACTTCTTGGTAGCGATCCAACCATATAACAATATTTCTTCGATTCGCTATGTTTTGAACTACGATACAGATCAATACAAGGCTCTGCAAAAGGTCGCAGATAGTTATGCCAGTCGCGAGCGTCGCGATCAAATCCGTACGGCGATTGAATTCGTTGATGGTGTGATGGCTTGGCGTCGTGCTCAAGGTGTTTCAACAAGTCCTGAAGAATCGAATCTATACACGATGATTCAATCAAGTATCTGGTACATCGCCATTAAGAACAATAAAGAGAGCTCAACTTTCGAAGACTCGGTTGCGAATCTTTGGAACCGTTTGACGTCCAGAGGTAAGCGCGGGGCTCGCGTTGTGTCTTATGGCGTGTCGATGGGCTTCGGTAACATGGTGGGCTTGGTAGAGAGTCGTAAGGGTTATCTCTATAATATGTCAGCTTCTGAAAAATCTAAGCTGATCGGTGAAATGAAACCGCTAGATATCTTGATGGAGAAAACTCCATTCCGTCTGACAGATAAAATGATTCCTGGTCACTACGGTCACGTAGCGATCTGGTTGGGAACTGAAGAGCAATTGAAAGACCTTAAAGTTTGGGATCAATTGACTCCGCTGGTTCAGGCTAAGATTCGTTCTGGTCACAGAATCGTTGAGGCTTTGCGCCCGGGCGTAGAGATCAATACTCTAGATCATTTCTTGAATATCGATGACTTCTTGGTGGTGCGTGATACTCGCTCGAATATCACGGATGAATATCGTCGTAAGGCGATCCTGCAAGCGGTTGCTCAACTCGGTAAAGAATATGACTTTAACTTCGACGTATTAACTCACACACGTATCGTATGCTCTGAGATCGCTTACGTGGTGTTCGACGATGTTAAATGGCCTCTTGAAAATACATTGATGCGTTATACGATCAGTCCAGACAACGTGGCGCAACTGGCAGTGGGTAACCAAAGAATCTTTGAACCGGTGATCATGTATTATGGTGGTCGTCGTGTTTACAAAGATCTGCCTTATTCGTTGAGTCTGCTCTTAAAAGCAGATGATGCGTCTTATGCTGCATTTACAAAATTCCAAGGAATCTAGGGGTTCACTTTGAAAAAGTCGTTTGTCCTAAGTCTGTGCGCCGCTACTTTAGCGGTGCACTGTTCGCATAAAGAGGTTCGTCAACCAAGCAGCTTGCAGAATATCTTCACCGAACGGGAGACGCAGGCTTTAGGGCAAATTCTAGGGGAAGACTCTCCGACAGAAAAATTCCGCCGAGTCATGGCGGTGGATTTCCACACCAGTGGCGATAAGAAATACCTAGCAGAGACAACTCGCAAATCCATCCAAAGCGCCATTGCGCAGACCTTAGGTGAAGAAAACCCAAGCCAAGGATTAGCCAAGCTTGCTTTAGGCAATGTGAAAAATGAAGTGATTGAAAACTTCATCAAGACTTTGAAAGTTTATAAGCTAGTGAATTTGGGTCTGCAGTTTGATCTAAACTTTGCACCAGAACCATACTCTCTGACATTTGCTCCTGAGCTTTCCAGCAATCAGTTGGTTCGTTTGGATGAAGTCGGGCAGTTGAGCAAGAAATGGGATGTCCTTGAGAACCAAGGCCTGACAAATCAGCTGTATGCAAATTCAGTTTTGGTTAAGCAGGATGGAACCGCGGACTATATCGGTGGAACTATCAGTATCTTTGTTGAGATCCTAGATACAAAACCGAAACTGGGCCTGCCGAAAATTACTAAAAATGGTGTTAAGGGATATGTTCGCTACCGTCGCTACTTCCGCGTGAATTCGCCACTGACAGCGGGCAGCTGCTCAGGATTTGATACAGCAGTCACGGTGGGCAGTCGCGTACCGACGTTCTATACGGTGGACGTTTACAAAAACTTTGATCTTAAAAACCTCCTTCCGACAGAAGAAACCTTGGAGATTTATCCAGGCTTGATCGCGGCGACTCAAGAGGGTCGTCCTGAGTTGCTACCAGAAAGTGGTGGCAAGTATTCTTCGGTTCCGACGATGCGCTATGAAGTTCGTCAAAAGAAGATGACCGATACCATCGAGTTTTCTGTTAAAAAAATGGTTTATGATTTGAAAGATCGTAAATTCGATATCGTTCGCAGCGAAATTGATGTGATGAAGTATAGAAACATCGCTAAGAACCCAAGAATGCAGGACGAGGAGGACTCCAAGTCTGAAGCTCGCAGAGCTTTCTTTAAAAGCTGCCAAGGTGTTCTTGAAAAACAACTTCTGTTGAATCAGATCGTTCCAGGGGGAATTCTGTGATTAAAATGATGACCCTGGCGTTAGCCTTCCTATTTTCAGTTCAGGCCTTTTCCCAAGGTGCGCAAGTTTCCTTGAAAGAGCGCATTGATGCGATGGACTTTTACAAACAGAACCATGGAGTTCTGTTTTCGGCAGAAGCCTGCCGTCGCCCTGAAACTTTATTGGCTGAAGTTCGCAAGCTTCCTAAAAAGGCTCAAGACCAAGTCCAAGCCTTTGTTAAGCAATATGAAAACCAAGTGCCAGAGAAAATTTTGATGCCTTTGGTGTATTGGAAGTTTGTGAAACCTTCTGCCGCCAATGAACAGAAGGTTTTAAAGTTCTGGCTACAAACTCGTATCTTGGCATTGCGTGATTATGCTGATCACCCAATGAAAAAGAATGCCTCCCAGCAGGCGCAAGCTCGTGATTTAGCATTAAGTTACAGCCGCGCAGGTGCTGTGACGTTGACGTCCTCACAACTTACTGAAGATCTTAAAAAACGTTTTCCTGAGATGGAAGTTTATAGCCTTGTTGCTGGTGGCTTTGTTCCGGGGAATGTTGTTGAGTTGGTCAGCCATAATACAGTTTCACCAGATCGTATCGAGTGGTTCAATGAACGTTCGATCTTTAACGGTGGCAAACTGGATTTTTCGCAAAGTTATATGAAGATGCCTTTAAACGAAGCCGATGAGGGGCATCCCTCATTCAAGGATCCGATGTTTGCGCGTATTCGCGACATGATTCTGTCAGCAAAGCAGGGGATCTTTATCGACATCTTCCTTTTCGGGGGAACGATGGGGGGAACTCTGTCGAAGTTCCTTCTGGATCAAACAGTTATTAAAAAGAAAGCCAATCCAAACTTCAAGGTGTTGCTCTTGCATGATTTTGCAACGAACTACAACATGAAGGACGAAATGATGCCGATCTTTCAATATATGAAAGATCGTGTGGCGGCAGAGCCGGAGCTTCGTTCCTCGGTGTTCTTGCTGCAAGCCAATATCCAGCGCCATCCTCCGGGCATTCCATTCGGAATTACGAATCTGGTGCCTAAGACAGAAGAAACGTTTAAGGCCTTGGAAAAGCGTAACACTTATTACGAGTCCAAGATTGATCACAGTAAGGTGATCGTCGTGGATGCGGAAGGTGAGTCGCCGCAAGCTTATTTCGGTTCTAAAAACTGGTCAGATCACAGCGGTGGTTATTACTACGATAATGCTCTGTATGTAAAAGGACCTGCGGCGGCGTTGGTTCAAGCAGCTTATTACGATGATATCGATGCGGCTTTAACGACAGATCCTCAAGAAAGAAAATGGTTCTATTATAAAGAACAGGGTTTCTCGAACGAGGCTTATCTTGCAAAAAGAGAACAGATTCTGTCTTGGTTTAAGTTGAAACGCACAAGTTATCCAGCGGTGGGGCCTCAGGTTGTCAGACTTGCTGAAGCCAATGTCGATGGTAAAATCAAAGATGTCAGAAACATGCTCGTCGATATGATTTCTAAAGCAGAAAAGAATATCTATATGGAGCAGCTCTTTATCTATGATCCGTATATCAATGATGCCTTGATGAAGCGTAAGGCTCAGGTTCCATCTCTTAAAATCAGAATTTTAGCCGATCATAACGGTAATTTTGATATGGGCGGATTGCCGAACACATTGTTCTTGGAACAACTATTAAATCACGGCGTGGAAGTGAAAGCTCGCAAAACTCTGGGGTCTGAGGCGCGTTTCCCGAACGGAAAAACGCAAACCTACCATCAGGAGAACCATCGTAAAATCACATCTATTGATGGCAAAACGATGATGGTGGGCTCTTCCAATTTGAATCCCGATACCTTGCAAGGCAGCTTCCGTGAGTTCGGTGCGCAGATTTTCGATACGCAAGTGATCGCTGGTTTTGAAAAGGAGTTCATGTCTGCTTGGAATGACAAAGCACAAACGGGTCCTTTCTTTGAAGGGCAGTTGAAGCTGAAAGTTTTGGGCCAAGAGCTGAGTGTTGAGCAAAGCCGCCTGTTGAATGATTTAGGCGCTGCAATCTTTAGGGCCAAGGACGATATCGAACAACGTTAAGGACCTCTCCGGTCCTTTTCAGGCCTTATTATTTTTCGGAAAAAGCACAAGATGATGGCAAAGGAGTTTCTATGGAAAAACCATTGCTCTATGCCGTCATTGTCTTCTTATCTTTCCTTTCCATCCAAGTCTTTGCCCAGCCCCATGCCGCGGATGAGGTGGAGCCCTCTTTGACTTGCACGAACAAGGTGGTGAACACCATTTACATACCCAAACTTCGTGAGGTTGTTGATTGGCCCGATGATCAGATCCGCCCTTATGCCCTGCAAATGTGCAAACTTGAAAAGCAAAGGGGAGAGTTGCAGCTTTCGATTCGTAACCAATCCACTAAACTTCGTGAAAACAACTGGCGGGTCTGCAAAGAGGTGATTCCAGGTAATCCCAACCCAACTCCGGCTCAATGCAAGGCCGCTCATGCGCAGTTGATTAATGACTTGATCGATCAGTGCCGTGCGGTTGTGAACATCGGTCACAATCCTCATAACGTGGGACTCTTCATCGATCCCCTGTTGGTGGAAGTCGCTTGCTTGAAAGGCGTGGATACAGCTTTGAAGTAAGTTTGTGAGCCGTGCGAACTATGATTCTGTAGAGTAACTGAAATACTCCTGCTAATCTGGCTTAAACCGCGGAGTGTTTGTGATTGGTTTTGTAGTTCGCTTGTCGTTGTTAACTCTAGCATTGATTCAATTTACGGGATGTAAGGGCTCAAGCTCTGATTCTGCCCCGACAACTCCGGTCACGTATTCAGTTAAATCCAATCAAAGCTTGAATATCTCAGGGCGAGAAGTCGACCTCTACGTTCCAAGCAATGCCACCTCGGCCATTGTGTTTCTTCATGGTGGTGGCGGTAACAAAGAGGGATTTGCTTACAATTTAGGTCTTAAGACAACCAGTAATAGTTTTAGTTACACTCTGACATCAGCGGGCCAAGCGTGGCTTGCGAAAGAAAAAGTCATCGCAGTTTTTCCGCAAGGCTTAACCGTGGGTGGAGCGAATTGGACCTGGAGCAATCGCGTGATGACGTCGGGAGCGGATGACGTTTTGTTTTTGCAAAATCTTGTAGCCGCTATTAAAGCCGACACATCTTTACCCGCAGTTAGCAAAGTCTACATCGTGGGTCACTCGAATGGTGGGATGATGGCGAATCGCATGTGGTGTGAATCGCCGAACACTTTCGATGGGTATGTCACCTTTGCAGGACCGCCCTCCACCAAGCTTGCAAGCACCGGAGCTAACCCTTGCAACCCAACAGCGACGAAACCCTATATGGGAGTTGTCGGGGATCGCGACCGCGTTTTACAAAGTGGCGGCAACATGAACGCCACGAATTGGACGATTGCTTCGTCTTTGGTTTCAAATGCCAATGCTTGGGAGGATGCGACTCCGCAAGTTCTGAACGATAAAGTTTATCACACGACTCGTGTGGGGATTAAATGTTCGGGGAGTGTGGGGACGCCAACGACCAGTGGGCAAGTCACGACCTATTCTGATTGCAATGACTCAGTGAAATTAGTTGTGATCGCGCAAGTGACAGTGAATAGCACGATGTCAGGTGGGGATCATTGTATCGCCACCTTGAGTGGTCCTTGCGTAACAACCTTAACCGGAAATACGGGCATTGATCTTAAACAGTTGGCCGTGGATTTTTTAAAGAATTTCTAATTATTGACCGGGAATGGAAACGACTTCCATCTTAACTTGGTCGACGCCTTTTTGAATCATTCCTAATTGTTTGGCGGCGGCTTCAGAAATATCAATGATACGACCTTTGCTGAAAGGTCCGCGGTCATTGATTCTAACAATCACAGATTTGCCAGAACTCACACTGGTCACTTTGACTTTCGATCCCATGGGCAGCGAGCGGTGAGCCGCTGTGAGTTCGTTCATATCAAACTTTTCGCCACTTGCGGTGCGGTTGCCTTGATGGCTTTCGCCGTACCAAGAGGCTTTGCCCTTAGCGACACTTCCCACCTTAAGGGAGTGCGCGCAGCTTGGAAGGCTGATTCCTAAAAGCAAAAGAATTGATAAAGCGGTGGCCTTGGGCTTCATAGTCTACTCCTCGGCATTCCGAGCGAACTTCTTGATTTTCGCCTCCGGTGGTAACACAGGCACTATGTTTATTGTAGCTGGACGATAGGTCCTGCCGATGGAAGGGTAGTAACGCTCAGGAAAGCCACTAAAATCGCCCTCTGTGTTGTTCAAAAGCACCACTCGTGTGGAGAAAGCTACAGTGCTCTAGCCTCACAACGCGCAGCCCGTGATTGCACATTTTTAAAACTTGGCGGAAAATCTTTGTATAAGTCTTAATTTTTAACCTTGGATGAGAGAGTACTTATGAGCATTCAACAAGTTCCATTTATCACATTGAACCGTTTTGAACCTGGTTTCCGCGATGAGTTTTTGGCGGGTGTTACAAACCTTTTTGATAAAACACAATTCGTTGGCGGTCCAATCGTTGGTGAGATGGAAGCTAATCTTGCAGCTTACACTAAATCTAAACACGCGATCGGTTGCGCGAACGGTACAGATGCAATTCAAATTGCTCTTCGTGCAGTGGGTGTTGAAAAGAACGATAAAGTTCTAGTTCCAGATATGACTTTCTGGGCAACTTTTGAAGCGGTTGTAAACGTGGGTGCAAACCCTGTGACTGTGGACGTGAACAAACAGTTCTGCCACTGGGACCTTGCAACTTTCAAACAAGCCGTGACTCAATTCAAACCGAAAGCAGCCGTGATGGTTCACTTGTACGGTTGGGTGACTCCGGAAACTTTGGAAATCAGAAAATTCGCGAAAGAGAACAACGTTGTTTTGATCGAAGACGGCGCTCAATGTTTTGGCACTGAAATCGACGGTCACTCTGTACTTGGTACAGCGGAAATCGCAACGACAAGCTTCTATCCAGCTAAAGTTTTGGGTGCTTCTGGTGATGCGGGTGCGATCTTCACAGCGAATGATACTTTCGCTAAGAACTGCCGTACCTTGATCAATCACGGTCGTACAGATCACTACTCTCACGGTATGATCGGTTGGAATTCTCGTATCGGTGCTTATGAGTCATTGTTCTTGAACATGTCTTTGAAACACATCGATGCTCGTATCAAATCTCGTATGAACGCAGTGAAGTTCTATGAAGAGTCTTTGAAAGGCTTGCCACTAAAACCAGTGCGTGCTGCTGGCAACGTTAAAGAAAACGGTTACTGCGCAGTTGCGATGATCGAGCCTTCTTTGCGTGCAGGTTTGATTGAGAACTTGAAAAAAGCAAACGTAGGTTACGGTACAATTTACCCGGGCGCGATGAGCATGCAATCTGGTGCTCAAGGTCACTTGGCAGGTAAAATTGACAATGGAAATGCTCACTACATCTCTCAAGCGGTGTTGAACCTTCCATGTTTCGCTTACATCACACCAGAAGAACTTCAATACGTTGTCGACGTAGTTAAAAAGAGCTTCTAGTTTTTCATCTTAATAATGAATAAAACGAAACCCCGCTTGGCAACAGGCGGGGTTTTTCGTTTTTCCGGGTCTTATTTACATCCTTCTAAAATTTGCAACAAAGACATCGAAACGTTCTAATTTACATATATAAACGCGTTGCGTATAGATAGCTCCATAACGAACTAACTTTAATGGAGTCTTTATGAAAACGATGATGATGGCAATTGCGATGGTTTTGGGTTTCACGGCAACAGCACAAGCAGGCAGCTTCGCGGAAGTGACTCTTCCAGCGGGTGTTGAGAGCGAACAAGGCATTCAAGATGTCTATGCTCAAGAGGCACAAAAACCGGGTACGGCTTTGAATAAGTACCTTGCTGGGATTAAACAAGCAGATCCAGACTATTATATCGACGACGCAATTGGTGCTGAGGATATCTTCAGACTTGAGTGCGGCAGAAGCGGTGGCACGTTCTATTGCAGTTACCTGGTAATGGTTCGCGCGGGTTACAAAAGCAACTCATTCCCAATGGGTTACTTGAAGGTTTCAACATCTAGTGATTCTGATGGCGAAGGTCCAACGAAACTTGTGATTGAAGGCCCTGCTAAGGTAACAATCGAATAGCGAGTTTCTAAGTAAGAATAAAAAAAGCCGGGTTTAAATCCCGGCTTTTTTATTTTCTAAATCTAAGTCGATAACGGACTAGTTGCAGTTAGCGATAGTTTTAGTTTTCGAAGAGATCGGACGTTGGTGGTACACATCAGACATTTCGTAAATAGATTGAGTGTATTGCAATGGGTATTTCTTAGTTTCAACTACAGTTTTTACACAACGTGGGCGAGTTGAATCATCGCGGTTCCATTTGATGCAAACTTCTTGTTGGTAGTCGCGAGAAGCCGTGATGTATTTTGCAGGAGTCGCAACCACTTTAGGATTTACGCATACTTTTTTAGGATAGTGAGAGTCTGAGTGATCCCAACGGTAAGCTTCGCAAGTCACTTCTTTGTGGGCTGGAACGTAAACTTTGAAAGAGTTTTTGTCTGCGTTGTAGCAGATTTGCTCTTTCGCTACGTAACCTTTTTTAGGAACGTAAGGGTTGATCGTGCGGTTTAGGATAGTTTCGCCGTAAGCAGACGCGATACCAGGAACCAATAGCATAAGTGCGATAACGAACTTCATAATATCTCCTATGAATGTTGTTGGGACCCAGGCTTCTATTAGATGTTGTTTGCCTTGGCACGCATTTCTTTGTGAAGTCGGCATGGAGTCATGGCCAAAAAACAGCAAAATGCGCACTGCGTTTCGTGATTTTCTATTGTGACTTCGGGGGCTTATTAATAGGCTTTTGACCCGAGGGGGACACATGAAATTTATCATTTCTTTGTTAACTGTAATGACAGTTGCATCTATCGCGCAGGCTTTGCCACTACCAAAAGGGCAACAACTGCTTTCACTGCCAGAGAACTTTACTGCTGAGTACAACTTCGAGGGGATTGTTGGCTTGGATAATTGTTCTGGTTCTTTGATTCGTTTTGAAAACTCACGCGACACGGACAGCGCCATGGTTATGACCAATGGTCACTGTTTGGAAGCGGGCTTCCCAAAGCCAGGTACTTACCTTTACGGTAAACCAAGCCGCCGTTCATTCCGTTTGTTCAACGAAAGAATGGAAGTTGTGGGTCGTTTGACGGCAACAACTATCATCTATGGAACAATGACGAAAACAGACATGGCAATCTACAAATTGTCTGAAACGTACGCGGATATCAAATCTAAGTACTCTGTGAACGCGTTAACTCTATCTTCACAACGTCCCACTGAGAGAACTCCAATGGAAGTTATCTCTGGTTACTGGAAACGTGGCTACTCTTGTGAGATCGAAGCTTTCATCCCACAATTGAAAGAAGCTGGCTTCACTTGGGAAGATTCAATCCGTTACTCTCGCCCAGGCTGCCAAGTGATCGGCGGAACTTCAGGTTCTCCAATCATCCAAAAAGGCACACGCACTGTGATCGGTATCAACAACACGGGTAACGAATCTGGTTATATGTGTGAAATGAACAATCCATGCGAAGTGGACAAAGACGGTAACCAAAAAGCATATCGCGGTTACTCATACGGTGAACAAACGTACTGGGTATACTCTTGCCTTAACCAGTACAACGAAATCGACGTAAACGTACCTGGTTGCCAATTGTTTCACTAATCGTTAAGAAGCTTCATCCTGTTTTTGCGGACGAAGATCTTCAACGCTTACATTGTTTTTTCGCGGAGCACGTTTGTGCTCCGTTTTTTTTTCGGGACGATCCCATTCGTCTTCGCCACGCAGTCGGCTCATTGTCATCTCATCCATTTCTTTGATAAACTCATAAGACTTCAAAACGGCATCTTTGATTTGCTTTAGAATCTGCATGGCTAAAGGCTCTCCCGGATTAGGCGTGAGCTTAAAGTGTAGAATAGCAGGGGATATCTTTGGGGATTTTAATGTTCAACTGGTCCTCTATCGAGGCCAGTCTGGTGTTGGGGAAGTCTTTATGTCTAACGAGAACGATAGAAAAATGAGCACCGAATTTGATTCCATACTCGAGTTAATGACCATAGATGTGCCGTCCGAAAATAGGGAATCGTTTCAAGATTGCGCTATTGAAGAGGTTCGAGTTTTTTGTGAAAACTACGGGATTCAAAACGCTATTCAGTATTTCAAACAAAAGGTGCAAAATATCGGTCCCGTGGAGTGGCAATTTTTTGCGATGGCCGGCTTCAACGAAGTTGAGGCTGAGCTGCGTTCCTTTATGAATTCTGAAGATCAAAATAAGCTGGGGGACGCTGCCATTGGACTTGCGTTTTTAGGACATCAGGATGGATTCGATGTGATTCTTAGTTTAATTAAGAATTGTACCAGCAAACCTCCAAAAGAAATTCGAGATGTTGGGCCTTTCGACTTTACTCCTGTAGGTCCTGTTCATAAAGCGTGGGAGCTTGATTGGATTAAGCCGTACTTATATCGAATGAAAGATCCCAGAGCCGAAGCGATATTGAGGGACTACGCATACTTTTTCAAAAAGAGCTTTTGAGCGAAACAAGGGCACTCACAGGCGAACGGGACTGAGGCAGTCCCGTTCCCTAAATCTAGTTTGAAACCAATGATTCGAAGTGGTTGATTTTGGCTTTAACAACGTCGATTGATTTTTGCCAGAAAGCTGGTTGAGTGATGTCTTCTCCCAGGTGCTTCATGATCAAATCTTCTGCTGTCATTCTGCCGGTGTCTCTTAAGATCGCTTTGTACTTAGGCATGAAGTCTGCGCCTAGTTCTTTACGACGAGCGTAAATGCTTAGCGAGAACAAATAACCGAATGTGTATGGGAAGTTGTAGAAGCTTAAGCCTGCGATATGGAAATGCAGCTTATGAGCCCAGAATAAGTCGTCTGCTTTGTTTGTGCATTCGCCGTACCATTCTGTCCAAACTGTTGTCATTAGATCGCGAAGTTCTTTGGCGCTGAGTGTGCGTTCTTTGCGTGCTTCGTAGAATCTTTTTTCGAATTCGTAGCGTACTGGGATGTTGATTAGGAACGCCATTGCGCCTTCTAGATCACCCCAAGCATTTTCGATTTTTTCTTCTTTGGATTTGGCTTGGTTCATCAAGGCGTCGCCCAAAACAGTTTCGGCGAAGACGCTTGCTGTTTCAGCCAATGTCATTGGGTAGTCTTGTTCACCCAAAGACATGTCGCGCATGATCCAAGAGTGGTAGCCGTGACCTAACTCGTGAGCAAGCGTCCCGATGTCGCTGTTGGAGCCCATGTAGGTCATGTACACGCGCGGTTCTTGGTTTTTCGCGAAGCCTGTGCAGTAGGCACCCGTGCGTTTGTTTGGAAGGACTCGGCCTTCGATCCAATTTTTATCGACCATCATTTGCACGAAGTCCGCCATTTCTGGAGAAACTTGGTTGAAGGCGTCTTTAACGATCTTTGCACCTTGTTCAAATGGGATGGCTGCTGGTGAAGCTGCGATTGGGCTTGGGGCTAATAGATCCCACATGTCCAATTTGTCTTTCTTCATGACTTTCGCCATCAAGTGACCGGCTTTTTGGATGTCTTTAGCATTTGTTTTACATGCGGAGATCATTGCATTCAAAGTTTTTTGCGTGATGCGATTATCTGACAATGGATTGTTCATGAATGTCATCGCTTTGGTGTGAGAACGTTTGTTTGCGTCCTCAATGCGCCAACCAGCCAAGGCATTAACGATGGCAGCAGCGGCGTGCTGATGCTCGCCCCAGGCTTCTTGGATGCCTGTCCAAGCAACCTTGCGATCTTCTTCGCTCGCGGTTTTAGTCAGGGCGCTGGCTTTTGCTAAGCCCACAGTTTCTGTGCGATCTGCATATTTCAATTGAACGCGGATGTTGCCGCTGAGTTCATCGTACAAATCGCCCCAGGCAGAGTGGCCGGAAACTTCAAGGCTCTTCATCAAAGTCTCTTCAGACTCCGGAAGGCTGTGTACGGCTTTTTGGCGTTCTTGTTCGTACATGAAGCGGTAAGGTTTCACGTGTTCGTGAGTTAGAATCTTGTTGAAGGTGTCTTCATCACATTTTTGTAGGAACAAGCGCACGGGAACCATCGCTTGTGAAAGTTTCGAAAAGAAAATCTGATTTTCAGAACGCTTTGTTTTCGCTTCAGCATTCGTGGAGTCCACAGAAAGGCTGCAGCTTAAGTAAGTTCCAATTGTGGAGGCAATGATTGCGCATTTTTCTTGAGCGACCAGGATGTTTTGAACTTGCGTGATGGTTTTATCATTAGGCTTAGCGAAATCTGCTTTGATCTCAGCGATGTTCTTTTGCAAAGACTCTAGATCCGCGTGAATCGCTGTCCAGTCATTTTGAAATTCTTTAGAAGTGATAGAAGGGTAAACCGATTCGATATCCCAAGTAGGTCCGTTCATTAGTTATTCTCTTTCGTCATAAGGTTGACGTAATTTTTTACGAGTGAATCAAAGTCATTAAAATTTAAAACTTGTAGCAGAGTTGTGCTGGCTGATTGGCCACCATGCCAAAGGCCTAAGCGATTGGCGATGTACAGGGACATCTTTTTGCCATCATCGAGACTGCCGTTGCTATCCACTTCTTCAGGATCGAAATCCAAATAAGGATTTAAACGTGCACGCATCAAGAAAGCTCCGCCTTCTGTCGTGACGATCTTATAAGGTCCGTAAGCATTGTGAGCAGGGCGGTAAACTTGCTCGATATAAGGGAAGCGTTGTGCGGGCTCGCCTTGATACAGATAAAACGAAGTCGCCGCTTGAGTTTGCAATTTAAACTCAACGATGTAGCGCTCTTGATTTCTTTGGATCAGATACCAGAAGCGTGGCAAGCCTTGGCTGCCACCTGAAAGCTTCGTGCGATAGCCAACATCCAGAATTTGATAGCCACTCATCGAAGCTTCAAAAGCACTGCGGGATTTTTCATAAAGCTCTTGCACCGAAGCCGGAGCTTGAGAAATCGGTGTGAGTTTTGCTTTCGCAGAGAAACGATTTTGATCCGTCATCTTAGTCAGATATTTGCTTTGACGTTTAAAGTAGTCGGCATCGGAATGCGAAAGAGCTTCTTGCAAGATCTCGGGCTCGGCCACGGCCTTACCCTGAAGTCCTTGTAGATAAGCTTGGAAAATATCTTTCGTTGAAATAGCAAACGGGGAAACTTGGTTGCCAGCTGCATAGCGAATCAGATCGCCAGCTAAAGGTGCTTGTGGACCGCCATCATCGATATCGTTCAATGCGAACTCGCGACCGCCGCTTGCTAATTGTACATCGCCAAAATTTTGAATGTGCGGATCACCCACAACTATACCCATCGGTGACAGCATCGGGGAGTTTTGCGATTTCAACCAATTCCAATAATGAGGAGCATTCGCGCGGAAGGCATTGAACAAGCCATCTTGGTGATTCCAATCGGCACTCATTGTAAACGCATTCAGTTGTGCTGAGGCCGGAGCCGCACAGAAGAATGTCATAGCAAGAGTTAGGAAGAGTGCTTTCATGTAGGTCCAAACCTAACAAAGGGCCCAGGGGAAGGCAAGGCGCTGAAGTGTTAAGACTTTGTTGGCTTTCAACACGTTACAGGAACGTCAATTGTCGGCTTTCGCGGGCTTCGCAATAGTTATTGGCACTATTCAAAAGGAGAACCGTATGAGACGTCAGTTCCTGATTCTTGGGTTGGTTTTGTATTCCTGTATCGTGAATGCAACGGCGAGGGATTTAGAGGCTTTTAGCACAAAGGATTTTTTGAAAAAGATTCTGCCTACGGGGTGTCAGCCGAAGGGGGCTCGGGTTTCTCCGGATGGGAAGCATCTTTATCTGGCCGAGATGTGTGGCAAGATCGATCAAAAAACTAAAAAGCGCGTTCCCACGGCCTCGATTTATGATCTCGAAAAAATGACACTGGCAAAAACGTTGGTAACTCCCGTAGGAATACGCAAAGGGATTCTCGCCAATACAGAAGTGGATTTTTCATACGATGGTAAGTGGGCCTTGATCGCGCGAGCAGAGGGCGACTCTGAATCTGAGGTTTATCAGAATCAGGGCTTAGTAACAGTTGTAAACACTAAAACTCAAAAGATTGCTAAATACATTCCCACATACGGGCAGGGAGCAAAGATCATTGCGACTCGCCCGGCGATTTCTCGGATGAGGAATGCTCCGCAGGTGATCTATGTTGCGAATTATTTTTCTGACGATATCAGCGTTTTAGATGTCACCAATTTAAAAGACGATGGAAAACTTAAAGGCGACGAACACTTTATCAAACGAGTGTCTTTGACCACTCACTTCAAAGCACCTATCGAACACGGATACAAGATTGCTCCTAGGGGAATGGCGTTTTCGCCAGACGGAAAGTACGCTTTTGTGTTGGCGACCGAAACGGGAAGTCTGTTGATCGTGGATTCTGTGAATCACAGACAGATCGCAGAGCTTGCCCCGATTGGTAACGACGTTGCAGGCCGAGCTTTGAATTTGCGTCACATCGTCGTCACGAAAGATGGTTCACTTGCATATCTGAGTCACATGCGTGGCAATGCGGTTTCTAGAATCAATTTACGTGCATTAACTCAGTATGTGGAATCCTTGCCACAAAAAGGCCCGGATGTTGTTTTGCCCGCAACCCTATGGAATGAATTGCTAATGCCCTTCCAAACTGCCAATGGTCCACAAAACATTTTGATTCTGGAAGACTATCCCGCAGATCATCCCAATTTCCCGAATAAGAAATGGCCACTGGCTCATCCGAACACCATCGTGTTGGATCCAATTCAGAATCGCTATCTGTACGTTTCATCACGTACGACAACAGTCGAAGGAGACACCTCGGTCGATGCGCGCGTTTCAGGTAAGATCGACGTGGTCGACACTCAAAACGGCGCACGCATAATCACCTTGGTCGGAGGAGCCCAACCCACAGCTCTGGACATAACTCCCGACGGAAAAACTCTGATTTCAGGAGCCCTGATCGGCGCGAAACTCTCATTCTTTGATGTTGGCAAGTTGATCAAGATCTACGAGAAATAAAAAAAGGCTCCCGCGAGGGAGCCCTTCGTTAGGCTATTGGTAGTCGTTAAAACCCTTATTACCCGGAGTATAGAACGTGTTGTGATCCGCAGGTGTCAGCGGTTTTCCCTCTTTCAGTTTTTGCACTAGATCGGGATTAGAAATGAATGGACGGCCGAAGGCCACAAGGTCGCCTTTTTTATCCATCAAATCTTTTTCCGCGCGAGCTTCGTCGTAACCTCCAGAAGTGATGTAAAGACCTTTGAAGTTCTGTTGAATCAAAGTTTTGATCTCAGGATTTACAGGTGGGGCACCCATCGCGCTGTGGTCGACAACGTGAATGTAAACCAATCCCAAGTCAGAAAGCTTTTGGCTTAACGTCATATAGAATTGATTGATGCCTTCAAAAGCACCTGTATCGTTGAAAACGCCGTAAGGGGAGATGCGAATACCGAGACGATCGCCACCAATACTAGCGACGATGCCTTTGGCGATTTCTAAAACAAAACGCATGCGATTTTCATCAGAGCCACCGTACATATCCGTGCGCTTGTTCGCATTGGGATTTAGGAATTGTTCAATTAGATAACCATTTGCCCCGTGAAGTTCAACACCATCAAATCCCGCTTGGATCGCAAGCTCTGCGCTGTGGATGTATTCTTGAATCGCTGTTTTTACTTCATCCAACGTCATTTCATTCGGAGTCGGGTAGTCTTGTTGGCCCGCGGTGTCTGTCCAAATTTTTCCTGACAACTTCAATGCCGAAGGTGCCAAGATTTTTGCGCCTTTAGGAATGTTGTCTTGATGAGAAGCTCGCCCAGTGTGCATCAATTGGACGAAAATATGGCCGCCTTTTGCGTGAACAGCGTCAGTGACTTTTTTCCAGCTGGCTGCTTGCGCGTCGTTATAAAGACCTGGGATGCGAGTGTAGCCCAAACCATTTGCTGAAGGAGAAATCCCTTCCGTGATAATCAAACCTGCTGAAGCACGGTCTGCGTAGTACTTAACGATCATATCGTTAGCGATACCACCTTCTGCACGCGAGCGAGTCATCGGTGCCATCACTACGCGGTTTGAAAGTTTAATACGACCCATTTGAATTGGTTGAAATAAAGGACGGTCCATTTGTGTTTTCCTTTCACGTGAACTCTGTATGTAACAATACTGAGCACGTTTTCGGAAAAGACAAGATGCTATTTACCTAGGTCCCGAAAGGATCACTTTGTGTTCTTCTCGTTGCACTCAAGATTTTCTGTGGGAGCAGTGGGCTTTAAATGTTCGATGCGAATGGATTGCACTCCGCCAGCTGTTGCGAATTGTTTTGTTACTAACACTCTGTACGCAGTGTCCTTGAATTCAAGATTTTCTGAAGTTGCAGTGAGGTAAGCACGTACCGGTTTTTTAGACAGAATCAAATTGTCGACAGCAACCAGCCAAGTCGTCGCCTGCATCTCGCGACCATCTTTCAATGTGCAAGCTACAAAGTTTCCATCCGCATCTTGTGATAGATCATCGGGATTGATATCCGTTTCCCCAGGAGCCGCAAAACTCAAAGATGATCCAAGAACCAGAAGGATGGCGATTAACAACTTCATTTGGGGGCACTCCTTGTTAAGAAAACTTGCTCTCTTATTTATAAGATACTTTTGCTCTAACAGTCATGACGGGATCGATGCTTTTTAGCAGAGAGTTGAAACGAAAAAAGCCCCAATGACGGGGCTTTTAAAAAAATGGTGATTCCGGTACGACTCGAACGTACGACCCTCTCCTTAGAAGGGAGATGCTCTATCCAGCTGAGCTACGGAACCACTTGCGATCTAATATCGCTGAAGCGGCAGAAACTATCAAATTGATTCCGAATTTCCAAGCCCGTGACCGCACTTTTTACCCAATAACGCATTGTATTATTAGTAGTATCGGTGAATAGGCGGGCATTCCGCTACAAGAACACGCTTTTACAAAGGGCGGAGTTAGGTATCCAATAACTTGGGTACTTCAAAACTTTAAGGATGCGCCCGACATAATTGGTTGGGTTTGCAAAAGGTGCGACAGAGCGAGTGACTGATTTCCAGGCGCTCTGTTGCATCACTTCGTTAAAGTCGCGACCGTGAAAAGTGATGTTATAAGGATCGACGATCCAAAGTTTGTATTTGTCTTTGACGACTACGATCGCGTGGTCTTCAACATGGTTTCCTATGTGCACTTTCGTATAAACGAAATAGCTTGTGATGCCCAAGGCGCGTAAACCTTGATGAGTGAGCAACGCATTTTCGCGGCAGACTCCGGCTTGGCATTGCAAGTAAGCTCCAAGGTTGATGTCTTTCCCCTGGTCGCGATGTTCTTTTAAAACTTTGCGGTAGGGACTGGAATCGTATTTTTTCATCGGAAGGGCATTACTAACAGCCTCAGCGAGTAAGGCGATTTTCAAGTTCTTTACTAGTTCCGCATCGCCAGATTGTTCCGCCTGCAGGATCTCTGGAGAGACGCGAGCCATTTCCACGATACGTTCTAAAAACTCTTTCAAAGCCGGATCATCTGCACTGATACGATAGTCAGGCTGAATCCCGCCATGTCTGGCAGATCCCTCAACATATGAGCCGAAGGGAAGCTGAACAAAGCCTCCTCGCTGCTCACTGTAGGCCTCCGTGTTGGCAGGTGTCGCATAGGCCACCGCTGTCAAAACTAGCGACAGTGAGATTGCGATAAAATTGATTAGAGAGAGGCCAAGCTTCATGCTCCTAAGAAGAGCAATGAGGATGCCAAAGTGCTGTTAACCGTTGGTTGCACAAACCCCTGGAAAAAGGCTGTGGAAACTCCGCTGGCGAGCCACGAAAAAAGCCCCATTGCTGGGGCTTTTTTGGACCTTAGATTTTAGCTAAGTCTTAGTATCTTTCGATTGCGAAAACGCCGCGGCAGCCATGGTCAACCCAGATACGGTCGCCAGACAAACCGAAGGAACGATTTTGTTCGCAACGTGCGCTTGAACGTTGTTTAGACAAGTAGAAGTTACGGATGCCGCGTGGATCTACGTAGCAAGTGTTGTAACGGTTGCCTTGAGATTCACAAGTCACGAATTCAATACGTGGTTGCGGATTGTGTGGAGGTTGTGGTGGACGAGGAGATGGATTTGGACCAGGGCGAGGGCCTGGATTGTGAGGGCCACCATTGCCTGGGCGTCCCCAGCCAGGGCCGTTATTGCCACCACGATCGTCTCTGCGATCATCGCGACGGTCGTCGCCACGGCGATCATCACCGCGTCTGTCGTCACCGCGGCCTGGGCCGAAGGCAGCGATTTCTTCGCTGTCAGAATAATCAAAATCATAAGCGTGAGCAGTTTGAGTTAATGCACATAGAGCAATTAGAGCGATGATAGTTTTTTTCATTTTTCCCCCGATAAAGTTGGTGTCGTTATGACGTAAACGCCTTATGCACACAAGACATTGCGAGATGCGTGCCGAGAGAAATCGGTGTCAGAAAGTTACTGTATGATTAGCGTATCTAAAGGTAAGAGTCCCTAAGTGATGTGACGTTTTTGCAGGCTCGCACACAGAGCGACGCCAGCCAAAATCACGTACCACAATGAAAGAATCCACAGAGTCAAAATCGGAATCGCAGCAAACGATCCGTAAATTTTATTGTAATTAAAAACGTAAACCGTGACGTAAGAAAATCCCTTATGCACACCAAACATTCCTGCGGCTGCAAGAATAGAACTGATAAAAGCAGAACGCCAGTGCACCCACAAGTCAGGCACTAGCTTGTAGATCAGGAACAAACTGATCACGAGCACCAAACCATTCGTTAAACCACTCGGTAAAAGTTTGCGAGCCACTTGGAATTGTTCTGAAGTGTTGAAGCCCACGTAGATCGCTAGGAAAACTGGAATCAAAAGGATTAGCACCCATTGATAAATCAAACGCTTATAAAAGGGGCGCGTGTTTTTCTGATTCCAAACGCGGTGAATGCCAACTTCCATATCATGAAGCAGGCGCAAAGAAGTGATGAACAAAAAGATCGCACCCATTGTTCCGACTTTGCCAGCATTGATGTTTTTCAAAAAGATGCGCAGCCATTTTGTCAGATCACTTCCTGCAGCCTCACGCAAATTCATCAAAAGGAAAAATTCAACTTTGGGATAAAGCGCTTCAAATCCGCCGATAGATTGGAATGTCGCTGTTACGACCGCCAGGAAGGGGACAAGGCCTACGATCGTGGAAAATGACAATGAGCCAGCCACCAAGGCCAGTTCCCCATCTTGCATCTGTTGGACCGTGTCTTTGATCACGCCCCAGAAGTTTTTGAATGTCAGTTTCAATCGGCTCACCATAAACTGACGATAACCGCTTATTTTCGAAAAGGGAACGAAAGAGCTGGGAAAATTTCAGGTTTTCCGGTCGACGGCCCCTCTTATTGTTCTATTAATGGAACAGTAAAGTGCATTCACGTGCCCTACTGAAACTGTCGGTTTTGGCCGATAATAAGTGAATGAAGAAGCCAACACAGATGACCAGACGATCATTGCTAGTAGGTGCGGGGAGCCTGGCCGCTGGAGTTGGACTATGGAGTATCAACATGCCTCAACAACTGAATGACCTTTTAAATTTGAAAACAAAGTACGATGGCGATCGCATGCCGGTGGTCTTTGTCGGGCATGGTAATCCAATGAACGCGATTCAAGACAATCCGTTTACGGAAAGTTTATTGAACTTGGGTAAGACCCTGCCGAAACCCAAAGCCATCCTGACGATCTCAGCGCACTGGCTGAGTGCCGGAACATTTGTGACTCGTATGGAGCAACCCCGAACGATTCATGACTTCTATGGCTTTCCGCAGGCCCTGTTCGATGTGCAGTACCCAGCTCCGGGAGATCCTGAGTTGGCAAAACGCATTCAAGGACTGTCTGAAAAGAAACCAAAAATCCAAGCTGATGACCATGCTTGGGGACTTGATCACGGAACCTGGGCGGTCCTACGCAAGATGTATCCCGACGCTGACATCCCGGTTCTGCAATTGAGCATCGACATGTCTGAACCTCCAGTATTTCATGTGGAGTTGGGTAAAAAACTGCAAGCCTTGCGCGAGCAGGGCGTGTTGATTCTAGGCAGCGGTAATATAGTGCATAACCTGAGACGCGCAGATTGGAATCAGTCAAACCAAGGCTTTGATTGGGCCCTAGAGTTCGATCAATGGGCAAAAGAGCAATTGGTGAACCGTAACTTCACGGCATTGCAAGACGACTTTATGAACACCACAGCAGGGCGTTTGAGTGTGCCGACGCCGGATCACTATCTACCGCTCCTCTATGTGTTGGGAGCCGTGTCTGATAAAGACCAGTTGTCGTTTTCCTTTGAAGGTTACGATATGGGTTCGATCTCGATGCGAAGCTTAGTCTTTGGATAAGAATCACAATAGAAAATAAAAAATCCCGGCAGGGTCACACCTCCGGGATTTTTCTTTTCAGTATCCAGCAAAAATTATTTGCTAGCTACGCGGCTCTTAGAAGCCTTTTTCTTTTTCTCAGCTTTGCAATAAGCTACGTCTGGTTTTTTCGCTTTCTTACCAAGCTTAGCGATTTTTTTGCAGTCTACTTTTGGTTTCTTAGCAGCTGCGATCGCTTTTTTCTTTTCAGCTTTACAGAAGGCTACGTCTGGTTTCTTAGCTTTCTTGCCTTGCTTCGCTACCTTTTTGCAATCGACTTTAGGTTTCTTAGCGACTTCCTTTTTGCCTTTTGCATTTTTCTTAGGAGCTACTGCTGCGGCCTTTTTACTTTTCTTAGGTGGAGCATCGTAGTTCGAAGCCGTATTGTAAATTTGCGGCGGCTCAGGTGGCGCCATTGAATGACTCATCTCTTCGTTCACAACTTTTTGTGGAAGATTTTGCGAGTCACCAGCAACGTTATCTGCCGGACCTTGAGTTTGTGCAGCGATATCGCTTGCAGCTTCTGCCACATAAGGATCGGAGTGGTTAGAAAGCTCAGCACCTTCTTCAGCGGCAGGAGCCTCTGCGGATGCTTGAGATTCACCTTCACCCGAAGCTGGTGTTACGCGCTCTGCAGAGTCCGCGTCGTTAAGATCCAAAGGATCTACCACTTTCGGTTGTTCTTGGGTTGGTGGAGCTTCTTCTGAGCCCATCCAAGACTTCATTGTCGCGCAAGAAATCATAAAGGAGCTGAGTGCTGCTAGAACGAGTACGTTTCTCATTGTTGTTCCTCTTGTAAAATGTCTGAATATCATCAGCATAACAAGCCTATCGGCCGGAACTTTCATAAACAAAATGGGGTTCTCAAAATAGATCGTTCCCAAATGGGTCACTCTGGGACCCATCTGGAAATCGCTAAAAAAGAGGATAAAAGTTCGTCAGTTTACAGCCAGAATCTTTTTTGAACGGCAAAGTCATGTCCACTTCGTTCAATCAAAGCGGCATCACAGTAAGGATCGTGCTCAAAAAATAGATACCATTTGCCGTCAGCAGCGTCGCCCAGGTGTTTGGTTTTTTCTTCCATCAAAACCAGTGGCTGTAGGTCATAGCCCATCAACCAAGGGATTTTAACGTGTGTGCTTGTCGGTACCATGTCCGCGCAATACATCAGCGTATTAGCACCATCTGTGACTTGAATAATTTGTTGGGACTGAGTGTGTCCGTTTGAGATCACACAGGAAATTCCTGGGATGAAACCTTGAGTAGGTCCATCCAAAAGTTTCAACACGCCGGAATCAATCAAGGGCTGAAAGTTCGCAGCGTAGTAGCTGGCTTTCTCGCGCAGGTTTGGGTGACTCGCAACCTCAAGGTTGCCTTTTTGAGCCCAGTAAGTGGCATTCGGAAATGTTGGAACCAGTTTGCCATCTTTTTCGGTCACTCCGCCGCCAGCATGGTCAAAGTGGAAGTGGGTGATGATCACATGGTGAATGTCTTCAGGATTTAAACCGTGAGCTTTTAGAGATTTTAGCAACGAGGGACCGGATTGATCCATTCCATACATCTCTGCAAACTTATTGCCGAGCTTATCGCCGTACTTAGCAACAAAGTCAGCACCGTTGCCAGTGTCGATCAGAACGTTGCAACCTGGGGCTTTTAACAGCAAACCACGGGCTTCCATTTGGATGCGGTTCTTATCATCAGTGGGATTGGTTTTTTCCCACAAAACTTTAGGAACGGTTCCAAACATCGCGCCGCCATCCAAGCCAAAGATTCCTGTGGGAATCGGGCAGACTTCGTAGGGGCCGATTTTTAGATTTGTTTTTTCAACTTCAAATTTGTTCTGAAGGATTGTCATTGCGGCTCTCCTGGTTTTCAGTGACGGCTTCCTCTTCTAAAGGAAAAGCCTCGGGATGAAAGCTCATCACCCAGCTCTTATAAGCAGCATACACCTCTTGGATAGGGCCTGGGGGGTGAACGGGACCAACGTGTAAAACCAAACGACCTGGCTTTGCAAAGAACTGACCCTTGGGCCATAGATCCGAGTTGCCTTCCAGATAAGTGAATAAAATCGGCGTTTGTGTTTTCTCAGAGAAAATCGAAACGCCACGTTTGAACTCTTGAACCTTCCCTGTTTGTGAGCGCGTGCCCTCAGGGAAAATGATCAGCCACATGCGCGGTAGCTCAGTCAAAAGTTTCAAAATCAAATTCACCGCTTCGCCCTTGCGATCTTTACGATCGATAGGGATGGCACCCAAGCAGTGTTGAGAGAAAAACATGAACAAAGGATTCGAAAAGAAATAATCCTTAGCCGCCGCAATGTAAACACTCAGCCAGTAACGACGGGGAATAGAAGCTGTTAGGGAAACGGCATCCAAGTGACTCGCGTGATTGCTGATGATGATAAGTTTCGGATGCTTTTCGTAAACCGTTTTGAACGGGACACCTGTGACTTTCAAGCGGATGTAAAACTTAAAAATGATATTCTTAAGAATCAAGGACCACAAAAAGCGCATGCACACACTGAAAAAATCCAGGTGGCGAGTGAACAAAGGTAAATGCTTTAAGTAAGTCGGCAGCTTGGTCCACTGCTCGTTTTCGTAATCCCAATCCTTCATAACAGAACCGTCATCACGTAATAGTAAATCGGCGCTACAAAAATCAAACGGTCCACGCGATGAAGGAAGTCACCACGACCAATGATAAAAGGCCCAACGGTTTTCATACCAGCATCACGACGAACCACAGTCATTACCAGGTCGCCCACGAAGCCGCCTAAGGAAGCAATCAAACCAGAGGCTAACCAGTATTTATCAGAACCATCCGGAAGCAAGAAGCGCATACTGCCCGCAAGGAAGATTGTCAGCAAGATCGAAACGGCAGTACTGCCCACGGTACGACGAGGATTGATGGACGGGAACATTCTCCATCCGCCGATGTAACGACCGACTGCCAAGTTCGTGTTATCACAAAACTCTGTCAGGATGATCAAGTACATGAGCTGATAGATCCCGTTCGGGAACTTCATAATTAAACCCAAGTGCATGAAAGACCAACCCAAGAAAATGAACGCAAGTAATGTCAAAGACATGTACTGAATCATGCGCTTGTAAGAGTTGCGAATCAGCGGAACCAAGCACGCGGCTGCCAAAACGATCATCGGCATCACATTGTAAATGTCCAAGCGATCAAAATAAATACAAGCGGCAAGTCCGATGATGCCCGCATAGCAAATCAAAACGAAATAGCTACGATGGAACATCCCCATGATCTGGAAAAAGATCTTAGCACCCAAAATTGCAAGCACGGTTAAGCACACCAACGGCCACGGAGTTGGTAAACCCATGGCGATGAACATAAGTGGAGCTGCTACGAGCCAGCTTTTGATGCTGGCCCAAGATTGAACGAAGTAATAGTTCTTGTTACGGAAGAAAAAGACAATCGCACCCGAAGCGAAGATGATTGAAAGAACAATCAAAACCGTTTGACGGTAAATATGCGACTCCCATGCTGCAGGAATATTCAGGATGATGGGAAGTTGAAAATCCATGAGTGCTATCCTTCTTGGATGTTATAATCGCTGACCTTCTTATAAAGGTTCGAGCGAGAGATCTGCAGAAGCTGCGCTGCTTCCTCAATACTCTTCGTTTGTTTCATCGCCGTGCGTATCACATGGGCCTCGAACTCATCAACTAAAGTATTCAGGCCTTTGGCGAAATCAATCACCGTGTAAGAGGGAGCTTTGCTTGGCGTTGCGGCAGGAGTTAACCACTGGTTGACATCCTCTGCGCGAATAAATGGCAGGGGAGATGTTAAACTTAATTGTTCGCAGACACGTTTCAGTTCACGCACGTTACCTGGCCAGTTGTACGTTTTCAAAGCGGCCAGTCCATCTTCTGTAAACTGTTTGTTGCGACGAGGACGTTCCATCGACAAAAAGTGCTGAGCCAGTTCATCGATATCATCCAAACGATCACGCAGTGGTGGCAAAATAACTTTTTGCGAAGCCAAGCGGTAAAGCAAGTCTTCGCGGAACTCACCCGCTGCAACCATTTTATCAAGCGGTTTATTGGAAGCGACGATCACGCGTGCTTTAACGGTGATGGATTCTTTCGCGCCAACTTTGCGAACTTCGCCGCTTTCTAAAAAGCGCAGAAGTTTTGCTTGTTGAGTTAGCGGCAGAGCTTCGATTTCATCTAAAAATAAATCTCCACCGTTGGCTGCTTCAGTCAAACCGATCTTATTTTGATCAGCGCCGGTGAAGGCACCTTTCACGTGACCAAACATTTCGGATTCAAACAAGTTGTCAGGAATGCTTGCGATGTTCACCGCGATAAAGGGTCTGTCGCCATCTTGATCATGCAAAAGTTTCGCGACGACTTCTTTACCACAACCTGTTTCGCCTTCGATCAAGACGGGCTTAGATTCACCACGTAGATCCGCTAAGCGCTTTTTGATTTTTTGTGATTCTTGAGACTGACCCACCCAGCGAACAGAATTACGATCTGAGTGTGGATCGACGTTACGCAAATCCCAAAGAGCTTCGATTTTTTCTAGCACCATGATGATCTCTTCAGGCATCAATGGTTTTGCTAGGAAGCGTTGGGCCCCAGCCTTTAGGCAAGACTCCATCAACTCGCGGCTCAAATCGCCCGACATCGCGACGACTTCAAGCTGCGGATTGTGTTTCATAAGTTTTTCAATGATCTGAGGTCCTACTGCCGGTTTGTTCGGCTCCAGGTGCATATCCACGAAAGCTGCGTGATAGAAGCGCTCAAATTGAACAGCTTCTAGCTTTTGCGCTGAAAACACTTTCCAATCTGATGGCAGGGCCATTTTCAACGATTGGTGGATCAATGGATCGTCATCAACAATAAGTAGGGAAAATACTCGAGTTTTTGCCATAAACTAAGGATGGCCCGTCGAAGGTCCTTTGACCACCCTTGATGCCTATGGTCAGTAGTGACGATCGTCAGCTTTTAGCACTAAAATGCTAAGAGATCTGGAGGCCCCATGAGTGAGCTTAGAATTCTGTTAGTTGAAAACATCCACACCGTTGCTAAAGAGCGTTTGTCTGCTGAGGGCTTCAAGGTGGATTTGATCTCTCATGCTCCATCCGAAGAGGAGTTGTTAAAACTTCTTCCGAACTACGATGTTTTGGGCATTCGTTCAAAAACTGAAATCACAGCTAAAGTGATCGAAGCGAACAAGCACCTTTTGGGGATTGGTTGTTTTTGTATTGGCACAAACCAAGTTGATTTACAGACAGCTCGTAAGTGGGGAGTTCCTGTTTTCAATGCGCCTCACTCCAACACGCGCTCCGTTGCGGAATTGGTGATCGCAGAAATGATTTCGCTCGCTCGTCAATTGGGTGATCGCAACACGCAAGCTCACTTGGGTGGTTGGGTAAAATCAGCTGAAGGCGCGCATGAGGTTCGCGGTAAAACACTGGGTATCGTGGGTTACGGGCATATCGGAAGCCAAGTCAGCGTGTTGGCTGAATCCATGGGTCTGCGTGTGATTTTCTATGACATCGTAAAAAAACTTCCGTTGGGAAATGCTGTTGGCAAAGCCACTTTGGGTGAGCTTTTGGCAGAATCTGATTTTGTAACTTTGCATGTGCCGGAAACCCCAGAAACCAAAGACATGATTTCGAAAATTGAATTGGCTTGGATGAAAAAAGGCGCGCACTTGATCAACGCCAGCCGCGGCTCTGTCGTGGTGATCGAAGATCTGGTGGCAGCGATCAAAGAAAAGCAAGTCGGCGGCTGTGCTATCGACGTTTTCCCTGAAGAGCCTGCGTCCAACAAAGTGAAATTCACATCCCCGTTGCAGGGGCTTCCAAATGTGATCCTGACTCCACATATCGGGGGGAGTACAGAGGAAGCTCAGTATGCGATCGGTTTGGAGGTGGCGGAAAGCTTCCGTCGCTTCTTGCGCATTGGTTCCACGTCTGGAGCTGTGAACTTCCCGAACGTGGATCTGCCTGTAAAACAGGGGACTTCGCGTCTTTTGAATGTGCATAAGAACGAGCCCGGGGTTCTGGGGGAGATCAATGGTATTATTTCCAAAGCCGGCGCCAATATCGAAGGTCAGTACCTTTCCACAGACCCTCAGATCGGTTACTTGGTTATGGACGTTCACTCGGCTCAGGTGCAAAACCTTGCTGACCAAATCGGCAAATTGGATCGTTCGATCCGCACGCGTGTTGTGTACTAGCTTACAATAGTAACATTTTTGCATGTGGGGTTGTCCTCAGCCCCATTTGTTGGTAAACCCGGGACCTCTAAAAAACTTAGTGGGGTCCTATGAAATCTTTGTTGATTGCTTTCTCTATCTTGTCTGCAGCTCCGGCATTCGCTGCGTATTCTGGTGATTATGACCAACGCAGTCCTCGCGACTTCATCTCTTGGTGCGATAAAAACCAAGTTATGATGGTTCAAAACGACGAAATCGTTGTTGTTCGTAACTGCACTGAAACTGAACAAACTTGCCGCGTTGTTGAGGTTTACTCAAACTTCGGTTCTCAAGTTACTGCAAGCTGCAGATAGTTTTTGAGAAACATAGTTCGTTTCGCAAAAGGCTTCCCACTGGGAGGCCTTTTTGTTTTTGGGATACACTAGAGCATCCATTCAAAAGTGAATTTAGTTTGAATACCGTCAAGAAATAAACAAAAAACAACGTCCCAGATCGGGAAACACTATACAGGCCACCTCATGAAAAGCCGATAAGTTACTCATAATCTGGGGTCGTATCGGTGAAATTTGATGTTAGAATTCTTATGAATTTGTTCGTCTTTACGTGGGGTTTAACTGCCTGCACGATGGACGTTTCATTGCTATCCTTGGGCAGCGATTCCGTAGCCCAGGAAAGCATCTCTGTTGATGGGGCTTTAACAGTCTCGGGCCTTAAGATCACCAGCGATGCTTCTCCAAATCTGACCCTCACAGTAACAACAACTCCTCCCGCAGAAATGAAAATCACGAGCAATGCGACTTGTGCAGGTGGCTCTTGGGTTCCATTCTCCACAACAGTGAATGCCTTTCCTTTGACGGCTTCAGACGGAGTGAAGGATATCTCCGCGCAATTTAAAGACACGGCAGGAGTGACAAGCTCTTGTGTTAAGACGACGGTGCTTTTGGACACCTCAGCGCCGACGGGTGCGGCGTTGTCGATTGGTGCGGATTATTTGGATTCAGGATCCGTGGCCTTTGTTAGAGGGGCTACAACTTTGGGGTTGGGTGCAACGGACGCAACTCTTTATCAAATGAATATTTCAAACGATGCGACTTGTGCATCGGGTTCTTATGAAGCTTTTGCTAATACGAAAGCTTGGACTTTGCCTGCGGGCGATGGCGTAAAAAACATTTCAGTGAAATATCAGGATTTATTCTCTCACGAGTCTTCCTGTGTGGCATCGAGTGTGGTTCTGGATTCCACAGCCAGTGCGGTTCCGGTGGTTGCGGTTGCTGCGGGAATAGATGGAGTCGGAACACGAACAGTTTCTCCGAAACTATTTGTCAGAAACCAAGCTGCGAATGAAGCAGCTGATGCGACTCATAGTGGTTTCAGAGATTATCAAGCGCGCGTAGTGCGTGTCAGTGATTCAGCAGAGGTCGTTGCATGGACCACTGTGGGCACGGGCACGTCATTGCAATTAACGGGTCTTACATTGGCGGATAATACTTCTTACCGTATGGAAGTTCGTTCTCGTGACAAGGTCGGTAACACTTCTGCGGTGGTGAGCACGACATGGACAAGCTCTTTAGTGCCGTTCTATGTGAAGTCGATTGAAAATGCGACGCCTTCTACAGAGTACACAAGTGATTCATTTACTTTGTCTGGAACTGCGGGAGCCATCACTGTGGCTGCGACGGGCGGCACGAAGGTTTGTATTTCTCCTTGTGCGGATTGGAATGCGGCGGGTGCTTCAGTAGCGGCGAATGCAGGGGATACTATTTTGATGAGAGCATTTTCTCCCGCTTCAGGCACTTTGGTTTCCAATGTGACAGCGGGTTCGTATGCGACCACATGGAAAATTTCAACGGGTGTTTTGTGTCCGACAAATTACGTTTTGATTCCTGGTGAAAATGGCACAGCCCAAGGCGAGTTCTGCTTAGCCAAATATGAAATGAAGATCGCGGGCGATCCGGATGGCTATCAGACTTACTCTGCCGCCTTCGTTGCGGAATCACGTCCCGATGGAACTTCTTGGAGGGATCTGAACCTGACACAAATGATTTCAGAGTGTCAGGCACTAGGTGCGGGCTATGATCTAATCTCTAATCCGCAGTGGAATACGGTCGCTCGCAATATCGCAAACGTAGCGACGAACTGGAGCACGGGTGTTGTGAACGGTGGTCAGATGAATCAAGGTAATCGCTCCGGAGGCAATCAAGAGGCCGCATCACCTGATGATAGCTATGCCTGCTTCGATACTGGTGGCTATACGTATCCAGCAGATCTAGGTTCATGTTCGGATACGGTGTGGAATAATCTGCGTCGCACGCATGTACTTAGCAATGGCGCTGTGATTTGGGACTTCTCGGGTGGAGCGTGGGAAGGTGTTAAGACCTCTTACAGTGACACTTCTAGCGCAAATAGTTTTATCGTGGCGTTGACTGACGGTACTTTCTTTAAAAATTTATTCGGTGCTGAAGGCTTCACTTGTCCATCGCCTGGCACAACTGAAAATTGCGGTCTGGGTTACGCTTGGACTTCTGGTGCAAGCTCATCCAGTGCAATATTCAGAGGTGGTAGTGCCAGCAATGGAGCGCAAACAGGTATCTTTACCATCGACTTCGACTATGATCTTGCACACCATGACGGTGGACATGGTTTCCGCTGCGTGGCTCCTTTAACAAACTAGAACTTTGTTGTCGGGCAAGTTTTTTTGTTAGTTCTCGCCTCTGGCATGGCTTTGCGCCACAATCTATAAATGATCTACAAACAATTGTTGATAGTTTTTTGTTTGCTCGGAACTGCGATGACAGCGCAAGCTTCAGCGGGTGGAGAGCCTTGTCTTCGACAATTTGCCGTGGGCCTCGCGAACTATGCCCCCGTAGCGTATCGCGAGGATGGAGCACTGAAAGGTGTCGCGCACGATATCACGCGCGAGCTGGCCCGCCGTTCAGGATGTGTGTTTTCCGAAACCGAATATCCTCGTCCTGCAGCGGTTTCGAAAATGCGTGACGGCAAGTTAGATTTATTCTTATTGTCTGGATCTGTTCTAGAGTTTGGCGACGTTGGTGGTTTTGTGCCGATGTATGAAACGGAGCGTTCACTGACCGTGCTAGCTTCTGCGAACGGTAAGCACAGTTCTATTCAAGATGTGCTCGATGATAAAAATATAAAGTTTGGAATTATGATTGGCTCCCGCACCAGTCTTACCGCTGAAGAGTATAAAAAGCTGATTGATGAGAATCGCACGGTGGGAGCGCCTGGGCCTGACGAGCTTTTCCGTATGCTTAAGTCAGGACGAATTCAGGCGATCATGTTCACCTCGGGGACAACGAAGCACTACCTAAGGAAATACAATTTAGAGAGGCTGACTAGAAGATTTCCTGATCAAAAAATCCAAGCAACTGTCGGGTATATTTATTCTAAAAGAAGAATGTCTGAAAAGGACAGGGACTTGGTCGCGAAAACCATGCAGTCGATAAAAGATGATGGCACCCTAACTAAAATCCTTACCTCTTATAATAATCCTGAGGACATGCAGCTTCGTCTGAAATGAAATAATTTCTATGTACCCGATGTACCTCCTTCTGTGTCAGACAGATGGGGGCAATATGAAAAATGCGAAATGGATTTCGCTCTTTTTAGTTCTTATCTCAATGCCAGGATTGGCGGCTCAACAACAAACTTCCAGCTACTCCGAAAGATTAGCGACACGAAAAAATCCGCTGAAAGGTTTAAGCCTGGTGGTACCCAGTTTCGTGATTCACGGGGTAAGACCTTCACAAACAGCTTCGACATATATGCCACGCAAAATGGATGGCGGTGGCAGCACAGTGATCACTCCCGGATTTGGTTTAGAATACGTAAGCCCAGATGGCCTGTTACTTTTGGGAGCGGTGGTGAAAGATTGTTACGACAATCTGGCGGGAACTTTTCAAGTCGGGGAGATGTTCCAAGTTTCTGATCGCACTTCATGGGGCTTAACGTTCGGAGTTTATTCCAGACAAACGCCACAAAGTTGCTCGACCTCTTCGGATGGGCGCGGTGGCGCGACAACAGAGTGTTATGATTTGGACGGCTATCGCCTGAAATTCAAAAGTGCTGTGAACGGATACGCGATTGATATTATCCCAATGCCATTTCTGCATTTTTCAACAGCGCTGTATAAGTCACGAGATTTCAGAGTGGACTTTAAGCTGATGAGTAACTTTGTTCTGAACGAATTTGGTTTCGCAGTCCCATTCTAGGGTGTCGACGAGAATAACATTGAGTGTATATTCCTGAGACATTTTTCAATAAAAAATATTTAAAAATACAGTTTTGTTTGTTTGTTCCGAAAAAGGAATGGGGGATTTATGCAAACAGAACTATATCTTAAGCTTGCGCCGCTAATACTTCCGTTAATAAAGCCGAAGTTTGATCAGCTTAAGGCTGCAGTTGGCAAAACGGCCAAAGTGATAATGTTTGAAAAAACGTTTAGAGAGTATCTGGAGAGAACCTTAGAGAAGAATTCTACAATAACAACAATCGCATGTAGATCTAATGCAAGGCCATTTTACGATCTTTATGTCCCTCTGACGTTATCTCCAACAAGCCCAACTGAGAAGCCTGTTACACTTGATAAATTTGACAGCAGTTTTTTAGTACGAAATGGGAAAATTTTCATCGTTGACAGTGGGGGCATGGGTAAGTCGACATGCTCGCGCTGGTTTTTGTTAAATACGCTTGAGCATACAAAGCTAATTCCGGTTCTAATTGATTTGCGACGATTAAAACCGGAAAAAAATATTATAGAGTATATTCAAGCGGAGTTAAGCTCACTCGGTAAAGAGATTGATATAGATCTGATTGTTACGCTTATAGGATATGGTGATTTTCTATTTATTTTTGATGGTTATGATGAAATTGGTTCTGACGACTTGCGGGGGGTTACTAGAAATCTGAAAGACTTTATTGATCGGGCGGCGCGAAACTATTTCATTCTTACTTCTCGCCCGGATCTTTCGGTTTCGGCATTTTCTAACTTCACTCATTATGGAATAAAGCCGCTGAGTGTTGCAGAGGCTCATTCTCTACTTCGGAAGTATGATGAGGGGAATATCGCTCCAAGATTAATAGAGGAATTGGGTAAAACAAGTAACCAAATCGTCAGTTCATTTTTGGGTAATCCACTTTTGGTCTCACTCTTATTTGCAGCCTATTCTTATAAGCAGGCAATACCTTTTAAAAAGAGTATTTTCTTTGATCAAGTATTTACGGCTTTGTTTGAGTTACATGATCATACAAAGGGAGATTTTTACCGGGACATCAAATCGAAGTTAGATAAAGCCCAATTCCAGTCCATTCTAAGTCGCATGGCCTTTTTGTCGATAATGAAGTATGGAAAAACCGAATATACCTCGATCGAATTTAACAAACTGGTGGAAGAGTCCATTAAAGGATCTGGTTTTAGCACAACTACGAGTGGTGTGATAAATGACTTAGTAAAGGCGGTTCAGCTTGTTACTCAAGATGGAATATACTATCGATGGATCCATAAGAGTATTCAGGATTATTTTGCGGCAGTTTTCCTGAGGTATGAGGGTAAAGATAAGACGGCACAGCTTATTACGAAGAAGATACTTCCAAACGTTCAAAACTACAGTTTAATGCTGGAGCTATTTTACGATTTAGATCCAAAGGTATTTCGGTCTTACTGTTTGAAGCCGGTATTGGAGAATTATTTAAAACATGCATCTAAGTTGAAGTTTGGGGCTAGAACTGCAGTTGAAGTTAAGGAGTTTTATACACAAGTTTCTTTCTTTTCTGAGGCGATTATTTATAGTCGAAATGCAAAATCGTATTCGTTATCAAATTCTGAGAATGAATTTGTGAAGCAATTGTTCGCCGAGGGAGAACGAATAGCAACAAAAAGTATTGGCGGTCGATTGAGCCGAGCGAGTTATCATCCAATTGAAGGTTTAATGTGGCTCCGGCATTTTAATTCGAATCACGGTCTTCTGCAGCTTTTTAGAAATGTTAAAATTGATATATTTTCCGCAGCATCACGTAAGACTTCCGTTAACAAAGTGGCTATGACGCCAACAAAGATATATGTTATCTCCGCAAAGAAGCAGTATGGGCCTCCTTTTACGCAAGCTGTGGTAGCCAATATTAGATCTTTGTATTCGACCGAGAGGGAGCATGGAGATTTTGGAATACTGTTGGATATTGAAAAAGTTCAGAGTCTCTTAGCGAAGATTGTTGCCGAGGTAGAGGATCAAGGTGAGTTAGATAAAATATTAGATGGCTTATAAAAAAAAGGCGCCGTGAGAGGCGCCTTTTTAGTTAGATCACTTTTCCAGGATTCATGATGTTGTCAGGATCGAAGACTTTCTTAATCCCTTTCATCATCTCTATTTCCGCATTAGAGCGTGTGTAGTTAAGAAATGACTTCTTGGTCAAACCCACACCGTGCTCAGCACTGATGGAACCCTGATACTTTTTAACGGCATCAAAGACCATGACGTCGACCTTGCGGCACTCTTTCACGAACTCTTCTTTGCTCATGCCTTCAGGGCGTAAGATATTGATGTGCAAGTTGCCATCACCGATGTGACCGAACCATACCACTTCCCAATTTGGGTAAGCACCAGACAATACTTTTTCAAGATCGTCCATGAACGGCGGAACTTTAGAAATCGCTACCGAGATATCGTTCTTATACGGAGAGTACTTCGCCAAAGATTCAGAGATATCTTCACGGTATCTCCAGAATGTTGTCGCTTGCGTGTCGGATTGAGAGATCACGCCGTCAACCACCCAGCCGTCCTCAGCGCACTCGCCAAAGACTGTCAGGGCTTTTTCTTCGTCAGCCTCCGAGCGGATTTCAACTTCGGCTAAAACATAAAATGAAGCTTGAGTTTCAAGTGGAGCAGGCAAGCCTGTGTTCGCAAGGACCTTAGCCAAAGCTTTGTCCGAGAACATCTCAAACGCCACAAGGGGAGTTTGAGTTTTAAATTTACCGAAGATCTTCATTACGGATTCAAGGCCACTCACAGCCATCACCAACACTTTCATTGGTGGGGGAGCTGGAGCCAAGCGAATCGTTGCCTCTGTGATAAACCCTAAAGTTCCTTCAGCACCGATGAACAGATGGCGCAGGTCATATCCCGTCGCATTTTTCACCAGGCCGTTATTCAGTTCCATGATTTCGCCTGTACCTGTGACGACTTTAAGTCCTGCGACCCAATCACGCGTTAGACCGTAACGAACAACTTTGATCCCGCCCGCATTCGTGGAAATATTCCCACCCATTTGCGAAGAACCTGTTGCCGCGAAATCCACCGGATAGAAAAGATTTTTAGAAACTGCGAACTCTTGCAAAGTTTCAGTCACAACGCCAGCCTCGATCACAACCGTTTGGTCGATCGAGCTAAAGTCTTTGATTTTGTTCATTTGATCGAAAGAAACAACGACTTCACCTTGTGTTGCCACAGCAGCACCAGAAAGACCCGTACGACCGCCTGATGGAACCAACGCGATTTTATTTTTGCGTGCCCATTTTACCAGGGAGGCTACTTGTTCAGTCGTGTGAGGGAAGACAATGGCTGTCGCCTTGATGTCAAAATAGGTCGTCCAATCTTTACCCCAGTACTTTAAACTCTCCTCGTCCGTTTTGATTTGGTCTTTTTTTAGAAAGCTATCAAGTTCGAGAAGGGCTGTGGAAGACATGCTGAAATCCTATTCCTGATCGTGAATCGGTCGATGAAAATCTCTTAGTGTTCTTATTCTAAAGAATGCGTAGATGGGACACAAGCCCCAAGCAGCAGTGAACAGACCGTAAATACCGATGTAAGTCCAGAACGGACCCCCGGCAATAGCGTAAGCGGTCAAACTGACGCCAATAATAAAACGAAGGACGCGATCCCAGACAGCGACGTTACATCTCATATGGAGCCCTCCTTCGTTTTAGTTTGAGCGGACAAGAACTACTTAAGTAGCTCTTGTAGTTCGCCAGATTGGTACATTTCCATCATGATGTCAGAACCACCAACAAGTTGGTGATTGATGTACAATTGAGGAATTGTTGGCCAATTGCCGTATTCTTTGATGCCAGAACGGATTTCTTCGTCCTCAAGAACGTTTACGTCGTGGAATTTCACGCCGATGTCTTGAAGGATTGCGCAAGCGCGTGCAGAGAAACCGCACATTGGGAATTGTTGAGTGCCTTTCATGAAAAGCACAACTTGGTTGCCCTTAACGATTTCGTCGATTCTTTGTAGTACTGGATTAGACATAGTTTCCTCGGTTTTAATAAATATCTTAAACTGTTTTTGTTTTAATTGAGAGAGCGTGGACTTCGCCCGTTTTAAGTTCTGGTCCAAAGCAACCCATCACTTGTTGGTGCTGCTGGATACGAGATAAGCCCGCAAATCTGGAGCTTTCCACATAAACTTCCCAATGATCCTGAGTGCCAGTCAAATCGAAGACTTCGATCTTACAGTTGGGATAGTTCTCTTCTAAACGTTTGATCATTTGCTCTTGAGTCATAGGGGCCCAACCTACCAGAGGGTACGGGCCAAGTCTAGAGGCGAAGAACAGGCGGCGGTGGGCCTTGTTTGACTTGATGCGGCGGTGTAGGATGAGGGCCTTATGTTTGGACATTCTCAGCGACTGATTAAGATCTTTTCTTTGATTCTGCTTTTGATGGTTTTTTATGCCGTGGCGAGGGCAGAATTTCTGGTTTGGAATTGGAATTTATTTCACTCAAAAACAGCGAGTGATTTGTTTTGGTCGTTCTTTGTGGGGATGCGCTTTGATTTTTCGGCCGCATTCTGTGGAGTAGCTCCGATCCTTTTGCTTAGCTTTTTCCCATGGCCTAAATCCTGGAACCCTCTTTGGGAGAAGGTGACTTGGGTGGGATTCTGCCTGGTCAATGTTCCTTTCTTGATTCTGAATTTGGTCGATACAGAGTTTATCAATTTTGTCGGCCGCCGTTTCACATACGATGGAATGTTCATATTGAACGAAGCTCAAGGCAAGATGCTGAATTTTGTCGGCAGCTATTGGCTTTTGTTTTTGATCAATACTGTGATCGTAGCAGTCTTCATGTATTTGGCGTGGAAGCTGGTTCATCGTAAAGCCCACGTTCATTGGCAGGCCAGCTGGAAGGCATGGTCGGCACACGGGGCGATGGTTTTCTTGGCATTGGCATTTGCGGTGATTGGTATTCGCGGAGGCTTGCAAAATAAGCCGATCAGTTTTGTGAACGCCAATGTTTTCACGGCGCCGTTATTAAATAATTTGGTTTTGAATTCGACTTTCACATTTATCAAAAGCTACGGTGCTGAAGAAATTAAGCACGAAAAATACTTTGCTGATAAAGAACCGATGTTGAAACTTTTGAACGGCTCATTCACGGGTTCTTTGCTGGAAGGCAAGCGTCCGACTAAGCCGCAAAATATCGTGATCATTATGCTGGAAAGTTTCGGCACAGAATACTTGGGCCCGATTGATGGAGTGTCGCGCACGCCGTTTTTGGATTCCTTGATGAAAAAATCCTTGGTGTTTGAAAATGCCTACGCCAATGGTCGTCGCTCGATTGAAGGTGTTGCAGCTGTGATGGCGGGGATTCCGGCATTGATGAGTGAGCCCTTTATTTCGTCTCACTTTACCGCGAATTATTTCTTGGGCTTGGGAACTTTGTTGGCGGATAAAAAATACTCCACAAGTTTCTTCCATGGTGGTCATAACGGTACGATGTACTTTGATTCCTTCATGCAAAGTGCAGGCGTGGAAAAATACTACGGCTCGCGCGAGTACGGAAATTCCGCGGATGATGATGGTGTCTGGGGTATCTGGGATGAGCCGTTTTTGCAGTGGATGTTAAAACAAGTGAACGGCTTCCCGCAGCCCTTCATGACGTCGGTTTTCACTCTGAGTTCTCACCAGCCGTTCAAGGTTCCAGCACAATACGCTTCTGAGTTTTCAGAAGGGAAATTGCCGATTTTGAAAACGATTTCTTACACAGATATGTCGTTGCAAAAGTTTTTCGCTGAAGCGGAAAAACAGCCGTGGTTCAAGGATACTTTGTTCGTGGTGACAGCGGATCATACGTCTTTGCATTACCGTCCTGAGTTCACGAACGAAGTCGGGGATTACCAGGTTCCGTTGTTTTTCTATCATCCATCGTATCAGTTCCCGAAAGTGGACAGTCGTATGGTGGTTCAGCAGATCGACGTGTTGCCAACACTTTTGGATTTTATCGGTATCAAACAGAAAGACGAAAACTTCCTAGGCAGTTCGATCTTTGTTCCTGGTGATAAAGTAGCTGTGGTGTTTAATGACGGCATCTATCAGTTGATGGCGCAGGATTATCGCATTCGTTGGGCCTTGGGGCGCAGTGAACCCGAGATGTTTGCCATGTCCGATAAAAACGGGGAGAAAGCTTTGACCGAGCCCGCAGCTCGCAAGCAGGAGCTCGTGCAAAAGCTAAAAGCCAACATCCAGTATTTCAACGAAGGTATGTGGGATAATAAGCTCTATTATCCCAACCCAGGTCGCTAATCCTTATGGATTAGCTTCCTTGGCTTCTTGCAGTTGTGATTCGGCTTCGTTCAGTTTCTTGCGGGCCTTTTCGATTTTCTTGTCTTTGCCTGTGGCTTCCGCTTTCTTTAAAGCTTCGGTGCGCTCTTTAACTTTCGTTTCAAGCTTAGTGACCTTTTCGCTTTTCTTAGCCGCTAAATTTGTCGGCGTGCAGTTTTCTAATGATTCTGAGAGGGCTTTTTCCAAGCCTTTGATTTGCTCCGTATTCTTGTTCAATTTGGCTTTTTCCAGCTCATTGCGGATCTCAGCTTGCTTGACAGCGCACGGGTTTGTCGTCGCCACAGGATCGTTTGCAACAGCATAGGATGAAGTAAAAAGCAGGGCAGTGATCAAGATGGATTTCATAGGATTACCTTTGCAAAAGAGGAGACAGAATCATCTCCTCTTCAAGGTAAGTTTCAATTTAAATTGTCGCAAGGGACTTTGCCATTAGGCATGAATTCTTTAGGCGGCTTTTTTCTTATAAACGGTTCTTTGCATTTCAACGATAGCGCTCGTGATCGCAAATTCACTGGCGTTAGCAATGTGGTTGAACTCCAAGCCAATCACCATGTCGTCACCTTGCACGCGCAAGTTCTTAACGAATCCTTGCACTGGAATGGGGTCACGATCGCCCAAGAAAATAACAGCTTCCACGCGGTCATCCAGACGCATTGTTGGCATCTCGGCTGTTGAATACACAGCACAACCTTCTGTGGATAGGTCAATTAAACGCAATGTCGTATTCGATGGCGCTTGATTGTGAATCGTCACTAAGCAATCCGCTTGAAAACCCGTGGGTAGGGTGTAGCGGAAGTTCTTTCTTCTTTGTAGATGGAAAAGATCTTTCACGGTCAAATTCACGCCACCTTCGAAAGGAATAGCCGTGGCTTCGAACATGTACTTTTCGTTATTCACGCGGAAGTAAGCTGTGATGATTTTATTGAAGCCGAACTTCAGATTGCCGCCACCAGTGATAATGCACTGGATTTGACCGCCATCATTCATCGAGATCGCATTCACATGCTCACTCTCGTCCTCTTGACCTTTCAAAAGGATTTCGCCTTCGATAGCTGTTAGCTGCTCGAACAGATAGTTTCTTTGTTCTTTGCTGTTAACAGCTTTAAAGATAACCACAGGTCCCATGATTATGCCGCGCTGACCAGTTTATGGCCGCACTCTCCACAGAATTTAGCTCCAGCGACAACCTCAGAGTTACACTGAGGGCATTGTGGGCCATTGGTTTTCTTTTTAGGTTTTTCTTCTTTTTCGTTGATGTCGACGAAACCACGTTCATTCCATTTGTCGATCTCACGAAGCATTTTCCAGCTTTGTAACATCGAGCGGAATTCTTTGATTTCGAATTGCAAAAGGACACCCGTACCAACTGTACGGCGCTTCATAAAGATCCCTTTGCCTTCCAAGCGAGTGAAGTGGTCATTGTTCAATGCAAAGCCCAACTCATTCGTGCAATAGTCAGAGAATTTAGCAAACTCCACACTCGTGATACCGAAACGGTCCACTTCTGGAGAGTCACCAGTCACTTTCAAAAGACCATCTAGCAAGTTCAAGCACACTTCGTCCACGCGAAGAAGCTCGGACTTACCAGCGCCTTTAAAGTAGTAGTACTGGAAGAATTCAAAGAAGCTTTCGATCAGACCCAAATCCAAGAAATGAACTTTTTGGATTTCTTCTGCGCCCTCTGGATTGTCGACAGGTTTACCCATCTCATACAAAGCCAGCTTCTGTTTTACTAGGATATTAATCACTTGCTCAACACGCTTAGGGCTTTCACCCATCACACGTTGTGCGTATTGCTTCATCATTGTCCACTCAACGATGATACGACCCGGAAGAATCGTTTTATCACCCTTGTGATTTGCGGTGTGGAAGACGGCACCAAATGCCTTAGCAACTTGGTCCTCTGGACAAGGAGAAGAGTCTTTTTCAAGCTTTGCAGAGCGGACTTCATTCACACCCATACGAAGACGTTCTGCTAGTGATTTAATAATCACTTTCAGCATTTGAGGAGCGCCTTCGTATTGTTGTTTCAAAGTATCAACAGGGATTTCTAAAACTTTTGTTTCAGCTGTGGCAACAGCCGCCGTCGGATGAGTTTGTGCGCCCAAGATCACTTGGTCGCCCAAGAAGTGTGATGGACCCAATTGGAAGAACTCAACGTTCTTTTTACCACGGATCAAACACTGAGAAGCCCCACCGGATTGGATCAAATATACGGATGTAATTTTGTCTCCATCCTTAAAGATGACTTCGCCTTTTTTGAAGCTTTTTACGGACATAGCTCAACTCCTCAAATTTACTCAAAAAAGTTATCGGCAAAAATAGCCTGTTTGTTGAGTAAGCAGAGGAGTGGCTTAGGTCTAGTTTCTAGTAGGAATTTCGGGCACAGGGATTCGTGGCCAGATCATTCCCTAATTGAAGCATTACGATCTGCCCTCGACCATCATGAGTGAACCTGATCCAGTGATTTAATCGATCTGAAAGCTGGATTTTGATGTCTTCACCTATCCCAGACCACTCATTTTCGGCCCTTTTTAGCCCATATTTAGCACCTAAAGGGATCTTGAATTTGCTTTTGCGGCCTCCATATTTGGGGGATTCATAGTCGACTTCGATGTATTCGACCCATTCTGATCCATTTGAAAACTTACGAATCTCGCGCCCTTTGCGAGTGGAGAGAGTGCAGTTCATATGCGAAGCGAGTTGGTTCCCCAGATTTTTTGCGACGAAGTCGAACATGTCCCCCTTAAGGGTCAGATTGGTTTCGGGGTCATCGGCAATCACGGGAATGATTTGATTGGAATAGGCAGACAGGGGAAAAAGCAGGAATAAAGCACTTAGAAACGTGGTTAATTTCATCAAGAATCCTCCAGACGGCAGTATTAAAAGTCCCCTCAGCTCTGTCCAGATCAGAAAAATTATAGGATCTATAAGTTATTATAGGGGTGGGATTGCTGTCAGAGGGGGAATCCGCTATAAATGCGTCCATGGATTACTTCTTTAGCGCAGCCCCAGAGGCTCACCAAAAAAAGGAAAAAGCGAAAGCTCGCGAGCTTCGTCAAAGCCAATGGTGGCGTCAGGAAATCGGCAAAGGAATTTGCTATCACTGCGGGAATAAGTTTAAACCTGCGGATCTAACGATGGATCATTTACTGGCAATTGCACGTGGTGGAAAATCCAACAAAAATAACTGCGTTCCTTCCTGCAAGGAGTGCAACAGCAAAAAGGGTTATAAAACCCGTGCTGAAATGGCTTTGGATGAGTTAAAAGCCACCTCTTCAGAGGCCGTTGAAACAACGGATTCTGAATCCTCTGAATCACAAGAATAAATTACGGATTTAAATACTGAGGAATGGGTTCTGTATTCCAGTTAATTACAACTGTCAGCGCCGCCTCTAAAGACTCTGCTTTAAACACGGGGATCAACCACTTAGTTTCCGTTTGATAGATAAGATGCTCGAGAGTGTCTTTCTCCATGATGCGAATCGGGCCTTGTTCTGCGGCCTGAATCTTGGGTTTTTCTTGCGAGAAAAAACGTCTGGCAAGATCGAGCATATTTTCGTGCGCCCCAGGAGGTCTTTCGTAAAGATGGTGCCACTGACGGCAGCAAAGATCTTCAAACGTATAGCTGGTGGATTCAAAGATGTTTAAAGAGCGGAATAAATGCATGCCCTTTTTGTTGTACACTTCGATGAACTGATTATCGTCGATTAAAGCCAAGTCTTCGGCTTGAGCAGATAAACCCGCGGTGTGCAGAAAGGTTTCAACCATCATGCGATTGTCCGTCAAAGAGCCGTGCCTCTCCTTCACTTTGATGCAGGCTAAAACATAAAGTTTTGCACGTGAAATGACATCCATCTGCTCCTCTTTGGTAAGACGAGTGAAATGGATTAAGTTTGGATTGGCATAGGGGCGTATAAATACACCCTCATCCTCAATCATCTCTGTGAAGGATTCCGCGAGCTTCTTAAAGGTCGCTAGCGGGGAGTCATAAGTTGGCATTTGGATCCTGCATCTAATAACGTACCGAATTGCATTACTAACACTTGTTCAATAAAGTGGAACTTGTTTTCAAGCAAGAAAACATTAGTGACGCTCTCCTCACATTTAAAATTACGTCGCAGGGTGTTGCGCCTTTGGTCTTGATTTGTCCACCCGCGTTGAGACTAAGCTATCAAAGTCATTGCATTAAAATTCGTTAACATCGTTATAAGGACTAAGCGACTGTGAGCAAAATTACTAAAAGTAGTACAGCTGAATATTTTGCTAAAAACCTCCAGCAAGTCGGGTTCTCGTCTCCTTTAAAAGCCGTTTTGACGACTTTGAAAGAAGCCGTAGACAACTCGTTGGATGCTTGTGAATCTTCCGGCATTTTGCCTGATTTGTTAGTAGAGATCTCTAAAGTAGGATCTGGTTCAACCAAAAATACTGATTTAATTCGCATCGTTGTCGAAGACAACGGTCCCGGAATCGAAGGCGAAGATCTAGCCAAAGTTTACGGGGAATATCTTGCGTCTTCCAAGTTCGGTCGTGGGCAGTGTTCCCGTGGTCAACAAGGTATCGGTATCTCTGCGGCTACAACGTGGGCGCAGATGACAAATGCTCGTGGTGTGAGCGTTGTTTCTAAGACTAAAAAAATGCGTAAAGCGATTTCGGCGCAAGTCGATGTCGACATCAAATCCAACACGGGCCTTGTGAAAAACAAAGAGTCTATGGATTGGGATCGCGATCACGGAACTCGTGTTGAATTCATCCTTGATGGACGTATTCAATTGAACGGTGACGGTGGTATTTTGACGTATATCGAGGGCACAATCCTTGTGAATCCTCATATGACGATCACCTACAAACTGAACGACGCAGACTTCGTTACTGTGGCTCGTGTTAGTACAGAAGTTCCAAAAGTTCCTGAGGCTTCATTGCCACATCCGCACACGTTTAAATTGGGTGAGTTTATCACTCATTCCACGTTGTTCGGTAAAACGACTTTGTCTAAGTTCTTGAAGACTGGTTTCTCTCGTATTTCAGATCAATCTATCTCTGATTTCGTGAAAAAAGGTCTTCCGAAAAACCTTCTTGAAAAGCCTCTGACATCATTGTCTGAAGAGGACTTTAAAAAGGTGTTCCAAGCGGTTCAAAATACAGATTTGATGGCGCCTTCAACGAAGTCAGTTTTGACTGTTGGTGAGGAAGCACTTTCTAAATCTATCACTCGTTTGGGTGAGATCGACTTCTTTGCAGTTGTGACTCGTAAACCGACAATTTGTGACTTTAAACCGGTTGTGGTTGAAGTTGCATTGGCGCGTTTCAAAGACCGCAATCAGCAAAACGATTCTCCGGTAACACTTCTTCGTTTCGCCAATCGTGTACCACTTCAGTTCGATAAATCGGGCTGTGCGATCACTTGGGCGATCGAATCTGTAAACTGGAAAACTTATGGCTTGGGTCAACCTAAAGACTCTTTGCCACTAGGTCCTTATATCTTTGCGATTTCTATCGTTTCTCCGTTCATCAAATTTAAAAATGCCTCGAAAGAAACTATCGATGCATCTGAAGAGTTGGTGGCAGAGATTCGCTTGGCATTGATCCAAGCAGGTCAAAAACTTTCTCGTCACATTAAAAAAGAAGTGAAGGAAGCAGACCTTGAAAGAAAATTGGCCCATATTGAACAATTCGGTCCGATCCTTGTTGAAGGTTTGGCTCGAATCATCAATGCACCTGAATCTCGTAAGAAAAAAGCCGAAGAAGGTTTGAAAAAACTTTTGGGCCGCGATTCTGAAGAGGCGATGGCGGACTTGGAAGCAGCGGAATCTAAACTTTTGGCGCAAAAACAGCGCGAAAAGAAAAAAGGTATCGACCATGGTGACGAAGAAGAAATCGATGTGATTTCTGCAGAAGACATCCATGAAGAAGCCCAAGGAACAAAAAAATCTACGACGAAAAAAGCCGTTGGTACGCAAAAAGCGGTAGCTACGACTAAGAAAACGACTGGGAAAAAAGCGTAATGGCAAAATTACTTAGCGTTCGCGAACTTAAAATCGATATTCCTAAAGAGGCCCGCATCTTGGCTGACAAGATGTTGAAGGACCTTGAGTCTTCTAAGCGTCCAGTATTGGAAGCAGTTAAGACTTCATTGGACAACTCTTTGTACAATTCCAAAGTAGGTTACCTAACTCCGGGTGATAAAGTTGTTCGTACGGAACTAAACGTTTCGTCGGTACAAAAATTGGCCCGTGTGGTTTTCGTTTTGGAAATTCTTTTGAACAACTTGGAAATTGGCTCTGTAAATACAAAGCGTGAGCTTTATTACATGTGCAAAGGTTTGATCAAAGGGAACTCTCGTTTGAAACCGTTGGATTTCGATGATCAGTCTGAATCAGATTCTATCATCGACTTTATCGGGGACATGCTTGAAGTGTACCGTGAGGAATTGAACTGTTTCGCCAATGACCGTGGTGGACAAACTTATTCTCAACAATTGGTTGTAACTGAAACTTTGAACGATGGTGATAAAGCCGTTGTCGATCTTTCAACATTGGGTACATCTCCATTCCAGCCAAAAAATAAACCTCAAGCTTTGAAATTGAAGGCGAAAAAGAAAATCGACTTCTGCTTGATCGTTGAGTCCGAAGGTACGGCGAATACGCTTGTATCCATGGGTTTCACGAAACGTAACAACTGTATCGTGATGGGTGCTCAAGGGGTTCCATCGAACGGTGTTCGTGGTTGGTCAAAACTGATTCAGGACGAACTTGATGTTCCGATGTACTTCTTCGGAGATCTCGATGCGTACACAATGCAAAATATCTTCCGTACTTTGAAGGCGGGTTCTGCGGCATCTTTGATCCGTAACTCCAACTTCTCTGCACCGAATGTTAGATTCTTGGGTGTATTGCCTGAAGACGTTAAAAAATATGATCTTCCTCACTACAAAGTGAAAGAATCTGATCCAGCTGAAGCACGCGCTTTGAAAAAAGCCAAAGATGCTTTGGAAAACGATCCGTTCTTCTTGGATAAAAAGAACAAAAACTTGGCAGACATCCTGCGCTGGTTGATCAAAGAAAAGATTCGTTGCGAGCAACAATCTTACTTCTCTGTAGATCCAAAAGATCCAATCAAAACAGAAAAGCTGATCCTAGAAAAAATCAAACGCGGATCTTACGTGTAATATCAAAGGCAACCTTCGGGTTGCCTTTTTTATTTGTCTTGATAGGCTGAGCCCGCGAGGGTTCTATGAAATTCATCATCTTTGTTCTGCTACTTATCTCTCAAATTGCTTGTGCTCATCAGTCGCAATCGTTGGCAAAAACTCCGCCGGTTCCCTATGAAGGTGAGATTTTAGATTTCTATTCAACCAAAGATGCTTACGGTGAGTTTTCAAATTTTGCGGCTTACCCAGTTTATGTTGATGAACAGTGGTGGAGAACTTCCGAACACTACTACCAAGCTCACAAATACGACAAACCAGAATTGATTAAATGGGTGCAAGACGCAGAAACCCCGATGGAAGCAGCCAAACGCGGTCGTGACGGCACAATTCCAAAACGCGCTGACTGGAATGACCGCAAAGACGAATTCATGGAAAAAGCCGTCTGGGACAAATTCACTCGCCACGAGGAACTAAAAGTCCTTTTGCTTTCCACAGGTAAATCTAAAATCTACGAACACACCAAAAACGATTGCTACTGGGGCGACTGCGGAGACCGCACCGGCGAAAACCGCTTGGGCCTATTACTAGAAAAAATCCGCGACTCCCTAAAAGGTACGTCCTTACCTGTGAAGTAAGGCCGTACCTTGTGACGCGCTATCGCTACCAAAAGTGTGTCCGTACTTTAAGATGAATCTATGAAACAGACGTTGAAGATCTTAATCAGTTTAAGTGTTGTAGCAATTCTAGGAGCTTGTGCTCACGAAGACGAAGCACCTAAAGACTTAGCCACAGATCACTTCGAAGTATCCGCCCAAGGCGGCGACGACAAAATCGTCCGCAACGGCGGTCCCATCGTCGAAGTCATTAACATCTCCGGCACTCTCAAAGTAAAAGGCGTAAATCAAAAATACATGAGCGGCCTAGCTGTTCAACTTATTGATCGCGACGCCACAATCTATGCTCGTGCAAAAACAAACTCTGAAGGCGGCTTCCAACTAGTCGGCCAAATCCCATACGGCTTGTACCTAATCAGAGTCGTCGACAAAAAATTCAAAGGCCAACTCCCAGTAAAATACCACGGCATCGATCTCCGCGATCTAATTGTTCCCGTGCAACCAGTAATTCGATAATTCAGACATACACAGACTTGAATCTGGTGGACTGCTAGCTAGGCAATGCAGCGACCTCCGTGGGCGCCTGGATGGCGCGCACTCGCCGAAGGCGAGCCACGGCTTGAGCCATGGATGGCGTGTCGCGGAATTGCCTAGCTAGCAGGCCGCCAGGTTCAAGGCGGCTTTCATGACGGAATTAGCGTCGAGCAGACGGGGGAAGTTCTCCCGGAGAGTAGATGATTCCTTGGAAGTTCTTGCAAAGGTTCACATAGAAAGTTCTTGCGTGAACTCCGTGACGGAAAGTCATGAGTTTATCGCGTGTGCAGCTGTCGAACTTTGCATACTTCAGCGGATCGTGGTCGTACTTTTCTGTTGTGACTACGATGGCGTCTTGGCCTTCTAGGTTTTTCATTTCGTCTACAGGTTGCATGACTGTGTAGTTACTCACTGTGGAGTTTAGCATGTAGATCTTTTCTTTTGCTCCCCACGTAGTTTGTGCTGTGGTTTCGTAGCGAAGTGCTGCTAGGAATGGACGGTGTCCAGTCTCAGCGTGGATTTCTCTTTGGCGGCGTAGGATGTAGCGACCCAAGTCTTCCCAGCCTGTGAACTCGTTCGAGAAATCGTAAGTTGTGTTCCACTCTTTGGTTGGTGCTACGGCTTTAAATACTTTTGGTACCCATGGATAGATGAATGGAGTGTAGGCGATCAAACCCAGTGGAATGAAGAATGCTAAGATTCCGTAAGTGAAAACTTTGCTGCGTGACTTGATGATTTGGCGTTGGCCCCATTTCAAACCTTGAGACCAAATGAAACCGGCACCCATCAAGAGCAATGTGTAAGCAGCACCTGGCCAGTGCGGTTTATAATCCGCAAAGAACGGCTGAGGATAGAACATCAAGATCGCAGGTGCCGTCATGCAGAGTAAGAATCTCCAGCGGGCCTCAGAGCGTTTTACGATGGAATTGATAAAGGCCAAGGCGATCAGTACATACAAGAACGGAGTGCAGAACAACAACTGTGCTGCAAACCATCCGCCCCATCGGCCGACGCTGAATGTGCCGCCTTCTTGATGGCGATCGTGGAATTGATAGCGGAATCCTGGCCAGTCATGCAGATGGTTCCACCAGAAGATCGGTGTACACAAAACAGTGGCGATCAAAAAGCCCACCCATGGCCATGGTGTTAGCAAATCTTTGCGACGACTTGGTGTCATCAACAAGTACAAACCAAAACCTGGAGCAAGCAAAGCGATGATAAACTTGGAGTTCAAACCCAAGCCCATGATCACGCCTAAGTACAGCCAAGTTTTTTTCGTCGACCAACGTGCAGAGTCCTCGCGCACGCCTTGCCAGAATACATAAGCTCCCGCAACCCACGCCAATGCAAATGGAGGTTCTGGTGAAGCCACATAACCGCCGAAGCCCCAGAACGGAGACCACAGCATCACAAAGCCAGCAAAGATCGCCGCCGATTCGTCGAACAGATCGCGAGTCAATTTGTAGAGCAAAACGATCATCGTGGAAAAACAAATGAAGCCAGGCAGACGAACACCTAATTGGTTGTCGCCAAAGATCGAGGTCGTGATGGCTTCAAGCCAAGCAATCATGCCGGGATGATCGAAGTAAGAAAGTTGCAAATCCTTCGCCCATGACCAGTGATAAGCTTCGTCATCGATCAGGCCGATATTGAGGCTGAAAAAAGCTCTGAACAAAAGTGTCAGAATAAACAGGACAAGGACTTTTTGATGGGTCGTACTTTTCTTCCAGAATTCAGTAATCATCCATCTGTCGTAGCCTTAGGGGCGAGTCATGGCAATAATTCCCCTCGATGAAGCTGCGTGTAAAGTGCTATCTTTTAGCTATGAGATTCAGACTGTTTTTATTGCTCTCGATAATGGAGTTTCTTGTGGGCTGCGCAGGAACTTTTAAGTACTACGATCCAAATATTCCTCATCGCGGGAAGACGGGATTTTTGAATAATTACGACAACACTCCTAAGCCGAGTGTGTTGAAGTGGTATTGGCAGCGTTGGACGACTACCTTCCCTAAAGAAGATCCTGCAGGCGCGCCGATCATTCCGGTGAATTTGGAAAACATAAGAAATCCTCGAGGTCTTACGATCACATGGCTCGGGCACTCTGCGATGTTGGTACAAATGCAGGGTATGAATGTTCTGACAGACCCGGCGTTATCGGAACGCGTGTCTCCGGTGAGTTGGGCGGGACCGCAACGTTACGGAACTCTGCCATTAGAATTAAAAGACCTGCCGCCGATTGATGTGGTGGTTATTTCACACAGTCACTACGACCACATGGATGTCGAGTCGCTTAAAAAGATTCAGGATATGAATGGTGAGCGAACACGGTTTTTGGTGCCCCTGGGCAACAAAGAATTTTTGCAAGCCGAAGGCCTTCGTCAGGTCGAAGAATTTGACTGGTGGCAGGATGCCAAGGTGGGGGAGCTACAGTTCGTTTTCACTCCCGCCCAGCATTGGACGGCGAGAGGCCTTTTTGATCGCAATGAGACCCTGTGGGGAGGGTGGATGATCCAAGGAAGCGCTCAACAGGTCTATTTTGCAGGGGATACGGGCTATTCCAAGGATTTTCAGGACATCTATCAGCGCCTAGGTGCGGTGGATGTTGCTCTTATCCCGATTGGTGCCTATTCTCCTCGCTGGTTCATGCAGCTGGCACACATTGACACAGATGAGGCCGTTAAGATTCATCAGGATCTTCACGCCAAACTGTCTCTGCCAATTCACTGGGGTACTTTTAAACTGAGTGATGAGCTGATGACGGAACCTCCAGAAAAACTGCGCGAGTCTTTGCAAAAAGCAAATCTTCCGCTAACGGTTTTTCCGGTATTGAAACGTGGTGAGACAGTTACTGTAGATAACGTCTCCAGAAAGAATGGAAAGTAAAATGAGTCAGTTCAGAATTGAAAACGATCTTTTGGGCGATAAGCAAGTTCCTGCGGATGCATATTATGGCATTCACACGCTGCGCGCGATTGAAAACTTTGAGATCTCTGGACTAAAAATTGGCCAAGACGAATTGTTCGTGCGCGGTTTGGCTTTGGTAAAAAAAGCCACTGCATTGGCGAACGGTGAATTGGGCACTATTCCTAAAGACGTTGCAAAAACAATTGTCGAAGCGTGTGATTTGATTTTGAAAGATCCCAAAAAATGGGGCCCACAATTTCCTTCGGATGTTTTCCAAGGCGGTGCGGGGACTTCTGTGAATATGAATGCCAACGAAGTGATTGCAAATATCGCGTTGGAAATTCGTGGTTTGAAAAAAGGCGAATACAAAACGATTCACCCGAACGATCACGTCAATAAATGCCAATCAACGAACGATGCCTATCCAACAGCCTTCCGCGTGGCTTTGTACGAGCACTTAGGTGTCGCCGTAAAAGCCGTTGATACATTGGCAGAATCTTTCGAGAAAAAAGGCAAAGAATTTTCAAAAGTTTTGAAGATGGGCCGCACACAATTGCAAGATGCCGTTCCAATGTCCTTGGGACAAGAATTCAATGCCTTTGCAACATTGCTTAAAGAAGACAGCCGTCTTCTAAAAACAGTTCAAAAATTAATTCTAGAAGTAAACTTGGGTGCAACAGCGATTGGCACAGGCATTAACACACCAGAGGGATATTCTGCTCTAGCGGTCAAAAAACTGGCAGAGGTCACAGGCTATCCATTCGTGATCTCCGAAGACCTGATCGAAGCCACAAGCGATTGCGGCGCCTACGTGATCATCTCTGCTGCATTAAAACGCACGGCCGTGAAGCTTTCAAAAATCTGCAATGATCTTCGTTTGCTAAGCTCCGGTCCACGCGCAGGCCTCAAAGAAATCAACCTACCAGAATTACAAGCCGGCTCTTCCATCATGCCAGCCAAAGTAAACCCAGTAATTCCTGAAGTAGTAAATCAAGTAGCCTTCAAAGTAATCGGCAACGATTTGACAGTAACTTTGGCAGCAGAAGCCGGTCAGTTGCAGTTAAACGTTATGGAGCCAGTGATCGCATCCAGCATGTTTGAATCGATCCAATTGATGACTCAAGCCTGCTACACGCTAAAAAATAAATGTGTCGACGGCATCACAGCCAACGCCGACCGCTGCCGCGACTACGTAATGAACTCCATCGGCATCGTTACTTACCTTGATCCTATCATCGGCCACGCCGAAGGCGATCTCATCGGAAAAATCTGCGCCCAAACCGGCAAAAGCGTAGCCGAAGTAGCCCTAGAACGAGGAGTAGTAACTCAAGCCCAACTTGACGAAATCTTCTCGACAGAAAATCTATTGAACCCAAAATACATGGGCAAAAAGCACTAGAAATAAAAAAGGCAGGATTTGATCCTGCCTTTTTTTTTAGTTACGCTTTTTGCGAGCTTGGTTGCGGTGCTCTTCGTGCCAGTTCTTACGGGCTTTCTGGTGATGCTCTGGATGCTTCTCCGTTTTAGGCATGTGCTGCAAAGCCGCCTTCAATTGGGAGTGCAGAGGCATAAGATCCACGCCTGACATTAAAAGACCACGGTATTGTTTCGTGAAGCTTTCTGGCGGTGGGTTTTCTTCGAATAACAATCTTTCGATTTCAGCACGGGCTGTTTCGCCGTGTTCTTCAGTGATCAATTCAAGCTCTGTCATGATGTCGATATCCGCCATCAAAGACGTAAGCTCGCGCAACCATTTATAGCGTTCAGCCGTTAGCAAAACGTTGAACCACTCATTAGGTTGAGCTTCATAACCCACTTCGCTATCGAACTGCGCTTTGAGGGAGTTCAAAACTTCTTTTTGCAAGGCCCATAGAGCCTGGCGAACTAACATTGCATGGGAGTGGTGGGATGATTTCGTCATTGGGACACCCTACCGTATGGAAGAGGTCCTGTCACATTAGCGCCTAGTTTTTCGGCAGCGTGTAATGGGAACTGGCCCCTTAGAGTGTGGCGACGAGAAAAGTGAGCTTTCAAATAAGCCAGTGGCTGCCTTTATTTGCAGCACGGCCATCCGGGCCTCACTGCGCGAATTTTCCGCATCGTGCGGGCGCAGAGGCTGTAAATAAAGGCAGCCACTGGCTTATTTGAAACACGACATTAAAGGACGCCACACTTAAAGGCGCCAATTTTTTACTAAAATAGACAATGGACTTGGCAAAATGGGAGGTGTCTTCTAAATCGCTATTCTAGTTGGCTGATTCATTTTTCCAGTGCTAAAATTAACAATTGTTACCCAACAATGGTGTCCTGGAGGATGAATGAAATTAGGGAAGAATGTATTCACAGTTTTAGCAGCCGCTTTGATGGTTTTAACACTTTCAATGCCTTTCGCAGCTGAAGCGAAAAAGAAAAACGGCAAAAAAGCCAAAACATCACACTCTCAAGTACAAAAAAAGAAGAGTGGCAAAAAAGCCAAGAAGGCTAAAAAGAAAAAAGCAGCAGAGTCTGAGGCTCCAGCAGCAGCAGCTCCAGCAACTGAAGCCCCTGCGGGCGGCGATGGTGTTGGCGTAGTTGAGCCACCTCCGCTATAGTATTTAAAACAACCTCAAAGTCCTCCGGCGGGAGGACTTTGAATTTAAAGAGTTAGCGCAATTTGAAAAATATTTGGATCAGACTTAGAAAATTAATGTTTAAAGCCGTCTTGCTCTTTATCGTGAGCAGTCTTGGTTTTGTTCTGATCTACCGCTTTATCCCGGTTTATATCACTCCACTGATGGTGATCCGTTCCGCTCAATCTATTTTCTCTGACAAATTCGTAGGCATCAATCATGACTGGGTTCCTTTAGAGGACATCTCTCCAGCCATGCAAAAGGCTGTGTTGAAAGCTGAAGACTATCGTTTCTTTGAACACAATGGTTTTGACTACGACGCTATTCAAAAGGCGATGAAGTACAACAAGACTCACAAGCGCATCAAAGGTGCGAGCACGATCTCTCAGCAAACCGCTAAGAACGTGTTTCTGTGGCCGAACCGTGATTGGCTTCGTAAAGGTATGGAAGCTTACTTTACTGTGTTGATTGAATTCACATGGCCTAAAGAGCGCATCATGGAAGTTTATTTGAATGTGATTGAAATGGGTCCCGGTGTTTACGGTGTAGAGGCCGCTGCACAAAAGTACTTCAAGCGTCCGGCCAAGAATATCAATTCTTCGCAAGCCAGTTTGATCGCAGCAGTTTTGCCGAACCCACGTCGCTTCCGCATTGATCGCCCAACGAATTACGTTGTTCGTCGTCAGCAGAAGATTCTGTATCGCGTGAGTCCGCCATTTCCCAAAACAGAATCCGCAAGCTTCTTGGATTTCTTAGATTTTAAATTCGATTCTGATAACGAAGAGTAAGATCTTTCTCTTAGCGATCTGTAATTCACTCGTTGCGTAAATTCATTTCCAATACTTAATTTATAAGTGATCCCTTAAAATTTGCATGGAGCACTTCCACTGTTTTCTCGAGTGAAAACTGCTCCATTATTTACGTTAACATTAAATTGTTTTTCGTTCTCTTCAAGTGTTCTGGCAACGTTCATTACAAAGAAATTTCTATTCACTCCAAATAGTCAGCGATACGAATTTACACCAACACACAACTGCATAATCAGGTCACTCGCACGTAGGCACTCAGCCTGATATGCCAAGACTATTGGAGAACAAAAAGATGAACAGCAAACGCGTATTAATCGTGTTGGCATCGCTATTCCTTAGCTATGCATCGCAGGCGAATGAATTCGACGAGGGATCCGGTGAATTCAATCCTCCAGCCAGACCTGGTTACAGTGAGGCCGATATTCAACGAAAGATTGAAAATGAGATGGCGATCGCTTGCTCAGGCAATCTGTGTAAAGTGGTGGGACAGGACAATCAGGGATCTGGTTGGACAGTGCAGTTCCAAGTGGGCTACGGCAACAACAACAATAATGGCAATGGCGATACGATCTATATCGGTGGCAACAATGGAAACAATAACGACAAAGGTTTCGCAAGCGTCACTGTGACGTACAGAAACTTCAAATGTCATTCAAACCTGTTGGTGACTCCGGCGGTTTACCGCTTCGTAAATACCTACCTTTACAACATGGTGAACTCTGACGGTTCGGTTAAGAGAAACTTCTCTCCAGCGGATCAGACAGTGATTTTGTTCTACACAACAATGTTGAACAAAGTAAGCGCATGCGGCATGGGCGGCGGCGGCGGACTTAACTAGGAGCGGGCTATGAGAGGCATCGGAGTTTTACGCGCGGGTGTTTTGTTGATCGGTTTTATGAGTGCGGTGAGTGCTCATGCGGATGCGGCGGCATCCTCCTCGACAGATCTTCAGTTGAACAACTTAAGAATCACAAATAGAGCACAGTGCGCGTTGGACTCCGATACTCCGACGGATACGGCCTTTATCGTTGTTGATGGATACAATGCAGGGAAGCTTTCGTATTCTTTGGCTAAAAGTGTGGGGTTGGACCCGGTGGGTACCAGCACTCAAGGTATGCGTGAATTCCGTATCGCGGTGTCGCGTTTGACTAAGACTATTATGAACCGAATTTTCACCGGCAGACTTCCTTTGTTGCCGTTGAATTTAAAAACATCAAAGCTTGCGCAATACAATTCATTGGCAGCTCAATGTGATAAGAAAACTTACTGTCCCGAGCTTAATAGCTATCTGGCTAAAATTTGGGACAACTCCGAAGGCGCAGGTGTGCCTTGGAATAAAATTGATAACTTCACGGCCGCGAACTTTTTAAAGCTTTCTGCGAAAGACCGTGTTGGTTGTCAGTACATCAAAAAATTCTCAGGACTTCAGGGGCACTTGCATACGACGGAACTAGATGTGGCGTCGTTGCAAGACATGGCTCAATCCTATATCAGCATGGAGAAAAACATCACGTCTTGTGAAGACCAAGACGGTGCTTTGGATTCTCGCAATGCGATCATTCAATTAAATCTAAAAACTGATAGTGCATTTAATACCTACGGCTTTGATTTCTGGAACAGCGTAAAGGTGTATTTATCTTTTGCCTGGAGATATTCAAATATCCCAGCGCAGGTCAGTCCACAAATGGGGGAGTTGTTTAAATCCATCGCTTTGGAAGAATCCATCATGATGGTGTCGAATGGCTGTAAGAGTATTGAAAAGCCATCCTGTGATGCTGAGACATTATCTATGAACAGCATCCGCGAGTTGGCAAAGCCCGGGACAAATCCGGCGGACTCTTTCCGCGAAAATCCAGAGGGACCAGAGAAAGACACGATCAATAAGGGGGCTCCCGGCGTCAACGACGATTTCCTGGGAACTCGTGGTTACAAGGAAGCGTCTGATTGGGTGGAAAATTTCCGTAAGAACTATGTTGAAAATCGCGGCTCGATGAAAAATCGTCTGCAAAGTGCGATTCAATTCCTGAATGTCTTGTCGGCTTCGATGACGGCTGAAGAGCTTTCGGAATTTGTGAAGCCAATGGCTTTGGCAGGGAACTACTCAAACGAACACCGTGACGAGCTTTACTATCTGTGCACGGAATCCCGCTTGGCAGGTGATAAGCGTCTGGATTTCATGCGCACGGGTATCGACACGGTCAAACAGATGTCAGTCATGCAGAAAGCTTTCGAGGGGTCTCAGAAATCATTGGATGATATCTCGGCCTATTTCGACGAGGCAGAAAAAGGTGTGATCGGATTCTGTGATACGTTGGAGCGTCAAAATATTTGGAATGTGGCGAACTACCAGGTGAATCGCAATGGCTTTCATACTTGGGCCAAGGAAATTTTGAACGTTCCTAAAGCTGAGCCCACGGCGCCAGAGTTTCAACCGATGGTCTTCGGAGCACCGTTGTTAGTTTGGAATAAAGAAAAGGGCAATGAACCTGCGAACGTGATCTGCCAAACGGGTATGGACTGTGCGCGCCGAATGACCAAGGCGATGGTGGATCTGTATGCGGTTTCCAAATATGCAGACGCGTTCTTGCCCGTATCAGGAACAGTATCGTCTCCAGATATCTTTAATCCCTATGCAGATCTAAAAGCCTGCAAGATTTACGATCCTTGGTATCAGACTCGTCGCGCGAACAAACGTCTTTTTGCGGATTTAACCAGCACGGCGTTGTTTGGGTGGAATGCTTTACCCATGTATATCGATGTTGATTTCTCAGCACCAAAGGTCACAAGTCTTAAACAGATGATCGACAATGGCTCAGTGAAGTTTGATCCGTCAATTCAGAAATCAAAAATGCAGTATGCGGCTCTTGCAGACTTCGGTCCTTTGGTGGGGGCTCCTTGTGCGGTTTCAATTGCTCCGAACAGTGCTAAGGCCTTTGATTTCTATGCATTCAACGGGATCACACTAAATTACTGTAAGGCGAGTACGGATGGCACATCTGTCGGTGAATCCAGTGGCATGGTTGATAATAGAACTCCCAAGGCCCGCTCTTACTGTGGGGGGTGTTCGATCAATTTTGTTGGCGTCGCTTCGGGAACTGCGATGGCAGCCTCGAATATCTTGCCAATCAATCCGATTAAATTGGGAATCTATTTCTTTAGATCTATTCATCGCTTTGTTCAGGCTAAAAAGGACAAAGTTAATATTCCGATCTCTTCGGATGTGAATTTGGTGAAAGTTGCTGAGACTTATAAAAAGTACGGCTTCATACCAGAGCACTGTGTGAATCAGCTCGGCGCCGGTGTGGGTTGCTATCAGGATCTTTGTGCTGCAAAAGCCGCCGAAGCTTTTGAACGATACACGGGTAAAAAAGTTGAGAGTTTGAGATCTGATGGCGCTAGTGGTTCGATCACTAAGGCATTGTTGATTAAGTCATCACTTTGTGACGGCGAAGTGCGCATGAAATTCAATTGCTCTGACGATGGTTCGAAATTCTCTACATTCGAGAAATTCGGCGGACTTTACGGCAAAACAAAAGATTGCCGGAATGCTTTAGGGCAAACCTTCTTTGGAGGTGTTAAGTGAGATTCCTGACGGTTTTATCTTTGACGCTGCTTATGTCCCTCCAGGTCTTCGCATTCAATGTGCAAAGCGGATACATCCAAGAGGGCAGTCAGTATGTGAAGGCCACACAGATCACTTGTGATTTTACCACAGGGGCCTACTGCAACACGATTTGCGGCGATTCAGCAAAATGCGTTCGTAAGGAGCCTTACTGCCGCAACTGCGCGGGAACAACGTCTCCACTTTTGCGTCAGCTCTTTACGGAACTCTCTAGACTTTTTGAAGTTAAAAATCAGCTGACGAGTTTGCAGCCCTTGGCTCATTTCCTGGCGGCTGAAAGCTACGTGATGCTCGATCTAAATAGCGTCTTTAATTATTACTCGCCTGTGGGCGGAGAAGTGTTTTTGAACGAACTGCGTGGATTCTGCGGAGACCAAGCTGACACAGCCTTGTTGGTGGTGAAGCTTGATCCCGTTCATCAGCCGCAAAGTTTGAATTATGTCTTGTGTAAGAATGCCGAGGGTAAAACTCTGGCTTTCGAAGCTGGATCAAGACAGCCAGGGTTCCATCAGGAACCACTAAAAACCAAAATCGAATTTAAATTAAACTGAGGTCTTTCAGTTTATTATACAACTCCCTGAGAGGGGAAAAAGGAGAACAACATGAAACGTATCGTGAAGGCAGTAGCGACAACAGCTGTCACGTTGATGGCGTTGCAAGCGAACGCTGTTCAAGTTACATACACGTTCAGAGTCAACAGCTCTGGACCAAGCATCTATCCTTGTAATGCGGGTCTCTTGACTGAAAATCCGTATCAAGGCGACAAAGCAATTTGTTATACATCTGACACTCATGAAGTCTGTAATCCAGATTGCGTGGGCGTAGACTGTCAAGGTAATGACAATGGCAAGCCAGGCCCAGATCTTCCAACTCCGCACTCTGCAGCGTTGCAATTGTTCGGCGGTGGTGGACACCAGCCTCCACATCAACCTCCAGGTCCTCCAAGAAAAAATGTCTGCGAATGTACAACAGAGTACGGTCGTAAAAATGGTAACTACATCCATGCGACATACATCCCTTGGGGTGAAAGCCAAGATCCACATAAAGACGTGATCTCTGGTCAAGGCAATCAATTCGCTCAAGTATTCTCTGGCGAAGTGGATGCTTACAAAAATGTTCTTAGAACATTGTCCTTCAATCTAGGTTCAGAGTTGTACACGGCGAAATACTTCGTGGACATCTGCTACCGTGGATCACAAATTGACTACGGTACATTGAACACAAGCTGGAACATCTTGGCAGAAACTGCTGTGACTGACTTCGGTTTTGCACCACAAGGTCAAGGCTACAGCAAACTTGCTGACCTTGAGATGAAAGCTTACGTGATTTGTACAAATCAAAACAAGACTTGCGAACATGGCAACTGTAACGAGTACGACACTCAGATCAACTCTGCCGAAGTGGCTCAATACAACCAATCGTTCTTGCAAAACTTGACTCCGGGTAAATTCAATTACTCTGACAAGTCTAACTGGTCTCCAGCAAAAGGCTCTTTCACTCAGTTGATCGACAACAAGTGGGAAGACTTGGGCAACCACGCGGCTCCAAAATTCTGTAAAATCCGCTACGTATACTCCGAGACTAACGGTCTAGATAAAAACAAAGCGAAACACAGAAAATGGCAAAAGCACGGTGCTAACATCTGTACTCATACAAAAATCGAGATGGCATCTATGGGCGAGTGCTCTAACTGCGGCGGCGGCCACAAGCACTAGTTGATTCAAACACTTTGAAGAGGAGACCTTATGTTGAAAGCTCAAATGAATTCGTATCCCGTTCATAAAGGCAGCCGATTGCTGTCTCTTCTTCTCGGTGTCGCTGTTGTGACCTGCGCAGGTTCGGCGTCTTACGCCGGCTGTGTCGTGGACAACGACGAAAAGATCCAACTGAATATTTCCCCCGAGACTCGTTCTTGGGGGGATTATCAGGGGAATCAAATGATCACGGCTTCTAAAGTCTATGAATGCAAAGAAGACGTCGGTCGTTATCTAATGATTTCATTGGGGGCCACTCAATGGAGCAGCTCTTCCGATGTCAAAGACACTTTTATCTTTGATAACTATCAGCCAGAGGTTTGCAGTATGCAGAACTCTAAGGTGGTGGCATCTTACAATCCCCAAAGAACCAAGGCGAACTTCAGTCGCCAGTATAAATTCTTGCGCAGCTGTTTTGATCTGCGTGTGGTGGACCTCGGCAGTGCACCAATTATCGCTAAAGAAAATCAAGAGTTCTGTAAGATCGAAAGAACCTCTGACGGCGCACTTATCCTTAAAGGCGATATGTGCTTCTTGAAAATTCGCTCGCAAAGTCAGTTTGCGATTCAACCTGTTTTAAATAAGCGTTGCACTGATGCAGATTATTTAAACTCTTTGGGTGTTCAAGCCCAAGACATCTATGCAAACATCAATATCCTAACAACCGGAGATGATACCGGATATAGCACTGACGTCGAAAATATTGGAAGTCGACCGATGCATATCAATATTACCCCGAACTCCAGTTTGTTGAATCTGTCCGAAAATTTCGGCACAGGTGTTCCAAGATTTACTACCAGCTATAATATCAACTCCGATTGGGGCGATTTGAAAATCAGAACCGATTTTAAAGAAAAAACCGAATTCAATCTTTCCTTCTTTGTTTCTAATATGGTCGATGAAAAATGTGCGGGGAGTGCTTGTGCAAGCTCTTCGAACTTTACTCAACCTTTCGTGGGCCAAGTGGAGTTGTTCAAGCTTCGTAGAGGAGGCAGTCCTCAGTTAGTGGAAGAATGGTGGGACGGGGGCTTGGTTCCTCCGAACTGGCAAGGGTTCGTCAAAGGTATCAAATACCGCGTGCCAGATACTGTTGTTGAATCGGGAGGTCGCTATCGCATGATCGCAACTTTCCAAGATCCAACCGATGACTATGCGATTTTCTTAAACGGTTTGCGCCAAATGCTTATGCGTATGTATGACATTGAAGGCTCCACGGTGGGCATTGATACATTGCCAGCGTTATCGACATTGTCGACTCTGGGAGCAATCCCTGGTTTCGGTGGAACTCGTGTTTTGAATTCAAACAATCAAAGTGTCGATTTGGCAGAGACAATCAAAGGCCTAGAAGAAATCATCAGCTCAACCGTTTGGCCGCCTTATTATGAATCTATCTGTGACGGTTCGAAATGTGTGAAGTTTGGCAAACGTAAATTCCATCAGCGCTTGGTTTTAGAATTCACTGTTAAAAAGCCCGAATACGAGGGTGAAGATTTAGAACTGCGCGATATCCAGATGCAAAAGATTTCTCCAGTTTTTGATAGCTACCCAATGCAGAAATCAGATTTCGTTAAACTTCAGTGTGGGGGCTAGATCATGAAATGGATTTTTGTCGCTATTGTATTTTTCATGGCCTTGGCATCCCGAGCAGCGGTAAATATCCAAACGGCAGTCGATGCAACGACTGCTGAGGAACTTTACCTTTGTAACGCAAGTTTGCGCCATCCTATTCTGCAAGCAGAACAGGAGTGTATCAACCTCTCTGACGGCAAAGTGTGCTCGCCTTACGAGACTGACCCCAGCAAAGGCGCATGCATGTGCCGTGCAAAAACGAACTATGGCGATCAAATCCTGGCTTGGGATCAATACGGCGAAATTCAGAACGCTTTTGGGAGTGATGATTGGATGAGTTTGGTTCCCACCACAAAATCATTCGGCAATAAAATCTCAAGATTAGATGTGGCTTTGGGAAGTGAAAACCTTGGAGCCGAATACTCTGTGCGCTTTTGCTATGCAGGACCGCAGGAGTTAAAACAAAAACAAGGCAACACGACGATAGATCTGACGGAAGGTAAATACCTAGTCGACGTTTCCCTGATGGGTAGTAACTACAATCAGGCGTTAGATCGCGTGACGTTCTCGTATCAATGCGATTATCGCTACCGCGGCAATCAATCCGGCCCACGCAAGAAAGGCGATACAGCCCCTGCTAGTGGCACCGTAGAAAACGATGATGGCAGCACGACGACAATCTTCGGTGGGGGAGGTGGCGGTCGTCCTGGCTCCGTCAGCTTTCTGCAGCGAGCACTTGGTCTGAACAGCAACTCCACCCAAGTCCCGCGCTTTTGCATCTTTGAATTTAGATTCAAAGAACTCGCAGGCAAAAATCTTGGCCGCAACACAAATGCAACCCAAGTGAACTTCTCCGGCAAACTCCGCATCTGCAAGCAAGGAACTTGCCCTTCAGGCTTGTAGCTGGCGCGCAGCAAGTGTTTCCTAGCAAATGATCCCTTGACCCGAATACTTAAGGGTACAATCATTTGGGCATGAAGGTTACCGAAGAGATCTATGAAATGCTAACGGCCTCGCCCGAGGAAGCCAATAAGATGGCTCTTCTGCTATTGCAGTCGGCTCGTACTCAAGAGCAGAAAGATTCCATCAATTGGGCAAGAGCGTATGCTTTGGTTGAACTCAAAGAATATTCTGAAGCCTTAGAGATCTGGCAGGGGATCTTTGATCGAACTCATGATCACAAGGCACTTCATCAAGTTGGCTACGTCCACAGGGCTTCGAAGAACTTGCCGATGGCCATCAACGTTTTTAATCAAGAATTCGCACTGATTCCTCACGATGATAAGCAGTCCAAGGCCGTGAATCTGTACGAACAGTCCTACTGCCATCTTTTGATCGGATACATGCGCAAAGCCCACGAAATTTTCGTCGAATACGAAAACCTACCGATGAGCGAATTCGACATGGTCGAGCGCGGCTGTTTTTACCGTCTGAAGGGTGACCTTTTCAAAGAGACCGACAAAAACGTCGCGAAAACTGCCTACGAGGAAAGTATAAAGTTCTTCACCGAGGCAAAGGACGAAGAAGCCATTCGCGAAGTCCAAGAACGACTAAAAAATATCTCTGCGAACAAATAAAAAAATCCCGCCTTGTGAGCGGGATTTTTTTGAATCTAATTTTTAAATTTAAAAACTATTTCTTTTGAGCTTTAGCAGCCATTTCGATCATGATTTTATCACAGGCTTCCAAGTCAGCTTCAGTGATCTCGTAAACTTCTTTGTTATCAAGATACTTCCAAAGTGCTTCCATTGTTTCTTTCGGTAGGAAAGAAAGAACGTTGCCAGATTGGTACTCACGCTCTTTTTCGTCATAAAGACCCAAGAACGTTTCGTCACGGAACCAGCTTTGTTTGTTAGCTTTTTGGATTGTTGCTAATTCATCGTCAGATGGATCACGTTGCAAGAATTCAAAGAAGAAACCTGATGGCTTCGCACCTGGCAAGTACCACTCACCAGAGAATACTTGGATCAAGTTTTCGTGATCGTCTTTCAAGATCGGAGTCACGAATTGAACGCCACGCTCAACCATGTGTTTGTGGAAAGCGATCAAATCTGGAGTACGCAAAGCTACGTGCTGAAGGTGAGCCGTGTTTTCGTGACCATCCAACATTTGGCGAACGTGTGAAGGTTGATCTTTAGGCTCAGAAGGTTGAACCAATGCAAAGATCGTGTTCAACGGATCGCCAGCTTTAGGTTCCCATGTACCAACGCGAGTTGCGTAAGTCATAGAAACGTCTTTAGCGCCGTCTTTGCCTTTGCGCTTTTTTTCATAAAGAAGATCGTCAGGAGTTGTGCCGAAGATGTTGCGGAAAACAACGTAAGAAAGTTTGTAAAGCTTTGGATGGAACAACATTGTCATGTGGTCCACAGCAAAGTTCATAAATGCTGGTTTTTGTTTCATAGTTCTCTCCTGAAAATTTGCCTTAAAATAGAGCCCAGATACTAAAAATCCCTACGCCCAGGGTCAAGCGCAGAAGTGCATAATTAAATGCGGCTTTGCGTCTCCACCGCCGCTGTATCTATGAGAGCTATTTAAATGACCCCAGAGTAGGGGCGCGCCCCGGGGCAACGTGTAATCAAGAGAGATATCGGAGGCCTGCTTCCAGGCGGTATTTCATTTTATTGTGACCCGAACAAAGGAATTGAAGGTTCTCGGAATCATCATTTCCGCCGGCCCAGCGGCTTTGTTTGTGGTCAATCTCAAGTTTCCAGGTGCTGCGACAGCGACGTCCCGTGCTTGGATCAACATACTCACAGCAGTTTTTATTTTCGTCCGCCACCGCCACCGTGGCAGTGGTTCCGATCTTTTTAGAGGTCTTCTGCTTGATCACTTTATCAGCCAGGTATTCCAAAAAAGAACTGAGCTCATGGTTTGGAATTGCATGGGATAGAAGTTCCTGCGCTTTTCTAATTCTTGCGTGAGCTTCCTTGGAGAGAGTTAACTCTATACGTACGCTCTCATCTGCCTGAGTTCTGACTTGGCTATTTTGCAGAACAGGCAAATCAAAGAACTCCGCCACTTGTTGTTGCGATTGAGCGTGGTTCTTGTCACAAATACTTTCCAGAATTTGGAATTTTTCGGCAGGTGTGACTTTTTTCGATTGGGATTTAAAAATTTCCCGAGAGGCTTTTTGTACCAAAGAAATTTGGTTCAGCTTTATTTCTCCACTTTGAATCTTTGATGCGATTTCAGGAATTTCACGGAGTAGGCGTGCAGCATCTATGCGGCGCTGAGCGCTGCCCTCAGAGTATCCAATACCTTGAACCATGTAATCAAATAAACTCCCAAACCCCAATTCAAGATAAGTACGGCGACAATCGATCTCTTTAATGGTCAGTAAAATCTCATGCAAAAGATCACGCTCCTTTTGCGCCAGTGATTTCAGTCTTTGATCTAACTCAACCTTGTTAAGTGCTTTCAAGTTCATCTGGTTTCTCCTGAAGTTGAAAGGAACTTATCACGGGTTTTTCGAAGCATTTCTTAGAGAGATGAACAACTCAACGCGTATTCGCGATATAGCTGCATAATAGGTTGCTGAAGAGTGAAATTTTGATATTTTTGCTTTTCAAAGAAGATGTTCATAATCGTTGAATAACGGCTATTTGTGAGAGTGAAAAAACACGTCAAGCAATACTTTTCAGGTGTTTGTTTTTTTAATTTTTATTAACGCAATGTCACCGCCACCGTGGCGGCGGAGAGGTTGCGGTCATGCTAGAACTAGTGGGAGTGCTTGCTTGGTTTTTTCTTCAGTCCGTGCGAAGCCAGGTACTCATCCGTTTTCGCGGCGACCTCTTCAATTCCTCCGGGAGTGTTCTTGAATGATGAGCCCAATTCTCCTCGAGGACTGTCCAAAGAGCTGCGATCGGGGATTCCACGTAACGAAGAATCCAAAGCATCAGCGGCTTTATTCATCTGATCTAAAACGTCGACTTCGCCACGAATAAAATCCGGCGGCAAGTCTTCCAAAGTATCGAAGGCTCGATCGGTATTTTTCATCGCTCGTTTTAAATTTTTGACGTCGACCTTGGATGTTTGATCCTTGTCGATCAGGATTTCACTTTCGTCAGTGTGATTATTGGTGGCCTCTCCTTGATGGAGAGGATTGGAAAATGATGAGGGGTTGGCGTTTGGAGTTGCCATGATAAACCTCCGGGCAAAACAAGTTGCCGACGCCCTCATTATAACAAATAGATATTTTATTTAAGTCTGATTAACGACAGATCTAAGCGTCGGGCACCATGTGCGAGCGCTCGATGTTGGCATCCCAATCTACGGTCAGCCCGATCAAAGGCCGCTCTTGCATCACCGGACTGCCCTTAAGGACATCCGAGAAATAGACCGCTTCCTCTTGGATGATCGTGATCAGCTGGCTGTAATAAAGAGGAGCCAGCTCATGTCCACAATCAGTGCAGACGAATAAGGATTGGTCATTTTTGCTATGGACTGTGCCACAGTGGTGGCATCTACGAAAGTGTCTTTTGTTTTCCATATACGTACCTCATTAGTAGATAGGTCTAGGATAAATCCGTCAAACTCGACCTACAAGACCTCGTCTCAATTTATCCGTTAAACTTTTAAACAACTGTTCCATTCATGAGAATCCAAGCAATATCAATGAGGTCTAGAACAGGCCTGAGACACTACACTTCTCGGATTGATACACCGAAAAGAAGTTCATGAATTCTGTGTCTTTTTTTAAAACCCTGGTCTCCCGTTTTGGGGTGGAACTCTGCCTGTTGGTGCTGGTAGTGGTGGGTTATTCTATGTTTCAGGAACACCATTCTTTGCAAAAGGCCTTACTGCCTGCAGAGTCTGTCGAGTCCTTGCAAAACATGGCAGGAATTCTGAATCAAGTCGATCGCGCCAAGAAAGACTACTTCGCCGATAGCACTCCTGAAAAACTTGCTGTGTTCAATAGCCAAGTTTCCAGAATCAATGATGAATTATCAAAGCTCTATAAGTCCGTGCAAGGTCGCTACGAATTGCAAATGCAGGTCTACCAGTTGAACTCGAATCTGCATAAGCAATTCGAAGTTGCAACGATGGAGATCAAGCAAAATCACACGGCTCGCAAACCCGCGAATGCGCAAGACTTCAATCAGCAAAAAATCTTAGAGATGTTGCAGTCTCATCGCAAAGCCCAGCAAGACTTCGTGCAAATCGGGGAGTACTCCTTCCTGCGCAGCGAACTTCTATTTGCGATCATGGCGATGTTCGGCGTGGTGATCATGCTGAGTCGTTATTGGCAATACAAGGACCTCAAAGAACAACGTGATATCGCCACAGGCCTGCAACAACGTTCCATGCTGCTAGATACAATTCTGGGCAGTATGAGCGAGGGTATGATCGTTGTGAACAATAACGGTCATTTCATGCAGTACAATGCGGCAGCTCAACGTATCGTTGGGACAAAAGTGAAAGAGGTCGGTACTGAAATCGGTGCGCGTGAGTTGGGCTTTCATGATGAAAACATGAAGCTATACTCTGCCAAAGATCTGCCATTCCATCGCGCCCTGTACGGTGTAGAAGTCGACGACACAGAATTCTTTGTGCAAAACGATACTCACCCTGAAGGCACGTACATCACGTTAAGCAGTCGCTCTATCAAAGACATTGATGGAGGTATCTCTGGGGCCTTGGTGGTCTTCCGCGATATCAGCCGTCGTAAATTGCTTGAGGTAGAGTGGGCAAAGGCCCGTGAAGCCGCAGTTGAAGCTTCGCTTAAAAAATCAGATTTCCTAGCAGCGATGAGCCACGAAATCCGCACGCCGATGAATGGCGTGATCGGGATGAGTACACTGTTAGCAGATACGAGCCTTGAGCCCGAACAAAAAGAATACGTGGGAACGATCAAACGTTCGGCCGAGTCTTTGTTAATGCTCATCAATGACATCTTAGATTATTCAAAAATCGAAGCGGGTAAGATCAGCTTAGATCCGCAGCCGTTTGATTTAAATTTCTTAGTCCGCGACGTGATGGAAATCTTTAAGCCAACTCTTGAAGAAAAAGGCGTTGAGCTAGAGCTAAATCTGTCGAGTCGCACAAACTGGTACTTCCGTGGAGACCAGGGCCGCATTCGCCAAGTTCTTGTGAACTTGATGGGGAACGCTGTCAAATTCACGTCGCAAGGAACAGTGGGTTTAAAAGTTTCTATCTTAGACTCACAATCGGGACCTTCTCTGTTGAAGTTTGAAGTTCAAGATACGGGACTGGGTTTGCGTGAAGATGAACGTAAGGCCTTGTTCCAAAAGTATTTCCAAGCAACTGCGGGTAAGAAATTCGGTGGCACAGGTTTAGGTCTGTCGATCTGTAAGCAATTAGTAGATTTGATGGAAGGACAGATGGGTGTGGAGAGCACATTCGGTCTGGGCTCGACGTTCTGGTTTACAATGCAGTTGCCAGTTTGCAGTGCGGATGAAATCCCAAAAACTGTTACTGATCAAAACTTCACGGCTTTGTTCAAAGGTCATGTGCTGGTGTCAGAAGACCAAGTGGTCAATCAACGTGTGGCAAAAAACTATCTGAACAAGATGGGTATCGACGTCGATATCGCACCAAACGGTCGTGTGGCAGTCGAGATGGCTCGCAGTGGAAAATACGATTTGATCTTTATGGATTGTCAGATGCCAGTATTGAATGGCTTTGATGCCACGAAACGTATTCGTGAAGAAGAAAAAGCCCATAACTCGCGCCGTGTACCTATCGTAGCATTAACTGCTGAAGGCACCATCGCTGACAAGGCTCCTTATATGAATGCGGGAATGGACGACTACTTGTCTAAACCGATCGAGCTTCCACGCATGGTTGAAGCCCTACAAAAGTATCTAAAAGAGGGAGAGGCCGCAGTGATTGATTTCGCCGCCCTTCAGAAGCTGCAAAAGTATGCTTCTAAAGACAATAACTTGGTTGCTGCCTTGATCGAGGATTTTGAAACCTCGGCTCCAGATTTGATTCAGGCGATGCGCACTCCAGATTTCAGTGAGGCGGCTCACGCCCTGAAGTCAACGGCCGCAACTCTTGGAGCAAAAACTTTGGCAGAGCTGTGCCAAAAACTTGAAGACGAAACAAAACCAGAGCACATTAACAAGTGGGTCGCACAAATTGAGGCTGAATACGCTCGCAGTTTGCAAGACCTTAAGAACTACATCGGTGATAAAGGGGCTGCCTAAGGAAGGTAATTATGGCCAATATACTTATCGTAGATGATCAAAAAAGTATTCTGATGACGCTTGAAGCTTTGCTAAGCTCCGATGGACACTCTGTTGTTCAAGCCACTAACGCCATCGATGCTGTTCATCACCTGACTCAGGAAAAATTCGACCTTGTGATTACAGACGCTATCATGCCTGGCGGCAGTGATGGTTATGCACTGACTCGCACGATCCGCAAACAACCGCAATTGGGCAGCCTTCCAGTCATTTTATTGACGGGTAAGCGCGAAAAAAGCGACGTGGAAAAAGGCCTTGAGGCCGGTGTAAACGATTACATCATCAAGCCAATTGATCCTGATATGTTGTTAGCGAAGGTTAAAACCATCGTCGACAAAGACTCGGAACAAAAATCAGATTTCAAGGAAGCCGCAGTTTCGATCAAAGCAGATTGGGAAATCAAAAATGAAATCATCGCGGTTTCAGAGTTGGGTTTCACGCTACGCTCGTCTGTGCCGATGCCTATTGGTAAAATCCTAAGAATCAAAAGTTCGATCTTTGATGAGATCGGCATTGATCCAGTAGCTCTGCGTATCGACTCTTGCGAGGATCTAAATCCGATCGAAAACGCTTGGAAGATCCACGGCCACTTTGTAGGTATAGCAGAAAAAGAACTCACTCCGCTGCGTTTGTTCATCCGTCAAAAACAAAGCAAGGCAAGCTAGATCCAATCTACTTGCCCCAAAACTAGTGCGGGGACCGTAACCTAATATGTCGTTACGATCCCCGGCTTAAAAATCCAATTTCTAATTTCTAAAAACGATTACTGGCAGAACGGCAGAGACTTAACCATAGATCTGATCGAAGTCAGCTTGTTGTATTTACCGCCTGGCTTGATAACTGACCAATAAACACCGGACTTGATTGCAATCGTGCCTTTGTTTTTGATCTGCTTAGCCATGATGCCGACGCCGCAGTGAAGGTTAAGATACGGATCCAAAATAGTTTTCTTTGGAGACGTAGAGCTCAAGTTTTTATCTTTCGACCAGTCAAACTTACACCATTTGTTCCACTGAGTATCTTGATACGACAACTGCAAAAGGCCTTCAGAGTATACTGGCTTTTTAGTGACGTTATCAGTACCCATTGTTGTTTCATGCATACGAGAAAGTGGGTTGTAACCGCTCTCGTAACGAGCCATAGCTACGAACAACTGAGCCCATACATTGGCACGTTGATCGTCATTCAGTTTAGAATACTTCGGACAGAAGTCGCCCATGTCACTCGCGCCTTTAAGCAAAGAGTTCCATTCACCTTTAACCAAAGTCTGCAAGTATTGAGACCAAAGTTTACGCTCAGGTTTAGAAGACGTCTCCCAAGCTAGAGGAGCCATTGTGTACGAACCATTACCTGGAGCCGGAGTTGGAGATGGCTCTGGTGTAGGGATCGGAGATGGCGTTGGTGTTGGAGTAGGGTTTGTTGGCGTTGGAGCTGGCAAACCTGTGCCGCCTTTATCCAAAACTGCATAGATCAAAGATCCACCTTTAAGGGCATTGATCACTTGCGTGCGGATGCTCATGTCAACTGCTGGGCAACCCCATGAACGACCTTGGATCACGGATTTTTCTTGAACATAAGAAGCACCATGGATCACGATCGCGCGAGCACGTGCATTCGAGTTTGTTGAAGAAAGACCATCAAGTCGCAAAGAGTAACCGTGGCTGCCAGAGTATGTTTCAGCAGTACGATAGAAACCAAGCGAAGATTTATTAGAACCTGATGTGTTCGAGAAAGAAGTCGCGTAACCATCATGATTAGGATCGGAGTTTTTACCGTGCGCTACGCGAACTGGCCAAACTCCACCGGAGTTCAAGTCCACGATATAGAAACGTGGTGTCTTAGAACTTTGTGAAAAGTTGATGATCGAGATGTAGTTTTGATTTTTGAATGAAGACTTATTCTTTTCAAAATAGATCAAAGCATCGATCAAAGATTGAGTCGGTACGATATTTGTCGGATCGACGTGATCGTATTTCATCAAGATTGTTTCTTTATCATAGGCAGAGATCGAAAGATCATCTGTAGCCATTGTGCGGAACATAGGTTCTGCTGGTGTCGGAACTACTTGCTCCGTAGCAGGGTCATCGGGAAGGACTGTTTCTGTTTGGGCTGTCGCATTGGCGCTGATACCCAGGGTTAATAAAGTGGCGGCAATTAAAAGCGTGGCTCTAGAACGTACAGAAGAATTTTGCTTTTTAACAAGCATCGTTTCCTCCTGTGCGGAATTACACATCTGTGTGCGCTAACAAAGACTAGCCGAGAAAATTACTCTGCGGAAAAATACATTACGGACGGCGAAAAAATAGGACCAACATCCCCAATAGACGTGGAATCCGCTCACATAGCCCCGTTCAGAGGGCCTGTGTATTTATGACTGTGGTCTGTGTTAATGCCTTTGCCGTGTCTAGGCTGGAACAATGAAGAATCTACTTTTGGCTTTCATGATGCTCGTTATAGGTGGCTGTGGTGCGACGGGATCTCCCGTCTTAGATGCGATGGTGGGAGGCATGTCCGTCACCAAGGTGGAAGGATATTTCAACCTGGATCCTGAACAGGAGAAAGCCTTTGAGAAATCCTTAGACAAGGATTTGCAACGTTTAAAAAAGGAGAGACTGGAAGAGGTCGCAAAATCCTTGCGCAAGGTGGACGAAAGAATTCCCACAGAAAAAAGTGATTCGCAAATTTTAGGCGAGACTTTCGATTTACTGGAACAGGAATACGTTCGTGCTTCGGGTTATTTTAAGAACTCAGCGCTGCAACTGACGAAGTCTCTGCGCAAAGATCAATTTGAGTATTTTGAAAAAACAGTTCGCAAGGAAATTGCCGAAGATCGTAAAGAGTCTGTTGAAAATAAAAACGAAGCCTTGCGTGAAAGATATAGCAAGCAGATCAAACAATGGATCGGCAAGATGGATGTGCATCAAGAAAATGCCTTGAACCAGTTTATCACCAATAAACCATTTCCGTGGAAAGAGCGCATCGACAACAGAGAAAACATTTTGAATACATTTATCGAGAAGCGTGATGACTCCAAAAAAGTTCAAGCGATGACCGAGCAGTTTATGATCGACTATGATCAGTTGCGCACTCCTGAATATGCAAAAGCGATCACTCAGTACGAAATTCAATTTAAAGATTTTTTGAACAAGTTTTGGACATCGTTAAGTACTGAACAAAAGCGCGAGATGCAGATCAGTCTCAATAAACAAGCTCAGGAACTGGATCGTTTGGCTGCTTATTCGAGTTTATCAAAATAGACCTGTTTCACGGGGCTAGGGTTGCATGTGTTGTTCTTAGTTCTCTATAATTGAGGGATCGGAGGACCACTTCATGAGATTGCTTCTACTTGCAGCGCTAGTTGCATTGACCGCTTGTACGACAACACCGCCAGCTCCCTCTCCATCAAAAACTCCTCCAATGGCGACCGAGATCGGTCAAGAAAGTTCACAGATCGACACGATGGCAATCCAAAGAGCGTTGCGTATGGAAAGAGACGTCGAAAAATTGGGAGTCGAGGAGAAAACTTTCAACTCATGCGAAATGGGTTATGGTTATCCAAGCAACAGAGATTGCCGAACTCAATACATGGTGGTGTTGAATGTGCGTTTGTTGTGTCGTGATTCTGAAGGCACGATCTCGACAATTCTCACTGAGGCAGATGTCGCTCCGATTGCTGCACAAAACATTCGCTGGAATCTAAAAAACATCCAAGGTCAGTTTCAAACGGATGGCCTGGGTTATGGTCAAATCGTCGCAATTTCCTCGCGTTCCCAAAAACGTGAGAGATTGAAGCTTTCCCTGGGAAATGACTTTTTATATATGCGGGCAAACGAAATTACGAAAGTCATCACCCCTCGCCCGTGGTGTTCCAGATAACACAGCGTGTTAAAGGCCAAAAAAACGCACTTTTTGAAGAAAATTTCGGTTTAGTACTACGATTTTCCGAAAATATGGTTTAGCTATATGATTGTACAAACAGCTTCCGTTTGAGTTCGAGGCCCAGAAAGCCAACTCCTCAATGTGGGCTACCAAATGCCATTTTAGGAGGTATTAAAATGGGAAAAAAAATCTACGTAGGAAATCTTTCTTACCAACTAGACGAACAAACTCTTGCAGACGCTTTTGCTGAATTCGGTAACGTTGAATCAGCACGTATCGTAACTGATCGTGAAACAGGCCGCAGCAAAGGTTTCGCATTCGTAGAAATGTCTACTGATGATGAAGCTGCTACAGCTATCTCTAAATTGAACGGCGCTGAACTTGCTGGTCGCGCAATGAACGTTTCTGAAGCTAAGCCAATGGCTCCTCGCGAAAACCGCGGTGGTGGCTTCGGTGGCGGTCGCGGCGGCGGTGGCGGTCGTGGTGGTTTCGGTGGTGGAAACCGCGGTCCACGCTAGTTGCTAGCTGACTTAATTTTAAGTCTTCGAACCCTTGGTCTAGGCCAAGGGTTTTTTTATGTCCAAAATCAGCAACCCCATCCTTGTGTTCAAATCTTGAAAGTTTCACGCTTACACACATGAGGTGTGTATGGATATCGAACCAGAAATTCGCAAAGAACAGCGCCGTATCCGTGAGCAACGTTTTTCCGCAGACGACGTAGCCGACGAAGTCGAAGGCATGACAGAGCGTCCTCACAAAACTCACGAATTAGAATCCAGTCCTTTAAAAGTTTTCTCATCTATTGTTGCGATCTGCATGCTTTCGGGATTGTTAGTCGGAGCAATTATCTGGATTTTCTTTGTCTAAATAAGTGAATTGATTGCGGGCAGAACTGGGCGTATGAATACCGCATATATGCAGTCCTCATCCGCGCTCTCTGATTTCAAAAAACTTATTTCCGCTCGTTTCCTTTTCACTCTTGCAGTGCAAATGCAGGCGGTGGTAGTTGGCTGGCGGATCTATGAGCTCACCAACTCGCCATTGTCCTTGGGACTGGTGGGATTGGCAGAGGCGATTCCAGCGCTGAGCTTGGCTTTGTATGCAGGTTATGTCGTTGACCGTTCTCGTCCTATTAAAGTGTATCGTTGGGTTTTAGAGGGCAGTCTGATTGCTTCAGGTATTCTGCTGACGGCCTCCATTTTCGGAGACCATTGGACCGATAACATGCATATCTTTGCATTGTATCTGGCTTCGGTATTTTCGGGAGCTGCACGTGCCTTCTCTCAACCTTCCATGTATGCGATTCTTCCTAAAATGACAAAACGTGATGGCCTTTCAAAGGCTCTTGCTTGGATGAGTACCGCGATGCAAGTGGCGCGCGTTTCGGGACCGGCGTTGGGCGGATTGATTTTTGGTTTCATGGGGATGAAGGTTTGCTTTGCAGTGATTTTCGCATTGCTGATCGGCGCTCTGGGTTCGACGTATGCAATAAAAATGAAAATTGAAGCGCCAGCCCTGGACGGAGAGCCGCGTGCTATGGTTGAGGAATTAAAGTCAGGTGTGCGATTTGTTTTCGGCCATCCTATTTTATTACCAGCATTATCATTGGATATGATTTCTGTCTTGTTCGGTGGAGTGACGGCACTTCTGCCAATCTATGCCAAAGAAATTTTGGCCATTGGTCCTCGTGGTTTAGGTGTCTTAAGAGCAGCACCTGCAGTTGGCGCAATGATCATGGGTTTTATCTTAACTCGTTATGCGATTCGTAAGAATGCAGGTCGATATTTGCTTTCAGCGGTCTTTGGATTCGGTTTGTGTATTTTAGTTTTCGCACTCTCTAAAGATTTTTATTTGTCAGTAGCTGCTTTGGCCTTGAGCGGAGTGTTTGACAGCGTGAGCGTGGTTGTTCGTAGCACGGCTGTGCAGTTGGCCTCACCAGATCATATGCGTGGCAGAATCTCCTCGGTGAATTCGATGTTCATTGGATCTTCCAATGAAGTCGGAGAGTTTGAGTCAGGAGTCGCTGCGAAATTTCTTGGTACGGTCCCCGCAGCGTGTTTTGGTGCGGTGATGTGTTTGCTGACGGTGGGAATAATTAGTTGGAAATTTCCCACACTACGTAAAATGGATATGGATAAAGTCACTCCGTAGTTCACAAGTGTTATTTGATAGCAACATAGGGTTGCAGTTTTCACATTCGCATTTTCATCTCGTCTTCGCAGGTCCATAATCACAACGCACTCAAGATCCTATGGGGAGCTGTTGTATGGATGATCTTTTAGCCGCACGCTCAACGATGGCCTTTTCGCTGGGCTTCCATATTATTTTCGCATCAGTGGGAATGGTGATGCCATTCATGATGGCTGTTGCTCATTTTCTTTATCTTAAGAAAAATCGCCAAGAAGATTTAGAACTCACCAAGCTGTGGATGAAGGGTGTGGCGATTCTTTTCGCTGTCGGTGCGGTTTCAGGAACTGTTCTTTCATTCGAGTTGGGATTATTGTGGCCTGGCTTTATGAAGCATGCAGGTCCTATCATCGGTATGCCATTTTCGTGGGAGGGCACGGCCTTCTTTATCGAAGCCATTGCCATCGGTTTATTTTTGTACGGTTGGAATCGCATGAATCGTTGGGCCCATTGGTGTGCGGGTCTGGTCGTCGGTATTTCTGGATTTGCATCAGGGGTTTTTGTCGTTGCTGCGAATAGTTGGATGAATTCACCTGCAGGATTCGAGTGGGTGAATGGACAGGCCATCAATATTGATCCCGTGGCAGCGATGTTCAACAAGGCTTGGTTGCACCAAACGATGCACATGCAGGTTGGTGCTATTCAAGCCGTTGGATTTGCAGTCGCAGGACTGCATGCACTTCTCTTATTAAAAGGCGGAACGCACTCTTCCTTGCATAAACGGGCCTTAAAGATCGCAATGCTATTTGCAACTGTGGGATCTTTGATTCAACCAGCCGTCGGACACTATGCCGCTCAGAAAGTGGCAGAGTATCAGCCTGCAAAGTTGGCCGCGATGGAGGCTCACTTCAAAACCGAAGCGCGTGCCTCACTGATCATCGGTGGAATTCCCGATGTTGAAACAGGAGAAGTCCACGGGGCGATTAAAATTCCTGGGGCTTTAAGTTTCTTAGCTTTCAATGATGTGAATGCGACGGTGAAAGGCCTGCATGATTTCCCTCGTGACGAATGGCCTCCGGTCTTGATCACTCATATCGCTTTTCAAATCATGGTGGGCTTGGGCTCACTGATGATTGCGATTGGTTTGTTATATTGTTGGCTTGCGCGAAAAGGGGAGTTGCCTTCGTGGTTTCTAAAAGTTTTGCTGGCAATGACTCCCGTGGGATTTATTGCGATTGAGGCTGGTTGGGTGGTCACTGAAGTGGGACGTCAGCCGTGGATCGTTTATGGCATCATGAAAACCAAAGACGCCGTAACCCCGATGCCGGGAGTGCAATTTCATTTCTATCTTTTTGTGGTGCTGTACTTGTTCCTGTCCTTCGTGACGATTTGGCTGTTCCGTCGTCAGGTGCAAATCGCTGAACAGAATATGAATAAAGGGGCTCGGGTATGATTGAAATCCTGTTGTTCTTTATTGCGGCCTCGCTGTTGTTATATGTGGTTTTAGGTGGTGCTGACTACGGCGCGGGAATTTTAGAATTAGCGCCGCAGCCTAACTTGCATCAGAAACAACGTGAAGTTGTGAACTATGCGATGGGGCCGGTGTGGGAGGCAAACCACATGTGGCTGATTCTGGTCGTGGTGATTTTGTTCATGGGCTTTCCAGGAATTTTCACCTTGGTGATGGTGCACCTTCACCTTCCGATGGTGGCCTTGTTGGTCGGGATCGTAGCGCGTGGAACTGCATTTACGTTTCGTCACTATGATGCGATTCATGAACCTAAAACTCAGCGCATTTATTCATTGATCTTTAGTCTTTCCAGTTTGTGGACATCATTTTGGTTGGGCGTAATCGGCGGGAGTTTGTGGCAGGGACGAATCAATCCACAGGCCAAAGATTTTCTGGGAGCCTACATAGAGCCGTGGACGGGGTTTGTTCCCTTTACGACGGGGATTTTTACGGTCACGATCTTTGCATATCTGGCATCGGTCTATTTGGTGGGCGAAACCAAAGATCCTGAACTAAAGAAATACTTTTGGCGCAGAGGATATCTTTTTAATATTGCCGTGATTCTAACGGGCGGCTTGGTGTTTTTATCGGCGTTCTTTGATGGAGAAGAATTTCTGATTTCGTTTTTAAGAAATCCTGTGTCCATCGGCTGTGTGATGGTGGCGTCTTTGTTATTTATCTTGCAGTGGCAGCTTTTAAGACGAAACCAACCCCTGCTTGGCCGTTTAACTGCGGCGGCACAAGTGTCATTGATTATTCTCGGGTGGTATTTCGCAATTGCACCAGCGGCGTTGATGACTCCTCAAGGACCGATCTCATTTTATGATGCAGCGGCCCCCGAGGCGACATTGCGACAACTCACCTATGCCCTTTGTGTGGGCAGTATCCTGATCTTTCCGAGCCTCTTATACCTTTTGAAAGTCTTTAAACTTTCAGGCAAAAGTTTGCAGGGTGATCCCACAAAGAACGATGGCATATAATACGACGAGCTTCATTGGATGCCTCCTTCTGATTCTGACAGCCCCAAGATACGCCGTTGGTTTTTGAACTCAAATGGGTTTATGATGTTTGATAACATGACATCATATAGCGCAACTTACATGAGAGGCGGCACAAGTCGTGCCTTAATATTCAACGAATCTGACTTGCCGACGGATCGCAAAGCTTGGGATGCGCTTTTTTTGCGCGCTCTGGGCAGCCCTGATTCTTACGGGCGTCAACTTGATGGAATGGGCGGGGGTATTTCTTCGCTCAGTAAAGTCGCTATAGTGCGTAAATCACAGCATGCGGGCGCTGATGTTGATTACACCTTTGCACAAGTTTCAGTGACAGATACCAAAGTGGATTACAAAGGGAATTGTGGAAATATTAGCTCTGCAATTGGCCCGTATGCTGTTATGCAGGGATTGTGTAAAGTCACAGATGGTGAAGCGTGCGTACGCATCTTTAATACCAACACTCAAAAAATTATTCATTCCTATTTTCCTGTAAAAAATGGAACTCCTGAATTCACAGGAAGTTTTGAAATTCCGGGCGTTTCCGGTACAGGTGCGCCTATTCGTTTGGAATTTCAAGAGCCGGGTGGGGCGACCACAGGCAAGCTTTTGCCGACGGGGAAAATTTGTGAAACTTTGCAGGTGGCGGGTGTCGGTGCCATTGAGGTTTCTATGGTGGATGCCGCAAATGCCTGTGTTTTTATCCGCGCAAGTGATGTGCAGCTCAGTGGCAAAGAATCTCCCACAGAACTTGAGCTGAATAAAGAAGCTCTTAAAAAACTGGATCTGATTCGTCGTCATGCTTCAGTGGCTATGGGGATCTCTAAAGATTTGGAAGATGCCAAAAACTACATCGCGATTCCGTACATTGGAATTTTAAGTCCTGCCACCAGTGGTGATATGGATTTTGAAATGCGTGTGATAGCCAGTGGTCAGCCGCACAAGGCATTGCCGCTGACAGTTTCATTGTGTTCGGCAGTCACTGCCAAACTTCCGGGGAGCCTGGTTCATGAAGCTGCTCAAGGAAAATCCTTAGAGCAAGTTCGTATCGGAATGCCATCCGGAGTTTTGCAATTGGCTGCGAACGTTGAAAATAAAAACGGCCACTGGATTGCTCACAGTGGCAGCTTTTATAGAACAGCCAGACCGCTCTTTGTCGGTCAGGTGTTTACTTAGATTTTGAATCAGGCATTAATTCTGCGGCTGCTAGGATGGCGGCTGCTACTTCTGTAGGTTTTGAAATCATCGGCACATGGCTTGTTGCCAAACTCAACGTTGTGGCATTCATGCGTTTCGCAAAGTCGCGCTGTGCATCTGGTTGAATCATAAAATCATTTTCTGCCACGATATAGGTTGTTGGTTTGTTTTTCCAGGCGGCATTCGTGAGCTTCGTCGCAAAGATCGCAGCCGCAGTGGGACCTTGAGTGGATGACATGATCCCTTGCATGTCTGAATCGACGTCTTGGGCAAAGTATTCATTCATACCTTTTTCCGTCAAAGTCGCAAATCCAGCGCTATCTATAGTAAGTTCACCAAGACCTGGAGCAGGGGGATAGCCCGCAGTGGCTTCACCTGGGGATTGGTTTTCTTCAGGAGCAAAAGCTGCCACATAAACCAGACCACCTACGTTATCGCGGTTACCCACTTCCGAAATCACCGCACCTCCATAGGAGTGGCCAACCAGTAAAACCTTCTCACTAATATTATCAAGGGCGCGGTTGGTGGTCGCGGCATCATCGGCTAAAGAGGTCAGGTGATTTTGAACAGCGATCACTTTGTGCCCGGCCGCTCTTAAGGTCGGGATGATCTTAGACCAAGTCGAGCCATCAGCGAAAGCTCCGTGGACCAAGACGATGGTTTTTGCAGCGGCCACTTGAGTTACTAAAAGTGTGAATACTAATCCGACAATCCAAAATATCTTTTTCATGGTGATTTCTCCTTCTTCGCCATCCAGTCAAACACCGGGACGGGGGCAATAGAAGTGTGTTGAGAAAGATACAAAACTAATGCTGTCAAATTCGTCATTTTCATTAAGAGTCTAGTTGTATCAGATTGAGAAAAGTCCAGCTGGATCTGAATGGTTCCCGGATCTACACTTTATAGAAAATTGTGGGTATATTTTTTTTAGAAACTGCTCAAACTGGGCCACTGAAAATCGGTAAAGAATCCGATAAGATCATATGCGCAAAATAGCTGTTATCTCTCTTTTATTCTTATCTGCATGTGCTTCAAAATCACGGACGCCGTCTGCGGCAGAAGTGGTTGTTACTCCGCCACCAGCGGGTGCTTTGACTTTAGATCAAGCATTGCTTCAAGGGCAGGATGCAACGATTGAACATTTGAAAGGCCAAATCAAGGCGGAAGCTTATACGAGTTTGCAAACTCGCGAGCCCGCTGCAGATATGCCGCAATCTATTCGCGCAGAACGTATCAAGAATGATGATCCCAATAAAAAGCAGCAATCTGCTTTCCTAAGAAAGTTCCGTGGCTGGAGTTCACACAAGCGCGTGACTCACGGTGGGGAACTGGTTGCGGACTTCAATTGTGACAAAGCTCTTGAAAGCCAAGCCTTGGGTTATTCTCTTGAGTTGGATTTTCCAGAAGCTCAGGCTCGCGACGTTTCTAAGCAATTGCACGAAAAAGTTCTAGGCTGCGATAACATCTCTAAAACAGAGAGCGTATTCCGCTTGGCTGTATTCGCGATCCAACAAAACGAATGCCCGCGTGCGATGGAATACATCGATAAGTATCCAGCTCCTCCTGAAAGAGGCATGCGTGATCGTCAGGCTTACTTGAAAAGCTTCTGTGCAGTGACGACAGCAGAAAACACGAAAGCGAATCCATTGGGTGGTTACGGTATTTTGGTTAGCAATTTCCAAACACCAGCGGCTCCAGTTCAGTGGTATCTAGATACTTCCAGTGGTGACGCTGATTGGGACCGTTTGTTGGCTTCCATGATCAAGGCGACTGAAGAAAATCACCCAGAAACAGTGCAGTACCTAGCTAGCAAAATGAACTTGGAAAAGTTCCGCTCTTTGCCTTTGCCATTCCAAACTTCTATGTTGGTTTTGATGAGTGCAAATGGTGCAGACTTATCTGTATTCCAAGCTCTTCATAAGTACTTGGCAGATCATCCAGACACTTTGACAACGTCAGCGGCAAGCTTGTTATTCCCAATCCGTTATTGGAAAGAAATCGTGGAAAACAGTAAAAGTGCAGACCCAATCTTGGTGAAAGCTTTGATCCGTCAAGAGAGCGCTTTCAATAGAACAGCTCGCAGCCGTGCGCGCGCTTCGGGTTTGATGCAATTGATTTATCCAACGGCGAAGCACTTTGGTGTTAAGAAGCCAGTACAGCTTTTGAATCCTGAAACAAACATCCATGCAGGTTCAGAGTTCTTAGCGCAATTGATCGCTGATTTCGGCTCTGTAGAATTGGCGCTAGCAGCGTACAACGCAGGTCCCGCAATGGTTCGTCAGTGGCAAAAACGTTATCCAACGGAAAACATTGATTTGTTCGTTGAGATGATTCCATACACTGAAACGCGCGAGTATGTGCGTTTGGTAAAACGTAACTATAAGATCTATCAATCAATATTAGTAAAGCCTCAGGTTTTGGGTGCGAATCACTAGAATCAGAACCCAGTGACTTCAAATCATTTCGAGATAAAAGGGACCGTGAGGTCCCTTTTTCTATTACAACTTTGTATATTCCCGTTTCGATCCAACATCCGATTCAACTTCCCCCTCTGTATGTCCGATAAATAAGAACTCGTTTTTGGTACGTGAGTTGGGTTGCGAGCATATTCTATATTTCTGCATCAGTATCAGACTGGCGCAGACTTCAAGAACATTTGTTTAAAACAACCAGACGATCGTGCCGATTAGAGAGCAACTAATAGGAGACAAAATGTCAATTGCACGTCGTTTCGAAACATCAGTCTCAGAAGTGGATGAAATCACAGAACTTAAAAATGAGATCAGTGCGCTTCACCGAGTGCAAGCCGTGATTGAATTTGGTCTTGATGGAACCATTCTGACTGCGAACGAAAATTTTCAAAAAGTTTTGGGATACTCTCTTGACGAGATCAAATCCCAACATCACTCAATGTTCTGCGATCCAGATCATGTCAATGGTGCTGAATATCGCAAACTATGGCAAAGATTGGGACGTGGTGAGTTCGTTGCTGGTGAGTTCAAACGATTAGCGAAGGACGGGCGTGAGATTTGGATCAACGCTTCCTATAACCCTGTGTTCGATAAACAGGGCAATCCATATAAAGTAATTAAATTTGCGACAGACGTAACGGAGCTTAAAGCCCGTGGCGCTGAATACGAAAGTAAATTGAATGCGATCAATCGCGTGCAAGCGGTGATCGAGTTTGGTTTGGATGGCACTATTATGAATGCCAACGCCAACTTCCTGGCGGCGATGGGCTACGGTTTTACTGAAATCGAAGGTAAGCACCATCGCATGTTCTGTGACCCTGAATTCGTGTCGTCTCCACAATATAAAGAGTTGTGGGATAAGCTTGCGAAAGGTGAATTTGTCACAGGCGAGTTCAGACGTATTGGCAAAGGTGGCAAAGAGATTTGGATCAATGCCTCCTATAATCCAGTACTGAATGCAGACGGTAAACCTTATAAGGTGATTAAGTTTGCAACCGACATCACAGCTGCAAAAAGAAAAAGTGCAGAGGACGAAGGTAAAATTAACGCGATCAGCAAAGCGCAAGCTGTGATCGAGTTTAATTTGGATGGAACGATCATCGATGCCAACGAGAATTTCTTAAAGACTTTGGGTTATAGCCTGTCTGAAATTCAAGGCAAGCATCACCGTATGTTCTGTGATAGCGATTATATCCGTACTGCCGATTACGACAGTTTCTGGAAAAAGTTGAACCAAGGCGAATTCGATTCTGGCCGCTATATGCGCGTTGGGGCGGGTGGCCGTCAAATTTGGATTCAAGCGACTTACAACCCCATTATGGACGCCAATGGCAAACCCTATAAGGTTGTGAAGTTTGCATCGGATATCACTGAGCAATATAAGCTTGAGCAATCTATTAAAATCAAAGCTGAAGAAGATCAAAGAAAAGTCGACGAGCTTTTGGTTGTGGTAAACCGTGCTTCTCAGGGTGACTTGAGTTCACAGATCACTGTCGACGGTCCAGATGCTTTGGGTCAGTTGGCTAAGGGCATCGCAACGATGATGCGTGACCTGCGTATCGTAATCGGTAAGGTTGTGGATTCCGCAAACAGCTTTGGATCTTCATCTAAGTCAATTGCAGAGCAATCTAATAACGTAGCTTCAGGCGCACACAGCTTGGGTGCGACAGTTGAAGAGATGAATGCTTCTATCGAAGAATTCACAGCGTCTATTTCTTCGATTGCTGACAATACGAAAAGAGCCAATGAACTTGCTAAAGTCACGCAACAAGAAGCAGAGACAGGCAGTCAGTCCATTTCTAAGTCTATCGAGGCCATGGAATTGATTAACAAGTCTTCTGAAGACATCAGCGAGATCATTAAAGTGATCAGCGAAATCGCAAGCCAAACAAATCTTCTGGCATTCAATGCGGCGATTGAGGCTGCTCGTGCTGGTGAACATGGTTTGGGCTTCTCGGTCGTTGCCGACGAGGTTCGTAAACTTGCTGAAAGATCATCACAAGCGACGAAAGAAATTTCTAAGCTGATCAATGAATCCGTGAAGCGTGTTGAACAAGGCAGTGCGATTTCTAAACAAGCCGGAGAAGCTTTCCACAAGATCGTCTCTGGTATCGAGAAAACGACTCAGTCTATTGCTGAAGTTAACGTAGCCGCAGAGGAGCAGTCTGAAGCAGCTAAAGGTATCAGCACAGCTGTTCAATATATCGCGAACGAAGCGACTAAATCAGCTCAGGCATCTGAAAACATTGCCGGAGCGACGAAGTCCTTGGTTAGCGGAGCAGATGACTTGAATAACACAGTTTCCAGATTCGTGGTTTAATCCATGAGCGAAGCGGAACGTAAGCTGAGTGCGCCGACCCTGCGTCGGCTCATTCACTTGGTGAAAAAGCATACGGGCATTTTCATGGAGGAGCGTAAGCGTGAACTCTTGTTCGCGCGTATTCGCCCTCGTATGAAAGAGCTCAACTTGCAATCAGCTGAGCAATACATCGATCACTTGGAAAGTCACAAAGACGAAATACAAAAGTTTGTAAACTCGGTGACGACCAATGAAACGGTGTTCTTTCGCACTCCGATTGTCTGGGATTTCTTTGGCCAGGACTTTTTAAAGAACTGGTTTAAAAAGAACCCGGATGAAGTCTTACGTGTCTGGTCGGCAGCTTCCTCTACAGGGGAAGAGTCGGCAAGTATCGGTATGATGTGCGAGGAGTTCAAGCGCAACCATCCAACATTCCGCTATCGTATATATGCTTCTGATATCGACACTGAGGTTTTAGATAATGCCCGTCGTGGCCATTATAAAGAGCGCAGTATCGACGACATTCATAAGCGCATGCCTGAATTGTTTCATCGTTATTTTGTTAAAAGCACCAAACCTGATCCGCAGTTGTGCGAAGCCATTTTGGGCAATATCGAATACTTTGTTCATAACCTTCATTCGCGCGGAACCAGAACAGCGTTTTTTGATGTGGTGTTTTTAAGAAATGTGCTGATTTACTTTAATGATCCTGATCAGGAGCTTGTGCTTAGGAATATTCACGCAAGTCTAAAGCCAGACGGCGTGTTGATTATAGGCGAGTCGGAGTCGCTTGCGCGACTGAAGACATCGTTTGAGTACACTAAACCCCTCATTTACAAGAGAGCGGCATAATGAGCGCAACAAGTGGTAAGAAAGTTTTAAACAAGTTACAAATGTTTGCTTCCTTCCGACTGGGAAATGCCGAGTTGGCATTGTCTGTGGTGACTTTGCAAGAGGTCGTCAACGTTCCTGATGTGATCAATCAGATTCCTCTGGCTCCGCCTTTCTTAAAGGGTATTTTTAATTTGCGTGGTGCGATCATTCCAATCATTGATGTCGCAACTCTCTTGGATTTACCTAAGGACGACCAGGCTCCTGGAAAAATTGCGGTGGTGATGACAGAAGGCGCTCGAGTGGGGTTTCTTTTCGATTCCACATCTGAAATTTTGAATGTGCCTGAAGAATCCGTCTGTCAATTTAATGACGAAGTTCAGGGGCCAGCCTCTGTAGTTTGTGCAGTTTTAAAATTAAATAACGGGCAACGCTTGGTTGAGGTGATCGATCCAGGCTCGTTGCTGAAAATTGAAAATATCGCGCACTTGATTCAATCCAATCAAGGCAGCGAGCAAGATGATCGCAAAAAGAAATTCAAACGTCGTCAGTGCATCACCTTCCAAGCGGGGCCTCGTGATTTCGGTATGAACATCGGTGCCATTCGTGAAATCATCCGTGTTCCTGAAATCAAGCGAAGCTCCATGCAGATGAATTTGTCGTTGGGGATGGTTTCTTTGCGTGGCACTGTAATTCCAGTTTTGGATTTCAGAAAGCTTTTGCAAGTCGAAGAATCCGCTCCTGCAGACAAAGAAAATCAACGTATCATAATCCTTAAAATTCAAGAGATCCATGTCGGCTTCCTGGTGGACTCCGTCGACAGTATAAATACTTATTACGAAGAAGACCTGCTCCCAGTTCCGATGTTCAAACAAGACAAGATGACGATGTTGCGCGGGATGATTGCATTTTCTGAGACTCGCAATGTTCTGCTTTTAGCCGAAGACCAATTATTGACGGCAGAGGAAGTGGACGAGTTCACTCGCGGTCACAGTGCTCTTTATAAAAAGGGTGTCGGTCAACTTTCAGATCAAGACACGTCGGGTGTTCGCAATCCTTATATCTCTTTTAAACTGGAGTACATGCTTTCCACTCGTCTAAGTTCCGTGGATGAGATCGCAAATCTGTCAGCGGATATGGTGAAGCCACCGGGCTATCCAGATTACGTTGTCGGAGTTCAGCACATGCGTGGTGAAGTGGTCACTCTGGTAGATTTGCGTATGTATTATGGAATGACCGTGACGGGAGATTATACCAACTCTCGTGTTTTGATTGTAAAAGGTGCGCAAGGAAAGATCGGATTGTTGGTTGATTCGGTCGAATCCATCGACACAGTTGATGAGTCTAAAAAGATACAAATCCCTCATCTGTTTGCGAAGGATGCTTTGAAAGCGTTGCGCGGAGATATCGATGAAGTCGTCGAGATGCAGGATTTGACTGGTAAAAAGAAGATCTTCATGGTGCTCGACATGCCTGAGGTTCTTCGCAAACTTTTGAATCCCAACGGTGCTGTTGCTTAGAACTTCTGGGCCCTAAGATGAAATGCTAAAGGGCCCGTCATAAATAAACCCCGAAGCTTAGTTGCCTTAGTAATTATCATTTGGTAAACGTTTGCACATTCCAGATGGAGTGTTTCTATGTCTTCTGCAGCAACGCCCGAGTTGGGGCAAACGTACCGTTCTCTTACCAGCAAACTTATTCCTCCGACGCTGAAGGAAAAAATCAAACAGAGTCCCCTTGGGAAAATCAACCTAAGTCCCAAGCAGCAAAAGAATGCGAAGATCGCCGGTATCATCGCTTTGATTCTGATCTCTATCGCAAGCTACAACATCTTCTTTTTTGAAAGTACGGATGATGCTTTCGTAAAAGCACATCTTCATACAGTGAGTCCACGTATCATTGGCACAGTGATGGAAGTCATGGTGCAAGACAATCAGCACGTTAAAAAAGGTGACGTCTTAGTTCGCTTGGATAAACGTGATTATGAAGTTCAAGTAAAAGCTGCCCAAGCTCGCTATGGAAAATCCCACAGAGACCTTGGTCGCTTTAATGGCTTTGAACATCTTGGTCCCTCTGAGCGCCCGGTGTTTGATCAATATCAATCCGAAGCTTTAGTTACAGAAGCAGAACTGCAAAAAGCACAATTGCAGTTAGAGTACACATCTATCTTAGCTCCTGAAGATGGCAAGATCGGTAAACGCAATGTTGAAACGGGTGAGCTGGTTCAGCCAGGTCAACCGTTGATGGCGTTGATCGAAAATGAGCCATGGATCGAAGCGAACTTTAAAGAAAGCCAAGTTCGTCACTTCAAACCAGGTCAGCATGTTGAGATCAAAGTTGATGCGATCCCAGGAAAATCTTTTAAGGGACATCTTGAGAGCATTGCTCCAGGATCAGGTTCTACGTTCTCGCTTTTACCTCCAGACAATGCGACGGGGAATTTTACTAAGATCGTTCAGCGTATTCCGGTGAAAATCGTTTTTGATAAAGAAGATATGAAAGGCTACGAAGATAAGCTGATTTCCGGCATGTCCACAGAAGTCTCCGTTAGAATTCACTAATGTCTACAGATGTCGCTCATGGTTCAAGCTCTGAACCACAAATGACTTTCAAATCCTGGCTCGCTGTTTTCGGAGCGGTGCTAGGGGCCTTCATGGCGATCCTCGATATTCAAATCACCAATGCTTCCATTCGCGATATCACAGGCGGTCTGGGAGCAACCTTGGAAGAGGGATCTTGGATCTCTACTTCGTATTTGGTGGCAGAGATCGTGATCATTCCTATCAGTGGATGGCTCACTCGAGTTTTCTCTTTACGTACTTACCTGACATGGACTTCGATTTTATTTCTGATCTTCTCAGTGGCCTGCGGGCTTGCTTGGAATTTAGAGTCCATGATTATCTTCCGCGCCTTGCAAGGGGCGACAGGGGGAGCACTGATTCCACTCGCATTCCAAGTGATCTTAAGAATGCCCCCAAGCAAACGCAACGTTGGTATGGCGATGTTTGCAATCACGGCGACATTTGCTCCGGCCATTGGCCCGACAGTGGGTGGCTATCTGACTCAAATGTTCCACTGGTCTGTCGTGTTCTACATGAACTTGATCCCGGGCATTTTCTTGATGGCGGCGATTTACTTCGGCATTGAAAAAGCACCGAAGCAATTAGACCTGCTTAAACAAATTGATCGCTGGGGTATTATCACCATGGCGATTGGTTTGTCCTCTTTGACGATTTTCTTAGAGGAAGGGGAGCGCAAGGATTGGTTTAACTCGAGTACAATTATCTGGTTGGCCATTTTCTCTGTGATTTTCTTGGTTGCATTCCTAATCATCGAACTGAGGATTAAAAATCCGTTTATCAATTTACGATTGTTGATGCAGAAAAACTTTGGTTTTGGTTGCTTGGTGAACTTCGTGGTGGGCTTAGCGATGTACGGGGCACTTTACTTGCTGCCTTTGTATTTAGCGACCATTCAAGGTTACAACTCTATCGACATCGGTCGCACGATGATGTGGGCGGGGATCCCGCAGTTAATTATTTTGCCGTTCGTTCCTAAGATTTTAGCTCGAGTCGATGCTCGCTGGTTGGCTTTTATCGGTATTAATATCTTTGGTATTAGCTGTTTGATGAACAGCCACTTAACTGCAGATGTTGGGTATGATCAATTGATGTGGTCGCAGATCGTGCGCGCCATGGGCCAGCCGCTATTGATGATTCCTCTGTCGACGATTACGACGGGCTTAGTTGCTCCTCAGGATGTGGGTTCGGCTTCAGGGCTTTTCAACATGCTTCGTAACTTGGGTGGCTCTGTAGGGATTGCTCTCCTAGGTACGATGATGAGTCACCGCGAGAAATTCCACTCGGCGATGCTGACTGAGGGTGTAAGCCTTTTCCATAAGAATACTCAGCAGCGCATTTCTGATTTGCAAAGTTTCTTTATGAGCAATGGCGCCGATGTAGTGACCGCTCATCAAAAAGCGATCGCGACCTTGGACGTGCTAGTACGTAAGCAAGCAAACTTACTAAGTTTCAATGATTGCTTTAAGACAGTAGCGATTGCTTTGATTGCAAGCTCTGTATTGATCCTCCTTTGCGATAAAGTTAAAGGCGGCGGTGGCGGAGAAGCCCACTAAGTTATCCAGAAAGACTTTTAACAATCCTTCATAGCAGCGGTAGGTTTCAGCGGCTTATCTCAGTATCCTAGGCAGACAAGATTAAAAATCCACTGTCACAATTAAAGGATACCAAGTATGAGCCGCATTTCATGTGTCATGTTAGCTACTGGCAAACCGTCACCTATCAGCGGGCAGAACAAATTGCTTCTGCGCTTTACTCAAGACACGTTGGTGCGTCGGACCGCTTTAGAAGTTCTAAATATTCCTTTCGAAGAAGTCATCGTCGTGACAGGCAGGGACTCGGAAGAGGTTGCCGCCGAGGTCAAAGATCTACCGTTGAAGGTCGTGCACCACTCCTCCTTTCAAATAGAGCCGCACACATCCTTGCATATAGCTTTATCTAGCTTGCGTAAGTATCAAGATGGCTTTTTTGTCTGCCATGGTGATCACGTCGAAATCGATAGTGATATTCTAAATGATATGATCAGACTATTTGATATGCATGAGGGTAAGAAGATCATTTGTACGGATGATCACGAAAAAGGTAGTACACCTGTTCTAATCCCACGTGAGTTCCTTCCAGAACTTTTGCAGCACGAGGGTGATGATGATGGCTACTCCTATCTATTAAAAAAATATCTTTTGCGTATTGCAAAGGTCACAGCAGTGCAAATATCTGAACCTGATTACCAAAATATTGCAGAGGCAGAATCCCTGATGATGGTGGCCCAACATGGATAGGGATCTTTTTTCGCTCTCTAGGGATGTCGAGATCTTGCAATTAGAGGTGCCTCGTCGTTTTGTCGGTGCGGCTCATGAACTTGCACGTATCAATGGTTGGCTCTTGCAGATTAATGAGTTGCCCGATTCAGAGGGTATCGAATTTGCTGACATCATGATTCAAATGGCCGATGAAATCTGCCGAGTGCGGGGATCCTCATTGCGCAGCTTTCGTGATGGTGTAGGGCCCGATATCTCTTGGCAGGCTCAGCCATTTTTAAAAACTCGAAAATGTGTCATCTGGGGTAGGTCCGCTTTAACGGAAAGTATCGAGATGCATTTGATGTTACTGGATTACCGGGCTCGTATCGAAACGGATCTTAGTCGGATGTCTTTTGGTTCGGATGAAATCGTTATCGTCGATAATTGTTCTCGTGGAGCCGAAATAGTCGCTAATGCAGTCTATGCGCGAGCCCCCCATGTGGCCATGGTGGGAACCGCCGATCGCGCTCGCGAGGTGATCAAATACTTGAATAGATCTCCGGAGAAAATATCGGAAATGCCAATCTATGTTCCTGCCGGAGTGGACTTAAAGGCGCGCAACCATGACGAAGTCGCATTAAGTATTGTGGTGGAAATTCTATTAAGAGGAAATCACGCTTAAACCAATATCCCAGGAGGATCTTATGAAGTTTCATTGTGTCGCACTTTTTGCAATGGGTGTGCTGTCTCCCTTCGTTCTGCATGCGGAAACCTCGTCTGAGTCCGCCTATAATGAGCTCCATCAAATTTCGCCTAATGCCATGCAGGCCAATGATGCAGTCGAAGTGCAGGCCAAAGTTTTGAATATTAATAAAAGCACTCGCGAGATCACGTTCGAAACGGAGAGTGGAGAACGGGTTTCCGTTAAAGCCAGCCCTGAGATTCGTAATTTTAGTCAGATTAAAAAAGGCGATGTTCTAAAAGTGAACTACATGGAGTCTTTGGTTTTGGAACTTAAGAGGAATGAAAAGGTCGAAAATGGAATCGTGCGCAGCACGGATATTGTGCGTGCTCGTCCTGGGCAGAAACCAAGTGGCCAAGTTGTTTCGCATTATTCGGCGGTAGGTACAATCACGCGAGTCGACGGTAAATCACAGAATGTCACTGTGAAAGGACCTCAACGCACAATCACCTTTCACGTCAAAGACAAAAGCATCCTAGATGAACTTAAGAAAGGTGATCAAATCGAGGCCCGTTACACTGAAGCCATGGCGCTGTCGTTTGAATCGGTTAAGCGCTAACCCTAAGGTTAGCGACTTCCGCCAGGATTTGTGGAGCCAGGAGCGCTGGAACCGGGAACAGTTGTTGATCCAGGAACAGAATTAGAACCTGGTAATGTGCTGCCACCGCTTGGCATATTGTTGGTTCCGGGTCCTGAGTTGGAGTTCCAGTTTTGATTCGCAGGATTTGAACCTCTGCTATCTCTCATGGTGCCGGAAGGTTGTGATGGGGCCGCGGCACTACCACTCATTGGATTTGGTGATGTAACCCCAGGTGTTGTCGTGTTTGGGTACGTCGTACCTGTTGCCGTTGTATTTGGCGTTGTTGTTTGCGGATTCGCCGTCTGCTGCTGTTGTTGGGTTCTGTAAGGATCATTCAGAGATGATTGGGCCCAAGCACTGCTGCCAACAAGAGACGCTGCGATTATAAAATATGCTGTTTTCATAATATATTCTCCTTAAAGGCAGAGCCTCATTTCTGAGGCTCTGTTTTCATCTTAATGATTTGGATTTTGATTCGTGGAAGTCGAGCTCGAGCTTGCGCTAGAGCTTGCGGGCTTTCCCGATGTGCCGGTTCCCTTCTTAGAAATTGAATTTTCTGATGCTCCCATTTCGCTTTGAGAGTTCAAGTCTGATGAAGAGGACCAGTCGTGTGTAGATTCTTTTTGCACACGGATGTTGTTAGTCACATCTTTAACAGAAGAAATGCGCTCAGCAAGATCCTCTGCTTGGTGTTTCATGCGACGCTCTGAAACTGTGCCCAGCAAAGTGACAACGCCGTCTTTCACTTCGACTTCGATTTCACTGGCATCGATTTCAGAGTGACGAGTTAGCATGTCACATACTTCTTCTTTGATGCGATCATCAGAGCGAGTGTAAGATTTTGGACCACGACCTTCATAAGAAGACATACGAGAAGAATCACGACGTGAAGAACCATAGCTGTCTTCGCGCAGACGATCACCGCGACCAGAGTATGAAGTTGAACCAGAGATGTCTCTGTCAGAATAGTTTTGGCTGCTGTAATCACGGCCGTAGCTGCCATAGCTTGGTGACGAGTCAGATTCACGGTCTTGGTTAAAGCGAGAGCTTTCGTAGTTGCTTGAATAAGAATCGCGACCATAGCGGCTGCGTTCGTTATTGCTGCGGTCTGAAGCGGAGCGACTGAAGTCGCGTGAGTTTTCACGGCTGCGATCAGAGTTTCTTTCTGAACCGCGATCAAAGTTACGAGACTCATTGCGATCGTTCATAGAATAGCGATCTGTACCGTAGCGGATGTCGTTGTTGCCATGGCCATACTCATTGTGAGTGCCACCTTCGAAATCCCAGTCACGGCGTGAGCTGGCTTTTGGGTGAGAGTTGTAGCCAGAGCCATCCATATTATAGTCGCGAGCTTCTTGATCTTCATTGAAGCTTGAGAAGTTGCGATCGCGGTTTTCATCGCGGTTATTCCAGCGGGATTCACTCCTCGAAGAATAAGATCCTTGAGAAGAATAAGGACGACGGCTTTCGTTTCTATTAGGTCTATTGTTGTACATAAGTTACTCCTTTAGTGGTTGGAGTAACTACCTTCCTCCTATCATGAGGAAACACCAATAAATTAAAGGACTGCTCGTCATTAAACAAAGCGGTTTGAAGAAATCGCAAATGCTAAATAGCAGTAATGCCGCGAATCCACGCGTGATGCCAGCGACCTCTGCCAACGTCGATGCGAATTTTGGAGCCAAGTTGAGTGCGCTCGTAAAGGTCTCCAGAGATTTTCAAATCCAAAGGCAAAACGATATCTTTGGGACTGTTCTGTGGATCGATTTGCAAATGATAGGTGATATAGTGAGTGCCGCGACGGCGTCGGTGCATCTGTGTGTAGTGGCCTGTAACAGCCGCATCAATAGTGGTAGTTGGCGAGTGATCGAAGTTGATATTCATATCTGAATAAAGAGCGATGCCACCAACCGGAAGGCATAAAGCTAAGACCAGAACGCTCTCTACAATAATGCGGTGACCACGAGAGGAACCTCTAAAGAGGCTTAGAACAATTCCGATGGAGACCAGACTAGCAAAACCAGTAAAGAGCAACGCGCTTTTAGCGAGAACATTGTCATTGAGATACACGGTCTCGTGTAACATCGTCCATTGAAAGAAACTAGCCAGCGTATAAGCAGCAAGACTCCAGATAAGGGATTCGGTGATCAAGGCTTTGATAACGAATGGATCAAAATCGCGAGGCAATTTTTGTAGTTCTTCAAGGTGAAGAGAAAGCTGTGCGAAAAGACGAGCTCCCGCAAAGTCAGAACGGCGTTCGCCATCGTACATCACGCAAAGAGTTTTTCCGTCACACAGAATGTAGTCGCAACCGTTGGCGAAAATCTCTGTGATCAAACGACGAGTCTCGCGATCTTTTTGGATTTTATGCATGAAGGAGTTGCTGTCGCAGGCAATGTATATCAACTGATCAAATGACAGGTCCTGGGTTTGGATTTCGTCAGCTAATCCCCAGTTTTTTAAAATCTTATCCAATTTAGATTCACGGGTCAGTTTGAACACGACCTTGCATGGAAACTGTCGATTCCAACTCGTTTTTCGCACGATTCCATTTTTTGAATTAATCACGTTTGTGAAGAGTTCAACACCTTCATGCATAGATTTAGCATCGTTCATTTTTAAATTGAAACGCGCATTAGAGTAGCGAAGCAGAAACGCACCAAGAGTGAACAGGAGTTTAAAAATAATCCACATGATTAAATGGTAAGCTGTTTTCTGCGAAGTACGAAGTAAAAACTGTCGTTTAAAACATTCCTTCGACTGCGGACTTAATTTATAATCTTCACTTCACGAAAGGAGCCGTTGTGCGTTTTAAGCATTCTATTCTTTGTACAGCCATTCTCTTAGGGGCCTGCTCTCATAAAAGTGTTTCTGGTTTACCATCTGGAGAGGGTTTAACCATACTCAAAGGCGCAAAGGTTATTGATGGCACCGGAGGTCCAGTTCGCGAAAACATCAATATCGTGATCCGTGAGGACCGAATTGAATCCATTCAGGACGCTAAAGATCCAATTCCTGCGAAGGCAAAAATCATTGAGCTGGATGGCAAGACCATTATGCCAACTTTGATGTCATCCCATGTTCATCTGGGGATGACGAATGGTTTGGCGTCAGGTTCAAAGCAAGTGACAGAGCAAAATGATTTACGCCAGCTTTATCGCTTTACTCAGTATGGTGTCGGTGGGGTGTTGTCTCTAGGAACTGATTTGGATTTTATTTATCAAATCCGTATGAACAGTCAGAAGAAGGACAGTGCATTGCCATTGGTTTTGACAGCAGGGCGTGGTTTTGGAGTTGATGACGGAGCACCTCCGCTCGGAATGGGAATGGATCAAGTGTATCGTCCACGCACAGCTGCTCAAGCCAGAAAGCAAGTTGCGGAGCTTGCGGCACTTAAACCAAACTATGTAAAAATCTGGGTGGATGATTTCGGTCACACGATGAAAAAGAAAATGTCGCCAGAAATCTATCGCGCGATTATTCAAGAAGCTCACAGCCATAAAATTCCGGTGGTGGCACACGTGCACTATCTCGAAGATGCTAAGCTCTTAGCGCAAGAAAAGGTCGATGCTTTCGGGCACAGCATTCGTGATAAAGAAGTCGACATGGAATTGATCTCTTTGATGAAGCTTCACAACATCGCTTACATTCCGACACTGTCCTTGGATGAGGCGTTCTTTGTCTATGCAGAAAAGCCAGCATGGATGCGCGAGCCGTTCTTTCAAAAAGCTTTAGATCCAGGAATTGATCAATGGTTTAAGAAAACTTACAAGTCGAAGTCCTCTGCGCGTGATGATCTAAAGATGGCGCAAAAGAATGTCATGACATTGTTTAAATCAGGAATCGTTGTGGGTTTAGGCACAGATTCTGGTGCGAACCTAATGCGTATTCAAGGATTCGCAGAACATCGCGAGTTGAAGCTCTTGGTTGATGCGGGATTAACACCGCTGGAAGCTATCCGTGTGGCGACAGTGAATAATGCGAACATCATGGGTATTGCCGACACTTATGCGGGACTTGCGCCGGGGATGAAGGCCAACATTCTGATTTTAGATGCTGACCCCTCGGAAGACATTATGAACACACAGAAGATCAATGCTGTGTGGTTAAATGGTCGTCCTATCGAAAGACGTTAAGACAAAATGTAATTGCAGCGGCATTGATAAAATCAATGAAGCAAGATCCCACCAAAGGCACAACTAAAAACGCCTTTGGTGCGGGTCCATACTTTTGACGAAGCGAATGCATGTTGGCCATCGCATTTGCTGTCGTTCCCATCATAAAGCCCACGTAGCCTGAGCTGATCACGGCACTTTCATAGTCTTTGCCACTGAACCAAAATGAAGGTCCCACGGCGGTTAACAGAACTAGTACTGTCTGTAGTCCCAAGAACACCAAAATAGGTAAAGCTGCATTTTGCAGTTCTTCCAGACGCAAAGTCATGATGGCCATTGCGATAAATAGAGTCAGAGCGACTGATCCGATCTCTTCGATCCAATCATCATGGATGCCAAAGACTCCCGTGACATCTTCGATATTACGAACAACTGCGGCGATCACCATGGAGCCAATATAGATTGGCAGAGTGATTCCGAATGTGTTGATCCAAGAGCTAAGTGTTGTTCCCACTCCAATAATTAGACAAAGTGCCAAGAAGTGCAGAAGCAGATCGCGACCCATATAGGATTTAAGCCAATGCGTTTCTTCATGAGCTTCCGTTTTAGAGTTGATCGGCTCTTTTAGTTTTTTTCGTTCAATCAACCAAGTCGCCAAAGGCCCACCAGTCAATCCGCCCAAAAGAATACCGCCCATCGCGGTGGTGATACCAATCACCGAGGCATTTTCAACACCGACCGCTTCAAAGGAAGGCGCAAATGCCAAGGCTGTCCCTGGTCCGCCAGTCAACGCAACAGGTCCTGTTAGTACTCCCAATAGTGGATGTAGGCCCATAAGTTTCGCAGCACCGATACCCGCAACAATTTGCACCACAAGTCCTGCGATCGCTAACAAAAGAAAATACACGACGGCTCTGCCACCGAGTTTTAACAAACGGAATGAGGCCGAGTAACCGACGGCTGCAAAGAAAGCGATCATCAAAGTGCTTTCAAAGGCCTTGTCGAATTGGAGGACTAAAATGTCCTGTGACTTTAAAAATGAAATAATGATGGCCACAATGAACCCACCCATGACAGGGGAGGGAAGATTATAACGATCAATAAAATGAAACTTAGATTTTAGAAAGCGACCAAAATAGACCACAAGAGCTGCAATAGCGACGGTTTGAATAGATGTAAAACTCATATCAAAAGGTTAGTGTCAGACTGAGTCAGTGTCTAGGCTGCATTGCGATATCTGGTTTACATCCGCCATGAATGCGCATAGATTGGTCCTATGATTCGAGCGCTAGCCCTGCAAATCATGTTTTTTATGAGCGTCTTCACTGCGTGGAGCGTGGGCTTTGCATCTCAATACGATGACTGCTGCATCTCTAAGATGGAAGAATCGATCTCTGTCGTCAGTGGCCATGAAGATAGTTCAGCTGCTGTCTCAATTCAAGAACATCCCAGCGACTGTGCGAACCAATGTCATGACTGCGTGATTTGCCAAGTCCAATGCAATCAACACGGACTATTGAGCTTCGTTTTGCCGATTCCGTCTTTCAATATAGTACAAACGCATAATTCAGCATTTGTTCATTCTTATACTGATATCGATCCAACAGTTCTCAAGCAGCCACCTCGGGCTTAAGCTTTAGCGCCTTCGTGCGCCCAGAAACTTCCAACAAAACATAAATTTTTTCCAGCTCCCATCAAGGGTGGCATGGAGTTATAGCAATGATTTTTTTTAAAATGCCCATGGCATTCAAAGTAGTTATGCCTTTTGCCTTCGTTTCGATCGCTTTTGCGAGCGGCAATTCTAAAGAGGCAGGCCATCACCAACACGGCACTCATCCCGAATGTCCAATTCCGACGACAACGATGGATGTGGTTAAGTGTGTTAGCGAAAATCATCCAAAAATTCGCGCGGCGGTTTTGGACGAGCAAATGCAAGTTCTTGGTGAAAAGCGCGAGGGGCAAATTCCAAATCCAAACCTCAGCGTCGAAGCTGTATCTGGCGACGTGGGGGATGTTTCCCGTCGTGAAACCAAGATCGCTTTGATGCAGCCGTTAGAACTAGGCGGCGGTCGTGGAGCTCGTATTGATTTAGCAAAAGCTCAAACAGCACGCAGTCGTGCTGAGCTTGATGAAGTTCGTGCGAACATCATCATTGAGACTGTGGTGAATCTATACCGCCTTCAGCAGTTAAAGCTTCAGGCAGAAAGCAGTGAGCGCACGATTGAGGCCTATGAGAACAGCATCAAGTCGCTGAAGCGCCGTGCGGCTCTGTCACCGGAGCAAAAGGTTTCTTTGTCGGTCTTTCAGATGGCTTTATCCGAGGCTAAATTGCGAGCGCTTTCAATCACGGAAGAAAGACGTATGCTAAGTCTTTACTTCCATTTTGCGACAGGAAATTCCTATGACGAAATCAAAGGTGTTCTGCCCAAGGATTTGAAGTGGCCAAAACTAGATGAGGTGGCTGCAAACAATTCCCCAGCGAAAGCAAAAGCTTTGGCTGAGCAGCTAGCGGCTCAAGCGCAGCTAAAAATGGAGCAAGCACAATCATGGCCTATTCTGGAAATTGGACCGATGATTCAAATGGAGGAAGACGGGCCGGAAAAGGGTAATTTGTATGGTTTGCAGTTAAGCTTTCCTTTGCCGATTTTCAATATCAATGGTGGTGGTCGTAAAGCTGCGGAAGCAGGCTTAAAGAAATCAGACACAATGGTGAAGATCACAGAAGAAGCCGAGTCTCACGAGAGAGAAGAGATCCTGCATAACTATCAGGATAGTCTGAAGGCTTTGCAGGAAAGCCCCCAGTATCTACAAATCGACGAAGAAAACCGTAAAAATCAAAAACTCGCTTCCGGCGGTCTGATCCCGGCAAGTTTGGTGATCGAGGCTCAACGCTCGAATGCTGAGCTGATTAAAACCTTGCAAGAGCGAGAAATCAAAACTCTGCAAGCCCTTTGGACGATCTATAAATTGGATGGTCGTATTTTCGCGGAGAAACTCTAATGAAAACATATATTACATGGATTCTATCAGGTGTTTTGATGATCGGTACTTCGTCAGCCTTCGCTCACAATGATAATAAGGCTGCCGAGAAAGCCCACGATCAACATCATGATGAGCATGGTCACGGTGAGCACAAAGATCATGACGAGGAAGAGGAAAAGGCTCTAAAAATTTCCGATAAAGCAAAAGCTCATCTAAAAATTGAGTTTAGCAAAATCGATGGCAAGGGACCTTGGACCTTTCCGTTAGAAGCCTTAGTGCAAATCAAAGATAAAACCGGCGTTTATAAAATGCACGGCGATGCTATCGAGTTCGTCGATGTTCAGGTCAAAAAATCTGACAAGACCAGTATCACAATTTCTTCTGAACACTTGCATGCAGGTGATTCTGTCGCGATTCGCGGGACTAAATTTATTCGCATCATGGAGTCTGAAATGACTTCTGAACCCGCAGGTCACAGTCACTAGGAGCAAACCATGATTTCTAAATTAATTCGCTATTCAATAAGTCATCGTTGGCTCGTCATAGTTTTGACAGTGATGATGGGGTTTTATGGATGGTTTTCATTCACGAAACTTCCCATCGATGCCATTCCTGATATCACCAACACACAAGTGCAGGTGAACACTCAGGTGGAGGCTTTAGGACCTGAAGAAATCGAACGAGTGGTGACTCGTCCCTTGGAAACGGCTTTGAACGGTATCCCTGGCGTTACCGAAGTTCGCTCGCTGACTAGATTTGGTCTGTCGCAGGTGACAGTGGTGTTTGAAGACGGCACTGATATTTACCGAGCTCGTCAGTGGATTTCTGAACGCCTGCAAAGTGTGACGGATCGCTTGCCTAAGGGAGCCAAGGTCGAAATGGGACCTGTGACCTCAGGTTTAGGTGAAATCTATCACTATGTGGTGGAGGCCGAAAAACCTGAAACAGGTTTGCTACGCACGAAACAGTTGATGGAGATTCGCGCCCTGCAGGATTGGTATATCAAGCCAAGACTTCTGAATGTAAAGGGTGTTGCCGAAGTAAACTCCATGGGTGGTTTCGAGAAACAATTCGTAATTTCTCCGAATCCGCAAAAGATGGCTTCCTATGGTTTGCACTTTGATGACTTTAAAGCTGCGTTTGCCGACATCAATCAAAACGTGGGTGGTGGTTACGTAGAACAAACGGGTGATCAGTTTTTTATTCAAGGAATTGGTGTCTTTAAGAACTTAAGCGATATCGAAGACGTTTCTGTGAAGACCTTGGAAAATGGCCGAGTGATCACAGTTCGTGATATTGCCACCGTCGGTATTGGCAAAGAGCTCAGAACAGGCGCAGCACTTCACAATGGCAAGGAAGTTGTTGTAGGTACGGTGCTGATGCTCCTGGGAGAAAACAGCCGTGCGGTTTCAATCCGCGTGAATGATCAGATGGAGGAAATTAAAAACTCCATGCCTCCGGGCTACAAGATCGAAGTGGTCTACAACCGCTCAGAATTAGTGAATGCCACTCTGAGCACTGTGGAACATAATCTTTTGATGGGCGCGTTCTTGGTAATTCTTGTGCTCTTCGTTCTGGTGGGTAATTTCAGAGCAGCACTTATCACGGCCATCGTGATTCCGCTGTCATTGCTGTTCACCTTTATCATGATGCGAAAGTTTGGGATCTCGGGAAATTTGGTTTCTTTGGGAGCATTGGATTTCGGGATCATCGTGGATGGTGCGGTGATCGTTTTAGATAACTGCGTTCGTCATGTGCATGATAAAACGCAATTGTTCAAACGCTCTCTGACGCAAACAGAACTAGATGAAACAATTCACGAAGCGACAACAGAAATTCGTACTTCGGCGGGCTTTGGTGAATTGATTGTCGTTGCGGTTTTCCTCCCGGTATTTGCCTTTGTCGGTATCGAAGGAAAAATGTTTATCCCGATGGCGGCCACATTTATCTTTGCCATCCTAGGAGCATTGATCCTGTCCTTCACATTCGTACCAGCGCTTGCAAGTATGCTTTTAAAGGGCAACGTCGCAGACAAAGAACCTTGGATCATGCGCAAGCTCTATACTTGGTATGAGCCTGCGTTGGCGTGGAGTCTTAAAACTCAACGTGCAATCATTGCGGGTGCTGTGATCGCGGTTGTACTAGGCGGAGTGCTGTTTTCGCGTTTAGGCGGAGAGTTTTTACCACAACTCAATGAAGGATCTATCGCATTGCAGTTGATTCGTCCTGTATCAGTGGGACTATCGCACTCTGTAGCGATGGAAGAAAAATCCCATGAGATCGTGCAGTCCTTCCCTGAAGTGAAGGACGTGTTTGCTCGTATCGGAACAGCTGAGATTTCCATGGACCCGATGGGGCCTAATATCGCAGATACCTATGTAATGCTGAAGCCCGTGAAAGAATGGCCTCGCATTGATGGTAAACGCAGAACCAAAGATGAATTGGTCGCAGCCATTCAAAAAGAGCTGCAAGAGAAAACTCCGGGACAAACGATCCTTGCCAGTCAGCCGATTCAACTTCGTTTCAACGAATTGATGGAAGGTACTCGCGCCGATGTTTCGCTAAAGATCTTTGGTGAAGACCAAGAGATCTTGCAACAAAAAGCGCAAGAGATCGCCGAAGTCTTAGAAAAGATCGATGGATCTGGCGATGTTGAGCTTGAAGGCAAGGGGATGGTGAACGTCCTTGAGATCAAGCCCGACCGTGACGCTTTAAGAAAACTTGGATTGTCCTCTGCAGAAGTGATGGAAACCGTCAGTCTTGCGATGGGTGGGGAGCAGTTGGGAGTCTTTTACGAAGGCGCCAGACAAGTTCCTTTAGTACTTCGTTTGGACGAAGAACATCGTCAGGATTTAAATGCGATCAAGTCGCTTCCTGTCGGAGTCGGCACGAATCTAACGAAGCCGCTGCACACGGTGGCAGACATTGGCTTTAAAGAATCCCACAGTTCTTTCAGTCGTGAGCAGACACAGCGTCGCTTGGCAATTCTGATTAATCCACGCGGCAGAGACACCGAAGGCTTCGTCAAAGAAGCTCAAGTAAAGGTCGCTGAAAGTGTCAAATTGCCGACAGGTTACTATCTGCAGTGGGGCGGAAACTTTAAAAATCTTGAAGAAGCAAAATCACGTATGACATTGCTTGGGCCCTTGGCTCTGCTATTAGTGATCTTGATGATTTTCGCGGCTTTCAGAAATTGGTTAGAAACAGCATTGATCTTTATCTGTATTCCTCTGGCCTTGATTGGGGGAGTGTTGGGATTGATCTTTGCGGGGCTGCCATTCAGTGTCTCGGCCGGAGTGGGTTTCATTGCCCTATCTGGTATCGCGGTTCTGAATGGTGTGGTTCTGGTCAGTTACTTTAATGAACTTCGTAAAAAAGGTGAAAGCGGGGAGGCTTTAGTTAAAAAAGGTGCCTCCTTAAGACTTCGCCCAGTTCTGATGACGGCTTTGGTGGACATCTTTGGATTCTTGCCGATGGCACTTTCATCAGGCATGGGAGCAGAGGTGCAAAAGCCTCTGGCGTCGGTGATCATCGGGGGGATTGTGTCCTCGACACTATTAACTCTGATTGTGTTGCCAGTCTTGTATAAGGCGTTAGAGCACAGGATCATTAACAAACAACACGCATAAAAAAAGCCCTGTCGTTGATAGCGACAGGGCTTTTTCTTTTTAATTCAGATTAAAACTAAATCTCAGATGGATCGTGACCGAAGACCGCGTGGTACTTCTTCATGAACCAAACAGAGAATCTATGCACGTACAAGTGAAGTGCTGGGATTACGTAAAGAGTTAGCAAAGTGGAACTGATCGTACCACCGATAACAACGATACCCAAACTCGTACGAGATTTAGAAGCCTCATTCAGACCGATCGCAACTGGGATCATACCCGCGATCAATGCCAAAGATGTCATGATGATTGGACGAAGACGAGTGAAGCCCGCGTGCACCAAGGCATCGTGTGGAGTTTCACCTTCTTTTTGTTTTTCCATTGTAGAGTCGATCAACAAGATCGAGTTCTTAGTCGCAAGACCCATCAACATCACGCAACCAATCATCGAGAACAAGTCGAAGCTTGAGCGAGTGATGAACAAGCTTAGGAAGGCTCCGCAGGCTGCTAGTGGAATAACGGCCATGATCGTGAATGGAGTGATGAATGATCCGTACAAGCTCGCAAGTACCAGATAGATGAACATCACACCTAGGCCCAAAGAGACCAGGATATTTTGCATCAACTCTGCGAAACGCTCTGCCTCACCCACGAAACTGAATGTCACGCCTGGAGGTGGTTTCAATTCACCTTTCGTCAAGGCTGTGATCTCTGACATCGCACCACCGATACCTTTACCACCCGGAGTGATATCGGCAGAAAGCTGGATGTAACGATTGCGGTTTTCACGCAAGATTTGTGACGGACCTTGAGAAGGTTTTACTTCAGCAACGTTTGCCAAAGGAACCAAACGGTTGTTCAAATTCGGAACTTTTAAGTTTCCGTACTCTTTACGTAAGTCACGTTGATCTGGTTGCAAACGGATACGAACGTCATAGCTCACGCCGTTTTCACGATAGATCGCTGGTGTCAGACCTTCGATCAAAGTACGTAGCTCATTACCGATGCTTGTCAGAGTCACACCTGACATTCTTGCGATTTCAGGTTTCATCTTGATTTGGAATTCAGGTTTACCGATACGGAACGAAGTATCCGGTTGGGACAAACTTGGATTCTCTTTAAGTTTCGCAAGGACCTTGTTGGAGTAGTCTACCAACGCATCCATATCCTGACCGACGATATTCAAGTTGAATTGACGGCTGTTTTGCTGACCTGGATTGTCCGTTACGATGATATTGTACTTAGTCAGAATATCTTTGAACTCACCACGAAGGGCGTCCTTCATTTGAGTCGTATTTTTCTTACGCTGTTTAGAAGGTACCAAACGGATGTACAAATTCCCTTTGTGGGCTTCCGCATTTCCAGAACCGATTTGAGTCAAGACGTCTTCGATCTCTGGGAATTTCTTAAGACGAGACTCCAACTGGGAAGCCACTTCGTCTGTACCATCCAAGCTTGCGCCCGGAGGAAGCTCGAACATCACAAAGAACTCACCGTTATCTTGCGGAGGCAAGAATGTGAATGGAACCATGCGCGCGATACCGATAGAGAAAACAAAGATACCGACAGCGCCGATAATTGTTTTAAGTGGATGCGCCAAAGCCCATTTCAATGTTGTTACGTACATCTCTTCCATACGGCATTGGAAACGGTCGAAAGCTTTCAATGCACGTTTGTTCCAGATACCGAATTTAGAAGTTGGTTCCGCGTGGGAATGCTCACCCGCAACGTATGCAGAAAGAGCAGGGGCCACGAACAAACCGTCAAACAATGATACGATCATCGCGAAACAGATAGTCAAACCGAACTGTTTAAAGAACTGACCAACGATACCTTCCAAGTTACCGATCGGACCGAATACCGCAAGGATCGTCAAAGTCGTCGCGATAACTGCAAGAGTTACCTCTTGAGTACCGACAACAGCGGCTTTCTTAGGCGACATACCAGCTTCAAGTTTACGGAAGATATTTTCCCGCACAACGATGGCGTCATCCACCAGAAGACCTACCACCAGAGACATCGCAAGCAAGCTCATGATGTTGATAGAGAATCCAAAGATACCCATCACGATACATGCACCTAGCAGGGAGTTCGGAAGGGCAAAGCCCGTGATCAATGTCGACTTCATGGAACCCAAGAAGAAGTAAACCACGATGATCGTTAAGATAACCCCGAAGATAATGGATTCGTAAACGTCATAAACGTTGTCACGGATCTTTTTACTCGTGTCTTGAGTGATCTTCATAGAGGCTTGGATATTTTGATCTTTAAGCTGCTGATTGATTTTCGTTACTTTCGCACGAATATCATCGGCAACCTTAACCGAGTTCGCACCCGATTGGCGGTAAACAGCGAAGTTCACAGACTTTTTACCATTCAAGCGAGTACGTGTCGTTTCGTCTTGAAGAGTGTCCGTGATTTTACCCAAAGTGCTGATAGATACCGGGTGGTACACGTCAGCCAAGCGCAAAACCGTATTTCCGATCTCAGGGATGGATTGGTATTGAGCAATAGTACGGAACGAGTACTGAGTCACACCTTCATCAATTTTACCGGCAGGAACGTTACGACCACCAGATAGCAAAGCACCGTTAACGCTTGTCGCGGAAACGTCAGCTGCATTCAATTTATGATAATCAAGGCTTACGTGAATCTCACGCTTACGACCACCCAGGATTTCAACCTGACCGACTTGTGGAACTTGTTCGAATTGCGGAGAGATAACCTCTTTCGCCAAGTCGTAAAGTTTGCCGTCTTCCATGTCTGAAAGAAGAGTGATGTACATGATCGGAGCATCGGAAGGGGAGACCTTACGAATAACCGGTTGGTCGATATCATCGGGAAGCTCACGCAAAACGTTTTGAACTTTCGCGCGGACTTCTTGTTCAGCAAAGTTCAAATTTGTTTTCAAAGAGAACTCAACCATTACGATAGAAACGGAGTCCATGTTTTGCGAAGAAACTTTTTGTACACCAGAGATAGTGGACAATTCGTCTTCTAAAACTTTGGAAACTTCGGTTTCGATCTCTTGAGGACCGGCACCGCCGTAAGTTGTTTGAACAACAACAGTTGGGAAAGTAACATCTGGATACAAATCGATAGGAAGATTCTTAAGAGAAATCATCCCAAGCGTAAGCATCAGAATAACGATTGATAAAATAAAAACTGGTTGGCGAACTGAAAGTAATGCTGGTGACATAGTGGACGGAAACTATCAGTTCGGCGGCAAAAGACAACAGAATCTCAATTCAGTATCCAAAGCAACGGCAAGAATTTCAGAAGGAATTTCGGCTTCCAGAAACGAAGGAAGCCTATGTACTTGGTACTTACTTACAGAGTTGAGCTTTTGCTTAGTAAAAAGGGACTATTTTCTGCTACGGCAAAGGCCTTCTCGAACTTTTGCGGGAGTGAAGTTGTAAATCATAACTCCGCCATCTTTCAATAAACCCTGTTTTAATTGATCTAGGTAAAGTGGGCGGCCACCCATTTCATCGGCGTAGCCCAGTTTGCCTGATTCAAACGTCCCCTGAACACCTAAGCATCCAGCGGTATAAGTATAGGGGTTCCATCCATGAAGCAGAACGCCACGGCCAGTAATGTCTTTATTACCTGATTCAAGACCCAAAAGTTCGATGCCATCTTTGATATTGCCTGCGCGAGGCGGCTCGTATCTACGGGTAACAATTGCACCGTTCGGAGTTTTTTGAGACCCAGTTCCCGCACCAAAACCACCCACACCACGCGAAACGGGGATAGGATTCTTATCAAGAACTTGAGCTACTTTACCCTCAGAGTTAAAGAAGTACATTTTTCCAGTCATTTCGCCATCGGCGAAGTCATTGAAAATAAATGTATCAGAGGTAACTTTTCCAGAGGCTTTGTTTTTCTTGAAAGAATCCAAAGCCATTTGTAGACCGCATTTAAATGTCGGATCGTTCTTAACAGAATCTGGAAGATCCTCACACACGGCGTTCTGGCCAGTAAGCGTGCGGTTTGTATTAGTTACCATCGCCGTCGTTGCTGCCGCAGCGGAAGCTTTTGGATCTGCGATATCTGTCGGCGGAGTAACCAAAGATTTAGGCTTATCACCCAGGCCGAAAATATTTAGAAACCAATCAAAAAAGTTGAACTTACTTGATTGATAGACAGGTACATCGGCAGTCAGGGTACAAGTACCAGCTGTCACGCAGCTTTGGTCGGCTGCATTCAATGAAGATTTATTCAGAACTAAATCACCACTCGTCGCCAACCCTTTTAAAGTTGTAGAGTCTGCAGAGGTGTCTTTGTTCTTAATCGATTTAACTTCATAAAGTGAATCGTTGGGAACGGTTTTAAAGCCGGACTCTGTAGTGGAGTCAGTCTGATTTGGATTAAAGAACGTGCTTTTTGTTCCAACAGACTTAACAGAGATTTGAGAGTCCTTGGGGATCGCTCCCAAAGGTTGAATCGCTTTGTACGTGGTTTGCGCAAAAGCCTGTGCGCTCAACAAGATAAGGAATGTGCAGAGGGTGAATTTCATAGCTTTTTTTCCTTCTTTTACTTAATCACCAATCGGTTTAATAAGAGTAATCCTTAAGTAAACCGGGCAGTTCCTAGACGAAGGAATGAATCCAAACCAGGACCTCGACCATAGCCTGAATTCATCAAAGTTTGATCAAGCAAGAACCTCACAATTCCGAAGAGAAAAGCATGGTCGCACTTTGGTGTATTATAGGTCTGATTCTTTCTGCGGTATCGGTTTCGATATTGGGCGCGGCATTTTCTGTCGTGGGCCTCGCAGCATTGTTTTCAGGTGCGGCTTTCGCAGTCATGTTGATGGCTGGAGCTTTGGAGCTATCCAAGTTCGTTCTTGCCGCTTACCTTCATCAACGTTGGCAAAGTTTAAATATCTTCTTTAAAACTTACTTGGTGTCGTCAGTCGTGATTCTAAGTGCAATCACATCGCTGGGTATCTTTGGCTTCTTGTCTGATGCGTATCAATCGGCAAGTACGGCTCTGACAGCTGAAGCAATCAAAGTGAACTCTTTGAAAACTCAGCAGGCGAGTGCCCGCGCAGAAATCGATCGTTTGAATCGCGCAGTGGATGAAATCCCAGCGACTCGTGTAAGTAAACGTATCGAAACTCGCAAAGAAATCGAACCCGCAGTTGCAGCACTCACAAAGCAAATCGAAAACTACCAAATTCAAATCACTCAAAGCGATTTGCACGTGATCGAGCTGAATAAAAAAGTAGGCCCGTTGGTTTACATCGCGAAAGTCTTTAATATCGAAATCGATCTGGTAGTAAAATACTTGATCATGCTTTTCGTTTCGGTATTTGACCCTCTAGCGATCTGCCTAGTCATCGCAACAAGTGAAGCTCTAGATTCCAGAAAACGCGGCGGCAAGCCTAAGGATGAGTCAGAATCTGAACCTGTATCCACAGGCGATAATGCCGAAGTCGTAGAAATGCGTTTCGTCGACGACAAAGAGGCAGTGGGGTAGACCATGTTCCTCACCCGAGTGCTCGAAAAAAAACCAGTCATCCAAGCATTCGGAGGAGCCCTAGTCCTAGCTCCCGTAATAAACACACTAGCCAAAATGTCGACATTAAACGGAGTCCAAAATCAATGGACCCAAGAAATGTTCTGGCAAATAATAGGCGCAGGCTCCGTCCCAAATCAGATTCTATACATAGCCACAATTGCCATTGGTTTTTTAATGTTAAGAGGCTCAGCCACAGTATGGAAGTGGGCACTGCTATTATTAGGCGGCTACATAGGATTGCAAGTATCAGACTTCAAACACGTAAAATCCAGCGGCCTAACATGGTTCTTCTTTATCACAAACATTGCCGTCTTCATGTTCATAGCCGATCAACTAGTCTTTAACGTAGAAAAATCAAAGGCAAAACCACAGCCCAAAAAATCCCCAGAACCAAAAGCCGTGGCAGAAACCATCATCACAAAACCAACAGAAATTGCAGTAGCCAAAAAAGTAATCCCAGCAAATCTACCAGCAACCCCAGGCAAAGTAGTAGTCCTACAACCAAAAGCCCAAGCCAAACCAAAGACTCAAAAGATCCCCAACGTAAGAAAAAAAATCCTATTCCAATTCGCCGGCCAAAACCCCTGGGGCCAACTAGTATCTATTTCTAACAAAGGCCTCCAAATAAAAGGCCTAACAACCCCACCCGAAGAAATCACAGAAAAAGAAATAGACCTCTACCTAACCAAAAACTTAAAACTCCGCACCAAACTCTCAATGAAAAACGAAGACACCTACTTCTTCGACTACGCCAACCTCTCCCAAGAAAACAAAAAAGAGCTCAACCACTGGCTGAACTCTCTACAATCTTCTGAAAATAAAGCTGCATAAAAATCGAATATAAAAAGAAGGGGCTTCGTCTGACTTGGAACTAGGGGTTCTTAGCCCCGCAGTGCAGTCGACCTCCGTTGGCGCCACGATGGCGCGAACCCGCCAAAGGCGGGCAACGGTTGAGCCCGGATGGCGTGTCGCGGAACTGCGGGGCTAAGAACCCCTAGTTCCAAGACAGATCCGAGAGCTACGTATGAAGCACATCTTGGATTTTACCCAAAAGCTCTTTGCGACGAGCCGGCTTAGTAAGAACGCCATCACATCCGGCATCCATACACTTTTGCCCCTCTTCCTTCATAGCATGAGCCGTCAAAGCAATAATAGGCTTAGTAAACCCAGCAGCACGAATGCGGCGAACCGTTTCGTAACCGTCCATGATAGGCATTTGGATATCCATCAAGATCAAATCCGGTTTTTGCTTTTCCATCATCTCGATAGCCTCAAGGCCGTTGGCTGCTTGAAGGATTTCCGAGTGAGTGTTGCGCATATAACGGTCGATCAAAAGACGGTTGTCGCTAACGTCGTCGACAACCAAGATTTTAGCACCCTGCAAGTCGATCTCTTTGCTCAAAGTTTCCACTTTTTGTTCAAGAGTTTGATTCGCAGATGTGGCTTTTTCAAGAACCATAGAAACTTCAAAGAATGAACCCACGCCTGGAGCAGAAGAGATAAGTTTCAAATCTCCACCCATGGATTTAGCAAGTTCACGAGAGATCACAAGACCCAAGCCCGTGCCACCAAAGCGCTTGCGTGTAGAGATATCTGCTTGGCTGAAGGGTTGGAAGAGTTTCTTAGCTTCATCTTCAGAAATACCAATACCTGTATCGCGGATTTCGAAAACCACACGGTCATGGTGATTGCGTTCCGGATGAATGAAGCAATGAACTTTCACAGAGCCTTGAGCTGTGAACTTGATGGCATTACCGATCAAATTCAAAAGCACTTGCTTGATACGTTCAAAGTCCGAGTTATAGAAAAGACCGGATTGATTTTTGGATTCGATTTCAAGAGCGATTCCTTTATCAACGGCTTTGTGACTCAAAGTCGTTGCAAGGTCTTTTAGTAAGTCGTCAAAATTGAAAGCAGACTTCATGAAATGAAGTTGGTTCGCTTCGATTTTTGAAAGATCTAAAATATCATCGATCAAACGAAGCAGTAATTCTCCGTTACGGCGAATCGCTGCCAAAGAATCCTGCTTTTCCTCTTCGCCCAGATCTTCCTGAACCAAAACGTCAGAAAAACCCAAAACCGATGCCAGGGGAGTGCGGATTTCATGGGACATGTTCGCTAAGAACTGGCTCTTAGAAAGATTGGCTTGCTCTGCACGTTTGCGCAGGAACTCCACCTCTTCCATTTTAGCTTTCAGAAGTTTGTTCTGACGATCCAAGGAAATAAATGTCTGAACTTTGGAACGCACGATGTACGGGTCCAAAGGTTTGAACATCAAATCAACAGCGCCACTTTCGTAGCCTTTGAAAATGATCGCTTGATCCTGCTGTTGTGCGGTTACGAAAATGATCGGCAAGTGACGTGTCTTTTGGATGCCACGAATGAATTGAGCCAGCTCAAAGCCGCTCATCTCAGGCATTTGTACGTCTAAGAGTGCCAAGGCAAAGTCATGGTCTAAAAGCAGCGATAAAGCCTGTTCTGGCTTATTAGCTGTGACCAATTCAATGTCATCGGCCTTAATCAATTCGCTAAGTGCAAAGATATTGTCGGGATTGTCATCCACAATGAGTATCTTCGTTCTGTCCACAATTTCCCCTTTGCTTCAAAATCTGCCCCAATGGCACTTTCTTTCAAAGCGTTCATGTTGAGTATTTAACAACCAACGTCCGTTTGTTTTCTAGCATTTTATTGTTACTAAAATGCAATCTAACTTACCTATGAAAAGGCAGCGGTGTGCGCGCCTTTTGATAGACCTTGTTTTCCTTATCGAGTTCATCAAACCCTTCTGCACAGGCAGAGAATCGAATGCTCTCTTTGCTTCCCAATCCCAGGAAAGCGCGGGTTGCGAGGGATTCGTAAAAGAGTTTGAAAACCCTTTCTTGAAGCTCGCGATTAAAGTAAATCAACACGTTCCGACATAAAATCAAATGGGCTTCAACGAAGCCTTCGCCCGTGGCCATGTTGTGTTCTGAAAACACAACGCGCTCACGAAGCTCTGGAATCATACGAGCGCGGTTGTAACTGACTGTGTAGTAGTCGGAAGGGGACTTGGTCCCTCCGGCCTCCACATAGTTCTTAGTGAACACGCGTATGCCTTCCAGGTCATAAATACCGTCCTGCGCTTTTTTAAGTGCAATCGGATTTATGTCAGTCGCATAAATCGTGCTTCTTTCCAGAAGCCCTTCTTCGTGCAACAGAATCTGCAAACTATAAACTTCTTCTCCGGTGCTGCATCCTGCGACCCAAATATTTAAATTGGGGTAGGTGCGCAGAACCGGGATCACGTTTTCCCTTAATGACTTAAAGAAACTGGGATCACGAAACATTTCGCTCGTGTTCACGGTCATCAAAGGCATGATCTTTTTAAAAAACTCTTCATCATTCACCAGGCGAGCTAGGAGTTCGACCTCGGATTTGATGTTGAATTTTGCCAGGATCACGTCGATTCGTCGGGTCACAGACGCTTCGGTGTATTTTCTAAAGTCGTAACCGTACTTTAGATAAATCCCCTCTAGCAGTAAGTGACGTTGGACGTTATCAACAGTCATCCTAGAACACTTCTCTTTCACGCAACCAAACTCTCAATACCGAGAACAAGTTGCTGATATTAATTGGCTTCGACAAATAGTCATTCGCTCCTGAAGCGAGTGCTTTTTCGTGGTCGCCTTTCATCGCTTTAGCAGTCAATGCGATGATCGGAGTTTCAATATGATCCTGCAGACGACGGATGCTTTCCATCGACTCAAATCCATCCATACGAGGCATCATTAAATCCATAAGGATCGCATCGTAAGAACCATCTTTTTGCGCCATTTCAAGGGCTTCTTGACCGTCACGAGCCGCATCGACTTTAAAGCCTTTGCTTTCAAGTACGTGAGTCAGGGCAAAGATATTTCTCATATCGTCGTCCACGATCAAAAGTCTGCGGCCTTCGAAATGATCTTCTTCGCTAGTAAGTCCTGAGAGCATTTGTTGCTGTTGCATCGGCAACGTATCGGAAACGCGGTGAAGGAACAGGCTAACTTCATCCAGAAGTCTTTCTGGAGAACGAGCACCTTTTAGAATGATGCTTTCAGAATATTTGCGCAGGTATTCTTCTTCACGTTTGCTGACTTGTTTTGCGGTGTACACGATCACTGGTGGCAGTGGGTGATCAAGCTTATTCAATTGCTCCAAGAAATCGTTACCTGTCATGTCTGGCAAAGACAGATCCAGAACCAAGCAATCAAATGTCTTAGCCAGAACCGCTTTCAAAGCTTCCTCGCCTGTGGCTACCGAAGTCAGTTCAATGTCTGGTCCCTGTAGCAAAGCCACGATGGCTTCGCGCTGAACAGTGTTGTCTTCAACAACTAATAGTTTTTTCGTGCTTTCAGAAGCGACGATTTTAAGTTGTCCAACGGCTTCATGGATTTGATCCATCGTCACTGGTTTACCCAAGTAACCCATGGCACCCATACGCATTGTTTGCTGAGGGTAATCTAGAGCTGAGATCATATGAACAGGGACGTGGCGAAGTTGCGGAACTTTTTTAAGAGTTTCCAAAACACCAAAGCCAGATACACCCGGAAGTTTAATATCCAGCATGATGGCTGTTGGAGTGAATCGCTCAAGCAATTGAAGAGCTGTTTCACCAGATGTTACTAGGATTGGATGGAAGTCATGCTCTTTAGCGGCATCAGCAACCAAGGAACCAAATTTCTCGTCATCCTCAACGATCAAGAGTGTTTTCTTGTCGTTGTTCAACGCTTTTAGAATAGTGTCGACCTCATCAGTAGGGGCCGTGCGAATTTCTTGTTCAAAGCTAACGCCTTTAGAGATATTCACATCAATAGTTGTTTTAGGAGTCGTCGTTAGATCACCCGGTAAAACAACAGGGAAGCGAATTGTAAATTCAGAACCTTTGCCTTCTTCGGATTGGACGATGATTTGGCCGCCCAAAAGCTCAGCCAATTCTTTAGAGATCGTCAGACCCAAACCTGTACCGCCGTATTTGCGGCTGATTTGGTTGTTACCTTGTTCAAAGGCTTCAAAGATCGTCGAGCGCAATTCAGGACTGATACCGATGCCAGAGTCCTTAACAGAAATATCAACGAAGCCATTTTTAAAGTTATGACCTTTGATTTCCAAAGATCCCGACTCTGTGAACTTCACAGCATTCGACATAAAGTTACGCAGGATTTGGCCCAGGCGTTGTCCATCGGTTTCAAGCATCAAGTCTTCAGTTGTCGTATCTAGGATCACACGAAGAGTGAGACCTTTTTTATCTGCTTGAGGTTTGAACGTCGATAGCAATTGGTCCGTCATGCTTTTCAGAGAGAAGCGTTCAGAACGAACAACCAATTTGCGGGCTTCGATCTTAGATAGATCCAAGATATCGTTGATCAGATTCAATAGGTCATTACCAGCATCATAGATAGTGCCAGCAAAGTTTTTCTGTTGATCAGAAAGATTGCCCTCTTTGTTTTCACGAAGCAGCGTCGACAAAATCAACAAGCTGTTCAGTGGAGTGCGAAGCTCATGGGACATCTTTGCCAAGAAGTCAGATTTGTACTGATTGATTTTTTCAAGTTCGTTATTGCGGTTGTTAACAACGTCTTGCTGTCTTTCCAACATGCGAGCTTGTTCTTCCAGGTCTTCATTGGCTGAACGCAGTTCTTCTTGTTGTGTTTGCAATTCTTGAGCTTGCAGTTGAGTTGTATCTAGCAAGTTTTCAAGATGCCCACGGCTTTCTGCAGAAGCCAAGCCTGTTGCGATCAATTCCGCAGACTGAGAGATAAAGTCTTTTTGACGTTCTGTCAGTGGGTGGAACAACGCAAGTTCCATAACGCCGACAGGTTTGCCCAAAGTTCTTAAAGGAATCAGTGCAAGTGCAGTTGGTTGTGCTTTACCTAGGCTTGAACCGATCCAGAAGTAATTTGCTGGAAGATCTGTGACTTCGACCAAATCAGCTTTGTTGTAAGCCTCGCCAATCAGACCGACATTCAGTGGAACTTGAATTAGTGGAGCTGCGTTCAGTGACTCATTAACACGTGCAAAGTGAGCACAGCTTTCCAAGTTATCACCACGGTGAGCGTAAACGCTTCCCGCAGGAACTTTTAGCTCGTCAGACACGAACGACAAAATTTTCTTAGAAAGAGTTGTCGAGTCGTAGTCCATCGCCACGATCTGAGAGATTTCGCCGATACGAGTTTTAAGGGCTAACTCGCGTTCGCGAGCGTGAGCTTCGATTGTTTGCAAGACTTGGCGACGACGGATGATGTAGTACGCAATTCCAGCGAGGATGATGTTTAGTAAGCCAGAGCCTACCAACGACATTGTCACCCAAACTTGGGAGCTGCTCGCCTCTCGCATGCGATTGTCGAGAAGACGGTTCTCTTCATCGTGCATGGAGTTCACGAGTAGGCGCGCTTGATCCATCAAGGCTTTGCCTTCATTCAAAGTGGACTTACGTGTTAGGGGCCCGGCTTTTGCGAAGGACTGAACGTTTTCCTCAAGAACATCAAAGCGCTCTTTCAAAATCACGGATAGGGACTCGAGGTTGTTCACTTGAGTGCGGTTATCCGCTATCATATTGCGTAGGCGGGCAATCGTCGCACGAGAGTTGGCCATACCAGCGTAGTACGGTTCCAAGTATTCAGCCTTACCAGTTAGCAAATAACCACGCATGCCAGTCTCGGCATCTTTCGCATAGGAAATGATATTTTCGATTTCTAAAACGACTTGGCTGGAGTGAAGGACACGCTCTTCGTCTTTTTTGACCGTTTGGAACGCGGAATACAAAAAGACGGAGTTCAAAATCATAACTAGGACGATGACAAAGAACGTTGAGTTCAAACCAGTTACGCTACGATTCGTGAATGTTTTCATAGCAGAACTTGTAACGAACGTAGGGTCAAAGGCCAAGTCCACAGAGGGGGTTGTAATGATAATTTTCGCTCTACGACTCGCATCGTCATAATGTTGTAAAAAAATATTTACATGTTTAGTACTCGAAGTTGTTTAGTTGTGAAGGAATCGCAATAAGTGGTGGAAATTTCAGCAGATATTAAGTGATCCAATTTACATTTGGGAGCATGAAGGGATCGCGGAAAAAGGTACGTCCTTACTTGGCAAAGTAAGGACGTACCTTTTTTTCAGTAGTTGTAGCCCCAGCCGCGCAGATAAACCCAGATGTCAGAGCGACCGATCAAATCAAAATGCAGACTGCCGTTGAACTGTCCGACTTGTTTCGGTGCGAACTTCACCGTGGCTCTGCAAGATTGTCCCGGCCATAAAGTGCCACCACAATTTTCAGTATGACTGAATGCCTTTCCGGATGTGTCGATGTCGTTAATGTAGAAAGGGTAGTTGCCGTTGTTGCGTATACGGAAGCGGGCCGACTCGCTTTTGCCTTTCTTAACGAAACCAAAGTTGTAGTTGTATGACTCTTGAATCGTCACCGAATCTTCATTGATGTTGATTTCGTATTCTTCAGTTTCGTGTGCGATGACGGGAACGCTGATAAGCAATGACGCTGCTAAAGCGACAAGCGATTTCACAAAGAACCCCCTTTTTTTTCTCATCATGAGGAGGGGACAGTTCGCAGGCAAAATGTTATTTGCAGAAGCTCTCTTAAGGACAAGGATGTTACAAAATAAAAAAGCCGCGGACCTTTCGGCCTGCGGCTTTCGTCACAGAATTTTCTTAAAGAAAATTACTGTTGGATTTTACCAGTAACTTGGAAGTGCAAGCCTACAGTAGTTGCGCCAGCACCGCATTGAGCAGCAGCGTCTGAAGCTGGAACGTAGATCGCAGCGCGACCGTGAAGGTATTTGTAGTTGTTGAATTTCAAAGAAGCATCAAGGAATGTTTTACCAGTAGCGCATGCAGAAGTGCCTTCTACAGCGTAAGCGCGTGAATCAACAAGAGTTGCAGTTTTAGCTGCGTTGTCAGCGAATACTAGAGCAGAGTACTTACAAACAGAACCTTCTTCAGAGAAAGTACCTTTGATCAAAAGATTGTCCAAAGAGTAGTCTGTAGTTGCAGTAGCCAATTGAACGTTCAAAGCTGCAAAGTCAGCTGGGATAGATTGAGTTTGAGTGTTGCCATCGTCACAAACGTAAGCTGTGAATTTAGACATCCAACGCTCACCTGGAAGAGTAAGATCTTCGTTTGGTGCAGCGAAAGCTGAAGAAAGAGACAAAGTAGCTAGCAATACTAGAACTGATTTCATGTAATATCCTCCAATGGATTTATTAATCGTGGCGCCAGTTCTAGGCGGCGATATCCAATGGGTCAAGAAAACCACCAAAATAAGGCTTTTGGTTTTCAATGGCTTTTCATCTTGCTTGCGTTAACACTGAGATGTGTCATTTGACGTTTACAAAAGTTAATTCAATACCCTAATCGAAGTGACTCTCATCAGTTCACAGGCGCCGCCTCCGCGATCATCGCGGGACATAGAGCTGCGCCATTCTCCGCCATCTTTGGTGCTGACAACGACGAGCTCACCCTTGAGTTCAATCAAGTGACCTTCGCGCAAAGAGAACAGAACTTCTTTAACGATGTCGTCTGCAGGGATGATGTGAACGTTTGCACTATGGCGCATGATTTCGGAATCAGAGATCGGGGCGGATTGTGTCCACTTCACATGATAGTAGCGAAGTGATTGTCCAATGCGGAGTTCTTTTAAAATTCTTGAATCAGACATCGGTCCCCAACCCAGGGCTAAATCAATCGGAGAGATGCCCGCGCCGGGATCGAAATAATAACGGTTGGTGGATAGAACTCGCGCACGAATTTTATAGTGCGCTAAGGGCTCGGCCACTCCCGCGGGAATTTTTACGGGTTTGCCTTGGCCTTCAACGATGTTTTCTTGGATGGGATCTTCAGGAATCAGGATTCCATCGGCCACAGGCACGGGGCGATTTTTCCAATAGAAAATCGCAACCATTAGAATGGCACCCATGGTGAATGTCTTCCGATTTAACTGAAACATCCTTCTATTCTCGAATGAAACGGGGAGCATAGCAAGTCTTTGTGCCCGGAACTGATAAGGGGGTGGTCTATTGGGCCAGGATGAGATATTATATGCTAATGAATTTGAATACAGCTCTGCTAATCGTCGATGTCCAGGTCAATATGTTCTCTCTGAATAACCCTGTCCATGAACCCGACGACCTTCTAGAAAACCTGCAAAAACTTTTGTTTCTCGCTCGTGCTTCCGGCACACAGGTGATCTTTGTGCAAAACAATGGCGAGGCGGGTGAACCAGACGAGACTCGCACTGAAGGTTGGTTGCTGCATCCTGAGTTAGAAATCGAAAATGGTGATTTGATTGTTCAAAAGAAATTGGCAGAGCCCTTCACCGACACTGAACTTCATAAGCTCTTGCAGTCCAAGGGCATCCATAAATTGATCGTTGCAGGTTTGCAGTCAGAGTTTTGTATCGAGTCCACTTGTCGTAAGGCCGCAGAGCTTGGCTATGGAGTGACACTGGTGAGTGATGCTCACTCGACGTATCCTTCCTCTGAAGGATCGGCCGAGCAAATTATCGCCAAAGTAAATGCACGCCTTAAGGATGTCGTTTCCTTGTGGCGTTTGGCCGACGTCGAAAACTAGTATTCAAATTCAATAAGATTTTTAAAGTAAGCAGGGGTGCGTGCCTTAAAGCTCATGCGCTTTTTGTTGTGCGGATGATTGAACTCTAACTCCACCGAGTGCAGGAACAGATTCTTAAACGGTGACGTTGGTCTTCCGTACTTAGTATCACCCACGATCGGGTGACCCTCGCCGGCCAAGTGCACACGGATCTGATTTTTCTTACCCGTTAGCAGATTGATTTTAAGCAGAGAAAACTTATCGGTTTCTTTCAAAACTTCGTATTCAGTGATCGCTAGTTTCCCTTTGTCAGAGTCTTGGCTCGAGTGAACAACGTAGTCTTCGTCTTCGCTGAGGAAGCTTTGAATAGTTCCTGATTTTTTAGTCAGCTTGCCATGAACGATGCAGTAGTAGGTTTTTTTAAAGGACTTCCAATTGTCTTTCAGGAAGTTCATCGCATCTTCGCTTTTCGCAAAAACTAAAACACCCGAGGTCGCCTGATCCAGACGGTGAACCACGTGAACTACTTTGTTGGAGCGGGGATTGCCCTTGCGAACATATTGGTTCAATAGGCCATGGACGGTGTTTTCACGCTCCCACTTAGCGGCGACCGTTAAAATCCCTGGGGACTTATTGCCCACGATGATATCGAGATCGTCGTGGAGGATCTCGAAGCCTTTAGGTTGGTACTTTTTAGGGATCTTATTGGATGTCGACATGGGCTTATAGGTAGCAGTTTCCTGACGAAGGAGCAATGGTGGGACGGACTTTGTCACCGACTTGAAAAAAGGATTGATCAAACTTTAGACAGTCTCGGTTTTTCAGACTTTTCAGAGGGACTCTGGTAGATTCTGCTCCATCAAATAAACGGAGGTCTTTCATGAAGCGTTTCTTCGCAATGTCCTTGGTTGCTATGTCATTTCAAACGGCAATGGCTCAGTCCACTGATTCAGTAAGTTTGCCATTAGGTCCGGTTCCCTCTAATGAAGAGTTGATTGAAATGCAAGGAGCAGAGGCGCTTCAAAACCGCATCGACAGCATGACCTATATGTGGGGCGATGAGTGCCGTTTTGCGATTAAAACTCCAGACCGCGTTACTCCAGGTACGATCGCTTTGACGTTTGACGACGGTCCAAGCAGAACAACGACTCCGATCGTTTTGGATACTTTGAAAAAGCACGGTGCTAAGGCTACATTCTTTATCTTGGGCGGTAAAGTAGCGGGCAATGAAGACATCCTTAAACGTATCGTTAAGGAAGGTCATATCCTTGCGAACCACTCTTACAATCATCCAAACTTCCGTGCGATTGATTCAACAAGCGGTAAAAACCAAATCTATCAAACAGATTTGTTACTTCGTAAATTCGTAACTCCTAAGTTCTTGCGTTACCCATACGGTAACTCAACTTGCGCTACGAACACGTACGCCAAATCTTTGGGGTACAGCCTAGTGGGTTGGAACATCGATACATGTGACTGGGCTTTCGCGAACAGCGGTTACGTATCTGATAAAAACAATAAGACATGCCAAGCTCCTGCATCGCTTCGTGGCGACTACGCTGGTTACGTAAACCACGTGGTATCACAAACAAACGGCGGTATCTTGCTAATGCACGACATCCACATGAACACAGCTAAGACTTTGGATAAATTGATGACGAAGCTCTTGCAACAAGGTTACCGCTTCGTGAACCTTGACGACACAGCAGTATTCCCTAAGTTGAATCAAAACTAAGATTGAGTTTCAAAACTTAGAAATTAAAAGGAGGACCGCAAGTCCTCCTTTTTTATTGTAGTGGTGTGACTAGGATACGACGCTTAAATGAGTCTTGCAGTAACAGACCCATCGGCGTGATTTTCAATACGAATGCCTTACCTCTCGTTCCTGGTAATGTGCCTGGCAAATATAGCCCTGACACAGAGATGGAGCGGAAGCCATTGGTAGAGTCATAACTAAATACTTCCGTAATTCCCGTGGAAATATTATTAGCCAACATATAGAAGTGATCCGTGTCGTTGTTATAAACGGCATCAATCCAAATTCTACCAGACGGGTAGGATGGGATCGCAGACATATCGAGTGTATCGACGATTGTTCCACCCGTGGGATCGTAAGTTCTAATTTTATCACCGTCAAAAATCAACAAATCGCCATTTTTGTCGGGTTGCAATCCGTAGATACGACTTAGAGGGTGAGACGTAGCCGTCGCTGGGCTTGGAACAGAACTTACGCCTATAGTACCGTTACCAGCTACAACGGTTCCGTTGCCTCTATAAATTCTTAATCCTGCATCCGGATTTGGCGAGATCGCGCTATATCCTGTGAAGTAGAAGTTATTGTCAGCGAGGAAAGTCGCAGTCCAACCATAATCGAAAACGCTGCCGCCGCCGAATATTGTGCCACTGCTATCAAGTTCGTTCGGGTTATTATCCCATGTGTTCATGTTAAGAGTAAGCCAGCTATAGCTAGAGCCAGACAAGCCCATGTACGCCAGGCGATGATCCGGTGATATATGGATTGTTCCGTAAGTATTGAGAGTGCTTGAAAGTCCATCATCCAAACCTGTGTCAATGCTTGTGATCACGGGAGTGGTATAGCCCATAGGTTGACTAACTTTCATTCGGCGCAAATGACGAATACCGCGCATGTAAAGTGTCCCGCTGGTGGAATCAGTTTGATCCCACGCGAGACCTGCAACTTGAGTGAAGGCAACTAGGGACGGGTTGGAGCCATTTCCATAATTTAGGAATGACGTTCCGCCTATTTTATTAGCCGTCATTGTCGTGCCATTGATTTTGACTTCAAATAGCTCATTAGTTTCTCGAGTAACAACATACACGGCTGTATTAGATGCGCCAACCGCAGTTTGAACGTCATTAATAGTATCGGTCACTAAAGTCACAGGAGACGCAATAGTTCCTGTTGAGGTATCCATGTAGCTAAATTTCATTCCATTTGCAGGCTTGGCACCACTGCGAGCGTTATTAGTACAGAATACTTTGGTAGTGTCGGTGCCCATATAGATGTTGCGTGAACAGTAATTTCCGGCGACTGAGCCGGGTGCAGCACCTGGCATTCTATATCTTTGTGTTGCTGCATCGAAGATAAACTCCAGTTTAAATGCAGCATCGACAGCATTACGGTACCAAATATATATTTTTTGACGATCTGGCATCACCGTGATCCAGCCGTTTCTGGACAGTCCTGAGGCTAGCACGCAAGGCAAAGCAAGATCATCGCTGTAGCTGTTTGCAGAAATAGCAGCTGAGCTACATGCCGTGGTATTACCGATTATTAGCTTCGGAGTGCTGGAAATACTGTTTAGATCCAGCTCATAGTAAGCAAGCGCGTCTATGTTGTTGGCTGCGAACGATGCGAAGTAGTAATAGCCGGATTTAATATAGGTATCAAAAGTCGGATTTGCATTGGACAGACGATCGTCACCGCCAATCAACGACACGGTTCTATTCCAAACAACGCTCTTGTCAGAAATTTTTATTTTAGTGATCGTTTTGCACGGCTGTGAAACGACGATCATTTCTCCATTACTGATGTCAATGATTCTAGGTACTGTAAATTGCGCAACAGAGCTAGTAGGGCAGGCAGCAAGATGTCCCTTGCCCAGCCACTCAGATAAGATACCTGTTTGACGATCAATTTTGGTGATCGAGTGACGAAGGCGTGAACCGGAATAAAGATTATTTTGTGCATCACCAAAAAATCCGCTTGATTGAGAGATATCTGCGGCACTCAAGTGAACACCAGAATCCAAGTTACCAGGATCCCCAATCAAGACCTGCCAAGGCGAATTCTGAATGGCGGACAATGCTGTTGTGATAACACCGCCTTGCGTTTTGCAAGCGACCAAAACGCGGATAGGTGTACTTGCGCTAATCGCATCGCCATCTGGAGTTGTCGACGGAACTGTCCATGCATACGAGCCACTATTAAGAGTATATGGATTTGCGGTGTCGTCGGTAATCACGTAGTAAGAGCGGCCGTCATCAATTGTATATTGGATACTTGAGATGGCTCTGGCAGCAAGAGGCGCATTAAGGGAGTCAGAGCTTGTACAGCTCCAGCCGATATTCATAACTTGGCCAGGCAAATAGCTTCCGGCGCCAGATGGAGAAACAACAGTGATAATAGGTGGTTTACCAATTTCAAGTTTAACACTGCGAGAGAGATTTGTAGACCTATAGCCAGCAGAATTTTTTACTTGTGCGTATACGGTGTGAGTACCGGATACCTGATCCAATTCAAAGCTGACCTTCTCCTCGGAGTATGGCTGCCAGCCGCTATCATCAGCTGCATCATCCGGAGTTGTACTGAATGGTGTGTTTTCCCTAAAGCGCATCATAGTGACCGCAGATGTACCTGGAGCCGCAGTCGCTGTAATCATGGCATTAATAGATGACAAACCAACAACGGCTTCGTCGTCAGCTAAAGTAAACGTGCTAACTGTCGGAGCCTGAGCCTCAACGATCAAGTCCTTAGTATCAGTGCCTACGTTCGTAGCCGTATCCGTTGCTGTCACGCGAAGTTTTGCGCTTTTCGCACTCGAAGGGGTTGTCCAACTATAAGAATAAGTTTGATTTGTCGCAGATGAAGCAGGAAGTGCCTGAGTCGACAATGTCGACCAAGTTGTACCGCCGTCCTCACTATACTGTAGAACTGTATTGAGTGCTGCGGAAGTACGAGCCTCCGTAACAGTCCAAGAAACAGTCACTGTTCTGCTGATTCGAACGTCTGTAGTCGGTGCCGTGATTTTCAAAACAGGCAGAGTTCCGTCGTAAGTAATTGATGTAGAGCTCGAAGTTGTTGAGATATTATTCGCAACGTCTTTGGCCCAAACGTACATCGTATGATTTCCATCACCCGTCACTGTGTAGTTGTAAACGAACGGAGTCGCTGAGCAAGCCACCCAAGACGTATTACCCGCTGTTGGAGTGCCAGCAGTCTCTGTGATTAATATACTATCTGTGTCGTTACAATCAGCGACTGTAATGCCCACCACAGGATTGTTTGTCAGAGCAGGTGTTGTGCGCGTGATAGTAGGTGCATTCGGTGGAGTATTATCAAAACTAAATGCCGCAGGAGTCGTCGTCGTAAAGTTGCCAGCTGCATCTTCTCCATAAAGACGAAGGTATCCAGATGTCACTGGTGAATATCCAGTATAAGGAGAAGTGGCGGCAGTAATAGTCGCAACATCAGTATATGTCGTGTTGTCAGCAGAGTATTGTAGTTTTAAAAGCGCAACGCTGGAAGTTGCATCCGTCGCCGTAAACGCTAAACTCATTGCCGATGAAGACTGTGTCGCTGAAGGAACCGTTAAAGTTAAAACTGGTGGTGTCGTATCCAGTCTCATAGTCGTTGAACTCGGTGTAGTGGAGATATTACCCGCAGAATCTTTCGTCCAAAGATAAATAGTTTTTAGACCATCACCTGGTGAAACATCATAGCTCGCAGTTTGTGTAGTGTCTGTAGAACACGTTCCTGTGAATGCCGATGCAGGGACGGAAGCCGATACTGTAAATTCAGAAATTGCAAACGTTGAAAAGGTGTCGCAATTAACGAGCGAAGCCCCGGTAGCGAGGCTTAGTGCAACAGTGCTAGATTGTGAAGCTGCAGCCGAGGTTCGGGTGAGAGTCGGGGCTTCTGGTGGAAAGGTATTTAAGATATTAATATTGAATTGGCGTTCAAAGATAGCGTAGGACGTATCAATCGAACCCGGCGAACTCGTACTGTTCGTACCAATTTTCAAAATAATTGTATTTGAACCTTGTGAATTCTTATTCGGTGTGAACGAATAAGTAGCGCTCGTGCCATCCGGGGTGCCATTCAAAATCCACTCATAAGCAGCAGAATAACTTCCATACCAGTGAGCCGCAGTAACCGTGTGCGAAGCCGCGCTCATCTCATTGTAAGCAGTCGGCAACGCCAATGTGTCGATGTATGGTGGAACCATTGAAATCAGATCGCTGATACCAGTCAATGCAAATGCAGATGTGATGTAAGCACTTTGAGTCGCGCCGGAACCTGCTGCAAGATTGTCGTAAACTTCGGTCATCGACTCAGATGTTGATACACCAGGAGCACTTTCGATCGCAGAGATCGCTGCCGTGATTTGATCGGGAGAAAGATCATGCAGATTTTTAACCCCAGAAATCTGAACGTAAGGGATCAGACCAACCAAGCTTGAAGAATAAGTGATATTTTGGTCGCTTAGACCTGTCATCGGACGTGATAATTTTTTACCGCAGGCATCAGCCTTCAGGATGTACTTTGCGCTGGTATCGACGTTGTAAAGATTCGTAAAGCTGTAGCTGTAAGACGTGTCCAAATCCACAGAAGCAATAGCAGTCTCATCCACCGAGCCATCGTTATTGATTTTGTGAAGGTAAACTTTTTTGTCACCAGCAAGACAAGTCGCCGAAGAAGTGATTCCGGGCATCGAAACTTTACCGGAAAGAGTTTGGCCGTGTTCTGACCAGATGCTCAGATCAAGGCTGCAGGCAGTAAGAAAAAGAAAAGAAACAAATCCCAGATTATTAAAAATCCGAGCGATATTTCGTCTCAAAATAGAACTTCTTACTCCACTAACGTGCATAAGTTATTGATCGGACGATGCAGGTGTTCGCTGAATATTTGTGAGAACACTTTGATGAATTTTTTTTGACGAGTGACCCCAAAATCTCGAATTGGAGTGAATATGAGAGCAGAGTTCAGTTAAGAGACGATCAAAAATCGGAGAATTTCTCAGTGTGAAAGCGTGAATTCCACACTGAGATGTTTACTAGGGGTGCAAAGTTCTCTCAGAGGGAGCATCGTCGTCGCCCTGGGCGTCGAGCTCTTGTTGGGCTTCGAGGTACTGCATCCCCAGATCTATGCGTTCCTCCAAGGTCGTACCGCGCTTGAATTCAGGAAGCATATCCTCTTCTTCCTCCTCAACGTGATGCTCAACCAGCTCGGCCAAAACTTTTACTTTCGCCATGAACTCATCACGATCAGAAGTTCTTTTTAGCTCTTCACAGAGTTGATCGGCGAGCGAATGTTCAATATCTCCCTCGAGGCCCTCAACTTTCATGTCTTCGCTTTTCATTTTCATATACCAAGTTTGCTCTTCTGGTTTTGCATGAGCCACGAGTGCGGGAGCAAATCTTTTGAAGGCCGCTTGTTTTTCTCTAAAGCTAGCATCTTCGCTTTTCATGATTTCAATGAGCTGTTTCAAGATCACGTGGTCTTGCAGAATCAACTCAACAATGTCTTCTGGATTTCCTTGGCGTCTATGTGCTGCCATCTCATTTCCTCCTTGAAGTGATTAGGTCACACTTTATTCTGAGGAGTCTCGCCGGGCAGTCCCACCGAAATAGGTCTTTTTTTAGAATTACATATAATTCGCAACACCATGGACTGGTTTGCATGAAGAATGAATGTATTCACGCAAGAGGGGATTTACCGGATTTTTTCTTGCTTTATATTCCAAGGAAAAGAGGAGGTACCGTATGGCAACATCTAAAACGAACTCAAAAAGTTCAAAAACAAAAGAGTCTTCTGAAAGAAGTCTAGCAAGCAACAAACGTGGCTCAAGCTCGACTAGCAGAACAAGCAAACCGAGTTCTTCCAGTCGTCGCAGTTCTTCATCCATGTCGATGGAAGATGACGAGTAGTTTTAAAAGAGCCTTTTTGTCAATTCGATGAAAAGGCTCTTTTACCAAAGGGAATTAGTGTTCGGATTTTCCTGCAGACCAATACCCCGTGGCTTTAATCCACTCTTCGCGAGCACCGCGAATCGTGATCAGTAAATCACGGATTTCCATCGCGCAGGCTTTTTCAAGAGCGATCCAAGCAAAGTAGTCTCCGTGAAAGATCGGAAGGCTAGCAAGTTTGTTTTTGATTTCATCCGCTTGGCCTGGCTTTCTGCCGTTGCGATAAATCCAATGAATCTCTACTTTACCATTGCACTCAAGATCAATTTTTTGAGAAGCATCTTCTGTTTCGATGATCACCACCGAAAACGAATCTGCTGGCAGCTCTTTCAAGCGACGAGCAAATGATGGAATGGCAGATTCATCGCCAATCATTAAGTACCAATCAAAGTTATAAGGAACTACGCGGGAACCACGAGGTCCACCGATCGTCAGATTCTGGCCAACTTGAACTTGCGCGGCCCACTGAGATCCAGGTCCTTCACCGTGAAGAACGAATTCAATATCGAGCTCCTTAGCGTCTTTATCGAAGCGTCTTGGGGTGTAGTCTCTCATGATAGGTTTGCGGCTGCCCTCAGGAACTGTGAGTCCATTAGGACCCATCACGGGCAATACAGGTTCTGTTTCGCCAGGGTATGGAAAGAAGACCTTAATATGGTCATCAGGTGAAAGCGATGTGAAATCGGAAAGTTCCTCACCTGTGAGTGTCACACGCTTAATGCGTGAAGTGACGTTCTGAATGTTTTTAACAGTCAAAGTGCGTCTCTTCACTTCGTGCATGATGGTTTTTATTTCTCTGTCGTTTTGATTCATTAGGAACCTCGAGGTTGAATTATAGGCGCAAAGTAAACGCATTAAATTCAAACCACAAGTTTCCCGTCAGAAAGACAGTTAACAGAAACCGAATTGAAAAATATTATTGGGGCTAATCTTTTTTAACTTTTCGTGAGCAAAGATATTCTGCATTAGGCTCATCTTTGCGGCAGACATTGTCCACCTCATCCCAGCAGCCCCGGCGTTCGTGGCAGCGGTCTTGGGCTATGAAATCTTTCATAAAGAAGATAAAGCCTACAGCGCACAATAATATTAGAACTACAATGATGTCGTTAGAACGTATTCTCTTTTTGATACATGACTCCCGGTAAACGTACAATATTAGAGCTATGCCCTATACCTATCGGCGTTCCCTCAGAAAAGTTGATGTGGGTACTTGCAAAATCAAAAATGTTTTAGCTCCAATCTCCTCTGGTGGAGGAACTTCAGTTAAGATATTGACAAAGTTTTTCAGGACGATACGCTTTTGTGGAGGGCATTCATGAAAAGACAAATAATAGCGGGCTTTTTCACAACAGTAATTTCAGTTACAGCTTTTGCACAATCCCACAAATGCTTTGAGGATGGTTCTCAAGCAGAACGCAAGGAAATGGTCGCAGCCTTTATGCAGAAAAAGTACAAAGACTTTGAAAAGCAGTTTGATGCTATCTGCAAAAAGTACGCGGAAACGATTTCCTGCAATAAAGAGCCGATGACTATGTCAAAAGCCTCCACACGAATGTCAGAGATTTCTCGTCAAAGTATCTGTGCCGAAGTGATGAGAGTCGATAATGGCAAAAAGACCACGATCTTTTGGCTAGACGATAAAAAAGCACCGAAACGTCAGTAGTGAGTAAAGATGAAAAAATACGCGCTGCCTGTCTTTGTTATCGTTATCGCAACTTTACTCTATGTCTATAAGCCTCAAAAGATGACTGAGAATTCATTGCCTGAAGGGGATAGTGTTCAAGAAACCGCGAACACTCCTACTACTGAGCAAGTAAACTCTGTGGCCTCACCAACGGTGGTGATGGAAAAAAACAAAGCCAATCCCGGTCGTCAGGAGCTTGTGGACCTGATTAAGATGAGCAGACAAGCTCAAAATCGCCCCGAGATGGAAGAGCAAGTTTCAGCTATGCGTGAAAGACTGAATCAGCTTCCTAACAAATCGGACGTTCTGTGGGCTTATTACGAAGAAATCAAAAGCAGTGGCACACCGATGGAGCGAGCAGAGGTTTTAGATTTGTTTTCATCCAGTGATTCAGATTCCAAGTTAGCGGATGTAGCCTTAACCGAAGCGTCGGCTATATCTACAGAGCCGATCATGGATTTAGACTCGGCCCGAACTCAGGAAGAAATGAATGAGGCCCTATCGACGAAAGAAGAGTGGGTTCCGACTTTAGTATCCTTCGAAGTTTTTATCAAAAATTGTGGCAACTATAATTCCTGCCGACCAGGCATCGACAGTGTGATGCACAGAAATCGCAATCGTAATTTGCGAGCGAACCTGATTGAGATCATCTCACAAAAATTCCCCGATGAAGCCCATCGGATGGACCCATAAAAAAGGGAGCTTAAGGGCTCCCTTTTTTATTAATGTTTCTTACGTTTGGCGGCAGATTTTTTAGCGGTAGCACTTTTACCTTTGGCGCCGCCGTCCTTTTTATTGACTGTAGCCCAGCCAATACGGGCTGCCACTTTGGCGGATTTTCCTTCTTTTTTCTCACTTTCCTCGATGTGCGCAGCCATTCGCTTTTGTTTTGGTGAATAGCTTTCTTTAGAACCTCTAGGCATGATGACCTCCTGGTCATCATTGTGATCTGTGACTTGAGTATTTCTATCATTCAGTCATGGTTGTGCTGATAATCATAGGAAGTTCCGTCCTTTGTCTAAGTACTAAAAAACGATGATGTCCGAAAATAGCCACAAAAACCCCGGCAAATGGGTTATGGTGGTTTCATGAAAAAGGACGACATCTTCTTTGAAGCCATGAAAACACGGGATTCTCGATTTGACGGGAAATTCTTTGTGGGTGTTAAAACCACCGGCATCTATTGTCGTCCAATTTGTCCAGCGAAACCCAAGCGCGAAAATGTGGAGTTCTTTGCAAATCGTCTGCACGCCGAAAAGGCGGGTTATCGTCCATGTCTGCGTTGTCGTCCCGAAAGTGCGCCGATGTCTGCGGCATGGATTGGAAAGTCAGCGGTGGTTAACCGTGCGCTCAAGGTTTTAAACTCCCACGAGGCGTTATCATTCAACGAAGATGAGTTCGCAGAAAAGTTTGGCGTGAGTGCAAGGCATTTAAGGCGTCTATTTATGGACGAGATCGGTAAAACGCCGAAGCAGCTATCTTTTGAAAACAGATTGAATCTGGCGCGTAAGCTGATTGTGGAAACAGCATTGCCGATCAATGAAATTGTTTTTGCCTCGGGTTTTGATTCAACCCGCAGATTCAATGATGCCTTTAAAGAAAGATTTAAAAAAGCTCCCCGAGAAATCCGCCGTAACAAAGTGGCAAATCACGAAGGCATCAAGGTGCTGATTCCGTACCGACCGCCTTTTGACTTTACGGGCTTAATGCGAGTTTACGAAAGTCACCGCGTTGGTGATTTAGAATGGTTTCACGACGGAAAAATGCATCGTCATGTTTCTATCAATGGTAAGCACGGAACGGTTGCGATCAGTGATTTGCCTGAAAAATCCAGTTTGTTAGTCGAGATCAATGTTCCAGACACCACGATGATTCATCCGATTATCACCAGAGTCAGAAATCTATTTGATTTGGATTCTGATCCGCTCTTAATCGCGAATGTTTTAGAGTCGGATAAATCCATCGCGAAACTTTTAAAAGAGTATCCTGGAATTCGTCTGTTGTCTGGATGGGATCCCTTTGAAATTTCAATTTCAGCGATCTTAGGACAGTTGGTAAGTGTCGAGTTCGGCAGGCAGCTAGTGCATGATCTGATTGATATCGCGGGGCAAGACTCAGGGATTATCCGTGACGGTAAAGCCATCAAGCTTTTCCCGACGCCCGAGCAAATTCTAAAAGCAGATCTTACGAAATTAAAAACCACAGGCAATCGTAAGCAGACGCTCGTTAATTTCTCAAAGGCGGTTGCAACGGGGCAGGTGTCACTGGAACCCACTCAAGATGTGGAGGAGTTTATGAAGAACATCCTCTCCATTAAAGGTATTGGTCCTTGGACAGCTCAGTACATTGCTCTTAAGGTCTTACGCTCCACAGATACCTTTCCGGCCAGTGATTTGATATTAGCAAGAGCTCTTGAAAAGCACTCCCCTAAGGTGTTGGAATCAATGCGCCCGTGGCGAGGATATGTGGCGGCTCTTTTTTGGAGGGCCTACACAGTCAGTCTTAAAAAGAAAAACATGAGGAAGAAAAATGGCAGCCGTTCAAAGAAAGTTTAACACCAAAGTAGGTCCCATGTTTTTGGTCGCTTCACCCGAAGGACTTAAAGGTCTGTTGTGGAAGGAATCCGCGAAGTTTCCCTTCGTCAAAGGCTGTGACAAAACGGAAGCATTACTAAATCGCGTAGAAAAAGAAATCACCGAATATCTAAACGGGGAAAGAACGTCCTTTGCGATTCCTTTAGATCCAGATGGTACCGAATTTCAAAAGCGTGTGTGGAATGAACTCGCAAAGATTCCTTACGGCAAAACCAAGTCTTATAAAGACATTGCCACTGCCTTGAAAGATCCCAACGCCTGTCGTGCGGTGGGCACTGCGAATGGCAGAAATCCCATCAGCATCATCGTTCCTTGCCACCGAGTGATCGGGGCCAATGGAAAGCTCACAGGTTATGCAGGTGGTTTACCAGTGAAAGAAAAGCTGCTCGCTATCGAAGGATTCGGAAAAAAGGCATAAAAAAAGGGAGCTCAGAGGCTCCCTTTTTTGTGGAATTAAAGATCTTTCGGAATGCCTTTTGGAATCGCTCCCAAAAGCTTCTGAGTGTAGGCGTGCTGAGGATTGTGATAAATCTCTTCAGCAGTGTTCATTTCAACGATCTTACCACCGTACATAACTGCCACGTCGTCAGAGATGAATTTCACTACTGACAAGTCATGGGAAATGAAGATGTAAGTCAAATTGAACTCTTCTTGAAGATCCAACAACAAGTTCAAGATTTGAGCTTGGATAGAAACGTCAAGAGCGGATACAGACTCGTCACACACGATGAAATCAGGCTTAACCATCAAGGCACGTGCGATAGAGATACGTTGTCTTTGACCACCAGAGAACTCATGCGGATAGCGATTCATCATCGCTGGGCTCAAGCCCACCTTTTTCAAGATCTCAGCAGCCAATTCGCGGCGCTCAGAGTAGTTCTTGTAAAGGTTGTGGATTTCCATTGGCTCGATCAAGATTGAACCAATAGTCATACGTGGATTCAAAGAAGCATATGGATCTTGGAATACGATCTGCATTTTTTTACGGATCGGAAGCATTTGCTTCGCAGACATCTTAGTGATGTCTTGACCGTCATAAACGATCTGACCTGCAGTCGACTCAACCAGGCGCATAAGTGTGCGACCCAAAGTCGTCTTACCGCAACCAGACTCTCCCACAAGACCCAAAGTTTTACCTTTAGTAACCTTGAAGCTCACACCATCAACGGCTTTTGTGTAGCCTTGAACGCGACCCAATAGGCCACCAGTGTGAGGGAAGTGAGTTTGAAGATCTTTAACTTCAAGAAGAATTTTATCAGAACCTTCAGACTTTGCTGGAGTGCCCATTGGCTCTCTTGCAGTTTTAGAAGGACCAGAAAGCTCTTCACCATTTGGACCCATGAAATCGCTCAATACAGGCAAGCGATCTGTGTGTGTACCCAAAGAAGGACGGCAAGCTAGCAAACCTTTTGTGTAAGGATGCTTAGGCGCTGTGAAAAGAGCTTTTGAAGTGTTCTTTTCAACGATGTCGCCTTTATTCATAACGATCACTTCATCAGCGATGTCAGCGATCACACCCAAGTCATGGGTGATGAATAGCAAGCTCATGTTTGTGCTTTTTTGAATATCAGCCAAAAGATCCAAGATTTGTTTTTGGATTGTTACGTCCAAAGCCGTTGTCGGCTCGTCACAAATCAAAACATCTGGATTACAAGCGATCGCCATAGCGATCATGATTCTTTGGCGCTGACCACCTGAGAATTTATGAGGGTAGAAGTACAGGCGCTCCTCAGGATGTGGAATGCCCACTTGTCTCAAAAGATCCAAACCTTTTGCCAAGGCTGCTTCTTTGGACATTTTTTGGTGAAGCATCAAAGTTTCAGTGATTTGGTCTGCAACTGTAAGAACCGGATTCAAGCTCGTCATTGGTTCTTGGAAGATCATGGAAATACGCGCACCACGGATTTCTTGCATTCTTTTGTCAGAAGCTTTTACTAGATCTTCGCCTTCGAAAAGGATTTCGCCGGAAGTGATTTTACCGGGATGACCGATCAACTGCATGATCGCTAAAGAAGTGATACTTTTTCCAGAACCCGATTCGCCGACAAGACCAACTGTCTTACCTTTAGGGATGTTAAAGGAGATGCCTTTAACTGCCTCAACGATACCGTCTTCCGTTTTAAACTGAACAGCGAGGTTTTTAACCTCAAGGATATTGTTATTGTTCATTCTTTTTTCTTCCCGGGTACATTATCACATTATCTGCCAACGTCGAATCTGAGGTATTTACAGCCTCGGACCCTTCTTTGTCACGATGTTCTAAAAATATCAAATAGCTAGCTAATCGATAGCACAAATCATGGGCTGCGTAACTAGATAATTGCACCTGGGTAGGCCCAAAACCGATCTTAATGATGTCATTTTCGTCGCTATCGAAAAAAATATCATCTGTGCTCGAATAAAAGGCACGTCTGTCCTTAGATTCCATGGTTCCCCCTTGGCCCCTTAAAATAAGTTAAAATATGAGGCGGGGAGGAAGAAAACGTCAATAAATTGGCGATTCTATGTTGTTTAGTTTTCAGTACGTCTTCAATTGGAATTCAATACCATCAAGGACTTAGAACAGATTAATGTTCGCCATCAGGGCCACATTCGAGCGGTCTGAATGGATGTCTTTCACAGAGAACTGTACGTTCGGGTAAAGGTAAATATCGCGAGTGATCGACACGCCAAGTCCCACGGATTGGAACGGGTCATCGTGAGTAAAGCTGTCGTCATCCTCAAACTTAATAAAATTAGCGTACACAAAGTCGCTTCTAAGCGAGAAGCGTTCCGTTATAGCGTATTGAAGGGAAGGAACCACTCCCAACACATATTCGTGACGTTTTAAAATGCCCATTGTTTGAGCAGCTCTCAGTTTTGGATCAGTGATCTGACCGCTATAAAAAGATTTCATCATGAGGCCGCTGGCACCCACCGTCCAACGAGAAGTTCCTATGTTTTTAGAGACGTGTTGGAAGATAAAGATGTTTCCGAAAGACTTCATCAGGTCCACAGCATCACTGTTGGTGGAGTGCATGTATTTGACCGAAGTCATCATCATCGTATCCCACATCAGATAGCCTTTTTGCCATTCGATAAAAGGAGAGGAAACTTGATAGCGGGATTGAGTTTCGTTGCGATCATTGCGCTCGTCGGATACAGATTTTGAGGGATCGCCATGCAGGGGAGCCACCATCAAAATTCCGGTTCCCATACTGATGCTGTCACTTGGAGACAGGCGATAGTTTACTCCCACATCACCAGTCAGTGCCGACATCGACTCCATGCTGCCATTGTTACGGATGTTCGGAGTGATCTTATGGAAAGGCATTGCAAGGCTTCCGCCCGCGTAGTTCATGCGACTTTTAAAAGACCATTTTGACTTAGATCCCAATGCGGCGCGCAGGCGGGCATCCGTGATCTTGTTATCAATATCATTGGTTGAGTCGCTGGTAGTTGAACCAGCAGGCTTTTCAATTTTAAGCGTCGATTTATTTTGAGTCTCGATTTTTACCGATGAAGATTGAGCTAGCGAATTTGGCGCATAAGCCAATAGCAAACCGATCAACGTTAATGATGTCCCCACAACCACACGTATCCCCTTTTTTAAGCAGGGGTGCGGTATAGAAGACAAAGTTCCTAAGTGTCTATCAGATTTGCTTTATGTTGCGAGAGATTAAACTACAGGTGGCAAAGTACTCAGCGCTGACTTTTACTTTTTTTCGGCGACGTTGAGCATGGAGAAAACTTTTTTCTCCATAAAATCCGGAGCCATGATCTCAGAACACTTAGGACAAGTGAGTTCGGGTAAAGTCACCGTCGCTGGATTTGCAAAGTCAGCGTAGGTGTAGTGTTTGTTTTGCTCTAACAATTCAATTTTTTCAGTGCTGCAAGATTCACATATAAATGGAGCAAAGAAGGATTGGACGCGGGCGCGATTTGGTAAAAAGCCATGCACGATGTTCACTTGATTCACGATAACAAACGGACACTTAATGAGTGTGATCGTCGCTTGGCTTGGAATTTTAAGGGTCCAATTGATCCAGTTTTTTACGCCGATGGAATTGATAAAAGTGACCTTTTCCAAGTTCAAAATAAGTTCTGTCGCGTTTTTAATATTGTAGTCGTAAAGCGCTGTTTTCTCGCTGATCGGCCCTTCGAGAAACATCTCGTAAGAGCTACCTTGAACCTTCACATCCATGTGCCTGTCTCCGTGATGTATCTATTGTGCAACAGCATTTTGACAGGAGCAAAGATTAAGCGATAGTTTGGAGTCAAGATTAGGATACCTCATAACTGTTTTGGACAAATACTTGCTCTTCCTCAAAAAAGCTCGTAAGAAAGCGCCACTATGACTAAGTTTTCATTCTTAATTTCAATTTTTTTCGCGTTTAATGTTTCTGCTGCCGAACTACCTGATTTCTTAAAAAATCCTTTCGCAGCAACAATCACTTCGACTTTGGTAACTCCTGCAAGCAACAGCTCCTTTGTTCGTGGTTCCGTGACGGTTTTGCCTTCACGTCACAACGTTCCTTTGATGGAGAAAGTTGCTCAGTTTAACTACAACTTCCGCCTTCGTTTGGATTCTTCTGCGCCGATGGTTTTCATCGTACCAGGAACGGGCGGTACTGCGGAATCAGCAGGTGCTTTGGTTGTGGCAGAACAGCTTTTCGCCATGGGTTACCATGTTGTGACAGTTGATAATCCATTCTCTTGGAAGTTCGCAGTTGCGGGAAGCAAAAGCGGCTTGCCGGGTTACACACCTCGTGACTCTCAAGATCTGTATTCTGCTCTGATTAAAGTGAAAAAATCTCTAAGTAAGGACTACGGCGTTAAGCCTCGTGAGTTCTCATTGGTGGGATACTCTATCGGTGGTTTGCAAAGCTTGTTCGTTAAAAAGATCGATGACGAGCAGGGAGCATTTAGCTTCTCTAAAGTTCTGGTGATCAATCCTCCGCCTAACTTGCTTCATGCGATCAACAAATTGGACATCTTGGCTGATTTGGACAAAAAGCTTTCTAAAAACCAAAAACAAAACATCTCCTTCAAAGTTTTGCAGGTGACTGATTTGGTTTTGGGTAAAAAAGTTGATTTGAATAATGGCGCTGACGTTGACAGAGTTTTCAAACAAATGAAGTTCAACGACACGGAAATGGCTTACCTTATTGGTCAAAGCTTCCGCGACAGCTTGGGTGATTTGGTTTTCTCTACTCAACAAGTGAACGATCTTGGGATTTTGAAAAGCAAAGTCACTAAGTACAAAAGAAACGCGCGTAACTATGAGTCTCGTGCAGTTCCGTTCGTCGGTTACATGGAAAATTTCTTGTATCCGCAAATCAAAAAATCTCGCGGTGCTGATTTCTCTGTCGAAGATTTGAATAACGAATCCAGCATTTTCCAATTTGCTGATTACATTCGTGCGAATGACAACTTGTTCTTGATCGACAGTGCAGATGACTTGTTCACTAAGCCATCTGACATCGCTTGGATGCAGTCACAATTCGGTGACCGCGCTATGATCCTGCCAATCGGCGGTCACTGCGGTTTCTTCCAGTTGCCGGCATTCAAAGCGCAAGTTAAGCGTATCTTCCAACGTTAGTTTTTAAACTAAATCTAGCTTGTTCCGTCTCCTGCTGTCATGATTGTGATGCAGGAGGCGTCAAGTGGCTCAAGCAACTCACTCTACATTTATTGGTTATGTTCTTTGGATATTCGGTTTTACCGGATCTCATCGATTTTACTATGGTCGACCTATCACGGGGACGATCTGGTTTTTTACTTTGGGCCTTTTGGGTGTAGGTTGGCTGATCGACTTGTTTCTGATTCCTAGCATGACCAAAGATGCCGCCAGAAGTTTTCGCAGTGGAGACAAAGACTATACGGTCGCGTGGATTCTTCTAACCTTCCTTGGCTATTTGGGCTTTCATCGTTTTTATATCGGCAAATGGGTTACGGGCATTATTTGGCTCTGCACCGTGGGTGTATTTGGGTTTGGATACCTCTGGGATTTTTGGACTTTGAACATTCAAGTCTCTGAAGCGAACTCCAAGTAGATTTCGCGCTGGGTTATTTGACGTTTTTTTGACCATATATTGACCGAGTTGCGAGCATTCATTACTTCATAGTCATGAAAGTCCTGTCATACTTAATTCTAAGTTTAGTTTTGCTGCTGCACGGGCAGGCTTTCGCGCAATCCGCTCCTACTGCGGGAATCCACTTGGTTACCTATCAACCGTGGGGTTTTACGGTCGACTCAACATCTCAAGGTGACCGCGTTCGTCGTATCATTGATGAAACTTATCGCTTGGGTTTCCGCACGGTGATCTTTAATTTCCGTGGTCACATGATCGGTGGCACTAGCAGTGACATTCGTTCGACGGTTCCTGCTGCTCAGCAGGCCAACGAGGAACGCTTCTTAATGCAAACAGTGGATTACGCAAAATCCAAGGGCATGAAGGTGGCGTTCCGTCCGATCCTTTTGGTCGTGGGACCTAAGGGGGAGTTTCCGTACACTCAAGGCAAGATCTATTGGTGGCACGGAGTTATCAAACCAAAAAATATCGATACGTGGTTTGATGCTTATTTCAAATTTCATGAACGCTATATGAAGATCGCAGCTCTTGCCGGAGCTGAATGGTATTCCATTGGTGCCGAGATGAATTCAATGACTTCAGGCTTGGGCGAGCGTGAACCTGATTGGCGCTTGGGCTATCCGAAAAAATGGGTCGAATTTATTCATAAAGCTCGCACGATTCTAAATACAGATACAAAAATCATGTACGGCATCAACTACACAGATCAGTACATTGTTGTGAACGGGCAGAAAACTTGGGGCGGAGAGATGGAGCAATGGCGCCATTATCTGACAGCTGATTTCACGAAGCCCGTAAATCAACAGCATCAAAAAGACATGCGCGAGTTGTGGGCGGCTTTGGATGTGGTGGGTATTGATTATTACCGTGCTCTAGCAAGTTCGAACGAAAAATTCTCAAATGACTTTCAATCATTGGTTTCTCAGCTTGAAGGTCGTCCCCAATCCCATGCCTCGCAGATCGATACATTCCTATTAGAAATGGGAATGCTCGACGGAGACATCAAGCCTCTGTATTTCCAAGAGGTTGGATATCGCAGTGTTGAGAAGTGTTTCCTGGACCCGGCGTCTTACGAAGAGCAAGGGGGCAAGGTCAGTCTTCAGCACCAGGCCGCAGCTTGGGAGGCGTTCTTTAGAGCTTACTGGATGCCCCAATGGCCATGGATGACAGGTGTGGGTATGTGGCAAATCTTGGTCGACGAAGACACTAGTCCAGCCGTTGATAAGGGATTTACACCTCTTGGTAAAGATCCACTTGAGTCTGTTCTGAAAAAGCACTTGAATTAAACCTACGGGGGATTCGTGCGCTTATTTAAGGGACTCATCATTTTTGGTGGAGTGTTGATACTTGCTTTGTTCGCATGGTTCTTTCATATCAACGGATCTTTTACTTCTTCTAATCTAAAAACTGAATCTGTGAATTTCGGCAGCTTGAATTCGCAAGAGCGTATGCTCACTCGCGGCTGCATTGGTTTCACCGGCCTTTGCGAAATCCCTTCTGTCGGAATTAAAATCGATGCGAGCTTTAAAGGTTTTAGTTTTTCAAAACCTTCGCCGGGATTTTTAAATATCAGCGGTTGGGGAGACTCCCGCGGCATTCATTGGCAGGAAACCTATTTCGGTTATCGCAAAATCAGAATTATCGCGATCAATGGCAAAGAGCTTGGCAGCTTTAGTCAGCTGCTTTGGAATACCGGCGCTTATGCAGATTTATCACAAGTCCTAGCGGTGGACTTAACTCAGAAGAAACTTTTTGTGGCTGCGGGTAATTTTGGTTTCCTAGGGACGACTGATATTGGTTGGCCTGTAAACCTGATGGATAGATATTAAGAGGGGATGAACGTGAAGTACGCGTGGATTTTTGTCGCATTGGTTGCAGTGGTTGGTTGCAAATCTAAAGAACCATCGGCTCGCTATATCATCAACTCGATTCACAATGCGGATCTTGATAAAAACAAATCCATCTCTCGCAATGAATTCAAAATTTATTTCCAAGGTCGCTATTCGCAATTAGATGCGGGTGATACGGGTAAGGTTCCAGCCGCAAGACTATGCCCCGGAGTTTTCGCTAAACGCATTTGTGAAGGTGCTGATCTAAATAAAGACGGCATCATCACTATCGACGAACTTTACAGCCGTTTAGATGTCGAATTCGCACGAGTCAGTGGTGGTAAGGGCGCAGAACTTTCTTACAAAGAATTCCACCAAGCGTTGCTACCATAGTCTAGGTTCATCGAATTTTTGTTCTATAGATCTCTGTCTCATTCAAAGACTGCGAATGTTTTCTCATGGTTCATTGTAAACAAACAATGATGTTATCCGATAAGAAAACATTCGGAGGCATCATGGAGTGGTACGTTGAGGTTCTAAGTAAGTATGCAGTATTCAGTGGTCGTGCGCGCAGGAAAGAATTCTGGATGTTTTTTCTGGTAAGTTTCTGTGTTGCGATTGCAGTCGGTGTCGCCGAGAAACTTTTTAAAATTCCAAATTTCGGCAATGTCTATCAGTTGGCGGTTTTAGTTCCAAGTATCGCTGTGGGTGCTCGTCGTATGCATGACATCAACAAAAGCGGTTGGTGGCAGTTGGTGCCGATCTATTCATTCTATTTGATGTGCAAAGAGGGCGATCATTTGCCAAATGAATACGGATCAAATCCAAAGGATGACACACCAGACACTCACGTGGCAGCATAAGTATTCATCTTAGCGAGGGAACTTATGAGTCAGTTGGTTAATCAGCTTTTAGAAGCCCAGAAATTTGCTTTTTCTATTCGTCCTAAAGCTGGGGGATTCCCAGTTTTAGCCGAAGTCCTTCGCCAGGCTGGTGTTAAGACAAATCGTTGGGAATTGCCGTCTTGTCAGTCTGTCTACGTGATGGAAGGTGGCAGCGTGGTTCAGCAGGGTACTCCACTGGTATCAGGAGTGTTTGAAGTTCCCAAATTTAATCAAGAAGCTCTCATTTTAGCTTTAAGAAAAGATCAAGCGGGCCAAGGTTCTTTCCCTGAATTTTTAAAATCCTCTTGGGAAGCCGGCGTCGTTGCTTACGATGTAGATTTTGCGGATCGCAAAGTAATTTACTATGGCGTGAATGGCGAGAGCTACACTGAAGAGTATCCACACGTTGAAGTAAAACGGTAATTCATTCATTTTCTCTCTTAGTTTTCAAAGCGTTCAATCGTTTGCCTTAACAAGGTGATTGGCGCTATCTGATCTCGTTGAATTGCAACTGCAAAGAAGCGAGGTATACTGTGAAACTTCAATTACTCCTTATCATTTGTGCATCCATCGTTAGTTTTTCAGCGAGTGCTGCGGTTTTCAAAGGCGCTGATGGCGTTGAAGTGGATATTAAGAGTCCCAAACGAGTTATCGCTCTGAACACATCCACAGTTGAAATTCTTTATGCCTTTAAAAAGCAGGATTTGATTGTTGGTGTCGATGCGGGTTCTAAATTTCCAGAAGGCATTCAAAAAACTAAAACGAACTTAGGTCATCCATATCGTCCAAGCGTAGAGGGTATGATCAGCTTGAAACCTGATTTGATCATTGCTCCTCAAGAAAATATCCCTGCAACAACGGTTGAGCAATTGCGCACAGCTAAAATTCCGGTTTTGATTTTGGAAGACTCTGGAAAAAATGGTGTCGAGGGTTTGAAATCTCGTATCACATTGATGGGTAAAGTTTTTGAATCAGAAAAGGAAGCCACTGCTCTGATTGCTAAGCTTGATAAACAGGCCGCAGATCTTTCAGCAAAAATCAAAAAACACAATAAACATCCAAAGATCTTTTTCCTTTACGCTCACGGCGCTAAAGAAGCCTTTATCTATGGAAAACAAACGGGCAGTCACACGTTGATTGAAGCAGTCGGTGGTAATAACGCTGCGGAATTCACAACGGGCACTAAACCTTTGACTGCAGAAGCGATGGTCCAAGCATCTCCAGATGTGATCATCATGCTGACTCGTGGTTTGACGGCTTTGGGTGGCGTTGATGGTGCATTGAAGCTTCCAGGCGTTGCTTTATCTAAAGCAGGTAAAGAGCGCGCGATCTTTGAAGTGGATGATAGCATTCGCTGGGTCGGCCCTCGCTTCTATGAGTTCGCTGATAAGCTTTATACAGAAATCAACGCGGTTAAGTAGTCGATCATGACTCTTGCTGCTCGAAAAAAGTTATTCTATTTGCTGGCGATCCCATTTTTGGTGATCGCCGTCTTTGCGTCTGTAGGTATTGGTGCTGTTGAAATTGCGCCAATGCAGGTGCTGGCTATTTTAGGTAAGCAAATCGGGATGACTTTGCAGACGACGTACACAGAACAGCAGGAAGCTGTATTGATGGCGATTCGTTTGCCTCGCGTGGTTCTGGGGTTGTTGATTGGTTCAGGTCTTGCGATGTGTGGGGCTGCGATGCAGGGCTTGTTTCGTAATCCTTTGGCAGACCCGGGACTGCTTGGGATTTCTAGCGGAGCTTCATTATTTGTTGCAGGCAGTATTGTTTTACAGATTTCTTTCTTAGGTCTTTATACTTTACCCGTGGTTGCCTTTATTGGCAGTATCACGATGACGTCTTTGATCTATGCTTTGTCTCAACATAACAAAGTCACGAATGTATCGACGATGTTGTTAGCAGGTATTGCGATCAATGCAATTTGCGGATCGGGTACAGGATTATTTACGTTTCTTTCGACGGACGAGCAGCTTCGTACAATTACGTTCTGGCAGCTGGGATCTCTTGGCGGAGCCACGTGGACAGCGGTTACGACGGCAGGTCCTTTTATTTTGATTGCGATTCTTATTTTGCCATTTATGGGAAGTGCTTTGAATGCATTGCTATTAGGTGAAAATAACGCTCGACACTTAGGAATTCCCGTTGAACGCGTTAAATGGATTTTGGTCGCTCTTATTAGTATGGGAGTCGGTGCCGGAGTTGCAGTAGCGGGTATGATTGGCTTTGTCGGATTGGTTGTTCCACATTTTGTTCGTCTGTTCATGGGGCCGAATCATAAGTCGTTGTTGCCAGCTTCTGCTCTTTTGGGGGCAGGGCTCTTGCTTAGTGCGGATCTTTTGTGTCGTACAATGGTTTCTCCACTGGAGCTTCCTATCGGTATTCTAACGTCTTTGCTGGGCGCACCTGTATTCCTATCACTCTTGCTTAAGAGTCGTCGTTCGGGAGGTATCTAGTGAAACCTCTGGTTCAAGTCCAAGATGTCTCTTTTAAAATTCGCGATAAGCATTTGTTGCAGAATATTTCCTTGTCGCTATATCCCGGCGAGCTAGTGGTTATTATTGGTCGTAATGGTGCTGGGAAAAGCACTCTGTTAAAACAACTGACGGGGGAGCTCACTCCCTATGCTGGTAAAATTCAAATCCTGGATAAGGATTTGAATAATCATGATCCGAAGGAATTAGCGCAACGACGTGCGGTGCTCGCTCAAAGCACGCATTTAAGTTTCAATTATCAGGTTTTGGAAGTCGTGATGTTAGGCAGAATCCCTCATCAACGTTTTCAAAAAGAAAGTCATCGCGATCACGAAGTCGCTCTAAGAGCGATTAAAAGTGTTGGACTCGAGGGCTATGAAGAGCGCGACTATCTGACTTTGTCGGGCGGGGAGCAGCAGCGTGTGCACCTCGCGCGTGTTTTGGCTCAGCTTGAAGGTCCCGCTTTGGAAAAGATCTTATTCTTGGATGAACCAACAAGCAGCCTGGATATCGCTCACCAACATCAGGTTTTAAAAATCGCCAAGGAGTTCGCAAAAGGTCAGCATGGGGTTCTCGCCGTTTTGCATGACTTGAATTTGGCTTCTCAGTACGCAGATCGTATCGTGATTTTGTCGGATGGACAGGTTGCGGCGATGGGAGCACCTCGTGAGGTGTTGACTGCAAAAATCCTATCCGAGGCGTTTCATCATCCGGTGCAGATCTTGGAGCATCCAATATTGGGTTGTCCTTTGATCGTTTAAAGTGACTCTGATACTTCTAAAAATCAGATGATAAGCTTCAAATCGTTCTAATTTACACATAGCGCCGGTCGTTTTAAAAGTGTGCCCACTGGAGGCGCTCGTGGAAACGATGGCTCAACGTCTTAAAAGACTGCGTAAAGAAAAAGAACTCTCGGCCCAAGCATTGGCGGAACGTGCAGGAATTCCTGTGACGACCTACCGTGAATGGGAAAACGGTCGCCAGATTCTGGGCGAGCCCTATGAAAAACTTGCCCAGGCCTTGAACGTCAGTTTGTACGAAATTCTGACAGGTAAAACTCCTAAGCTGGCGGATGCCTTTACTAAAATCGAAGAAATCGAGAGTCAGCTTAAATCCCTGCGGAGTCATCTTGGGTCGTTGTAAAAGAACGACCTGTGAGTTTCTTTCGTTAACTAAGAGATTTCTTCTTAAAACGAACTCATCAGATACGAAAAATAAAAATAGGAGATCTAAAATGAAAAAAATGATTTTGTCCCTAGTTATCGCAATGCCCGCTGTTTCTTTCGCTACGACTGTCGATTGCAGCAGTGCTGCCTCTGGTGAAGTAAGAATTTCTGCAGTCGGTAACCGTCTGACTCATCAAGAAGCGGCCGAAGCTGCTTTCAAGTGTTTGTCTCAGCAAAATACTGCAGTAAAAAAAGAAATTCAAAAAGCTCAAGCGAAAGCTAAATCGAACGAACCTTCCTATGCCTCTAGCTGCGGTGGTCTTGGTCAAGCGCAAATCGTGGAAATCGCTTCTTGGAATGCAGGTCGTCCTTCTCACAATGGTGAAATGGGTGGTGAATCAACTCAGCTTGCAATTCAACCGATTATTTGTGATGGCGTCGGCACAGGCCTTTATTCAGGGACGGTAGGCAATGCGACTTTCAAATTGGATGTGCAAGAGAGCCTGGCTAACGTGTTCTCTGACGATAGTTTGCAACAGATCAAAGTTACTCTGACTGGAGTGGCGGGGATTTCTTCCAAATAGTGAGTAAAATCATTAGAAAATATGAAAAGGCAGCGACATCCCGCTGCCTTTTTTGTATTCTCGGGGCATGACATTTTTAATGCCCAGCTTTTTGACTCTGTTGATCGTTATCGCCGTTGCCAGATTTTTCGGAATGATCTTTCGTAAGATCGGTCAGCCTTCGGTTATGGGCGAGGTTTTGGGTGGCATTATCCTAGGTCCCTCTGTGGTTGGGTATTTCTTCCCCGGTTTTACGGCTTCCGTATTTCACGGCGATGCCATGGTCTTTCTTAAACACATCGCTGAGATCGGAATCACGCTTTATCTTTTTGTGATGGGCTTAGAGATGGATCTGCCTCGTTTGCGCCACTCTGCCAAATCTGCTGTGTTGGTTTCGCAAATGAGCATTATTATCCCATTCTTGTTGGGATTGGGACTCGCGTATCAAATCTATTCTGGTTATGCCCCAGAGGGTATCGGTCATTTGGAGTTTTCGCTATTCATTGGCGTATCTTTGTCGATCACGGCATTCCCAGTTTTAGCTCGAATCTTAGCAGACTCTCGTTTGCATAAAACTCGGCTTGGTGATCTGGCCTTAACCTGTGCGGCGATTGATGACATTACGGCGTGGTGTTTGGTGGCTGTGGTCACAGGACTATTAAATGCCTCAATGAGTGGAGCAGGGATTACGATCGTTTTGACGATTGTTTATGTTTTAGGAATGATCTTGGTCATTCGTCCTTTGATTGAAAAGTTCCTACCTCGCTTAGAAAAATCATCAGAGCGAGTTCCTCAAGCTTTGCTCGCGGTCGTCGTGCTGGGGGCTTTAGGTTCTGCGACGATCACGGATCTTATTGGTATCCATGCGTTCTTTGGGGCTTTCTTATTCGGTGCGATCATTCCTCATGGCAGTTTAACTGCGAAGGACGTCACCGATCGCTTACAGGACTTTGTGGCGATTTTATTTTTACCAGCGTTCTTTGCCTTAACAGGGGTGAAAACTCAGCTGGGACTTATATCGGGTGCTGAACACTGGATGCTTTGTGGGGTGATCATCTTGCTTGCGATCTTGGGGAAATTCGGGGGAGCATTTGCAGCGGCAAAGCTTTCCGGAAACTCTACTAAAGATTCAACTATCTTAGGTCTTTTGATGAACACGCGTGGTTTGGTGGAATTGATTGTCTTAAATATCGGTCTCTCTGTGGGAGTTTTGACGCCGACACTATTCACGATGCTTGTGATTATGGCATTGGTAACGACGTTTATGACGGGGCCTTTGTTAAAGCTTGTGGATCGTAAGCTTTAATTTCTATCCGCGCTTCAGTTGCTGAATCACTTGATCCAATGTGCTTAAAAACTTAGAGCGATCTTTTTTATCCATGGGGGCGGGTCCACCGCGAACTTCGCCCATATGTCTTAGGTTCTGCATGAGTTCCCTTGTCGCAACGGCTGATCCGATACTGTCTTCGGAAAACTCAATACCTTTGGTGCCAATAGCTCTGACTTGTTTTTTCACGCAGCGTTCGGCTAATAAAATATCTGCGGTGATAACGATATCGCCTTTTTCAGCGTGCTCGACAATCCAGTCATCAGCCGCATCAAAACCTGAAGACGCCACCACCATCTCAATGCGCGGATCGAGTGGTACATTCAAATACTTGTTGGCAACAACGAAAACCTTTAGTTGGTAGCGCTCGGCTACTTTGTAAGTTTCATCTTTAACAGGGCAACCGTCGGCATCGATGTAAATATTAAGCATGGTTTATAGTATCTCATGCCCCATGATTGAAAAAGTCCTTTAAAAGACAAATTTAGGTCTTCAATGCAGATTTTCGAAAAGTTTTAAGTTATGATCTAAACAATGATGGAACACGTTTTAGACAATCTTTTGTGGATCGAAGAATTATTGCCACCCGGGTATGACTGTGTGCCTAAACATGGCGGTATGGCTTATTACTTTGATATGAAGCTTGTTCTTATTTTGGTCGAGCGCAGAGGCCTTTACGAACACAAAGGTGTCAGTTATCCTTTTGAGCTTTGGAATGGCGCGATTTTTCCGATTGAAAAGAAAGCGCAGAATGCCTTCTTTCTAAAATATCTATTTTTAGAAAATCACCCGGCAAATAAAGATTGGCTTTATATTCCGGCTGAGTCCGAGGATTTTGAAGATCAAGTCAAACAGTTGATACGTGAAATCGTAAAGGGAAATCCTCTCTTGGGATTGCCTGTTAAGTTTGATGTTCCTGCTGAAGATAAACCTGCGTCAGTGAAAAAGAAAAAGGCTTCAAAACCGAAGCCTCGTGCGACCAAGAAAAGTGAAAACGCTTATTTCCTTTCTATCGCTAAAAAGAAATAGTTAAGTCGTTTTCTGACCGTACCAACCACAAATCATGAGTGCTTGGAAAAACCTCACTGGAAGATCAATGCCACTTTGGTGCATCAGTATCTCAGTCTCCTGCGGAGGAAGCACTGTTAGAATATCTTTAAGAGTCGTTGGCAGTGTCGCCAATGATTCAGGAGTTGCTCCCATCAATGTTTGAACTCCTTCCCAACCTTTAAGCATCGCCGGGAACTCAGGGGAGTTCAGATCAAAACTGATTTCTGCATTCACCACATAGCCACCTTTACGAACTCGGTCAGAGATATGTTGAAAGAAGTTTTGTCGTTCGTCGCTCTTGATGAAGTGAGCAACCAACATGCTAACTGCCGCATCGAAACCTTTTTGAGGAAGATCTTGAATAAAGCCATGAACGAATTCACAGCGACTCTCAAGTCCTGCTTTTTTCATACGTTCGCGGCAAACATCAAGCATATTGAGGGAGGGATCAATTCCCACAAAGGTCCATTGCGGAAAGGCTTGGGCGAGTGAAAGAATCTCCGCCCCAGTACCAACTCCCACGCATAAAATTTTTGAATTCGCAGGAAGGTCTCTGAGGACAAGTGTCGTCAGAAAGTGCATGCAGTCTGAGATGCGATTCAATTTGCTATTTCTTTCGTCGTAGCGTTCAGCGGCTTCTTTGTTAAAAAAATCAGGTGCTGGCTTATTCATTCTGAGATTGTACGATAGGGACGCTCGGGTGTTAACTATCTTTGTCACAAAACTCAAGGTTAGGTCCTATTAAAGAGTATGAAGCAAAATATCTTAAAAACCATCGTGAGCTTGTCTGTATTCCTTCTGACTTTGTCTTCCTATGCGAAGACCGTTCGTTATGAACTGACCATTGCGCAGCAAAAGGTGAATATCACTGGTAAGGAAGTTGATTGGGCGATCACGGTGAACGGCGGAATCCCAGCTCCGACCTTGGAATTTACTGAAGGCGATGATGCCGAGATCACAGTCATCAATAAACTCGATAAAGAAGAAGCCTCGGTTCACTGGCACGGTATTTTGCTGCCTCCTGAAGAGGACGGTGTAGCGTATTTAAATACTCCGCCAATCTTTGCTGGGAAATCTAGAACTTTCAAATTTAAGATCCGTCAGCATGGTACGTACTGGTATCACTCGCACACAATGCTTCAAGAACAGAAAGGTGTGTTCGGTGCTTTTATCATTCATCCCAAAAAAGAAACCATCAAAGCTGATAAAGAAGCCGTTGTTGTAATCAGTGATTGGTCTGATGAAAATGCCGATCAAATCATGAAGAATTTAAGAAAAGACGGCGATTACTATCTTTATAAAAAGAATTCGATTCGTTCGATCTTTGGAGCAGCGAAAGCGGGTGGTCTAAAAACCTATTACTCGAATGAGCTAAGCCGCATGGGTGGCATGGACCTGTCTGACGTCGGTTATGATGCGTTTCTAATTAACGGCAAAAAAGATTCGCAACTCTTGATGGCTCATCCGGGGGAGACAGTCCGACTTCGCATTATCAATGCAGGGGCTTCAAGTTACTTCTATGTTTCATTGGGAGATGTTCCGATGACGGTTGTCTCTGCGGATGGTATCGATATTGAGCCTATTTACGCGAAAGAACTTTTAATGGGCATGGCTGAAACCTACGATGTTTTATTCACAGTTCCTGAACATAAAAACTATGAACTTCGTGCGACCGCTCAAGATGTCACCGGATATGCCTCGGCATGGATTGGTATGGGCGAGAAGGTGCCGGCGCCAAGTAAAGTAGTTCCTGATCTTTACGCTCCGATGAATCATGGTGATCACGGTGCTCACGCAGGTCATGGATCTCATACTGGTCACTCTGCTGCGCAGGCAACCGAAGTTGATCATAGTGCTCATGGGGACTCACATAGTGAACATAACCACGGAGCTCATCATGGGCATTCGATGCCAGCCGTTGAAAAACCAAAAGACGTCGTTGAAACGTTGACGGTCGATAAGCTGAAAGCCAAAGAGTCCACGGTCCTACCTAAGAACGCCAAGGTCACTGAACTCAAATTAGTTCTTGGCGGCGATATGGAAAGATACGTTTGGCATATCAATGGAAAGGCGATTCACGAGGATAAAAACATCATGGTGAAAGAGGGCGACGTTGTTCGTTTTACTTTCGTCAACGAAACGATGATGCATCACCCGATGCATCTGCATGGACATTTCTTCCGAGTGATTAATGAAAATGGCGATAAGTCGCCTCTAAAGCACACGGTCGACGTAGAGCCCATGGGAGCTCGCACGATTGAGTTCTATGCGAATGAACCAGGCCAGTGGATGCTTCACTGTCATAATCTTTATCACATGAAATCTGGTATGGCTCGCGTGATCAAATATGAAAGCTTTAAACCAAGTCCCGAGATGGCACACTGGGAGCATCATGATCCACACGGACATGATCATTGGTATCAGACAGGAAGCCTGCAAGCGGCAACGAATGTTATCGAGGGCAAGTACAAGCTCATGCAGACTTGGAATGAATTCGAAGTCAGAGCTGAATCAAGAAAAGATGAAGACTGGCATGGCGAAGGTGATTTCTTTTATCGTCGTTGGAAAGACAATTACTTAAACTTTGTTCTGGGTGCAGCTGCGGTTGACGATGATTACCGGGGTGTTGTCGGTGTAGGCTACCTATTGCCATTGTTAGTAGAGACAAACCTTCTGGTTGATCACAAAGGAAAGCTGCGAGTGGATTTAGAAAAGCGCTTTCAATGGATCAGCACAGTTTATTCCGATATCGAATATCGCTGGCGCCAAGATGAAGAGCTGGACAGTGAATTGGGTGTCTCTTTAATGTACGCAAAATCTTGGAAGTGGGCCGCAGGTATCAGATACACGGGTAAAAGTTTTGGTGTTGGACTGCAATATCAGTTTTAGCTCCCTGCTCTCGATCCCGACTTAACGCCAGTAAACATCTAATTGTTGTTATTGCGAACGTTGTAAGGTGACCAAACTAGCCGAAGTCGTTACATTGTTATCACAATGAAAGTTAAATCAATCTCTCTGATTATCGCTATGCTGAGTGGTCAAATCGCTTTGGCCACTGAGTCTGATAAAGCCATCACCTGGATGCAATGGGATGATCCTCCTATTTTTATTATGGAAGGTCCTTTCAAGGGGCAGGGTCTGCTGGATCGTGTGCAAGAGGAAATGGAAATCCATTTGCCTAACTACAAACACACAAAATCTGAAGCAACGGTTCTGCGTGTCTTACAAGAGGCTGAAAAGAAATCTCCAACTTGCAATGCAGGATGGTTAGAGACACCAGAATGGAAAGACGCATTTCATTTTTCAAAAACAGCCTTCGTTATTCCTGCAAATGGCATCTTGCTGAAAGAAAGTAAGCTTAAGGAAATTACCTCGCTAAAACCGTACTCTCTGCAAAAAATCTTGGATGGAAAGCCGAAATGGAAATTGGGAGTAGGGCGCCTTTATGGAGAGGGCATCGATGCTGTTCTGTTTAAGAACAACTATCAGAAAAATGAAAAAGTAATCACCGTTCCAACCAGTTTAAGAATTCATCAGATGTTACAGAGTGATCGGATTCAATATACCTTGGGTTATCCATTCGAGGCGACTTACTATAATGAGCTCTTAAAAACGAAAGACAAAGTTGTCTATGTCGATTTGACGGACAACAAGGACTTCGTCACCGTGCATGTGGCCTGTTCAAAGAGCCCTTGGGGCAAAAAAGTTATCGAAGACGTGAACAAGGTTCTTGATGACGCCAACGTTCGCAAAAGAATCGACCAAGGAGTTGATCGCTGGCTCATGAAAAGCGACCGAGATCGCTTACTAAAAATCCGTGCGATTTAGCACAAAATTTCTTTTAAAGGCGGAAAATCGAGGACTGTAGGGCTAAATTTAGATGAGAAGGTTCTATGAATACACAGCCCCAGTTTTGCGCTCTTATAGTTGATGACCAGATCGACAGTACCATGGTTTTGAAAACCATGATGGAGAACCGTGGGTTCAAGTGTTATCACGCTCTCACAGCCGAAGAAGCTACCAAAAGAATCGAAGAAGTCCTGCCGCATTTATTAATCGTAGACGTGAACTTGGGTCCCGATATCAGCGGCCTTGAGTGGTTGGTCGCTGTTCGCAAAGGTGTCTATGGTTTTATTCCGGCCGTGATGCTAACGGGCTCGGGTGACGAAACCACCGTGAAGGACTCGATGCAATTAGGCATCTACGACTATGTGATTAAGCCTTCCAATGCATCGATCTTAGATAAAAAAATCACATCGTGGATTCAACGCTTGAAGGAAGGTGTTTATCGGCTTGATGCGGAACAGATGCCTATTCCCGTTGAAGCCTCTTTTGATATGCAAATTCTTGCGATCAGCGAAACGGGCCTTTGTGTGGCGGGAGTGGTTGCAAATGCAGAGCCACTGACTTTTACGAAAGTATCGAGCCCTTTGTTTCAGGGCATTGATGTAACTCAACCACAAAGAATTACATTCTTAAATTATGAAAAGAACCCGGCAGGAGCCATTAACAATCCTATTCGTAACTTTTGCCAAGTGAGTGGATGGACTGAGCCTGATTTTAAACGCATTCGTCTGTGGATTCGTAGTAACGGTTTAGGGAGGAACTTTTGAAATCCGATAAGACCGTTGTTGTTATTGTTGAAGATGCTCCGGATCAGGTGGCTTTGCTATCGGGATACCTGCGTGCGCAGAATCAAGAAGTCGATATTTTAAGCTGCCCTTCGGTGAAGGAAGCTAAAGAGCTTATTGAAAAGACCAAACCTAAGATGGTGATCTTAGATTTGGTGCTTGTAGATGGCTCTGGTGAAGAGGTTTTAAAGTTCATTAAAGAAACTCAGCCGAATATTCCGGTGTTAGTTGTAACGGGTGATCGTAACGAAGAAACCCTGACTAGACTCTTTGATATGGGTGCCCATGACTATATTATTAAACCTGTCGATGATTTGATTTTCCGCTCCAAAGCGCGCTCTCTTTTAAGCTCCAGATATATTTCTCCGTTAAACTTCTTAGGACGCAGAGATGGTCTCGGCACCTTAAATATCAGAACTGATATGAAGATCTCTAAGATGGATGAAAACGAAGCTATTTTGATTTCTCCCTTTCACGTGGCTCCAGGCGGGCAATTCACTTTGAATTTTCCTGGTGTGAGTTTGCAAGTTCGTGTGCGCTCTTATCAGTCATTGCAAGGGCAGGGGACATTCAGGCTTGAATGTCAGGTCGTCGCTAAAAGTGTGACAAATCCTATCGAACTACGCCGAGCTCTTAAGCAGCAAGTAGGTCTGTAATGAGTTCCTCGGTGATTGATAAGTCTGTTTGGAATGACCTTCGCGAGTTTGAGAAGGCTGAAGGTGCAGAAGGATTTTTTGAACAGCTTTTAAAAACTGTTCTTGAATCATCCAGAGGGCAAATGGACGGATTAATAAAATCATCTGATGCGGCAGACCCTAAGAAAACACATTATTATGCGCACACTCTTAAGTCGACATCGGCATCGTTAGGCGCCAAGGGCTTGGCGGGTTATCTTGGGATGGTTGAAAAGGGCTGTAAAGAGGATCCGCCGATCATTAATTTCGATGCGATCAATGCGGCTAAGGATTTGTACGAGATCTTTATCAAAGAAGTCCAAGAAGAATACGACCGCATTCAGAATGCGGCCGTATAGTTAAACTCTAGTGGGCAACTTCCCAAATAAAGCTTTGAAGGATCGCGATAAATTTAGTCGGGTACTCCCACTGGATCGCGTGACCTGCGTTTTTCACTTTGATGATTTTATTCTTATAAAGATTCGGAATTGATGGAGCCAAGGCATCTAGGAATGCCATGCGCACAAATGCTTCTTGCTCACCCAGAACGATTGCCACTGGGATTGTGCTATTTCTTACGATAGCAACTTCATCTTGGAATGTCGGGTCGTTGCCGATAACCGCATCAAGAACTGCTTGGCGCGTGGCAGGATCTGCTCTCAAACCATCAGTTAAAAAGCTGCTTGAGAAATTCGTATAGTTTGGTCTAAAGAACGCAGTGATATAGTCATTTACTTGCGCGTTCGTTAGATTTGGATTTGTTCCATAAGTCACCGTGATGCCAGCATAGCTTTCACTTGGTGCTAAGAATGCAGATGGCAATGTTGGATCAACTCCCACAGGAGCCGTGCCGAATACAAAGACACCTTTTAGTTGTGGCAATGAAGTGGAAGCTTGCAAGGCAAGGTCTCCGCCCAAGCTCCAGCCGACTAGGATACCTTTATTCGCACCAGTGACTTGAGCCACCTTAACGATCGCGCCTGCCTGGTGACCAATGCTGTAGGAAGCATAGTTGTCTGACTTGCCGTAACCTGGCAAATCCATTGCGATCACTTTGTGGTACATAGCCCAAGGTGAAGTCATGATTTTTTCAAATGAATTAGCAGAAGACGTGTTGCCGTGAACTAGCAAAACAGCGGGGCCGTGTTTTCCTTTACTTTCATAGACAGCTACTTTGCCGCCATTATAGTTCACGTAACGTTTAACTTTGAGAGCAGCGAACGAGGTGTTGATTTGAACAAAGAACAGCAAAAGAACAAGCGATAGTAATTTCATGTTAGAACTCCTTTAAGTCATGAAAACTGACGCGAGTTTATCGGAGTAAACAGAATTTACTGAAGTCTGGTTTGAAAGGCAAAAGAATATACCGTGGACAGTTCAGGTTAAAAGAAGGCAGCACGGGAAACTGCCCTCTTTCTCTTTTAGTTATCGATTTCTTAGAAGTTCACGCCAACGTATAGGTCAGCAGTGCTGTAAGATGTATCCGTATCGATTTCGTGAGCAGAGAATGTATTGCGGTAAGCAAGACCAATGCTCAACTCTTTAAGTACAGCGTACTCTACACCCACACCGACTTGGGCACCAACATCAAGATATGATGTGTTGTCTGATGGTGGAGAGTTCACAAGGAATGCCAAACCTACAGGGATGATCCATGGATTTAGTTTTCCGTCCATGAACGACACTTTATATTTTGGCGCAACAAGCACCGTTAATCCGGAAACAGTCACTTCTTTCGTCGTTGCTGCTCCTAGTAGCACTGAACTTGCTTGAGTTACTTTTTTCTTAGAGAAGTGAGAGTAGTCCACCATGATCTCGCCCAAAAGATCACCGGGTCCCAATTTAGGTAGCAAAGGTAGATTTAAACCTGCACCTACGTTCCAACCATCTTTGTCATCATTGCGAGTCGTTGCACCGCCAGCATCTGTGAACACTTGGCCGCCACGGTCATTGGCTAGGCTTGATTTACCATAGTGGAAAAATACTTGGCCACCTTCAGCAAAGGCTTGTGAGCCAGCCACCATAAGAACTGCGATAATAGCTTTTTGAATTCTGTTTTTTGTAAACATGTTGTCTCCTGTTTGATCTTTTATTGAATCAAGATCGCGAGGAGCATCTCACCGCTAAATTTCGGCGGGCATGATGGACGTCATGTAATTTTTGAAATGAGAGGGGGGAGGAGTATCCTCCTCCCAGGATTGAAAAGTGATTACTTGTAACCAGCTTTTTCAAAGATCGCTTTTGTCTCAGCGGCTTTAGCGCCGACAACGCCAACGTTCGTTAAGTCTCTGTGGAATGGACCGAAATCAACAAGTTCTTTAACCAATTCTGCTTGTTGGTTTACTGGATACTGATAGAAACCAGCAGCAACAGGGGCTTGAACTTCTTTAGATGTTAGGTACTCAAGAAGCAAAGTCGCTTCAGGGATATTTTTTGTGTGTTTCGTAAGAGCCACACCCACACCGTTTAAGTGTGTGCCTGTAGTATTTTGATTTGCAAAAAACGGTCTTACTGGGAAGTTAGGATCAGCTTTGATAAGCGGAGCCAAGTAGTAAGTGTTAGCGATACCAACATCACATTTGCCTTCAGCGATAGCCTTCAAAAGATCTGTGTCACCTTTGATCGGATCCATAGAGAAGTTATTCACCCAAGAAGACAAAATGTTTGTCGCTTGTTCAATACCGTCGTGGATCAAGAATGAACCAGCAAGGGCTTGGTTGTAGTTGCTACCAGAAGTACGAACGCAAAGACGTCCTTTCCATTTCGCGTCTCCCAAAGCTGCGTATGTAGAAAGCTCGCTCGGAGAAACTTTGTTCTGGTTATACATGATTGTGCGGGCACGGTAGAAAATCAAAAACCATTGATTACCTGGAGAGATAAATTGAGCAGGAACATTTTGAGCGATCGTTGCTGAGTTAAAGCTTTGGAACACATCTTGGCGTTGAGCTTCAGCTAGGAACACGATGTCTTTATCAAGGTAAACGTCAGCAGGAGACGACGCGCCTTCTTGTTTTAGGCGTTGAGTCAGTTCAGCACTGCTTGCCATGTATTCAACTTTAACGTTGATGCCAGTGCGGTCAGTGAATGGCTGGAAAATTGGAGCCAGGCGATTGCCATCGTACACGGAATAAACCGTCAATTCGTTGGTTGCGGCTTGGGTTTGAACTGCCAAAAGCAAAGCACCAAGTGTCAGAAGCATTTTCATGCAAGAGTCTCCTTATGGTTATTAACGTTTGCATGCTTATAAGGGACGGTCTGAGAAATCGCAAATTTTGGTGGCAGAGGTTTTCTGTTGATTTTCATTTGAACCCATTTAGGCTTTAAATAAATCACAGGCTTTTGGGGAGTCATATGAATCGAGTCATTTCTACTTTGTTTTTAACTATTGTTATCTTCTCGTCCGCGGCTCATGCAGAGGCGGTGAAGGATAATTCCTTCTTAATCGAAGAGGCCTACAATCAAGATCCAGGGGTGGTTCAGTTCATCAATGGCTATCAATATCTCGATCCTGCGCATGAGTGGATGTACACGTTCACAAATGAACTTCCTGCTCCCAATAAGACTCATCAATTTTCCTATGTGATTCCGATTTCAAAAAAATCGGGCACTGAGGATCAAACTAATATCGGTGATGTAGCGCTTAATTATCGCTATCAACTATTGGACGATGAGCGTATCGCAATGGCTCCGCGTTTTTCTTTGATTGCTCCAACCGGTGATTACAAGAAGGGTTTCGGCAATGGTGTCGCGGGATTTCAATTTAACCATGCAGTTTCGGTTAAAGTCAGCGATAAGTGGTCTAATCACTGGAACGTCGGGTTCACTTACACTCCTGATGCAAAAAATGAAATGGGAGAGAAGGCTTCGTTGGTTGGTTTTAACTTCGGTACCAGCGTTGTTTACTACTGGACAGAAAAAACAAATTTTCTGTGTGAGTTCGTTTTCAACAATAACGAAGAGGTTGCGGGCGACGGTATGAAGTCAGCATCTTCAACATACTATATCGTTCCGGGGATTCGTGCTGCTTATCAAGTGGGTGAGGATCTTGAGATCGTTCCAGGGATTGCTGCGATGTTGGGCGTAGGTCCATCGGCGGAGGAGCATGAGCGCGGAGTTTATGCTTATCTTTCCTTTGAATCGAAACTCTGGTAGCCTTGGTGGCATGTCACAGAATGAATATCACAGCTTTGATCTAAAAAATGGCTACGGACTTCCACACGACCCGCTGAATTCTTTGGTGGGTCCTCGTCCAATCGGATGGATTTCAAGTCAGGGGAGTGACGGTTCTATTAATCTCGCTCCCTACAGCTTCTTTAATGCCTTTAACTACAAACCACCGATTATTGGGTTCTGCTCGACAGGCCCTAAGAATACTTTGCGCAATATTCAAGAGACCGGCGAATTCGTTTGGAATTTGGTGACTCGTCCCTTAGTGGAAAAAATGAATCAGACAAGTGCTCCCGTTCCTTACGGCACGGATGAATTCGAGCTAGTGGGGCTTGCTAAGACTCCAAGTATGCTTGTGAAGCCACCACGTGTAAGTGAAAGCTTAGTGAGCTTAGAGTGCAAGCTCACGCAAATACTTCAGCTAAAGACCAAAGAGGGAAATGACGTGACAAGCTGGTTGATCTTGGGTGAGGTCATCGCTGGCCACATTCATCACTCTACGCTGAAACAAGGCATTTTCGACACCTTCAGCGCAGGCGTTGTACTGCGTGCAGGTGGCCCAACGGCTTATTCCGAAGTCTTACCCGAAACCCGTTTTGATTTGCACCGACCTACCTAAGAAATTTCATAAATCTTTTTTAGCTCTGTTGAGTAGAATAAAGACGGCGATGCCGATAAGAGTGATCATCACTCCAGCCGTAATCAAAACATTCTGATGGGCAGCTGAAAAAGCTGTCCTTGCTGCAGAACGGATTGCTTCAGCGGTGCTGGCATCGAACTCATTTGCTGCGATCATCGTATCACCAATGGTCAGCGTAGCTTGTCGGCTCAGGTTATTGAAAATCTCAGGCGATTGTGTGATCGCATGTCTGTAGCTCGCTGACATCAATAGTCCGAAAGCAGTAATCCCAAGTCCCATTCCGAGTTCATAACCAACTGCCTCAATTGAACCAGCTGCTCCCGCTTTTTCTGGCGGGGCTGCATTCATAATTGCGATAGAAGAAGCCGTCAGTCCAATTGCAAGAGACAACCCCATAATAAAGAGTGCGGCAATAATGACAATTCCCACTGAAGCAAAGCTCGCGGCAGAGAGCGTGAAGAGACAAGCGGCTGAAACCAGCAAGCTCGTCGTCGCGACAAGTCTCACGCCGAATAAACCTACAAGGTATCCAGAAACGGGGCCACCCACAGCGGTCGCAATCATCAGTGGCAGCATGACAGAGCCTGCCTCAAGGGGAGTTTTATTAAAAACAAACTGAATCTCTTGAGCGATAGTAAACTCAACTCCAGCCATGGCTCCTGAGACAATCAAAGCGAGAAGTAGTCCCACGCGGATTTCTAATTTTTTAAATAGTTCCAAATCTAGCAGGGGATTTTCTGAAGTCTTCTGCTTTCTGAAAAGAACATAGAGAATCACAAGTCCGAAGGTCATAGCTCCGAAAACTTCAACGGCATTGAAGTCAGCCTTAAACCCTGCTTTGACGGCATAGATACAACTGATCAATCCGACGATTAACATCAGTGCCTGATCAAATGCCCATTTCCCAGAAGTTCGATTTACTGATTTAGGATAAGTTGCAAATCCCAGAGGTAAGATTATTAAAATCAACGGAACATTAATCAAGAATACATAAGTCCAAGAAAAATGCGTCAAAAGATAACCACCCACTAACGGACCAATGGCACCGCCCGCGGCACCCACGGTGCTCCAGGCTCCTAAAGCCAAAGCGCGCTCTTTCTCATCTTCAAAGGCGATACGAATGACTGACAAAATACTTGGCATAATCATCGCGGCACCAATGGCTGTCGTAGCTCTGGCTACGATCAGGAAGTTTGCTGATGTTGCAAATGAAGCCACGATAGAGGCGATCAAAAAAATCAGTAAACCTGACAGGATCATTTTTCTGCCGCCGAATCTGTCGGCAAGGGTTCCCATCGGGATCAGAAGACCCGACATCATCAATGCATAGATATCAATAATCCAAAGAACCTGCGTGCCACTGGCTTTAAGAGCCGTCGTCAGAGTAGGGATCGCCACATGCAGAGTTGTCATGTTGATAACAACAGGAAGGCTCGCAAGAAGAGCCGCAAAAAGAACTAACCATTTATTGTTTTTAAGACTGTGTTCCATAATATTTTGACATCATACCTACCGTCCGGTATGTTTGTAAAGTAACTATAAAAAATGGGTAAAAATGAAAACGAAAAATCCCGCAAAGAGAAAGAAAGACCCCGAAAATGTGAGGCTCGCCTTACTTAAGGCCGCAACAAAGCTTGCAAGTGAGCAGGGGGTCCCCGCTATCACTCTAAGCTTAGTTTCGGAAGAAGCAGGGGTTACAAAGGGCGCTCTTTTTCATCACTTTGAGAACAAGCATGCGTTGATCGCGGCCATGGCCGATTTTTTAACCGAGCGACTGGATGAAGAGATTGATGCGGCAATCGCTAAGGATCCAGTTTCCTACGGAGTTTTCACGCGAGCTTATGTGCAAGTCACTTTGGATTTGCACAGTGAGTATGGAAAAGCCTTTTCATCGTTGCTATTGTCTGAATCTGATTTGTCATCACTAGGTGGTGATTGGTACGGAAAAAGATTAAAACGACACGCAAAAACGGACTCTGATCCAAAACTTGAAATTGTCAGATATGCAGCTGATGGCGCATGGCTTGCTGCCGTTACCAACTACAACGCGAAGATGGATATTGGTAAGATTAAGAAAAGACTCATCGAGATGAGTCGACCGACCTAGACCTTTGACTTGAATTTGCTTCCTCAAATCTCTTGTGCTTCAATATAGGCTAACGCTGGCCTAAAGTACTGGCATCTAAAGAGGTGATTTATGGGATCAATCGTAGCATTCATCAATCAAAAAGGCGGAGTCGCTAAAACTACGACAGCAATCAATGTAGCTGCGCAATGGGCTCACAACGGCAAAAAAGTTTTGCTAGTTGATTTGGACCCGCAATCCTCGGCAACTCGCTCTATCTTTGGCGATATGGATTTTGAAAACACAGTGTATGATGTTTTGACAGGTGAGCTCAATGCTCAAGATGCTGTGGTTAGATCCGACGTTTTCGGCTTCGACGTGATTCCATCTGAAATTATGCTTTCAGGTATCGAAATCATCCTGGCTTCAAAATTTGGTCGCGAAAGTATTTTGAAACGCGGTCTTGCTGAAATCAAAGAACAGTACGACATCATCGTGATCGATTGCTCACCATCGTTGGGGTTGCTAACGGTGAATGCATTGATTGCATCTAAAGACATCGTGATTCCAATTTGCCCAGAGTATTTCTCTTTAAAAGGTATCGAGTTGATCCTTGAGACTTTGAAAAACATCCACCAGGGCTTGGGTCATAAAATTGACGTGCGTGGGATTATCATTTCTAAATACCGCAATCGTAAGATTGTCGAAAAAGTTATCAATGACCTTCGCACGAACTACACAATCCCAGTGTTTAACAACTACATCCCAGATTCTATCGTAGTCGAGGAAGCGCATCACAATCACAAACCGATGTTGCAATACTCTCCAAGAAATCCTGCGGGCCAAGCTCTGGCTAACCTTGCTGTGGAAATGTGGGCGTAGGCAGTCTGAACCCCTTATTCGTAGACTCAACAAAACCCATTGGTGATAAGGTCGTCACCAATGTGGAATTGTTGTCCATCGTGCTTCACGATGGTGATTCTGTATTTTTTGAAGTCAGTGATGAATATGGATTCCAGCAGCGCTTTGCCTTAAAGGCTGTGGAAACAAAAAAGTCAGTTAAGTATACAGCCGAAGTTTGGCTCAAGTATCAACATGAAATCCAATATCGCTTTGTGATGGTGAACGCCGGAGAAGAAGTCTTTGCTTCCGCGACACAAACCGCACGGGCAGGTCACATTATCTCTGATAAATGGGCACCGACGTTTAAACCCGATGCAGTTCGCGAGAAAAAAGCCAAACGTCCTCAGCAACCGCGCGGGGAGGCAGCTGCTGCCGCCGTACGCGAAGTAAAAGCTCAACGCGAAAACCTGCGACATAAACCACTTGGTCAGCAAAACGTGCTGTCGCAACTAAAATCATTGATCGACGATTTACTGTAGTATTTGCGGCAAAAAAAAGGGAGCCTTGGGTGACCAAGACTCCCGAAATAGATACTGTAAAACAGTTTACTCCGCTGGGAGTTGCTCAACTGGGTAAAGACCAAGTGCATTTGCCTCTTCAGTCGACATATCGAATTCTGGATACAAGCCTTTAGACATTGTACAAACCACGTCTACGTTGGCGTTACCTTCAGAAGTGTTCGCGTACAAAGTTCCTTCGTAGGATCTTGATGAGCGATCAAACTTAGCTTCTAAACGACCAGAAGCACCGTCACCTGTTGCTGTTGCGAGGATGTATTGGCCTTCTTGAACATCACTTGAAGTGACTTGCATTGCGATTTGTTTGCTAGATCCGCCACTCACAGTGATAAGGATGTCACCAACGATTTGGTTGCCAGACGTCGTCGCATCAGCTTTGAATTTGTACCAGTAATAAGAACCTTCGCAGTGGATTTGCGCAGCCTGCGCCAAGCCACCAACCAATAGAATAGCACCAGTCAAAAATAGACTTTTCATAAACCCCTCCATGAACATACATAAAGGGTGACTGGACTAGAGTAAAAGGTCAAAGAAAGGTCATGACTCTGCGCTCAATGAACGCAGAGTTTCATCAGATATTAGAATTCTTTACGGACGATTTCGGCACCGGCACTTAATGCAGCTAACTTGCCTCTTGCCACCGAACGAGCTAGAGGTGCCATACCGCAATTTGTGCACGGATAGAGTTTATCTGCGTCTACATACTTAAGAGCTTTGCGAATCGTATCGGCAACTTGTTCTGGAGTCTCAATCGTGTTGCTTGCAACGTCGATTGCACCCACCATCACTTTTTTGCCACGGATCAGTTCAATAAGTTCCATCGGCACATGAGAGTTATGGCATTCCAGTGAGACGATGTTGATGTTGGATTTTTGCAGCAATGGGAAAGTTTCTTCGTACTGGCGCCACTCTGATCCTAGAGTCTTTTTCCAGTCATTATTGGCTTTAATTCCATAGCCATAACAGATATGCACTGCGGTTTCGCATTTAAGACCTGCGATGGCTGTCTCTAAGGCTGCGACACCCCAGTCCTTAACTTCATCAAAGAACACATTAAATGCGGGTTCGTCGAATTGGATAATATCCACGCCAGCCGCTTCAAGTTCGCGGGCTTCTTGGTTTAAGATTTTCGCGAATTCAAAAGCCAGTTTTTCACGGCTCTTATAGTGTTTGTCAGAAAGTGTGTCGACCATGGTCATCGGACCTGGCAACGCCCATTTTAAAGTTTGCTTGGTTTGCTTGCGTAAGAACTTAGCGTCCTCGACGAAAACGGGTTTTTGGCGGCTGACGGCGCCGACGACTGTAGGAACGCTCGCTTCATAGCGATTGCGAATTTTAACGGTTTCGCGTTTATCAAAGTCAACGCCATTAAGGCTTTCGATAAACGTCGTCACAAAATGTTGGCGCGTTTGTTCGCCGTCTCCGACGATATCAAGACCTGCGTGAAGTTGCTCTTGCAAAGTCAGACGTAAGGCATCTTGTTTTCCTTCAACTAGTTGATCGCCGTCTAATTTCCATGGCGACCATAGTGTTTCAGGTTGAGCAAGCCAAATAGGCTTAGGAAGGCTTCCAGTCGTCGAGGTAGGGAATAGTCTTTTCATAGTACGTCCTTTGGTATTTATTAAATTAACTAGCGTATTGAGCGGCCCATTGATCGAGAATTGTTTGGTAAGGTCTAATGAAATGCTCCTCCACAAACTTTCCTTGTTCGATAGCTAGGCGGCTTCGTTCTTCGCGGTCATAGATAATTCGAGTCAGAGAGTAGTCTTGGTGCTTTAAGCTTGGTTGAAACAGTTTTCCTGCGGGTGAGTTCGCATTGTAAATCTCGGGGCGATAAATCTTTTGGAAGCTTTCCATCGTGCTAATGGTGCTGATAAGTTCAAGATCCGTGTAATCACTCAATAGATCGCCAGAAAAATAGAAGGCCAAAGGAGCAACGCTGTTCGCTGGCATGAAGTAGCGAACCGTTAAGCCCATTTTTTTGAAGTATTCATCAGTCAAAGAATATTCGTCTTGCAAGTACTCAAAACCCAATACCGGATGTTGGAGATCAGTGCGGCTATAGGTTCGGGTGCTTGAGACACTCAGGCAGATGATTGGTTTTTTCTTAAAATGATCTTGATATGTTTTAGAGTTCACAAAACATTTAAAAAGCTTTCCGTGCAGGTCGCCGAAATTTTCTGGAGTACGGAACTTAGGCTGATTTTTGTTATGCTCTAAAAGCAAGACACTGAAGTCATAGTCTCGCACATAGGATGAGAAGTTATTTCCGGCAATGCCTTCAATGCGCTCGTTGGTTTTGCGATCGATAATATTTGTTTTTAAGATCTCAATTAAGGGAAGTGCATCATCGCTTTTCTCGTTGGCGATATTCATCTTAACACTGATGATTTCGAGTTCGACGGCATAACGATCACCCTTAGCATTGTCGTTCGTTGCCAAGGTGTTGAAACGATTGTTGATCATCGTTAATGCATTATGCAGGTTCTCTTGACGGTTGCTTCCTCGCGCTAAGTTCGCAAAATTAGTGGTAAGGCGCGTGTTATCTGAGGGGCAGTAGTTTTCATCGAAGCTTGTGCTTTTAATGGTAAACGTAAAATCCTTGTTCCTGCTGTCGGCAGGAGCAAGCCCCAAATGCGCCGATTTGACAGAAGCTGTCGTCATAAAAAACCTCTTCCTTTGGGAAGTCCCAAAAGCTCAATTCGTTGTGCCGGATTTACCTGATTGTAGAGAGTGGGCTTAGCTGAACAGCTATAATAGTATGCAAGAAAAAGTATAGACCACGAGTGTGGGAGTTTTCCCGCGCTTTAGCTGTTTTTCGCCCGCAAGCTGCTTTCAAATCGGCGTTTAATACCTGATCAATATCGCGCAAATATTGTTGGTGCGCAACTTTTATTTCGGAAAGGCAGTCTCAAGTTTCTTTCAAATAGTATGGTGAGCTCAGAAGTCGTTTAATTTCCGAAGCATATCGCTCAATCATTAAGTATTCGGATATTAGGCTTATCCCATAATAGTATGGTGCTCTCTCGCTTTGAGATTTTCATATATAATCAAAAATTTGTTGTCCAATACGAGACGGGAAAATGCACGCATCATTTATCTTGAGTCATTGCTCTATACGGACGATGCGTGTCTAGGGACTCTTTATTTTTTAGACAAGAGTTGTGCTTCGAGCTCTTTAATTTTTTGTTGCAAGGGTGCTACGGCGCTTTGAATCTCTTCAGCAGTCCATCGGGGAGTAATATGTTGCGGGCAATTCCAGTCGTAAGCTTCAACGTGGATAACGAAGCCTCGTTCTGTTTTTGCTTTATAATCTTGAGGGACTAATTTAGCCATCAATTCAGGGTCCGAATTGGAGTCAATCGTACGGGCCGTGCCTAATATTTTTAGACGTGCTTGATTCGGATAATCCATTAAGATTAGGGCGACACGGGGATTGCGAGTTAGATTCCCAGTACTGATGTATTGGCGATTTCCTGCGAAATCTGCAAAGCCAATTTCGCGCTCAGAAAGTACTTTCAGGAAACCTTTGGGACCACCACGATGTTGGACATAGGGCCAATCTGTTTCAGTGACTGTAGACATGTAAAACGTATCTCGCTCGCCAATAAAGCGAATTTCATCGGCAGTCAGGGCTTCGTTTTCAGTAAGGCCGGATTCCCATCTTGCGTAGGTTTTCCGGCTGCCCATTAAATTCTGGATTTCTTTAACTGAATTAGTGAAAGCGATTTGTTGAAAAGCGTTGGCCATGAATGGTTCTCTATTTCTTTGGTTTCACAAAACGATAGACGAACTGATCTGTTTTACCTTTGATCTTTGGATCAAAGACGTTCAGCGTGTGATCTTCGTTAGATTTAAGAACAGTGCTTTCACCGTCAAATTTAAATCCGGCCTCTTCAAGTTCTTTTCGGACCATTTTAGGATCAATGCGGTGAAGTTTAGCGTCTTCCTCAAGTGTAGAGCCTTCTTTAGCAACGTGATCGATCACGATATAGCGTCCACCGGGTTTTAGCATTTTGAAAACCATTTTGTTAAAGGCTGCGATGTCTGTATAGATAAATTCTTTGATACGAAGGTCGTGATAGTTTTGCGAAGTGAAAAATACATCAGCGCTTGCCGCTGGTTGTTCCAAAACTGGGATGACTAGTGAAGTGACGTTATCAAGTCCCTTAGGAAGTTCTTGGGCTGTTTCCACGATTTTAAACTTATTGCCTTCAAGTTCTTTTGGAGTCGCCAAAATCACTTTGCCTTTAGGGCCAACAACACTTGAAAACAGGCGAGTGTAGTAACCACGTCCTGGCAAGAACTCGACGACTGTGTCGCCGGATTTTACTTGAGAGAACTTTAGGATTTCTGCTGGATGTCTGTGAGCATCGACTTCTTTGTCTGTCGCTGGTCTTTGCGGATTTGAGATTGCAGTAGAAATAATATCTGTTTTCTCAGATGACTTAGCGAATGCGATCACTGATAGCGAGATAGATAACAAGGCTGCGAAATATTGTAGAGTGCTCATGAGTTCTCCTTGATGTATGCCTCAAACTTTAACTGGTTCGACTCATCCATCAAGGACTTTTCAAGATAAAGCTCCAAATACCTTCACTTTGACAATCAGTTCTTTACTAAGGACCTTTGAAACTCACAACACCGGCCTTACCTGTGTGCCCTGCGACGTCTGTTTTTAAATAGGACTTGGTGGGTTCGGTGCTGCTGATGACTGTGATCTCGCCACCGTTAACTTTACCCACGGCTGTAAGGCGTCCTGATAAAGTCATGCGCTTTGCTTCGAGTCGGATTGTTCCGGCATTGCCTCTGTCGTCGGAGGCATCCAATAACGGTGCTTTCGTGGAGATCTCGTTCACTCGACAGCGAAGCTCATCATCGGCTTTAGCATTGATAGTTCTTGCGGAAAGCTTCGTGTTTTCTCCGAACCAAACATCATCGGTAGAGTAGATGTTGATCGAGCCCTCTCGGCTAGCGACATTTCCATCGAGCCATAGCCATCCTCGGGCTTTGGCAGTGACTTGTAAGCTACCATCGATAGAGCCCTCCAGTAGTACGGGAGTTTGGCGGTCGTTGTTGTCGATATTCACATCAACATTGATAGTTTGAGCGATTATTTTAGCTCCGCTGCTATTGTTGATAACGGTGGCCTTGGTAACTTTATTTAGAAGCGACTGCTTTTTTGCGACAGTTCGAATTGAGTCCGGGCGGATGGCATTGTTGCTGACCGAATAGGTGAATGCCGAGGCCGTGACTAACGAGATATTATTGCCGCCAGCGAGTACGCTACCTTCATTTGAAATGCGGTCCCCAGCAATAGTGATAGATCCGTACCCTCTAGTGGTGATGACACCTTCATTTTCGATTTCACCCCAATAGTCTAAGACATCTTCAAATCTAAAATCATCAATTTGCCAATCGGATTCTTTCATGTCGGCGGTGGTGATTAGAACCGACGGAGCATCAATTTTAGCACCCGATTTTATACTGACTCCTTCCGGAGCGATGATGATGATCTTGCCGTTAGAGGATAGTTCGCCTCTTAAGTAAAGCATGTTCGGATTGACGTTATTAGAAAGTTCAACGGGGAGTCGCAAGATCATGACCGAGTTCTTAGATGGTTGATTGATCCTGACGCTTTCGGTTCCAAACACTGAAAAAGAAAAGAAGTCGATCAACGCACGATCACTCGAAGACTTGATAGTGATCTCTTTTTTAGTGCGGATAAAATTCACCGAACCCTCTTTAACGTCACCCTTCACATCGGGGTAGGTCCGAGGAACGCCGGGTTGAGTGTGTGCCGCGCTGGAAAATAGCATGATTGAGATAAGGATAAATTGTTTCATGTGTAGATTTTAACGACGGATCCCGAGGTGGGGCCACTTGTTTGAAAACACAATATTTGTGTCCAGCATGGTAGATGAGCATCTCCTACAAAGTCAGTCCTTTGTTTGATCCTTTTTGAGACGTTGTGATTTCATTTACTCTCCGTATATTCAGCTTAACAACGTGGAGTCGTAAGTCAGATGGATCACTAAAACCCCACTGTAAAACTTCTGGATATTGAGAGTGAGTTTGTCATTTGCTACCGTAATTGTCGGGGGTAGAGAGATGCGATTCACTTTATTATTTGCTTTGAGTTTTCTGATTTATCTTCCCAGTGCATTTGCCTATACGAGACTTCCTATCTGGCCAAGTAAGGTAGTATCAGGAACTAATACAGTTACGGATTTTAGTAAAGATCCGGCTGTAAAGAATCGTGCAGTAACAAACGTGGAATCGCCGGAGATTATTCACGTTCCGCCTGTTGGAAAAAGTAATCAATCTGCGATCCTCATCATTCCGGGTGGTGGGTATTCTTATATTATGGAAGATTCTGAAGGGCTGAATGTGGCAGAGTTCCTGGCTAAAAAAGGCTATACTTGCTTTGTGTTGCTATATCGTATGCCCAAAGGTGGATCTGATGCTAGGCGCACTGAAGCTTTTGCCGATGTACAGCGTGCGATGCGCGTGATTCGATCCATGGCCTCTCAGTACAAAATTGCTACCAATAAGATTGGCGTGATGGGTTTTTCGGCGGGGGGATACCTGGCAGCGAATATCAGCAACAATCCTGATGCTAACAACTATAGTGCGACGGATGGACATGATAGGGCTTCTGCGCGCCCCGATTTTACTGTGCTGATGTATTCGGTGCTTTCGATGAAAGACGGCATTACCCACAATGGCAGTCGTTCCGCGCTGTATGGCAATAATCTTAGCGACAGCAACAAACAACGTTATTCGCAAGACGCCATGGTTACTGCCAAGACGCCCCCCACATTCATTGTTCATGCGTTGAATGACTCTACGGTCGTAGCGCAGGGGAGTCTTGCGATGTTTGAGGCTTTACGCAAAAACAAGGTGCTTGTTGAAATGCACCTGTTTCAGTCGGGCACGCATGGCTTTGGTATCGCGCAGAATAGAGAACTTTCGGTGAGAAACTGGCCAAACCTATTTAGTGATTGGCAGTCGTTTCTGGGTAAGTAAAGGGAAGGCCGTGCAGGAATGCGCGGCCTTTTTTATTTCAGCTATCTGGCTTTTAAAGAATCGACAGGGCGTATTACCTGATTGGGCGCTTGCTGATGCTCCTGTGCATTTGGTTTACCAGAAGCATCTGTTCACACCACCGGAGGTTCAGGCGTTTGTGGCTTATATGGAGCCGGCGTTGAAGCCGTTTTTTGAGGGGATTTAAGGAGGCTGCGAGCAGCAGTTTGCATAGAATAAAGTCTAGTTTATTTATATTCGAATATCCAAATGATGCGATTGGAGTAAATGAGCACTATCTTTGAGAGATGCCTCTACAGAAATACGTAGCAGTTCGAGAAGAAGATTTCAATGAATGCTTCGAAACTTATTCCTTAAATTATACTTCGGACGGGGCTGCGCCTGTTAAAATAAATATGCATGCTCTAAAGCTAAATGAATTTAAGCAACCCTGCGCCAAGAGACTTAGCAAAAAAATCATTTACAGCTATCTAGTTCCCTACTGTTTAAAGGATGTAAAACGGAGTGGATCATCTAAAGGAGAGGTGGAGGTATGGGCGGAGGCTCGTGACCTCTTTCGGATGCAAAAGAAGACCGGAGAAGTCGGAGAGCTCATTTTATACTTTTTTGTTGAAGCTCTTTTGAAAGCCCCGCAGATACTTTGTAAAATGGGTCTCAAAACTAATGCCAATGATGAAGTTAAAGGCGCTGATGGGGTACATGCAATTTTGAGCGAAGATAGAAGCTTGCTAAAATTGTTTTTAGGCGAGGCCAAGACCTATCAAGATTTTGCGTCAGCCTTAAATAGCACATTTGAAAGTATCGAGTCGTTGGTGACTACAAAAAAAATCGATCACGAATATTTCTTAGTGTCTGAGCATTTCAGGATCCTAGATGCGGACCTTAAGGACACTATAGTTACGTTAATTGAGAAAAGGAATATAGAGCCAGTATTTGCATGTTTGATATCTTATGATGAAGATAAGTATACGAATATCGATTATATAAAAGATCATCCTAAATTTATGGATCAAATCTTCGCTAACTATGTTGCGAAGATTAATGCAAAAATTAACAGTGATATTTTATTTCAGCGGTTGGAATTTAACTTTTTTCTGTTGCCAACAGATTCGGTTGAAATTCTGCGCAAGGAATTTCTGGCGAGACTTGAAGGATCATAAATGCGTGAGAACTCAGAAAAAAGTTTGAAATTGTTGCAGTCCATGTATTTCAATAAAATTGCATTTAATATTGATCCGAATACGGACGAGATTGATGTTCAAAGGGTAATATCACTTGCCTCTTTTTTGTCTTCTATGGATGGTGATAGGGAAAAGCAGTTATCGTCAGATATACTATCATATTTGATTGAATTGCTGGGGACGAATCTTGAACCGTTTCGGGAAGAAATAATATATGTGCTTACCTCGCTTGGGCGTTTCCCGAGCATTTTGCAATTCAAGAATATTTTTGATTCTAAAAATGATCCAAATTTTTCTGTTGGGATGAGTTTGCAAATTCTTCGGAAAAGAATGGCGAATCGTTACGTGATTGGGGACAAACTAACGGTACATTTAACGGATTATCAGAACGAAATCGTGAATAGTTTGACAGAAAATGTCGGTATTAGTCTTTCGGCACCGACGTCGGCCGGTAAGACATTTTCACTCAATCTCGCCGTGCTTCAGCTATTGAGGGAGGGGAGAACGGCCGGCGTGATAGTCGTGCCGACAAGAGCCCTTATACGCGAGATGGTTAGAGAGATTAAAAATGTTACGAAGGACGAAGACAGAAATGTTTTGGTGCTAGGTGTTCCTGCCGAAGTTCGTATGAAGGAGAATGAGGCGGTTGTATATGTTCTGACACAAGAACGATTAAACTCATTGCTAGGCCTGCCGTCTGCGCCCGCTCTAACTTTTGCGATCATCGATGAAGCTAATGAGATTTCCAAAAGCAATCGGGGAATTCTTTTGGAAAATGTTATTTCGGAACTTATCTACAAAAATCCTAGTTTAAAACTGATTTTCTCCACTCCTTTGTGTGCGAATCCGGAAGTATATTGGGATATATTTAGTATTAAAAATAAGGTGAAAGATATTCCCACCGAGTACTCGCCTGTGACACATAATACATTTCTAGTGGAAAGTAAGAAAGGAACTCCGAGTAAGGTCGATGTATATTCGATGGGGCGCGATCGGGAGGTAAGTCCCATTGGAACCAGGGACTTGCCTGGTGAATTTAGAAACTACGGCCGGGTTACATCTGCGGTGAAAGCCTTTTCAAAAATTGAAGACGGAAGTGTTATTTACGCAAGCTGGCCTGATGAAGCTTTCAAAATAGCTAGAAAATTGAATGATACTTTGTCACTAAATCTTGATGATCGAGAAGTTAATGATATGGTGGACTTTCTAAGCTCTGAAGTCCATGAGGAATATGATTTGATTGACCTATTGAAGGGAGGAATTGGTGTCCACTGTCGGCAAATGCCCGATTTTGCAAAAGAATTCGTTGAAGATCTTTTCCGCAGAAAGAAAATAGGATACATAGTTTGTACCTCTACACTACTTCAAGGGGTGAATCTTCCCTGCAAAAATATTTTCCTACTGAAACCAAAAAGTGGGAAATTTCGCGATATGTCCGCCCACGATTTTTGGAATCTTTCCGGCAGGGCAGGTAGAATGTCGAATCATTTCATGGGAAATATTTGGTGTCTTGACACTTTGTCGTGGAGGAATACTCCCCATTTAAATGATAAGAAGGTTACCGTAAAAGATGCTTTTAAAATAGCGCTTGAAACAGATTCTAGTGAACTGGTTGAGTTTCTTTCGAATCCTGAGTCAAATCCGAATGAGCGATCATCTATCCCGCAGGCGGCGAATCGAATCGTTATCGACTACTATTTTTCAAATCAAAGCATTCATACAGATAAGTATAAAACAGTTTCCAACGAAACTAATCTAGTACAGATCGATAAGATGCGTGAGTCAGTTTTAAATAAAATTCGACTGCCTCCTGATATTATTCATAGAAATAGCGGCGTGTCTGTCTGGGCTTTGAATAGGATATTCGACTATTTGAATACACAACAGGATTTGACCAAATTTATTCCGAGAGCTCCATTTCAACCAGATTTTTATGAAAACTTGGTAAATATTTTTCAGGTTTGCTTCCAGGTGGTAAGGCGGCAGACGAACTTTTCTTACAAATATCATGCGGGTTTAGCGAATCGTTGGATGAAAGGAGAAGCATTCAAACATTTGTTATCTAAAGATAAAGCGGATCAAAGCAGAGCTTCAATTAACCAGCAAATCCAGAAATTGATCGAAGTTTTGGACGATGAAATTCGCTATAAGTATGTCCTTCATATTAAAGCTTTTACTGATGTTTTCGAGTTTGTCGCGAACAAAAAGGGAAAGCCTGAACTTCTTGAAGAAATTGCTCCATTACATGTCTATCTAGAAATTGGTGCGTCTGATCCAGTCATGGTGTCGCTGATGTCCCTTGGCTTGAGTCGGAGTTCTGCGGCGCGATTGAAAGACAATCCTGCCTTACGCCAAGCAAAATCAATGGATGCTATTATTGATGAAGTTAAAAGAATAAAGCCATTTGATTTGGAGTTGCCAAATTATTTGAAAGTGGAGATTGCTAATTTTATTAATAGGCTGTGATAAGCAATTTTGCCATTTGTGTTAGTTGCCGAATGCAGAAGTTATTGAGTCGTTCATTTCAGAAACAATTTTATCTGGCCCAAATTGCAGTATGTAGTTGTAAATGATATTTAACGAAATGATTTGCTGATTCCATAAGCTAACACTTTCGAACGGACGACCTTGTCCTTTAGATATAAAAATTCGGATAAAATCAAAATCAGCATCTGCGATGCCCGCGAAAGCATTTGCTCTTATTGATGAATTTTCTAAATAACGAACGAAGTCTTCAGTCGCATTTTCAAAATCTGGGAATCCTGGCGTACTTGTGCCAGGGCTGATGAATGTTGGCGTTATATCATACTTGGAAAAATAGTTTTCATTATATTTTGATATAATAAATCTAAAGTAAGACCGCAGAAATTTTTTTTCAAAGTCTAAGTATGTCTCTTGGAAGTTGAAATCCGTATCGAATCGGAGTACGCGTCCTCTCCAATTGTTATCTAAGCTCATGTCGTCGAGTGCAATTTGTGAGTTGGTAACTAATGAATCAAGGTCTTGATAAAATTGTATAGAAGTGCCTTGTTCAGAAAGGCCATTCATCCAAAGGAACTGTCCGAGTTCGGTCGATTTATTAGCCGGCAAGTCAACGACAATTATTGATCTTCTTCTGATGATTTGCTTTCCATTGATCTCTTGTGGGAACACAGTAATTTCGAAACAGGAGTTCTTTCCTTGTTTTTCGAGGAAGCTTCTAATAGCCGCAAGAATGTTTTTCCTATTCATGTTTTCACCGTTCGATACATATCTTTTGCCTTTATTAAACCCACGCCATTCATAATCAATTTTTGAAGTTTATGGTATTTTTTAATATAGGTATCATCGGGAACAATCACATATGCAATATCTTGAGTAGTTAGCTCAATTGGTTTGGTTGCTCGCCATTCTCTTTCTTCGTAGATAGATTCGAAGTCTTCCGATTGATGCTCTGGAATAGAAGGTGAGTGGGATAGCTTTGTGGGTATTTTTACGAAATCCTCTAGAGTCACGGTGTTCCCTGTTAGTTTCCAAAAGCGATCAATGTTATATTGTTTTTTTAGCTCCGTTTCCGTGATGTGTGGATAGTAGAGCACTGGGCGTACATGATTAATAAAGCTTCCTTCGACTACTCGATTACGACGAATTCCAATTCCAATATCGCCATACTTCGCCATATGGATTGGTAGTGAATTAATCGGAATATCACAGAAGCATACGGACTTGGGTTCTTTTACTAGGTAGTTATGTATGTCACTAGCTTCTGCCATAGTTCCATAATCTGCTGATGTCAGTATTAGAGTTCGATCGTAAAAGCTGCTGTTCGCTATATAAGGCTCAAGAGTTAGATTTTTGCTGTCTTCGTCAAAATAGCTTAGCAGTCGCTTGATTGCTTTGTCGTAGTCGTAGTTTTCGAAATCTTTTGGTCCGATGAAATGCCATAGTAAATCAGAGATATGGCCTTGCTGCTGGTATTTGTTGCGCGGATCTTTCTTTGTGGACATGTAACAATCTTTGCATAGGTTTAAAACATTAATAAGTTTATCGGATTGTCAGCGGTAATTCCGTATTAAGGTATAGGGGGATGATTGGGCTCGGCTCCTCCCACGAATGCGCATCACGTGCATTCGTCCCGAAGCCGGGGCCGTTCACTCGTCACGCCATCGTGGCGTGCCGCTTTTCGACGAACGCTCCCCCGGAGCATTCGCCGCAAAGACGCTCTCTCTTCTTCGAGTCCTGCTGAAGACGTACGAGTCCCTTGTGGAGATTTTCGTATATTCAATTTTAAGATTATTGAAAAATGGATGGGGTAGCAGGACTCGAACCTGCGAATGACAGAATCAAAATCTGTTGACTTACCAACTTGTCGATACCCCAACAAGATGAACGGTTGAACCGCTAAACTACGGATTTTGCGTGAAGATTGCAATCAGTGACGCACTGCGAACGTAGCAATAGTCGAAAGAATCGGGCCTTAGCCCAATAGAAAAAGCCCGCTAGTGCAGGGTTTGCTGCAAGAGCGGGCAAAACTGTCCTTGGGGTTTTGAAGCCGCCTCCGGTTTCAAGCCTCCACAAATGGCCTAAAACTTGGCGTGAGCAGGGTTACTTCAAACCGTTAGTAATCGTCGCTGCCGTGATCGCTCCCAGGAGCTTTCTGGCGCTTCAAGTTTACTAGGGTTTCTCCCATGGACTTTAATTCGTTTTCGTATGCTTCAAAGACCATGTCCTCGATCATCGCGCGCGTCTCTTGGTTCAGAGGATGGGCGATATCGCGGAATTGGCCGTCTTTTCTTTTTTTAGAGGGCATGGCGACGAATAAACCCGTCGTGCCTTGAATGACTTTCAGATCGCGAACTACGAAACAACCATCAAGCGTGATGGAGACGTAGGCCTTGAGGCGATCCTCATTGACCGGGAAAACTTTCACTTCGGTGACTTTCATAGAGTCCCTTTCTAGGTGCTGATCTTGTTGCTACCAATGGAGCCATACTATGGTCCGATCTCTATTTCGGACGATGCTGTAGTTTTCTAAAGACCTAGGTCGAGGAAAGTTCTAAAATCATCGGTCTGCTTAAATTCTGTCTCAAAGCGAAACACTTCACCACTTACAAAACTTTGAACGAAAAGCATCTTCGTCGGGAACGGGCGCGGACTCCGTTGGGGGAGTGTGGACAATCCCAACATCGGTTCGGGCAACTGGCAAAGAATTCAGGAGCTTTGGGAATTAAACGGCAACAAAACCGTAACGTGACAGGGACGGGAGGGGTGTGGGAAACCAACCTCCATCCAGGGAGTTTTATGAAAGCGCTTATCGCATCTTTGTTGGTTTTGGTTCCTATGTCACAAGCCTCTGCAGTTACAGGTTTAAGCTGCATGCAAGTTCGCACGAACGATGGGTTCATGCCGAATCTTGTGACGATCTACACTCACGCAGGTCAGACAGATTCTTTGCGGTTTAAATTTTATATCTCTGATGACGAACGCCAAGTTGTTGCAGAAAAAGCTTCCGAAAATTCTGTAGAGAGCCAATACGGCAACGTTCGCTTGCTTGAAGACGGCGTTCTTAAAGGCGGAGCGATGGGGATTAAGTTCTTCGTTGAAAAAACAGTATTTGAATCCCGCGGCCTTGTGACTTGGAGATACTTCGACGGAGCAGAGGCTACTTACAGCTGCACTCCGTTTTAGTTTTTAGATTTCAAAATTAGAAAATGAAAAATCCCCGGTGATGAGCCGGGGATTTTTTTATTCAGCATCTGTGTAGTAGACGGTGTATGAATAGAGGGTGGAGTTAGCTTTAATTTCGAGATAGTTTTTACCAAGTTCATCTGGTCTGAAGGGAGCCTCATCCCATGGTCTGCTGTATGGACCTTGGTAAACATAGTAGCCAGTTAGTTCGACTCCCAAGATGATTTTCCCCTCTGGGGCTCTCACGAATGCTGAATTGCTATATTGCTGAAAGAAATTTTGTGACCAAACGTTTCTGTAACTTACGGTTTTGCTTCCATAGAGGGCAGTTCTTTTTTCGTTATCAATATTCGTATTATAGAAGGCCTGACTAAGAGTTCCAGCCCATTGCCGTTGAGTGTAGTTATACTTGCACGCAACTTTATCGACTCTTGACGTAGGTTCTACAAATTCAACTGTTTCTCCGACTTGTGCAGTGACTTGTTTGGTTTGACCTAGAATATTGAAGCTCACTTGCTGTTTATTGTCGACCGAACCGCTGGCAAATGTTTGTCCGTTCACTTGGAAGTTATTTTGTGCAGATTCGCCTTTGTAATTTGCAGTCATAGATGTTTGAAATACCGGACTGTTTAATGCTGAAAAGCGAGTGTAAGTGCATTCCAGAGCTGGCGTTCCAGTTTGTGTTTGGTCAATCGGACCATCATCCCAACCAGCCAGACAATTTGCAGAAGTTAGGATTCCAAGAGTTCCGATGATAGCTGCGATTACTTGTGTTTTCATTTTTATTCCTATTTGTTAGAGTTAGTGTTTTTGACTTTACGTCGCTTGCTACACAAATAGGTATCGCCTGTTTGGACTATTCTCTCAATTATCAGAATTAAGGTATTAAAAATTGATACTAAATGCCGTTTTTAGGATAGAAAGGGGAGCAAATGGCTAAAAAAGCAATCCCCGGAGCCAATCTCCGGGGACCACTTTGACCTACTGTTTATACTTGGAAAAATAAATTAAACGGCAACTGCTTCTGATGTTCTTGCCGCACTTGTGATGTGCGAGGACTCAGTTGTTTTTTTTGTGCCGTTAACAAGAATTTGTAACTCACCCACAAGGCCACTTAAGGCTTGCGCTTGCGCTGACATCTCCTCAGAAGATGCGGCGACTTCTTCTGACGAAGCGGCGTTGCCTTGAGTTGCTTGATCCAGTTGATTCATCGCTTTTGAAATCTGTTCGATACCTGTTGCTTGCTCTGTACTGCCGGCGGAGATTTCACCATTAAGATCGGCGACCTTTTTTACGGAAGTCAGGATCTCTTTTAATACCACACCACTGTTGCTGGCAATAGATGCACCATTTTCAGTTTTTTCAACGTTGTCCTTGATGAGTGAGTTAATGCCTTTCGCAGACTCTGCACTTTTTTGCGCCAAAGTTCTGACGGCGTCGGCAACTACGGCAAAGCCTTTACCTTGCTCACCCGCACGAGCAGCTTCTACCGAAGCATTCAGTGCCAGCAAGTTTGTTTGGAAAGCGATATCGTCGATGACTTGGATGATCTCTTCGATTTTTTTTGAGCCGTGAGAAATTTCGTTCATCGCTGCGATCAAGCGTTCGATTTCATGAAAACCCTTTTCCGCAGATTCACGAGAATTTTTTGAAAGTGTATTGGCTTCCTGGGCATGAGACGTATTAAGTTTGACCATACTTGAAAGCTCTTCAATTGAAGCCACTGTTTCCTCAAGAGAGGCTGCGGCTTCGGTAGCACCTGTCGATAGCTGTGCACTGGCTGAAGCGAGCTGGGCTCCGCCGGCCGCAGTATGTGAAGCCGCTCCAAAAATTTCTTGGCTGATGCGATTAAGCGTTTTGGAAAGTGAAGTTGAGAACAGTAAACCAAAGAGGCATCCAAATAATGTTCCGCCTATTACCATCATCATGACGATTAAATTTGCTTTGTCGCGAATGGACTCTGCAGATTTGACTTTTGCATCGGCCGCGTCATGGTGAAATTTAGAAAGTGCACTGACTGCTTTCGTATAGACTTCTGCTTTTTGAGGGCAGTCTTTAAAAAAGATGTCTAACATTTTTGCTTTGTCTTCAGGAGTACCAGATTTCTGATATTGAAGGACATCGACTCCGGTCTTCTTAAAATCGACCCATGCAGCTTGAAGGTTATCGTAAAGCTCTTTTTGACCTGGAATGAAACCGAGTCCGACATAAAGCTCACTTTGCTTTTCATAATCATTGATGGCTTCTATAACACCGTCAATACTATGAGAGGCTTGTTCAGTCGGCAAATTCGGTAAGCCCAGTGTTCTAAGGTTGATGCGAATTTTTCTATAGTTTAGGTACATCTGATCAAGATGATCCATCTTGGGTAAGGTCTTAGTCGCGATCCAACCGTATTCAGTGCTCACCGATGTTAACGAAATATAGCTGGTTATTCCGATGACAACGCTTACTCCACAGAGTATCAACGTTAGGAACAGTAATTTTGCCTTCAAACTTAAGTTAGCCATTTCAAGAACTCCTCTAGATTTAAGGTAGGTTTCTATCTACCCCGTAATGTTTATAGCAACGCTCTTTACGGCAAAAGTGAGGGATACTTTAAGGATATATCCGTACTGATTTAAACTTACTGAAGGACCTGGATAAAAGTAGATATAAAGAGTAATGGGACGAACGATAAAAGGAATTAGAGATAAGGAGTTGAGCAAACTTGTTAAGAACCTGGCAAGAAATGTTCACCGAGAAAGAACGAAACAGGGAATGACGATGCAGACCTTAGCCACGTTGGCCAAGATGGCGACGTCCACAGTTTTTGAAATCGAGAATGGGAAGGTTGAAGATTTCAGAATGAGTACAGTGACTGCCTTGGCGCAGAAGCTGGGAGTGGAGCCGCTGGAGTTATTGCAGTAGTTTTTGTTTCAATGTGGTTTAAAAATAAAAAAGCCCGCTGATGAAGCGGGCTTTTTGCTTGTCGCAAACAGCAAACTAATTGCCTTCGATATTTATGATTTGAATGCGAGCATTTCGCGCGATTCTTAGAGTGTTCGCACCTTTTTTAAGATTCTTAATAACGTCTTTAGAATTCGCCACAGCTTGTTTGTTCACGTCCAAAATAACGTCACCAACTGCAAGGCCTGCTTTGCTAGCCGAAGAGTTGCGAGCTGTTTCGATCACGATCGGCTGTTTCATATCTTCAGGTAAACCCCAGTCAGCACGAATTGCAGCCGTTGGGTCGATGATCGTAAAGCCCAAGTTAAACGGAGCACGTTGGCCTTCGTATTTTTTAACTTCGGTCTTTTTAGCAACCTTATCATCCACACGTTCAGCAACTGTTACGGAAACAGTCATTGGCTTTCTGTCGCGGATCAATTTCATCGTCGATGCTTTACCAATCGGTGCATCACTCACGGCATCTACCAAGCTCAATGAGCTATCGATGGATTTACCGTTAAACTCAGTCACGATGTCATAGATTCTTAGACCTGCGCGAGCCGCTGGCCCACGTGTATCAAGCTGAGTAATCACCGCACCACTTTGCTCGCCTAATCCCAAGTATTCTGCTGCTTCAGGATCCAAATCACCAAGAGCTGCACCAATGTAGCCACGAGCGATGCGACCTTTTGCTTCAAGTTGCGGGATCAAAGCTTTCACTTCATCGATAGGGATCGCAAAGCCGATACCTTGCGCACGAGCATCGATTGCAGAGTTCACGCCCACAACCAAACCTTTAGTGTTCACAAGTGGACCACCAGAGTTTCCTGGATTGATACTCGCATCAGTTTGGATCAAAGGAATCTTATTGATTTCAGCAATACCGCGTCCTTTGGAAGACACGATACCTTTAGTCATCGAGTGACCGTGACCAAATGGATTACCGAAAGCCGCAACCCATTCGCCGACTTCAAGGTCTTTAGAAGATCCCAAAACCGCTGTTGTAAGTTTTGATTTAGGTTTGATTTTAATAAGTGCGATGTCTGTACGTTTATCGCTACCAATAAGTGTTGCCTCATAAAGATCTTTAGAGTCTTCGCTCAATTGAACTTTGATTTGGTCAGCACCCTCGATCACGTGATTGTTAGTTACGATCAAACCGTCTTCACGAATGATGAAGCCTGTTCCCAAGCCCATCATTTGCGGGCGTTGTTGTTGCTGCTGGGGAGGTTGTTGCATGCGCAAACCATATAGTTGCTCAAGCATATCAAGCATCGGGTCGCGACCACGTGGCATATTTTTAGGAATCGCTGTTGTCGAGATATTTACGACAGCAGGATTAATAGCCTTACCCAACTCGACAAAAAGATTTGCCGGAAGTGGGGCAGAAAGATTCATTTTTGGTGGATCTTTGGGGAAAGCGACTTGTTGAGCTTGAGCGATATTTTCTGTTTGAATAAATGCTGCCATCGAGGCAGCTAACAGAAGGATTGAAAACTTCTTCATAAGAACTCTCCTAAATCGAAACAAATTTCATTTGAAGGTCATTAATTAGGTTGTCTAAAAATTGGCTCTCATCGGCTGTGAGATTGCCTTTAGTTTTTTGCTGTAAGATCACCAAAAGATCGATGTTAAAACGAGCCATGTTTTTATCTTTTGAAGTTTGGCCCGTTTGAGGATCTGGTGCCAGGCCCATTGCCATGATGGCGGCAGAGGCCAGGGACATAATTAGTACGGATAAGGAAGCTTCCATTTTTTCTTGCATAAAACACCCTTAAGAAAACATGAGTTCACATCATTCGATGTCAAGGTTAGATCGGATAATACCCCATCAGCTTTTGAAGACGAGTTTCAATCGGTGGATGGGACTTCAAAAATAAATTCTTTTGCCTAAAGCCCTCTGGATTCACGATGAACAAGTGGCTTGTGCATGCAGGGATTTCCAGAGGTTGTGTTTGCGCAAGACCTTCTAGTCTCCACAACACCTCGCCCAATGGATGGCGATTATTTAATAATTCAGAAGCCATTAGGTCGTTTTCAAAAAATGATCTTTCGCCCACAACAACTTTGATAATCAACCAACCTACTGGCGACAGTAGCGGCATGAAAAACTGCAAGCGATACGGCAAGAAAGAATCCAAGAACTGCCCCAGACCCACAACGGAGTTCGCAAGGGTGGAGCTAACACTGAATGCGAAGGTATCAAGTCTGCGGATATGGCAAAGTTGATGTGCCACAACGGCTTCTAGCTCTTTCGCATTTAACTTTTGTAAAAGACCTAGCGTAAAACCTAAGGATCCATTTTTCCAAGAGTGACCCACGCAGAAAGCGTTCGCTGAATTGTGTGGAGTCATAAATACTGCCGGAGCTGGCATGCCTAGTTGGTGAGACATGCGCTCGACCATATCTAAAACGCCCCAAGCGTCTTGGCCTTTTAGACGTTGTGCGCGCAATTTTGAAAGCACGCGATTTTCGCCGTAAAAGAAAACAATGAAGTTTAAAAGCAGGGCCATCAAGAAGCCTACGATCAGGCCTAAGCGTTCGCCAATTTGATACCCCAAAATTAGCAAAGCTAATGAAGTGGAAAGAATGAAAATCCAAACTTTGGTGTTCGTATTTGCCATAGTGATTTGTCCCATCGAATCGGCGTTAATTCAATACAAACTAAAGGCTAGGACTGTGACATAACAATTGCAAGGTTTTGCTCTGCCGACGCTCTGTGAAAATGGGGTCTGGGGTGCGTCAGTTCAAGCTTGCCGCAAGAGCTCTAAGAGAGTGAAATAGAAGGGATATTCTCGAGGGAGGACAGGTGAGCGAAGTCGACATCATGGCGTTAAACGCCGCGATCAAACAAGAAAGCCAATTCATCGACAAAATGATGGCTGAGATCAATAAAGTTGTGGTCGGACAAAAGGAAATGGTCGAAGGGATCATGATGGGTCTGCTAACAGGCGGTCACATCTTGCTTGAGGGTGTTCCCGGTCTTGCAAAGACTTTGACGATTTCTACAGTTTGTAAATCTATCTCGTTAGATTTCCAACGTATTCAATTCACTCCCGATCTATTGCCGACAGACTTGATCGGTACAATGATCTTTAATCCAAAATCTGGAGAGTTTGCTCCCCGTAAAGGTCCTATCTTTACGAATATCGTTTTGGCCGACGAGATCAATCGTGCTCCAGCGAAAGTGCAATCAGCACTGCTTGAGGCGATGGCGGAAAAACAAGTCACTATCGGTGATGAATCCTACAAACTTGCAAATCCATTCTTGGTTCTGGCAACTCAGAATCCGCTTGAGCAAGAGGGGACTTACCCACTTCCAGAAGCACAGATGGACCGTTTCATGTTTAAGATCAACGTGGTATACCCACACAAAGGCGAAGAGCTTGAGATCTTGAATCGCATGGGTACGAATGAAAAACCTGTCGTAAACCCAGTGATCTCTAAAGAAGACTTGCTACGTGCTTCTGATCGTATTGATCAGATTTACGTAGATAACAAAATCAAAAACTACATCGTAGAAATCGTCATGGCTTCCAGAAATCCTGGCGAGTACGGTTTGTCACGTATCGCAAACTTGATTAACGTGGGCGGTTCTCCGCGTGCGACGATCTGTTTGTTCCGTGCTGCGAAAGCTCACGCGTTCCTTCGTGGTCGCGGTTATGTGACAGCTGAAGACGTGAAAGCTATCGCTTATCACGTAATGAGACATCGTTTGATTCTGACTTACGAAGCTGAGGCTGAAAACATCAAGTCTGATGACGTGATCAAAGAAATCCTAAGCCAAGTCGAGGTTCCATAAAGATGGGATTGCCTCCAGAGGTCTTAAAGAAGGTCAAACTCCTTGAGTTGAGCACAAGAAAACTTGTGAACAATCTCTTTGCAGGCGAATACCATACCGCCTTCAAGGGGCAAGGTATGACCTTCGCAGACTTCCGTGAGTATGTTCCGGGCGACGATGTTCGTTCCATTTCCTGGCCGCTAACTGCGCGCACAGGGAAAACTTTTATCAAAACATTCGAAGAAGAACGTGAGCTGACTTTGATCATTGCGGTTGATGTCAGTGGTTCCAGTGATTTTGGAACAGGTCCTTATTTCAAGGGCGAAGTGATGACTCACATGGCGGCGTTACTTGCATTTTCTGCGGTTAAGAATAACGACCAAATTGGTTTGTTACTTTTCAGCGATCAGGTTGAACACTTTGTTCCACCTAAAAAAGGCCGTGGCCACGTGCAACGTTTGCTCCGCGATCTTTACTACTACAAACCAAAAAGTCACACGACGAAACTTTCTAACGGCTTTAGCTTCCTGCAAGGTGCTTTGAAAAAACGCGCGACCATTTTCGTATTCAGCGATTTTATGGACGAGGGTTATGATCAAAGTTTACGTCTGCTGGGAAGAAAGCACGACGTCGTGGCTTGTGTAGTGAACGATGCGGCAGAGTACTCATTACCAACGATGGGTGTGATTGAAGTTCAAGATGCTGAAACAGGCGAAGTGCTGACGGTGGATACATCTTCAGCGGGATTCAGAAAAGAGTACGAAAAGGCCGTTCTGCAGCGCAAAGAAGCGCGTGATAAATTGCTACGTAAATCCCAAGTGGACCGCGTGGATGTAAAATCCAGCGAAGATTTCGTTGATCCTCTTGTGGCGTTTTTTAAGAAGAGAAAATAATTAATGGCTGTACAGTGTAAAGTTGAAATTCCAAACGTCCAAGGTCTGAAAGACCAAGAGCTTACGGTCGGCCGTGAGTTTTTGCTTGTTTGTGACGGGGAGTTTCCAAAAACTTTGCAGCAAGATAAGTTGCAGTTAGTTCTGTCTCCAGAACAAAAATACTCTATCCACTTACTAGGTTTTGAATTTAGGTCACCCACGCAAGCTGATTTGAAAGTCACTTCATATGTGGCGGGTGCTCAGATTAAGTTTGATAACTTGCAACTGACGGACGGTACAGAAACTTTGGATTTAGGCCAGGTTCAGTATCAATTGGTCAGTGTTCTGCCACCACCTCCTCCACCATCTGGTAAACCTGGCGAGCAACAACCGAAACAAGAACCTTATGGCCCTGTGGGACCTTTAGCGATTCCGGTGCCGATGGTTTATTGGGCGATTCTTGCGGGAGTCGTTGGGTTGGTCATTTTATTTGCGGCAACTAAAATTTTCCGCTCGGTTCAACGTCGTCGTACTATTGAACGTTTGAAAGAGCATGATTCCGCGTTGTCACCTTTGCAAGAGTTCCATCAAAAATTCCGTCGTATGCAGCGTGTGAACACGGTGTTCTTTGGTGGCAGTCCTAAAAAAGAAGACATTCCTTTGGCATTGGATGAAACACGCCAGATGCTGAAATTATACATCACTCGTCGCTATAAGATCCCAGCGCTTGAGTGGAGTCCTCGTTTAATTATTAAAGATCTAAAAAAATATCACCCGAAAGTTTATCAAGAAACCGGTGTTGAACTTGAAAAGCTTATTAAGGAATTCCTGCACGCCGTAGAAGACAGAGAAAAGATCTCTGGTTCTGACGTGTTGAACCTTTCTAAGCGCGCACGCCTGTTGGTTGAGGAAATGGAGAGATTGTCATGACAATACACTCTCCATTAGCGTTTTGGTTGATTATTCCTTTGATCGCGGTTGTGGTTTGGGTTTTGTGGAGAAAAAAATCCAAAACTCCGACATTGCAATTCGGAACGGTGGCGGTCCTAAAAACCGTGACGCCAAGTTTGCGTACGCGTTTGTTGAATATTCCAACAATTTTAAAGGCGATGGCTATTGCCTTGGCGATTTTTGCACTAGCTCGTCCGCAAGAGATGAATACTAAAATAAAAAAGAATGTCGAAGGTATTGATATCGTGATCGCCCTCGATATTTCAGATTCCATGTTGATCGAGGATATGAAGCCCCTCAATCGTTTGGAAGCGGCGAAAGAGACGATTAAGCAATTCATCGCGGGTCGTAGTTCGGATCGTATTGGTTTAGTAATTTTCGCAGGGGAATCCTTTACGCTGGTTCCTCCAACTTTGGATTATCAATTGATCCTTTCTCGTGTGGATGAAATCACGACAGCAGCGAGTGCGCGTATTAAAGACGGTACGGCATTGGGTGTGGCTCTTGCGAATGCAGCGGGCCGCCTTAAAGATTCCCAAGCAAAAAGCCGTGTCGTGATCTTTATGACCGACGGGGAAAACAACTCTGGTACCATCGATCCAGAGACTGGTCTTGATATCGCTAAAGGTTATGGGATTAAGATTTATTCCATCGGTATCGGTAAAGACGGTCCAACACGCATTCCAATTTATTCCCGTGATATCTTTGGTCAAAAAATTAAGACCTATCAGCCATTTGATTCCACGGTGAATGAAGACTTGCTGGCAAGAATGGCGAAAGAAACGGGTGGTAAGTACTACCGTGCTTCTAAGGAAGACTCTTTAAAAGGTGTCTTTAAGGACATCGATTCCCTAGAGAAAACTAAAATCGACGTTAATAAGTTCACGAACTACACAGAGAAGTATCCGCCTTATCTGGTGATTGCGATTGTTCTATATTTGGCGGGATTGCTATTGGGTCGTACATGGTTAAGGAGGGTGCCATAATGTTTAGATTTGAAAACATGGCAGCTTTTAACTATTTGTGGATCATCCCGGTGATTATCATCGTGGGCTATTTCTTTGATCGCAGATCGCGTAAAAGAATGGAAGCCGCGATCGGTTCAAGACTATATCCGTTCCTTTCAAGCTCGGTTTCACAAAAGAAGCGTACGATCAAAACCGTGCTTCAAATGCTAGCGGTGTTCTTCTTTGTATTGGCATTGGCGCGTCCTCAGTTTGGTCAAAGTAAGCAAGAAGTTAAAAGTGAAGGTGTTGAGATTATCTTCGCTGTCGACGTTTCTGAAAGTATGATGTCAGAGGACGTAAAACCAAATCGTCTGACGCAAGCAAAGACTGAATTAAACCGTCTGGTTGATTTGATGCCGGGTAATAAAATCGGGATCATGGCTTTTGCGGGATCTGCGGCATTGTTGTCTCCGCTAACGAATGATCCAGCTGCGATTAAGATGTACATTGATGCTTTGGATACAAACTCTGTTTCCACTCAAGGTACGAACTTCACAGATGCTTTGAATACTGCCAAAGAAGCTTTCGAGCGCGGTGGTGTTTCAACCGATGACACAGTTAAAGTAACTCGCGTGATCCTGATTGCCTCTGACGGTGAGGATCATGAACCGGGTGCTGTTGATGCCGCGAAAAAACTTGCTGAAGATGGCACGCGTATTTTCACGGTCGCCTACGGGACTGAAAAAGGTGGCGCGATTCCGGTGCGTGATGGCATGGGCTTTCTTAAAGGCTATAAAAAAGATCGTGGTGGTCAGACTGTTATCACGACCGTTAAAGGTGATGCCCTTCGTGCGATGGCTGAAGCGGGTAAAGGAAGCTTTTACTTTGCAACAGTTGGCGGTGATCAAGTTAGACACTTGCTTGAAGACATCAATCATTTAGAAAAAACGCAGTTCGACACAACAATGGCTACGCAATACGAAGAACGCTTTCAGATTTTACTTTTGATCGGGATTATTATTGCGACATTTGAATTGTTCATTGGCGAGCGCCGTCGTGGCTTCCGTTTCTGGAAGGGCCGCTTTGAGGTGCCTGCAGAATGAGAAATTTAGTATTTGTATTCATTCTTTTAGGACTTACGGGATGTGGTAATCAACCGCATCTGAAAACGTTGTCTTTAAATCGCGAAGGTAATGCCGACCTGACGAAACAAAACTTCCAAGGTGCGAATACCAAGTACATTGAAGCCTTGCGTTTTAATCCGTTCCTATCTCGCCTACATAATAACTTAGGTCTTTCTTTTGAAGGATTGCAGCAAGCTGAGAAAGCACAGCAATCCTACGCAGAGTCGGGAAGACTGGCAGAGGCTCTGAAAGATCGCGAGATGATGTTTGTTGCGCGATTCAATGAGGCTCAGCTTTTAGGTAAGGCAAAGAAAGTTGATGAAGCTATTGCGCTTTATCAAAAGGCTTTGGAAATCGTACCTGATAGCAAAGAAACTAAAACTAACATTGAGCTTCTGATCCAACAGCAGCAAGGTGGCGGTGGTCAGGGCGAAAACAAAGATAAAAAAGAGAACCAGGACGGCAAAGGCGATCAGCAACAGCAAGATCAAAAGGGCGACCAGGATCAGAATAAAGATCAAAAAGACGACGGTAAAGACGGCAAAGACCAAAAGGACAAACAGTACCAGAACTCTCCAAAGTACAAACCTCGTCCCTTTGCAGGTAAAGAGCTTTCCGAAGCAGACGTTAAGAAAATCCTGGGAGAGATTAAGCAGCAAGAATCTAAGATTCGCGCTGACTATAATCGTAAAGAAGTGAAGGAGCAGCCTCGTGACAAAGATTGGTAATTCCATCGTCTGTCTGAGCATTGTTTTAAGTAGTTTTGTTGCCCAAGCGGCGGGAACAACTGTCAGTGCAACTGTAGATCGCAATGAAATGAACTTAGGTGACACATTCACGGTCACGATTTCAGCGGTATCTAATGAAGACGTAGATATTCAAGATCCTCGCATTCCCGATTTGGATGGTTTTGAACTCTTGAATACCAGCAGCAGTACCGCTGTTGCGCAGAAATTAGTTCCAGGTCCAAGTGGGATGCAATTTGAAACTCAACGTCGTAAAGAGTTTTCTTATATTTTAACTCCTCAGCGCCAAGGTACTTTAAGTGTTTCGTCATTTGAAGTTGTGGTGAGTGGCAAGATCTTTAGAACTCAACCGATCGTCATCAAAGTTGGAACGGGCGGTGGTGGAGCTGCGCAAGGTGGCGGCAATCAACGCCAACAGCAACGACCTCGCCAAGGTCTGCCAGGCTTTGATGATCCATTTGATTCAATGGACCGTGCCGACGAAGATATGTTCAATCAATTGTTACAACAACGCCAAAGATTGATGCAGCAAATGTTGCAACAACATGGTGGCGGTATGCCGGATGAACAGTTCGGCCGTGGATCGTCTACGAATATTGATAACCCAGCTTTTAGAAGTTTGCCGACGAATCCAAATGATGCGTTTTTTATCGGTGTGGAAGTCGATAAAACTGAAGTTTACGAGGGTGAACAAGTCACGGTGAACTGGTACATCTATACTCGCGGTCAGATGGAAACTTTGGATCGTTTGAAGTTCCCGGATCTAAAAGGCTTCTGGAAAGAGATCATCGAGGAAGTTCCAAGCATTCAGTTCTATGAACAGAATGTTGGCGGTATTCCTTGGAAAAAGGCATTGCTAGCTTCGCATGCTCTGTTCCCGATCAAAGCGGGTACCGCTAGTATTGATTCTTATAAAATTAAATCCCGTGTACGTACATTAAGCCAAATGGGCATGATGACTAAGCCTTACGAGTACACGAAAAGCTCGGCAGCGGTTCCAATTAAAGTAAAGCCATTGCCAGTAGATGGACGTCCCTCTGATTTTTCTGGAGCAGTAGGGCAGTTTGATGTACATGCCACAGTGGAAGGTCAAAGCTTCCCAGTGAATCAACCTTTGAGTCTTAAAGTTCGCTTTGAAGGTGCTGGGAATGCGAAGCTGATTGATTTGCCAGCGATGCAGTTGCCAACAGGTCTTGAGCAGTATGATACAAAATCAGACTCGAAGTTTTTCAAAAATGGTCGTAGCTATAAAGAGTTCGAAGTTTTGTTGATCCCTCGCCAAGAAGGCGAAGTGATGTTCCCGGCTTTAAGTGTCAGCATGTTCGATCCAAAATCTGGCACTTACTACACTCGTAAAACAGAGCCAATTAATTTGAAGATCGTAAATAACCCGAACGCTCCGGTTGGATCTTCACAGCGTATGGCTGAAGGTGGAAAACCCGCAGCAGCTCCGGTGGTGGTTGAAAACAAACTTCCAGACGTGATCATGGCATGGCAGCCCTCAACGCAAGCAAGTGTCTTGGCTCGTCCGTGGTTGTGGATCGTGATTTATTCCGGCGTGATCTTTTCGTTGCTATTCAAAGCACAAAAAGAATTCGGCTGGGGCCGTCGTCGCAGAACTTTGAAAGAGCAAGTCGGCAAACGCTACAAAGTTGTTGATCAAGCCTTAGGCAAAGACGACTACCGCAAAGTCGGCGCTGAAATGACCAATATCTTTTATATGGTCATGGGACAAGTGGCAGGTGAGGCAGGGGCTTCTCAAAAAATTGATGAGCTTTTGAATCAGATCCCACCAAGCTTAAGACGCGATCATGGGGACGAGATCACGAAAACTTTCGAAGTCTTCCAAACCATGAGCTTCGCCCCTGATGAGATGCTGGGAAGCTTAAAAGAAAAAGCCACGATGAAACAAAACATCGAACGCGCTAAGAAAGTCATCAGTCAGTTGATTTCCTCTAAAGAAGAAAAATAAAAAAAGCCGGGTGATGAACCCGGCTTTTTGTTTTTAGTAGTTGAGCCATTTGTGCATGAACACTGGTGAGTACGACATCGCATCGTCCGAAGCGACGGCTTCCGCGGATGCTCCGGCGTCGGTTACGCCAAAGAATTTTCCGTTGGATCGACCGTAACACTTATACGTTCCTGTCGTGGTTTTACCACAAAGAGCGTTGGAACCGACGTAAACTGCGGAGTAGCTCGTGCCGGAGTCAGCAGTTAGTGGAAAGTTGAGAGCTGACGAACCTGCAGTTTCCTGAGGTTGGTAGTTTGCAGGCATCATTGACACCGGATCGCCCCAACATCTTAACGTGCCGTTAGTTTGAACTCCACAGGTGTTAGTCATACTTAAGCTCACTGAAGAATAAGGCGCGCTTGAATCGATAATAGTCGGAGTTAATTGGTTACTTGATCCACTGTTGCCCACGTAGCCCGCAGAATTGCTTCCCCAGCATTTTAAGATGTCAGACGTTGTGATACCGCATGTGGTATAGCCTCCAAGAGAAACTTTTTTGTAAGCTTGGCCTGCATCAATAACAACTGGTGAAGTTGAGTCTGTCGTTGTGCCATCTCCCAAACGGCCCGTTTCATTTTTACCCCAGCATTTTAATACACCAGCAGTCGTGATGCCGCATGTGTGTAGAGCTGAGACTTCGACGTATTTGTAAGTAGTTCCGCTATCCACAGTCGTAAAGTTTGTGACGTCGGCTGTGGAGCCATTACCTATTTTTCCGTAACTGCCTGAGCCCGAGCATCTGAGCTCTCCAGTAGTTGTGACACCGCAAAGCACTTGTCCTTTAATCGAGACTTGCGCGTAAACTTTTCCAGCGTCGACGGTTGTCGGTACATAGAGCGCGTTACCGATTGTAACTGCATTCCCAAACTCACCGTAATTATTCGTGCCCCAGCACTTTAACACTCCGGTGGACGTAATGGCGCACATATCATCGTCGTGGCTTGTAGCCAAGGACGCGTAGTTTGTGGAAGGATCGAGCATAATAGGGGCAGCTCTGCGAGAAGGCGAGAGAGTAGAGTCGCCGAAGACCGTTGATGAACCCCAGCAATACAACTTACTTGAATCAATACCGCAAGTTAAAGAAGTACCATTGGCCGCAATTGCTGTGGTTGCCAATTGGGTAAAGTTGTAATTCGTGAAGTATTCAGAGAAACTTCCGAAGCTAGAAAGCACGTTGCCCAGGCCTGCACCGTAGAGGTGATTACTGCGAAATGGATCTCTATTTAAAACACCCCAGCATTTGAGTGCGCCATCACCAGTAACACCGCAAGCACGGCTATTCGCAGTCTTTACCAACGTATAAGTCGTGCCACTGTCTGAAACCACAGGCGCACTACGATTCGTAACGGTAAAGTCCGCAAGCTGAGCCAGAGTATTGATCCCCCAACATTTCAAAACATTTGAATCGGAGATCGCACACGTAAAGCTACGGCCGTCTGCATTGGTCGTGTCATCGTTGGCAGATACGAACTTGTAGGTATCTGCGCTATTGATAAGAACAGGCGTTGTGCGTGTTACAGTAGTACCATCGCCCAATTGACCGGTAGTATTGCGGCCCCAACACTTCATCGCACCATTAGTAAGAATACCGCAGCTGTGATGAGATCCCATTGAAACAAACTCATAGTTTTCCGAGGCATCAATATCGATAGGGGAATTTTTCTGAGCGGTAGTTCCGTCACCAAGATTATTATAAGTATTACGTCCCCAGCAGCGTAGCTTGTTGGCAGACGTGATCGCACAAGTTGATTTAGATCCCGCTGAAACATAAATATAATCATTGGTATTGTCGATATCCAGCGGAACCCTTTGTGTCGCTAATGTACCATGACCCACTTGACCCATGTCAGCGCGGCCCCAACAACGAAGTTTATTGCTAGTGGTGATAGCACAGCTGTGTACTTCCCCGAGTGAAACACTGGAGTATCCACTACCAATCAGAACCGGGCTCGTACGAGATGTGACCGTGTTGTCACCAACTTGATAATATGTATTTCCGCCCCAACAATACAGGTCGCCGCCGGTCGTGATTGCGCAAGTGTGATCAAGTCCCGCACTGACTGCTTTGAATGACGCACCGCTCATAACAGTTACCGCTGTTTGCCGGAACATAGTCGTTCCGTCACCTAAGCGACCGTAAGTGGAATTGTGTCCCCAGCAGCGCAATGATGAGTCGCTCATGATGGCGCAATTGTGTAGGCGATTGATCGCCAAATCGGTAACAGTCAAATTTTTCTCGTCATCAGCAATGTAGTACTGGGCTTGATAGTTTTTACCTAAGTACGTTGTAGCTCCCGTGGTCGACGTTAAATTAAAGTTGAGTGCTTTTTCTCCGTCGGCTGAAGTATTGCTAAGAATATTAAATGGAATATTGACGGAAGTCGCACCTGCCGGGAATGTCACAGAGCCTGAGGTTAAATCTGAATTAGCTGTCGTGGCATCGCCTGTAACTTTGTAAGAGACAGTAAAGTCAGAAGACCTTGCTACAGGAATCGAAAGTGTAATAGTTTTTGCGCCACTGCCTTCGTCCACGCGATTCATAGTTGAAGTTGTGATGTTGATTGGCTGCATACCGTCTTGTGTCCAAGAAGCACTCGTCGCAGATGTGGCAACTTGGAAGTAGCCAGTCGAGTTTCCGCCCACCACACAAAGTGTTGTTGGTCCAACTGGTTGCAATGTCATGTCGATAGAAATAGGTATAGCGATAGCCGTTGCAGAACCATATGTGGCAGTCGCGCAAGTTGCCGAAGAACCATTCGTGATAAGCGCATACTTATATTGCGTCACGGTCGCGCCAGACACCGTCACACTCGCGGTCGTTGCGGATGTGGTACCAGTCGGTTGTCCACTTAGTACAGCCACTGGATATGGAGCATTGATGACGATTGCTTTCGAGCCTGCCAAAGAATTGGCGGAGCCGGGAGTCGGAAGAGTCAGATTCGCTGCATTCCCAGCGGCATCCTTGATAGAGCCGGCACCTAATGCCAACGCTGTTGTCGACGTATAATCAAGATCGGCTGAAGAGTCTCCCATCACGACCGTGTAAGTGAAATTCAAAGTTGAAGTATTTGAACCACTCACATATGTAGCCAGGCGTTTTGTTGCCCCTGTTTCAAGTTCGATATTTGGGCCAGTAACAACAGTTACATTTTCACTGAAGACAACTCTAACATTCACTGCGGTACCAGCGGCGTATGTACCATTCGCCGTTGATGAAGATACAGAAAGTACTGTGGGAGCCGTTCCGTCACGAGTCCAAGAGTTATATGAGGGATTGGTGCTTGGATTGCCAGCATTGTCGTAGGCATATGTGCAAAGGGTATAAGTCCCATCTTGAGTGAGAGTGTTGGATATTTTTGTAGAAATTGGATAGCTCGATGAATAGGTAGTCGCATAACAGTGTGCTGAGCTGCCGGGAGGAATGAGTGAGTAGGTGTAATTGGTGACATCTGTGCCACTTACAGAAATGTCTAACGTACTACCCGTGAAAGTTCCAGAAGGCGCTCCCGTAATTGTGGCAGTGGGTGGACGAACAGTGTCTTTGATAAAACGGCGTGTAGCGGTTGCAGTGATTCCAGTAGAGTTAGTGATTGAGACCCTTACCGCGTAAGGGGTAAGGGAGTCAGCAAGAGCCGAGAAGTTCATATTTCCAGACCATGAAGTCCCATTACAAGTTGCCGTATCAGCAGGCGAGTAACCTGGTACAGTGATTGAAACTGCTCTGCCAGCTTCGGAGCATGGACCGGTCATTGCAAATGAATTCACTGAATATATATTCATATAAGAGTCTTCAGCGGGAGTCGACCAAGCAATATTTGGATAAGTGCTGTCGTGAGTGATGAAGTCACTTGTACAATTCGACTCATTGCCAGCAGCATCTCGCACTTTGAAGTATACAAAATTTGTAGCGTTCGCTGTCGTCAGCGTCCAAGATTTATAAACGTTGAAATTTTCCCATACACCACCGGACAAGCAAGCTGCCGCATTTGTGATGTACATTTCTGCGGGAGTTCCCGAACCTGTTAAACCGAGACTGACTGCCAAGCTGCCAGTATGAGTATCTCCATTATTAATCGACATTGAGTCTGCTGCGGGAGCCACTGTGTCTTTAGTGATGCTTCTGGTAACTGGAGTCGCATCGACGCCTGCCGAGCGACTGTGATTGACAGTGATGGAAATCGGACCGTCACTTAAAGTACTAAGGTTGATGCTTTCGCTCCAAGAGCCAGAAGTACATGTCGAGGAGTAATCACCTAAACCTGTAATTGTAACGACAACGGATTTGCCCTCTTCAGAACAAGCTCCTGAGAAACTATATGAAGCGGCTGTATAGGCATTTACATAAGATCCGACTACTGGAGTCGACATAGATACGGTGATAGGGCCTAAAGAATGATCGATGGAATCTGAGGTACAGCTTGATTCATTTCCAGCGGCATCTCTGAATTTTGCATAAACCGTGTTTGTGGCACCCGCAGTGGCCAGAGTCCATGACTTGCTTGTTGCAAAAGTTTCCCATACGCCATCGGCTGAGCAGCCAGCTGTGTTAGTGATATACATATCTCCACTAGTGTCGCTCGAAGTTAGAGTTAGCGTATTGCTTAATGTACCGGTGGAGGCGGCACCGCTGGCAATCGAAAGGGTTCCAGTCGGGGCAACTGTGTCTTTACTATAAGATGGGGAAGTTGCCGTACCAGTATTTCCCGCAGCATCGTTCATAGAGGCTGTTAATTGAAAGCTTCCCTGAGGAATTACTGTCAGATTTAGAATTGCCGAATAGGAAGTGCCCGAACACGTTGTAGTTCCCGAATAGCTATTTGGGCCTGTGAATGTAATCGAGCGAGCGTTTTCAGAACAAGTTCCGCTGATGGTAAATGATGTTACGTTGGCCGATGAAACTACTGCTCCAAGAAGAGGGGAGTCAATGGTCACCGTCGGCGCAGTTCCGTCATGAACGATATCGTCGCTAACACATATAGTTTCGTTATCGTGGCTTTCTTTGAATTTCAAATAAACAGTGTTATTGGCATTTGCAGTCGGCAATGTCCAAGACTTAGTGGAGGAGTAAGTTTCCCACGAACCACCTGAGGCGCATCCTGGAATGTTGGAAATATACATCTCCGTTGCTCCCGTAACACTGATATTCAATGTCGCGGTTAGAGAGTTTGTTAAAGCTGCTCCGGAGTTAATTGCAACCGACGTGATTGTGGGAGCTGTGACATAACGAGAAGTGATAACGAACTTAGATCGGCTGTTGGTGTGAGCGTCGCTATGGACCGCAGAAATCGAGACTGTATTTCCCGTCAAAGTTGTTAGATCCAATGTTTTTGTAAATGTGCCAGTGGAGCATGTCGCTGTATCCGAGACCGTGCCTATGGTAAGACTGACTACTTTGCCATTTTCTGAACATGTTCCAGATACTGTGTAGGCAGATTGGTTGGCGGTGTTGATGGTGGCAGGTGTATCAATATCAATTGTCGGAGCGATCGAGTCTTTGTCGATAGCAACTGTATAAGACTTAGCGATACCACCTCCAGGAGGCGTGACTGCAAAATCTAGATTCCCCGCAAAGACGCCTGGAAGAGGAGATAGGTCGATGTTGCGACTCCATAATCCATTTGCAGAACAAGTAAATGTCGTGATGTTCGGTGTGCCCGAAGCAGAGACAGCAACGCTAGAATCTTGCACGCAACGACCCGTAAAAGCCGCAGCAGTGACATTTGTTTCATTGATTTGATTGCTACCAACAATGGAGACTGCGAAGGCGTCTTGATATGTCACGGGCGCAGAACAATCAGAAGGTGTGACTTTGCCCGTGTCATCCATGGAGTAAACGCGATACGTGTATTGTTGGCCTTCGACTTTAGTGAAAGTCGGAGTGTTGAAAGAATCTTGAGCGCTTAATTGAAGTGTTGGCAAAATGGGGTTGTCACAAGAATCGCCTTCGTAATAGAGAAGTTCTTGTTGAACAATTTTTGAGCTTGTTGGTTTTGTCCATGTTGCTTGTAGCGAACCAGATGACTGTAAAGCAGTTTGATCCCAGCCTAAAGACGAGGCTGCTTTCGGTGACATAATATCCGTCAAGGAAAGTTCCATAGAGCACCCGGCAAGGCTCAACAAGGACACCAAGCCAAGTGCTATAGAACGTATGGAGGACTTCAAAAACGTACACACGTGTTCCATGGAGTACTTATCGGCGTTTCCCGAGCTACTTAAAGTCGACCACGAGCTAAGTACGCGATAACACGAATGCGTTTCATGGAATTAATATATGAGACCTTAAGTCCGTTTCACTTTGAAACAAAACCCATGCTCTTAAAAATGCTTAATTGGAGAGCAATCGCCGTAAGGCGAGTTACTGTTTTGCGTACGGAAATCTCTCCGTCATCTGATAACGAGTCTGTGGAGTCTTGCCATCTAGCTCACTGCTAGCCGTGCCCATAAAGATCAGCAACGGATTTTGCGCTTTCACTTGATAAGTCGTGTACAAAATTTCTCCTTCATCAGGAGATTTGTATTCATCACAAACTTGACCCGTCACAACTTTGGCAACGTTAGTTTTCCAATCAGAAAAACCACACCAGTTGATCATGTTCAATGATTCAGTCACGTTGTTCGATAGACTTGTGTAACTCGTTTGCACTGTCGTCATATCGATATAACGATCTGATGATTTCACTTTGTATTGAAGCTCGTAAATCAAATAAGCCTTCGTGCATTTTTCGTCTTCATAAGCCACATGTGAAAAAGTCCAACGCGAATCATTGATCGTTAAATTTGTGATCAACGAATCATCATCCATCAAGTGGCAAGCTTTAGTGTAGTTGCCATTGATGTTCAAAGTTTGTGGAGCCGCGAAAACAATTTGTGACAGAAGCAAAACAAGTTTCAACATGGCCGAGAGCCTATCGCGCAAGACCCACGAGTCAAGAGGCGCCTGCCGCCTTTCTGGGGAGCGGCGCGTCTGGCTTGCGTTTTCAGTGAGCTTTCGTTTCGGTGGAAAGCCTGAGTTCTGTTTGTCTCAAGATCACGGGGCGGGTAGGTTGCGCCGCATATCAATAGGAGACCTAATATGCGCTTTGCAATCGTGACTTTGACGATGATTCTTTCTTCTGCGGCTTTTGCCGGAACTAATATGTGTGCGACTTACAAATCACCACGCATGTTGAATGCACTGAACACTGTGGCTGCTCGTGAAGATATGAGCTTTGATGAGCTTTGCAACCTTCCAAAAGTTTTGGGTGTAGAAGCAATGCCGTCTCAAATCGTGAACGTAAATGGTGATGTAATCCCATATACTCGCGTGCAATTGCATATGTCTGAGACAAGCTGCCTATATATGGTTCGTGACGCCGATCAAGTGATCACAGAAGCCCGCTGCTATTCAGCGTGGTAAACTAAAAAGCCGGGTTAAAGCCCGGCTTTTTTATTTCAGAATTACGAAAAATTTAATCAATCTTCCATAGTCCTTCAATCCTGTTTCCGTACTCTTATTGCATGAACTCACAACTGATTGTGATTCGGGTATGCGAGGAAGAAGAATATGGAAAGAATGTTGAACGCTCTCATGTTTTCGATTATCTCCATGGCGGCAGTCGCAGCTATCGGAGCGCAAGAACAACCTCCACAAAAACCAGCCGGTGAAGCAAATGAATTGCTTCGTTGTATTTATACTCCGCAGGCAGATCAGCAAAGTTCATCACTGCCGACAGCAAAGCTTGGGTTCAAGTTTTTACTACAAAGAAATAATAGCAATCATATCGCAGTTGATACGTACACGTTGAATGATTCAAGTCAGTTGGTAAAACAAATCGGCCACGCAGAACTGGTGAGCGCTGCTAGCGAAGTAACCGCGACAACAAAAGCCACAGAGTTGGTTTCAGGATTAACACTGGCAGAGGATTCGCCTTTTGATTTTTCAATCGTCGCAGACTCAACAGCAGCGGATAGCAATGGCAGATTTAGCGCAGTGGTAAGCACGGTGACGACATTCACTGGTCAAGCTTACTCACAAGTAGCCGTGAGTTGCCGTTTGCCGCCGGCTCCACAGCAACAAAAACCACCAGCTCAAAGCACACAACTAAATTAGGTGCTTTCAAGTTTTACGTTGTACTTAAGGCCATCCGCATACAGAGAATCGCGAAGCGCCAGGCTTATCAAAGCCGACTCTGGATAGCCGATTTTTTTTGCTATTTTCGCTGCTCTACCTGGGGAAGGGATGCGACGTCCTTTTTCCAGATCGCAAAGGCTTTGTACGGAAATTCCCAGGAATTTAGCGTATTCCGTTTGACTCATTTCATCGCTTAAGCGCCAAGCTTTTAGAAAACGAGCTACGGTCAGTCTTGTTTTAAATAAGTCGCGCACGTCACGTTTCTTAGTCATAATTATTGAATACGTCAATTTGACGTAAAAATCAATCTGTGACTGGAGTCGATGCAAAAATGAAACGGTGGCTGGGTAGTGGTGGGGTTATTCCCCTAGGATCTGGCGAACCAGCTTCGGAACCTCGATAGAGGCGGGGCCGATCAGATGTTCTTGAAAGGCGCGGGAAATTTCTGTGTCTTTGACGTTGATTTCGATCTTGCGCGCTTTCCATGCAAGCTGCACGAAACCCGCGGCGGGATAGACATTTCCGCTGGTGCCGATGGAGATAAAGTAATCTGCTTTTTCCAGAGCAAAATAAATTTCGTCCATGTGGTGGGGCATTTCTCCGAACCAAACGATATCAGGTCTCAGTGCGGCTTTGATTCCGCATTGAGGGCAGCTCTCATTTACAGCTAAATCCTCAGTCCACACGATGACTTCTTCGCAAGACAGGCAGCGGATTTGATCGAGTCGTCCATGCATGTGCAGGAGGTTTTGCGAGCCAGCTCTTCGATGCAGATTGTCGACATTTTGCGTGACCAACAGGAAATCGCCTTCCCAAGCGTGTTCTAACTCTGCCAGAGCTAAATGAGCGGCATTTGGCTGTACGTTGGGGTCTTTCAGTTGAGATCGTCTCGCATTATAGAATCGTTGAACCAACTCCGGGTCGCGATGAAAGGCCTCGGGAGTAGCGACATCTTCGATGCGATGGTTTTCCCAAAGGCCATCTTGGTCACGAAATGTACGAATGCCTGACTCTGCGGAAATGCCGGCCCCAGTGAGAATGACGATATTTTTGAAGAGATGAGTATTCAAAATTATGCCTCGTGACAACTTGCTCAACTCATTGAGTTTTCAACTGATTTTCATTAGGATGTGCCGTTCTTTACAGAAAGGCAATTACAATGGCTTCTAAAATCGAAACTACACCGGAAATGGTGCAGAACGTTTACAAGAAGACAGCTGAACGTATCGCAGTTGTTGGTAAACGCTTGAATCGTCCTTTGACTCTTGGAGAGAAAATCCTTTTCGGTCACTTAGACGATCCACAAAATCAAGAATTAGTTCGTGGCGAAAGCTTCCTACTTTTGAGACCAGACCGCGTAGCAATGCAAGATGCGACAGCTCAAATGGCTTTGTTGCAATTCATGCTTGCAGGCAAAGACGAAGCAGCAGTTCCTTCTACTGTTCACTGTGACCACTTGATCCAAGCTTACAAAGGCTCGGGCGTGGACATGACAGTTGCAAATCAAACTAACAAAGAAGTTTATGACTTCTTGGCAACAGCTTCTTCTCGTTACAACATCGGCTTCTGGAAACCAGGCGCTGGGATCATCCATCAAGTAATCCTTGAAAACTACGCTTTCCCGGGTGGCTTGATGATCGGTACTGACTCTCACACTCCGAATGCGGGTGGTTTGGGTATGTGCGCAGTAGGTGTTGGTGGATCTGACGCTTCTGACGTTATGGTTGGTCTTCCATGGGAAGTTAAAAATCCAAAACTTATCGGTGTTCACTTGAAAGGTAAGCTTGGCGGTTGGGCTTCTGCAAAAGACGTAATCTTGAAACTTTGCGGAATGCTAACTGTTAAAGGTGGTACGGATAAAGTTGTTGAGTACTTCGGTGAAGGTACTTCTTCAATCTCTTGTACTGGTAAAGCGACTATCACAAACATGGGTGCCGAGCTTGGTGCGACTTGTTCTGTGTTCCCATACGATGACCGCATGGGCGCTTACTTGAAATCAACAGGCCGCCACGAGTTGGCTGCAGTTGCTGATGCTCACAAAGATCTTTTGTCTGCAGATGCTGACGTTGTTGCAAACCCAGGTAAATACTTCGACGAAGTTTACGAAATCGACTTGTCTGCGTTGGAACCACACTTGGTGGGTCCTCATACTCCAGACTTGGCTCGTCCTATCTCTGCACTTAAAAAAGAAGTGGCTGAGAAAGGTTACACAGTTAAGATTTCTTCGGCTTTGATCGGTTCTTGCACGAACTCTTCTTACGAAGACATTGGTCGCGCAGCATTCGTAGCGAAACAAGCTATGGAAGTTGGCGTGAAAATGGAATCTCCATTCTTGGTGTCTCCAGGTTCTACACAAATCCAAAACACAATTGAACGTGACGGCCAAATGGCGACGTTCAACGAAGTTGGCGCTACAGTTCTTGCAAATGCTTGCGGTCCTTGTATCGGTCAATGGAGACGTGACGACATTAAATCTGGCGAGAAGAATACAATCGTAACTTCTTTCAACCGTAACTTCCGCGCACGTAACGATGCGAATCCAGAGACTTTGGCGTTCATCGCTTCTCCTGAAATCGTAATGGCGTTGGGTCTTGCGGGTCGTTTGGATTTCAATCCAGCGACTGATGAATTGGTTGGTCCAAAAGGTACAATCAAATTGCAAGCTCCAGTGGCTCCAGAGTTGCCTGCTAAAGGCTTCATCGCTGACACTGAGGGTTACCAAAAACCAGCGGGTGCAACAGCTCAAGTGGCTGTGAATCCTTCTTCAGATCGTTTGCAACTTTTGTCTCCATTCACTAAATGGGATGGTAACGACTTCGTTGATAATTTGGTTCTTGCGAAAGCAAAAGGCAAATGTACAACGGATCATATCTCTCCGGGTGGTAAATGGTTGAACTACCGTGGTCACTTGGACAACATCTCTAACAACATGTTGTTGGGTGCGGATAACGCATTCACAGGTGAAATCGGTAAAGGTAAAAACCAACTGACTGGCGACGCTGGTATGGAATACGCGCAGATCGCACGTTCTTACCAAAAAGCGGGCAAAGGTTGGATCATCGTTGGTGATGAAAACTACGGTGAAGGTTCTTCTCGTGAGCACGCAGCTATGTGCCCAAGACATCTTGGCGCAACAGCGGTAATCACTAAATCATTCGCACGTATCCACGAAACAAACTTGAAAAAACAAGGTGTGTTGGCTCTGACTTTCGTAAATCCAAAAGACTACGACAAGATCCAAGAAGCAGACAAAGTTTCGTTGGTAGATCTTAAAGATCTAGCTCCAGGTAAAAACGTGAAAATGATCTTGAAGCATGCTGATGGTTCTACAGAGACTATCGAAGCGAAGCACACATACAACTCTGAGCAGTTGAAATGGTTCCGCGCTGGTTCAGCACTGAACTTGATCCGCGGTTTGTAATCGTCGATTAAAGACTCAATTTTTAAAACCCACAGTTTAACGACTGTGGGTTTTTTTATTTTGTGGGTGACCAGCAAGCAGGGCGGGCAGAGTTCGTTGCGCTTGCGATGAATGTATCCAGGCGGCATTGTGGGCTGCCGTATTCTAAAAGCGTGGACTTCACGCGTGTCGAGTCTGCGGCATTCAGACTTGGTTCCGCGGTTTTAGTTGGTAGCACTTGCCATTGAAGTTTGGCGATGATGAATCCCGCGATCAAAGAACGGCGGCAAGTCTTCGTATCTGCTTGGCTCGCGCAAATCTGTTGCAGATCTTTTTCGTAAGTCTCCGGCAGCGTAATGGCTTGCTCAGGGATTTCTAGAGCGAGTTTATTAAAGCACGAATGAATAGAGTAATAGTCCGCAGCACCCTCACCAGAGGCCCAGCCTGGCGCTCCGAAAGATCCTGGGAAGTAAGGCTTTTCTCCTAAGTGATGGCCGACCTCATGGCAAAGCATGACGGCGAAGCTATCTACGGTTGTGCCGTGTTCACGCGCAAGGCCTCCAGAGATCACAATCAGTTTGCTGTCGTCAAAGCGCATGGCTTGAGCATTGACGGTGTCGCTGTCCCAGCTTCCTTGGAATTCAATATCGGAATAGTTCTTTTGAAAGATCGAAATCAAGTTTGAAAAGTCAGATTCAGTGATCGCTGCTCTCGCAGTTTGTGCGAAGACCGTGCTTAATATTAATAGACTTAAAAGCAAGCGCATGAACATTCTCCGAGATTGAAGATGCACTATAGTCGGTTGCGACGGAGAGCAAAACCCCGTGGGAAAACTTTCCACGATCGTCGTGGGATCGTACACAGTTAGTTTTTAAACAGACCGTTAGCGAAGAATGTCGTTTGGGGGTGCTGACTCCAATATATTCGATTCGGGCTCGGCATTTTCTTTGAACTCCAAACTTCCAAATTAAAAAGGCTTTCAGTGTCTCATAGTGAGACGCGGCCATTTATTCAAAGGAGAGAGAGTATGAGTAAGAAATTGGTATGCCTATCATTGGCAGGTTTGATGACTATGCAAAGCGTGGCTTTCGCACAAACAGACAGAACAGCTGTGGCAACGGATAAGGCTATTTCCCAAGCCCAAGACAACATCGCGGCTTTGCGTGCAAACCTAGGTCAATTGGATCTAGCATTGGCTGAAACTGCTAAAACAGTTGATAAACGTGATCACTCAGGTGGCATTTTCAATGCGGCGACTATCATTGGTGCAGGTATCGGTTTGGGCTTTACGGCGCTTTCATTTGTGACTTCTCGTAGTGGTCACGAAGGTTCAGGCCTGGGCGCTCTTATGGGTATCAGCGTGTCGTTGGTTTCGGCAGTAGCATCTATCGCAACTGGTACAACAAGTGCGCTTCTTAAAAAAGACATCGAAACTGGTAAAGTCGACAGAGATCTTGAGAACCTTCAAGCACAGATCGCACAAAATATGAAAGGTGCTGATAAAGGCACAGCTTCACTTTTGCAACAGCTTTCAATTTCTGTAGTGGGTATGAGAGAGACATTGGCTTCTTATCAAAGTAGCGAAGACAGCACAGACCGCGTGAAATTGGGTTCCCATGTAGCTCAAGGTGTAGGCGCGATCTTGCTAGTTTATGCTTTAACGGACCGTGCAGGTTATGGCCAAGCTAAGTTGGGTTTGATCTTGATGAGCGCTGGTAACATCGGTCGTATCGTATCTGGTATGTCTGACTCTCAAGCTGACGTGGTATTGCGTGAGATCAAATTGACTCGCACAAGCATCCAATCTGCTGTTCAAGTTTTGGAGTAGTTCATGATGTTAAAACGGGTTCTTAAGTTAGCATTAGCTGTGACTCTTGGTCTGCCTGTCGGGCAGGCCAAGGCCCGTGCTTTGCGCTGTGAATCCGTTTTCACTCCGACACCGAAAGAGGTGTTAGAGATCGTTAATAAAGAGACCTCCGGATATCTATTCAATGGTAAAACTATCGACGAAGTGCAAGCGTCCTTGTCTTGGGGAAAAAAGCGCACTGTCAGAAAACTTCTTAGAAATACTCACTTGGACCGTATTCCATCTGAAAAAGCGATGGAAAGACATGCCGTAGAGCTGGGAATGGCTTTGTTCGGCAGAAAAGACTCTCTCTCTCGTTGGATCACAAAAAATGGTGAGCAGCGTTTAGAAGAATCCACTCATCTAATAATTAAAGAGCAGTTGCTCAAAGAAGGCTTGGTAAAAACGTGGGGTGATCACTATGATCCTGCGAATATCAGTCGAATCTCTAAAATCACCGATAAGCTTTGGCGCTTTCAACACAGTCGTATTATGCAGTTCGCAGGAATCCCTTACTGGCTGCCAAAAATGAAAGATTCAGCGATCAGTACGGAGCTTATGTATAAGGTCATTCGTGATGGCTACAATAAGCACGAAAAAGAAATCGCGTTGGCTCTTAAGTCACAAAATTCTCGTGATGCCTATAACACGTTTAAGCGAGTTTACAGCCCGGTTATATTCAGCATTCTTTTCGTCTTTATGTTGGATGAGGGTTACGACCAGTATCAAAATATGATCACTGAACAAGTGGATACTTTGGTAGCAAGCCTTCAACAGCAACGTGAAGAAATAGAAAAGGCGACTCCTTTCATGAAATTGGAAGAGGGTAAGGCCGCCTATCAAAAAGCTTTGGAAGTCTTTAATGAGCAATGGGGCGAATCTCCGACCGCTGATGAAGATGCGCTTATCCAAGCAAAAATCGAAGAGGCTTTGGGGCTACAAGCTGGCAGTTTGCGGCACTCAGAATAATTCCTAGACACGAAATTTACGTGGTTTCAACGAGTTAACGATTAAAACTAGTGGTCCTCAATTTGCTTAATACGCCGTGATTATGAAAAATACAGTTCGTTTTATCTTATATATTACGTTGATGCTGGTTCCGGCCTTCTATGCGCTTTCTGCATTTGCAGAGGAAAAGCCGTCCCAGGATACTATTGAAACGGAATTGGTTGAAAAGACCCTGGAATCTGCAAAGGTCCTTCAAGGGGAGCATACCGAGATCCGTATCTCTGAAGGCAAGTCCTTCACATTGGATGCTTATCCCGATGTGGAAGTGATGAAAGAAGCCTTGGGTTTAAATCTTCCTGACAAGGTAAAGGCCGAGATCCTTGCCCGTGGTGGTAAGATTGAAAACGTCAATCCTATGGAAGCCTATGAGCATTTGAGTGCTGAAAATAAAGAGCGCTTTAAAGAAATGCGTATTCACTATCTAACGAACGCTGCCAGAATCTTGAGCTCCACGAAGTTTGCTTTCGGTGCGGGTAGTTTGGTTGGTAACGGTTTTAGCTTCGTTAAAACGAACGTTAAAAAAGTATTCGGTAAAAACACTCCGCAAGAGCCTAAAGTACAAATGACTTTCAAACAAAGAAGTGATCAAGCGATCCTCAGTGTTTTGAAAGGCATGGACTACAAGCTTTGGTCACAAGCTCCTCTGTTGATCGACTCTAATGAATTCGGTCTGAGTGTTTCTGTGGGTATCGTGGCAGAGTCAGGTGTTTTGAAAAAGGGCGCCGGCGGTGCTGAGGAAGTCGGTTTCGCTTTGGCTTATAATAAAGCAAAGAGAGCCTTCGTATTTGAACTATTCCACAACACAGAAAAGTTCGATAACACCAAAGCTGCAATTTCTCTTATTGGTGCTGAAGCAAAAGTGGGTATGACAATGGCCCACAGAGAAGGCGCAGAAACTTTGAAAGGTTTCTCGTTCTATCCTCCAGCGATTCCGGGTTACAGCATGAACTCGCCAGAGTATTTCCAAGCGGGCTTTAGCAGTAACATTGGTTTACCTCCACCACCTTTGGCGGACCTTTTGACTTATACAAATAAATTTGAACGTCACTCATTGATTCGTGTAACGGTGTCACCTGTGGTTAAAGGTTTTGTTCGTATTGAGTTCGGTGATGTGAAGGGTTCATTTAAAGCAATGGCTTTCCGCTTTGTGGATATCATGAAGTCCATCGCTTACAAGACTCATATCTTGAGACGCCCGGTTATGTGCGCCTCTGTCTTTGCATCTTAGATCTTTTTAATAACCATTTCTTTAGGCAGGCGGAATCTTTCGCCTGCTAATCCGCCTTCATCTCTTTTACCCACTGAAATAATCATGACTACACTGGCGCGGCAGGAAAGCTTAAGAATTTTCTTAACTCTGCGCTCATCGAAGCCCTCCATCGGGCAGGTATCATATCCTTGAGCACTGATGGCTAGCATAAAGTTCTCTGACGCCAGAGCGGTTGATTTAACGGCGACCTCAGAGATATCCCGGGACGACCAAGGCTTACGCACCACGGGCTTTATCAGGCCCATAATATTAAAGACCAGCCACTTCACAGGGGCTAGGAATCGCCACGAATACAAGAATGGCATCAGAACTTTGTAATAGGTGATGACGTCTTTACGAGCATTAGGCCCTAAGTGCTTAAGGTTTGCTTCCTGAGCAACCTTCCATGTGGAAGGATCTGCTACAAAAACAACCAATTCCTGTGCGGTACGAGCGGCCCCTTGATTCATGCAGGCGTGTGCAATTTTCTTTTTAGTTTCTGTTTCATGGATCCAATAAATTCGCCATGTCTGCATGTTGGAAGAGTTGGGTGCTAACAGGGCCGCATCCAGAGCTTGTTCCATCACTTCATTGGGGACAATGTCAGGAGTGTACTTGCGAATACTACGGCGGGCACGAACGGCGTCAAAAAATTCCATGTGATTATTAGATCGTCTAGCTTTTCTTCTGGCAATAAGTTTGAATAAGACTATGAGTTTAGAACAATTCTTTTTGGATCTTATTAAGAAGGCCGAAGAGTCAGAAGACATTACCAACGCCGGGACAGACGATGAGGGTTTTTATAAACCCACTCGGACGATTTTGTTACGTCATTTGAACTTGCTTAAAGATCTCCATAAAAAGCCATTGGCAAAACCCATGTTGAAACAATCTTGGGCTTATGTGACTGAACATGTTCCTGCTGAATGGCTGATTCCTGCCAGTGCCGAAGATCAAGCTGAACTTAAGAAAATGCTATGAGAAAATAGACTTATGTTGGAATGGGTTTTATCTGCCTCTCGACAGACAAGAATTCTTGATGTGGCTGCGCGTGCGGTGTTGATCGCAGTTGCTGTTCTTGTCACGGCAGTGTCTCATGCGCAAATTGAAGACGGTCCACCAGCGCAGGCGAATAAGAAAATAATGTTCTTAGCCTCGAACTTACGCAATGGCGGTGTGAAAGCCGTAAATGATTCTTTCGCTCAGGCGGCCAAACAATTAAAATGGAAAGTCGAAGTAGTTGATTGTGTCGGCAATCGATCTTTAGCTGCCAAAGAGCTTAAAAAGCTCAAAGACAAATCATTTGATGGCATTGTTATTGGTGGATTCGACGGAGCTGACTTTAGAAGTGAACTAAAAAAATTGCGTAAGCTCGGTGTAAAAACCGTGGGCTGGCATGCGGCTTCGAAATCAGGTGCTACTCCGGATTTATTTTTCAATGTCACGACAGATCCTATCGACGTTGCAAATACAGCCACAAAACAACTTACCAGCTTTGGGGCAAAAAGTGGTGGCGTGATTATTTTGACGGATCGAGATTTCGCGGTCGCAACAGCCAAAACTTTGGCGATGAAGAAAAACATCGAGGGCATGGCAGACTTTAAACTTTTAGAAGTCGAAGATTTGTCCATTGCTAAGTCAGATAGTGAGATCGCTCATTTAGTAAAGGCGTGGAATCAGAAGTTCGGTAAAACATGGACTCACACGATCGCGATCAACGATATCTATTTTGATAATATGGCGAGTTCCCTTAAGGACGTAAAACGCGATGATGTGGTGGGGATTGCAGCAGGAGATGGTTCCGAGGAAGCGGTGGACCGTATTCGCACATTAAAAGCCACTCAACTGGTAACAATCGCAGAACCTTTAAAAATGCAGGGCTGGCAATTAGCCGATGAACTGAATCGAGCCTTCGCAGGCGAGGCTCCCAGCTATTTTCAGTCCGAATTGATCGTTGTAAGTAAAAAATATTTAGACAGTCTCAAAGGCAGCGATATCGAAGAGCGTCTCGATTACCAAAATACCTATATGAATATCTGGTATCCCAAAAAGCACTGACAAAAAATTAGACAAGCTTGAAATTACTGCTCTGAGTGAACGCTTCGGAGGCCAACAGATGTAGCATCTAGTATAACTGGTCTGCAATGAAAGCACTTTTAATCGCACTTACGTTCTTAAGTTTTTCTATTCACGCCTTCGCAGCTGAGGAGTCCTTCGTGACGATTTCAGCGGTGGGTGATGTGATGATGGGGACTGATTATCCCACAGACAAACTACCGAATGATCAAGGTCGTAAGCTTTTCCGCTTTTCTCAAGACTATATTAAAACGGGCGATATTCGTTTTGCAAACTTCGAGGGAACCTTCTTTGATGGTTCCAAAGGTGCGGGATCTAAAGGGGAGGGTGCCAATCGCCATCTCTTCCGTACACCTACTGAGTTTGGTCGCACCCTGGCAGATGCAGGATTTAACGTCGTGAGCTTAGCTAATAACCACGCAATGGATTTTGGCTCTCAAGGTCTTTACTCCACTCAACAAACTCTGCGCTCTTACCAGATCCAATACTCGACTAAAAGAGGCGGTGAGGTCGCGACTTTCAACGTTCGTGGTATTCGTGTGGCATTGATTGCTACCGATTATTACCCAGGAGCTCGCAGTATTTCTGCTCCTGAAAAAACATTTCAAGAGATCCGCGAGTTGAAACGCAAATTCGATATCGTGATCGTTTCCTCCCATGCGGGTGCTGAGGGTGGCAACGCCCTGAATACCTCAAATCAGGTCGAATATTACATGGGTGAAAACCGCGGAAACTCCGTAGCCTTTGCCAGAGGCGCGATCGATGCCGGGGCAAGCTTGATCTTGATGCACGGGCCTCACGTGCCACGTGGCTTGGAAGTTTATAAAGGGCACTTGGTGGTTTACTCCCTGGGCAATTTCGCGACGGAAAGAGGTATCAGCGTGCAGGGAACTGCGGGCCTAGCTCCTCTGTTGCTAGCTAAATTGGATGCTCAAGGAAAATTCCAAAAAGGCTCCATTACATCTTTTGTACAAAACCGCGAAGTCGGCGTGGTCTATGATAAAACAAAGGCTGCGTTTAAGTTGATGCAAAGTCTGTCTTATCAGGATTTTAGAGGCACTTCGCCGTTGTTCGATGCAACGACAAACATGATTTATCCACGCTAAGAAACTGTCTGATTTTTTGACAGTTATGAAATAACGTCAGTCTTGCTTTGTCCTGTTTATCTATCGTGATCCTGGCATTAATATGCCCACCACTATGCGCTGGATACCCTTCCTACTTTTATTGGTCATGCTAGCTTCGTGTAACTCCCAAAAGCCGGAGACACGCGAAGATAAAATGAATCGAGGTTTCGATTACCTCGATGCGCATAACTATGACCAAGGGATCGCATACTTCGAAGATCTTTTAAAGCAAGATCCTCATCCACAAGTGCGTATGGCCTTAGCGTCTGCGTATGCAGCGCGTGCCGGAATCAAGATTGAAAACATCTATAATTTCATCGCAGTTAAGCACGAACCTCAGATGCGTTTGCAGCTCTCGGGTCTTAATTTTTCAGAACAAACCAACGAAACCGTCAAAAGTTTGGAAGCCTTCTTAGCACAATGGGAGCAAGTTCCGAATGTGTCAAAAGATGGTCGTTTGGATTTAGATAAGGCCGTCAAGATCTTGTCTGAGACCGATAACTCGGGCGCACGTCTTTACAGTGCGATGCTGCGAGTGGTGGTTCTTAAGCGCAATGTCGGTGATGGTGTTCAGCAGTGGGATCTTCGTTTTAATAGCACTTCTAAAAAAATTTGCACTAAAGACATTCAGCCTTGGTGGGATTGGGCGGAACGTGTCTTTGGAGTTTTAGATAAACTCGGCACCGACATCGAATTAGCTTTCCCGAAAAAACAAGAAGAGCTTCGCCAATACCGCGAACAATTGGATGATGTGAAAATCCAAATGAAACAAGTGAAGATCCCTAAGGGGGAACAATGCTTCTAGTTAGGGGAGTGTTGTTCTTATCTTTGCTAATGGCAAGCACGGCTTATGCCGGTGCACTGCCAGCGTATTTACGCGACGGTGGCACGCGATTCCTATTTAGAACTTTTGGCAGTGCTTGTTATTCGATGGATAGTATTGAGCGCGGACTTCCGTGCAATCCTGCCTATATCGCAAAAAAAGATCAGAAGCGTTTTGATAGTGATCTTTTTTTGGGAACCAATATGGATTACTTAAGTGACGTCAACGACATGGTTGATGGCAAGGCCACTCCAGCTCAGGTTGCAAAAATATTCTCTCGCAGAGACGCGACACAAGCAGAGGCTTCATTAGAAGCTTCCTTCCAAGCTCGCACCTGGGGCTTTTCCGCAGAACCTTATCGTCTGGTGTTTTACAATGACATCCATAACTCCTCTTTACCTGCGATGAATTTCGTCGCGGCCGAAGAGCAGAGTTTTAAATTGCAGTTCTCGTCCTATGTGAGTCGTAATTTCTATGCGGGGATTCAGCTGCGTTACTCTCACGTTAGATATGTGGGTAACTACATTATGCTGACCGAAGCGTTAGCAGGTGACTCTGAAGAAATCTTCCGTGCACGCACTCAAGATTTATTTTTCGTCGAATCAGGCTTTGTCTATGCCTGGGAAGATGAAATTTGGAAGCCTCAAATATCAGCGATGTTTTCGCAGTGGGGTTTTTCGAACAATAAATCAGATCAGTACCCAGTGAAGCCGCAAGGCTTGTTAGGTGCCTCAATCAAGCCACCAGTGGGCTTTGGTGTCTTAGAGGTCGGTCTGCAAGGTGCTGTCAGTTCTGATACAGAACACTGGCAAGAAGCGATCCGTGGAGCTATGGCTTATAAGATCGGTATCCTACAATTGGCTTTAAGCGGTGGTCAGCGCGATCACTCTGCGGGATTCCTGTTGGCGTTCAGAAATATCACCAGTGGTCTTTCCTACTGGGGTGAAGATGATGACAGCGGAGTGTATATCTCCTTTGGGGTGACTCTATGAGATCACTTCTGCTGGTTTTATCATTCATCGTTTTCACGACATCTCAAGCCCAGGCCTTTATGAGCGGCGATGCTCACTATCAAGGTTTGCCTGAGTGGTCTCAATTCGGAAAGTTCGTAAAAGAACAGCAAGAGGAAGATGAACGCTTGGGATTAAGCTATATGATCTCGGGCGGTATCGCTGCCATCGGTGGGGTTGTTGGTTACGACCAATCCGAAGATGCTTTAAGTCGTTCTGTCTATGCGATCACTTCGACAGTGGGGATTGCAGCCATTGGTTTGGGAGCAAGTCACTATTGGACGGGGAATGAATACGATTCTTTCTTCTATGCCCTGGAGCACTCAAATATCTCCGCTCAAGAGAAAAACCGTATCTTGCAACGCTATCTTGAAAAGGAAAAAGAAAAGCGCGAATCTCGTCGTTGGATTCGCGTCGTGACTCACTCTTTGATTGCGATTGCAAATTTCTATAGCGCTTCCCGTGAAACGAATGGGGATGTGAAGCCAGTATTTGTTTTCTTAGGAACAGTGAACACGGTCTTAGCTGTCAGCTATTCGTTCTAAAAACCACGTTGATAGCTTAAAGAAATATTCCCGCGGGAATCTGCAGAGGATTGAGTTTTAAAGCGCTTCGTACTCATTTCATAACTGTACGTAAGCTCAAAGTCCTCGATACGCATAACTGCACCAATACTTCCAGCCGTGACCAGAGGACGTTTTTCAACAGAGGCACTTTCGCCATCTGAGTTTCCATCTAAGAAGATATCTCGTGCGACCACTTTTTCATAACCGCGAATAACGCCGAATAGAGAGAATCCTTCTGTACTCCCGCTGCTGGCTCTGTAACCCATATCATCTGGAATGTTATAGCCCCAGCGAAGCAAAGCACCGACTTCTAAGTGTGTATCGACGTTCCCTAAAGAACCGCCATAGAAGTAAATGAAATCTGAATCAGCACTGCCCTCATAGCGATAAGGCATAATGGCTTGTTTGATTTTGACGTTGATACCGAACTCATTGTGCAGCTGATAGTCCCAACCATTGGATTGATCGACACCAATCAAACGATGATAAAAGTTTTGAGTTTCCTCACCCAGAGCCGCAGGACCGACAACACCCAAATCTAGAGCGAACATATTCAGAGTGCTGTCCTCTCGCACAGCTAGGCCTGCTGTCATAAAGAGCCAGCCAGCGTAGGGCTGATCCGCAGGATCGGGGATCGTGGCTTCCGTGTCTTCAGGAGTATAGATAAATTGAGACAGAGCAAAGCTTGAGTACACGCTCTGTGATTCAGAGAAGCGATCCTCGTAGTGATCTAATAAATCAAAGAGTCCTGGAGTGATTGCGCCGACAGAAATATTGTTCGTGAGATGGCGATCTGTGTGTTCTGGGCCTGTGAAATAGTCGTTACCTATATCTAAAATAATCTGTCTTCCGCGATCTTCAGCGTGTGCTGAAAATATAGGCAGAAGAAATACAGATAAAATAATGACCAAACAATTCTTTGAAGTCACAAGTCCTCGTAATTAATTAGAACTTCGTAATATGAACGGTATAAAAAAGCAGCACTTACTGCAAAGATTTCATAAATTCAGTGAAATTTACGCGGCGTAGAAAAATGGATTGTCTTTCTGCGTTAAAGGCGGCATTTATGGCGCCACAACAAAAACGTAATCCATTAACAGGAGAAAACATGAAACACATGATCCTTGCTATCGCTGCTCTTATCGTTGGCCAATCTGCAAACGCTGCTATCTCTGCAAACTCTTCTTGGGAAGAAATCTTTGCTGCTAAAGGTCCATATCAAATCGTAGCTCCAGCTGTATACATGGGCCGCGCTATTGATTATACATTCGTTTGCAAAAACGGTGACAAACTTCAAACTCTTAAACCAGTAGACATCGTTGAAAACTACACACTTTCTTCTGATGGTCCAACTCACTTCAAAGTTGTTGGTTCTGAAGTTCTTTCTACTCCAATCAACTACACTCAAACTGAATCTTTCTGTGACCAAACTAAAGGTGACAAAACAGTTTGCAAAGACGTTACTTACACTGGTACTTACCCAATGACTGTTAACGTTAAAGTTTACACTCAAGTTGGTCAAAACCAACCAGCGAAACTTGCTTTCGTTAAAGCTTACACAGTTCCAACTTGCGACAACGCATCTGTTAACTAATTATTTTAGTTAAATTGGAATAGCTTAAAAAGCCCGCTTCTAGCGGGCTTTTTTTTTGCCCAAAATCTGGGATTCATTCGCACCGTCGTGGTGCCCATCTTGCAAACTTAGCTCTTCGATAATTTAGCTCGCATTAAATGGTAGTACGGCTTACAAGTGCCGCCATTTAAGGTCCCACTGTCTCGTTTTTAGACAGGGGGCTTTTGCGTGCCTATAAGGAGCGATCATGCGGATTTTCAGTCGTACGTCTGTAGCTGTTCTGTTGTGCACAAGTCTACTTGCTGCTTGTACTAAAGAAACAGTGCGAATCGAGGAAAAGCTTCCTCCCGCACAAATCCAATCTTCCGCAGCCGTTAATAAAAATACGGTGACCTTCAAAAAGTCATCATTAGGGAAGCTGTTTTTAATGATGCCGACATTAACGATGTCGACACGTGCTTCGGCACCTAGTTTTTTGAAAAGCCGAATCGTATCTTTTGATAAAAGCGGCGATCGTATGGCCGTTTATGATCGTACGGTGTCTGATGTACAAACGGATGTAAGTGCAGACGTTCTGCTTCAATCATTTCAAGTCATCAGTGAAAACAGTGATGAAGTGGTTTTTGATTTAGGCCAAGGCTTTAAAAGCATCGACAATAAAGACGGCCTGGATATCTTCCTTCCGTCCCTGTATCCGATGGAACACGAAATGGCGATGCAAAAGATGGATCGCTCCCTTAAAGTAAAGGACTCATTCGTTAAGACGTTGTCGCTTCAGAACAACTCGATTTATATCAGTCAGAACTTGCGTATGACTGTTCCATTTGATGCAAAGTTGTCTGATGCAGATAAAAAGTCAGCAGCTATGCTTGGGGAAATCCCGACAGAATTGGACCAGGCTGCGAACTTGGTTATCGAGATCAAACCTTATCAATTGAACGAGTCATTTAAGCCCAAGCTTCAGGATGAACAACAGCGCTTCGGATTCTTTTTAAATAAGCGACCTGCCGCTGATATGTACAAAGTGGCGGAAGCTCAGATCGCGCGTTGGGATATCTCTGACAAGTCAGGACCTATCCAGGTGATGATTGATGATAATTTCCCAGAGCATTTGAAACCTGCGTTGACGATCTCGTTGCAGTATTGGAATCGCATTTTCGGTAAAGAGCTTTTGCAGTTAAGCAGCACACGAGTTCAGGATGGTGCTCAGGCAGATCGCTCCATCGTTGTTCGTTGGGTGCGTTGGGATCAAGGCTTTGGCGCTTTTGCAGGCGTCCAATTTGATCCGATGACGGGCGAGTCGTTGCGTGGTTATGTCTATTTGACGACAACATTTACTGCCGACAAAAAATATAAAGAAGACGGTCAGCCTGATGAGTTTGCTGAGTTCAATGCGGTGAAGGCTTTGCAAGGATTCTGTGATGTTGCCGCTTCTCCGAAAGTCATGAATCAGGTGAACACTCTGACTGAAGTGATTTCCCATGAATTGGGCCACGTAATGGGTCTTCGTCATAATTTTTCGGGCACTTTGAATGCGCCGGCCTCTGATCAGGAAATCAAAGAGTCCTTGGCGCGCTTTAGAAAAGGCGACAACAGCAAACCTGTGGCTTTGACTAGCTCAGTGATGGACTATTTCCCAGCTAGGCAAAGTGCTATCGTTGGTGACTATATGAAGACTGGTATTTTCCCTTACGATCAGATGGCCATTGATTGGGCCTATAAAGGTGTCGAGGTTCAGCGCACGGCAAATATGTATTGCTCTGATGAACATATTTTGACGGCTACAGTGGCTGAGCGCCAAATTTTAGGCTGCGCAAGACAAGATACTTTCAAAAATGTCTTTGTCGAAGAAAGAGAAAAGAACTTAGAGGCCGCTGCTCGATCTGTAGATATGGCATTATTGGCACTGAAGATGAGTAAGCAGTTTATCGCTTCATATGGTGCAAGCATGATGGCGCCGGGGTTACTCAACTTTGACCCAAGCGTTGGTATAGCCGCAAAATTGTATACTACAGAAAAAACTCAACTACTTTTGATTCCGGACGATATCGTTCCGGAGTATCTGAAATCGATGAGTATGTTCTCTGGATCTACGCCAACTTTTTCAAATGCATCGAACCCACCTGGTGACGCTAAGATCACTCAAGATCTAAAAGATGTCGGCGGCATGACGAAGTTTTTGGCTTCGTTAAATCCGAATGTGTCGGTGGCGCCAAACTACTTTGAAAACTTGGTTCTGAATTATCCGAAATTGAAAGAGGAAATCTCTAAGATTGGATTTAGTGCCGCAGATACGGAAATTATCTTTCAAGGATTTTTGGCAAAGGCCAAAAAGCTAGATAGCTCCGAGGCCGCTGAAAGCGTTAAGAAGACTATCGATATGAGTAAGCTTAGAAACGCTGGATGGAGAGAAGGGGCACTTCTTTAGAAGTGCCAGTTTTCAATTCGCAGATACTCGCTGTTGTTATGCCCTGACATCTCGTAACCCTTAAAACCTTTAGGGATGATCGAGGTGTTGGAGCGATAGTAGCTTGGCAACTGCGGGAGCTCTTCCGTATACAGCTTTAAAACTTTGCGCATAGCTTCTGTGCGCTTGGTTTTGTCGAACTCTTCGATGGCTTGAATCAAAAGCTTATCGACTTCTTTATTTCTCCAACCAGAGCGATTGTGTCCGGCCCAGCCGTTGCCTTGTGATGGAACCATCTCTGAGCTCATCGTGCCCGCTGGAACCATATTCGGAGAGTTCACCCAAGTGAGCGCTGCCATTTCGAATTTTCTTTGGCGTAAGATCTCGCCGAAAAATACTCGCGCGGGGAAGCTTTTAAGAACGACTTCTAACCCCAGTTGCTTCCATTGATTCTGCAAGTACACCGCGATCATTTCATTCATTTTGTTATCGGCGACGTTCGTCATCGTCAGGCTCATTTTTTTGCCGTCTTTATAGCGGTAACCATCTGCTCCCATTTTCCAACCAGCATCGTCCAGCAGGCGTTGGGCCTTCATGCGACTGTAAGGATAAAGCGTGATGATCTTTGGATCATCCGTGTACCATTCATCAAATGGAGTGGAGAAGTGGAGTGCGGGTGGTTGTTTGCCATCAAAGAAGGATTTTGCCATTTCTGCGCGGTTAAAGGCGTAGTTCAGTGCCTGGCGGACTTTCAGGTCTTTCAGGATTGAATTATCGAGATTCAATTCGATATGGGCATACATCGATCCCGCAACATACTTCACTTCATACGGAAGGTTTTGGGATTTGACCTTTTTCTCGAAAGCTAAGGTTTGATCGAAGCTCATGCCTGATGATGAAGTCATGTCCACATTTCCACTGATCAAGTTTGCTTCCATGGATGTGGAATTGAGGATGAACTTGAAAATGACTTTCTTAAAATACGGTTTTTTGCCATAGAACTTATCATTGGGAACTAAGACCACGTGACTGCCTGGTTTTATTTCAGTGACACGGTAAGGTCCGTTATAAAGACCGGGCTCAGTGATCTTTGTCGCATAGAGGGAATTGCGTTCATAAGAAAGCACCTTGCCTTTGTATTTTTCGAAAACGGACATTTCTAAATGCGCCGGAAGCAGGCGGGGAAATGAAACATAAAAGTTGTACTGAGGTTTATCAAAAATGACCGTGCATTTTTTTAAGTTGGTTTTATCGATAACGATGTCTTTTACATTGGCATAGTCATCACGATTGGGAGTTGCAACCAGCTCGTTGCCACCAATTTTCCATCCGGCCTCTAAATCCTTACATGTCACAGGAGTGCCATCACCCCATTTCGCATTTTCGATAAACTCGATCTCAGCTTTAAGGTGTTTGCCTGTTTTATCAGAAAAAATCTGGGCTTTTTTATTTTCAATCGTAGGGATTTCTTTGATCAGCTCTGCTTGAGCCTTTCCATCGGGAGTAATCATAACCAAGGGGCGCATGATCGCATCTTGAATCAAACCGCCGGCGGCCATCGTGTTAACGATAGGATGGATGGTATCAAACTCAGCGTTCACTGCGATACGCAGCTCATCCTTGGGTGCGGCAAGAGCAAGTGGAGAGCTTGTGAAAATCAATGAACCAAGAAGCAATTTCGCAGAGATTTTGTTTTTCATGGAGTCATCATAAAATGCTTTAGCAAAGATGGGGAGAACTTATTCTGGTTAAACGGTCATTTGCAGATGCACGATTAACTTTGTTACGAACAAATCCTCCCCAAAAGATGATTTTCAAAAAAGCCCCCCACAGGATGGAGACATGTAGGGGGCCGCGCACAGTTCGGGGGAGAGAGGAACTCCCGAAACGAAAACCTAACTACGTGCTACACAGATATTATATCAAGAAAGCTTGAGGAATCAGATGAAGATCGGCCAGTGTGAGACGATTCCCCAGTCTTGTTTATGATGGGGATCATGCAAATAAAAAAACCACCAGGGGTTTGTCTGGTGGTTTTTGAGTGATCTTTTAAAGTTTTACTCTGCTCTTTTGTGAGTCAGAGGGAAACTCAGCTAGTTGTTGTTAGCTTGTTTTGGAACTTTTGTTTGATCAACAGTGATTTCAATTTCAACACGGCGATTTTTTGAACGTGCTTCAGCTGTTTTACCTGGATCAACTGGATTCGCAGCGCCCATACCAACTGAAGTGATTGTGTCAGCAGGAACACCACCCATGATCAATTGTGCGCGAACGGATTCAGCACGGTCTTTAGAAAGTGGGTTGTTTTTCATAGCTGAACCAGTGTCGTCAGTGTAACCACGAACAGTCAGTACGTTTTCTGGGTACTTTTTCATGATTTGTGCAAGTTCTGCGATGCTAGATTGAGCCGCTGGTTTCAAGTTTGATTTACCAGTATCGAACAAGATGTCTGATTTCAATTTAGTGATCAAACCTTCTTCAGTTCTTTTTGTTTCAGCGATTTTCGCAAGTTCTTTAGCTTGTTTGTCCATGCGGTGACCAACGCCAGCGCCGATACCACCACCAAGAGCAGCACCAATCAACGCGCCTTCGTTACGGCGACCTGTTTGGTGACCGATAACTGCACCAGCTACAGCACCAATTGCGGCACCGATACCAGCACCTTTGGCTGCATTTGGATTTTCATTAGCAGTTGCGCATCCAGTAGCGATCATTGCCACTGCAGTTCCGATAAGAACGATTCTTTTCATTAGAAATACTCCTTCATTTTTTATGCGAATAGACAGATTTTGCCAAGCTGCAGGATATCCGTCAATGGTTCTGGAGCTCATATATGTTTTGTTTTATTCTGAGAGGGATTTAAAAACGAAGGAGCGTTAAAATGGTTAAAATGTTTGGAACACTACTTATGACTGTCACACTATGGGCCGGTTTCGCCCAAGGAGCAGACCGTATGATCGTCGTGAACGGAACATCTGAAAAAGGTATGGATCCTAATATGGTGAGCATGACTGTTGAGGTTTGGAGTAAGGCCCAAACAGCAAAGGCGGCTCAACAAGCAGCAGCTACGCAGTTCAAACAAGTTAAAAAAGTTTTCGACGATTTCAAAGTTAAGAAAGAAGACATTCAAACGGATAACTACGCTTTGAATCCTGAATACGTTTACGATCAGAAAACACAAACCAACAAAATGGTGGGTTTCCGTGTGGTGCAATCATTGATGGTAACACTTCGCAAAGTTGATGACGCAGGGCCGTTCTTGGATGCTTTGGTCACTGATAAGCAAACGAAAGACTTTGGTGTTAACGTGAATTCTATCAACTGGGATTCAGACAAACGTTCGCAAGCCGAAGTGGCCGCTTTGGGTGATGCTGTTCGTGCTGCCAAAGTAAAAGCTGAAGAGATTGCAAAAGCAGCAGGCGTAAAAATCAAAGGTGTGGCAAGAATCTCTCACGGAGCTTCTGCGATCCAACCACCAATGCCGATGGTGCGTAACTTTGCGATGAAAGCGATGGCTGATTCAGCACCTACCGAACTAAGTGCTGGCCAAATCAAAGTGCGTATCGAAGTAACAGCAGAATACGAAATTAATTAATCACGAAGGGGTTTTAAATAGAACCCCACCAACTCACTGGTGCTGACGAAGGATCCGTCTTTAAAAGTACAACGATCCAGTCGGTGCCAGTCAGCTCCCACCTTAAATTCCACGATCTGTGGTTTTCCCTCAAGCTCACGACAAATATTGAACCCAGGATTGCTGGTGGTGTTTTGCAGCTTTGCTGCTGACATTTTCTTTTTTGTATTAAAGGCAATCGAACAATCAAGCTTCTTGCAGGAAGGGGAGGCTAAGATGTTTTTGTCTTGATTGTAGCAATATGTTTGCGACATTTCTGTTGTCTTGCCGTCTGTAGTTTCGCGCAGAGTGCCTTTTTCGCACTTTAAAGGCGATTCAGCGTGAGCCAACAAAGTTAAGCCGATGATCAAACTACTTAACATAAGTAACTCCTCCTGTACGGCGAAGCATGTCGGTTTTTTTCATCCAGAAGTTGCCATTTTCGCATTGATAGGATTTGTCGTAGCTAGAGCAGCCGGTTCCCCAAGAGTTGCGGAGCAGGTACTCGCACTGTCCCGATTTTTCATTAAATCTGCGTCCTACGACCGTAACTGCATGGGCGCCAATGTTGTCTTGATTTGTTGCAGGTGCACGGCGGTCATAGAACGCGTTAGCATCAATGTAAAGACTGACGGGATTCTTGGCAGAGATCTGTTCGTCGATGATGTTTGCAGCTTTGCGCTCTTGGGTACTGCCAGGAGTATTTCCTCCGGCGTCGTTTTTTATATAGAAGTTTTCAACTGTGAAGTCCGCTTTGATGCGATTCTTACAGGTCTTCTCTCTTAGATTATTAGTGAAGTTAGCTTTGGACGAGATTTCAAGGACACTGCGTAGGTCCGTAAGCGTTGCCGACGGAAAGAGGGTCTTCGATGTTTCGTAAAGCTCACCGCAAGATAAACTGCCGGAGGCGATTTTGGCGCGGCCTTGGCTGTCGATAGAGCGTAAGGTCTGTGCAAAGTCTCCGCTGCTATTGTCTTCGCTTGGTAGATCGCTCTCTAAGCAGAAGCCAGTTTTAAGTGACTTTTTAAGAGCTGCATTGGTGAAGCCACCGGTTAGATCAACGGGAGACTTTTTATTGTAAGAGCGATCCAATGCATCGATCCAGTTATCTTGATTCTCAAGGGCAATATCTGCAGCCGAAATATTTTTCTTTAACTTGTAGGAAGCGAGATCAGCGGCATTAAAGGCATAGCACCAACCGGTAGAGTCCTGATTACGAACGGGGGGCATGTCTTTTCGAATATCGACGGGTGTGCAGGCTTTACGTTCGTAAGCGGACGCTGAACTTGCTTGTTTCTTTTGCTCGGCAAGGTAACTTTCGTAATCGTTGAAGCCTATTTTTTTTGAGTAGTCAGCGAACTCTTTTTCAAACTCGCTGATGTCTCCATACTGAGCGCCTTTATCGATATCTTCTTTGATGCGCAGAAATTGACGCTTTTGAGATTCCTTAGCCATTGAACCTAGAAATTCATCATCGACGTAAAGAAGATCTTTTGCGTTTTTACCGCATTTCTTAATTTGCTGACGAAACGTTGTGATGGTTCGCGAGGAATCCGTTTTGTCGTAGCTGTCTTTGATGACATCGTAAAAGTCTTGAATTTCAGAGTCGGCGCAACTGATACCCAGAAGTGGATTGATTTGGGCCAGGGCGATGTTGGTAAGTAGTGACAAGCTCAGAAAAATCGCAAATTTCATGGTTTTCCTATCGGCCGCGGTGAAAGATCTGGTGAGGCCAAAACTCCTGAAAAGATTAACATTTTTGAATATAAATGAAGCAACGGGAGATTGGAATTCCCTAGTCAAAGAACAGCGACTCCTTTAGCCTCTAATACCAAGACTAAAGGAGTGTCTTACACAATGATGGAAATGCTTTCGAATCCACAAATCTGGATCGCTTTTTTCACACTATTTGCCCTGGAACTTGTTCTGGGTATCGACAACGTTATTTTTATTTCTATTTTGGCGGGTAAACTTCCAAAAGAGCAGCAGGACAAAGCCCGCGTGATGGGTTTAGGCCTTGCGGTTATTACTCGTGTTATTTTGTTGTTCTCTTTGAGTTGGATCATCGGTCTGACGGCTCCAATCTTTTCAGCCTTCGGCCAAGAGATTTCGGGTCGTGATTTGATCTTACTTCTGGGTGGTCTGTTCTTGATCGTAAAAAGTACGATGGAGATCAATCATAAACTGGAAGGGGAGCAAGGCAGTCAGTCCAATCACGTGGCTCATTCATTTGGCGCGGTGATTTTCCAAATCCTTTTGCTAGACGTGGTGTTCTCTTTGGATTCCGTGATCACAGCGGTTGGTATGGTCAGCGAGATCAGCGTGATGATTGCAGCGGTTGTGATCTCTGCGATCGTGATGATCATTTCAGCGAAATCAATCAGCAACTTCGTGGACTCCCATCCATCACTTAAGATCTTGGCATTAAGCTTCCTGTTGATGATCGGTTTCACCTTGATCGTTGAAGCTTTGGAAGTCCACATCCCGAAAGGTTATGTGTACTTCGCAATGGCATTCTCGGTCGGTGTGGAAATGCTGAATATTCGTATGCGTAAAGTGAAGCCGAAACAGCCTGTTAAGCTTCGCGAACGTATTGCTGACGAAACTACTAAATCATAACTTCGATGCCCTGAGGGCTCTTACGCACGCGGCGTTTTTTCTCTAAAGACGTCAGCGTGCGAATCACTGTTTCAATCGTCAAATTTGTCCAAATCGAAATTTCTTTGCGGCTTAATCGGCACATGCCATCTTCATCTTTGAATTGCTCTAAAGTGCGAGTGATTTTTTCCTCAGCGCTTTTGGATTGCAAGATCACGATGCGTTCATAGCTATCCATTCCACGTTGTAAAGCGCTCTGCAGTAGCAACAAGGATAGATTGGGATCGTCGCTCAGCAACTCTCGCATAGTTTTAACGGGAAAGCTGCAGACCTTGGATCGTCCTTCAGAAATATATTCGTAAGAAGTCGGTGCATCCGACAAGGCCACCGTCAGCGGAAACATATGATTGGCAGTGAACGAAGAAACCAAGTGTTCACGGCCTTCCATATCGCGTTCGATGGTATTGATTTTACCTTCGGCGACACAATACATACTCATCGGCAAGCACCCTTGACTGATCACGCAGCCCGAAGGGTTGACGTTGTGAACCGACTTAACCTTCAGTAAAGCGATTGCTGTTGAGTCTTTGAGTTTAAGCGTGCGATTCAGGAGAAAACAGTTTTGGCATTGCTCAAGTGAGTGCTTCATATTTCGTATGATTTGCATCATATCCGTGAAAGATACAAATCATTCCCAGGATACTTGTAGCAGCTATCATAATATCCATCGCGGTTGGAGGCGGGTATGAAGAATAAAAAAAGCCGCCTGATGAGGGCGGCTTTTTGGTTTCAGTTATTCAGGAATAACTGGGAAGAGGTAGGTCGTCGTCATCGCGGCCTTTTCAGTGATAGAGTGGATCTCGTAGATCTCAATTCCAGCGCCAGCTTGTTTTAGTTTCTTTTGTTCCATGTATTGTTCAACACGTGGGTAAACCTTCAAAGGTCCAATTCCAGGGGAACCGGTGAAGACAGCTTGGACGTAGTCGCGAGCCGGGATTTCGCCTTCCTTCATTTCTTCAGGAGCATTCGCTGGCATTGTTTCGATCAAGCAACCCACTTTAGCGCGCAAGCGAGCTTCCTCAACTTCGCGAGGGTTATCCAAGTATTCACCGAAGGTACGTTGGCAAACAGTGCCTTGAGAAGCCATGAAGGCCTCAACACGTCCGATAACTTTATTTACTTTGTGATAAGGGCCTACGTGCTCAATATAAATTGTTTTGAAAGGACCTTGTTTCACTTCAGAAATTTCAACGCCTTTGAACGCGCCCAAATATGTCGCCAGGTAAGTACCGAAAGAAATAACCATAACTACGACGAAAACTAAAATGTATCTCATTGCTTTACTTCCATTTGATAGAGCAGCCCATAGAGGCTGTTTGTTCTTCAGTAACTTTTTGATTTTTTAAAAGTGTTTGTACGGCATTGTACAACTCACGTTGCGTGACTTTGCTGGCGTCTTTCCAGGAATTATCCAAACGACCACGGTAAGTGAGTTTTAAATCACCGTCATAGACAAAGAAGTCCGGAGTGCAGACGGCTCCAAAAGATTTTGCAACCTCTTGCGATTCATCCACCAAGTAAGTGAAAGAATAGTTTTTTTCTTTCGCACGTTTTGCCAACATCTCGAAGGAATCCTCTGGATGATCTTTGGGATCATTCGAGCAAATACCAACAACGTTCACGCCGTCATTTTTCAAATCTGTTCCCAGCTGAATCAGACGTTCTTCCACGGCTTGCACATAAGGACAGTGCGCGCAGATAAACATCACCACTAAAGGTTTTCCATTAGAAAAATCCTTCAGCGAGTAAGTCTTGCCATCCACCGCTGGCAGCTTAAAGTCAGGAACTGAATTTCCCAAATCAGGAAACGGAGTAAAAGTCGTAGCCATTACAGTTCGCTCCAATTGATTTTTTTAGCACCCATATAAAGGGAACCATCAGCTTCCATCGCCGTGTATTTTTCTTTAAGCAGTGGATGCAAATTCAAAGCATGCAGTAAAGACAGCTGATCTGTAGGGCTCAGCGGTTGATCGCAGTGAGAAGCCGCATCGCTCAGTTCAAACACCAAACGATCCAAGAACGCTGTATAATCCTCACCCAATAAAGGCGCACCCTCTGGCAAAGAGCCTAGGATGCTAGTTGAAGTGGGTACGGCACTTGGTGATGCCGTGATATTGACACCAAGACCAATAATAAAACGAGCTTCATCAGCTTGTGCGACAGTTTCTAAAAGAATACCCGCCACTTTTTTGTCACCAATGTAAATGTCATTAGGTGCTTTCAAGTTCCATTTCAAAAAAGGCCATGTCGTTGTGCAAGCTCTGTAAACCGCAAGGCCCACCAGGCAAGAAGCCGTCGGTTGTGGCATCATCGGCAACAGATAAGACCAAGAGCTCAGCAAAGATGAACCCACTTGAGCTTCAGACCATGTGTTCTTACCGCGACCACGGCCTGCGGTTTGATGATCCGTCACGAAGAGGCACAGGCTTTCCTCAAGCAAGTCTTCTTCGAAGGCCAATTCTTTGGCAGTGAGGTTTGTGCTTTCTTGTTGGGCTTTGTATTCAACATGCAAGTGATTGTTGCGAGCCCATTTGGCTGTCACATCACCGATACGGATTTCGCTCATGGGATTTTCGTTTGTCACTATTCCTCCCAAGCAAAGAGAAGGCTGACATCAGCAACCGGAGCTGAATGTGTCAAAGCTCCGACAGAGATGTAGCTTACGCCAACTTCAGCGACAGATTTTACACGGGCCAAATTCATGTTGCCGCTGGCTTCAGTCGCAACACCTTCAGGGATGATCGCTAAAGCTTGTTTCAACATTTCATTATCCATGTTGTCCAAAAGAAGATGTTTAACGTTTAGGCCAACGGCTTCTTTCACTTCAGCCAACGTGCGAGTTTCCACTTCCATTGGCAGATTGCTGTGTTCGCGAATGCGATTAACGGCGTTTGTAATTCCGCCCATCACAGAAATGTGATTGTCCTTAACCAAAATTGCAGAGCTCAAATTCATGCGGTGATTCACACCACCACCATGAAGCACGGCTTTTTTCTCTAGCTCACGGTAGCCCGGAGTTGTTTTACGAGTATCAAGGATTTTAGTTTTTGTGTGCTCAACTTGTTTTACAAAACGGCGAGTGACTGTGGCGATGCCCGACAAGTGACCCAAGAAATTCAAAGCCACGCGTTCTGCTTTAAGGATCTGTACAAGGTCGCCCTCGATCGTGCAGATGATTTGGCCATTCAGGATTTCATCGCCCTCTTCGAAATGCCATTTCACGCGGCAGTTCGGTTCCAAGGTTTGCATCGTTTGCTCAAAAGGAGCGGCACCCGAAAGTACAAGGTCTTCCTTGGCTTTCAAACGAGCACGGCCGATTTTAGGAGTTAGAGCGAGTGATTCCGTTGTGACGTCGCCATTAGGCATGTCTTCTTTGATGGCTGCACGGATGAGTTCAACAAGTATCATAAAGCCTCACAAATAGGGGGTACCTAGTGTGAGGCTTAGGAAGAGAAAAGGTACTAGATAGATTTCTCTGTTTCGCGCATAAGTTTATGCAACTCTTCGCGAACAATGCGCTCTGCAATCTCAGGAAGGAGTTTCCAGCAAACGGATTCAATCACTTCACGAGCTTCCTCACGAACAATCTTTTCCATCATATCGCTGGACAAGTCCACCTTAGATTGGGTTTTACCCTGAGCATTAGCGGGAGATGGTTTTGCCCCTGCAACAGCGGGTTGCGCTTTAGCGGCAGCAGGCCCCTTATTCAGAGTTTCCATCATTTGATCTTTAACTGATTTTTCGACTTTTCCTAGGAATGAATCCTCTGGCAATGCCTTCGGAGGAGCTTTAGCTGCAACAGGAGCAGGTTTTTGCGTCAAATCCGGGCCATTGTCATCGAAACTGATTTCCTCAAAATTACCTGAAACTTCGATATGAGCGTTTGATAGATCCTCGTCTTGAGGGATTACAAACTTAGAAGCAAAGTCTTCGTTTTCATTTTGTGGAATATTTAATTTAAATTTTGTTAAATCCTGATGAGCCCAGCCACCTTCATCCATCTCGTCTTCACCCTTAGGTGTTGTCAGAGGAACAGAGGCGAACTCTTCACCTGGAACATCCAGGCTCAAAGCTTCGTCTTCGCTGATCTCAGGAATAGCATCAAGATTATCGATGCTTTCATCGCTCGCAGCCATTTCGTTAACAGGCTCTACCAGAGTGCCGCCATCAGCAGGCATCTCTTCAAATTCTGGCATTTCTGGGAACGTAAGATATTGGCTGACAGGATTTTCTGAAGTTCTTTTCACCAAGTTATTAACCAAGCCGCGCAGATGTTCAGCATCGAATGGTTTTTCCAAACGACCATCGGCTTTGGATTCAGTGACTTTGGCTTCGTCGATTTCCATGAAACCACTCCACATCAAAACGACGGGAATGTTGGCTGTTTCAGGATCATTTTTGAGTTCTTGGCTGACTTCGTAGCCGTTTCTTTTTGTCAAAAGTACGTCTGCGAAAACAATGTCTGGCTTAAAGCTTTTCGTCACAGGTAAAACATCAAGACCAACAGGGACTGCTTTGACTTCGACTGCGAAGTCAGACAATGCCAGTTGCATTACCTTTTTGATTGTGGAACTCTCATCTGCAAGTAAGACGCGTAAAGCCATAATCAAAGTTAAATAGGATTTTGGACCTGAGTCAAGGAAACTCATAAGAATGAACAGAATTGATCGTTATACATCTTGGCTTTTCTTTGGTTACTTCCTGGGTGGCTTGTTGGTCTTCCTCACTTTGTTCACTGCGGTGGATGCGATGTCGACAGTCGCCTCTTACAAAGACGTCAGCACGGCGACGATTTTTAGTTACTATCTCTATTCATTTCCCGACATCATTTCGAAGCTTCTTCCGGTTGCTTGTTTATTGGGCACGATTCTGACTTTGACGAACTTGAATAAGAACAACGAACTCGTTGCGTTATTTTCGGCGGGGATGAGTCTTTTGCGAGTATCGACGCCGGTTCTGATCTGGGTGATTCTGTTGTCCACGGCGGGTTACTTTATGACCGATCGCCTGGTTCCGCGCGCGAACACACAAAAGAACTACATCTTGTATTATGATCTTAAGAAAGAGCCGCATCGTTTTTCCACGGTGAAAACCAATAAGATTTGGTACCGCACGAAAGACTCCATTTTTAATATCAAAACGTTGAGTGCCAAGGGTGATAAGGCCCAAGGTTTGACGATGTATTTTTTTAGCGATGATTGGGATTTGGTCCAAATGATGACCGCGCGAGACGTGGAAATTCAAGGCAGTCAGTGGCTCTTAAATAACGGAACCGTGACCCTGTTCAGCAAGGATTCAAGCTTCCCTCTGACCACAGATTTTAAACAAAAAAGCATCGTGATGGCCGAGGACTCCAAAGATTTGCAGAGTGCCGGGCAAACCGCGGAAATGATGTCCCAGAGCGAGCTTAAGCACTTTATCAATAAAAACAAGGACGCGGGGCTTGATACCATTGCCTATGAGGTCGGTTATCAGTCCAAAATGAGCTTTGCTTTTGCGGGCTTGGTCATGTGCCTTTTGGGCCTGCCTTTCAGCGTCGGCCGTGCTCGTTCGGGTGGCACAATGATCAACCTGGGAATCTGTCTGGGCTTGGTTTTCGCCTATTACGTCCTCTATTCCTCTGGAATTACTTTGGGGCAGCATGGGACGGTACCTCCGGTGGTAGCCGCTTGGGCTCCTAATGTCCTGATGGCCGGATTGGCCTTGGTCCTTCTCAAAAGACTGAAACAGTGATACAATAGGGGCCACTTTGGAGGCCCTATGATCATGAAAATCCTCACTTTCCCTGACCCGAGACTTCGCGAGGTTGCAGACCCTGTGAAGCCTTCCGAGTTCGGTACGCCTGAGCTTAAAAAGCTTCAAGAGGACATGATTGAGACTATGTACGATGCTCATGGTATCGGCTTGGCAGCTCCACAAGTGGGTGAGTTGGTTCGTATGATTACGATCGACACTCGCCCGAAAGACGACAAAGGTCGCCGCTATAAAGATCAAGAAATGACAGATCTAGAAAAGCAAGTGGAGCAACCACTGGTTTTGATCAATCCAGAAATCATCAAGGGCGAAGGCAAAACAACTTTCGACGAAGGCTGCTTGTCAGTGCCTGGTTATTACGAAACTGTTGAGCGTTACGATTACATCGAAATGAAAGCCTATGATGTGAACGGCAAAGAGTTCATCGTGAAAACTGACGGCTTGCTTGCGATTTGCATGCAGCACGAGCTAGATCATCTTGAAGGTACTTTGTTCATCGATCACTTGAGCTTTGTGAAATCGAACAAGATCAAAAAACAAATTCAAAAACACGGCTATCCAACTCGCGAAGAGATGGAACGTGCTCGCAGCAAACAAGTTGAAGGCGAAGAGCGTGAGTAAAGTCCGCGTCTGCTTCCTGGGCACCCCAGAATTTGCTGTAACATCTTTGAAAGCCCTTCTCGCCGACGAACACTACGAAGTTGTCGGCGTTGTTACTCAGCCGGATCGCCCGGCAGGTCGTAAGATGCAACTGACACCGAGCCCGGTGAAAGTTCTGGCTCTTGAAAACGGTCTTAAAGTTCTAACTCCTGAATCCCTTAAAAAAGATCCCGCTGCTGTTGAAGAAATTCGCTCCTGGGGAGCAGAGGTCGGCATTGTTGTGGCGTTTGGACAAATCTTAACGGAAGACTTTATGTCGTCTTTCCGTTTTGGTTGCGTGAATGTGCACGGATCGATCTTGCCGCGTTGGCGTGGAGCTGCTCCGATTCAACGTGCGATTGAAGCGGGCGATGCAGAGTCCGGTGTGGCTTTGCAAAAGATGGTTAAAAAATTAGACGCCGGTGACATCATCGGTATTCGTAAAGTTGCGATCACTCCTGAAATGCATGCTCTGCAGTTGCATGATGTGCTGGCTGACTTGGGTGCAGATTTATTGCGAGTGGAATTGATGGATTATGTGCGCGGGAATTTGGCGCCGACTCCACAAGATGAATCGCAAGTGACCGTGGCTCCTAAAATCGACAAGGCAGAGTCCTTGGTTGATTGGACAAAATCTGCAAAATCCATCGATGGCAAAGTTCGTGGCTTCGTATACGGGCCGGGGACTTACACGATGCTTGAAGGTAAGAAACTAAAGCTGCATGTGGTTCGTCCTCTGCCAGCTTCGGGAAGTGCAAAGCCTGGTACAGTGACTGCGGTTGACGCGGATTCGTTCACTGTCGCAACGGGTGATGGATTATTAAAATTGCTTGAAGTTCAGCCTGAATCCCGTAATCGTATGAAAGTCGCAGACTTCCTTAAGGGTCATGCGCTTAAACCTGGAGATCACATTGGCTAAGATGGTTGCCCCTTCGATTTTGTCAGCAGACTTTGCAAACCTTGAAAAAGAGGTGAAAGCAATCGCCGCTGCCGGAGCTGACTGGGCCCATGTTGATGTGATGGACGGGCACTTTGTTCCAAATCTTACAATCGGTATCCCGGTTGTAAAAGCACTTAAAAAAGTATCTCCGATTCCACTCGATGTTCATTTGATGATCACGGAACCTGAAAAATACGTCGCTGAGTTTATCAAAGCGGGTGCGGATTATTTGACGATTCATGTGGAGTCGACCAAAGATCCAGCAACAGTTCTTCGTCAAATCACGGCGTTGGGGGCTAAGGCGGGGATTACTCTTCGCCCGGGAACTCCTGTTGAATCCGTAGTTCCGTTGTTGAATCTGTGTGATCTGGTTTTGGTGATGACTGTGGAGCCAGGTTTTGGTGGTCAATCTTTCATGCACGATCAAATCGCAAAGATCTCTGCTTTGCGTGCTGAAATCAAAAAACAAAACCTAAACTGTCTGATCGAAGTCGATGGTGGTATCAACGCTGAAACAGCAAAGCTCTGTCATGAAGCTGATGTGTTTGTGGCGGGTAGCTATGTGTTTGGTAAAGACTACGCGCAAGCGATTGCTTCTTTAAAATAGTTCGCAGCGATTTCTGTGACTGCGGTGAGTGGAGTAAAGTATGAGTGCTTCCGCGACGACAATTCCTTATAAAGATAAATCTAAATTCTATAATGAGCTTTGTTCCGAGGCTTCGGGCATCGCTGAAAAAGAATGGTTCGTGAATCTTGCGAACTTTGCTGCACTTTTAAAACAACATCTTCCTAAAATTAACTGGGTGGGTTTTTACCTGGCTCATAATGGTGAGTTGCTGCTGTCATCCTTTCAAGGTCTGCCTGCTTGCACGCGCATCGCTTTGGGTAAAGGTGTCTGCGGAACTGCGGCGCGCTCGATGGAAAGTATTATTGTTCCTGATGTCGATCAATTCCCAGGTCATATCGTGTGTGACAGCGCCTCTCGCTCTGAAATTGTTCTGCCATTGATTAAAGATGGAAATTTACTGGGAGTGTTGGATATCGACTCTCCCGTGCTTGCCAGATTCACCGAGGAAGATCGCGTGGGCTTACAAAAGCTCACTGAGATCCTTGTTACAAAATCTCAGTGGCCACAAAGTTTTACTTAGAAAAATCCTAAACCGTCGGTTTGTCTTTTTGAGCTTGTGCTAACCAGTACTCCAGCTTTTCTTTAAAGACTGCGACCTTGACGGGTTTGCTGAGCATGTCGTCCATGCCAGCTTCCAGGCAGATCTCGCGGTTGTCGTTTTCCGTATTGGCGGTCAGGGCAATGATCGGAATGCGGGACCCTGCGGATTCCTTTTTTCGAATGTCTCGAGTCGCATCAAATCCATCTTTCATAGGCATTTGGCAGTCCATCAAGATCAAACTGTATTTGCCCTCTTCGAATGCTTCGACGGCTTCTTGTCCGTCTTTGACGACTTGGCTGGTGTAATTGAGCTTCTTTAATAGAGCTTCGGTTAGAACTTGGTTCACGAAATTGTCTTCGACCACCAGAATGGGTAGGGACACTTTCGGTGTTGCAACCACCGGAACTGGCGTCACGCCAGCTAGCTCTGGAGCCGCTCCGATGCCTAAGTTAATTTCAAACCAAAATTCAGAGCCAATGCCAGGGGTGCTTATAACGCCGACGGCGCCACCCATGAGTGTGACGAATGATTTCACAATATAAAGTCCCAAACCGGTGCCACCATATTGTCGAGTCATTGACATGTCGGCTTGAGTGAAGGGCTGGAATAGTTTTTCTTGGACTTCTTCGGAAATCCCAATGCCTTGGTCTTTGATCACAAAACGAATGCGATGAGTGTGATCGAAGCGTTTTACTTCGCTAACGGTCAGGGAGATCGAACCCATATCGGAGAACTTCAATGCATTGCTAAGAAGATTGTTGAGGATTTGCTTAATGCGATCAGCGTCTCCGATGAAGGGTGCTTCCTCGGGAACGGAGTTCTCGAAATCTATCGGAATGCCTTTTTGTTTCGCAACGAAATGATGAAGGTTGTACACATCGTCCAAAATTTTCTTCAAGCTAAATGGACCTTCTGAAAGCTCCATTTTTTTTGCGTCGATTTTGGAAACATCCAGGACCTGATTGACGATGGCGAGAAGATTGCTGCCGGACTCAGTAATGAACGCGGCATACTTTCTTTGTTCTTCGTTTAAATTTGTATCATTCAAAAAGTGGGTCATTCCCAGAATGCCGTTTAATGGTGTCTTCATTTCGTGACTGATACTAGCGACAAAGTTGGATTTAACTCGTGCCGCCTCGATGGCCTTTTCCATGGCGGCATGGCTTTCCGCTCGAGATACGCCGAGATTGTATGTCATTTCATTAAAGGCATTCCCTAGGATTTCAAACTCATCACGAGTTTTCATGCTCACTTTGGCCTCTAGGTCGCCGGAACTAATTCTTTGGACCGTAGTAACGAGGCTTTTTAGCGGGTGTCCAAGTTTTTCTTGGAGAAGTCTCATCAATAAAAAAAGTTCCAGAATCAAACTTAGGCAACCAAAGATAAGAATGTATTTTGCTGAGTTGAAAGCGGCTGTGGAAATAAGCGATTTCGGATAAAGGGTAACCAGGTACCAATCGGGACCTTCGATTTTGCCCACAGCATAGAGATTTTCCGATCCCAAATCGAATATATGTCCCTTGTCCTCGGACTTGAAAGACAATTCTCGAGAGGCAGTTGAAAATATTTTCTCGATATAAGGATCAAAATCTTTAAGGTCAGAAACCTTGAGTAGGGCATGAGACTGTTTAATCTTTTCCTCAAGCTCTGGATGGGCGACCATATAGCCTTCCGAGTTGATGACGATATTCTTGGTGCCCTTGAGCTTGAACTTCATAATTCGATCAAGCATTTGTCCGACGAAGATGTCATTGCCGATAACACCCGTAAATTTATTGTTCACATAAATGGGAGTAGAGAGTGTGATCATCCATAGTTGCCAAGCTGGATCAAAATATGTCTTAGTCCAACGCGGTTGTCGGAGAGGATTTTCTTGGGGGGATACGCCCTTCATCCATACTTGATCGAGATTCTTAAAGTTGCCGGGAATCTTGGAAGAGTAGCCAACTTCCTCTTCTAGTAGAACGCCCAAAGAGCCATTGGCATCAGCCACCCAGCAATCGGAGAAAGTGGCCGTGCTTAAAAAGCATTCTCTGTCTAGGAAGTCATACATAATGACAGATCGTTCAATCGTCTCTGCATCCAATTTTGTAAAGTCGGGAAGAAAATAGCTGGGATGAATCTTATTGTTGATTTCGTCGCGTTCTCTGATGGCCCCATCAGGGAACTTAGTAAATAGTTGTTTGAATCTGTCTTCACTTCTAGGTAATCCACTTTTTAGTTGCCACTCTAAACGTTGGGCCAAGATCTGTTGGTTTTTCGTAGCTAAACGGAATACCTGGCTTTCGCGGTCACTGCGAACTTCAATATATTTTTCCAGATTTTCGCTAACCAAAGATGTGACGATTGAAGAAATGTGCAAGTAACTTAAGAATGTCGCGAGGGCGGTAATAATGAGAAGCCAGAAAGCCAACGTGAGGGTGATCTTTTCCGATATCTTACGATACTTTTTCTTTTTATCCATTGTCTTCATTGCAGCCTGCTGTGTGATTTATGTAAATGCGAAAGAGTTTGCTTTTTGATGCTTGCTGTTTGACAGAAAAAACCGAGAGCCCGAAGGCTCCCGGTTTGTATCACGTGTGAGGAACCAGGACATTTAGAACTCGATAAGGTCGTTCAACGCATTTCGAGTTGCTGTGATAGTTACGGCTTTAAAACCTCCCGCTCCGGCTGCAACGTACAACGTGCCGGTATATTGTAGAGCTGTAGTTAAGACGTTTGAGTAGTAAAGATTGTTAGCTGAAACTGGCGTACTGAAGGCAAAGTAACCCAAGTAGCTGACCGTGATGTTTTGGCAAGCCGTTGTTGATGCACCAGCGGCCTTCAAGAAATTGTACACGCGGATACCAGCTTCACCCGATGCTGTGAAGATCATGCCTGGACCGAAGACCGCAGCATTTGTCACAGTTTGTGTTGGGTCAGCCAAACCAAGGGATGCATAGTTCGCATATTGGTAAGCAGCTTGAGATGCTGCGATTTTCATATCGGAAGCGCAAACCACATTGAATCCACCGTCGCCAGTTGTAACTAGCAAGAACTCACCAGTGGAGCCAGCAACTACTGTTGCTTTGGAGTGAGCAATCGAGGCACCTGTCAGAGCTCTCGTAGCAACAAGAGCTCCCGATGTATCGTAAGATGTCACTGCTGTATTAGTCGTACCAGATACAACATAGTACTTGTTATTTACGGAGCTAAACGCCACGCCGCGAGCATCAGTAACAGAGACGCTTGGTCCAACGTTCGCCAATGTAGATGCATTCATCACTGATACACCACCAGCATCACCTGTTGTTACTGCTAAGTTTGTTCCGGCAGCATTATAGGCAACGCCAGTTCCCGCAAAACTTGAAAGAAGTGTATCTGACGTCCCCAGTGTATGGCCTAAAAGACCGTAGGTACCTTGACGTAGAATCGAGCCAACACCATCTTTCGCGCCAACAATCGAGAAGTTCCCGTTGTTCATAGCAACAGAGTTCACATCGGTATCAGCTAAATAAGATGAGCTTAAAAGAAGCGGCAAGGCGATTGTCGTCACGTCGACGTAGTCAATCCAACCCTTATCAACCGCACCCGGCACATTATATGTGGTGATAACTTTAGTGCCTGCGACCTTAAGGTCGGAAGCATAAAGCTGTGTGCCGCCCGTATTAGTAGTCGCAGGAGGGGCGATGGACAGTGCGAGTGAAATGGAAAGCACTGACGCCTGTGACGATATTGCATTTGGGTCGTATTCAAACGTCGTATTAGAAGGATCTTCTACGAATACAGCAGATCCTGCTGTGCTAAATCGTTCATTGAGGCTTGCTGCTGTGTTGCTACCACTAGAACATCCAGTAAGTAGCAAACCCGTTACACCGAAAGCCAATACATTTTTTATCTTCATTACGTTCATCATTTTCATAACTCCTGCGTTTACGATGAACTTATCGGCAGCACTTTAACTAGAATTTGTTACAACCAGTACATCTGTGTGTAATGCGAGAGTCTTCTGTATAATCATCCCGTCACGAGAAAAAATCTGTCTCGATGAATCAAATTCATCCAATTAAATTCAAGTTTAGTTGATGGTTTCACCAAATCTCAAGAATCCTTGAAACCTACGCGGGGCCTGGATTACGGAAGAACTCCAAAAGACTCTGCGGAGCATTGTCTCCAAAAAGAATCTGATGCATGCGAATCGCTTCTTTAGCTTCTGCTGAACTGCGAATAAAAAGATCTTTTTCATAGGCTTGCAGGGCGGCTTCGATATTATCCGGATTTGCTGCGATCGCTTTGCCTAACTCGGCACCATCGTACATCGCAAGATTGGCCCCTTCTCCTGAAGGCACCATTAGATGAGCGGCATCTCCTAGGAGCGTGACGCCGGGGATGCGCTCCCATTTGATTTCAGCCGGAAGGGTATGAAGGGGGCGTGCTACGGGAGTGGTTTCTCCTTTGGTTATAAGGGTAGTGAGTTCTGGCGCCCATCCAGAAAACTCAGCCGCTATACGAGAGAGAGCTGCATCCTTATTCGAGAGATCCATTTCGGCAAACCATTCTGTTGGCTTATTTAAAGCAATATAGGTGTGTAGAGAACCATCGGGCTCGCGGTGAGCTAAGATACCTTTGCCTGGAGCTGTCACAAAAAGAGAGCCAGCACCGACAGCCTCAGCGCTGGTTTGATAGTGAGTGTCTGCTTCATGCAGATATGTCTCTATAAATGTCGTACCTGTGTATGTCGGTTTGTCTTGGCAAAGGAGACTGCGCACTTTTGACCATGCTCCATCGGCGCCGATTAATAGTCTTGTCGTGATTGTGGTTCCGTTGGTGAAGGTGGCGGAGTGCTGGCCACCGCCGAGCGACGTGACTGTGGCAACCTTATGTCCCCAGCGAATGTTTTCTGCGGGAATAGATTCCAATAAGATACGACGAAGTTCTCCACGTCGGACTTCGGGGCGACCTCCAGTGCCGTCATCTGTATCGGCATGGAGGACTTTACCGTCTTTGTCTAAAACGCGAGAGGCCTGGGCGCCGTGAAAAATGATTTCTTGGAATTTGTCATGAAGGCCTGCCACCTTTAAAGCGATTTGCCCATTGTGATCATGGATATCAAGCATGCCGCCTTGGCTGCGGGCCATCGGGGATGCTTCGGCCTCATAGACGATGGCAGCGATACCATTCATATGAAGCACGCGAGCTAATACCAGGCCACCGAGACCTGCGCCGATGATTGTGATTGGAGTAAGGTTTGATTGATTCATAGAGATCTCCCTTAAGTAAGACCAGTATATAAGACCCTGCTAAAATATTATAGTGACTTAAAAATTTTACTGACTAAAATTATAGGGAGTGCTTTAAATTTGATTTGAGCCACAGGAGTGTCTGACTTTGGGATTGAGAGAAGAGAAGAAAAAGAAAACTCGTAAAGCTATATCTGACATGGCGACGAAACTTTTTATCGAGCGAGGCTACCTGAATGTCACGACGGCCGAGATTGCTGAACGGGCAGAGGTGTCGGTGCCAACGCTGTTTAATTATTTTCCGACTAAGGAATCTTTGGTATTTGATGATGATGCTGAGCAAGAGCAGCAATTGGTGGATTCAGTTAAGAACCGCAAGAAAGGGCATTCAGTTTATGAAGCACTTTTGGATACGGGTATTTCTCATTTGGATTCTTTAAAGGACGAGGAACGCAAAGGTTTTAAGTCTTTCATGAAGTTGATTGAAGACACTCCTGAATTGAATCTTTATTCCAAACAGATGTGGTTACGGCACGAAGCGGCCTTGGCGGAGGCCCTTCGTAAGGAATCAAAGCAAAAGCTTAGCTCCATCGAGGCGGGAGCTATCGCGCGATTTGTGTTAGATTCGTATCATCGCTCGTTGGGAGCTACGAATCCTAAGGCTGCCTTGCGAGCTCTCTTTGATATTCTAAAAAGTGGTTGGAAAGGGTAAAGCTACAGAGGCAGATCTCTTGGGGGAATTCTGCCGTCTTCCAGATAAACCATCACGTAATTTTCGGTGACAGCTTTCAGCGCACTTTTCACACGGCGAGAAATCGCAGGCACGAGCATAGAGTAAGCAATATCCATGTCCACGAATTTAAAATCGCGAACATTTTTAAGTGATGATTGAATAGATTGGGCTTGGTGCTCGCTTAGATCGATGGCTCCAAACAAGAAGCTCAAGTACTCACCTTTGACATCTTTGTTCGGAGTGTAGTCGATCGCCAAGACGTGAGTCGGGGTGATGGAGATTCCGAGGTTTTCCTTCACATCGCGAATGAGGCCTTCCATAGGTGATTCTTCGGCTTCAACAGTTCCGCCTGGCAAAATCCATCCTGAAGCATATGTCGGTTGTACAAGGAGTGCCTGGTTTTTATAAAACAACAATACTCCCGTATTAATGCGTTTGCCGGGGAGTGATTCATAATATTCTTTGTCGTCTCTAAAGGCGGGTCTAGCCATGGGGTCTCCTTGACCTTGTTCACGGGTGATTCCAGAATTGTAGAGCAAGTGTTTTTATTTTTGGTGTTACAAAAGGAGAAGATTATGAAAAAAATGTGGCTCGTTCTTGCACTGTTCCTAGGATTCTCGGGAACTGCTCACGCAGGAATCATGATTGAACCATATTTGGGTTATGAAATGGGATCGCACACGGATACCAATCCAACAGCTAAAACGGAATTGGTTAATATGGGTGCACGTATCGCGTGGACGGCTCCTGCGTTGTTGTGGTTGGGTATTGACTACAATTTGGGCGTGAGTGGTAAATATAAACCAGATGGTCAAACGAATTCAGACGGAAAACGTAACACTTTGTACGGTGTGATCGGTGTGGATCTTCCAATTCTTCTAAGAGGTTGGGTTGGTTACGGTTTGATGAGCGAAATCAAGTTTGATAGCCCATCGGATTCAACATTCAAAGGCAAGCCAGTTAAAGTGGGTGTGGGCTTCACAGGTCTTCCATTCATTTCTTTGAACTTCGAATACATCATGGAAAACTTGGATAAAATTGAGTACAGCGGTAGTACAAACAACGATCCAGGCAAAATGGACTCGTATATGTTCTCAGTTTCCTTGCCTCTAGAGTTCTAATTTCGTTCTCACAATTTAAGACTCGAAAAGCCGGTTCAAAGCCGGCTTTTTTATTTGATTGGGCAGGGCGTTATATATAGGATCGGGGCCTCTCAGAAACGACTGAATTAGGAGTCCCCCGCCATGCAATTGACTGGTGAAAATATCACGATTGAAAACTTGTACCAAGCTGCTCACACACCTTCTATGAAAGTGACGTTGGCAGACTCTGCTCGCGCTGAAATGAAAAAGTCCCGCGACTATATCGAAGGCCGCATTTCTGGTGGCGAAGTGATGTATGGTGTGAACACAGGCTTTGGCGCCTTCTCTTCAGTTCGTATCTCTGATGCTGAAATCGAACAACTTCAAAGAAATCTAATTCGCTCACACTGCATGGGTGTCGGCGCGCCTTTCACTAAAACTGAAACACGCGCAATGATGATCTTGCGTGCGAATGCTTTGGCTAAAGGCCATAGCGGTATTCGTCCAACAGTTGTTGATAAAATTTTGGAATTTTTGAATAACGACATCATCCCAGTAGTTCCATCTCAAGGTTCGGTGGGTGCATCCGGTGACTTGGCTCCTCTTTCACACTTGGCTCTAACGATCATCGGTGAGGGCGAAGCGTGGGGCAGTGATAACAAACCTGTTCACGTTAAAGAACTTTTGGAAAAGAAAAAAATCACAGCTCTTGAATTGAAAGCAAAAGAAGGTCTTTCAATGATCAATGGTTGTCAGGTGATGACATCTATCGGTTTGCTTTCTTTGTGGGAAGCACGTCGCCTTTTGTGGATGGCAGACCTTGCAGGTGCGATGACTTTGGAAGGCATGAGAGGTTCACGTAAGCCTTTCGATCCATTGATTCAAGCCAGCCGTCCTCACGCCGGTGAAGGTAAAACAGGTCGCAATCTTATCAAGCTTATGGGCGAGATGAGTGAAATCGGTGAAGCGCATTTGATGGAATATCAAGATCACCGTGTTCAAGATGCTTACTCTCTTCGTTGTATGCCAGCGGTTCATGGTGCTGCGAAAGACGGTATTCGCTATGCGGTAAAGGTTTTGGAAACTGAAGCGAACTCTTCCACAGACAATCCATTGGTATTTGCTGATGCGAACAAAGTGCTTTCTTGCGGTAATTTCCACGGGATGCCAGTAGCGCACGCGATGGATTTCGCGGGTATCGTTGTTTCTTCGCAAGCAAGTATTTCTGAATGCCGTATTTCTAAATTGATTTCGACTCAGATGAGTGACCTTCCACCATTCTTGACACCAAACGGTGGTTTGAATTCAGGTCACATGATCGTGCAAGTCGCGGCGGCTTCTTTGGTCTCCGAAAATAAAGTTTTGGCACATCCAGCATCTGTGGATTCAATCCCAACATCTGCTGAAAAAGAGGACCACGTTTCCATGGGAACTATTGCAGCAAGAAAATTTGCACAAATCCTAAGAAACGCAGAACATGTGGTTGCGATGGAGTTGCTATCTGGAGCTCAAGCGATTGATCTGATTGCGCCATTAAAACCAACGGCAGCAGTTAAAGCAGTCCACGATCACATCAGAAAAACAGTTCCGTTCGCTAAAGAAGATCGCATCTTCCACAAAGACGTTGAAGCTATCAAAGCGATGATGGTCTCTGGTGAGTTGATGAGCGTCGTAGAAAAAACAGTCGGCCCACTAGAGTGGTAGTCGGCAGGAAGCATAGGAGATTGCAGATGAAAGCGTTAATGAGTTTTGTATTGATGAGTTTCTTGGTTGTCCCTGCGTTTGCTAAAAAAACGATTTGGGTGACAGGCACAGGCAGTGCTTCAGGTTCTTGCAAAGGTGGAGACTCTTTCTGCCCACGCAATCTTCAATCACGTGCGGAAGGTTCAGCTAAAAGCAACGCGAACATGGCATGTACGATGAAACAAGGCGTGTCTGTTGGATTGCCTTCGTGCTCGTCTCACTGCTCTCCAGGTTATATTTCTCCGGGGAATAGCGCATGGGTTCGTTGTGATGCAAATTGCCGTTTGTCTTGCCGAGTTGACGATAAAGTTTTCGGCATAGGTCTTCAGCCAGATGGATTCTATGAAGGGTCTGACGAAGAAGAAATTTACTAATTAGTTAAAAAAAGCGACCCTCTCGGGTCGCTTTTAGTTTTAGCATAAGTCAGCACTAAAGTTTAAAGCCGGGACTAGAAACCGCCGCCTTTAGACTCACACACGATTTCGATGTTTGGCTTAATTTTTGTGTATGCGTAAATCGTCAATCTGCCGTTATCAGCCAAGATTTTTTTCAAAGGAACTTGTTGATTCGTTTTGTTGAAAATAACAACTGGTTTGTCGTCTACTACGAATAAAGTGAAGTTTTCATCGCCAGATGATTGACCTGAATAAACCGACTCAGTAAACGCGACAGCGTTGTCATCGAAAACATGCTTAACGTCTTCATTATAGAAACCCATACAAGCTACATCTGCTGGAGCGTCAGCATGAGCAAAAGATCCAAGACCAAGCATTGAGATAAGAATAAGCATTTTCATATTAACTCCTTATATTTTTAGAATATCGCTACAGGAGTATTTGTAACATTAGCGCAGAGAGTTTCCGAGCGACCAATCCTGACGGAGATCTCTTCGTGGTTTCAGCTAGTTATCTCGTGCCCCCATTAAGGGGGACGGTATGCCGCGACCTTGAAGCGTGCCTTCAAGTTTTGCGCGGTACAGTTTCATCAAAGGCTCTTTCGCGGCGTCACCTTCAATAACTCCGATAGCTTCCGCAATGGCTTGTAACGTGGCCATGCCCTCTGCCGTGGTTTCGGCACGCATGTGCACTGGCGACTGATTCGGAGTTTTGATCATCACGCGGGGGACATCCTTCAATTCGTGATGGCGATAATGGACTTTGCTGGCTTGGCGCCAATTTCCATCGGGCACAATTAATTGAATGGGGCGGGGATCCTCGGCGACGAAATCTGGCGTCAATTCTCTGGCATCATCTGATGGGTAAAACATGACGGTGCGATATTGGGGTGTCAGCAAATCACTTAAGTCCAAAGCGTTCTGATCGGCTCCGCGAATGCGCATTTCGCTATTCACCAGGGCTTCAATCGCAAGTCTACCGGTGTTCGTGGTGCGCTTAAGCTCCTTGGCGTGAACGACCAGGCAGAGGCGCGTTTTCAAGGTCAGTTTGGGAATAAACGCACAGACGCAGCGGCTTTTATTTAAAAAGCACACGGGGCAAGGGTCTTTTGTCTTTCTTTTGCGTTCCAGAGCCATGGGCGCACTATTGATGCAGAGTGCTCTATTGTCAACCCGGACGGGCTTTGTTAGGTTTGAAACCTTGAATTTCAAAGGAGAGAGCACATGTCTCGCGTCGTTAAAGCGCCTACGGGTAACAAGATGGTTTGTAAAGGTTGGCTGCAAGAAGCTGCCTACAGGATGATTCAAAACAATTTGGATCCTTCTATCGCAGAACATCCGGAAAATCTTGTCGTGTACGGTGGTATCGGTAAAGCAGCTCGTAACTGGGAATGCTTCGATAAAATTTTGGAAGCTTTGAAAGAGCTAGAAAACGACGAAACTCTTTTGGTTCAATCCGGTAAACCTATCGGTATCTTGAAAACTCACGAAGACGCTCCACGCGTTTTGTTGGCGAACTCGAACCTTGTTCCTAAGTGGTCTACTTGGGAAGTCTTCAATGAGTTGGATAAAAAAGGTTTGATGATGTACGGCCAAATGACGGCGGGTTCTTGGATCTATATCGGAACTCAAGGGATCATCCAAGGAACTTACGAATCTTTCGTTGAAGCTGGTCGTCAGTACTTCAATGGTGATTTGAAAGGCCGCGTGATTTTGACAGCGGGCTTGGGCGGCATGGGTGGAGCACAACCTCTAGCAGGTGTGTTTGCCGGTGCTTGTGTGCTTGCGGTTGAAATCGATCCAACTCGTATTCAAAAACGTCTTGAAACAAAATACATCGACGAAGTTGCGACAGATCTTGATGATGCTATCGCTCGTATCAAAAAATACACAGCAGCTGGCGAGGCTAAATCTGTGGCTCTTCAAGGCAACATGGCGACAGTTATTCATCAATTGATCGACAAAGGTTTTACGCCTGATCTTTTGACAGACCAAACTTCTGCGCATGACCCATTGGTGGGTTATATCCCAGAGGGTTACACTGTTGAGACAGCAAAAACTTTCCGTGAAAAAGATCAAACAGCTTATTTGAAAGCCGCTTATGATTCGATGGCAAAACACGTTCGTGGAATGCTTGCGATGAAAGATAAAGGCGCTGTGACTTTCGATTACGGTAATAACTTGCGTGCACGTGCTCAAGAAGCGGGTGTTGAAAATGCATTCGATTACCCAGGATTTGTTCCAGCTTTCATCCGTCCACTTTTCTGTAAAGGTTCAGGTCCGTTCCGTTGGGTAGCACTATCTGGTGACCCAGCAGATATCAAAGTGACTGACGATGCGATGAGAAAGCTTTTCCCTCACAAAAAAGATCTTTTGCGTTGGTTGGATATGGCTGAAGAACGTATTGCGTTCCAAGGTTTGCCAGCACGTATCTGCTGGTTGGAATACGGCGAGCGCGCGAAAGCGGGCGCAATGTTGAATCAACTTGTGGCAGAGGGCAAAGTGAAGGCTCCGATCGTTATCGGTCGTGACCACCTCGACTGCGGTTCTGTGGCTTCTCCAAATCGTGAAACTGAAGCGATGAAAGATGGATCTGATGCTGTTAGTGACTGGGCATTGTTAAATGCAATGGTGAACACTGCGTGCGGAGCTACTTGGGTGAGCTTACATCACGGTGGTGGAGTCGGTATGGGTTACAGCCAACATGCGGGGCAGGTGATCGTAGCCGATGGTACTGAAAAGGCCGCAAAACGACTTGAGCGAGTGTTAACTGCCGATCCAGCAATGGGTGTATTTAGACATTTGGACGCAGGTTATGAACTAGCAAAACAAACTGCGCAAGAGCGTGGTGTGAACAGTTGCTGGTTGTAGTTTCATAACTAGAAACATAATACTCAGAAATCATGTGACTTAACTGTTACTTAACTGGCCGAAGTGGTGAAACACTTCGGCCTTTTTTCTCACATTAGCTCTGTCTCCGGTTGATAAATTCTCTCTCAGTCGACGGTTGCTTAATCTCAGCTAAATCGTATTTGCATTCTTGTGCCATAGGGCAGACCATTAATTGATATTTCAAATAATGGAGGTCTTCTATGATGTCTCACAAGATCGTTTTCGGTTCTCTTTTCGCGACACTTTCGTTAGCACCTTTAAGTTTCGCAAACGCTCAAGCTAAAGGCGCGCCAGATGTTGTGCGAGTCGGTAACTTGAAATTCGCGCACTACGGTGCCGTTAGTTACATGCAAGAATATTGCGGTAAATATAATTTAAAAGTTCAAGAGCGCGTTTTCGCAAAAGGTATCGACATCATGCCAGCGATTATCGCAGGTGAAGTTGACGTTGCAGCAAGTGCTGCCGATGCTGCAATCGCAGGTCGCGCTTCTAAAGTTCCAGTTTACGCAGTTGCCGGTTTTGCTGAAGGTGGCGCGCGTATCGTTGCTGGTAAAGATTCAAAAATTAAATCAATCAAAGAATTCAAAGGTAAAAAAGTAGGCGTAGCTCGCGGTGGTGCTCAAGAGTTGTTGCTTTTGGCAGAGCTTGCAAAGAACGGCCTTACTTGGTCCGATAAACCAGGTAAAGACGTGCAAATCGTTTACATGGCTTTCGCGGATTTGAACCAAGCATTGGCTGCAAAACAAATCGATGCGATGGCACAGAGTGAGCCGCAATCTTCTCAAGCGATCAACAAAGGTTGGGGTGTTGAGTTGATGAAGCCTTACGATACTGAGATGGGTATGCCAATCCGTACATTGATCATGACTGAGAAAATGTACAACACGAAAAAACCAGTGGCAGAGAGATTCATGAAGTGCTTCGTAGAAGTAACTCAACTTTTCATGGATAAACCTGATGTCGCTGAAAAATTCGTTGTAGAAAAAATGTTCAAAGGTCAAATCACGAATCAAGACTTTAAAGATGCTATCGGCAACTCTCCGTATGCATATCACTTAACAGCAGAGCATATTCAAATCACGACAGACTTTATGCAAAAATACGGCGTGGGCCGTATGGAAGTTCCGCCTAAAGCAACTGACTGGGTTAAATTGGATTTGCTAGAAGACGCTAAAAAATCTTTGGGCGTTGTTGAGAAAAAGTAGGGGATTGAATGGCGAAATCAAAGACTGATTTCTTATCACGTATCAAAGGTATTTGGGTGCCCCTTTTGGTGGTTGCCATTTGGGAAACGATTGTTCGTATCGGTTGGGTGAATCCTCAGGTTTTACCCGCACCGTCGGCTGTGATCGTGAGATGGTATCAGTACTTGATGCCGATGGAAGCATATGACCCTGCATCTGGAATGTCCAAATTGTCTTGGATGTTTTCTGGTGAGCTTGTTCACGATTTGTGGGCAAGCTTTTATCGCGTGGTCTTAGGCTGTTTGATTGGTGGAGTGTTGGCTTTGCCAATAGGTCTGCTGATGGGCCAAAGCCGCAGAGTTTATGATTACTTAAATCCTTTGGTGCAAGTTCTACGTCCGATTCCACCGATTGCTTACATTCCGCTAGCGATCTTGTGGTTTGGTTTAGGAAATCCTCCAGCAGTTTTCTTGATTGCTTTAGGGGCGTTCTTTCCAATCCTGATGAATACAATCGTGGGTGTGCGTGCGGTGGATTCGATCTATATCCGTGCGGCGCTGAATTTGGGTGCGGGTTCTTTCTTGATGTTTAGAAAAGTTATCGTACCAGCTGCGATGCCTTACATCTTGAGCGGTATTCGTATCGGTATCGGAACTGGTTTCATTTGTATGATCGTTGCAGAAATGATCGCGGTGAACAGTGGTCTTGGTTACCGTATCTTGGAAGCGCGTGAATACTTCTGGTCAGATAAAATTATCGCGGGGATGTTCTCGATCGGTCTTCTGGGGCTAGCAATCGATACTGTTGTGGATAAATTGAATAACTACTTGCTACGTTGGCACCGAGGTCTTGAGTAATGGCAGCAGCAGAAACACAAATCAAAATTCAGGGCGTTGATAAGATATTCCAAGGTGGCGACGAGGGGAAAGACGTTATTGCTCTTCAAGGCATTAACTTGGAAATCCCGCGTGGTCAGTTCTTGTGTTTGCTAGGACCTTCAGGTTGCGGCAAAAGTACTTTGCTCAATGCGATTGCGGGATTCTCCCTTCCAACAAATGGCCAAGTGCTTGTTGAAAACAAAGAGATCTCTGAACCAGGCCCAGATCGCGGCATGGTTTTCCAGGAGTACGCTTTGTTTCCTTGGATGTCGGTTGAAGACAATATCACTTTCGGTCTGCGCATTAAGAATGCTCCCGAGGATCAAGTCCAAAAGACTTTGGAAAACTTGTTAGAAAAATTAAAATTAACTGAATTCCGTAAACGTTTCCCGAAGGACTTATCGGGCGGTATGCGCCAACGTGTGGCGATTGCTCGTGTGTTGGCTTTGGATCCACCGATCATGTTGATGGATGAACCGTTTGGTGCGTTGGATGCATTGACTCGCAGAAGTCTGCAAGACGAGTTGATCAAACTATGGCAAGAAACGAAAAAGACCGTGGTGTTTGTCACTCACAGTATGGAAGAAGCGATTTATCTCGCTGACCGTATCGTGGTGATGACGTACAGACCAGGCACGGTAAAGAAAGACTTGATCGTCGATCTGCCTCGCCCAAGAAACCCAGCCGCGAACGATTTCAATGCGCTTAAACGCGAAATCAGCGACATGGTCATGGCCGAACAAAACCGTTTCCAAAACGCCCAACTAAAAGGCTCCACCGGCGACTAAAAGGTGAAAAGAACAAAACCCACTGACGACAAATCAGTGGGTTTTTTATTTTCGTCCGGCCTTAAAAATGCAAAAGCGACTCTTGCTTTCGCAAGGTCGCTTTTTGGACGGGCCCACTTCCGATTTAAGTGAAGGAGGTCCGAATGAACAACGCCTATTGTTCTTATCGGCCGATTTTAAAGCTTATTAAGCAGATTCTCGTGGTTATTTTGGTTCTAATCAAAATAATCAAAGAACTACTGTAAACTTAATTTCTTACCTCTGGAGCGTTTCTGTTTGTCCCAAGTTAGTTAACTAGCCCAGGACCAAGGATGGGACTCAAAATCCCCAAGAAGAGGGTCTAACTAGGGCCTTGCGAAGGCACCTAGTTACCGCACTGGCAGTCTTTGTAGAGGCAGGAAAGAACTTTGCCGTGGTTGTTGAATTGGAATTGGTAGACTTTGTTGTCATGCATTTCCAAAGAAACTGCAGAGCCGTCTTTCAATTTCAAATCCATCTTTTTTTCGTTACGAGTGATTTTACCCAAGGCCAAAAGCTTTTCGATGGAATCATCGGCTTTCAAAGGAATTTCTTCCGGCAAACCTTCTGCATCCAACTTATAGAACTTAACTGTTTGCGCAGTTTTAGAATTCGTATTGTCGGCAGCAATCACATGAATGCGGCGTTGGGAGTTATCAGGCAAAGTCAGGTGATAATTTTCAACAGTGATGTCTTCAGAAGTGACGCCCAGGCTTTTACGAAGATACTCCATCAAAGCTTCCGGCGTCCCAATAGCTTGAGCTGCGATTTCAGGAGCACAAGCATTCAAGGAAGCATTGAAAGTGTCTTTGCCTGTATCAACCACAGGAACAGTTCCTGCCTCACCTTGAAGAGTGGTATCCGTGTGAGTCGCTGTCGCATACGCACCCGGAGTCGGTTGGTCGGAAGTCACAGCTCCGTACAAAGCGTCTTGCTTTAATGGGAAAAGAATATGTAGGAAGTAATGATCAGCGGCGATGCCAAGTACAAATAGTACGGCAGCCCAGATGATCCAATGTTTAAAAGTAATTTGCTTCATAGTTCCTTTAATCCTGTTTCAGATTCGGAACCCAAACATCCCATGATTGACAGCTTCTTGCACGCTGCGAAGGTCCACGGAGTTGGCCCCAGCGGTACTGAGCATCGTCCATAGGATTGTTCGAGATGAGTCCCGCGAACAGTCTGCGTTTGAACTCAGCCAAATCCATGTATTGGCCTGACAAGAACTCAGTCGTACAAACTGAAGTACCGTCAACGCCAGTGGGAGCCATTTTACGAGTCTCGTTTGCGATGGATTCCTCGATGTACGGGAAGATTTTGTTTAAACGCACACGCATATCAAGGCTTAACTCTGCCGCATTGTTTGCTTGAACAAGCTCTCGGTAAGCCTTGCGCAAAGTTACGTAGTCATCAAAGACACGTTGGTCACGGCTTGGTGTAGAGTAAGTATCGTAGTCAGCATACTTCATGCAACCACGAGTGGATTTCAACGCCGCCAAACCTTCATTCACTGAAGGCACGCGAGATTGCAAACCTTGGCAAGTGACTTTCATCAGGCGCGCCATCATTTGTTCATCTGTTTCACGACGAAGAGCCAAACGACCTTGCGCATACTTCACCCAACGGCGCAGTTGCACTTTGTATTGTTCTTCGCTGTAACCAGGAACTTTCCAAACGGGTTGATTCAAATACTCCACCGGTCTCCAATAACGGAAACCCGCATTGCCTGCGGGAGTGGCGTTGCCTTCGAAAACCCATTCAGGATTTGGCCATGATTGACGTTCTTGCAACATGGAGCCTGAAGTTCTGCCGATCACTGAATTATAAACCAAGTGAGGCACACCAATCGGTAGCATCTCTTTGATTGTCCAAGAGTGGTGATTCACTGTTGTCGTTAAAATCAAAGAGCCCGGGCGAACAGCACCTCGCGAAATAGCCGTTGGATAGGTGTCGTTCGGCAAAGACTTCGTGCTGACCATGTCGTAGATATACAGCAAGAAATTTTTGATACGTTGATCTTCACGTTGCTTATCAAAACGTTTCATTTGATTTGAAATCGTGCGACCTGAAGCGGTTGGATCTTGGATTACGAAGGGCAATTTATTTTCATATGCGAAAATCAGTCGCATCGAATAAACAGTGTCCGCGCAATCAGTGCGCAGTCCATAGTAAGGATTGCTTTGGCCGTTCGGAAGTTTTTTGCGAGCAAAGAAATCAACTTGCCAGTTGTTTTGAACCCAGTCAGAGAAACGATCTTCCCATGCTGGGGACCATGAGTTCACCTCTGTCCACACGGCTGCGTGGGCAAAATTAATTGAGAAGAAAACTACAAGAAGCAAAATCAAACGTTGCATGATGACTCCATTAATTACGCGAGTGAAACGGTATATTGCTGAATTTTAAGATTCAAATAAAATGCTCCGCGGCCAAGGTTTGCTTCGTGTCATAAAACTCGGGCGAGTGCGTATTGAAATTCAATTGGCGAGTCATAGAATAGGGGATAGCTACTTTGCTCTCTAAAGTAGCAATTCTGCCTCTTGTGAGTGCAGAAAATCTGGAGGAAGTATGAAAAGCTTGAAGTGGGTCCTAGGTCTTGTGTTCCTTGCGGGGACTGCAAATGCGGCCATTCGAGAAGTGCCTGTAAATAGCGGTCGCAGTTTGCGCGCGCAAGTCGACAGCTATGCCGAGCTCTTGCAAAAAGAGTTGTTGATGGCAAAGGGCAACAAGGAGCGCTTCAGAGCTATTCGCAGAGTGACTGACGAAATTAAAGTCGTCCGTGAAAATAATATGCCCCAGTCTGCTCAGGACGAGGCGTACATGGACCTTATGATGGCCGTTTTTGACAGCGTTCCTGCAGAGAAAAATTTCAAAAGAAGCGACTGTTCACGGTACGAAAACGATATCTTAAGCCAATACGAGCCCACGGCGGATATGGAGCCTTTAGAACCCGCGGTGAAGCCTGCGTGGAGTGCCTTAACAATACTCTGTAGATAATGCCTCTTGTGGTTTCCCTCGGGATCCTGTATTTCTCTGGCTCCTGCATATCAACTTATTACGAGGGGATTTAGAGTGAAAAAGTTTATCCTGATGATCGCAATGACAGTGTCTTCTTCAGCCTTTGCTGGAACTAGCACACCTGAATTCGTCGACACATTGGTGGACACAATCAATGCAAGATTGGTTGTTATCAATAAAGACCGCGCTCAAGAAGGTGATAAACTTTATTGCTCTCACTTGAATGAAAAACAAGTGAACTTGATTGCTTCATACTTCCGTAACAAAAAAGCCAATGCTTGGAAAACTTTGGGTTCTGTGAATGCAAAGTCTTTCATCGAGGGCGCTGGTTTCAACATTGCTTGCTATCCGAAACCATGCCCGAACTATGATGATTTGGTGAATGGTATTTGCAATGCAAAATCTTATAAAATGGACCGCGCTCTTTTGACATCGGCTCTAGAGCAAATCAAAGGCGGCAAAATCTACGTCAACACGACGATGGATGAAGTAGCTCGTTAGTAAATTCTGAAATTAGAAATGAAAAAGGGTTCCGCGAGGAACCCTTTTTTTATTGTGCGCCTGAACCTTGTTTTGAAGAAATTGGGGCCGCTGTGTTTTGAGTCGGCGCGGGGGATTCTTGCTCCACGCGATTTGCTAGGCAGTATCTGTCTCTGAAGGAAACTGCGACATCTTTCATATTAGACATCAGATCTTTTGCGCCCTCTGCAGAGGCTTCCAAATCCATGATGACGTCCTCTTGAGTGCCCGCACTGGTTTTGTATTTAAGTTTTGCAGTCAGCTGTCTTTTCGTGACGGGGCCTGAACCCGAGCTTGGCAGACTCGCTTTAAACTCTTTAAGTTTAACCATGATTTCATCAGCACTAAGGCCGTCTTTTTTTGCCTGCTCCATCATCGCATGCAGATCTTCTTGAGCTTGTTTGCGATCGACAGGTTCACCGTCAGTTGTGGTTTCGGCTGAATTGATCGTGTACTTTACGATGCATTTTTGTGGATAGTCACCTTCACGAACAACTTTGTTGATAGCTGCAAAAGTTTTCTTTTTTAATGTGGCCGTATCCAATATTTGAGGAGCCGTGTTTGTAGTTGCGGCCGTCGACGGCACTTCAGTTTTTGCTTTCATCGCCTTGGGACGAGTTTTCATTTTCGCCTGAGGTGCTGCATCCGGTTGGATTTCCTGGCCATTGCAGATGGCCGTGCCATTGTTCACCTGAATGTCGCCATCGCAAGTATACTTTTTGCCATTAACAATCACGGTATTGGCAGAAGACAGAGCACTTGCAACGCTCATTGAACTCGCTATCAGAAATACGGAAAGCTTCTTCATAAACATCCTTTTGGTAATGCTTTAAATATAGCAAATTTTGTTAGGAGCTTTAAATAGCCAAGGTGGGATCTGGACCTATCAGATGTTTACCAAGTGTTTCCATCGACGCTACAATTCAGGGATGAGTAAAGTTGCCGTATTTTTTCAGAGTGAAGCACCTCCAGTTGTTGATGGAATCAAAAAGCCCTTTAAGCCGGGTGGCTATAGCGATAGCGGAGCTGATATCGCTTTCGCTCTGAAAGAGAGCGGCGTTTTTGTGGCGACTCCCGTTACGTTCCCAGATCCTGCAAATGATATGGACTGGGTTTATCCTGATAGCGAGGCGGGATTTACTAAGGCCTATGAGGCAGGGGCTCGCATATTCTGGTTGAACACTGTTTTGTACGTAGGGCATCCCGTGGAGAGTCTTAAATATCCCGATGTAAAATTCGTGGGACAGCTACCTTCTGAAGTGCAAAAGATCGATGACAAGTTCCAAACAAATAAAATGCTTAAGGATCGCGGCCTGCCAGTGGCGCTATCGACGTTCGTAAAATTAGAAAACTGGGAGTCTTTGGATCTGACCGCTCCAATGGTCGTAAAACCGATCAGGGGGCGTGGCAGTCAGGGTGTGGAGATCGCAAAAGATAAAGTCCAATTGAAGGCCCTGATCGAGCGTTGGAGTGCTTCCAGCGAGTTCGGAGACGCCTTTATGGCAGAGGAGTTCCTGCCCGGTGAAGAAATCACCATCACGGTGATGCCAGCAGGCACGTATCGTATCCAAGGCGAAGAAGTAGTGAAAGACTCCGCTTGGGCCTTGCCACCAGTTCGTCGTTTTAATCACATCAATGACGTGGCTCCTTACAACGGAGTGGTCGCAGTGACTGCGAATAGCACGGTGTTGCAGGCGCAAGAGTTGGGAGACACTGCGGTTCAGGAGGCGATGCAAGCTTGCGAGCGTGCGGGAACTTTATTAGAGATCCACGCACCGATTCGTATCGATTGTCGTCAGAACTCAGAAGGTCGTTATTTGCTTTTTGATTTAAATATGAAACCGAATATGACGGGAGCGGGAAGACCGGGGAGAGACAATCAAGACAGTCTCTCTGGAATTGCAGCCCGCGGAATTGGTTGGGACTACAAAGACCTGCTGCAAGCGATGCTCGCGCAGGCCTGGAAGATGGTCATTAGTAGCCAAGGATATCTACGTAAGTAATCCCTTTAGCAACGCTCGAAGAAACTTTCGCGCGTTGACCTTTGATCACGATACGACCATCCAAAAACAATTGTTTGAATGTCGTGCGAGTGATGTTGAACAAGTTCAAATTTTCTTTTTGATTGCGAAGAGCATTCAGAAGAACCACGTCCAAACGCTTAGCAGAACGGTGAAGTTCCAGTGTCACGCGGAATGATTTTGGTGGTTGTGGTGGAACGTGATTTACGCCTTCATATGCATCCATGGATTCTCCGAACTTAAGTAAGCCGGGAAGATGCCACGGGAGGGACGCATTTGTCCATGCTCTTGAAAAAAGTGCCAGGTCCTATTTACGGCAGCAATGCTTCCGCAAATAGGACCTGGCACCGAATTTACTCACAGATAATGAGAGCTTTGAAGTCTTTGCCGGCGGGGATCGAAAGTGAAAGTGCATTTTCAGCTTCAGCCAAAGTGACCTCTCTGGTTTTTACTTCTGTTTTGATCGCCAAGTCCATTTGACCTTGGATATTTGGTTTTGCAGTGAATATGAAGCCACCGACTTTTCTGTTCGCTGTGTAACCTGAAAGCTCGCCGTCATCTGAACTTTGGCTAAGAGTTACGGCGCGGTCCATTTCATTTCCTGAGATACTGGCGATCCAGCCTCTGCATTGGAAGTTTTGTGCGTGAGCTGCAGAAGTGATAAGTGTAAGAGCCAAAGTAACGATAACTGATTTCATAAAAACTCCTTTAAAGATTGCTTGTGGTTGTCTTCAATGGAGGTGGTTTTACAATCAAATGACGCATTGTGTAAATTAGAAGGTTTCGAAGGATGTCTTCTGAAATATAGAAGAATAAAGCTCGTATAGGCGTTTAATTGAATCTGGTGATATATTGGCAGCGCTGACAGAGGTTTTCGACCAGTTTATTGTTCTTAAAGCCCTTTAAAATGTTCTGAGAACGCTCAGATTCCAGGATTTCTAGGACCGAGGCCTCTTTGACACTCCCTAGGGGGATCTTGCCTTCTTTATCTAAGCAGCAGGGAACGAGCGTTCCATCAGCCAGCACACCAAAGTGGCTGGAAAGACCATAGCATGTGCCTTTAGCTCCAAGGATCGGCAGATCCACTGAAGGCCATGTGAACTCAGTATCGAAGTGCAAATACAGGCGATCTTGAATGCGCACACTCTTGTTGCGGCGAACGTCGATGGCTTCATTGAAATTAAAACCGAACTCTGTGCACACGCGATCTAGCATCGAGCGATTGTGTGCACCTGTGCCCATCGGAGCATCTAAATTCCACAGGCGATAGTTGATATAAAGATCAGGTCTCTGTTCCATCGCACGGCGAGTGTATCTAAAGATCTTGCCCAAATAAATCGAAGGATCTTTATCACCGTAGTTGTCGTGAAAGCTGTGCAGGGAAAAGTTCACTTGGCGCAGGATCGGATTCAATAAAAGTTCCTCACGCATTTCAGTCATCAACACACCGTTAGTCACTAAGAACACCGGAACTTTGTGAGAAGCACAGATATCAATGAACTGAGGAAGCTTCGGATGCACCAACGGATCACCCATCAAATGCAAAGTCACTTGATCGGTCAGGGGAGCCACTTGTGACACCACGGACTCGAAAGTCTCTAAGGTCATCATCTTCTTTTCACGCTCCACAGGCGGACAAAAGCTACACTGCAAATTGCAGACGTTGCTGATCTCGATATTCACCTTGTGAAAGCGTTTAGAAGGTTTAATGGGTGGTTCCTTAGTGGTTGTAAACTAAGGCATTTCTTACAGCTGACTCTGGTTATTTACAACCAGAGTTTAATTGGAGTCATAGGAATCGAAAGTCCTTAACAGGGGAGATGACGCCCCAGCAGGATAGACGCGGTCTTTACCTAATTTCGATTCAGCCTGATCGATAGAGTCTAAGAGCTCTTTTTGACGGTTTTGCATGGCTTGAATCTGTTTATCCGTCAAATTATCGCCAACGACTTTGCGCCAATCATCGGCTGTGGTTTTGCGTAATTTTTCCACGACGGATTTTTGTGGGACAAAGGAATTAATCGCCAATTGTAATTCCGAGGCATCCTGTTTGAGGTCGCGCAGTTCAATTTTTAAAGTTTTAGAGCGAGGGTCCCCGCGCGAAAGCTTATCGGCAACCTCGGACTGTTTTTTCAAATTCTTTTCCAGCTGAGTAACGCGTTCATTAAATTTCCACAGCGGGACGGAGGCGTCTGCATTTTCAAAGGCAAGACCGTGATCGATTGCAACGATATTACCATCGGTTTTTTGCAGATAGTTTCTGCCATGACGATCTCCGTTGGCGATCAGGTAATCAAAAAGGCCAAGTTCGTTCGGATCACCAAGATAGTCAGCATCAGTGTTTTTATTCTTCAAATCTTTCACACGGTATTGAACAGTGCCTTCGACGCCATCCAAATCTTTTTTGACAGTGACCGGAACTGACTTAAGACCCAGGTAATTATCTATGGCATAGGCGGCCACTTCTGACTTAGCAGTATCTGGAGCCCACGTGTGATCTGCCGCTTTCCAGACGCCTTCGACACCATTATCGTATTTGACGAACTGGGCCCCGAAGGCGCCCGTGCCCACTTCTCTTTTGCCGATGATATTTCCTTCGATAAGTTGCTTTTCAACGGCCGTTGCATTTTTAGGTGCAGTGACCTTAACGGCGGCGGGATTCTTGGCGACGGCTTCCCATCCTGGTTCAAGAGTACCCAAAGTATTTTGGCGTCGTTCCGCTTCCAGAGTTTTCTTAATATTTTTAGAGAGCTCGGCCACCATGCTTTGTGGGACCGCTCCAATAGCTAGTAACGATGCGGATAAAAGGCAGTTGTCTTTTTCAACTTGCGCAGCACTCGGTGCGCTGACGCAGGCATTGGCTGATTTTAAATCAGAAAGTTTGTCGCTGAAGCACGCTTGATGAGCGACCGCCCCCATACTGGCAAAGTCTGTGGCAATCGCAGTAGCACGCAGAATACCCATGCCTTTAAGCGATACCATGCCCGTCGTGCGTGCAAGATTTGAAGTCTCAAAAGCGCGGGCCGTAAAAGCGCCCACTTTTCCTAAGATCGCAGCACTGCCGCCCATGATCAGTGAACTCACCATCACAGTATTATTTAAATTATCGGCACCCTCACCAAAGCGGGCGTTGGCATGACAGGCCACTTCGCTGAGTGACGGATTTGATTTTAGCACAGAGGCGCTGAGGGCGGGATCTGCTAACAACTCATTACGAGCGGCGCGATCTAAACCGGCGACGCCATTTTCTTTCAGATTTTGTGCAAGGTGCTTGCGGTTTTGCTCCAAGATCTGTTGAGTTGCCGTGTAGCCATTCATCAGTTCTTCTTGAAGTTGAGCTTCGGACTTTTCATTTGAAGAACTCGCGTAGTCGTCGATGACTTTTTTAAGACTTGGAGATCCTGATAGAGGAATGGAAGCTAAAATGGCCTGATAGGATTGTTTGTAGCCAATCCATTCTTTGCAGGCTTTATAGCTTGCACCCTTTTTAGTTCCTTTTGGATATTGAGCTTGCAGGGCTTCATCACTTTGCGGGCAGACCGGAGTCGCTAGGGCGGGATCACTGACGATTTTCTTACCCAAAGCTTGAGCTTTTTGTTTTGCAAAGCGAGCCAGGGTAAGTTTTGACTTAAGATCACTCGCTTTGAAATTGCTGGCGATGTCGGAAGATGCTGATTTTGCAAAATCCTGCGCGCATTGCAATTCTCGACCTTGTTGTTCTGCCAATAGAGCAAAGTACTTATCTTCACTATTCGCGGTAAGGCTTTGGCTGATCTTACTTAAATCTTCCGTGGATTTTTTTAGTGTTTGGCTGGAGGCCGTTGCGGGTTCACAGTTCGGATCGGCGGCAGAGGTTTGAACGGGCTCGCATTTTTTGCCAGTGAGTTTGTAGGCTTGCTCAGAAAGGGCTTCCAGCGGGCCAGCCTGAAGCGTGCCCGAGAATAGGAAAAACATGCTGAATAAAAATGAAAATGCAGCCCTCATCGCAGGGAACTTTTCGGAAAAAATACGATGAAGGACAAGGATATTTAATGTCTCATCTTGAGACTCGCCAAGGATGCGAGTCTTTATTGGTCTAAGGGCGGCGGGTATTTGTCGATCATTTCTTGCATTGTAGATCCGTAGCGCCCATTCGGAACTATCATTGTGGCTTTACGCCATTCAGGTGTCGCCAGAATAAATCTGCCTTGGCCAACACCAGGGGCGTAGCTCCAGGTTGTGTTAACGGCTTGGGCATTGGGCCAATAGTCAGCTCCGACGTTCACCAAGTATTTGGCGACAGCGCGATCATCGGAGAGGTTGGTGTTTTCTACGATCAAGCGCGTTTCCATCGATACAAAGACCGCGCGAATATCCTGCGGAACAATCGTCGATTGCGATCCATATCCGTGAGCGAACTGAGGATACTTTGCTTTGAAGGATAGGCCCCCCGAAGCCTCCACGCGTGTGCCGTTGTTGGCTGCAAACGTGAATGGATATTTCCAAGTATCCGTATAAGGAGAGACATCATTTTTTAAGAGGCTCCATGTACGTGTCGATTGTGACAGAACGAATATCTTCATGTTGCGATACTGTACACGTGTGTTTTTAGCGGCGTTGCCTTCCGCCTCAAAAACTTGCAACCAGGAGTTGAGCGTATAACACCATTCTGGTTTCGAGTGCTCAAACCAACTTGGAATATCTGTGCCTGCAGGCGATTGCATAATGATGACTGGATATTTTTGCCATTCGTATTGGATATCGGGAATTTTAGCTTCATGAGATTTTGCCGACTGACTGGCCACTATGGCCGATATCGTTTGATTGGGCGTCGGGGACACAGTGGGAGTTACCGTCGGGGTCACAGTGGGTGTGACAGTCGGAGTAACTGTTGGTGAAACCGTGGGTGTCACTGTAGGAGTAACAGTGGGAGTAACTGTCGGAGTTGCTGTAGGACTTACTGTGGGCACAACAGTGGGGCTTGGCGAAGCACTCGGTGCGGGCGACGGAGTTGGTGTCGGCGTCGGCGTCGAGTCTACTTCTGAGCCTTGGGTTGTGGAGCCAGCGACTGGTTCCTGCGCACTGAATTTACTGCAAGCAGAGATAGAGAAACTTAGAAGAGCAATAAAGAGTAGTGAGCTTTTTGTGTTGTTCATAGAGTTAGTTTATTCGGAAGACTCACTGGATACTTAAATTTCTGAAGTTTTCCGTAAATGAAACAACCTTACTGTTCCGAGTATCCCAGGCTAAAAAGAACGTCTTAGGAAACGACTGATAGTTCGTCACCGTTTGAATAAAAAAAGCCCCCGGTTTTGCCGAGGGCTTTTGCTGAATATAGTACTTCTGATGTAATTACATCTGACGAGCGCGTTTTTCAACCGCAAGGGCTGCTTCACGCACAACTTCAGACAAAGTTGGATGGGCGTGGAATGATCTTGCAAGATCTTCGCTGCTGCCACCGAATTCCATACAAACGATCACTTCATGGATAAGCTCAGAAACGCCAGGACCCACCATGTGAGCACCCAAAAGCTTGTCTGTTTTCTTATCAGCGATGATTTTCACGAAACCTTCAGTGAAGCCTTTCGCGCGAGCACGGCCGTTTGCTAGGAACGGGAATTTACCCACGTTGATTTCGATGCCTTTTTCTTTAGCTTGCTCTTCAGTGATACCAACAGTTGCAACTTCTGGGTGAGTGTAGATCACGCCCGGAACTGTGTTGTAGTTCACGTGACCAGCGCCGCCAGCAAGCATTTCTGCTACGGCTACGCCTTCTTCTTCCGCTTTATGCGCAAGCATTGGACCTGCGATAACGTCACCGATCGCATAGATACCAGGAACCGAAGTTTGGTAATGGTTATCTACGATCACGCGACCTTGAGGATCTTTTTGGATGCCTGTTTCTTCAAGACCCAAACCAGTTGTAAATGGTTTGCGACCTGTCGCTACTAGAACAACTTCAGCTTTTGCAGTTGTCGCTTTACCATCCGTCAAAGATTCGTAAGTCACTTCAACGCCGTCACCGACAACATTTGAACCAGTTACTTTCGTAGAAAGAAGGAACTTCATGCCTTCTTTTTCTAGGTTACGTTTAAGAACGTTCATGCAGTCTTGATCAGTAGGGCCACCCAAACGGTTTGTGTACTCGATCACTGTTACTTCAGCGCCTAGACGTTGCCATACAGAACCAAGCTCCAGACCGATCACGCCACCCCCAACAACGATCATCGTTTTTGGAACTTGTGGAAGGATCAAAGCACCTGTGTTTGATACGATTCTTTTTTCGTCGTATTTCAAGAAAGGAAGTTCAACTGGTACTGAACCAGAAGCGATTAGAATAGATTTTGTCGCCAATACTTGCGTGTTGCCGTCTTCGCCTTTTACTTCCACTTTGCCTGCACCCAAGATTTTACCAAAACCATTGATGCCAGTGATTTTGTTTTTCTTGAATAGGAAAGTGATACCTTCTGTGTTTTGTTTTACGACTTTGTCTTTACGAGCGATCATCGTGCCCAAGTCCAATTCAACTTTAGGAACTTTGATACCGTGAGCAGCGAAATCGTGTTGAGCGGCTACGTAATGTTCAGAACTCTCAAGAAGTGCTTTTGAAGGAATGCAACCTACGTTCAAGCAAGTGCCGCCGTAAGTTTTGTCTTTTTCAATAACCGCAACTTTAAGTCCCAATTGAGCTGCGCGAATGGCGCCAACATAACCACCGGGACCCGAACCAATAACAATAAGATCAAATTGATTGTCTGCCATAAGAATTCCTTTGATGAGCACTACAGATCTGAGTTTTTAATGACTCTATTTTTATACGCTATTTTAGCATTCGCGGTCACTAAAGAAGGTGGGTTTTAGGCGGGGCTTTGGGCTTAATTTGCGGCTACGGAGACTCGCGACACATTCTGAGCCGCGAGACATCCTCAATATATTCAAGGCTTTATGACGTGGGTCATAAAAGGGGAGCTGGCTACTTCTTACGAACTAGGACGTCCACCGAGTAGTGGTTGTAGTTAAAGAAGAACAAAACAGTGGTGTAAAGCAAGATGTAGATCATTTGCAGGCCTACGATCTCCCAGTTTTGAATCAAGCAGCTTCCGGCCATCAACACGATCATCAAGCCCAACCCCGTAAGCATGGTTGGAAGCATGAAAACACCAAAAATTAGGAGTAGTCCTACGGTCGCTTCAACGGGTGGGATTGCATAGGCAAAAGCCACAACAGACCAAGTTGGCAGGGGAGCATCTTTGAAAGTGTCAGTGATCCAAGTGATGAATTTAGAGTAATTTGCACCAAAGCGAACCACGCCGTGCAGGAATATGTTAATCCCCAAAGCGATACGCAAAATTGAGACGGCCAAATCTTGATGGTTGTTTTGCTTCATGAAGGTCTCCGTGTCAGATGTTCTTGATGACGTCAGGATAGACCTTTTTAGCTGAACTGATAAGCGATAGTTTTAAATAAAAAATCCCGCAGTCGTTGCGGGATTTTTTGTTCACGCTGTTAGTTTCTTTGAGCGCTTAGTAAGAAGACATCAAACCTTGGTAGTTCGTATAACTTTGCACTGGCTTGAAATCGAACTGACCTTTTTTAGTCACATCACTCGCGATATAAGCGATGGAACCTGGATCTTGCGGATTCACCTTAGCTAGGTGATAGCCCACATATTTAGGAGATGTGATCGACATTGTATAGCTGTCGACGATTTCCCAAGTCACATTCACTTCAAAATCCATGATCTCTTTGATCTTGTCAGTATTGATGGCGATCAAACCACCTTTTTCATTCTTGAATTGGAAGTACATTTTATCTACGCGCAAAGCTTGGCGGATAAAGCTGCCCCCATTCATTAGATAACTGCGGCAAGCCTCAGGCATTCCACTGTAAGCCCACATAGCGAAAGCGATTTCATCCAGGTATTCAATGGATGCGCCATCGATATGTACCTCTAGAGTTTTTAGGTGTTTGTAGCTCGTTTTAAGTTTGAATAGCGGAGTACCGTTACCCGCGATGATGTTGGCATCCATACCAGCACTGATCGACATCTTTTTAGAGATCTCTGGCAGTTGAGTCGCAGTCGATTGGTGAAGCATCGTATCCCCACCATTATATGTTGCTGGGAAGCACGTCTTAGCTGGAGAAATGATTCTAAGTTGATCAGGTGAGCCTGCTAGCAGTGCCCCCACTCCCACGTCAGCCAGTGGCTGTTGGAAAGGGATGTAACCCTGATCCGAAATAAAGTTCTCGTACGTAGTTTTCGGGCTACAAGCCACAAGACTTCCGAAAACCAACCCCACTACTAAGATGCGTGAATCTAAAAACATATGATCCTCCCTGGACAGGAAAGTTATCGGCCGAAGGTCTGGCGACTTAAGTCTGGGTGAATCTGTCTAAAGATTTTACGTCGGCAAAATCGACCTAGAGGAATTTGTTGATTTGGTGGGGATGTGTAAATGAAGCCGACAAAAGTGGCAGTTGGCCACCAAAGTAATCAGCGCATCCAAGCAAGATTCGTATAAAATCCCGCGAAAGTTAACTCTGCGTTTCTAATTATTCTAACGGTGCCTTCCAAAGATTCGAATGCAGAGCAAAGACTCCGGCTGAAACTGAATAACTTGTTTTCAAAAAGGGAATAAAAAAAGCCCCGCAAGTTTTAGCCTGCGGGGCTTTGTGTTTTTAGATTTCTAGAAGAAGTCTTTCAGGATCTTCAACAAGCTCTTTGATCTTCACTAGGAAGGAAACAGCTTCTTTACCATCGATGATTCTGTGGTCGTAAGTCAAAGCCACGTACATCATTGGACGGATTTCAACTTTACCGTTTACTGCCATCGGGCGATCTTGGATTTTATGCAAACCCATGATTGCTGATTGAGGGAAGTTTACGATTGGAGTTGAAAGCAATGAACCGAACACGCCACCGTTTGTGATGGAGAATGTACCGCCACCCAAATCCGCTGGAGAGATTTTGCCATCGCGACCTTTAGCCGCCAAATCACGAATCGCAAGCTCAATACCTGCCAAAGACAATGTGTCTGCGTCTTTAACGTTTGGAACCATCAAGCCTTTTTCAGTCGATACCGCGATACCGATGTTGTAGTAGTTGTGGTATTCGATGTCAGTGCCAACGATCCATGCATTCACTGCAGGGAAAGCTTTCAATGCTTCAACAGAGGCTTTAACAAAGAATCCGTTGAAACCTAGGTTGATGCCGAATTTCTCTTTGAATTTATCTTTGTACTTACCACGAAGCTCCATCACTTTCGTCATGTCGATTTCGTTGAAAGTAGTCAAAAGAGCCGCTGTGTTTTGCGCTTCTTTCAATTTTTCAGAGATACGTTTACGGATCGTTGTCATCGGAACGATTTTTTTATCGCCTTGTTTCGAAGGACCCGTTGCTACTGGAACAACTGTTGGAGCTGCTGCCTTCGCAGGAGCTGCAGAAGGTGCCGCTGCTGCTGGAGCTGCTTTACCTGCTGTGCCCGGAGTGGCTGCCAAAACATCACCTTTCGTCAAACGGCCATCTTTACCAGTTCCCGCTACTTGTGAAGGATCGATTTGGTTTTCAGTCACAATTCTTTGCACCGCTGGTGAAAGATTTGGATTTGAACCTGCTGCTGCCGGAGCTGATGCAGATTGCATCTGTGCCGGAGAAGCAGAAGTTTGCGCTGCTGGTTGTGCTGGCGGAGGAGGTGGAACTGCACCTGCTGCTGCAGCTGGAGCCGGAGCACCTGCGCCTGCTTTAGCGTCTGTATCCAAAGTAGCTACTGTTGCACCAATCAATACTGTTGCGCCAGCTTCGCTCCCAGGAAGGATCGTCAATACGCCGTCGTTTTCCGCGACAACTTCAACGCTCGCTTTATCAGTTTCAAGAAGCATCAAAACTTCATTGCGTTTTACGAAGTCGCCGGATTTCTTTGTCCAGCTACCAATCGTCGCCTCGGTGATAGATTCGCCCACTGCGGGAACTTTAATCTCTTGTTTCATGCTGCTTATCCTTTAGCTAAAGATGCTTTTAATAATATCTGCTTGTTCCACTTTGTGTCTGTGGATTGAACCCACCGCTGGAGAAGCCTTTTCAGGACGACCCGCGTACTCAAAGCGAAGTTGCAATCCAGCTTTTTGAACCACTTCAATAAATTTGAAGTAAACATGTTGGAATGCGCCCATGTTTTTCGGTTCTTCCTGAGCCCAGATAAGTGTCTTAGCTTTAGGGTAGCCCTTAAGCACTTCAGCCACTTGACGAGCCGGGAATGGGTAAATTTGCTCAAGACGAACCAGAGCAACGTTATCTTTTTTAGATTTTTCTCTTTCTTCCAAAAGTTCATAGTAGAACTTACCAGAAACGAAAACCACTGTATCCACATTGGATTTATCAGCAGTGTCAGCGAGTACTGGCTGGAATGTGCCGTTAGCAAGTTCTTCGATAGAAGAAACTGCTTTCGGATGTCTTAGCAAAGACTTCGGAGTCATCACCACAAGTGGTTTTCTGAAATCGCGAACCATTTGGCGGCGAAGAGCGTGGTAAATTTGTGCCGGAGTCGTCAAGTTCACCACTTGCATGTTGTACATTGCACAGCTTTGCAAGAAACGCTCAAGACGGGCAGAGCTATGCTCTGGGCCTTGGCCTTCATAACCGTGAGGAAGCAACAACACCAAGCCAGACATTTGTTGCCATTTGGATTCAGCCGCCGCGATGTATTGGTCAATTACGATTTGCGCGCCATTGACGAAGTCACCGAACTGAGCTTCCCACATAACCAAAGTGTTTGGATCATGGATCGTGTAGCCGTATTCGTAACCCATCACGCCGTACTCAGACAGGATAGACTCTGCCGCCAAAAGTTTTGCTTTTGGATTCGTCTCCGCTAGAGGGAAGAATGCTTTATTAGTTTTAACATCGTACATACCCGCATGACGGTGAGTGAAAGTACCGCGAACGCAGTCTTCACCCGTCAAACGAACATTTTTACCTTCAGAAAGCAAAGAGCCGTAAGCGAGTAATTCGCCCATACCCCAGTCTACTGGAGTTTTGCCGGAAGCCATGTCTTTGCGGCTTTCCAAAAGTTTGATCAATTTTGGATGCGGAGTAAAGTCAGCAGGGTAAGAGGCTGCTTTTTCACCGATCTGTTTTAGTTTTGCCAAATCAAAAGCTGTATTCACTGGTTTATCAGCATCGGCTTCGACACCTTTGCGTAGACCTGTCCAGTGACCCTCGAACTTAAAGTTTTTAAGTTTCGGTGGAGCCTTTTTAACATCTTCAAAAATCTTTTGCAGACGATCCATCGCTGTTTGGTACAAATCATCAGCTGTTTTTTGATCAACGCTATTTTCCGCAGCCAATTTTTTAGAGTATGCATCGCGAACAGTTGGTTGCGTTTTAATGATATCGTACATCAATGGCTGAGTGAATGCAGGTTCGTCACCCTCATTGTGACCGTATTTACGGTAACAGATAAGATTCACAACCACGTCTTTACCGAATTGTTGACGGTAGCGAACGGCGATATCCATCGCGCGAACACAAGATTCAACATCGTCACCATTACAGTGTAGAACTGGCGTGAAAGTCATTTTAGCAGCATCAGAGGCATAGCGAGTGGAGCGAGCATCTTTCGAGCCTGTTGTGAAACCAACTTGGTTGTCGATGATGATATGGATCGTTCCACCTGTTGTATGAGAATGAACTGCTGCCAATTGCATTGTTTCTTGGATGATACCTTGACCCGCGAAGGCCGCATCACCGTGGATCAAAACGCCGACTACAGATTTTCTGTCGCCACCAACAAGATCCTGTGCTGCACGAGTTTGGCCCAAAGCCACTGCATTGACAGTTTCAAGGTGAGAAGGGTTGTAAGCCAAAGAAACTTTAACAGTCGAACCGTTTGCAGCTTTCTTTTCCGCTTTATAACCCAAGTGGTATTTTACGTCGCCGTCGAAGTCTTCAACTGGTTTTTCAAGTTCCAATGGACCGTTGAAATCACCGAAAACGTATTCTTCAGGTTTACCGAAGAAGTTCACTAGCATGTTCACGCGACCACGGTGAGCCATACCCAAGTAAAGCTCCTTGATTCCAGCTTGGGAACCGCGCTCAACGATCGTATCCATCATCGGAAGAACAGAGTCTGCACCTTCCACAGAGAAACGTTTCGTACCTACGTAGCGAGTGTGAACGAATTTTTCCAAAGTTTCTGCTTTAGTCAAAGACGCTAGAACGTTTTTCTTTTCATCGTTAGAAAGTTTGAAAGATGGAGTTTCAAATTCTTGAATCAACCATTTGTATTCAGCAGCGGTTGCATCAGATGCTTGCAAAGCGATCTTACCGCAGTAAGTTTTTTGAAGAACTGCGATGATCTCTGCCAATGTGCCATTTTGTTTTCCAATCAAGGCACCGATTTGGAATTTTGCATTCAAGTCTTTGTCACTCAAACCAAAAGTTTTAAGATTCAAAGCTTCGTTAGCTGTAGGTTTGTAAAGAGGGTTCAGATCCGCCTCAAGATGTCCTTGAGCGCGGTAAGCTTGAATCAACTGAAATACAGAAAGCTCTTTGTCAGACATTCCGAATTTGCCAGATTGTGCAAACTCAACGCCTTCGAAAAAACTTCTCCACTCTGGAACGAGCGTTTCAGGTTTTGTCTTGAAGTCACCATACAGTGCTTCAACGTATTCAAGATTCGAGCTGTTGATACCATTGTTGTTCACGAGTTCCTCACTTTAAGCGTGCACTTGTTTTTTTCAAAATCTCGCGCGTTTGTAACGTGTTAATGCGTAGCAAAAATCGAGACTTTTCATATTCAAGGATGCACGGTCATGATAGCTCTGATTTTATTGAAAATGAAGGAGTTTAAGCGTGTATAAGTTAGTGCTAATTCGACACGGCGAAAGTGTTTGGAATCAAGAGAACCGCTTCACAGGTTGGCAAGACGTAGATCTTTCTGAGAAAGGTCGTGCCGAAGCTGCAAAAGGAGGCAAAGCTCTTAATGACAAAGGCTTCAAATTCGATGTCGCTTACACAAGCGTGCTAAAAAGAGCTATCAAAACCCTCAATTTCGTTTTGGACGAGATCGATCAAGTGTGGCTTCCTGTCCACAAAGACTGGCGCTTGAACGAACGCCACTATGGCGCTCTTCAAGGTCTTAACAAAGCTGAAACTGCGGCCCGTCATGGCGAAGAGCAAGTTAAGATCTGGCGTCGTTCGTATGATGTTATGCCACCTGCAATGGAAAACAATGATCCACGTCATCCTTCGCACGATCCGCGCTACAAAAATGTGCCCGCAAGCCTTTTGCCTAGCACTGAATCCCTAAAAGAGACGGTGGCTCGCTTTCTGCCGCTTTGGAACGAAACTATCGCTCCAAAAATTAAATCGGGCCAAAAAGTATTGATCGTCGCCCACGGGAACAGCCTGCGTGCATTGATGCAACACTTGGAAAACATGACTCCGGACCAAATTATGGGTGTGAATATGCCAACAGGTATTCCACTAGTGTATGAACTCGATAAAGATCTTAAAGTGATCGGCAAAGAGTTCGTTGGTGATCCTGAAGAGGTTAAAGCAGCGATGGAAGCTGTGGCGAACCAAGGTAAAGCTAAGTAGTTCGACCCGCTTTCAACCGTTAGGCATTAAAAAAAGTTAAATGAGTTTTCAGAGGGAGATTTCAAAAATCTCCCTCTTTTTTCATCCCCACCTTGACACTTTTCAAAGCGCTTACATATTGAGTGTGAGAAGTGATCCGGAAACTTCCAAATTTAATAAAAATACTCTCTGCATAGAGCAGGGAAATACGATTTATTTTAGGAGGATTTTATGTCAATGCGTTCATTATCACCATGGTCTACACGTCGCCCATCAAACGACATCTTTAACCAATTCGAAGAGTTTTTTAATCAGTTCGAGCGCGGAGCTACTCCAGCGGCTCGCGAAATGGTGGATTTCACTCCATCAGTAGATATCGCGGAAACTGAAGCTGCTTATATAGTCGCTACTGATTTGCCTGGCTTCAAAAAAGAAGACATCAAAATTGAAATGGCGGACAACGTTCTGACTATTTCGGGCGAGCGAATTAAAGAGGCTGGCGATAAGAAGTACTCTGAGCGGTCTTGGGGTAAATTCCAAAGAACCTTCAGTCTGCCTGTTCATGTGGCGGCGGATAAGATCGAGGCTTCTTATAAAGACGGAGTGCTTGAAGTGACTCTGCCTAAAGCGGAAAACGCTAAGAGTCGCTCGATAAAAGTGCAATAAAATTTATGACTCGCGGGCCTTCGGGCTCGCGGCGCGCCTAGCTAATTTTTGGGGTGGGTAAGGCAGGTCTGCTTAGCTCGGACAGTCCTCGCTCTTTCTTGTTCTTCCTCCAACCCCGATTCTCGATTCGATTTTATTTTCTTCCTTCGTTCTTTACTACAGAGGCCTGCGGAACTCGCACGCATACCTGCCTTACCCACCCCAAAAATTAGCTAGGCACACCACGATCCCGAAGAAGTGATTCTTCGGGTTTTTTGTGTTTTTCGAGCGGTGCTTAGTGACATTCTTTGTGGGTTTAAGTTTGAAGCGCGATGTTTTTAGTTCGCTGATGTTCTGCTCCACGGTAGAAGTACTGGATATTGAAGTGGAGTGAGTGGATGGAGACGGCGCAAAGAACAGAAAAAGAGAAGATGTTGGCTGGTGAGCTTTATATGGCGGACGCGGCTCTTCAGGCGGAGCAGGTTTTGGTTCAGCAGTTGGTTTTGGAGTATAATCAGTCGAATCCTGCTGATGGTGGTGCTCGTACGACGCTTTTGCAGAAGATCATTGGTGATTTGGGCGAGAGAGTTACTATTCGTCCTCCGTTTCATGTCGATTACGGTTCGAATATTAAAATTGGGGCTCGGACTTTTGTGAATTTCAATGCGGTCTTTTTGGACTGCAATAAAATTACTATTGGTGAGGACTGTCAGATTGCTCCGGGGGTTCAGTTTTATACGGCTACTCATCCGTTGGATGCGGAGACTCGTAAAAGTGGGCTTGAATCGGCGTTGCCGATTACTATTGGCAATAATGTTTGGTTGGGTGGAAACGCAATCATCTGTCCTGGTGTAACAATTGGTGACAATACCGTTGTCGGAGCTGGTGCTGTCGTCACAAAGAGCCTCCCGGCCAATGTTTTGGCGGTGGGGAATCCCGCGCGAGTTATCAAAGAACTCAAATAAACATAGGGCTTACCTGTCATAGCCTTGGCGAAGGCGGGTTGTCTCGGTTGGGGTTTTATGGTCTACTTGGGCCATGATTTTAATTCGCGATATTTCGACATTGTTGTCATTGGCAGGGGCGGCCGCAAAAGACGGTCGTCGTGTGACGGAAGCTGATTTGGGGATTTCTCAAAAGCAGGCGATTCTTATCGATAAAGGTGTCATCCAATGGATCGGTGCCTCTGGTAAAGTTCCAAAACAATTTGCGAAGGCTAAAATCAAAGAAGTCAGTGCCAAAGGTCTGACAGTGTTGCCTGGGTTTGTGGAGTGCCACACTCATCTTATCTATGCGGGCAATCGTGCCGCTGAATTTGAAATGCGCAATCAAGGAGTTTCTTATCAAGAAATCGCTGCTAAAGGTGGCGGTATTTTGTCGACGATGAAGAACACTCGTCAATCTTCTGTCGCAGAATTGGTGCGTACGGGACAACAGCGTATGGATCACTTTGTTTCTCAAGGTGTCACTACTGTTGAAATTAAATCGGGTTATGCACTTAATTTGAAAGACGAGCTTAAGGTTTTGCAAAGTGTGCAGAAACTTTCAGGAGCTCGTACCGTAGCGACTTTCTTGGGGGCCCATGCCTTGCCTCCGGAATACAAAACTTATGAAAGTTATCTTGAGTACTTGGGCAATGAAGTCTTGCCTCAGGTTAAGAGAAAAAAACTTGCGACTCGTGTTGATGTATTTATCGAAAAGGGCTTTTTCCCTCTGGAAGCGTCGGAAAGATATCTGCGCAAAGCTCAAGAGTTGGGCTTTGAAGTTTTGATTCATGCCGATCAAATGACTTTGTCTGGCGGAGCAGATCTTGCCGTGAAACTGGGTGCTTTATCCGGTGATCACTTGCTGCAAATCAGTGAAAAAGAAATCAAAAATCTTGCGAACTCCAATGTCACTTGTGTGATGTTGCCAGCAGCGGATCTTTATACAAAAACGAATTATCCAAAAGCCAAAGAGTTGATCGAGGCTGGGGCTCGCGTTGCTTTGGCAACGGACTTCAACCCGGGCACTTCTCCAACACAGGATTTGAATTTGGTGGGGTTGTTGGCTCGTTTAGAAATGAAGATGACTCTGCCACAAGTCATATCTGCTTACACAGTGGGTGCGGCTCACGCTTTGAATCTTCATAAAGAAGTCGGATCTTTGGAAGTTGGCAAATCTGCTGATATTTTGTGCATTGATCAGAGCTGGGATTGCCTTTTCTACTCTGTAGGAGAGCGTCCTTCGAAGATGGTTTTCTCTCGAGGGAAGAAGATTTTCGACAGCCTAAAATAACTGTCTGCGTTACGAAATTTAAGAATCTTACATAAATTATAAATATTTGTTTGAACTCCCAGCGCTTTTCTTTCTAGTCTTGTGGTGTGTCTGGGGGGGCGCAACAAGATGAGATCTTCTTATACTACTTTAATGCAGTCGAAGTTTTTTAATCCTGCGTTCAACAGCGCTATCTTTGATGGTCCGGTCAGAATCTACTTTGCTCAGTTTCATGAAGCACTAGCTTTGAAAATCTATTTCATGATTCAACAACAGCTTTCAGCTGAAACGGCAAAAGCCAAAGAAGCTGCGAAAGCTTCCGGCGCAAACATCCTGGTGATGGTTTACCCAACTTCCGACAGTTTTGAACTTTCATTCGAAAACGCTAAATCCGAGAATCCTCTAGAAGTTGAAAAATGGGGCGAGGATGTGGTCATCGGACTTCGTGGACCGATCGAAGATGAGAATTTGGATCTATTAGTCGATACATTGCGTATGACTATGAACAACTGGCAACCGGCTAGTCTTGTTCGCCCTAGCTCTCTTCAAGAATTGTGATATCATTTAATTCATGAATAAACGTGGTCAGATCGTGGTGGAGTATGTGCTCCTCCTCGTCATCGCAACAGGTGTGGCGGCTTTACTGGTCAGCCAACTCGTCAGCAGAAATCCTGATGAGCCCGGTGCTTTGACTTCCAAATGGCACTTGATCCTTACGGCAGTCGGTTCCGACGTGCCAGATTCCAATAAGAAATAAAAACTGAATACTACAAGAATGGGTTGCCGCGTTTGTTGATTTCTTCTTCGACGGCGGCTTGCATTTTTTCTTGGATGTCTTGGGCGATTTCGTGAACTAGTTCTGCATCTTCCAAGGCACTTGGTTTGTATGGCAAGTGGATGGGCTCTAGGAACTTGATTCTCCATTTCGCTGGGAGTGGGAGGATGTTCAGTGGGAGTGGGATCACTGAGCCTTTAAGGAATTTGGTGAATTTTAGTTTCTTTAAATTGATATGAGTTTCTTCGGCGCCCAAGATCACTACGGGTACGATGGGGGATTGAGTTTCTAAGGCCATGCGTACGAAGCCGCGTTTGAATTCTTGCAGTTGGTAGCGTTTGGTTGTGGGTTTAAAGTTTCCGGCTTCGCCTTCGGGGAAAAGTACGATGGCGTTTCCTTTTTTAAGTGCGTTTACGCCGTTTTCGTAAGTGGCTTCGGTGAAACCCATTTTTTGAGCGGGGATTGCTGTTGTTTCTGTCAGAAACCAAAAGTGGTGAGTCAGAACTCTTGGAACGCGTTTTCCTTCTTGTTGAACGATATGTCCCAACAAGAAAGCGTCAAAGCCACTATATCCAGAATGATTGGGAGCAATAACACAGGCTCCGCGACGAGGAATGTTCTCGGCCCCGATGATTTCCATGCGGAAGTATTTTCTTAGGATTTCCAACAGAAAACGGGGAAGCACTCGAAAGATCAATGTGTCCTTGTCGAGGTTCTTCAATCCGAAGATTTTTTCGTTGGGTTTCTGCAGGAAATTCATCATGATATTTCTATAGCATCCATCGAAGGTCAGGGGTTGAGTATGTCTTCTACTTTTATCATGGCGATTGATCAAGGAACAACCAGCTCAAGGGTTTGTATTATCAATCAAGCCGGAGGTCTTGTCGCAGAGGCCCGTGAAACGTTCAAACAGATTTTCCCAGAACCAGGGTGGGTGGAGCACGATCCTGAGGACATTTGGTTCACTACTCAACGTTCCATGCGTCTGGCGATTGAAAAAGCCAAAATCAAAGCTTCACAGATCAAAGCGATCGGTATTACCAATCAACGTGAAACAGTCATGGTGTGGGATAAAAAATCCGGTAAATCGATTTACAACGCCATCGTATGGCAGTGTCGTCGTACGCAAAAACAATGTGAAAAGCTTAAAAAAGCCAAAAAAGAAAAAATCATCACTGCGAAAACCGGATTGGTTTTAGATCCATATTTTTCCGCGACAAAAATTCAATGGATTCTATCCAACGTCAAAGGTGCAAAAGAGCGTGCTCGTAACGGCGAACTTTTGGCCGGCACCGTAGATACATTTTTACTATCTCGTCTGACACAAGGTGAATCTCATAAAACCGACGTAACGAATGCATCGCGTACGATGCTGATGAATATTCATACGGGTTGGTGGGACGAGGAATTGACGAAATTGTTCGGAGTTCCACAGTCCATGCTGCCAGAGATCTGTCCATCGAATGCAGAGTTTGGAACAACTCGTGGTTTGGGATTTATGCCAGATGGAATTCCTGTTTGTGGAATTTTGGGGGACCAACAGTCCGCTTTGTTCGGCCAAGCTTGCTATGATATCGGGGATTCAAAATGTACATTTGGTACGGGCAGTTTCTTGCTTTTGAATACGGGCAAAAAAGCCATCAAATCTAAAAATCGTCTGTTAACAACGATTGCTTGGAAATTGAAAGATTCAGAGATGACTTATGCACTAGAGGGCGGAGCCTTCGTGTGTGGAGCCGCAGTACAATGGTTGCGCGACGGTTTGGGATTGTTTGAACAGTCTTCAGAAATCGAAGCCCTCGCTAAAACTGTAGCAGATACAGAAGGTGTTGAGTTTGTTCCAGCCCTCACTGGCTTGGGTGCTCCTCACTGGAAGCCAGATGCTCGCGGTGTGATCTGTGGTCTTACTCGCGGAGTAACTAAGGCACACATTGCGCGTGCAACATTGGAAGCCATGGCTTTGCAAAACGTGGATATCTTGGTCACGATGGAAAAAGACTTAGGCAAAAAGCTTAAAGCCGTTCGCGTGGATGGTGGGGCTGCTGCCAATGATCTTTTGATGCAAATGCAGGCCGATTACACAGGTGTGAACGTTATTCGTCCTAAGAATCTTGAAACCACAGCATTGGGTGCTGCCTTTATGGCAGGTCTAGGGTGTGGTTTTTGGCGTGATATGAACGAAATCAAAAAGATTTGGGCGACGGACAAAGAATTCAAAGTTAAAATGTCCCTAAAGGAACGCAAAGCTCGCATGGTGCGTTGGCAAGAGGCTTTGGACAGAGTTTAGACTATGCAACTTGGACAGCAGAATATTTTTAAAAAAGTCCCCGTATCGGAAAAGAAGTTTCTTTTCCGTGAACTTGCTCACGACAAAATTCAAGTGGCGGTGAAGGGGGACGATGACTCGTTCTTTAATCTGATTGCAGTGCAAACGGATAAGGACGAAGTTCTGCTTTGTCATCACACTTCAAATTCTAAGCTGTTTGAAAAGCCGCAGTCCGTAGTGGTGAATTTCCTGTTCAAGTCCGAACGTTATTTCTTTAGAACCGACATTACGTTTTCAACGGGCTGGGCACATATCCGTATCGATGGAGATCTGTTCCAACTGCAAAGACGTGCGAATGCGCGTATTGAACTCCCAACCAAGTACGATGGGGTTTTCAATCTAATGCAGCACGGTTCGCAAAAGTTTTTCATCGACTGCAAAATTTTGGATGTCAGTGCTGGTGGATTGCGTATTGCGATGGCGACCGATATTCCCGCATTAAAGACGGATGATATCATCCGTGGGACAATGCGCTTAGGTGTGCGTCGACCTATCGAGTTTGAATTGGAAGTTCGTTTTTCCGACAACAAAAACGGAATCCAGGTGGCTGGCTTACAATTCAGGAACGTCGATAATCGTATGGAGAGCCGTCTATTAAGTCTGATGGTCGATCTGCAGCGCGAGATCTTCGTTAAGTATCCCACGCAGAAATAAATCTTCAGCTCAGCGTTTCTTTTCGGTGGCCTTGTATCTTTCAAAGTCTTTGACCAAGGCTTCGTGTCCCTCACTGTCGGTGATTCTTAAAACCATGTCGCGAATCTGCAGATACGCTTGCTTCTGATACTTCAAAATCAGATCGGAGAACTCATTCAATAAATAGATGCGGCGGTTCTCTTCGGAGTCGACGTCGACAGGCGGGGCGAGAATCTGCAATACATTCCTTTCGGGCCTTTTTTGGATCTGGATCGAGCGCAGCTTATTAGTGAAAATCACTTCTGCTCGCGTAATTAAAAACTTTCCCAGATGAGGAATCGCTGTCGATGAGGATCTGGTGTAACGCCGATGGATAAAGTAAAGCAGGGCATCCAGCTGTTGCGCAGCCTTATCTGGTGTTTCGAGTAAAAAGCTGTCTTCGCTAGAGGCGGGGCCGGACTGATTTGGTTTTCTAAGTTGTTTACTCATAAGCTCCCTAAAAATACTCGATATAAAATAATTGACCTAATGGCATAAAAAGGTCAATAAAATTATCCACAAGATTTGGTTTGTAATAATATGTCTATGATGGCGCGACCAGTTTTACGGAGTATTAGACAAGAGCAAGAGGGTATGTAATCTATTGAGTGTGGGTGAAACTAAAAAGAACGACAAGGACCTTGAGAACATAGCGACGCTGGCACGTGAAACGTTTCAGAGTCTTCTCCGAGCCCATGTCGAAGACAAAAAAGATATTGATCAATTAGCGAAAGTCTTGGGGAAAACTCCAAGCTTAGTTAAGAAGATGCTCTACAAGGGAGAGGGTGGTCTTGATGTATGGATCAAAGCCATCGCGTATCTTTATGGTTTCAACGAAAAAAGTTTTGTTTCTCTTCAGGAACAACTGCGAATGAAAAACGCGGTTGCGAAGTCAGATAAAGTTTGGTTCTCGATTAAGAATGAAATGGGAGCATCAGAAGATGAAGCTCGCTATTTGGCAGAGATCGCCAAAGAGTCATTTCGTATTAAGAAAGAGCTGGATTCTTTGAAGAAGAAGACAAAATAGTTTCTGCGTCCGAGTCCCGGATTCGCTTCCGGACAAAACGTCACTATTCTCGATTTTAATCTACACATAATTTACACTCCCTCTCTTAGGTTCCTACTCAAAAAATAACTGCCTAGGGAGGACACAATGAAAAAGGTCAGAGTGCTGGTTGCTCGAGAAGTGGCGATATGGCTGCAAGAGCGCAGACGCAATGTTCGCATGAGTTTAAGCGAAGCATCTGAGCATTCCCAAATACCGGAACAGTTTATCGTTCAGTGGGAGGATGGGATGCCTATTCCTGTGCCGGATTTCATTGTTTTGATGAAGGTGTATCAAGTGCCGGGCGTTGTCGTCAGTGCTTACCTGCAACGTCTGCAGCAGAAATTTCTGGGAGATGATTTTGGCTGAGGATTTTTTCTTAGACTTCTTTGTCTTTTTGTTCGTCCATGACTTTTTTTAGACGAGACACAAAAGCTTTGAGCATGCACGTTGCCCAAGTCGGCAGATCATTTAAAAGTTCTTTAAAGCCATCTTCAGAAACTCTGACGACTACTACGTCGGTCATGCATTTTGCGGAAGCGGAACGGGGAGAGTTATCAAGTAAGGCGAACTCACCGAAAGATTCTCCGTCCGTCATTTTTCCGATTTCAACTTCTTTACCATGGCGATCCATGGTGCAGATTTTCACAGTGCCAGATTCGATAATATAGAAATGTTTTTCCACGTCGCCTTGGAAGAAAATAAATTCGCCGGCCTTATATTCTTGCTTATGAAGCTGCTCAAGAGCTGACATCCGTGCACCTTTTGTGTGTGATTGCATATAATTGTACGCAGATAGTCCGTTTTCGAGCAAGAGGGTTGATGATGTTTGAGGGCGTTGGGTACAATTAGGTCATGAAGAACGTAATAGCACTCCTCATTTTAATTAGCGGTTCAACAAGTCTGGCCTTCAACACTGTTTTCGTTGGTGATTCCCACAGTTACGGAAAGTTCGGCGAAGAAGTCGATAAATACTTACGAAGTGTTTCCACCAATGTGACGTCGGTCGCAAGCTGTGGCTCGTCTCCCTCAACCTGGATGGCTGAAGGTGGGAAGTATAAAACCACGAATTGTGGTTATTGGAGGAAAGACATTAAAGGCCAAGAAAAGCGAGTGAAGTCGCAGGCCATCGATTCGTTTCCGAATGACGTAAAACTTCTGCATCCTGATTTGACGGTGATTGCCTTGGGCACCAATATCTTGGCGAGTCCTACCAATATCAAATCAGAATTAAAATCGATCCAAGCCATGGTCGACACAGTTAAAAAATCCAACAGTGAATGTATTTGGATCGGTCCACCGTCGTTGGGTAAAGATCCTTTTAAAAAGAATCTGAGCCAAGGCATCGCGGAAATTAAGTCCGTGGTTGAAAAGGGTGGTTGTGCTTACGTGGACAGTGCCAAGCTCACTCAGTATCCATCGGGCAATGCGGATGGCATTCACTATGGACCAAAGGATTCGTCTGCGTGGGGACAATCGGTGGTGAAAGAAATCAAAGAGCTTCCACAGGTTGCTAGAGCGCGTACGAAAGATGAGGCTCCGATGACGGAAAAGATGAACAAAGGCGCCAGTGCCTCAGATAGCTCCGGCGCCCGCTAATAACCCTAATTAGATCAAACGACTCAAGTCTTTTACGTTCTTGATGTAAGAAATTTTCTTATCACCTGAGATCTTTAAATCCGCCAAATGGCGTTTGTTCGAGAATGGAATCACAAAGTGTTGGAAGCCGAGTTTGTCGGCTTCCTTAATACGACTTTCGACGAATGAAACCCCACGAACCTCGCCGGTCAAACCGATCTCTCCAAAGAAAACAGTTTTAGCGTCAAGATCACGACGACCTTCCGTCGACAAAATGGCAGCAGCCACAGCTAAATCCGCTGCGGGCTCAACCAATTTTAATCCACCCACGACATTAATAAAGATATCGTTTTGAGAGAGGCGTACATCCAAGTGGCGATCTAAAACCGCCGTCAATAAATGCAGACGATTCACGTCGATACCCAAAGAAGTACGACGAGGCATCGCCATGTTCGTTGAAAGAGTCAATGCTTGAACTTCGCACAGAAGCGGGCGAGTGCCTTCCATCGATGCGAACACTGCAGAACCGATCAACTGATCACCGCGCTCTTCAAGGAACAATTCAGAGGGATTCAGAACTTCTTCCAAGCCCTTGGAGTTCATTTGGAAAACTCCCAATTCATGGGCTGCACCGAAACGGTTTTTCAATGTGCGCAGCAAACGGAAGTCATAGGACGTATCGCCATCAAACGAAAGCACGCAGTCCACCATATGTTCCAAAACTTTGGGGCCGGCGATGGAGCCATCTTTAGTTACGTGACCGATCAAAATCACCGCGATACCGTCTTGTTTTGCCAGACCCATCAAATGACCTGCACACTCACGAACCTGCGACACCGAACCCGGAGCTGCCTGCAAATCAGACAAATACATTGTTTGGATCGAGTCGACGACCAAGACGTCAGGTCTTTTATGGCGAGCCAGCTCCATCACATTGTGAAGGTTGCTTTCAGCTCCCACTTCGATCAAAGGAGAACGAATTCCTAAACGGTGAGCGCGCGATCCTGTTTGGGAGACGCTTTCCTCGCCAGAGATGTACAAAATTTTGCGTTTATCAGCGGCAAGTCCGCCGGCCATTTGCAAAAGCAAAGTCGACTTACCGATACCCGGTGATCCACCGAGTAACACGAAGCTCCCACGCGCCAAACCCCCGCCCAGCACGCGATTCAGCTCGCTGAACCCCGTATCAAAGCGGTCCAACTTGATGGCTTCGAGGCTTTGGTCCAAAGACACGGGTTTTCCTGGATTGCTCGATTTTTCGACACTATCCGCCGAACCTGTAGACCATCCTCGGGTTTTAGGCTCCGCCAGCTGCAATTCCTCGACGAAAGAATTCCACGCACCGCAGTCGGAACACTTTCCTTCCCAACGAGGTCGCTGGGCTCCACAATTTTGACAGGTATAGACAGTTTTATTTTTCGATTTTGCCATAAATATTCGGTATCATTATTAGCAGATGGTGACAAGGATGATGCCATCGGATGCCTCGAGGGAGTGACGGGATGCGGACCACTGTTAAGTCTGTTTTGTTTTCTATTATTCTAGCAGCGCCATTGGCGATGGCTCAGTCTGGCAAAGATGAGCTGGATTCTTTTAAAAAAGCGCTAGATCAATTTAAAGCCGGTAAATACGAGCAAGCGATTCCCGCATTCCAGACGATTGCTAAAAATAAAACCGAGCTTGAAGAGTACGCGCGTTATTATTTGTCTCAGTCTTATATGAAGACTGCCAAATTGGATGAGGCAAATACGGAGTTGGCTGCGATTGAGTCTCTTTCACCCAACGTGAAGATGACCATCGACGTGCAGAACTTGATGGGGCAGATCGCTCTTGAAAAGAAAAACTACAAGCAAGCGGCGACAATGTTCACGAAGCTTGAAAAGCGCACTCGCAATACTGAATCCTATCCTGAAATCATCTATAACTTGGCCGTTGCCGAACAAGGTTTGGGCAAACGCGCGCAAATGTGTAAATGGTTGGTTCGTCTTTACGAAAAACACCCGGGCTATTCTAAAGTGGCTGACTGGGGAGTGGACCTTGCGACCAGTAAATTTGAAGGTAAAGAAACAGCTTGCGCGACTTCCACTGAAGACTTCCGCACTCGTGTGAGATATTTGCTTTTCGCAGGTCTGGATTCACGTGCGCAAACTGAAATCAATGCGATGAAAACGAACCTTGCAAAAGTCGACAAGTACTTGGCAGACAAACTCCAAGTTCAGTTCTATATGCAAGAGGGTGAGCTTGGTAAAGCCGTCGACATGCTGAAACCTTATTATGAAGAGAAAAAACGCGACTTCGATTACCTGATCTTGTTCGCCTCTGCATCTGCTCGCGCAGGTGAAGTTCAATTGGCGGTGGGGTCTTATTACTCTGCTTATAAATTGAATCCTCGTTCTAAAACAGGCCGTCAGGCTTTGTATCAATCTGCATTCCTAAGCTATCAGTTCCAAGACTACGATGGTGCGGCTCGCAGATTCCAAGAGTTCATGAAGCTTTACCCAACGTCAGGTTTGACGAAGGATGCAAAGTGGCACTTGGCGTGGTTGAAATATCTTAAAGGTGATTACACAGGCGCATACAAAGCTTTCTCTGATATGCAGTCGGAAAAGCAACGTAACAAACGCGCTTGGAAATCATTCCCGAATGATCGTGTGAGCTACTGGATGGCGATGAGCATGTTCCGCCAAGGTAAAATGGTTGAGGCTCGTGCGAAAATGGCGAACTTGGCAAAAGATCCTTTGCTTGGTTACTACGCGATCGCGGCTCAAGCTCGTTTGAAAAAAATGGAAGTGATGCCGTTGCAAAAAATGGCGTCTACAAATCTGCCGACTCAGCAGCGTATGATCTCTCGCTTTTCGGCGGGTGAGTTCTTGATGCCGAACGCAGACGATATGTCTTTCCGTGGTGATGATTCTGAATCTGAAGAAAACTTGATGATCACTCAGTACTCTGCAGATGATGAACGCGAAGGTGACGAAGAAGCAGAAGTTGAAGGCAATCCAGACAACAAAGCTGTTGATGTTGCTGCCAACGACGAAGCTCCAGCTGCTGAAGGCGAAGAATCTGCCGAGGCGGGTGGTGATAAAGCGGTTTCTTTCTCAAGCCCAATTCTGATGAAACGTTTCGAGCGAGCTCGTGATTTGATGATCATCGGTGAAAATGAATGGGCTCGTTGGGACCTTTATGACATCGAAAGAAAAACGCGCAATCGTGATTACTTGAAAACTTTGATGTCTGAGTACTCGACAGCAGGTCATTACAATCGCTCGTCTTATATCGCTCAAGTTACTTTCGGTACGACTCGTGCGTCCCAAGGTGTTGATGGCGGTCGTGCTATGTGGGAACTTGCTTACCCACGTGCGTATTCTGAATCTGTTGATAAATACACAAAACAGTTCACAGTTCCGACTGAACTTGTTTGGGGTATTATGAGAGCGGAAAGCTCTTACCGTCGTGATGCGATTTCTCCGGTAGGTGCTTTGGGCTTGATGCAAGTGATGCCATTCACTGGATACAAAGTAGCAACATTGGTGGGTGATAAAGAATTTAAACCACCACAATTGCTTGAACCAGATGTGGCTGTGAAAATCGGTTCTCGTTACTTGAAACGTTTGATGGACCGTTTTGACAATACAATCCCATTGGTGGCAGCAGGCTACAATGCGGGTCCACACCGTGTGAAAAACTGGTTGGTGTCCTTTGGTACTTTGGAAACGGATGAGTTCATTGAACACATTCCATTCCTAGAAACTCGCAACTATGTTAAACGCGTTGTTTCGAATGCTTATGTTTACGCAAAATTGTACGGCAACAAGAAAGATCTTTTCCCATACCTATCTGAAGCGGTACCCGTTAAGGTCAGTGCGGAATTGGTCGGTAAGGAAAACTGGGACGACATCTAGTTAATTCCCAAGAGAGCAACATTGATTAACAACTGGGTTGGTTTTCTACTTAAAAAATCTTTTGAGATTATTGCGTCACTGGCGGTGCTAGTGGCGCTTAGTTTTTTGTTGTTAAAGGCTTTGCCTGGTGGTCCCTTTGATGACGAGGCGGCTCTGCATCCGACGGTGAAGGCTGCCCTCAGTGAACAGTGGGGTTTGCAAGAATCTACGTTTGCGCAGGTCTCTAAGTATTTGGTGTCTTTGCTTCAAGGGGATTTGGGCGTTTCTATGGCTCATCCTGATCAGCGCATTTCTTCGATGATCGCAAATGGCTTTGGTAATACTTTAAGTTTGAATTTGATTTCCCTAGTTTGTGTGGTGATCGGTGCATTCGCATTGTCGCTTCTGTCCCAACGCTACCGTGGCGGTTTTTTTGAAAAGTCCGTCGATCAGGTGATGATCACGTGTATTTCTTTACCCAGCTTGTTCTGGGGACCACTGTTGATTTATTTCTTTGGTTTTTATTTGAACTTGCTGCCGACGGCGTTTCTGACTTCTCCAGTAAATTATATTCTGCCAGTTTTGACGTTAAGCTTACGTCCTCTGGCTTCTTTAGTTCGTCTTTTGAAAACATCTTTGAAAGAAAACTACGATCAGGACTATGTACGAACAGCCAAAGCCAAAGGCGTGCATGAGTGGCCGATTTTGCTAAACCACGTGCTTCGCAATTCATTAATTCCATTTTTAAGTTATCTGGGGCCTTTGCTGGTGGGGATGCTTTCGGGGTCTTTTCTGGTTGAAATGCTTTTTGCAATTCCTGGATTGGGTGGGATGTTTATCGCAGCCCTTGCAGATCGTGACTACACATTGATCGTGGGACTGACGTTGTTTTACGGAGCCTTGTTGATTATCGTGAATTCCCTGATTGATATTTTGATGAGGGCGGTGGACCCAAGAATCCAGGAGGAAGCATGAAGCGTCCTTCGGTGATCTTGGCTGCGGGTTTTCTTATTCTCCTCAGTCTGGCAGTGATTCTGAGTCCGTTTATTTTCTCACAGGGCTTCGAGCAGAATGTTGAGCAAATTTTGCTATCGCCATCTTGGTCCCACTGGTTTGGGACTGACTCTTTGGGGCGTGATTTGTTTTCGCGAGTTTTATTGGGTGCTCGAGTTTCTTTGACGGTGGGATTGGTTTGCGCGGTTCTGACGTTCCTGATTGGTTTTGTCTATGGTTCGATTGCTGGCTGGCTTGAGGGAGTTGTGGACCGCGTGATGATGCGTTTTTGCGATATCATCATGGCGATTCCAAGTTTCATTTTAGTCGCGGTCTTGTGTTTAAGCGTGCAACTGATTTTACCCATTCCTGATCCGCAGTGGGCAGCCTTAGTGGGATTGTGCATTGGTATTTCCTGCACTCATTGGATCAATATGGCTCGCGTGACTCGTGGGATGGTGATTGAAACTAAACGCAAACCATTCGTTGAGGCGGCGATCGCTGTTGGCGGATCGCGTGCTCACATCATCGTTCGTCATATTCTACCTAATATCGGCAGCACATTGTTGGTGCTAGTTGCGATGCAAATCCCAACCAATATTTTATACGAAAGCTTTATGAGCTTTATCGGTATCGGTGTTCATCCTCCCTATACAAGCTGGGGAATTCTTGTCAGCGAAGGATGGAAGACTCTTTCAAGTTTCCCGCATTTGATTTTATTTCCAAGTTTGATTTTATTCCTCACCGTGTGGAGCTTCCACATCCTGATCGACTTTGCTCGCGAACGTAACTCCAGAAGCGCCGAGTGATTGATCGACGCATGCGGTTACCGGAGCGGAGGTAACCGCACATACCGAAATAAAAAAGCCTCCATTGCGGGAGGCTTTTTTGTTTTTGAAGCAGGTGCCCTTAGGGCTCAGCTAAAAAACTAGAATTTATAAGTCACAGCCAAGTAGTGACCGAAGCCCGAAGTCTCACCTGCAATACCGCCGGATTTAAACAACGCCATATTCTGATAGTATTTCAAACCGTAACCAACAGCGTATCGTTTTGAATGCCAGTAGATACCATTGAACCACTCAAGGGACCAGTTTGTGCGATCTACATCATCAGCGATTTTATCAGCGCCAAATTTATAATCCAAATAACCCTGCCAAGTGATGAATGTTTGGTTTTCGAAATTCACGAAAGGCTTAAACCAGTTCGTTGTTAGGATATAACCGTTCCAAGTTCCTTCATCACCAGCATCGTAATTTTCGCGTACGTGACGAGCCATCAAATTCGCACCCAATTTTCCCAACCAAGGAACTTGGATGTCAGAACCGATACCGATGTATTGTTCAAACAAGTCGCGGTCGCCCACGTTGAACAAAGTCGCGATATACAATTCTTGAACAGGGCCGAAGGAAAGATCAGACCCTGTCATGTAGTCCAATGAAAAACGGGGAGAGAATTTAAAGAAGAAGTTATCACCATCGTGGCGATCACTTTTAGATGAGTCGAAAACGTCAAAAACATCCAAGTAACCATAAAGATCTACGATCCCAGAACGGCCACCAAACTCCATTTCAAAGTAAGTATCCTGTTGATTCTGGAAAGGAATCTTGTTGTCGATAGATTGCATGATGTTGAATTGGAACCATTTGTAATCGCCCTTATGGATATCACCATCAGTGATAGTCGCCGCGAATGCAGACGTAGATAAAGACAAGAGAACCAACAACGTACTAAAAATTTTGCGCATTATATTCCTCATTCACAAAAGTCAAAAGGCCCAGAAAAAACAAAGGGTCCCTTGCGGAACCCTTTTAAAATTAAACATTGAAGCGGAAGAACAAAACGTCGCCGTCTTTAACGACGTACTCTTTACCCTCGATACGGTATTTACCAGCGTCTTTAACAGCTTGCTCAGACTTATAAGTGAACAAGTCTTCGCAGTGGTAAGTTTCAGCACGGATGAAACCTTTTTCGAAATCTGTATGGATCACGCCAGCTGCTTGTGGAGCTTTCGTGTTTGCACGGATTGTCCAAGCACGAACTTCTTTTTCACCAGCAGTGAAGTAAGTTTGAAGGCCCAAAAGCTTGTAAGCTTCGCGGATCAAACGGTTCAAGCCTGGCTCTTCAGAACCAAGAGCTGCCAAGAAATCAGCGCGATCTTCTGGTGGCAACAATGCGATCTCTGCTTCCATCGCAGAACAGATCAAGATTGTAGTGTTGTTTTCCTCAGCGGCACGTTTTTCAACGGCTCTTGTCCAGTCATTACCACCAGCTGCGAAGTCAGCGTCGTTTACGTTCATCGCGTAAAGAACTGGTTTTGCAGTTAGGAAGTGCATGTCTTTCATCATCAAAGCTTCTTGCTCGTCCAATTCAACAGAACGTGCAGGCAAGCCTTTGCCCAAAGCTTCAACTGCTTTTTTGGCAACTTCGTATTCCAATTTGATTTTTTTATCAGCGCCAGTTTTCGCCGTTTTTTCGCGAGACTTCACGCGCTTTTCAGCGGAATCAAGATCGGCAAGCATCAACTCAGTGTTGATGATTTCGATGTCACGAAGTGGATCTACAGAACCCGCAACGTGGATGATATTTGGGTCATCAAAACAACGAACCACATGCACGATCGCATCAGTTGCACGGATGTGTGAAAGGAATTGATTTCCCAAACCTTCACCTTGAGAAGCACCCTTTACGATACCCGCGATATCCACGAATTCCATAGTTGTTGGAATTACTTTTTGAGGCTTAATGAAAGTAGTGATTTTATCCATACGAGGATCTGGAACTGTTACCACACCCACGTTCGGATCAATTGTACAGAAAGGGTAGTTGGCAGCTTCTGCTTTTGCAGAAGTCAAAGCGTTGAAAAGCGTACTTTTACCAACGTTTGGAAGACCGACGATACCGACTTGTAAAGCCATGAGTAACTCCTTGAAAAACCTAATTATAACACGGGGGAATGTAGCTTACCCGTTGAATTTTGTCGAAGCTTTTTGAATACCATCTAGAATGATACTCTCAATAGCGTCGATACCTTTGTTGAGGAAATCCGGCATTTTGTCGAACTCCTCTTTCGTAAATTTACCCAAAACATAGTCCGCGACAGGATAGTTTGGGTTGTCAGGGCGGCCTACGCCCAGTTTAAGGCGAGCATAGTCCATAGTGCCCATAAGTTGAGTGATGCTTTTGATTCCATTGTGGCCACCGTGACCGCGGTTTTTGTGAATCTTCATTTGATTGAACGGTTGGTCGATATCGTCATGAATCACAATCAGGTGCTCAAGAGGGATTTTGTAGTAGCCCATCAAGGGCTGCACCGACTCACCAGAAAGGTTCATGTACGTTTGCGGTTTGCAGAAGTAAAGAGTGTGGCCTTGCCAAGAAGCTTGCGCCACTTCGGCTTTGAATTGGCTCTTAACGGACGGGTTACCCAGGCCTTGCATGAAATAATCAACAGCCATGAATCCAATATTGTGACGAGTGAGTTTGTACTCTCCACCAGGATTTCCAAGTCCGACAATTAACCATGAAGACATAAATACCTCGTTAAGCCGTATTCAAAAAAAAAGGCGACTCGCATGAGCCGCCTTTTTGGAAATAAAACAGTTTAAAACTATTTTTTCGCAGCTGGTTTAGCAGCAGCTGGAGCAGCTTTCGCAGCAGCAGGTGCAGCGGCAGCAGCCGGAGCAGCAGCAGCTGGAGTTGCAGCAGCTTCTTCTTCTTGAGCAGATACAACCGCGATAGTTGTGTCACCAGAAGAGATCAATTTAGCAGAGCCAGTGATTTTCACGTCAGATGCGTGAAGAGCGTCGCCTACTGCCAAGTTAGAGATGTCAGCTGTGAAGAATTCTGGGATTTCAGTTGGAAGAACTTCGATCTCGATTTGACGGTTAACTACGTTCAACATACCGCCTTCAGATAGACCAACTGGTTTACCTTCAAGACGAACTTCAACGTTAACGCGAACTGATTTTTTAAGATCAAGAGCGTAGAAATCAACGTGTTGTGGACGGCGAGAAACTGGGTGAACGTCAACTTTTTTAACAAGTACAACGATACCGTTTGCAGATTTCTCTGTAGATTTAAGATTGAAAAGAGCATTTTCGTAAGCACGAGTGTTGTACTTAACCATGTCTTTTTCAGAAACAGTTACGTTAACTGGAGAGATTGCTCCGTAGATAACTGCAGGAACTTGGCGGTTAGCGCGCAATTCGCGGCTGTTACCTTTACCAGTTTGACGAGCTTCTACGTTTAGTTCGATTCTATTTTTCATAATGTCTTCCTTCTAGTCCGATAGAGGATTGGTTGTTTCAAATACCCCTTGCGAGGGCGTTCATAAATTAATCAAAAAGGCTGCTGACGGAATCGTTTCCGTGGATACGTTTGATCGCTTCAGCCAAAACTGGAGCTACGGATACCACTTCGATTTTTCCGCAATTTTTCGCCGCTTCAGACAATGGAATTGTGTCGGTTACCCAAACCTTTTCGATTTGGCTTTCCTTCAAGCGGGCGATGGCAGGGCCTGATAAAACAGGGTGCGTTGCAACAGCGAACACACGTTTTGCCCCATTCTTGTAGAGACTGTCAACAGCTTGTGTAAGGGTTCCAGCCGTATCGATCATATCGTCCACGATCACTGCAGTTTTTCCAGTCACATCCCCGATCAAATGAAGGGCTTTTGCCTCATTTGGGCCAGAACGGCGTTTATCGATGATGGCCATAGAGGATTCAATGCGTTTAGCGAAGGCGCGGGTTCTTTCCACCCCTCCGGCATCGGGACTCACTGCAACAAAGTCAGGGCCAATACCGTGGGCTTCGCGCCAAGCACGAGCCAGGGTAGGGATCGCAAACAAGTGATCCACTGGGATATTGAAGAAACCTTGGATTTGGGCCGCATGCAAGTCCACGCAAACTACGCGGGTTGCTCCGGCAGAAACGATCAAGTCAGCCATCAGTTTCGCAGAGATAGGGGCGCGCGGGGCAACCTTTCTATCTTGGCGGGCATACCCGAAATACGGGATCACTGCCGTGATGGAAGCTGCCGAGGCTCTGCGAAGAGCATCTAGCATCACGAAAAGCTCCATATAGCTTTGGTTCACAGGCGGGCATGTGCTTTGGATAACAAAGACATTCTGACCACGAACACTTTCATGAATTTCTACTTGGATTTCGCCATCGGCGAATGTGCTGACCTCGGAAAAACCAAGTTCGATTCCAGCGGCCGCAGCCACCTTCTTCGCCAGCTCAGGATTGGAATTAGCGGTAAATACTTTTAGGCCCTTCATCATACTCAAGTCTCCAGAGTCTCGTAAGTGCGTTTGCAGGACACTAGCAAACCGAAAATGAAGAGTAAAGTTGTGAACGTTTTTTATTCAAAAAAGCGCAAGAAATAAGCAGTTTTAGACCCCTTTTGGCCGCACTGGGCAAGGGAATTGGGTGGGGGCCCGACTAGCCTTTTCACCAAAGTCTTTGGTCTACATTTCATGGCGGAACGCAAAACTTTCTCTGAATTTTGTCAAAGAGCGGTAAAAATAAGCAGTAGAGAACATAAGATTTCTTGAGTGGTGTAAAGGAAACTTGAAATGAAGAGTTTGATCACAGGTTTTATCTGCGTATCGATGACGAGCTTTCTCGTCTCGTGCTCTTCAGGAAGTGACGGCAGTGACTCCGTCAGTACACAGCCCGAAGATTCGACGCAAGCACCGCAACCATCGCCTTCTCCGACGGTGACTCCATCTCCGACAGTTTCGCCGGAGCCAGCTCCAACAGTTGTACCTTCTCCGTCTCCTGCTCCAACAGCGGCACCGACGGCAGAGCCTTCTCCCGTTCCGTCGCCAGCACCAACGGTGACTCCGTCACCATCGCCGGCTCCTACTGTGGTTCCTTCTCCGGAACCAACGGTAACACCGTCGCCGACAGTGACGCCTTCTCCGGAACCGTCGCCGTCACCGGAACCTTCTCCTGCTCCGACTGTAACTCCGTCTCCAACAGTTACACCGGAACCTTCCCCTGAACCATCGCCGGAGCCAACGGTAACTCCATCACCGACAGTGACGCCTTCTCCAGAGCCGTCTCCGTCACCGAGCCCGTCGCCATCGCCAAGTCCATCGCCATCGCCGGTTCCTTCACCGTCGCCATCACCAACACCAACTCCAGTGGTTGGTTGCCCGACGAATTATGAATTGGTGGCAGCGAACGCTTCGCTTGGAACATCTGCATTCTGTATCGCGAAATTCGAAATGAAAGAAAGCGGTGGAGCTGCCGCATCGATCGCTTCAGGCAAACCTTGGGTCTCGACAAAAGCAAACGCAGCAGCGGCGTGTGCAGCTCTTGGTATTACTTATCGTCTGCCAACAAATGCCGAGTGGAATGCGACTGCTTTAGAAATTTACAACCGCGGTGAAAACTGGTCGGGTGGAGCAAAACTTTCCGGCAAACTTTATACAGGTTTCTATTCTTGGGGTGAGCCTCTTGCGATCAACAACACGGCAAACTCATACGATGGAACCGGGCAAACTTCGGGCGAGCAACGTCGCACGTTCGTTCTCGCTAGCGGTCACGTGATTTGGGACTTCGCAGGAAATGTTTGGGAGTGGGTGAGCGATACTATTTACGGAAGCTCTTACTCGCCAGATTTATCAGGTCCTTATGGTCGTAACTATCACAGCAATACTTGGGATGTGAAACCAGGATCGCCAGCGATGGTGGATTTCACAGGTATGACGAGTGTGCCGGCGAATGATGTTTACCTAGGAAACTTGTTCGGTGGAAGCTCTGGTAAAGTGATTCGTGGTGGAGCAAGTTGCATCACCAATCCAACAGCAGTGGGAATTTTCACTGCGAATATCGGTGATATCACGGCGAATGAGTTGCGAGCTCCAGCATCTTGGGGTGGCAGTATCAGCAACGTTGGTTTCCGTTGTGTTGCGACTCCGGGCAACTATTAGAATTAGATTTTTTAAAGCGCGTTTTTAGCACCAGCTCGTTTCCGCTTGTACGTATCGAAAAATTACAGCACGTTTTTGAAAGCCGATCATCGATCGGCTTTTTTTATTTCGTCCACCTTACGACTGGGTTGAAATCCTCCTCTGAAATTTGACTGAGTTATGAGAAGGTCTCCTTTTGTGTCCGCTAAATGCTGAATCCGCGTCGCTTTCGGTTTTGAGCTATCAAGGACCTGTTAAAACACCCCGATGGACTTCGTAATAGTTTTCAAAATTTCTTGAGGAGCGCGTTTTATGAAAGTCACTTGCACGTATCTGGGAATTTTCGCGGCGCTAGTATTGGCTGGGTGTTCGGGAGGCGGCGGAGATGATTCTCCCTCGACAGACACGCCTGTAGTTTCAAATCCTTCAACAGGTGGATCGAGCGGTTCTTCCGGTGGATCAGGATCCAGCGGATCCGGCTCTAGTGGTGGCTCCTCTGGATCTACGCCATCGGCAAGTCCGTCACCAACGGTCAGTCCTTCTCCTACGGTGTCTCCCTCACCAACAGTATCTCCTTCTCCCACGGTGAGCCCCTCTCCGACAGCGAGTCCTTCACCGTCGCCGAGCCCATCGCCGTCGCCATCGCCATCACCAAGCCCATCTCCTTCGCCATCTCCGGTGGCGGGATGTCCAACGGATTATGAGTTGGTAAGTGCAAATTCATCTTTAGGAACAAGTGATTTCTGTATCGCAAAATATGAAATGAAAGACGTCAGCTCCGTCGCAACATCACAAGCAAGTGGTGCTCCCTGGCTTGCAAACAAAGCCTCTGCAACGAGCGCTTGTTCTGCGTTAGGTTCAAACTATCGCCTGCCAACAAATGCTGAATGGAATGCAGCGGCTCTTGAAATCTATAGTGTAGATTCAAATTGGACGGGCGGAGCAAAACTTTCTGGCACATTGGTTACGGGATTATTTTCACCGTGGTCGGCTCCAATTCAAGTTGCTGATACAGCCAATCCTTATTCGGGAACTGGTCAGACTTCAGGTTCTGAACGTCGCACCTTCACTCTCGCAAGTGGTGCTGTGATCTGGGACTTCGGGGGCAATGCCTGGGAGTGGGTGAGTGATTCCATCTACGGAAACTCTTTCTCTCCAGATCTTTCATCAACGGGTCCGTTTAAGTACTGGTACGACTCTTATCAGTTCCCGCAAAACTCTGTACAGATGCAGACGTTCACGGGGATGTTGACAGTGCCAACTTCTGTTGATTATCGCTTGGGGAATTTCTTTGGTGGTAGCAGTGGTTTAGTGATTCGCGGTGGTTCAGTTGAAATGAACAACGCCGGAGTTGTGGGTATTTTCACTGCGAATATCGGGGATATAACTGCGAATCAGTTGCGTGCGCCGTCTTCATGGTCGGTGGGCTATGATAACGTGGGCTTCCGCTGTGTGAAAACTCCGTAGTTTTATTACTTTGCTGGCTTGGCGGGTTTATCTTGTAACCAAGTCAGCATGCCTTTTTGCATGACTGTATGTTTGAACAGATCGTCGGCTGCAATCCAGCCATCACCGATATCGTCATCATCATTTTTGCCCATGGTTTTGCGAATGCCTTCGCTGATATCTTTGCTGATCGCTTTTTGCCACGACTTACCCCAGCTGCTTTGAACCTTGAGGGCATCATAGCAATTGCCTCCAGAATCACATAGGCGCGCATATCCTGTTAGAGCCAAGGCGTGGCTCGCATCGCAGTTCTTTATCGACTTAGGCATTTTAGCATCAAGGCAGATGCCCTCAAGAAGGGCGGGAGTCTGCTGCTTGAATAAACTTTTAAGTTTATTCATCACAGCTTTTTGACTGAGGTCTTTCTTTTCTTTCGGAAAGATGGCGATTTCAGTACTGTCTTTGCCTTCGTAATAAACGCGATTTTTAGCGCGAGCACATTCTTTCGGAGTTATCAGACGATCGAAAAACTTGTCGTAAGTTTCCTCTGAAAATGCTTTTAGTACAGCCGCTTGGTCTTTGTTGGTTGTAAAATCTTTGTCGATTTCTGTTTTTGCAGTGGCATAAAAATCCGCTAGACAGCTTGGGCAGTTCTTATCAATGCCTTTGGATTTTTCATAAAGTTTGCGCAGACGATTGAACGCTGCTAATTGGGCATCGGTGGCGTAAGCTTGTGCTCCGTCTAGCTTGGATAAAATTTTATCCAAAGACATGCAGGCTTCCGAAGCAGCAGAACCCACGAACACGGAAGCTCTTTCGAGCGTGTATCCGCCGGGGCCGCCTTCAGCAATTCCGCGATAGCTGGATTCGTAATCCTTTTCCCCATCCTCTTTCTGTCCAAAGCGAGCGACATCTAACGGAGAAAACATTTCTTGTTCAGTTAGTTTTTTGCAGTCTTGTTTTTGAACGCGACAGTTAGCAGCTTGCATAACCGTGGTTGCCGCATAGGAGTAGCACAGACCCAAGCTATCTTGAGTCAGAACGGGCGGCATGTTTTCAACAACTGTGACGGTGTCTTTTTGAATCTGAAAGCCTGCGCCGAAGCCGATAAGGCCCGGCATGCTTTGCGCGTGGCTCACGACGGCGCTGAAAGATAAAACTGCAAGGCAGATGATCTGTAAGCGCATGTGAGCCCTTTCCTAAAGTGTCGCTTTGTAGCGCTCAAGGAACTGGCGAGTTGCCATTGAACGGTGCGAGTGTTGAGTTTTAAATCCGTTACCCAGTTCCGCCAAAGTTTGCGTTTGGCCTTCAGGGATGAACACAGGGTCATAGCCAAAGCCATGCAGACCTGCAGGTTTGCTGGCAATCGTGCCCTTCATTTCTCCTGTGAAAACCCATTCTTCGCCTGTCGGAGTGAAAACCACCGTTGTACAAACGAACTTGGCGTTCTTATTCGCCATAGGTTTTAGTGTGATCATTTTCAAAAGCTTAGCTACGTTTTCGCTGTCTGAAGCTTTCGGTCCCGCATAGCGAGCGGAGTGGATACCTGGAAGATTATTAAGACCTTCAACTTCAAGACCTGCGTCCTCGCCTAAAACCCAAACGTTGTTTTTAACGGCGCGCAAAGTTTTAGCTTTGATGCGAGCGTTGTCCAAAAACGTTTTGCCGTCTTCTGGGCGGGGAGTGAAGGATGCGATTTCACCTTGATGGTGCAAAGTCAGCTCTGCCACTTCATTCAAAAGGATTCTGTACTCAGAAAGTTTGCCTTTATTTCCGGTTGCGATCCAAAGTTCCATTCGCAAACTCCTATACGCCAGCCAAGCGGTAAGCTTCGCCTACGATCGCTGCTTGGTGAATGAATAGTTCGCGGCAACCTTTTTCAGCGACGTCCATCATCTTGTTTAATTGCTGACGGTTGAATGGCATGTGCTCTGCCGTGCCTTGAACTTCAATAAAAGTACCTTTGTCAGTCATAACAAAGTTCATGTCAGTGCCGATGGCGCTGTCTTCGTCATAGTTCAAATCCAAAAGGATGTTGTCGTTATGAAGACCCACGCTGATCGCAGAAACGCAATTGATCAAAGGCATAGATTTGATTTCGCTCACCGCTGCCAATTTTTTAAGAGCCAACGCCAAAGCCACGTAACCACCAGTCACAGAAGCTGTGCGAGTGCCGCCGTCAGCATTCAAAACGTCACAGTCGATCACGATTTGCTTTTCGCCCAGTTGTTTCAAATCAACTGCTGCACGCAAAGAACGACCGATCAAGCGAGAGATCTCTTGTGTGCGACCGCTGTTTGCAGCCTTGTCGCGTTTCATGCGAGTGTGAGTAGAGCGCGGAAGCATGCCGTACTCAGCCGTTACCCAGCCAGCACCTGTTCCAGCCAACCATTGTGGAGCTTTTGATTCGTAAGAAGCCGTGCAAAGAACTTTCGTTTTACCGAATTCAACCAATGCAGAGCCCTCAGCGTATTCAGCCACGTTTGGTGTGATTTTAACATTTCTAAGCTGATCAAATAAGCGGCCGTCGCTGCGCATGGTAACTCCTAAAATTTGGGGGATGAAAGAGCCCCTAATTTAAGTTCTTGGCAGAGGAATTGTCCATCTTTTCTTTGTATGAGACGAGAGCGTTATAGATTTTTTGAGCCAGATCTTTTTGATAGTCCTTCTGCTGCAGGCGTTTGGCCTCGCGAGGATTAGAAATAAAGCCAATCTCAATTAAGACTGCTGGCATGGAGGTCTTAGAGATCACGTAAAACGGGGCTTGCTTGATCGTCGCTTGCATGGCGTTTTCATCGTTGCCCCAGATCGTAGTAAGGGCTTTGGTTAGACGAAGACTGCTGAACATGCGGTTTTGGCGTTTTAGGTCCTCAACGATGGCAGCAATATCACCTTTTTTAGAAAGCTCATCGCCACCCGAGATCGCATGGATGTCGCGGGCATTTTGCACCGCTTGGTTTTCTTGATTTGCTAGGTAAAGCGCATCTTCGTCCGCAGGCATATTGTTTTGAAAGAAAAACTCAACACCCTTCGCTCTTTGATCCAAAGCCGCGTTGGCGTGAAGGCTCACGTACAAATCGGCGTTGGCTTCTTCAGCCATTTTAACTCGTTCGGGGAGTGAGATGCTGCGATCTTTTTCGCGAGTCATCGTCACGACGAACTCATTGTCTTTACCTAACAGTGTTTGCAGTTTTTGTGCGACGGTCAGAACTAAATCTGCTTCACGAATAGAATTGTAAACAGCGCCCTTGTCGTTACCACCGTGGCCGGGATCAAGCACAATATGGAAAGCCGCAAGAGCAGGGGATGCCCACGCACTGAGCATCAGGGCGGTAATAGACTGTTTCAATCTGAGAGAGATCATTAATAATAGTAAAAACGCTTCCGCCAGATCCGTCGAGTCCAGGAGGCGCGAGATTTTTTTGATCCAGAGAGAAGGCTAGGAGTGGGGCCGCCAATTGGCGCTTTCTGTATAAAACCTCGACACAAGTCATGAACCGAGGGCTGTTTAATTTGATCTGAACATAATGTGTGTCTGGCACTTCGATTGCTTTAGTACTAAAGCAACCCCCCCTTGCGGCCAGGACCCTCCCCCCCCATCCTGGTCGCTTTTTTTTTCCCTAAAATGCATATATCCTGATGCCTGTTTGTTAGAAAACAGCTTAAGGAGACATACATGCATTCTAAATCACTGGGTATTCTTCTTGTTGCAGCATTGATGACATCAACAGCGACAAGAGCCATGGCACAAGCCGACAGTAAACAAATCGAAGCAGAAGAGGCTATTGCTGATTCTGAAGGAGCTAAGGCTGAAGCAGCTGAAGCAAAACGCCGTGCGGAAGAAGACCGTAAATCCCGTGATAAAGCACGCGCTGAAGCACAAAAAGCAATCGCGACTGCTCGCGCTGCTGAAGCTACAGCGAAAAAAGACCAAGCAACTGCTGAGCGCGATGCCGCTCAATTGAAAGCAGAAACTGCGGGCCTAGATCGCGATCAAAAGAAAGCTGAAAAAGAACAAGCTGAATACCAAGCTCGCTCTAAAGCTGCTCAAGAAAAAACAGAAAAAGCTAAAAAAGCCCGCGACGAAGCAGTTGAGCGCAAAAAAGCTGAAGAGAAAAAAGCAGCTGAGCTAGCTGACCAATCTAAAAATTTGGAAAAAGAAGCCGCAGCAGCTACTGAAGCTGGCAACAAAGCGACTCGTGAAGCTGACGCTGCAAAACTTGAAGCTGCAAAAGCTGGTCAAAACCTATCAAAAACTAAATTGATGGTTGAAAAAGCAGTTGCTGAGTCAAAAGCTCGCGATGCAAAAGCAAAACAAGACATTGCTCGTGCTGAAGCTGAAAAAGCAAAAGCAGAAGCAGAGATCGTTCGCTTGAAAGCTCAAGAAGAACAATCCAAAGCAATGGTTGAAAAAACTGAAGCTGAGTTGAAAGCAGCCAATGAGTCTTCAAAACAAATGAAGTCTCAAATGGAAGACGAGCGCAAAAAGCTTTCTGAGATCAACAAACAAGAAGAAAAAGTTAAGCAAGTTGCAGCGAAAGCAAAACAAGAGCTTGAAGAGAACCGCATGAAGTTCCGTCAAGAAGAAGCGAAAGCTTCCACAGAACTTGCTCGCGCAAGAAAATCTGTAGCTGACAACGAAGCAGCAACTGAAAAAGCAAATGCTGATCTAGCAAAATTCAAAGCGGACGCTGAAAAAGCAAAAGCAGAGCTAGAAAAAGTAAACGTGTTGGTTGAAGACCACAAAAACAAAGCTGAAGACGCTAAAATCCGCGCTGAAACTGCAAAAGCAGAAGCGGAGGCAGCTGACGCTCAGTTGGAAGCAGCAAAAATCAGAGCCGGCAGCGCTGGTGTTGATTTGAACGCAGCTCCATCAGTTAAAAAAGATTCTAAGAAAAAGAAAAAGTAATTAAGTCTTAAACTTAAAAACGAAAAACCCGGTGATGAACCGGGGTTTTTTATTTTGCGGTGACTTGTTTGATGTCTTCGCAGAAGGGCAGGGTGTAAGACTGGCCAGCGTGTTTAAAGGCTACGGGCTGCCCTTGGGTGAGGTGAGCGGGGCTGAACTGGAGCGTTGACTGAGTTTTCTTTGGAACTAGTTCTGCGCGGGGTCTGCCGCTGTTGTCTAAATGGATCTCAAGGCCCCATTCTAGGTAATCTAAGTTATAAGTCACAGTTCCGGTTTGTAGCTTGCCTTGCTTCGTACGCATCGGTCCTTTTTTAAAGTTGATGCAAGAGGGTTTATAGGTCACTTCACTGACTTTGGTTTGCACACCGTCGAAGGCGCGATTCTTTTGATCCACATCCCACAAAACCACGAACTTGCTTTGTGCGTGGATTTTATCCATCTCTTTATTCACGTCGGCATTAAATGATTTCATCAAGGGATCGGTAAAGCGACTGATTAAGTTTGCGGAGGCAGTACGAATGCTCGCAGCATCCACAGCCTTACCGCACTCTGGACTTGGAGAGCTTGCGACCGCCAGGCCCGGAATATTTAAACACGCAAAGTTAGAACCAAAGCTCACATGACTAAAGGGAGCTCTTTTAAGATTCACATCCGTGGCGGTTCCCGAGGAATTCAGAACACCTTTTACTTCAAGGTTCGAGTTCATGAGTGGTGATCCTGAGTTGCCTTTTATAGAGGCGCAAGGAACTAAACTTACCACGGGGCTTTTGACTCCCGTGAAAAATGGATTGGCCAGGGAGTTTTGAATTGCTGGGCATGAGATCTTTTTTAAAATCCCAGTTCCTTGCTCTGTCGGATCGATTTTATAGATCGTAATCATTTCGCTATCAGAAAAGCCTTCGGTGCTAATCGGAGCATGCATGCGAGGCGCGCGAGATTTCAATTTAAAGAAAGCCCAATCCGGCGTCAGCGGAGTGTCTTTCAAAGGCGGCGACACCGCTTTGATGCGTTCGCAATCCCCATAGGCTTCTTCGCGATTGCGCGAAGCGGGGAAGGTGACAGTCAATCGACCGTCACAAGAAGCTTCATTTTGTCTAATGTCTTCAGGGATGCAGTGGAGGTTCGTGGCAACGATATCGTCGCTGACCAGAACTCCCGTACAAACAGATTTGCCATCGGTGTTGATACCGACTACGGGCTCAGGGCAATTCTCAAGGCTTTCACACGTGACTTTGTAAACGGATTTAGCCTCCGCCACACCTTGTATCAAAATGAGAATGGAAAAAATCACGAGCGCTTTCACTCTTAATTTATCGGCTCAAACGCCCTCTTACGAAAGTTACTTCGCGGGAATTCTCCTCTGATAAAAGCGCCAATTGTCGTTAGCTTCGTGCCGCAAATAGTGTCCGGGAGTTTTCGTTACCTGACTGCACCGGGCGCTCTAACTGAAGTCATTTCGCTCTAACAAATTAAGTGAATCATCTTGAATCACTCGCGGAACTCGAAAACTTGCGCACGCCGATTGCAACATAATCCTTCAGGCAAACAAAGTCTTCCTACTCACGTCCACTCAAAGGAGAGAAACCATGGCCACACCAATCCCTTATGTTATTGAAAGCACCGCAGGCGGAGAGCGCTCTTACGATGTGTATTCGCGCCTGCTCAAAGACCGCATCCTGATCTTAGGCACCGCCGTGACCGACGAGGTCGCAAACGCCCTGATCGCGCAGATGCTATTTTTAGAATCCGATGCCCCTGATAAAGACATCCATCTATATATTAACTCACCCGGCGGGTCGGTCAGTGCGGGACTCGCGATTTACGATGTAATGAACTATATCAAGTGCGATGTTGCGACTTATTGTATTGGCGTCGCTGCTAGTATGGGATCTTTCCTTTTAACTGCGGGCGCTGCTGGTAAGCGATTCTCGATGCCGAACAGTAAAATCCTGATCCATCAGCCTCATTTGGGTGAGGGCGGAATCGGCGGGCAAGTCAGTGACATCGAAATCCACGCCCGTGAACTAGTAAAATCAAAAAAGAAATTGATCGACCTGTACGCTGAACACACAGGTCAAAACGCCAAACATCTGACGAAGCTGATGGAGCGCGATCATTACATGACCGCCGCCGAAGCCAAAGACCTCGGCCTCATCGATGGCGTGATCGAATCCAGAAAAAAGAAACTCTTCAAAACAGCCGGATAGAAATAAAAAAGGGGACCTTGTGGTCCCCTTGGTTTTTAGAATTGTGGAGCTGGTTGTTGCAGCTTTTGTGGTTCTTGGCCTTCGTTGCCTCGGTAGTAAACCGTTTGGGTTGGGTAGGCGAAGTCGACTTTTAGTTCAGCCGCGATTTTTAGGATCTCGATGAAGATCGCTTGTTGGCGTTCCATTTCTTCAGGGCCGGTAAAGACTTGAAGATGGAATTGAACCAAAACGTTCAATTGAGAATCCGCGTAACCGTTAAAGTTCACTGTCACAGTTTCAGGGTTCACCGTGTGATCTTGTTTGATCGCGTAGCGAACGCGGTCACAGAATTCTTTGATTTTATCTGGCGGAGTTTCGTAGGCGATGCCAATAATCTGACGAACACGGCGATAAGGGCGCACTCCCATGTTGTCGATGGTTTCTTTGGCCATCATCGCATTAGGGATCGTGATCACGGAGTTATAGAAAGTTCTGATACGAGTCGATCTGAAGCCGATCTCCTCAACCGTGCCTTCCATGTCTTTTACTTTGACCCAGTCACCCAATTGGAAAGGATTGTCGATCAGGATCGTCACAGAGCCGAAAAGGTTGGCTGCGGTATCTTGAGCTGCCAAAGCTAGCGCCAAACCTCCAAGACCAAGACCCGCCATCAAAGACATCACGTTCAGTCCGAAGCTTTGCAGGATCAACAAGAAACCCAGGATCACAACCAAGGCTTTTAAAGACTTCGTGGCAAATGGAACCAAGTTGTCATCCATTTTGCTTTCAGTTTTTGCCGCAACATCCGCGAAAACAAAACCCAAGGCATCCACAGAGTAGTAAACCAAGCGAATCACATGGAAGCCCAGCATCCCTTTAAGGATGTACTCGTAATAAGTTTCAAACTTACCACTCACTTCGATTGCATCATCGATAGCGAACCACAAAATGATGATAAAGATCCAAGCTAAAGGACGCTCGATTTCAAATCTAAAGAAGTAAGCTGAAAAGCTTTTTGCATATCTTTTCGCGATCGGGTTGTGGATTTTAAGTTGTTTGAAAACCCATTGAACGATCGGGCGTACAAGAAAGCCGGCAACGATGCCGCCAATTAAGATAATCCACTTCCAAGTCGGCATAACCAAATAGGTATGCTTAAGCATGGCCGTAAACTCGGCGGAAATCCAAATGGTGTCTTCAAAAAGGAATTTTTCCATCTCAATGCCCCTTAGTTCATTTGCAGGTCATGGCCTGAATAGATCAAAACAAGAATGATTATGCCAAGAACAATTCGGTAGTAACCAAAACCGCGGAAGCCGTAACGGCTTACGATGCCGATAAAGAATTTGATGGCAATCATCGCAACGATAAATGAAACAACCATACCCACTAGCAAGATATTGATCTGCTGAGGCTCGATTGTTTTATAGATTTTCAAAAGCTTATACAAAGTCGCTGCTGCCATTGTTGGAACAGCCAAGAAGAAAGAAAACTCTGCCGCTTCCTTTTTATTCATCCCCAAAGTCAAACCACCCATGATCGTTGCTCCCGAGCGGGAAACACCAGGGATCATCGCGATGGATTGAAAAAGACCCAATTTCACCGAGTCTTTGTAGCTCAGGTCATCTGTTTTACGACCCACTGAAGTCAGGTGAGCAAACACCTTGTCGGACCACACGAGGATGATTCCGCCGAGGATCAGAGACCATGCAACAACTTGTACGCTACCCAAAAGGTGTTCAACCACATCCTTCATCGCAAAGCCGATGATGGCAGTAGGCAAGAAGGCAACAAAAAGTTTCTTATAGAAACTCCAGCTGGAAAGAAATCTTTTCCAGTACAAAACCAAAACCGACAAAATCGCGCCGAACTGAATGATGACTTCGAAGGCTTTAGTGAAAGAGTCATCGTGAATACCCATCATGGAGCTTGCAATGATCATGTGACCTGTTGATGAAATCGGAAGAAACTCTGTGATTCCCTCAACAATACCTAAGATAATTGAATGCATATAATCCATGAAGACCTCGAAAAATTCAGTGTTGACGATCAAGACCGCAATATTCTTGTAAGCTTCAGAGTGAGGGGCAACTTTCGATCACATGTGTCATTAAAATAAGCTGTAGTTTAAAAAATGTCTGTCCTTCGTATTCAAAATAGAAATATGATTTTCGGTAACCACGGAGGGATAAATGAAACGTGCATTATTTATGGGTGCGTTGTTGGTGGGTTCTCAAGCGTTCGCTGGCGAATACTTGGTGAAGTACAACAACACGAGTGCTCTTGATCTTATGAATTCTATGTCTATGGTAAAAGTTTCTGCTTTGAGCGTGATGGATCACAATCAAACAGCTAGCTTGGTAAAAGTAGACATCCAAAAACAACAAGAAGCTGAAGTACTAGCGTCTTTGTTGTCTCAACCAGGTGTTGAATACGTAGTTCCGAACGCTCGTATGAAAGCATTCACTCACTCTGTTGACACTGCAGCTTTGCGTGAACAATGGGCGATGGGTAAAGTTAACGCTGAAAAAGCATGGCAACGTGCTGGTAACAAAGGTAACAAAGGCATCATCGTTGCTGTTATCGATACAGGTGTTGATTACACTCACGAAGCTTTGTCACCAAATATGGTTCCAGGCTACAACTTTAAAGACAAAAACAACGATCCAATGGACAAAACGTCTTACCAAAACCCAGGTCACGGTACTCACTGTGCTGGTGTAATCGGTGCGACTGGTTTGGTTGATGGTGGTATCGTTGGTATCGCTCCAAACGTATCTATCATGCCACTTCGCTTCTTGGGCGAAAATGGTTCTGGTGACTTGAACGATGCTATCAAAGCTATCGACTACGCTGTTGAAAAAGGCGCTCAAGTGATCTCTGCTTCTTGGGGTGCTACAATTCCAAGAAATCAAGCAATGCCACTTGTTGAAGCGGTTAAACGTGCTGACGATAAAGGTGTTATCTTCGTAGCTGCTGCAGCGAACGATGGTAAAAACAACGACAACACTGAAGTTTACCCAGCGAACAACGGTTTCCCAAATTCAATCACTGTTGCGGCTTCTGGTCCAAGTGATGCGAAACCATCTTGGTCAAACTACGGTACAGCGACTGTTCACGTAGCTTCTCCAGGTGAAGATATCATGTCTACTTTGCCGAAAAATAAATACGGCAACTTGTCTGGTACTTCTATGGCGACTCCACTTGTTTCTGGTATCGTAGCGCTTATGAAATCTCAGGACCCTTCTTTGACGGGCGCTCAGATCCGCGCGATCTTGCAAACAACTGGTGCTAAAGTTTCTATCCAAACTGCTTGTAACTGCCGTGTTGATGCATTCAACGCAGTTGACGCTGTATTGGCTAAGAAAATGGTAGTGGTTCCAGCTGCTGCAACTTTGGCAAGCAATGAAACAGTGAACTTGTCGGTATTGAATGGTAAAGCACCATTCAAATTCGCAAGCTCAAACGCAGGTGTTGCATCTGTTACTGACGCCGGTGTTATCACAGCGGTTGCTAACGGAACAACAGCGATCACTGTAACTGATGCTGACGGTAAAACTGCTTCTTCATTGGATTTCAATGTAGGTAAAAAAGCTTCTCAAGATCCAGGTAACCCAGGCAATCCGGGTAACCCAGGTGATGGTTCTTGTCCAATTGGTGACCAATCAATGTGCGATATCATCTGCCAAATCAAACCTGACCTTCCGTTCTGCCAAAAATAATTTTTGCGGAACATTGGAACATAAGAGTTTGAATCTCAAGAAGGGGCTCCATTAAGGGGCCCTTTTCTTTTTTGTTGTGTCGGATCAAATCTTCCTAGATGATTGATGTCATATGAAAAGAAAACCTTGGGCAATCATCGTACTGGCACTTCTTCACATCATTGCACCTATCGGAAGCTTCATTTTTAATGCGATTCGTTCCGGTCGAACCTTTTCAGGTCAGTGGTATTTCTGGACACATGTTCTGCCACCCATGTTCATGGTCATCTATGTCGCTCTTCCAATCCTAGCAGGTATCTTTATCTATATGTGTAAGCGCTGGTCTTACTGGGCTTACCTTGGATGCTTGTTGATTATCTTTGTAACTAACATGATGGCGTTCTTTGCCAGCATGAGTTGGTTGAACTTCTTCTATTTGATCGCAGTTTTGTTGGTCGACCTTTTGGCTGTTGCGTACTTTGTTGTGCCCGCAGTTCGTCAGGTTTACTTCGACCCAAGACTTCGTTGGTGGGAAGCAGCTCCACGTTTTGTATTCCCGAATCCAGTTCGTATCAATGGAGCAGAAGGCGAAATCAGCAATATCTCTAAAGGTGGGATGTTCGTTCGCACAAGTTTGAATCTGTTCGAAGATCAAACGGTGAGTTTTGAATTCGATTTCGAAGGTACGACTTACAAGGGCTTGGGTGAGGTTGTATTTAAAAGTCAAAGAGCATCAAACGAAGGTTACGGAGTACAATTCAAAGAATTGGATTCTCCAACAGCGATTCGTGGATTATGCTCGACTCTGAACTCACGCGGCCAAATGGTTCCTGAGCGTTTGCCAGGACCTGAAGACAGCTTCGGTGTTTGGTTGAAAAAACTGATCACAGAACGCAAGGGCCTTATCCCTAAAAAATAGGATTCCATTTCCATGTCTTTTTATTCTCAAAGTTTCCCGCATTTGAAAGTCTCTTTAAAGAAACATCAACTGTGGGTCACTTTGGATAATGCCGACCAAAGCAACGCGATCACATATCAGATGATCGAGTCTTTAACCGAAGTTTTAACCTACGCTGATTTTGATACAGAAGTTCGAGTGATTGTCCTGACGGGCGAGGGCGCGAACTTTTGTGCGGGTGGTGACGTTAAAGCCATGGAAAACAAAACCGGAATGTTTGCAGGGGAGTCGAATGAACTTCGCATGCGCTACATTCACGGTATTCAGCAAATTCCAAAATACATCGAAGAACTTTCTACTCCACTGATCGCAATGGTGAACGGTGCCGCTATTGGTGCAGGCTGTGATCTGGCGATGATGTGTGATTTGCGAGTGGGAACTGAAAAATCCAAGTTCGGCGAAACGTTCGTAAAGCTTGGTTTGGTTCCAGGTGACGGTGGCAGTTTCTTTTTACAAAGAGTGATTGGTTATTCCCGCGCGATGCAAATGTCTTTAACTGGCGACTTGGTTGCTGGTGAGGAAGCCTTCAAATGGGGCTTATTAAATTACTATGTGTCGGGTGATCTGGCGGCAGAGACTGAAAAGATCGCAGAGAAAATTTCAGCCAATGCTCCGATTGCGGTGCAAATGACTAAAAAACTAATGAAGGCCGCTTACCTACAGGACGCCAACACAGTTTTAGATCAAGCAGCCGCTTATCAAGGGATCACGCAAAGAACTGCGGATCATATGATTGCCCTGCAAGCGATCAAAGATAAAAAAACTCCTGAATTCACGGGGCAATAGTTCCGCGATGGATGTTCAGTCTTACCTAGCTAAAAAAGAACAATTAAAATCCCAAGCTCCCGTGTATCGGGACTTGTGTGATCGTTGTGTGCAACCAAGTTTCAGTTGTTACTGCGAACATGTAAAAGAATTCGATCCCGGCATGGATGTGGTGGTTTTAATTCATCCCATCGAGATGAAACGCCGAATTGCCACGGGTCGCATGTCTTATCTGGTTTTAAAGAACTCTTTTTTGATTCGCGGTCAGGATTATTCCAAAGATCCTGAAGTGAATGAGCTTTTGAACGATCCCACTCGCCACTGTGTGATGCTTTATCCTGGAAAAAACTCTGCAAACTTAAGCGAAATGAATCTGGAACAAAAGTCCGAGATCTTTCCTAAGGGGACGCGTCTGACTTTGTTTGTGATCGATGGCACTTGGGCGACAGCGGTGAAAACGATTCGTCAAAGCACGAATCTGCAAAATATCCCAAGAGTGTGTTTTTCTCCTGATAAGCCCTCGAACTTCCGCGTGCGCAAGCAGCCAAAGTCTTTTTGTTACTCCACCATCGAAGCCATCCATCAAACGATTGAACTTGTGGGGGAGTCCTTGGGTTTCGACGTAAACTCGCGCCGTCATGATGATTTGCTTTACGTCTTCGACAAAATGGTCGAACGCCAAATCGAATGCGCTAAAAGCGGAGAGGCGAAACCCCGCCATCTAAGATACAGTCGCGATTTAAAAAGGCAGTTGGGTCTTACGGGAAAAGTTTTTTAAATTTATAAAGACTGATTCTTATTTTTAGTTTGTCTTCATTGTTGTTGGCTATGTACTCATGTCGGCCTTTCATGGCCAGTTCGGTATTTATAGCGGTGGATTTGTCGGGGGGGCAATAAATGGTGACCAGACTGAGTTCATCAAAGATCGAAGTAACTCGCCATTCATCGCCGCAATAAATTATCTTATCACCAATTTGCATATCTCTCTTGTCGGTATAATTATATAAAAGTTTATCTTGTTGTTTCTCGTGCGACATTAAAAGAAACTTCCGCTGACTGGTGATGTTTTCTAGGTTAATGATATGGAGTGTAAAGAGAAATTTCAAAAGAAGCCAATATGGTATTATCGTTTGAAGTGCTGAGAGGTCGCGTATGAGTTTTAAGTCTAAACTAAGGAAGACCTTGGTAGTTTGGTTTTCAAAAAAAGAACCGGTATTGGTAGACGTCACTAAAGAAGCTCGCGCTCGAGGGTTGGTTGAGAGTGTGCTTTTTAAAAGGTTCAATTCTATAAACGAACAGAATAGAAATGTTCTTCGAGCAACCGCTGATGAAATAATCCGCACCTTAAATCATTCCTCGTGGTCAGTTGAAGACAGGGGGGCAATTATGGGAAATGCGGCATTCTCCCAAGCTTATTGGTTTCATTCTCAGTTGTCAGGCTTAGCGGCAAGATGGGAGTTTGAATTGAGAATATTCGGATACAAACTGGGTATCAGTTCCAACGTTCCAATACTAGAGAAGTCGAAGAAAAATCGAGCATTAAGATCAATTCAGCATATAAAATTATCGGATCTTATAAAGAAGATAGACAAAGAATGTGCGCCCCAACTCAAGGCAAATCTGAATCTTTTACGACTCTCTAACTTTCGTGATGCGATCGTGCATTGTAACCCTCAGGGAATGAAGGCATATGCGGTTGAGATTCTTGGCAAAGAAGCGGTCAAGAACATCAGAGGTGAGGTCGTTGTTATAAGTCTAAATGGACCAGGCGCTCGTAATTTGGGTGATGAAATGAGCGAGAGTCAGATTGAGGAAGTGGATCTCTTTGGTTGGTTTCTGGAGATTTTTAATTCAAAACTGCCCAAAGTGGCATTTGATGAGTTTGGTTACTCTTTGGAACGGTTGCAAGATTTAATTCATTTTGCAGCTCTTTCGTATGATGGAAGAGAGTCGATTTTTAAGGATTTTATTTCTCATGGCAGGCCCGTAACAGATGAGGACGCATCTCTATATCGAGATTCATATATTTTCAGGGAGAAAGGGTGTTCGGTGGGCGATTTTTTTAACAGGATTAACTTACTGTTGAAAAATTAGTTTGGTCGTTGTTGCTCTTGCATGCGACGGATTTGTTCAGCTAGTTGTTCTTGAGTGAGACTCTTCATCGCAGCTTTGCGGATAAATAGAACTTCTAAAAGCATATATACGATCAAACTAACTGTTAAGCCGACACCTTTAAGCAAAGCCCAAGCATTCGTGCTCCAATAAAGAGCGGCCCAAATCGCAAGACCCGTATGAATCGCAAAGAACACACCCATACGGAATGTCATTCCATTCATACGTGCTTTGACGAAATCAGGAAGTTTTTGACCTTGTTGTTCAGCCAAAACTACGATTAATGGTTTTTTAATCGCAACTGAGAACCACAGGGCGATCGCAAAAATGCCCTCCATGATGGCTGGTTGCAGTTTGAACCAAATGCCTTCGTCAGAAATTAAAGAGATACCACCGAGGCCCAGTAATAAACCATTCCCGATCCAAGTGATCTTTTGAACTTTTTTGTATTTGTAGAGTTCATAGCAGATTTCGCCGACACCAAATACCATCCCGGCAATCAAGCCTGCGATAGTTCCGTATTGATCCTCGATAACTGTAAAGGCAATAACGGGTAAAAGCCCGGCGAAGAAAACCGCCATGGCTTTTGATTTGGCTGAAGTCGGCTGCATACTAAAGCGTGCCCTCGAAATTCACCGGAGTACCAGAGTGAGCCTCAACGATTTCTCCGTGAGCCATTGCAAGCTTACCGGAAACAATCGTGTGAGTCGCCCAACCAGTCACTTGCATGCCATGGAATGGAGTCCATCCGCAGCGGCTAGCGATTTGGGAATTATCGATCGTCATTTTCTTTTTCAAATCCACGATCGTCACATCGGCATCGTAACCTTCGCGCAGACGGCCTTTGTTTTTAACGCCAAAGACGCGGCAAGGATTCTCAGTCACAAGCTCCACAAATTTTTGTAAAGACAAGCGACCTTCGTGCACGTGGTTTAACATAATCGGAACCAATGTTTGCACACCAGGAACACCCGATGGGCTTGATGGATAAGGACGATCTTTTTCTTCACGAGTGTGAGGAGCATGATCCGAACCGATCACATCGACAGTTCCGTCTTGCAAGGCTTTCCAGATACGATCCAAATGACGTTTTTCACGGATCGGTGGATTTTGTTGAGCATACGTACCCAAGCGATCATAACAATCTGGAGCATACAAAGTTAAATGTTGCGGAAGCACTTCGACAGTCGCGATGTCTTTCGCATTTTGCAGAATATCCATTTCCTCGCCCGTTGAAACGTGCAGAACGTGGATCTTGCGACCTGTTTTACGTGCTAGTTTCAATAAACGGTTCGTAGAGTTCACAGCCGTTTCAACGTCACGCCAAACCGGGTGGTAGTGAACATCAGCCATTTCAACTGCGATATGGCGGCGTTCGCGCAAGCGCATTTCATCTTCGGAGTGAACGATGACTCGACGATGGCCCTGATTTAAAATATTTTCGAGAGTCGCATCATCCTCAACCAGCAAGCTGCCAGTGGAACTTCCCATAAAGATTTTGATGCCCGAACAGTGGGGCAGGATCTCAAGGTTTTGCAAAATACCCACATTGTCGTGAGCGGCCCCCGCAAAGAACGCATAGTTCGCATGCGCACGGTTTTTAGCCATATCCAATTTATCTTGGAAGTGGGCGACCGTCGTGGTTGGGGGATTTGTGTTCGGCATTTCAAAAATGCTCGTTACGCCACCTAAAATGGCTGCTTTAGTGCCGGTTTCAAGGTCTTCTTTGTGAGTAAGACCTGGTTCGCGGAAGTGGACTTGGGAGTCGATCACTCCCGGAAGGATATGAAGTCCAGTTGCATCGATCATGCGCGGAGCAGAGTCGAAGATCTTTTCGCGGATTTTTACGATGCGGCCATTGCTAATCCCGATGTCGGCCTGTTGTTCAATCAAACCGATGTTTGAGGGGTGGGGTAATAAGCAAGTTCCGCCTCGGATTATAATGTCATACATTCAGTCACCTCGATGAGGGCACTCTAACACCAGACTAGTCTAAAGGTCCAGCATTGACGACCACTCGCTGATAGACGAGAATTTGGATTGTGACAGTCGACCAAATTCTTCTATTTTTCAGTAAATACAATGTAGCCATCATTGAAGGCTTGGTAGCAGCTATTATTCTGCTGGGTCTTTTCGTGGGATATCGTGGGTTTTTCGGTAAAAAAGACGCCGAATCTAGCGTGGGGGGCGGTTTAGACACTGCTCAACTCGAAAAAACCTTACAAAAGATCCTAGATAACCAAGGCACATCGCATGCAAAAACCGGTGATGAAGCTTTAGCCGCTGCGTTTAAAGAGGGCAGTGCTCACGGAGAATCTCCAGAAGAAGTCACTCAGCTTAAAGTATCACTAACTGAGAATATTAAAGAGCTGGAAGTAGTTCGTGCCGAGCTACAAATTGCGGAAAAGAAAGTTGCTGAATTGCAGGCAACAGCCTCTGAAGGTGGAGCAGCTCCAGCAGCGGCGGCCCCGGCAGTAGACACATCTGAATTTGAAAACAAAATCAAAGATCTTGAAGCTCGTTTGTCTGAATACGAAATCATCAGCGAAGATATCGCCGATCTTTCTCGTTATAAAGAAGAGAACGAAAAGCTTAAATCTGAGATCACAGGTTTGAAAGAGGCGGGACCAGCGGCGGCAGCTCCTGCACAAGCAGCGGCTCCGGCAGCGCCAGCTCCGACACCTGAGCCAGAACCTGAAGCTCCGGCTCCAACTCCAGAACCGGTTGCTGAAGTGGCAGCAGCTCCAGCGGCTGAGCCTGCTCCTGAAGTGAACGAAACCGGTTTGACTGAGTCTGATATCGACGCGGCCTTAGCAGCTGCAGAAAAAGAAATCGCAGCGGCAGCTCCTCCAGCAGAATCTGCAGAGCCGGCAGCTGAAGCAGCTCCAGCAGAGGGTGCACCAGCTGAAGATCCTTCAATCATCGATGATGAGTTGATGAAAGAGTTTGCGGCAGCGGTTGAGAATCAGAAAAAAGATAAAACCAAAGATCTTGATGCCGTAGCAGAAAAAGCCGGTAAAGGCGACAAAGCTGCTGAAGGTAAATCCGCTGAAGACTCTCAGCTGATGGATGAATTCGAAAACTTCGTTAACAAGAAAAGTTAGGTCGTCATGAAAACAAAAAACCTGCTTCCTGTTTTGCTTATCGGTTTTTCTTCAAGTGTTTTCGCAGCCAAATCAATTCCTTCACCTGATTCTTTAAGTTCCGCGATGGAAGTCCTGAATTTGCCTGGTGAAAATCGTCGTATGGCGATCGATGGTAACTCTAAATTTTACGATAGCTTTATCTCTTTAGCGTTCAATGAAAAGCAACCAATGAACGTTCGTTGGAAGGCTTTGATGGGAGCTGCTGAATCCAAGAAATTGGAAGCGACAGCAGATCTTTTGAAAGCGGGTAAAGCAAATGAGTGGTTCATGCGTAACGCAGCCCTTGTTGCCTTGTCTGAAGTGAACCCAATCCAAGCGCAAAAACTTGCACAAACTTTGATCAAAGATAAAGCGTTGGTGGTTCGTTCCGCTGCGGTTGAAATCTTGGGCAAGGAAATGAGCGAAGAAACTCGCGAGTTGATGTGGGAAGAGCTTAATAAAGACTATAACTTTAAAAACAAACAAAGCCTTTGGATCCGTTACCAAATCGTGGAGCAATTGGCGAAAAAACCAATGGACCGCGAAACTAAGACTTTTGCAGGATTGTTGACCGATGCTGATGCTCGCGTTCAATTGCCAGCCGTTCGCGGTTTGCAAAAACTGACGGGTGTAAAGTTGGGCGAAACGAAACTTCTTCAGTCTGAGCTAGTCGCTTTGTGGAAAGACTACGTTAAGAAAGAAAAGCTCTAGGCGTTTCAATAACGCAGATGCAACACAGAATCTGTGTCTATAGCGCATAAAAAAGGCAGCCTTCGAGCTGCCTTTTTTGTTTTTATAGATCCTCAAGAGTTTTGGACCACATAAAGGGGTAAAGTTTCTTGAACTTATACTCTTTAAACTCTTTTGCTCGCATCCATTTTGTGGACTTTGGTTCTCTTCGCATCATGAAGCCGTCTTTGCCAAGGCCGTAAGTAAAACCATTTTCAAGCATTGCAAAGCCAGTTAGCTTGGGGAACTCGGTCTTAGTTGTATGATAGTCTCGATCTGATTCCGACATCATATCTTCGAAGTCTTCAGCTAGGACATAGACTTTGCCGGAGTCATCCAAGATCTGATATCGCTTATGCCAGATATCGAAGCTTTCATAGAAGCGCACTGGGTTGATTGTCGAGAATCGGACTTCTTTGAATATCCCTTTGCCAGCCGTGCATCGCATGTATTGAGGCCATAGGAAGCAAGAAGAGAAAACTGTCGATTTGAAATCAAGCAATGTATCACGTTCACCTTGGCTTAAGTTTTTATAGTAATCTGAGACCCAAGTGTTTTTTTGAAGATACCAATGTCCATTGAAATCATAGGATGCCATCTCCCCATTCTTAAAAAATAAGTAGGGATCTGATCCGACATACATGGTTTGAATGTCATTCTCGAAACTTCCAAGGAATGTCTCTACGCCATCAGAAAACGAAACAACGTTGTCTTCTCCCAGAATAATCGCACCTGTTGTGATATTCAGTGGTGGCTTGATGAAATTTATTAGAACTGATTTAACGGCAAGGCTGCGGGCTTCATCACGAACGGCTTCATTTTTTGTGCTTTTGTAAACATAGAAAAAATAACCAACGCCAATGCCGTAGGAACCTTGTTCTTGATAGGTTTTGTCACAAGCCGGGAATGAGAACTCAGAGGCTTGGCCGCGTTCGCAACTTACGTGTCTGTGGCCGTCGATATGACGAGCTTCATGGACAAGAAGGTGAGACGCTGCGAGTGGGGTATTGATGGCGTAACTTTTTAAATCGCAGAAATACATGATTTTGTCTTTGGGATCATCCCAGCCAGATACGAATCCCGCAGCACCATCGGCGCAGCTTTCTGCTTCTTGAGAAGCGTACTTAATATTTGCAATTCTTTTTTCAAAAAACTGTGCCGGTCCCTCTTTGCTAATTAAGGTTTGTAGTCTAGAAGGAATTTTCGCTGCTTTTGGGAGTTTATATAAATAGCTGATCGCATTCATATAAGTGCCAAAGGCTCCTGATTCACAGCGGTCGTTTGGTGAGTAAGTCTTCACGACCTCATCGTTAGCATCAATTTTTTCGACTTTATATTTACTGAGGATGAATGAGTACTCTGCTTCAGGAATACACTCCTGATCCGTCGATTCCGCGAAGCCTAATGAAGCAAGAACATTTGTTGCTACTAATGCCGTCAAAAGAGATTTAGTAAAGTTGTTCATAAACTGTCCCTATTTTCAAATTAAAGATTTTTTTCATCCATCATTGCGTCCATCGCACGAGATAGCCTTCCTGGTTTTCCAGAAAGCATCCCGGAGATGCTGATTCGAGCCAGAAGCACGAGGCTTCTATCGCTTTGTAGGGCGGCGGCTTGTTGCATGATAGGCAGAATGTTTTTGGACTGAACGGCTAATTTATCCAATGCCTCAAGTGAGGTGATACGTAATGAAATCTCCATATCTTGAGCTTGGCGAGCGACGGAGTGCGGATTGTTGGAGTTTGCATAGACTGGAACAGGGGTTGTTGCGACAGCGCCCAACTCAGGGATGGCAGTCGAGCCCATTTTAGTTAGTAAGAATAAAGAAGCACGACGAGTGCTGCCGTCAACCTTTTGACTAAGAACCGCATTTTTCAATTGCTGGCGTTCAGCGGGAGTAATCTTTGAAACATCTAATTGTTCGGGTGTTAAAGCTAGGTCGGGGTGGGACAAAGAAGTCACGATGGATTTCACTTGTGTAGAAAGCTTCGATGGAAATTGAACATCGATAGATGGGGAGACTGCAGTGGGATTTTTTAGAGGAGCTTGCTCCGTCGTTTTGGCGACAGTTGGTGCCAGAGGTGTTTTCGCAGTATCTTGTGCGGTTCGTGTATCGATCGGGGAAGCTGAATTTGATGACGGTGATCGCATCAGCGCAAAGCCAAGGGCCACAAGAACTGGCAATGCTAAAAGAAGCTTTCGATTGTGTACCACGCAGACCTCCCACGATCTACCGTTAACAATGCGATAACTGTACCCTGCGGAAAGCTATTTTATAAGACCTGAGGAGGTATCACCGTCTATGGATTTCCATAGGGACAATAAATGTTATTTTGATTAGCGGCTGTCTCAAATTGAGATGATGGGGTGGCTCAGTTTTCGAGTTTATGGAGTGCCCAGTTAGCAAATTCCTCGGGAGAAGGTAGCCATTTCAAAAGCTGCTGTTGGGTGACTTCTGCGACATTGGGAATCTTCGCCTCATTCGGGCAGGCATTTGTGACGTCCCACATTCCACCAAGTCCCAAATCCTGCATTCGCCAAGCGAAACCCTCTTTGCGCCAGTGATAGATAAAATCCGCATGTTTGCTAGAAGCGATAAAACCAATCCAAGCATCACCAGTCGCTGCGATATGCAGAGGACCGGAATCATTAGTCAGTAAAACCCGCGAGTGTTTCAAAAAGCTCGCGGTTTGCAGTAAGGTCATCGTGTTTCGTAAATCAATGCAGCCTTCGGTGTTAACCGCAACAGTGCCTTGAGCTTGATTTAAATCTGAACCGATTAGTACCGGAGTTGCACCAGCCTTTAGAATCGTCGCTAAAACTTCATTCCACCAATGAGCAGGGAAGGTGCGAGATGGCCAGTGTTTACCCGCGTGGATGACAACTAAATCATCGCGTTCCAACATAAACTGAGTCAGTTCGTCTTCAGGATCTGAAGCTTGAAATTGAATGCGCTTATAAGAATTCGGCAGCTGGCAGCGCAATGCACTCATCGACGCATAATCCACACAGTGCGTGGAAGCATTGATCATAAAATCCTGAGTTAAAGGATTTACGGATCCTAGAGTTTCTAAAACCAGATAGTCTTCAAAGCGAGGTCTCGCAGAGTTTAAATCGAAAACCTGCTTAAAATTCAAGTGAGTGAAGAAATAAGGATGTAAAGTCGCAAGCGAAACCTCAACATCTTTAAATTTCTCAAGAGCATAGCGAAGGGTCGGTTCTGCACAAAGCTGATCACCGATGCCTCCGCTCGTAGAAAAAAGAATCTTTTTCTGAACACCCAGCTCCTTCGCCATAGAAGTGCGCACGGATGGAATCCACATGCCAGGCACTTGTACTTTGAATTCAGGAGCTGGTGCAGTCATTACTTACCGAAACCCAACTTGTTGTCTAAAGAGAATCTGCCGCCGCCGTAGCAAGCAAAGAAGATGTAAACGAACATATAGAAGAACGCGAGTTCTTTCACGTTGAATGGATCAGCGCCGTGAATAAATACGCCAGCTACAAACATTGTGAATGCTAGGAATAGACCCACTGGGCGAGTTAGTAAACCAAGTGCAAGCAAAACTCCGCCAACAAGTTCAGTCAAAGCCGCTGCATATGCAAAGACCACTGGCATCGGGAAACCCACAGACTCAACACCAGCAATCAACTGATCAGAGATTGGGAATTTACCCATGCCGTGAGCAAATGCCATCACAAGACCTGCAAACAGACGTAATACCAAAAGACCAACTTGGCCCGTAGTTCCTGTATTCTGCGCAAAAAGAAATCCTTTTACGTTCATCGTATGTACCTTTCGTTAAAGTAAATCCCTCATAGGATTTCTTTAATGTTCATGCGAATCAAACGTGTTGGCAATTAATAATCTTTCCAGCTTTTGCCTTCGATCAAAAGATCCTTGATCACAGCGTTACCTTGGCCGACTGAAACCTTGATTGTGGCACGCTTGCCAACCATAGCGGATTCTAAAACCGGGGCTTTGTCTTCAGGAACATAGAATCGATTTAACTGATCATTCACACGGCTTTTATAGCAAGTTCCGTTGATCCACTGTTTGCAGCCATCCAAATTGCCATCGGTGATCATGCGCTTAAAAGGGCTTACGCACATTTTGACATCGATGTATTTGTCTTGCTCGCAAGTGGTATCCATATCGTACTTAATCGTGAATCTTAAATAGCGGCCCGCCAGCAAGTCTCTGGGATCATATCCAGTGATTTCAAATTCATACTCTGGAGAAGTCGAAAGCAAACTTTGATGGTACAAAGCCATCGCAAGTAACGTCAGGCAGGGTATAGCGATTGCAGCGATCAATTTTTTCATTTCAATAACTCCTGCAAGCGTGCTTCGATTCTGGATTTATTGCTATTCCAACCGTAAACGGCTAGCAGAGTGATGACGCCGGCTAAAACCAGTCCCAACCCTGTGGCAAGCAAACCCGATGTGTTGCGGATGAAAATCTCGAAAACTTTGATGCCTACCAATGCAAACATAAAGTTAAACAGCTTGCGATGCCCGGTTGAGTAGAACAACAAGCCAAAGGCTGCGAATCCGATAACTCCCAATAAGGCAGGTAGCACATTTAATCTTGGAGAGAAGGATTCCAAGTAAGCATTGAAGGTCGTTAAGCACACAAGGATAGATAAAAGGACCTTGTGGGATTTCTTCAAAGTCGAATCAAAACCCACCAAAGCCAAAATCAAGGGAGCCATTGCAAGTTGTGGGATGATTTTAGCAAAGCTATCTGGATCGACATCATGGTAATAAAAATGGAAAGAGTATAAAAGGCATCCCAAAATCCAAGAGGCGATCACTCCGCCTTCCAGAGTTCGTTGCATAGGATGATTTTTGAAAGCCATTCTAGAGATAAATGCAATCAGCGCAGCACCAAGAGTGAATAGCGTAAACGGGGAAACGTAGTGGCTTTTAATAAAAGGCATTTCAAAACAAGCCGTCACCAGAGACAGCAAGAACATAAAGACCCAAAACGCACGAACAAAAGTATGCGAAGCAAAGCTAGTAATCAAAAGAGTGATCGCACACCAGAATAGCCCCGTTTGGTAAACGGGTCCGGATAAATTGTAAATCTGAGCGATTAAACCAATCATCACAAAGCAGAACAAAATAAAGAAAGCAATAAGGCCGTCTTTAACCAGCGGTGATTGACGATCTTTGAAATGGAAAATCGCATAACCCGTCGAACACAACGTCGCAAAGCCCGAAGCAAGTTTCACAGGAGCGGGGATCAAGTGCCAGTTATAAGCAATTAAAGAAATAAGCCCCAGAGAAATTGTCGCAACGGCAAGAATGGTAATCCCAATCATCGTCCAATTCGTCGATGGCAGAGAATCCTCGTATCCAACAATTGCATCATACTGTGTAGGGGAAATAAGACCTAGCTGCTTCCAATGCTCAAGCTTCTTGTTCAATCGAGACATACGTTCTCCATATGTCTCGATTGTAGCAGCACAAAGTGAAAATAAACAAATGGGAACTAAGCGGCCTTGCGGCCGATCATCTCAGTACGCAGGAACTGAACGTTCTCGGCGATGTGCTGAGTTTGATCAGACAAATCGCCTGCATTCGCAGCGATTTGCTCAGAGCTTGCAGCATTTGACTGAGACGTTTGATCCAAGTGATTCATCGCCTGACTGATTTGGCTCACACCTTCAAGTTGTTGTGAACTTGCTTCCGCGATTTCAGTGTTCAACTCAGATACTTTATTAACGGCTTCAAAGATCCTGTTCAATGTGCGGCTGTTCTTTTCAGTCAGCTCGACACCGTCGTCAACCATTTCAACGCTTTCTTTGATCAGACCGCTGATGTCTTTAGCAGCAACAGCAGAGCGTTGAGCCAATCCGCGAACTGCTTCGGCAACAACTGCGAAGCCTTTACCTTGCTCGCCCGCACGAGCGGCTTCAACCGCGGCGTTCAAAGCCAACAAGTTTGTTTGGAAGGCTATGTCGTCGATGACATTGATGATCGCAGCAATTTTATGAGAAGACTGACGGATATCAGCCATTGATTTCAAGAGCTGACCCATTTCAGTTTCACCTTCAGTGGCAGCTTCTTTAGATGTCACTGAAAGTTTGGCAGCTTCATTGGCTGCTTCAGCGTTACGGCGAACCATAGAAGTCACTTCTTCTAACGAAGCGACAGTTTCTTCTAATGATGCCGCTGATTGAGTAGAAGCATCAGACAAAGCCTTACCTGATTCAGATAGTGCTGTCACTGACACCGTTACGTGAGCAGAAACATCACTCAATTCATGAACCACTTCATTCAGTCTGCGAGCGACCTGCGCACCTTGGAAGGCTGCAACTAGGAGAACCGCAAGAATCGATACACCAGTAACAGACAAAGTCCAATAACGGCTATTAGCTTGTTGTTGTGCTTGAAGTTTGCGATCACTTTGCACTTCGCTAGTTTGAACTTTCAAGCTGTCATCAACAACTTTACGAACAGCAGTGTTCAGCTTTTGACCAGGGCCACCCAAAAGGGTTAAGGCCTTTTTTCTCTCATCTGCGTTTGGAGATTTCAAAAGAGTATAGATTTCGTTGTAGACCGCAAAGAACTCAGTCTTTTGCGCGCGAACTTCCTCGTACTGCATTTTCTCTTCATCAGTCGTTAGCATCGACTCATATTGAGTTTGCGCTTCAGAGAACCAGTCCAAGTTTTCTTTACCACGGGAAATCATCGTCTCACGCAATTTATCGTTTTCGATATTTGCGATCGCACCCCAAGTGTTCGACGTCATTTGCGCTCGGAATAAAGCCATCTTGTTCAGCACTTCAAGCTTCGGCATCGAAGAGTCGTAAGCATGGCTCAACCAGTAATTGGCGTTACTTTGATTGTAGAGAGCGAAACCTGTAACGATCAGCAAGCTCACAAGCGGGAATCCCGCGACTAAAAGAATCTTAAGACGAATTCCTGAAAGGGCACCTTTAAACATACATAACCTCTATTGGCATAAAGGCTATCGGTTAAAATTTGGTGAAGTATTACTTCTGTAGGAGATGCTTAGGGCTAGTTTCCCGCGTGAGAAAAATTCCTCGAGAAATATCTGACCCGGGAGGAGAGACTGAGGCCTAGTAAGCTAGACTTACTTTTTACCGGAAGGAATAAACTTACTTCCGCTTTTGCCAGCGGGTTTTGGTTTTCCTTTTTTCGCTTTTTTAGGGCGTAGGTCTTCGTCCTCAAAGTCGCCGTCATCATCGTCGAAGTCTTCGTCATCTTCATAGTCGTCGACAACTTTGGGAGCGGGTTTTGCTTTTTTAGGAGCGGCTACTTTCGCTGGAGCAGGTGACTTTGCAGCTTCCGGTTTAGCAGTTCTAACCGGGCGCTCTTCACGAGGTTTGGCTTTTTCGAAATTTTCGATGTCTTTTAATTGAACCAAAGAAACTTTATTCACCAGAAATACTTTAATGCCATCTTCGGAAATGCTCTTAAGCTGTGCGGTAAGACCGTAATGTCCAAAAGCTTTCCCAGTCATACGGAATTTAACTGCCGGCTCTGATTTAAGGAGTTTATTAATCTCCTTAACATCCGAAGTTCCAAGTTCCGCAGCAATGACTTTAACGATATCTGGTAATTTCAAAGTCTACTCCAATTACTCTGGATCAGCGCCAGAAGTAGGTTCAGCCGTAGTAGGTTCACCAGGCTCAGTTGCCTGTTGGCCTTGCTCTGTTTCTTCTTCGGAATCAACAGAATCATCTTCAGGAAGTTCTGGTTTGTCTTTTAGATTTGCAGGCTCAAGTTTAGATGGAGTTTTTGCCAAAACAACGTTACACGCTGGTTTGTTTTTAAAGAAATGTTTCCACATTTCTTCGCCTGGTTTGCCTTTGATCTCTGGAGTTTGCAGTTCAGAACCCATGTAAGATCCGGCCTTTGCGAATTCTTTCAATTTTTTTAGACGTGGAATCTTCTTTTCCCCATCGCATTCGCCTTGAGAAGCTTTGCCGCCTTCAATGATGAAGCTATAAGCTCTCATCGGAGCTTTTTTTCTGGCAAAAGCTTGAGAGCTTGAGTCAAGGATCGGTTGTAAAAGAAGTACACCTGCTAAAATGGCAATTTTCGAAAATCTGATGTTCATAGCAAAAATGGTAGCAGGAATGAATATGGGATGAAAAGCCTAAAAATAGTAACTGACATTCACGCCGTAGGCCGTCGACTTGGTCGTGGCTGGATAAGTGACGCCATTGGCAAAGATCGTGCTCTCTTCGTCAGTTTTTGCTTCCGATTGCGAATAGAATCCCGAGAAGGTGAAGCCCTTGTCGGAACCAAATGCAAAGTTAAAGGAAGTTTCTAAGCGAGTGTCGCTTTCGCCCATTTCGCCGTACAAAAGATTCGATGGGATCAGGTCTTCAAGGTCCGTAAAGTTCCCTGTGTAGTTGCGAACGCGTACCCCAAGCGCCAGTTTCCCAAAACGAACTTCCGCAGCTCCACTTAAACGCGAAGAAGCTGGGGCACCCTTGATAATTTCCAAAGGATTATCGTTGGCAGTCAGATCATCTGCGGACATGTGCTCTTGGCTGACTTCCAGGCGGAGTGTTTTGCTGGTGTAGCCTAAGCCAACTCCATAACCGTTGGCTGAAGTCTTGGCTGGCCACACTTCAGTGGAGCCGGGATTTCCAGTCGTGGGATTATAAAAGGTATAAGTATAATCACCCGTAGAAGTTTTATTCATACCGAAGGCGCCGAATGTAAATCCACCGATGTTAAAAGCAGTTCCAGCTTTCAGCATTTGGTAATTCAAAACAGTGTGCATGTCTTTCGCAGAAACATCGGGTGGCTCGCCAACACGAAACTTATAGAAGGTGTCATAGTTCGCCGTCGCATAGCCAAGGCCTAAAATTTTGAAATCTAAAATACCACCGAAATAGTTTGAGCTGGCAGAGTTTTTAACATCGCGAACACCGTAAGTGGTGGAGTTGATGTGCTCTGTTTTATCACCGGTCTCGCGATCAACCAGTGCTTCAAAAGTAACCCAGCTGCCTTTAGTAGCGCCAAATAAAGTATTCTTTTGCAAAGCTACATCCGTTTGCACACCACCAACGATGCCGCCCGTAGTGACAGCATGGTCTTTATGAATATCTTTTTTGCTAACGTCTAATGAGATCAGTGCTTGTTTGCGTTGATGAGCAATCCCTGGATTGATCGAACGCACACTCGGAAAGAAAGAACCATCCGCAATCTGCGCAAAAACCGGTGAGCTAAAAAGAAGTGCTGATACAACGCCTGCATAAATATTCATGGAGTTGTTAGACTATCGGAAATTAGCCGATAGCCGCAACAGTAATCGTGATGAAACCCGCCGTTGGTGGATTACTTAGGTAAAGTAATAACTCCGGGCTTTCCAGATTTGCCAGTGGCTTCGGTTTTAAGTTTGCTGACGTCAACTCGACCTGGTGATGTCACGGTGATGTTCCCACCATTCACGGCACCGTTCGCTTTGAGTATGCCAGCGAAAGATAATTTTTTGCCTTCGATACGAATGTTACCGCCATTACCAGAGGTGGAGGATGTGTCCATCACAACTCCTCCGCCAAAGGAGTTCAGTTCGTCTCCCGCTTTCACGTTGATTGTTCCGGCTTTAAGTTCATTAGCTCCGGTGAAAAGCAGATCGTCTTGAATATCGATACTGATCGGGGCTGAACCCGCATCAACTTTAACTCTTGTGAGTTCGACTTGGCCTATTACTTTTGCGATCATCGAAAAGGCACCTTTGATATTTCCCCAGATAAGGGCTGCCTTGCCACCCACTGAGTAATCGACGTAAATGCCGATTTCAATTTGTCCGCCCTCGGCATTAAGCTTTGCAAGATTTTGGATTACGGGAATTCCCATAAATCGATCCAAGAGCTTCGCTTTTTTAGAAACGGGACGAATCGAGGAGGGGATCACTCCTTTTTCAATCAGTGAATAGTTAAAGGCCGCTGCCGTCATCATTGTAAGTTTGCTGCCATCACCAGCTTCAATTGTTCCATTGGTGTTGATGTAATCACCGATGATGCTAACAAAACCTCCCGCTGACGATCTGATAAGTCCTTGAGTATTGATTTGCCCCCAGGTCTCTAAATCATCTTCAAAACGGATTTCATCGACTTGAAAGTCTGATTCTTTCATGTCGGCTGTTGTGACAAAAACTCCGGCGGCAGCAATATTGGATTGAGGTCCCAGTGTGATTCCTTCGGGATTGATTAAAAATATTCTGCCGTTGGCTTTGATGTGACCGTGGATCTCGATGGGAGTCTGCACTTCCATTCTTAAGAACAAGACGGATTTAGGGGAGGGTTGGTTGATCACAACTCGCTCCCCAGCTTTCAGACTGAAGCCAGTTAAGTTAATCAAAGACCTGTCATTGTTAACCTTGATTGTGACTTCGCCATTTTTAGCGGGAGAAATCGTCGCCGATCCATCGGGCGAGGTGCCCACAACTTGCGCGATTGCATGGGGCGAAATTGCCAAAGAACAGCCAGTAAAAACGAGCGTCAGTAAATAGTTTTTCATATAGAAAAGGCTAGCTGATTTGCCTAACTAGTAAAGACTGGCTGACGGAATACAAAGGAGAGGATGTTTTAAGCGGATTCTTGCTCCAAGCGTTCCGCAATCCAGATCTTCAAAAGCGTTTGGTAGCCAATCCCACCTTTTTTCTGAGCGATCTTGCGAAGCTTTTGCACCATAGAGTGGGGAAGGCGAATGCTCGTAGAAATGCCATTAATGGCTTTCTTTTCGGGTTTTACCGTCACGGACTTAGTTTGATCCCATTCGTCAGGATTGTACTTATCCAGCTTCTGTTTTTTTGAACGTGTTTTCTTTTTCATATATCCCAGCCAGTAAATATTCTTGCTGTGTTTTCGCCCAGATCCTCGAATATCAATCTCAGTTTTCTACCAGCATTGGTTCTGCCGACGATCATGTAGCGTTCTGGTCCGTGGTGCTTCTTGTTAGGTGTGATCACATATTTATTGAAGAAAACCTCTTCGGCTTCCCAGTGTTGGATTCTATGAAGTCCGAGATGTTCTTCGTTGTGCTCGTCCCAAATAAAAAAGTACCAACGTTTTCGAGTTAATCCGGTCATATACAATGTACCCTATTTGTAGCTACATGTCAATTTGTGCAAAAACCTTGGATTTTGCACATCTCATGCGCGACTGGGTATAGCTGTATTGTAGTTTGGAGCTAGTTGGGGCCGGAATACGGCAGGGGAAACAAAAAAGCCCGTTCATTGCTGAGCGGGCTTTGATTGAATTATTTAACTGCTGCTTGAAGTTTTGCGATGTCGATTTTTTTCATTGTCATCATTGAATCGAAAGCTTTCTTGGCAAGGACCGGATCAGAACTTGTCGTTAGATCCAGCAGGATACGGGGAGTGATCTGCCAAGAAAATCCCCAGCGATCTTTACACCAACCGCAAGCACTCTCAGCACCGTTATTGTTAACGATAGCGTTCCAGTAGCGATCGGTTTCTTCTTGGGTTTCTGTGATAACCATAAAGCTAACAGACTCATTCGGTTTAAAGATCGGTCCACCGTTTAGGCCGACAAATTTGCGACCCATCACTGTGAATTCGACCGTCAGTTCAACTCCCGCTTTTCCATCTGGAAAATCCCCGGGAGCCGTGTTCACTCGGCCGACTTTGCTATCAGGAAAAGTCTTAGCATAAAAGGCTGCCGCTTTACTGGCCTCGCCATGATCAAACCAAACACATGTCACTAAATCTGCCATAAAAAATCCCCATCTTAGAGAGTTACCAATGAACTTGGATTTTAACCCTAAGTGGGGAGCTTTGCCTAGTCAGGCGGCTTTATTTTGATATGTCATATGCCATGGATGGCTATTGTCTTACGCAGGTCGAGAAAGGAGAGGTTACATATTCCTCGCCGTATTTTGAATACTCTTGTTGTGCACTTTGTTCGGCCCATTTTACGTAAGCTTCATAAGTGGCATTCCGTAGTTGCGAGTCTTTGTATTTGAAAACCAAACCTGTCTGCGCTAAGTCCGCAGCAACGTTTTCGTCGAGTTGACGGTCGTCACTTCTATAGTAGCTATCCACGTATTCTGTTAAAGGCATGCATCTGTAAGTTCCACTTGGAGTGTTCAAAGGCACATCGACTCCCGCCGGAGAAACTACAAGTCTAGCATCATGAGACGATAGACCATAGGAAGAAGCAGAGACCGCTGGAATTCTTGCGCGACCATTATGGTCGGTCACAACATAGCCCCCTTCATCAGCAGCGACCCATTTCCAGCAAGGAGTTCCGATGTAAAATGGATTGCCGCGACCGCCACCACACATGGACGCTTCTGTCATCCACGTTTGATAACGAACTCTCATATCTCGCAAAGGTGTTCCATCGGTGTTAACAACAACGACTTCAAAGCTTGAGAATTCGGCAGAGAATGCTGCCATTGAAAACTGACTGAACAAAGTAACACTCAAGGTAACTAATAATTTGAGCATGGTATTTTCCTTTATAGTTATAAACTAATCACTCGATGAGTGAGTTATAAAGGAGTGCTCTGTCTGTTTTCAAGAGGGCTGAAATTAATCAACGACCTCATGTCGAGGCCGTTGACAATGATATATGAATTTTGAATCAGTTGAATACTTTCGCACAGACTGGAGCACTTAAAATTTGTGCACTGACTTTCAGTGATTGATTATCGCCGACTATAAGAGAGGGCTCACCAAATAAATAGCCGCCCAGTTGCGACACCATGTTGAGTTGAGACTTGTCGCTGGTTGAGTAGATACGCACTGCTCTAGGGAGGCGTTTATCTGTCATGACTTTGAAGTTCGCGCCGTCATGGACGATAAGGGCAGTTCCAGAATCGATGGCGATTCCAACGGCATTCGTAGTAGCTTCCATTCCTAGCAACAGACGAGGCTTAGAGTAACCGTACTCCATCGGAGTATCAGCGCTTCTGGTTGCTTGGTCACGACGAGTATTAAAGTTGTCTTCGATAATTGTGTTCTTGCCTGCGACATTCAAAAGACCAAGGCCTTCCATCGTCGTGACTTTCTTTTTACGGATATCTTCTGTTTTTTGTTCGGCAATAACTGTTGTACCCATGACCTGGGCGCCAGCACCCATACCCGCGATCAGAGTTCCTTTGGCATAAGCACTCTTAAGCGCTTCCTTAATAGATGGATCTTTCAAGCCTTCCATTAAAACCTCAGAGTACTCGCCCGCGATCAAAATTCCTCCAGCCTCACCAATGGATTTTACCAATTCAGCAGTTTCTGCTGGTGTTGTTGGGGCTTTGTTGGCGTGTTTGACCTCTCGTTGATTTATATGAGAGGCAACTCCGGACCAAGCTCGTATCGTGGAATCATTTTTTAAAAACTCAGGTTGCCAGCCGATGATAAGGAGAGGTTTTTTCTTAGCAGAGCTTTCCGCGAAAAGTGAAAGCGCTTCCTCTGGTAAGAATTGTGGTTTGGATTGTTCATTACCAAATAAAATCAACCGTGGTTTGCCCGCGGAACCGATCTGACCGCCTCCCGCAAAACTTTGCGAGGAAGTTAAAGATGCCAAGGTTAACATAGAGATAACAAAAGCCTTTTTCATATCTTTTTCCTTAATCTTAAAATGAGAAATCCATCGGTCACGCCGGGGCGGAAAATTCAGAAATCTCGATGTATTCTCCTAGAGCAAGGAGCGGACCACTCGAAGAGTGCTTTAATAAGATTTGAGGTCAGTGCCCATTCGCGGTGACGTAAATTGCTGGCTACGGAGTAGGTCTTGAGTACCTACCGGGTACTCAGATTCCCATTTGACTCAGGCAAGTGGGAGTGGTGATCATTGACTCGCAGCTTGTGAGTGGAGACTTCAATGATTCAGAATGCGCCAGTGATTTTTGATTTTTTAGATATTCAATTCTATCTGCAAGCCTACTATCAATTTCGTAAATCTCAGGACAAACAGTTTTCATATGATTCTTGGAGCCAAGAACTGGGCATCAATAGCAGATCTTTTTTAAGGTTGATGGTGATCGGAAAAAAGAAAGTTTCGGCAAGATTCATTGATTCCTTTTGCCTGCTGACTTTGAAAGATCCTTCACAGGAGGAATACTTTCGTTATCTGGTAAAGTACTCGCAAGCCGCCTCCCAGAAGGATAAGCAAGCCTTTGGCGCAAGTCTGGTGCAGATTTTAAAGGTTAATACTCAGCAAAAGACAATTCCTGAATTCGAAAGCTTTGTTTCGACGCCACTGAAACCGCGTCTTCTGACGCTTTTAAGTTTTTCAGATATAGATCACAGCAGTCAGACTTTGGCGCAGCTTTTTAATATTAAAGAAAGCGAAATCCAAAAGGCTCTTCACGAAATGCAAGAGGCGGGTTTGATTGAATCAGACAGTGTTGACGGTCAGAAGAGATGGAAAAGCGCGAATAAAAAATTTAAAGTCCAAGATAAAAAGGGGAGTGAGGATTTAGCGAAATTTCACAAGCAAAGCTTGCTTGATGCCATTGCTGCGATCTCATTGCCGTTGGAAGTTCGCACCTACAAGAGTTTGATTTTGCCGATGTCGCCCGAAGAACTGGCCTTGTTCACTCAAGCCATGAATACATTCTCTAGCGAACAATTCGCCAAATTCAGCAGCGATGAATACGCGGGCAGACGTTTATTTCAAATCAATCTGAACGTCCACCCGGTAACAGAACCACTAAGGGAGGGTACTAGTGCGACTCTTCCAGAGCCAGGTTGAAATCGAATTCTGAGATTGCTTCGATGCCTTCTTCTTCCAATAGATCTTGCATCTCTACTTGAGCATCCAAATTTTTATTAACGTCATCGCTCACGAAGCTTGTTTGGAAGATGATTTTTCTTTTGCCACCATCAGCACCGATTACAGCCACTGTGCCTTCAACACCCGTGATAAATACTCCGCCCAGTTCTTCAGCTGTGGCGTTTAGTTCTTTAAGGTGAGTTTTGATAAGTTTGCTGGCTTCAGTTTTAAAAGATGACATATCAGATCGCTTTCGAAAAGTTCGGCCCACCTTGGCGGAATTCACCCGTTAAATCAAGGATGAAATGGCCCAAAGTAGGTGTGGGCGCAATGAGAAGAGCTATAGAGATGCGAGGGGACGGCGCGCCATAAGTTACTCCAAAAGAAGTACGCAGAATGTGGGGTGACACTGGTGTAGCCGTTAGACAAAAACCAATTTACAACAAACTTAAGCGGACTTTCTTGTTCGCTAAAAAATGACTCGTTAAAATTTGGTGTGTGGTCAAAATTATTTCAGTTTAAGAAATTTGAGGGAACGCAGGCCTTCCGCGCGGAACTTAACGGCACTCTTCGTAAGCGTGCGATCAGTTCATCGTTGGGCCAAACTCTTTTAGGGATTCTTTCTTATTTGTCGGCGTTATCTGCGACGGATTCGATTCATACAGCGTTAGTTGTATGCACCTTGATTATGAATGGATCAAGACTTGTTCTGTGTCTGCGCTTTTCTGGAATGACGAGCGAGCAGCCATTTCGTTGGCTCAAGTTATTTTGCCTCACGACCTGGTCCACGGCATTTTTTTGGTCTGCTCTGACCGTGTATAGTTTAAGTATTTCTGATGCCACGCCCGAACGGGGATTCATCGCACTTTTGGTTATGTCAGGAATTGTGACTTCAGTTCCGATGGGGCTAAGTCCTGAAAAGTTTTTGGCGAAGTTTTACGTGTTAACGTGCTTGATTCCCTTAGGCGGATATTTTTTGTGGAATCCATCACCACATGAAATTATCGCAGCGATCATCGTGCTGTGCTTTGCACCTTTCCTAATGTACCAAATTACGTTGGCAACAAAGCAGACTCTGGAGGTCTATGCTCGTCGTGAGCAGTACAAGTCACTCTTCCATGCGACCATGGAAAGTATCTTGGTTCACGACAAGGGGATCATTGTTGAGGTGAACGGCGCTTTTGAAACAATCTTTGGTTACACAGCTGCGGAAGTTATTGGTCAGCCGATTTCGATTGTAGTTCCCCCTGAAGATCTTCCTAAGATGAAGGCCGCGATGACTTCAAACTATGACGTTCCTTTAGAAGCACGGGGCGTACGTAAATCCGGAGAAATATTCCCCTTAGAAACCAGGGGGAGATTTTTCGATTACGGCGGCAGGACTGTCCGCTTAGTTTGTTCGCGCGATCTAACCAATCGTAAAAAAGCGGAAGAGATGTTGAATGTGCAAATTCAACATGAAAAAGCATTGATGGATCTACGTGAAAAATCCATGATCGAAACTACGAAAGCAAAATCTCTATTCTTGGCTAACATGAGTCACGAGATCAGAACGCCTCTGCATGCGGTGATTTCAATTTCTGATTTACTGTCAGAGATGAATCTGCCAGAGAAAGCCTCGCGCTATATCCGCACGTTGAAAGACTCGGGAGCTTCGCTACTCGCATTGATTAACGATATCTTAGATTATTCCAAAATCGATTCAGGCAATATCGATTTAGAGCGTGTTGATTTTAATTTAGTGAACCTGATTGAAACGCAAATAGATCTAATGATCAGCCGAGCAGAGCTAAAAAGTCTGCAGCTGACCTCTTACGTTGATCCCACGCTTCCTGTGACCGTCAACGGAGACTTCGGTCGTTTAGGTCAAATCTTAGTCAACCTGATCAGCAACGCGATTAAATTCACTCATGCTGGTGGAGTAAAGGTTCGCTGTGCTCCGATTAAAAGTCTGTCTGACCGAAAACTTTTAGTTCGTTTTGAAGTTGAGGATTCCGGAACGGGGCTGTCTGAAGATAAAAAAGCACAACTTTTTAAACCCTTCGTTCAAGCGGACTCGTCAACAGCACGTCGTTATGGTGGAACGGGGTTGGGGCTTTCGATTTGTCACAGCCTAGTGACTTTGATGGGCGGGGAGATCAGCTATCGCAGCAACGGAGATAAACCCGGCACAACATTCTGGTTCGATGTTCCGATGGATGTCGTCAATGCCGAAGCTGTCAGCTTTCAATTTTCAAAAACAGATTGGCATCATACAGACGCCATTGTGATCGAGGATGATTTTTTCTCGGCGCCAACTTTTGAACGCTACCTGCAATCTTGGAACATGCCCGTCAGAAGAATGACGGCGGATTTTTTTAAATCGGACTGCACGGACTTAACGAACGCTGCAGATGGTTTGTTGATTGCGCATGAAGGTGAAAAGTTGCCAGATATTTTAAAACTCAACGCGAGCTTGAGCCATCCTCGCAAGGTCTTGGTCGTCGATCACCGGGTTGATCAGGAAAATCACGCTTCGATCCCAACTCCACATCACATCGTTAAATATTTAAGTCCAACCATTCGCCAGTCAGATCTGTACAACTCTCTTGTGAATATTATCTTAAACGCGAATAACCTCATCGACCCTGCTCAAGCGCACAGTAATCTGAAAAAAGAAAAGCAGAATGAAATCAGATTCCCGAAAGCCCGTGTCTTGGTTGCAGAAGATAACTCCACCAATCAGTTAGTCATCCGCGCGATCTTAAATAAATTCGAAATGAACGTTCAAGTCGTGAACAACGGTGCCGAAGCCGTCATCGCTTCACAAAGTAACACCTACGATTTAATTTTAATGGACGTACAAATGCCAGAAATGGACGGCTGCCAAGCAACCGAAACCATCCGAACCATAGAGGCCGAGCAGAAAGTCACAAACCCCGTTCCCATCGTCGCCTTAACCGCAAACGTCCTGCAAGAAGACCGCGATGCTTGTTTGAAGGCGGGGATGAATGACTTCCTGGCAAAACCTGTGAAGAAGGATCTACTGCTTCATGTGTTGGAAACATACTTGGGTGATAAAAGAGAGATGAAAGAACACTGATCCCAGAAAGTAAAAAACCCGCGTTTCCGCAGGTTTAATATTTCTCTCAGAGGCTCATTTCCGGAGAAACTTCCATCAGAACGCATCCGATGAACTATGTTTTTAACTGCCCTAAGGCAGAAAAAATTTGGTAGTGAGAGGCGGACTTGAACCGCCGACCTACGGATTATGATTCCGTTGCTCTAACCAGCTGAGCTACCCCACCGCCGTAACGCTTTCGCGTGAGCCGCAATTTTTATTGGTTCTGCGTCCTTATGTCAATTGTTGCGTATGCGTTAACTTAAGAATTTTAAAAATCCTTAGGCCCCCGGTCTTTGGTCTTGACCTGTCTGCCATATCACAATGGAATAATTACTTGGACATAATGGTCATTCTCAAGGAGGGGATAATTATATGAAAAGACTGATGATGGCAGCCTTGTTGCCAGTAATTGTGGCAGGTTGTACGAACTCCAATAACAACCCGTTAAGCCCAGTGGTAGGCGGTTCTGACCGCAACGTTAAGATCTCTGCGAATCAATTAACGATTACATCTATTGATGGCTTGGCTCTTCCAGGAGCGCAAGTTTTGATCGGGGATGCATTGAATTCTCCGTTCGAGGGGAACTTCCTAACTGCAGACGCATCGGGTCAAGTCGAGATCCCAGCGGCGTGGGCAGGTGCTCAGCCGATCACGATCCAAGCTAAGGGTTTTGTGCGTATGACTTATATGTCTGTGCAACCTGGAGCTACGACTTTCAAGCTTCGTCCTTTGAATACTTTGAATCAGTTCGAGGTTAAAGGCACGACGACGGGTCTTCCGATCAAAAATGGCGATGGCAACATCGACTTCGGCTTGGTGATGCAAGGCTTTAGCAAGATGCAACTGTTCGCATTCAACATGGATTCTATCTTGAGTGCGCAGAACGATAAGATCTCGGCACTTGGCCAAGAGATGGACATCCCAGCGAACCTTTCTTTGCCAGCGCAAAAAGAAAAATACGCTCTGTTCACTGTGACTTTGGATAAACCAGCTTACCGCATTTACTTCGGTCAACCGGGTGTAACTCGCGTGTTTGTTGCTAAAGGTACGTTCCCGTTCAAGCAAGTCGTTGACGGTGTTCGTGGTGGAGCAAAGCTTTACGAAATGCTGAACGTGTTTAACCTAACGGGCGGAGCGATCCGTGACGTGAATCTTTCTAAAAGCAATACTCAGCTAGATCTTCCAACGAACGAGATCGCTTTCTCTGTGAAAAACACAGTGGTAGCTCCTCAGTTCCGTGCGGACGAGACATTCATGGCGGCGGCTCTTTCTGGTCAAGGCGGTATGCTTTTACCAACAGATGTTAAGAAATTGAATGCGGGTCAAAAAGTTACGATCAATACAGCTCCTAATATGGAGGCCAATGTTTTGGCGGTATTGACTAAAACTGAAGACCTTCGTGCGAACATCGACCGTGTTTCCACGGCGATCCTTCCGATGAAGGGGACGACGACTCCGCAAGTTTTGCCACTTATCAACAACCCCGTTGTTGGCGCAGGTGGTTTGGAGTTGAACCTTCCACAAGTTCAGTCAGTTGCTGGAGTCAATTCACTAGCGACGTACGCGGTATTCTCGAACGAGATCCAAGTTCAGCAAGGTGCTGACAAGGTGAAGCTTATGAACCAAACGTGGGAAGTTTACGCGGATAAATGGGTGAGTAACCTTAAAGTCCCAGCGTTCCCGAACGACACGCTTATTAATGGCAACAAGCGTTGGGAAGTGAACTTTTTAGGTTCACAAACGGCTTCACAAGCGGCAATGGGTCCTGCTATGATCGAAGCAGCAACACATGTCACACACAGCTCGGTTAACTTCTAGATTTATTCTCTCATCTTTTGTGATTATCACAGGCTGCACTGTTATGGGTTGCAGCCTGTTCGATAAAAGACCTTCCGCCAACCAACAAATGGCGAAATTCAACAAACAAAGAGTCTTCTTCGCACCATACGACAACGTATGGAGAGCCGCGCACGCTGTGATCAAATTCCCAATCGCCCAAGAAAACCAAGATACCGGTGTGATCGAAACCGAATACATCAAAGGTATCGACGGTTGGCTTCCACCTGACGTCAAAAGACCACCATCCAGTGGTATCCGCTATAAGCTAATCTTCACCTTCGCCAAAGGAACAGCCGAAGGCAGAGAATCCACGCGAGTCACCATCGATAAAAAGATGGAAATCCTCCGCGACTTTTTCTCCACGCCCGAAGGCATGGAGTCTGATGGGTTGGAAGAAAAGATCCTATTCTATCGCATCGAGCGCGAGCTTGTGATTATGGATGCGTTGAAGCGGGCGGGGAATTAGCTGGTAGTTTTAAACGTTGATATAGAGTGGTGCCACCTCTGACACCAGCTGTTGGCATGTAATGGTTTGTTTTTGTAAGAAATCAGGGTTCATTAGAGTATCTCTGATTCTAATTGCATCAGCAGTATTTGTATTAACACTAGTGGTGAAATACTCTTGATCTTTATCTTTGATATTTTGATAAAGTCCATTTTTTAAAAGATAGTTGTTGTCAGCATCGAAACCGTATCCCAAAAAGTAGACGTATTTGGCGTGCTGAGTTCTTTTTTGAATATTTTGAATAATCTCTTTTTTTTGATCTGAGCTTCGGTCCTCATCGATTACTTTTAGTTTTGAAATTGCATTTTTATAGTAGTCAGAAGATTTTATGGACTCTTCCGAGTGCCATGTCTTGTAAGGCCCAAGGGATCCATAGACGTGATATATTTCTAAGGAGTCAATTAGTTTGAGGGCATCCTCTACTTTATAGTGATGCTGATAAATTAAGTGCTCAAAAATCATTCTTTCGAGTAATCGATCATAGTTAAATGTAATTATTTGCGGCTTGTTTCTAAAGAATGTATCAGGATCCTTGAGAATAAACTGACTAATTAGAAAGTGTATCCAGCCTCTATTTCGAAGTCCAAGATCACTTTCATTTTCTGCCTTCGAGATATAGTACACGATGATGACTTTACCGAGAATTCTATATAGTTCCTTAATATACGGATCAGGATGCTGAGCTAGATTTGATAGATATGAGTCGATCGATGGAGTGTGAGAACTGCAAAAGTGACCTAAGAAGAGTTCCAGAAATAGGTTTATTCTTTCGAAAGATCTCCCGGCGAAGTGAGAGTTGTACTTTTGGCCTTTTAGTTTTTCTTGGATCCAAGCTTCAATTGGAAGATCTTGTAGAATGTCGATGATGTTAATTTTATCTCGAAGGCTGCTGTTCTCACTGAAGCTTATATTTGCATCATCTTTATACAGAAAAGTATCTTCTGTGAGTGTTCCAACGGATCTCAATCCTTGAATGGATTTTAGAAGTTCATTGGATGTTGGCATGTCGTACTCATGATGAGCGCCAGCGCCGATGATTAGAGTGCTGCGATTTAACGGATTCATGTATGTCCTGTTATTTTAGGGAAGAAACTCATTTATTACGGTCAGCACGGCTGCAATCAAAAGTAACACAAAGTCGCCAGCTTTTTTGGGGAAATAGGTATTGATTTTAATCGCCACATACTGTGCAAATTTGAGCACGAATAGTAGAGGAACGAATAGGGACCAGGAAATTATATATGCAAATATCATTAAAGTAGTGATTAGAATGCATGAAGCGACGATAAGCAATACTGAGAATATCCAGGGAGTAGTGATAGCATACGAAGCTAAATTCAGAGGGTCTGTGCTGCCATTTTCGATTGACTGAAATGTAGCTGTGTAAATGGGGATGCCGGCAATCTTTTCAATTATGAGGGAAAGCAAAGGTAATGTGCTTAGGAAGAAGTATGGCTTGCTGATTTCTGAGAAGTTACTTTTAAATGGCCTTGGTGACCACCAGAGTGAAAATGAGAGTAGTGTTGTGAAAACGAAAACCGTCGCAAGAGGGAGTAAGAGTGCCGACATAAATGGCATATATGTAGATAGGAGTTGAGAGACTAGAAGGAGTGCAACTGCAAATCCTCCTAAGTACAATGCCCTCTTCTGTAAGGTTTCTATAAAGACTTTTAGGTTCGCATCTTTAATAGAGTGAACGATTCCGTGTAAAGTTGAAATTACATTATCCAACTTGTCTTTAAGATTCTGATTGTCGGAGAGTTCTTTTACAATGGGGATTGCACCTGTCACGATCATTAGAAAGACGACGATAGCTTTAATCATTTGCATGTTTGAATCCTTAGTTGCAACCACAAGATGGCGAGTAGCTTCCATCGCAGCAAACTGCCCTGCCATTTGAACAGCCGCAAACACCTCGGTGATGTGAGCAGCAGCCGCTTCGGGCAGTTTCTTCTGAGGTTTGAGAAGATGATTTCATTGGAGCTGGCTGGGTAGCTGATGCAACAGTTCTAGTCACGACATTGCTGTCGGAAGAGGACGTGTTGCAGTTATTTCCATAAGAAATCGATGTTACAAGGGACAATGCAAAAACGTACTTGAGCATATCATCCTCCTAGGATGCTTTGGTGCCTTCTGTAATAGCTGGTGTGGGTTCAGTTGTATTCGCAGTTGCTTGTGTCTCCGCTGTTGGAGTTGGCTCTTCTGCCGCAGCAACTTCGCGTTTCGGTTTCTTGGTTTTTCTAGAGGCTCTTTTTTGAGCTTTTACGAACTTTTGAATTTCAGCCGCTTTAGCGTCGTTCCATCCGTGAATTGCATCGTTGAGACCTTGCTCAAGTAGCCAGTATAGACGATCTGTCAGGATTTCGTGATTAGCTTTGAATTCGAACTCACCCTTAACGAATCTTGCGATGTATCTAACAACATCAGCTGACAAAATTGCTTTAGATAGAGATTCAGGGGAGAACGCCATTGCTTCGCGAGAAAGATCTGGCCAGCCTTTAGCTGTGAAAGTTGATTCATGCAGGTCAAGCAGTTCATAGCATTGCTCTTCCACGGCCTTCTTGGAAGTTTCGATCACATCGCCTTCGGCTTTTAAGTCGAAGTTTGATACTTCAATGCCACCGTACTCTGGCTGAGAGAAGTCGAAAAGCTTCCACTCAACACCATTAGTGAGCATGCCCCATTGAACATTACCAATTAGATTTAGGTATTCGCTTAATTGAACTTTGCCTGAGCGGAAATCAGACTTGGTTAAGTCAAAGCCTAGCTTTTTAACCTCAACTACGAAGATTGGTTTTTCGCCTTGAAGAACAACTAGGTCAGGACGCATCTTGCCTTTTGCTTCTTGCGCACGGATTGAATAGCCACCAGAAGAAGTGTAGCCAAGGCAATTTCTTAGGAAGCTTTGAGCCCATCTTTCGACATCTAGTTCTTTAGTGGAGGAGTTGGCTTCTAATGATTTCAACTCATGAAGATGCTCTGTTGTTTGATCTAAGATTGCGCGTACAGTTCTGTCCTGTTTTGTTTCTCTAGCCATGATGATGGGACTCCTTAATCTCTGGACTAAGATATCGGAGTCGGTGTGAATAAATTTAGATTTGTTTTTAGAAATATTTTGTGAACAGATGATTGTCTCAAAATAAACTATTCTTGTTTACTATTTAACATATAAATCAACCGAGGCTGGGGAACATGTGTGCGGTTTTGACAAGAGCACTGTTCGTTTATACGCTCAATGAATGCGTAGTAGTCTATTCTCCAGTTTAAAAGTCGTAGCCATGATGCTTGCCGTGGATAAGTCACTTCATCCGAAAGAGAAGAAGTGGTTTTTTCAGATTGCTAAAAACTATGGTGCTTCAATTGCGGATCGAGCGGAGTTAACTGAGATCCTCGAGGGCAAAAGCACAGAAATACTCAGTAAGGTTATCAGCGACATCGACGATGAGTTCGATCGACGTCGACTTTTAAATTTTCTGCAAATGGCTATGCGACAGGATGGAATCGTTAAGAACACGGAAATTCAGTTGTTCTATGAGATCCAAAAGGAACTTGAGACGAGTCTCAGAAATGATTATGCCCAGCTTGGGCGAGAGATTCAGAAGCATAACAAAGAAAAGCGAGTTTGGACCGAGCTAGATAGACTCGGTAAGATTTGGTCCCACAAATTTCCGGGCTTTCCTTTCGGTGGGCGCATTTACTATGCGGATTCAGTTATGTGGACGATTATAGCTGATCTCTCCGGGTACCACTGGGGCAAGATCTTGATCGGCGTGATCACCGTTATCTTTATTATTCTAATTGCGGCTCGGTTATAAAATTTCGTACCTAAGCTCCGCAAACAACCCAGCAATAGGCTCCGCAGAAACCAACTTCATCGGCTTCGTCATCTTGCGTGGGAATAGGGGAGCCCCTCCACCCAATGTCAGTGGTGCTACCTGCAAGATCATCTCGTTTAATAATCCTGCGTCGTAAAATTTGGCGGCAAGTTCTCCTCCGCCGACGACCCAGATGTTTTTGCCGTTGGCGGCTTTGATCATTTCTTCGTGAACGGGGCGAACGTCGCCTTGGGTGAATTTAATATCAGCGTTTGGAATTACTGGCAGCTCGCGGGTAGTGAACACCCATGCAGGCATTGTGTAGGGCCAAGCTTTGGATTTGTCTTCGGCTTTTGAAACCTGGTGTTCTAACAACCACTCGTACGTGTGCGAGCCCATGCAGATTGCGCCGACATTTTTGATGAAGTTTGTGTAAGACTGTGGGACTTGGTCGTCGCTGAATTGTAGCAACCAATCCAAGTTGTTGTTTTCATCGGCGATGTATCCGTTAAGGCTTGTGGCACCGTAGTAGATTGTTTTCATTCAGTCAGGCTAACGTATTTCCTAGCAGAGTAAAGTGGGAAACAGATAAATGCCGCAGAGTTTTGAACAGTGAGTCCGTTTACACTTGTGATCAAATTGAGACAGTGGGTCCAGTTCGTTACGATAAGTTAATGTGCCGTAATGAGATGTTCACTAAATGAAGCGTTTCCAAATACCGATATGTAGTCATATGAAATCACAATTCTTGAGCGTGTTGGTAGTTGGTTCATTAGTATTCTTATCTGCTTGCTCCTTGGACGTAAACGTCCTTGGAGGCAAAGCTTCTTTACCGAGCATCGGTGATCCATCCATTTCAGGTCCAGTGACAAAGCTTCCGGTTGGAAACCATCCACTTTCATTGGGTGCCGTTCGCGGTAAAAACCTATGGGTGGGCATGAACTTCATGACAGAGGTTTTTGGTGCGGGGTTTGTCGATAATTCGAAAAATGTAACTCTTCTGGGCGATTCTGGAATTTACACGTTTGATGCAAATGGCACGACGATCGCAAAAACTGATATTGATATGAACACTTATCCTGCCTTTATCGGTACTAGGTCGCCCGTTACAAAATCAGCAGCAGGTGATTACTATCTTGTGAGTAGGGAGTCTGTCTCTTGGGGGAATATCGGTATTTTAAAGGTTACCCCTGCAGGCGTGGCAACGCATTTCAATATCGTGGGAGCCGCCGGAGTTCAGTTCAACAGAGGGGGCCATGATATCGAAGTGATTAATCGTACCAACGGTACGGAAGAGCTTCATGTTATTCCACTTCTTATCGATAGTGGTGGTCTATTGCTTAATAATGAAGTTGAGGTCTTTGATCTTAACGGTAATTACTTAAGATCTTATGGCGGAACAGCGAATAAGAGATTTCACCAGATAGCACAGCATCCGGGAAATAAGAATATCTACGCTATTACTCCAGACTCGAATGACTTTAAAATTTATATTTTTAGTGAGTCGGGTGGCACGGTCGGAGAATTTGATCTGACTGGTTCCATGGGGCGTCTTATGGGCATCCAATTCGATGCTTCAGGCAGAATGTATGTCGTCGACTCTGGTGACGACAATATTGTAGACGATCCCCGCAGAGGTGTTAACGTTTACGATATCACCTCTGGTACGCCAGTTCTGATTCGTACTTTGCGAAGTAGTGTTGGTCATTATATTAGGTCTTTAGTGCAAATTGCAGTTTCTCCAGATGGCAACACAATTGTTGGCTATAACAGCATTACTCAACAGACCGCTGCAGATGAACGTTGGGAGCGCTCGGGCACTACTTATGAATTTGCGACCTCAATGACGTCTTGGGGAAGTGAGCCTACGGCTATTAAAGCTAAAGATCGTTTAGGTATGTTTGCGGTAGATCGCGATGAAAATATTTATGTGGACGACGATGGCAACAAACGCATCGCCGTGTACACGAATGCTGGTGTTTATTCCCGCACGTTTTCGGTAGATCATCCAGATATCAATAGTTGGGATACTCATTTCGTTGCTGTGACTTCCGATGATAAAATCGTCACAGGAGGATTTGAGCAAGCGTTCTCGCCAACGTTCACAAGCATCGCCCATGTTCAAATTCGCTCTAAGGCGGGTGTTGAACTGTCCACAATGACTTACGATTTTAGCTCTACAGGAAATTATGTGAGCTTCATTGGTATCGATGCTGCTGATCACCTTTGGTTTAAAAGTAATACGGACCTGTACAGGGTTGATCTGGATGGCACTCTTAAGAAAACCCTTCCGTTCGGTTCAGCAGGCAATCTTGGTATTCCGAGTGGAGGGATGGCACCTCAAGCTATTGGTGATAAGATTTATATGTTGAATAACGGTGACTATACCCTTTATGCAGTTGATTACGATGGTAACTCTGTGCAGGTGATGGGCTCGACTCAGTACTCGCCATTAAACTTGTTCGCCGTATTTCCTCAAGGGGGAATTCAGCCTTTGGCGAATGGTAAGTTCGCTTGTCTTGCGCTAACTACATCCATGTCGTTTTTGTATGTCGTGGTAGATCCGAAGAATAATTATACGGTTGAATCCACGCTTACGACGTCAGATAAAAACGCATTTACGATGAACGTCATCTGGACGTCCAAGGGGCTGATGACCAAGGGCACTCACGATCGCCTGTTCTGGTATGACGTAAACTAAAACCTCTATCGAAAACTAACAGTTATCGAATATTTTGGGTGACGAGCCTTAGCCGTCACCCTGTCTAACTTTGATACACTTAGAGTACTTCACCTAGAACCTATTGTATGAGAGAGTCCCACTCGAGGGCACGCTATGTGCTCTATAAAGCACGAATTATTAAAAGGTGCTGAATATGAGAGTGTCGATTCTTATCAATCCTAAGGCAGGTTCGTCCAATCAGGGGCAAGTCGAAGCTATTGTGCGTGAGGCACTGTTTCGCTGCGACCTGCATTTTGCTTATCCGACGACCCTAGAGGACATGGATCAGTTCTTGGCCCATGAGATGCTCAATAAAACCAATGCCCTGATCATTTGCGGTGGGGATGGCACTATCAACCTTTGCTTCCAAAATCTTATCAGAATCCATAATAAGTTAGGCTTTGCTGTTCCTCCTGTGGCGCTTGTCCGCTCTGGAACTGCCAATGATTTGGCGGAGAGAATGGGGATTTCGACTAGAATCCATCAGGCTGTTCGTAACATCCTTGAAGGCACGACTAAAAACATCGACGTGATCGAAGTCACGGGTGATGGCAAAAAATCATTTATGCTGACTAACGGTGGCTTAGGGCTACCAGCAATGACGGCAGAGATGTCGAATGAGCTTCGCAGTTTCTTGCAACAACGATCAGACTGTCCAAAAGGCAAAATGGCTTTGAAGTTCTTAGCGAAACAAGGCTATTCGATGGTTAAAAAAATGGGACCACAGATTTATTCAATGATGGCAATGGAAGCCATTCGTACGTGGGACCCAACAGACTGGAAACTTGAAGTCGAAATCCCGTCAAAACCTAAATTTGAAACGACTGCGCCGATTATTTTGGTGAACAACCAACCGAATGTTGCTTCTAAATACACGCCAGCTCCATTCACATCCAATACGGATGGGACTATGAACTTGTTGATTTCTGAATCTAATTCTCAGATCCAACACGTGCGCGCGGCTTTAAATATCCGCGGTGGAACGGCGGCTCGCTTGCCATATTCAAAATCATTTGAGCTTAAAGAATTCACTTTGAAAAGTAAGAGCTCAAAACGCTCGCTTACATTCTTTGGTGACGGCGAAGTCCTGCACAAAGGTGTTCAAGAGATCTCGGTCAAGTGCTTGCCGCAGTTCTTGCCAATCGTGGTAGCTAAATGACATTAAAATCTAAACCGAAAATTTTAGTAACGGGTGGGACAGGCTTTTTGGGTCAGAAAGTCGTACCTTTGCTTCGTGAAAAATTCGAGGTTTCAGTGATGTCCCGCTCTGGTAAAACAGAAGTGCAGGGTGATCTGTTAAAATGGAATGCCGGACTTGATGTTGAGTCTTTAAAGTCTGAAAAATTCGATATCTTCCTACACATGGCAGGTCTTTACGATCTTACAGCCAGCCACGAAGAATGCTTTCATCACAATATCACGGGAACGGGGACAGCTCTTAAGGTTGCAAGCCTTTTAAAAATTCCTGTGTTCATGAATACGAGCTCTGTTGCAGCAGCGGTTAATTCAAAGCTCTCGGTTGTAAAACCTTATGATTTAAATTTCTCAAGCCCTTTCCCAGATCCTTATTCTGAATCTAAAGCTTTAGCTGAAAAGCTAATCCAAAACTGGAATCAAGAATTCCGTTTAAAAGTAAACTTCCGCTTGGGAGTTTTAGTCGGTGACACTGAAAATGGTGAAATCCAACGCATCGATGGTCCTTACCAATCGCCAGTAGCGTTTGATCGTCTGAAAAAAGTGATTGAAGCCTTCCCGGCGGCATTGCCAGTTCCAGGAACTGCGGGTCGATCATTGCCTTTAGTTCCAGTGGATAAAGCCGCTGATGCAATTGTGAAATTTTGCGAGTGGTCTTTAAATCCTGAAAACACATCTTACCAAAGCTTCCACATTACTCCGGCGCACGGGCTTGAAGTTTCTGATCTTTATAAGTCGACTTTAGAAAACAGAAATATTCGCAATAAGGGTATCAAGCTTGTCGATAATGTGCCTGAGTCGCTTTTGAAAGCCGTCTCTGAACTGGCACTCAAGTTTCCTCAAGAGGAACTTAATTATCTTTTACATTTCCCTAAATACGACTCGGGCGATACTCAAGCGGTACTAGGTACTGATTGGTGTCCTGAGTTCTCTGAATACGAAACTATCTTCTGGAGAGGCTATGAAAAATACATATCGCATCGCCGAGATTAGTTTCGGTCGTCCTTTCTGGGACGCTTCTTTTGAATTTGATTACGGTGGAAAGCACTTTGAAGTTCAGCGCTTTGGTGTGCAGTTTTCTGTCGACCTGATGAAAAAATTGATCACAAGTCTTCGTGATCAAGTCGATGCCTTTGCTTTGACAAGCTTACCTCCAGTCATTCGCATGGATGGCAAAAGCTACGTACATCGCCAGTATTTAGAAATCATGGGTTTGCCTTCGTCCGTACCATTGTGTGACGGGACGGGTCTTCGCGAGATCGCGAATATCAACTCGCTAGTAAAAATGATTGATCAAGGTAAGATCCAGCCTGAACAAGGTGTGTTCTTTCCAGCCGCGATCTTAAATATCGAGCTTGAAGAGTTCATGCGCCATCGCTATCCAAAGTCAGTGCACATGGGTGATGCTTATTCTTTGTTGGGCCTGCCATTGGTGGTTCGTCCGTTCAAAGGCTTAAAAACTGTTACTAAGACCGCTTTGAATATCGCAACAATGCGTGACCTTCGTAACAACACGCCATTTGCAGAGGGCAAACTGCAAAAGATGATGCGTTCATCGATGGTTTCTCAGGCAGAGCACTTGCAATACGTTTGCGGTGATATGCCGATGGTTTTACTTTTTGATTCAGGCGCTGACGTTGTTCGTAATAAAGACGTGATCGTTTGGTCTCATCATCCTTTGATGGAACAAGAGATCAGAAAGTATGAACCAAGATCCATCATTAATTTATTCCCTGAAGAGTTTAAGGCAAGCCCTTACATGAACTATTCGATCTTAGATGCAGTTTTGCGTTTAAGTCACAATAGAACGGCACCACTTTCCACGGAGGAGTGGGAGCAGTTGCTAGCCACAGAAACAGAAGTTCGTTCGGTCGCTCGTCAGTATTCGACGACTCGTCAGACTTCGACTCAAGCAAAGCTTTCTAACAGCATTAACTTTGTTAGAAAGAAAATGCAAAAATCCACAGCTCCGGATTTTGCATTCGTTGTTCACGCGTTGTCGCATAAAGATTTGCTACGCGTTCCGGGGCTTAGAGTTCTAAATAACATGCCTAAGTCATGGAATGATCCATTTGATCGCATGGTTTCTAAGGCTCCGCCGATTGTTTACGGCGAAGTGAAACACGTGATCAGCCAAGCAAACGGCAAAGAGATCAATGGTTTGATCTACGGACTGTTCGCAACTCCAAAAGTTTTAAAAGAATCCGATCCTGAAGTAATCTATCGACAAATCGAAGGTATCTGTAACGATGCTGCTGCAAGAGGCGCAAAGATTGCGGGCCTTGGTGCTTACACGAAAATCGTGGGTGACCAGGGGATTACGATTAATCAAAATAGCCCCATCCCGGTTACGACAGGGAACTCGCTTAGTGCTTCGGCAACTTTGTGGGGTCTCAACGAAGCCGTCAGAAAAATGGCTTTGGTAAAAATCGATCCAGCTGACAACCGTGTTGATGGTATGGCGATGGTGATCGGGGCAACGGGCTCTATCGGTAAAGTTTCAGCGAAACTTTTAGCCTTGTCCTTTAAACGTGTGTGCTTGGTTGCACCTCGTATGAATCGCTTGGAGGAGCTTCGTGAAGAAATCAGACAGATTGCTCCGAACTGCCAAGTCATCCTATCCACAAATGCCAATGAATTGGCACCACAAGCTGATGCGTTGCTGACAGCGACTTCTTCGTTCGATCAAAAAATTGTCGATGTGATGTTGTTAAAGCCGGGTTGTGTGGTGGCGGATTGTTCGCGTCCACTTGATTTTGAAATGGAAGACGTCAGAAAACGTCCTGACATTTTGATTATGGAATCGGGTGAAGTGAACTTGCCAGGTCCGGTAGAGCTTACTTGTGATCTAGGTCTTCCGGGTAAAACGGTGTATGCATGTTTGGCTGAAACGGCTTTACTTGCCATGGAAGGTCGTCATGAGTCCTTCACCATGGGCCGTGATATCGAGTGGGATAAGGTTAAACAGATCTATAAGATGGCAAGAAAACACGGTGTGGAGTTGGCAGAAATCCAAGGTCACATGGGTGTTATCACCGACCGTGAAATTGAATTGACCCGCCAACTAGCACTTCTAAAAAGATAATTACGTCGAGCGCAGAAGTTCTGGAATGGTTCTGCGCAAAAGTTTAAAGATCGGCCAGCAGCTAGCAAGAATCGCCGTGAACATTGGTAGCAGCAATGCCTGCAAGTAATGACTTCCCTGAATCTCAATGAAAATCAAATACTGACGAGTGATCCCAGGTCCTGGAGGCATTGGAATGCCTGAAGACAAAATCGTCTTAGTACAAAGGACTGCGATCACGATCCCCAAGATCCCACCGAAAAGACCCAAGAACGAATTTTCTAAAAGCAAAATCTTAAACAAGCGACTGCGCTTTTCGCCATTCGCACGAAGAGCACCAATCTCGCCACCGCGCTCAAGCAAACCCACAGCAATCGTATTAAAGATCCCCAGGGCCACAATCAATAAAATGATTGTTCTAATAAAAGCGAACTGGGCTGATAGAAAGTCCACAGAGTTTTGATAATAAACCTTATCTAAGATCTCAAAACGTACAGGCTCCAAGTTCGGATCAGCTGTCGTAATGTTTTTAGAAACCTCATCCCAGTGATCAACACCGATAGTTGCAAGCGAGAACAATTCCACGCGCTGAGTATCCAATAAGCGCTGCGCTTGTTTTAAGTGCAAGCGATAGTAACCGTCATCAATAGCTTTGATTCCCATATGGAAAACACCAGCCACGCGAAGGTCAGCACCATTCAGCTGCCCATTGATCGTTTGAGTAAGCAAAGTCACCGTATCGCCAGCTTTAACGTCTAAGCTATCCGCTAAGCCCTTACCCAAGATAATATCGTTTTCACCTTGAAGATCGCCGCCCGCGATAAAGTTCATTTTATCAAAAAACTTGTTTTCACGTTCAGGCAAAACACCTTCACCGCGTCCACCTAAAGTAATGCCACCTTTTGCAAGAAAGGAATAAAACGACAGGCGAGGGAAGACTTGTTCGACACCTTTGGCAGAAAGAAGTTTCTTTTCTACTTCATCTGGATTTTCAATCCATTGTTTCCAAGGTTGTTCAAAGACTTTGCCGTAGTAACCTTTAGGGAAAACTTGTCCAAAACCGTAGTAACCGTGAATGGTATTTTCACGGTACTGATTCATAATCCCGCTGTTAAAACCTTGATAGATAAGCAGGGCTGCGGCACCCAAGCAAACTGTCAGTAAACTTGCAGCAGTTCTACGGGGATTGCGGAACAGGTTGCGCCAAGCAATTTTGAAAATCTCTGTCATGTTGCTGATGCTCCCTTAGAAATTTGTCCGTCTTTAATGTGATGAATCGTCTCTGCGTATTTTACTAAGTGAGAATCATGGGTAGAGAAGATAAAACTAGTGCGTTGAGATTTTTGCAGCTCTTTAAAGGCTCCAATGATCTTTTCAGCAGTTTCAGAATCCAAGTTCGCAGTCGGTTCGTCGGCTAAAACCACAGAAGGCTTTTTTGCGATCGCGCGAGCAATCGCAGCGCGCTGTCGTTGACCACCAGATAACTCTAGGGGTTTTTTGTGAGCGTGATTAGCGATACCCAAAAGATCCAAAGTTTCTAGGGCCGTTTTTTTTGCGTCATCCGCGGAATAACCAAGTGACGGCAAAAAGTAAGAAGTATTTTCTAAAATCGTTAACGTAGGGATTAGGTAAAAGCTTTGAAAGACGAAGCCGACCTTGTGCAGGCGGATTTCTTCCTTCTGTGATTCAGGGAGATTACCCACATCTTGGCCGCCGAAAATGATTTGGCCATTTGTCGGGGAGTCAAGAAGGCCTAATAGGTTTAAGAGTGTGGTTTTACCCGAACCGCTAGGGCCTACGATGCAGCAAAAACAGGCCTCGTTAAACTCGATGTTGAGTGTCTTCAAAACGGGGACTTTTTGTTTATTCCACTCGTAGGAATAATCTAAATTTTGAAGTCTATATAACGCACTCACTGTTGCTCCTTTAAATACGGAAGGTTAAAGTGGAGGAGGCCAAAACAGTATAGATTTTTAAATCGTGGAGATCATCATGAAAATAAACTTCAAAGCGAACTTAATTCTCTGCGGACTGGTTTTTTCAGCGTTGACGGCAAAAGCTGCTTTGTCTCCTGAACAAATGGTTCTAGCGGCAGATAAAATTCGTAATCCTTCTGATTCCTACGAGATGCAAATCAAAGTCGAAACCAGTGAAGGCACTTCGGTGTTTGATGTATTCCTTAAAGGCCAAGACAAAACCATGATCATCACTAAGGAACCAGCTCGCGACAAAGGTCGCAACATGTTGATGTTGGATCGTGATTTCCATGCCTATATCCCAAATTTGAAAAGATCTATGCGTCTGTCACTAGCACAAAAGCTATCGGGCCAAGTTGCAAACGGTGATATCTCCAGAACTCGTTGGGCCGGTGACTATGCGGTAACGAAAGAAAAGGAAGACGCCAAAGAAGTGCAGTTGATGCTAAAAGGCACCAAAGACAATCTGACTTATGCGTCGATTCGTTTGTGGCTTAAAAAAGGCAACTCTCAACCTTTGCGTGCAGATTATTTGGGTCTTGATGGCAAAACAGTTTTAAAACGTGCGGCGTTTGAAGATTACAAAAGCATCTCAGGTGCGGTTCGCCCAACAACGATCAAAATCGAAGACGTGAATAAGCAAGTAAGCTACATCCGTATTCAAAGCATGAAGGCCAAGTCTTTTGACGATAGCTTCTTTACAACTCGCAATATGGAAAGCATGAAGTGAGGAATTGGCTCGTTGGGGCGTTGTTATTAGCCTCTGTTTCAGCTAAAGCAGATCTGACTTTAAGTTCTCGCTATGAATACATCGGCGGGGAGAATAAGGAAGAGCTCGCTAACAGACTTTTGCTGCATTCAAGGTTGAGTGCAGGGGCAGGTCGTTTTACGGTATTCGCAGAAGGTTTTGGCGATTTCGATGGTGCGAAAGAACCTTCCGAGGAGCGCAGATCTCCACATCGTGGTTACCTTCAAGAAGCCTACGTTGAATTAAAAACCAACTCTTCCTATATCCGCGTCGGCCAACAAGCCATGCGCTGGAGTGATAGCTGGGTAGTTCCATCACTCGATGTGTGGACAGGGCGCCGATACAATCGCTTGTTCTTTGATCCTTTTGCCGACCAGCTGACTCACTCGCAAGGTGTGTCTTATTCCTATGAATCTGAAAGCTTTGGTTTGGATTTGGTCGGGGTGAGCAAAATGGCTCAGACCTATTATCCAGAGCCTTTGCCTGAGACTATGACCAGCGATAAAGATTCTGAAACTGGTTACGGTGGCAGAATTAAAATCAATGGTAAGGGGATTGGATTCACAGCTTTGGCTGCTAAGGCTGCTGAAAAAAACATTTACGGCATGACTGCGAACTACGCCTTTGAAAAAGCTGTTCCAAAAATTGAGTTGGGTGGCAGTCAGGATAATTCAGTCAATGCAGATCCCGATTACAAAGACGAATACTTTGGCTCATTGGGAGTGGATTTATTCTTAGGAAATTTTGTGATTCTGCCAATGGTGACTTTTTATGATTCTGGCAGATTCAGTACAAGCTCCCATGACTACAAGACGCTTTATTATATGAGCATGGTGTGGAATCCCAACCGCCATGACCTGCAAGCACAGGTTTACTATAACTCCGTTAATCAAGATGCCTTCGCGAGTCTTAGTTACGGATACAACGTGACAGATTGGTCCACACTCACAGGCTTTGTGCAGTATTACGAAGGCGACGGCGATACGCTGTTTGCGATTTATAAAAATATGACTGGCGGCTCTGTCGTCGGTGTTCGATTTGAAATTACCGGGAATCTCCCTTTTTAGAATGAGGCAACCATGGCAAACGAATACTTTTCAGATTTAAATTACACGCTTTCAAACGAAGACACGCGTATTGAATATCAATTGCTGCCGCAAAATAGTGGACGTGTATTTAGTATTGCGGGCTCGGGTGCGCGCTGCATGCCTTTGATTGCTAAAAACCCTGCGGTTCTTGATGTGATCGATATGTCGGTGAGCCAAAACTATCTGTGTGAGCTTCGCTTCCAAAGTATGAAGTCACTGACTTACGAGGAATACTTATTCTTTATGGGGTACCGTGGTGCTTTGCAGTCCGGTGAAGACACAGGGGATAGCCGTTGGGACCTATTCAAAAAACTGACTTTGTCTGACGCTGCCAAAAATTATTGGGAAGAGCGTAAAACGGGTTGGATGCCTCATGGGTTTATCTTGTTAGGTCGTTGGGAATCGCATTTCCAAAAGCTTGGTTACTTGTTCCGTGAAGTTTTGAAATGTGATTTTTCAAAAGTATTCGCGGCGCAAAGCTTGGAAGAGCAAATTGAGCTTTATGAAAAGCACTGGCCAAAGATTCGTTGGAATACATTTATCAAAGTAGCAGCGAGTGAATTCGTCTTTAATAAATTTTTGTACAAAGGTCACTTCAGTGGCAGTGATGGGCATAAAACGGAATCTCGCCCACCAAGTCAGTTCATCGTCGAAGAATTCGACCGTATCTTCCGCACACAGTTAGTGCGTAAGAACTATTTCATGCAGATTTTGTTTTTAGGTAGCATCCGTCACGAAGAGGGACTTCCACTAGAAGCTCATCACCATATCTTTGAGGCTGTTAAAAAATCGAATACGAAAGTGAATTACCTATTGGGGAATTTGTTAGAGTACTTGCCTAAGCAAAAGTACGACTTTATTTCTTTGTCAGATACGATTTCATATTTGTCGGATGCAGATGCAAATCAAGTCTTGCAACGTCTGAATCCGGAAAATGCCTCAGGAACTTGTATGGTGATTCGTTCTTTCATGCGTGCAGCGAAAGAGATGGATCTAACAGGTTGGAAAGAGCAACAAGACACAAACGCCTGGGCCGCAAAAACTGACGGCACAGGCGTCTATCAATTCCACATCTATAAGAAATCCTAGGCTACTCGCTTAGGATTTCAATTGTGCCGGCTTTGCCATCCATACGGATGCGCATGCCGGTTTTCAAGGTCTTGGTCAAATTCGGGATACTGACGACAGCAGGAATACCCATCTCACGTGCTACGATCGCTGAATGCGATAACAAGCTTCCACGCTCAACCAGCAGTCCTGAAATCGCAGGATACAATGGAACCCATCCTGGATCTGTTCTTGCCGTCACTAAGATCTCGCCATTCAAATCCAAATTATCACCTGGATTTAGAATCACTTTAACCACACCTTCTAAAACACCTGGGCAGCACGGCAGACCTTTAAGGTCATACGTTGCATTCGGATCAAGGGGAGCTTCCTCAACAGGTTTTACGAACGTGTTATTCCAGTAAGCCGCACCACGAGTCATGATGCGAGGATCTGTGTCCTCAGTGAAGCCGTCGTATTCTTTTTTACGAAGTTGCACGAGGTTATTAAGATTATAAGCGGGCAGCGTCCCGTTATAGATCCCAAATACTTCCTCGATCGTAAGCCAGAAAATATCACGTGGATTTTCTAAAGCATTTAGGCTTGCAAGGTCTTCACCAATTGCTTGGAAGATCGTACGAGCAATACCGTAGATACGAGTTCTCGCAAAACGTGTGTTTTCACGATTTTTAACGGCTTTACGCGCATGTTTTAGAACCCAGAAGTACATCTTTTGACGGAAGCCTGTCAGATGTCCTGCAACCTTGGCTTCCGCTTGCGCACGCAAAGATTTTTCGTGAGCATCGTCATGTATCTCAACTTTTCCGGCTTTCAAATAGTTTTTCAAACACACGAATAGATAGCTTGGATCAGTCAAAAGATCGATCTCTTCAAGCTTCATTTCGCTCATGCAGCGGAAGCCGTATTTATCCAAGTAATCAAGGACCAGGTGATAGAAGTTTTCATAAGGTGATTGATTTAAAGCTTCAAGACCTTCTTTCGGATCTGTGGTTTCAATCAATGCTCTTAGGCCCGGAGTTTTAGAAGCCACACTTGCAAGACGTAGCAATGCCTTTGTTGGCTCTGCACTCTCAAGTCCGCCTTCACCCGCAAGTAAGTCATTTTGAATTGTTGAGTCTAATTCAGAAAGCCATTTGTTCGTTAATTTTTTTAGCAAACCAAAATGCACCATGCACAGGAAGTCATTGATGATGGGTGCCTTCCAGCGACCGAGCATATTTCTTTCAACCTCTGCATAGACTTGAATCAACTGATCGCCGCGCATGCGTTTTAGTGGCATTGCACGGTATTTGTCGTAATCGCGGTGGAACGTCACCAAGAAATCATCCACGACTTTTTGGATCGTGAAGTGATACTTAATAAAGTTAAAGCCTGTGATCATCTTACGGAATTTACCAGCTGGAGTATCCCAAGATGGATGCGGCTTAATACGATTCGCGATTTCATCTGTCAGAGATTCAGAAACGCCCATCATGGTTTCCATGAATTCGCGATTCTGTTTGAAACCAGGCAGAACGCCGACAAGTTTGTACCAGTTAAATAGATTGTAGTACACACGGCCATTGATCGAACCCAGCATGTAAGCAAGATAGGAATCCATATCCTTGATGATCTCAGAAGGAACGCCTAGAACTTCACAGAATTGAACATACACGGCCTTATAGTTTCTAAGAGCGAAGCTGAAGCTTAGCGGTGACGTCAAACCACCGTAAGATTCAATAATGTTCGAGTTGTCCCAAAGGTTCGGGTAACCGACCAAATCAGACTCAAGATTAGTGACCGGGCGAGTTTGCAAAATATAAAGTTTGCCGTCTTGGATAGCCCATTCGATATCCTGCGGACGGTAGTAGGCGTTTTGAATCTTCATACCCCATTTATAAAGGTCATGAAGTTCAGCATCAGTAAGTGACGGAGCATTTTTTAAAGTCTCATCAACCGGAAGCAACTGGCAATGTCCTGAAGAGGACTTTTTCATTTGCTCTGATTTTTCAACGATCTCTTTTTTATCCAAAGCGCCCGTTGTGGCATTTAACCAGAATGAATCCGCATCAAGGGCACCAGATACCAAGCCTTCGCCGACACCGTAAACCGATGATACGACAAAGTGTTGCAGATTTTTAGCCACAGGATCACAAGTGAACAGAACACCTGACTTATCTGGATCAAGCATACGCTGCAAGACTACAGACACAGAGATCTTTTTAAGATCAATGCCATTTTCTTGACGGTAAACCAGGGCACGCTCTGAAAACGCAGAGGCCCAGCATTTTTTAATAAAGTTTAGGATGTCCTCTTTGCCACTCACGTAAAGAAAGCTTGAAAGCTGTCCAGCAAATGAATGCGAAACACTGTCTTCGTCAGCGGCAGAGGAGCGCACTGAGAAAACAGAGGCATTATTTAGCTGAGCCAATGCTTGATCCAAGGATTCACTTAAAAACTGAGTTGCCGCTGTGGAGTCAAAGATCGCAAGAATGTCTTTTTCAGCTTGAGCTGGGGAAAGAGTTCCCGCCATCACTTGATCAACGATAGTAGATATTCTGAATCTTAGATTTTGCGTGTCCAAGAAATCGTTAAAGTAGCGTTTACCAAACACAACCCACTCAGGAACTGGTACGCCAGCTTGAGACATTAAATAAAGATTGTAGCCTTTTCCGCCAGCTTCATTTTTAGCAAAGAGTGAGGTGGATTTTTTTGTAACTAGCATTTTAAGCTCCTAGCACAATAGACATAACGATAAAGTGCATAAGTAAATATGCCCCAGTCACGCCACGGAAAAGTTTTGCATTGAAGGTCTTAGGACTAAATAGATATGAAACTGTCGCCACAAAATAGACGGCAGCAAGAATCGATGGCCACATAAGGAACTCACCAAACTGAAGTCTTAGTAAGCCCAAGCCAATAATGACCTGGCTTAAAGACAGCAGGTAAGCTCCCTTAGTGCCGAAAATATTCGAGTAGCTTGCGACATTGGGTTTTTCTTCCTCTTGCGCGAAGGTCTTACGAGCAAACTCGAAAAGATTAAAGAAGCACCAGTTCACTAAAAAGAAACAGATGTGTTTAGATAGAACGCTTAAGTCCGTGATACCAGTAATCCCGACAGCCGCAGAAACCCCCAAGAGCACGCTCACGAATGTATGAGAAACCGCATAAGTCGTCAGATGAGGACGCAGGATATCTCCGATAAAGAACTCTTCGTACATCAATAAACTGTAGCCGATACCCATCGCATGGATCAGAAAGCTTGGAAGACCCAATTGAGATGCAACCACTAGCTCTAAGATAATTAAAAGCATCAGTGCGATCTTTACTTGAGGAACCGATAAAATCCCACGGGCAAGTGGGCGAGTCGGGTTGATCTTTAAATCAACCTCGTAATCCTTGATCTCATCAAACAGACGCATTCTGAAAAAGAACGAAAGCATCAGGATAAAGGCCATCGCAAAACGGCTCCACTTCCAAGGAATGCTTTCAGTTTTTGACAAATACAAACCATTCGCGACCGTAAAGGCCACGATCATCGGGATGTATTGTGCCGGACTAAAACGCTCTTTGATTAAGATCAGCCAGTTACGCAATCACAACTCCTGGTGTTGAAAGTTGATCACGCAAAACTTTGTATTCAACTTTAGAGTGATGGCGCGGGTCCATCGGGACTTTATCTACGAATACGATTTTATCGACTGGGATATTGTTTTTAGCAAATACGCGACGGATTTCCGTGCGAGCGGCTTCAAAATCAAAAGTCTTAGTATCGATATCAGCTTTTAGCTCAATCGCTGCATAAGTTGCTTCACCCAAGGTCGCATCAGCCACACCTAAGAAAGCGCAACGGTACGCGAAAGGCATACGTTTTAGCAAAACCTCTGCTGTCACCGGGAAGTAGTATTTGCCAGATCTTTGGATGGCGTTATTCACGCGACCCACGATCCACAAGTTTTTATCTTCGTCGATATAGGCAAGGTCACCTGTACGGTGCCATACGCGGTTTTGTGCATCCATGATTTTTGTCGTCTTAAAGGCTGCTTCGTTATTATAGTACTCACGGCAAACGTGGTCGCCTGTGCAGATGAATTCGCCAACTTCACCTTTTGCTACTTCAACGCCACTCCAAGAACCATTCACAAGCTCAATTGGACCGTCGTTCGTGCGGATGAATTTATAGTCAACGTCATCACTGATATGACCTACGTTGACACCTTCTTCGATGATTTCTGGATCTGTTTGCTTGGATTCTTTCAGCATGTCACGGCCTTCGATGTGGGCCATTGGTTCAGCTTCAGTCGATCCATACAAAATCCAAAGTTCTGTTTGCGGTGCGATTTCATAGAAGGCTTTTACGTCGTCTTTAGAAATCGGTGCTCCGCCAGTCACTACACGGCGAAGGTGACTAAGTACGATGCCTTTTTCTTTACAGAATTTAGCCAAGCCCACAAGCATAGACGGGGAAAGTGTCGTGCAATTGATATTTTCATTGATGATCTGACAAGCCAGGATCGCAGAGTCACGCTCTGAAGGTTGAGAAAGATCCAATGCTGGCAAGATCGTTGTTACACCTGATGCCAAGTTATTCAAACTAAAAATAGGGAAGGCTGGCATATCGCGGTCTTTTTCAGTGTAAGGAATCACATGAGAAAGCGCGTGATGTTGTGCTGATAGGAATCTATGAGTGCGGTTTGCACCTTTAGGTTTGCCAGTTGATCCCGTCGTGAATGTGATCAAGGCTGTAAACTCAGATTCAACAGCCACGGAATGTGTCGTTGGAGCTTTCAGTAAAGTTTCAAATTTATGAGTGAACTTGTCACCAGGGCCATAGAGAACACGGATCGGCATTGAAGCAAACTCAGGAACTTGGTCAACCAAGTCAAAAGCCATTTTAAAGCTGATCATCGCTTTAGGGCCTACGCATTCAGCAGAAGCACCCAAGTGGTGGGAGCGCGCCCAAGAGTCTAGGAACACAGCGATAGCACCAATTTTTTGAACGGCGAACATCGCGGTGTACATATCAAGGCTCATTGGCAAAAAGATAATAACGCGATCACCTTTTTGAATACCTATATCAATCAAGCCCTGCGCAAAGGATGAAATGCGAGCGGCAAAGTGCTTGTAAGTGATTTCATCATGTTGGAAAGGAGTTTTAGGATCACCATTCCACTGCGCCAAAGAATCACGACGGGCCCAGCGCAAAGCCACTCTATCTGGGAAGTCGCGCAAGTGCTGCTCCATATAGCTGAATACGTTATTCAGTTCGTTTTCGCCAGCGTGATAGCCGATTTTAGTGGATGTCATAGTAACTCCTTAGAGATCAACTCGGGATGGGACCATAGCAGGCCATGACCGGTGTTTTGCAAATGATGAATATTGATTTTTGGATACTTACTTAAAATTTGATTTTGGAAATCAGCGTTGCTGATCTTGTCGTCGCTGCCATAGAAGACTTCGATTGGTACTTGGCAAACATCTGAAGCGTTCAAGGGGTTCGACTGCATCTGCATTTTTACCATCGCAGTCTTTTGCCATGCCTGCCAGTCTTGCAGACGTCCTTCGATTTCTTGGTAGTAGGCAAGGCCTTCGACCTTGAAAGGGTAAATCAAATCATCCAAAAAGCTGTCTTTGCTTTTCTTGTGATTAGATTGGATCAGCATGTCACCAATGAACGGAGTATTAAGCAACAACTGTGCGATACCCGATAGGGGGCGCTCGATATTCACATAAGGAGCAATCAATACGACTTTTTCAACGTTAGCCGCTAAAGCGGGAAGTGCTTTAAGAATACGGTACGCACCCCAAGAGTGACCTAGCAAGATCACCTTGTTCGGGCTTTGCAGGACATCACTCATCCACTGATCAGAATAAGCATCTACAGCTTTGATGTCGGCTGCGTGATTTTTTAGTAAAGACCAATCTTGAGGAGCACCGGGATTTCCATGAAGCGCGATAATGTGTTTCATATTTTAGTTCCTCGCAATTGCAATTTATAAAAATCGATCAAGCTAGGGTTGGTGCGATACTTGGTTTCTTGTGTTTTGATATTCTCTAACCCAGAAAAAATATTATCAGCGTGCTTGTTCTTAGCTAGCTTCGCCAACAAATTTTCAATCGCCTGTGACTCTAGTAAAGACCCTTCAAAGATAGAAGTCATATAGTTTGAAGAATCCGTCTTAACCTCGCCAACATGCAAAATAGGTCCATCATCCAACTTTGAAGTCATCTGGTGAATGGAAAATCCAAAACTAGTTTTTTCCATATGCGCCCAGAAGTCGCACATGAGGCCGCGTTGCTCAGGTAGCAATCCATGGTGAATGTTAATGCAGCCATAGCGAGGAGCATTCAAGAGATTTTTTTTAAAGAAAGATCTGGTGCGAGCGTTAACTATCAGTTCAACATTTTCTTGCTTAATGAACTCCAAAGTTTCCTTGGAGTTGATATCAGAAACAACGCGGAACACTTTGCCGTTACGAGCGAATGCTTGTTCTTTGCGTGCGTTCGATGAACCGAAATAGTTTTTTAGAAGATGCCAGCCCATGCGAGGAGCTGCTCCCGATAGCAAAAGAGCCAATGCCTTTGCCACGATTTTCCAATCGCGGTTTTCAATCAAAATTAAACCGTGGATTTTGTCGCTGTCTGCAAGGCTGTTTACGAAGGCCTCATAGTTCTCAGGAACAAACGTGACGGTAGAGCTTACAAGGAAGGTTTTCATAGGGAAAATAGAGTGCAGTATCTATGCCCCTAGAGAGGGGAATAGGGCGGTTGGTGGTGGTTTTAGAGGGCAAATGTGAGTCACCTGACGTTCAACTTTTAGACACTGTTTCAAATTGCGCGTCCCCCGCTGAGATCCCAGTATACTCAGGATTACAACCTCCGAATCATTCGAAACCTCTCATAAATTCGCTCCGGTTAAAAATTCTTGATGCCGACAAGTTAAGTACACGAGGGACGTTGGCGGATGGATACACTAAGAAGTAAAACATTGGAGCGTTATCATATTCTGGGTACCAAGCCTGAAGAGGCTTATGATGAGCTGACAAGGCTTGCAGCCGACGTCTGCGAAGTACCTATTGCACTTATCAGTTTCGTCGATCAAGACTGCATGTGGTTTAAGTCCCATGTCGGTACCGAGATCAATCAGATCGATCGATCAAATTCATTCTGTAACATGATTATTCATGACACTCTGCCAGTGATCGTTCCCGATGCCAGATTAGATGATCGTTTTAAAGATCTAGCCATCGTACGTGGCGATCCTAATATTCGTTTTTATGCAGGGGTTCCGTTAGTAACACCTGATGGAGTTGTGATCGGCTCACTTTGTGTGCTTGCTCACGACGTTAAATATATCGCTCCGGCTCAATTGAGATCTTTAGAGCGAATCGCAAAAATTATCATGCAGTTTTTAGAATCACGGGTCATTGATATCGATGAAAGACATGCGGCGGAGAAGGACCTCGAGAAACAAAAAGAGTTTCTGAATGCCGTGTTAGAAAATCTTTCGGATGGTGTTATTGCCTGTGATAGTGAAGGTCAAGTGCATCTCTCCAACCAAGCCAGTCGTAGATTTCATGGCTTGGATGGAGGGGCACCGATGCCTCAGGAAGACTGGCCGAATTACTATCAGTTGTACCATGCTGATGGTGAGCGATTGATGGAGCTGAAAGATGTTCCTTTGTATCGTGCGTTCCATGGTGAAATGATCAGAGATCAAGAGATGGTGGTTAAAGCCGTTACTGGTAAGAAAGTAAAGCTCTCCACAAATGGCCGTGCGTTTTTTGATAAAGACGGCAAGAAAATTGGCGCGGTGGTGACTTTAAGAGACATCACTGAAGTTTACGAAGCGAAGTCCCGTGAACATGCGACCAATATGACTTTGAAAAAGCTAATCGACTTGGTTCCTGTCGGGATTTCGATCCTGGATGAGAACAAGCTCGTGACGACTTGGAATAAAGCCAGTGAGCATATCACTGAGTGGTCAGAGCAAGACGTACTTGGAAAAAGTATTTATACTGCGTTAGCTGGCAACGACGGCAACACGGATCGTATTGCAAATCAGGTTAATGAAAAGAGTGAGCACTTTTCTGGCGAAATGGAATACACGACTAAGTCAGGGAAAAAAGTCGATGTGCAAATTGCCGTCGTGCCTTTGTTTGACGGCGAAGGAAGACAAACCGGCAGCATGGGTGTGTCAGTGAATATCTCTGATATTCGTGAGCGTGAGCGCCGCTTGATGGAGGCGAATCGTGCCTTGAAAGAAGCCTCTCGCGCAAAATCAGATTTCTTAGCGAATATGTCCCACGAGATTCGCACACCCCTGAATGGCGTGATGGCGATGAGTGAGTTAGTCAGTGGCACGATCTTGACAGATGATCAGAAAGCTATGATCGACACAGTTCAATCATCAGCGGGTCACTTATTAACGATCGTAAATGACATTCTGGATTTCTCGAATGTTGAAGCAGGTAAGATCGAACTGGCTAATACAAAATTTGATATGAAGGATTTAGTGCAGCAGACACTTTATTCCCTCGAGCCTTTGATCCATGCCAAAAACCTTAGATTCAATGTCTCTTTGCCAGAGAAAATGGGAGCTGAGGTTAAAGGTGATGCCAGCCGTATTCGTCAGGTGATTTTGAATCTGTTAGGCAATGCCGTTAAGTTCACTCAAAAAGGCGAGATCTCGGCAGTTCTTTCAATCATGGGTACCCATAATGGAAAACAGACCGTTCGCTTTGAGGTCACTGATACGGGATGTGGTATTCCTTCAGCTAAAATTGAGTCGTTGTTCGAGGCGTTCTCTCAAGCGGATGCTTCAGTTACTAGAAAACATGGTGGCACAGGCTTAGGACTTTCGATTTCGCAAAGATTGATAATGCTCATGAATGGCCAAATCGGAGTTGAAAGTGTTGAAGGCCAAGGCTCGAAGTTCTGGTTTACGATTCCTCTGGATGTTATCGAGAGGGAAGAGGTTAAGCCGAAGTCTTCGATGTCGAATGAACTCAAAGGTGTACACATTCTGATCGCTGAAGACAATCAGGTGAACCAAGTCATCATCCAAGCCATGGTGACGAAGCTTGGTGCGACCTGTGAGATCGTAGAAAACGGCAGACTCGCTATCGAGGCATTGCATGCTAAGAAATACGATCTGGTCTTGATGGATTGCCAGATGCCGGAGATGGATGGTTACGAGGCGACTCGCACCATTCGAGCCCGCGCCTCTGACTTCCAGAAAATCCCAATCATCGCGGTCACTGCGCACGCGATGTCAGGGGACCGTGAGAAGTGCTTGGAAGCTGGAATGGATGAGTATCTGACGAAGCCTTTAAGTATTAAGAGCCTTTCAAATACTCTGAATTATGTGTTCCCCCTCGTAATTAAGGCGGGATAATACGGGGGCAGATATAAAATAGATCTTGTGCGATCTCTACTCTAGGAGCAGAATCGACTCATCACTATTTCCCAAGGCAAATTCTAATGATTCAATCTTCCTCTTCTTCGTCTGCATTGGCGCCTGCTATTCCAGGTGCGACTCCAAAAAGTTTTTTAGCACTCGCGATGGGTGGCTTTGGTATCGGCATGACAGAGTTCGTGATCATGGGGCTTTTGCCGAATGTGGCAGGTAACTTGAACATCTCAATCCCAATTGCTGGGCATGTGATTTCATCTTACGCATTGGGAGTGGTGATTGGTGCTCCTTTGCTGACGGTGATCGGTGCTCGTTACTCTGCAAAAAGTTTGCTTTTGTTTTTGATGATTCTGTTCACGGTGTTTAATGGAGTTTCTGCTTTAGCCGGGGATTACTATTCATTGATGATCTTCCGTTTTATGGCGGGGCTGCCGCACGGTGCTTACTTCGGTGTTGGTGCGGTGGTTGCGAGTCGTTTAGCAAAACCTGGCAAAGAAGCTTCGGCCGTGGCGAGTATGCTGACGGGTCTTACGATTGCAAATATCGTGGGCGTGCCGCTGGGTACATATATTGGTGCTAAGTTTGGTTGGCAGTGGGCATTTGCGATGGTGGCGGTTGTGGGCTTGGCAACAGTGTTATCGTTGAAAGCTTGGATTCCGGCATTGCCTGCAAATCCTTCCGCAGATTTTAAGAGTGAGTTTAAAATCTTTAAGAATTTGAACTTATGGATCTGTATCATAATTACTTCAATCGGTTTCGGTGGATTCTTTGCGTGGATCAGTTACATCGCGCCGATGTTGATTCATGAAACGAAAGTGTCTGAAGGTTCGATCCCACTCTGGATGATCTTGGCGGGCGTAGGAATGACGGCAGGGATTACTGTCGGCGGTAAGCTTGCAGATCGTTTCTCTTCGTTGAAGTCTGCGATTGCTTTGATGGTTGCGATGATGGCGATGTTGCTTTTAAGTAGCTTCGTTGCGCAGAACACGGTGCTGACTTTTATTACGGTATTTTTGACGGGCTTGTTTGCGATGGCTCAATGTCCACCAATTCAAATGCTTTTGATCGAAAACTCTGAGGGCGGGGAGATGTTGGGCTCTTCGTTGGGTCAGTCTTGCTTTAATATCGGAAATTCATTGGGAGCATTCCTGGGAGGCTTGCCTTTGTTGATGGGCTACTCTTACGCGACTCCGACAATCGTGGGTGCCTTGATGTCTTTGGTGGGGATTTTGTTTGCGCTAATTTTGATGAAGAGAATGTCCGCGCAATCAACTGCGGGTGTAGCCCGGTAACGTAGCGTTGCCTTTGGTTTATCAATTGTTATTTTCATCGGCTATTGTCTGGATCTTGTTTGTGCGAGATCCATTCAATTGTTTGTGAAAAATTCTAGACTTTATCTTGTTTGACTGACTAACAATCTAAATCCTATCTTCGGTGTATGCAAAAAATTGTTTTATCTGCAGTGAGTGTGCTGAGTTTTCTGTTACTGACTTCTTGTGGATCTGTTCCCGTAAATTACGAAGATGGATTTAGAGAGAACAAAAGTTCGGCGGGCGTTTATACGGTCGAGTTCACTGGCAATGGAAATTCAAAACCTGAATCAGTCGAGAAAGCATTGAATCGTCGTTGTGCGGAGCTGACTTTGAAAGAGGGCTTCGATCAATTTACATTCTATACAAAATCACGCAGCGATAAAGCAACATGGGGAAGTGGTGTGACGGTGCCAAGATACTACGGCGTTATTCACATGCATAAGGGGACAGTGCCGGGTGGACTTGATGCCAAGGCTATCATGGCGGAATCATTGCCTGAAGATATTAAAAACTAAATTTAAAACAAACATCTGTTCAAGGAGGAACAATGGTTAAATACGCATTTGCAGGCGTAGCGGCATTCTATTTGGTTGGTTGTGCATCTGGTGGTGGTGGTAATGGCGGCAGAGGCGGGCTTATCGCGGGTACAATGTATTCTTCTCCAGCGACTTTCTCTCAAGAAGAATTCAATAAAGATCAAAAGAAGTATTCTAAGACATGGACAACGTACAAGGGTGGCGGTGTTGATTCTTATAAGAAAGTTGTAATCCCAACTTATTCTTTGAATCTACAAACTGACATGTACACAGTTGCAAAGAACAAACTGGCTAGTTTGGTAAATGCAGGTGATGGCGCTAGAAGTACGCTAACTTTCTCCGTAAACTTCCCATGGGAGAAAAACCAACAAGTCATGCAAGAGATCGCTGGTATCTCTTATAATCGTCTTAAAGAAAAATTCAAAAAAACAGGCGTAGAAGTTGTTGAGTGGTCTTCAGTTGTTGCGGCTTCTGATAAAGCTTCTAAATATGAAAAAGAAAACTTTGGTACAACTCCGGTTGTTAAGGGCGAGAGCTTTGTTTCTTTCTCTGCTCCAAATGTTCCACGTGTAGTAAATACTTCTATTTATGCGATCAGTTCTTTGTCGCGTGATGCAGAGGTTTCTTTGTTCTTCCCGAACTTTACAGTTGGTTTCGGCTACTTTGGTGGAGAGACGACTCCATTCACGATTGCTGAAGGCCACGGTATGTCTGGTACGACTTTCACTCCGCAAGTTCAAGTTTTGAGTGGTTCTGGCTTCGGTTACCAATCAAAATGGAATGCAGGTGGTATCGCCTTGGATAAAACAGCGATTTCTAACGTTCCATTCGTATTGAAGTTGGATAAAGAAGCTGACAGCCGTACGAGAGCTGGCGAAAAAGAAGAGTTGATGCGTAATACAGTTGTTGGCTTGAGTGGTGCAAAATCTCATGAAGTAAAAGTAAGTTCTGCGGCAAGCATTGTTTACAACCTTGATGTTGATTCAGCAAAATTTAAAGACGCAGTTTTGAAAGAGCTTGATGCTGCTGAAGACTTGATCGTATCTCGCTATAAAATGGAACTTTAATCAGTCGTAAGATTGAAAATTAAAAGAGCCAGAGTTTTCTCTGGCTCTTTTTTTATTCTGATTTCAATGAAGTATAGATCTCATGCCATCGGATATTCTGAAGCTCTTGTTCGACCGATTTTCTTTCAGTGTGGTTCAAGGCTTCATAAGTTCTTCTCTTAGGCCAACCGTATCCCCAGCGGAATGAAGTGTTGAACTGCGGTCCTCCACCAAGGCTTACGGCTTCATAAAAAACCTTGCCGATTTTTTCGTTTGAATTTTCGGTGATGCAAGCTTGCAGAGCAAGATCTGCGGTTTGCTTTTGTTCAAGTGTTCCGCCTTGCCAGTAAGCAAGATCATGATTCACACAGCACTCTAAAAATCCATTCGGTTTAGCTCTAGGTCCATTGGGACTCATACTGCAACCATCACTGGTGAAGGGTTGGATCTTTTCAAGATTCAAAGAGTCTTGGAATGTTTGGCAAGAGGTGAGGATAAGCAAAGATGTGATCACAAGGGCGGTTAGCTTCATATTAGAAATCTAACCGCTCTGTGCAAAGAATTAAAGGCCAGACTTGTAGCGACCTGGAAGTTGAGGCTCTGCAGGCATTCCCTTTGAGATCCTAAATTTCATCGTGCGGCGACGATACTCGTTCAAGGCATTTATCACATCGATGCTTGCGACTTTTTCTTTGTCGTTTGCATAGTGCCACCCGCCAGTTTTAGCATTGTGGTAGTAGCGACCCTTGATGTTTGGATTCGGGAGAGGACGACCATTTTGCCAAACTGCGGAGTTATATTCCTCTGCCGTGTCTTGGTTGCCTTGCATGAATTCCCATAACCAAAGACGGTCATAGTATTCTGGATCATTCTCATCCAATGCTTTATTCAGAGTTTGCTTTAAAACTCCTAAAGGGCGAGTGTCGTTGTCGATAAATGCTTCGACTTTACATGTGCGATTATCAAGAACAGTCACGAAGCGATCATCTTTGGATTTAAGAATAGAGAAGTTTGGATTCCCCTCAAAGTCGGCAATCCTTTTTCCCATCTGACCACCACGTTGAACAACGGCATATGCGCTGTAAAGTGAGCCAAGGCCCAAGGTGTTGTGAAAGTCAGTCACTTGATACTGGATTAAGTTAAAGAATAGCACGCGGCCCGGGTACTCGTTTAAAAGCCCTTTGCTCTTCCAGACTTCTCCGTCGCCTTTCATTAAAAGGACGCCGATGTCGACGATCCCACGTTCGCCATCAGCGACGCTTTTTTCGACCCACTTAAGCATGTTGGTTGCGATCTTAAGGGAGAACTTATCGATCGAGTCGTCGTACTTATCTTGGTTACGAAGTTTGATTTGGTAGTTTGTTTCAAGGGCAGTGCCGCCCCAGATGCCACTGAAGGTTGTGATCTGCGCATCCATCAACCAGAACTCTTCACCAGTCAGGCGATAAAGCATCAGGTACATTCCGGCGCGGTCGTTATTTTTCAGAAAACTGCGCAGAGTTTTAATGTCTGATTGGTTAACCCCGGGAGCACGTTCAGAAGAAACTGCGTGCGCGATGTAGTTCGGAGTTTCACACACATTAGCAGCGTTGCTTGCGAGAGCAACGGAAGAAACATGTACGAGGGAAAGGCTTGTTAAAAATTTTAACACAAGCCGCGAGTTCAGATGTAATAAAGGTGATTTCGTCAACATGGCCCATTGATTTGCAATTGATGGGCCACTTCGAATGAAAAAAGCCAGATATGAATCTGGCTTTTGTTAGAACTAGAATTTGTTAATACGATCAGCCAATTCTGGGTAATCGATGAATGGGTTTCTGTTACCTTGAACACCCATGATCGCGTTGTTGCGTGCTCTTTCTTCGTCATCAACTGGATCTTCTTGATTCCATTTGCGAAGGAATTTTTCTTGGCGTGGGCTCATTGAAATTCCGTAGTGAACAGAGAAGTAGAACAATGCGCGAGCTACGTTACCGCGGTGAGCTTGTGGTGGTTCGAATACATCGTTACCGCCAGTTGCTGGTTTACCGAAGCGAGAAACCGGGCATTTCAATTTTTTGTTGTCTCTTTGAACTTCACCGAATTCGTAGTTACCACGAGTAGAGTTCATTTCATTGTCAGTCGGGAACAAGTGATGCAAATCAGATTTTTGCATACCAACGTTGAACTGACCTGTGAAACGGCTTTGAGGCCATGTGTGCTCAGTGTTCAAGATGTTGCCATCTGGGTATTTGCCTGGAGCTGGGCCACGGCCAGAGCTGAATTCAGATTCAGTTCTGTAAGTACCGCAGTACATATCAGGGATCGCATATTCGCCGTTTACTTTAGTAAGGTAGTAAGTACCCATCATCCAAGCGCGTGCACCGTCATAACCCAAAGAGATATGTTGGTAGCAACCTTCGCCAGAGCAGTGCTCAGAGATCTCATCGTATTTGCCTGGGATTTGTTTGTGCTGAGCAAGCATGATGTGTTGGATGCGAGCTTTAAGAGCTTCGTCAGAAGCGCCGTTAGCAAGATCTTGGTAGAACTCTTCTCCGTAGTAAGGAATACCTTCAGAGATTTGCGCGGCATTGCCCGTGATCGCGATGAACAACGAGACAAAAACAAGAACAGAAGAAAGCATTGCTTTCATGGGACCTCCATAGACAGGCATTAACGGTGCCCGGTAGAAACGCGATTCCATATTAATCGCTTATATGCGGTTGAACTTGCTGAAGGTTTTGTCCTATCGGGTGGGAGGATGGCAATTAGAATCGACAAATGTTAAGGCCACGCGTGTCAACCTCTCTGATGACACGGCGTTTTTGACGATATCCTGACATTGCGAAGTCTTGGTGCGTTAGTTCATTGTTCGAGTAACTGTGGTAGCTTTCTCGAATGGAAAAACCGTTTTCACCTGCAGCTGATCGCAATAAAGAACCTATCCTTGAAGTGCTTAAGAAAGCCATCCGTCCCGAGAACCACCGTCTATTAGAAGTTGGCTCAGGAACCGGACAACATGCGATTTATCTCGCTCCGTTCTTTCCAAAACTTGAATGGCAACCGACTGAGGTGAGTGAGAATCTTCAATCACTTAAAGCTGCGATCAAAGAAGCTAACATCCCGAATATCAAAACTCCCTACAGAATGAAAGTGGGGGAGGATGACTTTCCGATCCGCACTTATGACGTGATTTTGACAGTTAATACTTTCCACATCATGGGTTGGAAGGAATGTAAGACCTTTATGAAGTTGATCAGCGGTCGCTTGGAAGAGGGCGGTAAGGTTCTGATCTATGGGCCGTTCAATTACAATGGCAAGTTCACAACTCCAAGTAATGAAGCTTTTGATAAATCTTTGCGCGAAGCAAATCCATCGAGTGGTATCCGTAACTTTGAAGACGTCTTAAGTGCGATGTTTAAAAATGGTTTTGAATTGCTAAACGATTACGAAATGCCTGCGAACAATCGCATGCTGCTATTCCGTCGTTTAAAGTTCGTTAGTAAAAGATAGTTTAAGTTCCTCTTGCGCTTAGTTTGCAGAAAGCTTAGCGCAAGTTTTAAGAACGAACTGAATTTGTCCATCACCATTGTCATTGGCTACCAAAAGCTTGCCGCTATCTGATTTGAACATCACCATCGTTTTCTTGGAATCACAGACCAATTCTTGCCCGTGAATCTTAACCGCAATACCCGGTATATACTTAATAGGGATGAGTGTGATGAATACCAGTGCCGCACTCATTGCGATCGCAAAGATCACCGTAATTGAATCGTCCAAAGTCAGATCAGCCCAGTCCCATTGATTAAGACTAAAGAAATCACAGAACCCAGTAATCAAGGCTCTCAGGACCAAGTTACATATATAGTAGAGCAACATGGTCGCTGAGGCCGCAGTTAGAACTGTAAACGCATCGTTAAGCCTCAAATAGGCGGGATACTCTGCAAAGAGATACTTGTACCCCTCCGAAACCGCAATAAAGTCCTTGATCAGTGAAAAGACAAAAAGAAACACCACGAATGCCGTAAGGCACATAGCTCCCGCGAAAACACGATAGACGTCAGAATTAGCCGCGTATAAGCGGTAAAAGATAATGCCTTCGACTGTAATTATAGAGATCAGGATCAGCAAAAAAGTGATCGGGATCAGATAAAGCGAAGAAATCAGCATCAACTGGATCGGTAAAAAGGGCAGCAATAGAAATAGAATGCAATAAGTCCCGAAGGCCCAGACCGTTCGTCTGCGATAATTAATTAAATTCCTCATTTCCATTAGGATCACTATATCGTAATCGCAATATTGTTTGATCCTATTGTCGTAACCTTGAGAAAAAGCAAAAAAGCAGACCTGCCGGGCTCCCGGCAGCCACCGAAATCCCAGTAACCCTATCTGCCGGAGGCCCGGCAGGGGGTGTCTCAAAACGAAATTAAGCGGTTTTTACGACGGAAAAAACTGGCACCGCCTGTGCTTTAGTATTCATGCAACTAACCAACCTGGAGGTTGCAAATGAAAGCACAATATCAAACATTCATTAACAATAACGAAACTCAATCAGTTCAAACATTCAATAACATCATGGCATTGAATGGTCTTTGCGAGCGTGACTCTGTCAGACACCTACAAGTGGTTGTCCAAGAAATGTTCCCACAAACGATCGGTCTAGTAGCTCTTGATTTGGGCGCAGGTCGTGGTGTGAACGCAATGGCTTTGGCAGAGCTGGGCTTCAACGTTGTGGCTTACGATATGTACCGCAATTCTGTAGCAGTCTTGCAACGAATCGCTTTGCAACAAGATCTGAACATCTCTTTCGGCATGGGTGGCATCTTGCACCTTGAAAGCTTGAACAAAAAATTCGACATGATCCACGACAGCGAGTGTTTAACAAACACAATTACTGCCACAGATCGCGCTCGTTTCTTGGAAGGTGTGAAAAAATCTTTGGAAGCTGGCGGTAAATTTGTCCTAACAGCAGCGGTACAAAGTGAACAATACATCCCAGAAGAAAGCTTCGAATCCATTCGCTTGGATGCGGACCATGTGTTGTGGAGAGAAACTCCAGCTTGCGATATCCACGGTGTTGTTGAGTATGACGACAAATTCTGGGTAGCTCAAAAACGTGTGATGCCAGCTCAGGTTCTTCGCCAAGAACTTAAAAATGCAGGCTTCGACATTATCACTGAAGAAATCGAAGTTCGTGCAGATGCTCCAGCTTTGATGAGACTTGTCCTAACTAGCGCCCAAGGGTGCTAGTTAGTTTTCTTAAGAGGTGTACCATGAGATCCATAATCGCCATTGCTTTAGTATTGCTAGTCGGTTGTTCAAAAAGTTCAAACGGTGGGGGAGTAACTCCCACGCCAAGTCCGATCACAGATCCTGCAAAGTTTGCGTTCGTTTTAAATACAGGGGATGAAACGCTGAGCAGCTTTTCGATTGAGTCCGACGGAAGTTTGACACCACTGACAGTTGCAATCGGAACGGGAAATTTTCCGAAAGCCATGGTGATGAGTAAACTGCATGACACAGTTTACGTCGCAAATTTGGGCGGCGATTCGATTTCGAGTTATAAGATCGGAACCGACGGAACATTGACAGCACTTGGAGACATAAGTGCTGGAGTTATTCCCGAAGCTTTGATCGTCTCTCCAGACCAGAAGTTCCTCTATTCGATGAACCCTTCCGGTGAAGAGATCCGCCAATTTGCTATTGGTTCTGATGGTACATTGAGTTTTGTAAATGCACTTTCTCACCCAGATGGCGCCGTTCAAATGACGTTCTCTCCGTCAGGTGAATACGCCTATGTCGTTAATTTATCCACGACGGATATTTCACAGTTCAAGGTCAATAGTGACGGAACTTTGGCAGAGCTCTCTCCTGCCAGGGTTGCATCACTAGGATGTCCCTCCGGACCGATAACTTCGAAAACGGCCAAGGATGGCGGTGAGAATGTGTACGCTTTAAGTTGCTCAACGGACGAGGTAGAGGTTTTCAAGATTGGCCAAGGAGGGCAGTTGTCTTCAACTCAAACCTTAAAAACAGGAAGCTTGCCCATGTCTATGAGCATCGCGGATGAAAACCTGTACGTAAATAATTTGGGTGATTCGACGATCTCTCAATACGCGATTCAAAACGATGGCTCCTTGGTCGCCGTTCCTCAGGGAACAGTGGCTTCAGGTGTTCAGGCAGAAGGTATCGCAGTCGATGGGGGAGGCAAGAAGGCCTTCGTAGTCGACGCAGGAAATGATCAGATCTTGTCATACTCTGTGAACTCCGCTTACGAGCTGGTTCCGGTGATGACGGTGAATTCGGGAGCATTCCCAACACAGATTTTATTGAAATAGTTTTTAGCGAGACAGAGCCATCTCAAGCATTTTAGCCATAGGACCGATTTGCATATTGGTATCTTCGTTGGCGGCGCTGATTAAAAGATCCACTCGCGGAAAATAGCGAAGAGTGATCGGTGCATCCAATGTCTCACAGTTTTTCGCAGGCGACGTAACAGAATGTCTGCGACACATCACTGGCCGGTGCTCGTAAATGCTGCAAGCACCCTCGCTACCTAAAAAGACACATTTGCTGTCAGCATTACGCGGTCCTTGTTTCCAAGTTGGATCTTGCAGGGACCGCTGACTTTGTTTTTGCAGTCTTGCTCGATCAACGGGATGTCCAGACTCTACCAAATTCTTCAAAATTTCCGCCTCGTACGAAGTCACTTCGACTTCCATATGACAGCAGGCCGAACAACCCATGCGGCAACTAACCGGGATGTTGTTCCCTTGTTCAGTTTCAATTTCTACTAATTGGTGAAGTGTACGGGCACGGTCTTCGGGGATCGTGTGCGAATTAATTAAGTCCGCATTCTTAGAAATCTCTTCGCTTAAATTCTGTAGAAACGCAGAAAACGTATCACTATCAAGTTGAGCCTCGTAATCTGAAATGAACTTTTTCAGAGAGCGAGTAATACGTGAATGCGTTTTAAAGAACTGATCTGGAGACATTGAACTATTGTAACTGATCCCTAAACAAAATCGCTATGCAAAAGTCTAGTTGCATGCGGGAATAATCCTTATGCACATCAAAGTCGAACTGGATGGGACTACCGTAGGGGTTCCTCATACAATTACCAATGTCAATATCGATGGGCGGGACCTCGTGGTGTCGCATTCCGATGTCATTGTGGATGGGGAGCAAGTCTTCCTCGAGTTTGATGGGAATGTCCCGGTCAATAAGAAGCGCGAAAATACCAAGGCAACCTGGGTTCTTTTTGGCATAATACTTATCGGTATCGACCTTTTTGCGAACAGCAATTTGTTCCTAAGAGGAATGCTTTTGATTACGTTTGTATTGATGTGCGGAGATCTGTTGGCATCGGTTCCGAGATGGATTTCTTGGAGTGCCAGAGTTTTCTTCCTAATCGTTTCGCTAAGACTTCTCGGAGTTTACTATCCCGACATCTGGGAATTCATAAAGTCACTTCCGGAATTGGTGATGAGTTTTTTTAAGCAAGTTCCTTTGTAAAATTAGAGATCCGTATTACTCAGCAATTACTAAGTGAGTGTGTAGTAAGACTTAGAATCTATCGATAGACAGATCATTTTTCCATTCATAAGCTTAATAGCATCAACGACAAAGGATTCACCTATGGAAAAGAATTTCTGGGACGATTTAGGTAAGAAAATTAAAAACGCTTATGAAGAGGCCGAAAAAAAGAGCAAAGCAGATTTGACGATGATCAAAAGCTTGCCGGGAGTGTTGAACTACCTGAAAGATTTAAATGGCGAAGAGATGCTGCTGCTTTTAGATCAAGCTCGTAAAATCAAAAAAAGAAAAAATCCTAAATTCCCAGCAATCAACGGTGATTTCTATGACACCGCGAACTTCTTAAGCGAAGAAGAAAAAGCCATCCTCAATAAAGTAAAGCATTTCGCAAAAACGGAAGTGGAACCCATCGCCACTGAGTATTGGATGAAAGGGGAGTTCCCTTTTCAGCTCGTAGCAAAGATGCGTGAACTGAACATCGTAGGCCTTACTTATAGCAAAGAGTTCGGTGGCCAGGAGCGAAGCTATCTTCTGGAGGGAATGATCGGCCAAGAATTAGCACGTGTCGATGTATCGACTTGTACATTCTTTGGTGTGCACTCGGGCCTTGCAATGAATTCAATTTATTACTGCGGCTCTGATGAGCAGAAAAAGAAATTCCTCCCAGCGATGATTCGCATGGAAAAAATCGGGGCCTTCGCATTGACTGAGCCTGACGTCGGTTCAGCCGCATCCATGGGTCTTAAAACAACCTGCAAACGTGACGGCGACACTTGGACTATCAATGGCGAGAAAAAATGGATCGGCAATGCCACATTTGCTGACTACATTATCGTATGGGCCAAAGACGAAGAAGATCATCAAGTTAAAGGCTTTATCGTTGATCGCGCAACCGCAGGCCTTGAGACTGAGAAAATCGAAGACAAAATGTCTTTGCGTATCGTACAAAACGCGATCATTCGACTGAACAACGTCAAGGTGAGTGAAGAACGTCGTCTGCAAAATGCGAACTCCTTCAAAGACACTGCCAAAGTTCTGAAAACAACCAGAGCTGGCGTTGCGTGGCAAGCGGTGGGATGTGCCAGAGGTGCATATGAGCATACTTTGGAATACACGATGAACCGCAAACAATTCGGTCGCCCGATTTCAGGTTTCCAAATCACTCAAGACCTTTTAGCGCAGATGTTATCTCAGTTAACAGCGATGCAGACCATGGTAGCACGCTTAAGCCAACTTCAAGATCTGGGCACGATGACAGATGAACAAGCCTCACTAGCTAAAGTATTCTGTACTGTGACTTGTCGTTCGATCACCAGCATGTCGCGTGAACTCATGGGAGCGAACGGAATTCTGATCTCTAATAAAGTCGCTAGATTCCTAGGGGACTCTGAGGCATTGTACTCTTACGAGGGTACGAAACAGATCAACAGCTTGGTTGTTGGCAGAGCCATTACGGGGCAAAGCGCGTTCACATAGGTTTTAGATTCTTGCGGTAGCGGTGTCTAAAAAAGAATAAAAGAACAATCCCGATACACATGATCAGCGATCCAGCGTATTTCCAAATACGACCTGGGTCGCTATTGACGGAAAGAACTGACGAAGTAATCAAACCGCTGGCAGATTGATTAAAGCTCGCTTGATAGAAATAAAAGCCTTTGTATTTCAAGGGCTCGTTCATCGAAATCAGAGTTTCCTTGCCACCGTCATAATTAACGACACTTTGATAAGCCATCGCGCGCATAGTTCCAGGATAATCCGTTTTTTTGAAATCATTCAGATTCATTTCAAAGCCTAAGGGGATTCTGCGATTTTGATAGGCGATCAAGTACACTCGGTCTTGAGTAAAGACCTTGATATAGTCATTCAGGAATAGATAACTTTCCTGTCCGTTATACTTCACATGTAAAGAGGGTGAGGTATTCGGCGTTGGGTGATCCATGCGCTCAATATCAAATTTTTGAACAGCTTTGGGAAGGTAACGCAGAACTTTGAGCTCTAGTCCCATCCAACCTGTCTGAATATGATCACCCTCAAAAGTAACGCCTTCTTTTTGAGGTTTGGCTTCGCCTTTGCGATAAAGAGCATAGGCAAGCTTTCCGTCATCTTTAATATTTAAACGGATCTCGTGAATCTCAGTGTTTCGATCCCACAATCCTCCCAAAGAAACTAAAACGGGACCAATTTGCTTTTCGACTTTTTCAAAGACGTTTCTTTGAATCATCCAACCGATTTCACTGACATTGGCATTGCTCAGCTGAAAGCGCAGACCTGCGCCACTTTGTGTATGCGGAGATGGTTCAACAATCTGTTTGGCCAAAGAGTAGGGGATGGATTCCAAAATTTCAAAATCAAGGCCTTTGCTTTTAACGACATAGGGCTTTTCGGGACTCACAGGCTTTTTAATAAAATTAACTTCTTCGCTGTAGACCTTTTCGTAATCAGCTCCGTCAAAAGAACGATAAACCGTAAGCTCTGTGTCTTGCACTGTCACTTCTTTAACTGCAGAGCGATCTCTGGGGAGGTTGATCGTTCCGTCGATCCCATGAACTTGAGTTAGGATCGATCCAAAAAGAATAAAGATAATTCCAATGTGAGCACTGATAAAAGCAACGTGCTTAGGTTTCCACGGCCAGCGATCTGCAATCACCGCAATCAAAGAAAGAGCAAGCGCCCCCATCGCGGAGTACATCCACACCGAGGAGTAAACTAAGTTTTTAGCTGTCCAAGCATCGTACTTTGATTCGACTACAGTGCCGACGGCGATCAGCACTGCAATGGTTGAGATAATAACGACAGCAAGTCTTAGCGAAGCAAGAGTTTTTACGACTTTACGGAACCAACTCATTTCTTCGCTTTTTCTTCCTTAACCGGAGCTTTCGCTGCTTCTGGTTTTGAATCTTTCAGATTTTCTTTAGCCAGTTGAGCTACGATCTTTTGCCCCTCACGCACTCTTTCAATGGAAAGAGCTAACACACGTGCCGATTCCTGCGGAGCATGGAAGCCCGAGGAGTTTTCTGCTTCGACGAAATCGAATAGGAATTGAGCTTGTTTTTGCAAGTCGCGGGCTTGAGCTAGTTTTGCATTCGGAGTTTTCGTTAAATCAACATTCTTGTAGGCCTTAAGATCGTTGATGTAGTCTACTAAGGCATCAAAGGCTACGTTACGAAGTTCCATGTGGCGATCTTGGATTCTTTCAACACGAGATTGAAGTTCTTTCTCAGGAACGTTGTGACATGTTTGGCAGGCTTTGTTGATATTTAGAAGCGGACTTTGCACTTGGTGATCTGTCACCTTCATGGCACCAACACGTTGATAAGGCATATGGCAATCGACGCAAGCGACTCCTGCTGATGCATGCACGCCTTGATTGAACATTTCAAACTCAGGATGTTGCGCCTTTAGAACCTTAGCGCCTGTTTCAGCATGAACCCAGTCTGTGTGACCGTCTTCTTTGTAGTACTCAACGATCTGATCTGCTTTCAAACCTTTGGACCACGGATACGTCAAACGTTTGTCAGCACCTTTAAAGTAATACTCCACGTGACATTGACCGCAAACAAAAGTGCGCATCTCTTGGCGAGTCGCCATTTTGTTGACGTCATACTCTTTGATTCCTTGAGATGCTTTAAATGCCTTGATCCCTTCCATGAAGGCTGGGCGAGTAATACGCAAATTCATATTCGAAGGATCATGACAGTCGATACAAGAAACCGGATGTTTGGCAGAGTGAACGATGTCCTTGTATGGAATTTTATTCATCTCTTCAAAGCCTTTAGTGATATCGCCATCACCTAATTTTTTATAAAGAGTGTAAAGAGAGGCATGACAGTTCAGACACGCACCCGGTTGTTTCGCGGCGTTTTGGCGTTCAGTGTACATCTGGTCGACTAACATGTAGGCGTGACCACGCTCCTCACGGAAATCTTTCGAAAATGCATATCCAGCCCACATTGTTTTCAAGCGAGGGTCTTCATCCAATTTTTGTTGGGAGACATTGTCGCGCGGATCTTTATCAGTAGGGACGTGAGGGAAAGCTTCGGAGCCACCGTATTTAGTGCGTCTCATATCAGCAGTTTTTAGGTAGCTGTCATACTGATGGGGAAAGTTTTTACCCCAGATTGCTGGATCGTCGATATCGTCGTTGATTTCAACCACGCGATAGAATGCGTTCTTTGCTTCAGTTTTGCGCTCGAAAATGTTCACTAGCAAAGCTGTCATTAGGACAGTCACAACTGCGGCGCCACCAACGGCTGCAAATATAAGTTTTGGCTTTGTCATAAACTTTCTCCTACTTAGCGTGGCCTACACTGCGATGGCAATGAAGGCAGTTGGTGTGGTCAGACTGTGTTCCTCCGCCATGGTTCATCGCTTGAACCATGGGTTGGTGGCAGCTAAGGCACGAACTTTTAACGACTTTTAAACTGTGCTCTTTAATACGAATGGGATCGGGGAAGTTTTGCAGAGTGAAGGCTGAAGAGTGGCTAAAGCCATTCATCGCTTTCACTGCGTATTTTCCAACGATGTTATGAGGCAAATGGCAATCGTTGCATTTTGCGACATGGTGGTGCGTGGACTTGCTCCAGGCATCGTAGTTTTCATTCATGATGTGGCAGTTGATACAGGCCTTAGGATCGTCAGACATGTACGAGTAGCCTTTGGCATAGATGAACGAGTAACAACCCAGTCCAATCACAACGCCAAATAAAAGTAAGAGCACGATATTCAGTTTACCCATCTATCTCCATAGTGGGTTTTGGGGGTAAACAAGGTCAAGATGCAAATTGTCAATTAGCTTTCATTTACCAAATGGTAAAGAAATCACCTCTGAAATCCAACCGGGGTTGTGATTGCAAAAAAAAGAGAGATGGTGTTTGCCATCTCTCTTTTGAATTATTTCGTTAAGATTTTTTTACTACAGAGCTTGTAGCAATCCAGAAAGTACCGACGTTTGAACGCGGATGATTTTAAATCCTTTTTCACCAGTTGCTGCCACCAAATAACCGTTCGTATAGAACACGTTATTCACAGAAGCATCTGTACCTAAAGAGAAGCGACCCAAGTAAGTGATCGTCACTAAGTTACAGCCCAACGGAATTGAAGGAACATTCACGGAATAAATCGAAATACCAGCTTCACCGTTTGCTACGAACATATAGCCAGCACCGAAAGCAGCAGCGTTGGCGACTTGTTCAGCCGCAGTTAAGCCAGAAACAGTCGGGTTGGCAGCAAGGCCCAATGTCGTTCCCGCTGCTCCACCTGTCAAGCAGATCAGTCTCGCGCCACCATAGCCAGCTGTAGCGATTTGCATGTTAGTACCAGATACGATCGTTGATTTACCATCGTCAAACTGCGCATTCGGCAAAGTTACATTACCGGCGGCAAGCAGACCACCATTTAGATCATAGTGCTTAACCGCAGCGTCGGTACCGCCCGAAGTTTTTCCCGTCACAACGTAAAGACTGCTATTAGCTGAGTCGAAAGAGATATCGCGAGCATTTGGAAGTGGTGTGAAATTAGCTGTCGTCAAATCCGCTTCATTCAAAACAACCAATCCACCGTTATCGCCTGATAGAGCATAAATATAGCTACCAGATTGGACAAGACTTACCCCCGCATAGGCAGGCACCGATGCGCTAGAAGCACTTCTTAGGAAAGCAGAAGACACCGTCGATGTTAGTTTTCCCGACGCATCCAAAGTAATTTTTTGGACATTTCCTCCGCCGCCGTTATCAGACGTGGCTCCAGCTGCGTAAAGTTTGCCGCCTTTCACGTAAACTTTATGAATATCCGAAGTTGGATAAAGTGCCTGCGAAGGCAGGGTTAAAATACTAGGATTTGAAATATCGATAACGTCGATGGCACCAGCTTGAATCACGCCCGCCGTATTATAGGCCACATAGACCTTTGTACCATTCACGGTGATATCACTCGCTTGAACCTGAGTTCCATTAACAGTCGGCGGAGCCAGAGTGCCCACTAACGTTAAAGTTGGAGTCAAAGACAGAATAGGGTCCAATAAGCCCATCGTTTGATAGCCACCGCTACCAGAGGATGAGTAGGACTGAGTCACATCCGATTGATCTACGGAAATGTTCTCGTACTCGTTACATAATCTGTCATCGCATCTTTGGCTGCTATCACTGGAACAAGCCGCAAGAGCTAGCATCGTGCTTAAGGCTATGGTGAGTTTTAAATTTCTCATATGACGTCCCTCTACTGAAACTAATTAAAAATTTATGTATATCTATTCGGCAGTCTTTTGGTCCTACGTAAGTTATAAAAGGGTGGTTTCCTCTGTGTAATGTTCGCGTAACAGAATGGTATCCCTCTGAAATGAACTTGAGAGGACTCTGATTTCAAGATTTCTTGAGATCTAAATATGAATTACTTTGGTACATCTCAAGATGCGAATGGGCTCAGTTTTGAGACTCCAGACTATGGCTTCTCCTACAAACATCCGATGAGTTAAACAGTTCGGTATGTAGAAACAACGGTGAGGCATGGACACAAAAAATATACTCATAGCTGAAGACAGCGAAATTGAAGGAATGATTTTAGAGCGCGCTCTGAAATCGGCTGGCTATAATGTTGAGCGAGCGAGTGATGGCCTTGAAGCGCTGGAAAAGTATTTAAGCAAAAACAAATATGATCTTTTAATTACGGATATTTCGATGCCGGGACTTTCTGGGATTGAGTTGATCTGGCATGCGCGCGAAAAGAATATTCTACCTCCCACGATCGTTCTTACTTCAAACAGGTCGGAAGAAGCTTCTCTAAAAAGTTTAGAGATCGGTGCTCTGGATCACCTCACCAAACCATATAATTTACCGCTGATCCTTGCGAAGGTGAAGGTTGCTCTGGGGCGCACATGATAAAGTTCGTATTGCCGTTAATGTTATTTTCAATGAATGCTTTTGCAGGAGGATTCAAGTCTGTTGATTTGTCCTATGCGAAGGGCGATTTCGGCAATGTTTATCACGACTCTGGCGAAAGAATCATTTTTAACGGCGATTTTAGTGAAACAAACTCTTTCTTTATTGGTTATGAACATGTTCATAGGGACTATACCAGTGAAGTGGGTTTTAATCGCGATGCCTTGTTGATCGGGGATACTGCGGTTTTTAAAAATCACTATAGCTATCTTGAATTCGTGGGCTCATATGCTGGTGACACAGTGGTCGGTCCACAAACGGCGATTTCTTTAATTCCTCATACAACATACTTTGGCCGTTGGGATTTGTCTTTGGGGCTTCACTATGCGCATTACAACACAGGTGATGTGCAAAGCTTCCAGCCACAGATTATTTTCTTTATTAATGATCTGTGGAGCATTGGTCACAGCTCTTGGTTCTATGAAGACGGCGGTTGGCACCATGCTCACCGCGAGTTCTTGCGTGGTCGTTACAAGTCTTGGGGGGCAGAGCTTTCTTGGGCGGGTGGCGAGAACCGTGAGGACGTGGGGTTCATCGATCAATTTAATTCCTATTCAATAACTACGACTTATTACTTTAAGCGTGGCAATCATATCTACCTAACTCTGGAAGACTACCAAGGGAATAGCCGCAAGGGTTCTCAATGGGGAACAGGAGTCAGATGTTCTTGGTAGAATGGCTTGTACAAAAGATGGAGTCTTACTGGGTAGCCTGGATCATAGGCTTCCAGATTATATTGAACGTCCTTGGCGTTGCTCTGATCTTCGGTATTGCTGTTTACCGTAAAGGCACTGTGCATGAAGCTAAGGTGTTGTTACCGAAGCTTCAAGAGCGTGTGACAGATATCTGTGTGGGTATGAATACAGATACTAGCGACCTAAAAAAACTTAAGAATCGTCATCGTGTAGTGGTCAGAGGTTTGATTTTAAAAGCCTTGGATAGTGTGAGTGGTTCTTACCGAGAGAATTTGGTAAGGCTTTACGCTGAAATGGGCTTCCTCGCTGAAGACCGCAGTCTTTTAGAAAGTAAAAGCTTCGCCAAGCGCCTGGCGGCTCTTTCAAGAATCGATGTCTTACAGGATATGGACTCAGGAAAAAAGGTCGGTCAGATGTTGAACGATCCTTCTCCTTTTGTGCATTTCGCGGCTTTGAAGTTTTTATTGAAACTTCGTTTCCCAAAACTCTATGTCAATATCAATAGAGAGCTCGATAGATTGCTGGCGATAGATCGTATGGATACGGCAGCACAAATTCTGGAGATGTACGCGAAAGGTTACACGGAGGATTTCCTGGACCTTTTAAGAACTCACCAGAACAGACAAGTTATTAGCATGTGTTTGGAAGTCGTTTTGCGCCTGCAAATCGTTGAAGCGATTCCTATCGTTAAGGATCAATTGATTGATAGTTTGCGCAGTGCTGATCACGAAGACCTAACTGGTTTTGACTTCCGTAGATATACGCTGTGTCTGACAGTGGCTCCGGATGAAGAAACTGAAGATATTCTGCAAAAGATGACGGAGCTTGATAATCCGTCGATCCGAAACTTTGCATACTTGGCATTGTTGAAGGTTCGCCCAGATCTTAAGGCGGAGATGATAGATCGTTTATCGTTCGACGAAAGTGTTTTCGGACAACGCTTGTACCGTCAATTGTTAGAGCCTGGATTAGTTAAAAAGGATGTTGCATGAACGATATTATCGCTTTCATCCCCACATACATGAAGTTCGTCGCCGCCTATTTTTTGACGATCAATAGTTTCTACGTCATTCTTTTTGTTCTGGCGTTGTTCTCGATCCGTCGTCGCGTAAGTGTAAAACCCTTATTTGGACAAGAAAACTCCTATGGGTTTTCTCCTCCAGTTTCGATCATTGTTCCAGCCTACAACGAGGAAAAGTCCATTGTAGATTCTGTTCACTCGTTACTGCGCCTGAAATATGGTCAAATCGAAGTTGTCGTTATCAACGATGGCTCTAAAGACAGTACGTTTGAAGTCATGAAGAAAGCATGTCTGTTGCAACCAGACGAGGTGGTGCGCATGTCACATCTTTCAAAAAAAGGTGTGCGTGGTATTTATCGCTCCCAGATTCATCCAAACCTGATCCTGATCGACAAAGAAAACTCGGGCAAAGCTGATAGTTTGAATATCGGTATTGATTACTGTGCTCATGACTTGGTTTGTGCCGTGGATTCGGATTCAGTTCTGGATGATGATGCTTTGTTGTCAATTTCCCTGCCATTTGTGGAAAATCCGGATTGTATTGCTTCGGGTGGAACGATTCAGTTAGCCAATGGTTCGACTTTTAAAAACAGCCGTATGGTCGACAATCAAATGCCAGATCGTTGGTTAGAGCGTGTTCAGATCGTGGAATACATCCGTAGTTTCTTTTGCGGTCGTGTGGGCTTAGACATGCTGAACTCCACACTCGTGATCTCAGGGGCTTTTGGTATCTTCCGTAAGGAAGCCGTGGTCGCAGTCAATGGCTATCAACCAAATAGTTTGGGTGAGGACATGGACTTGGTGGTGCGCATGCATCGCAAGTACCGTGATATGAAAAAGAAATACTCGATTATATTCCTGCCAGACCCAGTTTGTTGGACCGAAGCTCCTTCGGATATTAAAACTTTAGAAAAGCAACGCCGTCGTTGGCAAATTGGTTTGCTGCAAACTCTTTGGCATAATCGCAAAATGATGATGAACCCTCGTTACGGCATCATCGGAATGTTTGCATTCCCATATAATTTCATCGTGGATATTGTTGGTCCCTTCATTGAGTTTTCGGCTTATGTTTGTATCGCGATCACGCTTTCCTTGGGTGTTGCTCAATATCAAGAGACAATGTCATTTGTGGTTGCGAGTATGCTTTACGGGATGCTGATTTCCGTGGGTGCTGTGGTTATCGGTGAACTTTATTATCACCGCTATAATCGTGTGCGCTGTATTTCTCTTTTGGTTTTTTCAACAGTTATCGAGAACTTCGGGTACAGACAAATTAATTCCTACTGGCGCATTAAAGCGTTAGTCGATCACCTAAGAGGCAAACACTCTTGGGGGGATATGAAGCGTAAGGGCTTCGCAAAAAAATAGGGGACGATATGAGTACAGAGATTTTAATTAACAAATACTGCCCGGAGCTTTCGTCCCTTGGATTCGATGTCCCAGCTATTGCTGAGATGATGGAAACCCGCTATTTGGGCGAGTTTGAAATTTTTGGTGCGGCGGCGGGACTCTTTATTGGCAGCTATGAAGGACAGTTAAACGACATTAAAGCCGCCATTGAAAGTATGGATCCGAAATCAATTAAATCAACGGCCCACAAATACAAGGGTGCGATTGCGAACTTCCACGACCCCGTGGTGGTTGAAACGGCTCGCGCGATCGAAACGAATTCTGATAAATGGAGTAAGGAGCAGTTTTTAGAATCTTTCAATATTCTGACTCAACAAACGGCGGAATTTCTGCCACGATTGAATCAGTTAGTTGAGAGTTTTTCTAAAATCCAACAGGAAGCGGCATGAAGAACCTGCAAAAGGTTATATATTCCCAATACATTTTCAGAACATCGTTCATCCTAGCTGGGGTGATCTTTGTTCTTACGTTTCTTTTGAGTTGGTTGATCGGTTCCAATGTTCGTGAGCGTATTCAATATGACCAAGGACATAGTCTTGCCGATCAAGCCTACAATATCGCAGAAAAAATCGACATCATTGTTGCTGCCCGTGTTGGGGAGCTTAGAACTCTCGCGGCACTCCCTTCAATTTCCGATCCCTCAATTCCTATCGCTAAAAAAAGAGTCGTCCTAGATCAATTGGCGCAGTCATTCCCTGAGTTTGCTTGGATCGGTATTGCTGATTTAAATGGTCGCGTGGTTGTCAGCAGCCGTGGGCTTTTAGAGGGTGCCGATATTTCTAAGCGCGAATGGTATATCAAGGGACAGGAGAAAGACTTCTTTGGAGATGTTCATGATGCCTTGCTTTTAAATAAACTTTTAGGCGGAACTGAAAAAGAACCACTGCGTTTTTTTGATTTTTCAAAACCTCTTGAGTTCAACGGTAAAAAGGTGGGTGTAATCGCTGCTCACTTGAGCTGGCGTTGGGCTGAAGAGATTGGTGAAAAATGGCTGAAGCCTTTGCAAAGCCCGATGCCCGTACGACTTACTATTTATTCGAAAGAGGGCAAAGTTATCTTAGGTGATAAGAGCTTGCCTAATATGGCTCGCGAAGACATGCCCGCTATGGGCGAGCGCAATCACTATCAAATCCGTGATCGCGGGAATGAAGAAGTTTTTTTGGAAGGCCAGGCCAGAACTCGTGGCTCTGAAGAGTTGGATACGGATGGGTTTGGTTGGGTTGTCGTTTTGGATCGTCCCACAAAAATCGCCTTTGCCGATGCTCGCGAAGTTGAAATTCAAATCATAGTTATCGGTACTTTGATCGCTGCGGTGTTAGCTGCATTTGGTTGGAGATTTAAAAAGACAAGTTCCCGCGCTAGACGATTGAAAGCTGAAGCTGATGCCTCGAAGGCCGCTGAGCTTGCAGCAGTTCAAGCCAGTGAAGCAAAAAGCCGATTCCTAGCGACAATGAGTCACGAGATCAGAACTCCTATGAACGGTGTCATGGGTGTTACGGATTTGCTCTTGGGAACTAACTTAGATGCAGAACAAAAGAAATATGCTGACTTGATCAAGGTCTCTGCGGAAAGTCTTTTGAGCGTTATCAACGACATCTTGGATTATTCAAAAGTCGAAGCTAATAAAATTGAGCTTGAAAATGTTCCGTTTGGTGTAAGCCCGGTGGTTCATCAGGTGATTACTTTGATGAATTTCCAAGCTCGTCATAAATCAATTTATTTAAAATTGCATGAAAACCTCGGCAGTCACCTAAATGTGCATGGCGATCCTGCACGATTCCGTCAGGTTCTGGTGAATCTGATCAGCAACGGTTTAAAGTTTACCGATTCGGGTGGCGTCGATGTTTATGTCAGTAGCGAATCGCGCGACGGCAAACACGTCACTTTGAATGTTCAAGTTAAAGACTCCGGTATCGGCATCCCTAAGGCTTCTCATTCTAAAATCTTTCAACGCTTTGAGCAGGTAGATGCTTCCACGAATCGTCGTTATGGTGGTACGGGTTTGGGCTTATCAATCACTAAATCATTGGTTGAGTTGATGGGTGGGCAAATTGGCTTTTTCAGTGAAGAGGGTGGGGGCTCCACTTTCTGGTTTAAGCTCAATCTTGAAACTGTGGACTCGCTAGATATGCCAGCTCCGGCCGTGCGTGCGAAACCGAAAAATGGAAAGCTCAATATATTGATCGCCGAGGACAATCCCGTAAATCAGCTGATCATCCGTGGAATGCTTGCAAAGATGGGCCACGAGTTTACCGTTGTGGAGAATGGCCAGAAAGCCGTTGAAACCATTCTGGAAGACGACTTTGATGTCGTTTTAATGGATTGCCATATGCCGGAGATGGATGGTTATCTGGCAACCCAAAAAATCCGTGAAATTGATGGCTACAAAAATATTCCGATTATTGCCATGACGGCCAGTGCAATGTCCGATGAGCGAGATCGTTGTTTGAGTGTTGGGATGACCGACTATATAGCAAAGCCTCTGAATCTTACGACTGTCGAGGCCATGCTACAGAAATACATGCTTGCCGAATAAATCCTAATAGTAATCAGGATAGTGGCCGCCGCCTCTGCCGCGAGGTGTACCGCGATGATATCCTTCATCATACCAGTCAGAGCGATTGTAGTTTTCGTCTCCGCTGTAATTTTGACGTTCTCTATTTTGGTAATCGCGATATTGTTCGCGATCACGATATTGCCCCATATTTTGGCGAGGCGTTTGATAGTCGCGACTTTGTGTGTAGTAGTCGTTGCGGTCTTCCATCCAGTCACGGCTCATTCTTTGCGGTTGGTTGCGATCATACGCACGATGTTCTTGGTCGTACATCGAACGATTGCCACCGCGATGTTGCCCGCGATTTTGATAATCTGAATTCATATTGTAATCACGGTTGAATCCGCGGTTGCCTTCGTAGTCTTCATCGAAGTAACGGTTTTCATGATCGCGATTGTAAGATCCGTAACGTTCCGTCTCTTGTCTACGAGAGGAATTGCCGTAGCGGTCTTGGCCAAGAGAGCTGCCGCCAGCATAATAATCGCTGACATAGTCCTCGTTGTTCATTCTGTGCTCATGGCTTCTATTATCGTCGTAGTCGTATGGCGATCTTGAAGATGAGTTATTCCTGTAATTCGATGATGATTGTTGCCGCTGTCTGCGTGATGACATATGAGTCCTCCTGTTTGGTTTAGGTTACACTCACTTGATAAACCTCAGGGGATCATTCGGAAAGACTGGTTCTTTTGAAATGCTGAATATACATGAAGGGCTGTGAGTTTGAACAGGGTCGCTTCTGTGGAGAGGCAAACAAAGCCAGATAAGTGCTTCTGGCTTTGTTCGACTTTTAACTGTGCACTAATTTAGGATAATTCCTGCGAAGGCATTTTTATTTTGGTTGATCACATTTGCCATCTCAGTGATGCCTGCTTCAATTCTATTTTTCTCTGCAAAATACGGAACCAAAAGTTTGTTAAGCTCTGATTCGCGACCTTGAGTTGCTTGAATCTTAGCTAGCACATCTTGGATCTTTTTGTCCGTAGCCGCAGAGTTAGTAACCGATTGAGTGCGCAGTGCTTGGTTCGCAGCTTGTGTTTGCTCCAAAGATTTAAGTTCATTTTGGAAACCAACAACGATATTCGCTTTAGCAGTTACGTCCGCTTTCTTTTGCGCGTACCCAACACTTTGATCATAGGACTGCAGAGCCGCAGTTCTGTTCGTCACCTCATCACGAGCACGGGATACCGATGACTCGATCGCAGGACGCTGATTGCGTAAATCAGAGATCTGATTTTGCAGGCTTGGGATCACGTTTCGTTGGTAGTCGTTAATTTGGTTCGCAACCCGAGTGTAGGAGTTCGTTTGTTGATCCAAAACACTGCGAGTCGTATTAACATTTGCGCTCAGACGAGAATCAATATTAGAAACTTCGCTTTGAGCAAACTGATCCACTTTGTTCATCAAAGAACCACAACGTTCACTGCCACCAGTGCGGCAATACTGCGCAATAGGATGCCAGTCGATACGATCACGACGCTCGCGATTGTAATCAAATCGGCGATAGATTGAATCCGTAGCATTGGCGTCTTGGCGAGCACGTTGAATATCGATATCGAGTTGGCTCAGCTGACGATTCAAAGAAGAGACCTGATTTTGTGCATCATTAAGGGCTGAGTTCTTGCTTTGAATATTTTGATCAATGCTTGAAAGCTGACTTTGGAATTTCGCCAAATCATTTTTTGAGTTCTGCGCCAGAGTCGCTAGGCGTTGGTGTTCTGCCTCGTGAGGTGCCAAAACTTTCCACGCCTCATCGTAAACGGCGTTCGCTTGTGCCACTTGAACTTCTTTGGCATCAATCAACGACTTCTGAGTCAGGATTTGTTGATCCAACTGAGCAATTTTTTGCTCAAGCGCTGTTTTCTGTGCGCGAAGGTTCACGAGCTCTTTAGTCGTCAATTGATCTAAGGACCCAGTTACTTGGCCAAGCTCTTGGATTTGTTTCGCGTATTGCGTGTTCAAAGCTGCGAGCTGTCTTTGGTAAGCAGACTTTTGATCGTTAGCGCGAACGGACTCTTGATAAAGCGAACGTAGTGCCGCGGATTTATCTTTGTCAAACTTTAGTGGGTCCATTGTCGCTACTTGAGCTGGGACGAATGACTTTTCAAAGTCAGCTTGAACCAAGGCTTTGCCATTCGCGCATTGTTTGATCAATGCATCGACGATGTCACTTGAACCACGCAATGAAAAGTCGATAGCTTTTGATGGCTGATTCGGAACCAGTGCGTGAACCATCAAACGTGTTTGGCGTTTGATGTAAGAAACTAAAGAAGTGGTATCGGTTGGCACTTGCCAGAAGGACACGGCTCCCGTTGCATCTTGCATAGGGATGAAGGCGAAACTTTGGATAGGGGCCACTTCTGTGGAAAGACGAAATGCTTTCGCAGTACCAGAAGCATCGCGAACCCACGCCTCAACCGGGGATGTTCCAGATTTATCATAGCTCAGTTCAAAGCGGTAAGACTGTCCCGCAAGAGTGCGAGTGACTGAAGCCACACAAATACTTTGAGTGTCATCTAAAGACCAGTCTTTCACAGTGACTGGTTTTGCAAATGCGATTGTAGAAACAAGAACACTCGAAGTAAGAATCGACAGAGAGTAGAGTGCGTTCATTGTTATTTTCCTTCCAATTGAATCGTTTCAGAAATTTCCAAATTCATACTGCGCGGACCAGGTTTGCCGGGGCCACCTGGTTTTCCAGGGCCGGGACCGCCGGGTTTACCGGGACCAGGATGACCAGGGCCTGGTGTAGGACGGCCCGGGCCAGGATTTGGTTTCGGTGCAGGTGCCGGTGGCTTCGGAGCTGGAGCCGGAGGTTTTGGTGTTGGCTTCGGTGCCGGCGCAGGCGGTTTAGGTGCCGGAGCCGGAGGCTTTGGTGCTGGGGCGGGAGGCTTAGGCGCAGGTGCCGGTGGTTTCGGAGCTGGAGCCGGAGGTTTCGGTGCAGGTTTAGGTGGCTCTGGGCGTTTAGGGCACCAGCGCGAAGAAACTGTTTCTGATTCATTGCCGCAAGTGACTACGCGGCAGTTTGCAAAGTTGCGTTGGCAAAGATTAAGAGCAGATTGTTCTGCTTGCCAGCGATCATCGGCGGCACCTTTAACGTTGATGGCATTTCCAAGATAGTCAGTTCCCTGAGCTGTACAAGTTGTGTATTCCAAGTTGCATGTTTCAATGCAGTCACCATGTTTTGCTTGGCACTCGCCGCAACTTCCATGGCCGCCCCAATGTTCTTCCCAACCATTATCGCGGGCGTTACAAGTGACGCGAGAGGCAAAAGACGGCGCTGTACCGAACGACAGCATCAAACTCAAAAACAGACTCAGTGGTTTCATTTAGCTACTCCTTGCAGGCAAGGTATTCACAAATGCAACTCACATACCAATTAAATTGGTGTACTTTTGCACCAAGCCGTTAGAAAACGTTAACTCACAAGGAGTTTCCTAAATGGCGTTTCATGTTCACAGCGACAAACCATATTTCGATCTTATTATTGGTGATAAAACTTATTCTTCTTGGTCGATGAGAGCATGGTTGGTCGCGGTGCAATCGGGTCTGCCATTCAAAGAGATCAACATCAAATTGGATGAGCCAAAAACTGCGGCAAGTATCGCTAAGTACACGGACTCAGGCAAAGTGCCAGTTCTGAAACAAGGCAAACGCGTGATCTGGGATTCACTTGCGATCGCTGAATATTTAAACGAACTTTCGCCACAAGCACAGCTTTGGCCCGAAGACGCGGGTACAAGAGCGTTAGCGCGCAGCTATGCCGCAGAAATGCACTCTGGGTTTCCGAATCTTCGCACGGCTTTCAGCATGGATTTAAAACGCACAACTCCAGCTCGTCATATCACTGACGGAACTCGCGCGGAAATCAAACGCATTCTAAAAATGTGGAAGGATGCTTTGCAGGTGAGTGAAGGGCCGTTCCTGTTTGGTGATTTCTGTATCGCCGATGCGTTCTTTGCACCGGTTGTTTTCCGTTTGGTGAATTACGGTATTAAGATCAACGACAAGTCGATCAAGCAGTACATGAAAAACATCCAAGAGCACCACGGAGTTCAATTCTGGGTGGAAGAGGCGATGGCCGAAAAATCAAAACCACTAGAATTCTAGAAATAAAAAAGGGACCGTTAAGGTCCCTTTTCTTTTATCCCAGGCGGCAGCCTTGTTTCGCGGCGATGCGCGGGGCTTTATCTAAGATTCGTGACATGCAGGCACCCTCAGTTTTAAAAGCGACCTTTTCAGCAGGGCCGATTTTAAATTCCTCAGAAGATAGAGGAGCTAGGGAGAGAAAAGAACCAAGGATCGTCAGAGTCACAATGCCTAAAGCGATTCGTTTGTTCATTTTAGATTTCCTTACCAGTTACTAACAGCTACTAGACTTATCGGTAGGAGATCACCTAGACCAAAGGTTTATTTGATAAAAACTTGTACGAAAAACTAAAATTCTTCGTCTCAAATTGAGATTACTTCAGACACTCCATCAACGAGCTGAAGGTTTCGCGGGCAGAGCTTACCGCCAATTTGGCGTTCTGTTCGTTCATATCAAGCTCTCCCATCCATTTCTGGAATTCCTGCCAGCGTTTACCAGTCAACTCCCCATAGCCGCCGAAAAACTGAGTTTGCTCAGGTGTCATATTCAGTTTCTCTTTGAGATGTTTCGTGATGATTTGCCCACCAAGGGAAGAACCCTCTATCACATAGAGTGCTCCAGCAATTGCCGGGACTGAGTCAAGAACTGGCAGGTGAGACGGTGCAGGTTGGGATTTTGTAGGTGTTCCAAGGGACTTTAGATCTGATTCGATGCGTGGAGTTTTAAAACGGTCTTTGTACATGTCGGACAAACCGTGCGTGCTTAAAGCCGTTTCAAGTTTTTTCTCGAAGCCTTCATAAAAGCGATGCATCTTTTGTAGAACTTCAGCGTATTGCTGTGAGTTGAAATCAGGACGAAACACCGGCATGTGCTTTTCAATCTCATTGTGTAGATCTTGAGTGCCGTCTTTAAGTAAAAGCATAACCATCGGTTTCGCCATCATTCACTCCTATTGCTTAGAACTCAGTTGAGAGATAACGAAGTTTTTTTGTACAACGACGTCGATCACAACTTGCTTTAAATATAGCAAGCCATCGATTTTATATGAAGCCCAAGGCTTACTTTTGTTGCGAATGACCTCTTCCCAAGAAGCAAATGAGAATCGTGGATTGATGCGACCAGAAAAATTCTTTTTTTCAAGATTCTTATTGGGATTTCCGCCCCACGTGATCACTTTGACCAGTTCCGGACGGAACAAGATTAACAACGAATTTTCTTCGTCCTGAAGAGAAACGCAAAGCAAACCGCACGCGACCTGAACAATTCCTGCGTACTTAGGCAAAATGGCGGCGATACTATCTGCGGCTACGTATGTTTTTTCAGTGGTCTTTAAAATGTCTCGAAGATCTTTGGCTAAATCCTTAAGAATCGAACTTGGAGGCGTGATGCCAGCTAAGTCGAAGCGCTTGTCGCCACATAGTGCAACGCCAGTCGCAGAAAATATATCCATCAATGCCATGTGCTCTCGGAAGAGGGCATCTATGGGGTCTTTTACGGGAATGACTGTGGCGACAAGTGTTCTTAATCTTGCATCGAAAACGGATTTTACAGTTTGCCCCTCAAAAAGCTCAATCAACGAGGCATGCGCCGCAAATGCATCGGCAATCACTGCGCAGGCTGCGCGTAGCTCTTGCGACAGATGGAAAGACTTCATGTGATGACAAGCGATAAGCCCCCAAAGCTCTCCATTCACAATAACTGCAAATGACATCGAGCCTTGCACTCCCATATTCCTTAAATATTCAAGATGAATCGGGGCCACTGAGCGCAGACGAGAATCCGATAGATCCCATTTCTTCTGGGTTTTCGGATTCAAATTCGGATGGATTGCAGAGATGGGAGCCTGGGAATCGCTAATTAAGCGGACCTTATTTTTTAAGTAAAGGTCGCGAGCGGGCTTTGGAATGTCAGATGAAGGGAAGCGATGATTCATAAAAGAGTGACTGCCTAAAACGCGGTCTTCTCCGATGACTTCTCCATGCCAGGCTGGCGGTATGAACTTATACATCATCACTCGGTCGATACCAGTCATTTTACGAATGAACTTGCAGGTAAGGTCTGCAGTTTCGCGCAGTTCTCGAAGATCCTTGAGTGAAGACATAAAATCCTGGAGAATAAATTCCTTTAGAAACGGTTCTTCCAGGTGAGTTTGCGGTGTGTTCTTTTCAAACTCTAGGCAATATACGCCCTCTGTTTCAAAGATATAAAGATCGTACTTCTGACTGTCGATAACCGTGTTGAAGTATCGTCCTGGATTCAAAAGTCCGGTTTTAATAAATAGTTCAACCTTTGCTAGGGTTTCAGAATCAAGAATGAAACCAAGATGTCCTTGAAGTACCTGACTCTCTGCCAGATTTAAATAGTCCGCCGCGTTTGCAGAGCTGGCGATAATTCGTTTTTCGGGCCAAGTAAAAAATAAACTGCAGCCGTGAATTTGAACTGCGCCAGACAAATGAATCTGCTCGTTGTTACACTCTGCTAGATCCCCCAGCATGGTACTAAGTTCGGTGTCGTTAATCATTGTTGGATCTCATTTCTTGGCGCCCAGTTCGCGATGGTTTTTTTAAGAATATCAATACGTACCGGTTTTGAGACATAATCGTCCATGCCCGCTTGTTTGCAACGGTCGGCATCTCCTGACATCGCGTTAGCCGTTAAGGCGATGATCACTACGTCTGATTTTCCGTTTTTTAAGTTGCGGATCATATGCGTGGTTTCATAGCCATCAAGCTCTGGCATCTGTACATCCATCAGAACAATCTGATAATTATTTTGCTCAATCTGGCGAACGGCTTCCTTGCCCGAACTGACCGTGGTCGGGTGATGTCCCAAACGTTTTAAGAATAAATCGATGATATAAAGATTTTCTTCATTATCGTCGACGGCAAGAATTTTCAAACCTTTAACCTCGTTATTAGGAGGCTGACTTAAAAAGCGCTGACGCTCTTGTTCTTCTGCCATTTGGTTCAGAGTGCCAAGCTGTAATGCCACTTCAAACCAAAACGTGCTGCCTTGACCTTGTTCACTCGTGAAACCCATATCGCCATTCATCATCTGTGCAATTTGGCGAGAGATAACTAAACCGAGCCCTGAACCACCAAAACGTCGCGAATGCCCGGACTCTACTTGCGAGAAACGTTGGAATATTTTTGAATGGTCTTCTTTGCGAATACCAATTCCTGAATCTTTCACTTCAAATCGGAATCGCATTTCCCCATTTCGGACGTCGCCAGTTGAGATGACTCTCAGTTGGATGTGGCCTCGGTCTGTGAACTTCAGAGCATTACCCAAAAGATTGACCAAGACCTGACGTAAACGACCTGCATCGCCAATGACGGGACGATTCGCTTCTTTGGTAATATCCACGTCAAGATCAACACCCTTTTCCTGGCATTGAATTGCAAACATTGAGACCGTTTCTTGAGTCAAATTTTCTAAATTGAAGGCCTGATGAGACAAGGTGATTTTCCCTGCTTCAATTTTAGTAATATCCAAAATGTCTTCAATCAATGACAAAAGGGCCTTACTAGATCTTTCAATACTCGACAGATAAGACGACTGTTCATTATTAAGAGAAGTTTCCTGCAGTAAATGAGACATACCCAGAACAACATTTAGCGGAGTTCTAAGCTCGTGGCTCATCGAAGCTAGGAAATTACTTTTCGTGACATTGGCTTCTTCAGCGGTCTCTTTAGCTGCACGGAGATCACGCTCAATCGATTTGTACGCAGAAATGTCTTTAGACACGAGCGCGACGCGTGTAAGAACTCCTTTAGCGTCAGGAATTGGCAAATGCATGCTCGACATGTGAACATCCACACCTGGCACGTTCCAATGTTCATCTAAATTGTACGAAATGTTCTTATCCAGGATTTCGTTGTAGCGTTCGATGAGTTCTTCTGCTCTTGCTGGAGTTCGCACATCACGAAGTTTGCGACCGACTAATTCACCCGGACGTTTTTCTAAAAGTTTGGAGCCTGCTTCATTCAGATACTCAATGACGAAATCGTTCTCTGTACGACGAAGAATCACGATAACATCGGTTGTGTTGCTAAATATCGTGGTAAAGAGCGTCTCGTTTTCAAGATGGCGATCGGCTCGCATACGATAGTCCGTCACATCGAAGCCGACGCTTTGTATTTCTTGGAGCTGATTAGCGGAGTCGAAAATTCCACGGTGGAACCAACGAATCCAACGTAAAGAGTTGTCTTCACGATAGATGCGCACTTCTGTCTGACCCACGGGATTATCAGGGCTCATTTTCAGAAGCTCTGCTTTAATTTTTGTCTGATCCTGAATGTTTAAATATTCATGGAAAAAATGGCCGACATGACTTTGTGGTGTGCCGCCGAACTGCGTCGCAAAAACTGTATTCACGAAAACCAATCGGCCATTTGGAAGATGTCGACATACCAATACGGCCTGATCTTCAATGATAGCTTTATAACGCGATTCGCTTTCGCTGAGTTCTCGCAACGCATTTTTCTGAACTGTCACATCCGTGCAGATCATACAAACCGCATAAGGTCTGGCATGATCAAACAGAGGAAAACGATTGATCAAGAAGACATGATCTTGATCATTTTTTTGATAGATTTCTTCTTTTTTGGCTGCTCGGCCAGAAAGCATAACTTCTAAATCAGTATCCCGGAGCATTGTAGCGATGTTGTCAGGAAAAAGTTCGCGGTCTGTTTTTCCAATGACTTCTTGAGACTGCAAATCAAAAAACTCTTTAAACGCCTGGTTGGCCAGAATGTATTTACCAAAGTGATCTTTGACGGTGATAGGGTTAGAAAAACCTTCGACTATAGATCGGATTTGTTGTTCTCGAACTTCCAGCTTTTCGCTGGTGCGAATAAGATCTGTGGTGTCGACAAACAGCAAGATCGCTCCCCAAACTTGTCCGCTCTCATCTTTGAAAGGCTGACAGCGTAGCTGGTAGATCTTTTGGTGACTTTCGCAGAAAGATTCCGACTTTTGTTCTTTTTGGATGGCATTATCCAAAACAGACACGAAGTTAGGAAGTTCAAGGTTCGTGGAGAGGGTGGTGACATCTTTCCCCATATCAGAGGTCGAAATACGGAAGATTTCGCGGGCTTGTTTATTAAACCTGATAATTCGACGCTGACGATCAACGACGATCAGTCCCGAATCGATGCTCTCCTGAACATTCAAAAGATTTATATTAAGATCTTTAAGCTCATGAGACTTGCCCACGACTTCCTCGTTGACGGTAACAAGTTCTTCGTTGCTACTTTGGAGTTCTTCGTTAGTCGTTTCTAACTCTTCATTCGCACTTTGCAGTTCTTCGTTGGTGGAACTAAGCTCTTCATTCAGGGCTTGTAGTTCCTCGTTAGCAACGCCAAGTTCCTCAATGACAGTTTGCAAGTGCTCGCGGGTAGAGTAAAGCTCTTGTTCGATTTCTAAGACTCTTTGGGAGTTGTCAGTGTTAATGACGGGAATCTGTCCAACGCTCTTGCGAAGTTTGACGGATTCGAAGTCGATTAAGAAGTATTCTGCATCTGAGCCGTTGGTGAGAGTGCGCGCAACCATCCGGAACGAGTTCTTAGAATTGTTTTTTTCCTTATAGATTTGGCTGCGATGGATATCAGTGTTGCCTCGGCACTTGCGAAGCAGAATTGGCAGCTCTAAGCTGACTTCTTTCGGCAAAAGATTTACTAACCGAAAATCAGACGATGTATTTGAAAATCCCACAAATTGGGAAACATCACCAATCACCTGTATGATGTTTGAGTCTATGTCCACGATCACTGCTGAGTGATGATAGTCCTTTAAAAGACGAACCATGCCTTTTTCAAGTAAACTAGGCTCCGTGGGTCTCTTTTTAACGACAAGATCCCCGAAGGAATAGGCTTGTGCCTGTCGAGTCGATGAGTGAATTACCGAAGGTACGTTGAGTTTCCTAAAGACTTTGTTTTTTTTATCCAAAGTTTCAAACATGCCGCCAGCTGTCCCTAGAGACTCAGATTTTCCGAGGAACAGGGTGCCCCCAGGCAGGAGTGAGTAATGGAAAATATCGAACATTTTCTTCTGTAAGTCGGGCTCAAAGTAAATCAAAACATTTCGGCAGGAAACCAGATCTAATTTTACAAAAGGGGGATTGTGGATCATATCCTGGCGGGCAAAAAGGACGATGTCTCTCAGTTTTTTTGTGACTTCGTACTTTTCACCATCGCGAGGAATGAAATAGCGCTGTAAAAAGTCTGCGGGAATATTTGCGACCTCGTTCTGCTTATAGATACCATTTCTGGCTTCCAGCAAGGCTTCGTAATCCAGATCGGTTGCAAAAATTTTCACTGGGAATGAAAGATCCATACGCTCTTGGGCATCTAAGATCATCATCGCTAGTGAATAAGCTTCTTCGCCGGTAGCACAGCCTGCCACCCAGGCTCTGAATTCCGCGGGCTGTTTTTTATTAAAGACGATTTCCCCGATATACTTTTTTAAAGAGTCAAAAGCTTCTTTATCGCGGAAAAAAGAAGTCACGCTGATTAGCAAATCTTGCGAAAGCTGCAAGGCTTCGTTGGGACTTTCTTGCAGTACGGGAAGATACTCTTGCAAAGTTTGGATACGTAACAAACTCATGCGCTTTTTAAGTCGACGAACGATGGTGGAGGGGCGGTACTGACTAAAATCTGATCTGGTTTTTTCGTGAAGGATTTTTAAACATTCCCGAACTTCCTTCAAATCAAAGATATCTTTGCCTTGGTTTTGGCGTTGTAAGATATAGTCTTGTATTTGCCCCGCCATTTCGGCGGGCTGTAAGATTGAATCTATACAAGATGTTTCGACGGCTGCTTGAGGCATGCCATCGTATTTTGCAGTATCTCCCTGAGCAATCGTGATCCCACCGGCTTCATGGATAGCGCGAATACCTTCCGCACCATCAGTGCCAGTTCCAGACAAAATGATTCCCACGATTTTTGGAGCATGATTTTTAGCCAATGAATTAAAGAAAGTATCCACTGAGGGTTTGGGGCGGGTTTCCGGACCAACCGGCTGCAGTTGAATTTTGGCGTTGTCGACGATCACATCGCAATTGGGAGGAATGATATAGATTTTGCCTGGGGCTAAGGATTCGTCATGAAAAGCTTCAGTAACAGGCAGCGTAGAGTGTTTTCCCACTAATTCTGTCAGCATGCTTTTCGCGTGAGGAGAAAGATGCTGAGCTATAATAATCGAGCCTTCAAAGCCTTCGGTAAACGAGGATACGAATGCAGAAATAGCTTCAAGGCCCCCAGCCGAGGCGCCAACTCCGACAATCCATCCCTGAGTTGTGTGATTTGCACTGTGTGGCACTTGGTTGCCCCCTTAGTGTTGATTCAGTTCTGCTGACACCGCTTTCACAATATCGTTTTTTTGAACCGGCTTACGCAGTCCTTGAGCGGTATTGAAAACATCCATCCAAGTTTGTAAATCATCTCGTCCACTGACGAGAATTTTTTTGATTGAATCGAAATGTGGATTTGCCGAAAGTTCCATATAGAAATCCATCGTCGGCATATCCGGAAAAGTAAGATCCATAACGATGAGGTCCGGAGTGTCTTCGGTAAGAGATTGAAGTGCTTGTCGCGCCGAAGTTGCTGTAGTGATTTGGCAACCCATTTCTTTGAGGTAACGTACATACAGCGTTAACAGATCTTTGGAATCTTCGATGATTAAAACTTTACTCACAGACAAACCCCCTCTGTTTGTGGCCAAATTTCTACACTAAAAGGTTTGCCCAGGAGTAATGAAAAAGTGAAGAAGCGTTTCTTTAGTTTCCATGATGTAATGGTTTTAACACACAACTGAAATTTAACTGCCGAACAACATAGCAGAGACAATGCACTAATTGGTGCGCAGCGTGACAACTTTATATATTATCAATCTTACCCGCGAACTCATCGACGATTTTTAAATATTTGGAGTCTTGGCGAAGAGACACGTGGGCGTTCAGAATCACCGCTGTGAAAAGTTCGTCTTCTTTGTAGGCCTTTTCTTCGATCTTACCGATGGCGCTTAATTGCATAATGGCTGCCGCGTTTTCAGTGGCCCATTTTTGATAGCTTTCCTTCGTCAGCTTTACTGTTTGAATCGAATAAGTTGCATGACTTTTGTGATCGCGCGTTTTGGCGTCGATGGAGGCCTCATTAGTAATCGCATCTGAAATCACGCTGGTGAAAAACTCGCCCGTGCCATCAATCCAGCGCTTGTAATAAGTTTTCGCCAAAACCCCGTCACCGAAATTTACCTGAGCATCAAAAGCAGACTTCACGCGAAGCTTACCAGTGACCTTGATCATTTCTAGTTTTTCTAAGCGAAGCAGATATTTATCGACAGAAAGTTTAGTGAGCTTGTAGCGTTCGGCAATTTCTTGCGGAGTTTTGCCTTCATGAATTTGCAGAAAGAACGCCAGGTAGTTCATATTTTTAACCAAGAACTTTTGCTGTTCGTCGGTCAGGCGATTTGGTGATTTGCTGGAGCTTACTGTTGCAGTCAACGCATGCAAGTCAGAAAGATTCAAATCCAGGATGTCGCAAATTCTGAAAAGATCGTTTAAGCCCAAGTCATGGTCGCCCATCCAGCGTTTGATGGTAGGAACGGAAACTTCCATTTCCTCGGCCAGGTCTTCGTAAGTCATTTTACGTTTCTTAAGTTGGTCTTTAAGAACGGCTTTGATCTTTTGAATTTGAATATCCATTGAACTAATCTCTCCAGTTTAGAAAATCCTGACCGAATTCTTTTTCCAATAAAGCCATTTGGACTTCAGAGGTACCTATCGTAAACAACCAAGAGAAAAATGCTTTCATAGAGTCCTCCTTTTTGAGGGTGAGTGTCTTGAAAACAGTTTTGCTCCAAAAAAAGAAGCCCCGCAAGGGCCTTGCCCAAGGTATCAGAAATTGAGCCGAAAAGGCAATAAATGGCTTAATTTATCGAAAAAGAATCTTTTGAAGATCCGCTTGGGTGGGGAATTTTGCGACACCGATTGGGGAGTATTGGGAGTCCTCCTGTGCCAGCCATGCGCCTATTTGTTTTAAATCACTTTCAAGCTTTGCACGTCCTTTGCTTTACCAAAAGCCGTCATACTCGCTGAAGGAGAAATTATCATGTGGAATCGAAAATCAATAGCAACAGTCGCTCTTATCATCTTCGTTATTTTCGGCATCACCGTAGTCGTTTATCCATTGCTCTACAATCCGAATAAACCTGTGGATGCAACCACTCCCGTCGATCAGCCCGTTGTCTTGCCAGTGAAATAGGGCGACCTCATGAAGTATATCTTATGCATTTTATTTTTATGGTCGGCCAGTCTACACGCGCAAACCTCCGCAGGGGCTCCCGAGGTGGAGACTCAAGGAAAGAATGCCTTAATTAATCAATCGCGCAAAATCACGGTACTGGATAAGCAAGAGCAACTGCGTATCTTGTACTACAAGCCAATTTATTTTGCGTATGGTGATCCCACTGCCAAGCTTCAGTTTAGTTTCCGAGTGCCGCTGTTTGATCAGTTTGGTTTAAACTTTGCCTACAGCCAAATTATCTTCTGGGAGCTGCAAGAGGAATCAAAGCCCTTCTTGGATGCGACCTATAACCCAGAAATCTTTTATCGCGTTAAATACGACAAGCCCGTGATTCGTTCGATCGACTATGGCGCTTGGGAGCATAACTCCAACGGTAAAGCTGGGGATGAGTCCCGTTCCTATGATCAAAGTTATATTCGTGCGAATTGGGCCTTTGAATCTAAGAGCTGGGTGATCCAAACTTCGGCAAAGGCCAAATATATTTGGAGTGTGGATGAAACCAATCGCGACGTGAATGATTACATCGGGCCGTGGGAGTTAGAGTTTAAATTTATTCAGCTGTTTGATTCGATCTTTGATCAATTAGAGGCGGTCGTGAACGTCAATCCCGGAGGCAAGTGGGGGACTGAGTTTGATAAGGGTGGTTATCAGCTGAGTTTTAACTTTCACTTAGGTGGCCTCAAAGTCGTTCCGGCATTTTATCTGCAATACTATCATGGCTATGCGGAAACGTTAGTGAACTATGATCAATCGGTGGATGAAGTAAGAGCGGGGTTTATGTTCTAAACCCGCAGTTGAAAATGCTAAATGTTAACCGCGAATCAGCGGTAAGATCTCGCGGCGGTGATTGCCGCCCAGGTAATCATAGCTCGACAACAAAGTCCCATACACACCGAAGCCCTGCGTGCTGCCAGCCTCATAGTCAGCAGGCTGCATGCCCATGGCTTGCATGATTGTGATCAACAACTGATTGTACGGACGACCACGTTTGTAGTCGCCTTCATCACCACCGATAGGGCGGCGCTTAGTACCATAAGATGGACCGTAATCAATATGACGACCTGTTTTAATGTAACCACCGGCACTGCCTGCAAGCAGAACTGGATTGTTTACGGAGTTATGTGCATTCGTATTCTTAGTCGTCCCTTGGTCATTACCCCATAGGATCAATGAATTATCCAAGTAAGTTGAACCCGTCGAAGTATCCTCAACAGTATCCATGCGAGTTAGGAATCTAGAAACACGATTTGCAAAGAACGTCATCATCGCAAGCTTCATCAAACGAAGTTCATCCGTACCGGCGTGATTCACGTCCTCATGGAAGCGCACAGAACCTGTCACACCTGGCACGAAGTTTACCGAACCACTGAAGTAGTCGTAAACGTGCATCATCAATGTTGCTGTTTGAATTTTACCGCACTTAACGCCAACTTCGATCACATCAAACATCTGGTCGATCACCACTTGGTAATCGGCAGGGTTCGATGATTTGACCGGAGAACTTGAAGGACCCGTTGGATTCGTACAAGTCATTGCCGGAGGAGCCTGAACGTTGGCGTTTAGTTTTTTCTGAAGGTCATTGATCATCGCCATGTGTTGTTCCACGCGGGCTAGATCGTCTTTAGATAAACGTTTATTCGATCTTAGGTTTACGTATTCAGCGTAAACCTTATCAACCACCAAGATATCACGGCGAGTGAGCTTATCAGCCGCATTTGGAGTTGTCGGCGTAGTGCCTGTGCCAAACATGCTCGAGAAAACCGAAGACGGATTGAATTGACCAGGAACATAGGCTTTGTTTAAGACACTCACATGAGAAGCCCCGTTGTAATTTCCGTCATCCACGGATTTCACATACAGATTCAAAGGGGAGCCGCCATATAAGAATTTGGAAATCATTTGGTCAATACTGCTGGTCGCCTCAGACACCACGCCACCAGTCAGCATACACTCGGCATTGTGATTCGGAGTTTTCGACAAAGGATCTAAGCGTGACAAAAGCGTCAATTTAGAACGAAGGCTGTCGAATTGAGTTCCTAAAACTGGAGACATCGCCCCAGGAATTGCAGACAGAGCGACCTCGCGGGAGTTCGCATCTTTTTCAGTCCAAGTGAATTTTGCAGGATCGGGCAGCCATTGCTCAACGGCTTGGCAGTGACCATTATGAATTGCGATAAAGCGCTTCTTAATGTTCGGCCCGGTTTGAGCTTGGGCTTCAGGAAGCATGGAAGGCAGAAAAGGCAAGGCAAGTGCAAGACCGCCTGTACCTCTTAAAAACTGACGACGCGATAACTTATTCCAATGCATACGAACCTCTTACAGAGACCCGCGTTTACGCAAACGGAAGTTCGCATCAAACGCAGGGGATTTAAACATGTTCAAAATAGTTCCTGGTTGGTCACCACTCGAGCTGGCCTTAGTTGGGTCAGTCAGTTGTGAGAAGCTTGTATTCATCGAGCAGTTATCCGCGTTCGTGATGGCACGACCGATCGTATAAGTACCCCATTGTTTCACCATACAAGCCGGACCGCGAGAAGAGTTACCAATGGCTGTCGCCATTTCCTTTAGACCAACAACTTCTGGGTCGTTTGCAGATTCAATATTTGGTTTCACACGGGCATTCACTGGGTGATTTGCCAAAATGTTACCGTTTGCATCGAAAATACTTTCGACTGTGCGGTATTTACCAAAGGCATTGTAGTTTTCCATCACAAAACCCATCGGGTTGATCAGGGAGTGACATGCTTGGCAACGCACAGGTGAAGTACGTGTTTCGATTTGCTGACGTTGTGATTGCGTTGGATCTGGTACTGGTGGCGCAAACAGATCTTTCTCGTCTGGTCCGATAGTTGGAAGTGGGATTGAATCACACAGAATATTTCTGCGCATCACTAGACCACGGTGAACCAAGCTTGAGTTATCAGTCGGGCTGAACATAAATCCAACACGGCTCATAAGGCCTGGGCGCTCTTCAGCAGACAAGGCTACACCTTTTGCGGCACCGTAAATTAAAGTCAAAGCTTGGCCTTGCGTGAAGCTCGCCGGTGAAGTCATAAGATCACGATAAGTACCAGCCACAGAGTAAGTGTAGTAGTTCGTGAAGTCTCTCATCTCTTGCATAGCTTCTGGTTGGATCGAAGCTCTTGGAACATTTCCAAGGAACCAAGTTGAGTGATTTGACGAAGGCATGCGGTTGATACCGAGCCATTGGTTATAGAACTCAACGATGTGCTCTTTGGATTCGGCCGTTGCAAAAACGCGGTTTACGACTGTTTTATAACCGTCAGCCGTTGCAAGTTTTCCGTCGGCAGCTTCTTTCATCAATGTCGCATCAGGGCCACGGCCCGTTGCCAAGAACGCGATACGAGCAGCCAATTCATAGTCGGTAAGTTTAACCAGATCCTCGCGACCATTCACAGGAGTTCCGTTCAATTCTACTTTATAGATGAAATTCGGAGATTGGAGGATAGCCATAACCGCAACAGTTAAACCGTCATTGATATTGCCGCCAAACTCAGAGTTATAAAGGTCCTTATAAACCTGTTGTTCAGCCGTAGTAAGAGGGCGACGGAAAGCTTGGCGAGCAAATGTGCTAAAGAATCCTGTCCAGCACGCATCTGTCATGCCGCTTGAGCTGTTACAGCTATTCGTCGCAGAAGTTCTCCAAGTGGAACTTGTTGCGAATAAGTTCGCAACTTTTTTACCTAGAGTTAAGTAAGCCTCGACGTGTGCCGCAGACACAGTCATATCAGTGGAATCGAAAACACCACTCACAACATCCGCTGGTAAGTTATCGATATCTGATTGCAAGCTATCGATATTCACTTTGCCATATGCAAGAGATTTCAATGTTTGTAAGTATTCACGACGACTCAAGCGGCGCAAATTGCTGACCCCTGGGTCTTCACCTGGTTGGCAAGCGAATGTATTAGCAGGAATAGACGGCGTCGGTGACGGCGTAACCGTTGGAGTTGGAGACGGAGACGGTGATGGCGAAGGAGATACCGTCGGTGTGGGCGATGGCGTGACCGTCGGAGAAACCGTTGGTGATACTGTCGGAGAAGGCGAAGGTGATGGAGACGGCGACGGCGATGCACTTGGCGACGGACTTACTGTCGCAGTAGGTGATGGTGATGGAGTAGGCGTCACAGTCCCTGGAGTTCCTGGATTAAGTGCAAGAGCAATTAACTGCAATTGTTGTTCAGACAAAGCTTGGAACGCAAACATCTGTGGCACGTTGCCGATAGCTGTTTTAATGTCGATCAGTGATTTACCTGAAACCGCACTGTTTTCAAAAGTTCCATGGCAACCAGCGCAGTTCTGATTATAAAGATCGCGACCTTGCGCGAACTCCGTAGATTCGTTGATGTATTCAGGTTGGTTGGTGCCAGCAATACTTTGTAGATTGCTGATAACCGTAAAACCCTCACCACAGTTTTGGAAAGCAAAGATGGTGATGGTTGCTGCTGTGAACACGAGATATGGCTTAACCCCATATCGCCCTAATTTAGCGAAGATTGATTTGTTCACTTCATCCCCCAAGATAACTGAACGCTGACCTCAAGGATAGCAGTTGAGTTCGTGTCGTTAAGCAAATCTTTCTCAGATTCCCAATTCGGGACAAACTCTAGACATAGGCCAAACGAGTCTCAGGGAACTCACGAACTTATGGTCAGTGTTTCCTTAATTTACTCTCGAGAAACACATGGAATCTCGGCGAATATTTCAACCGAGAAATCGATTTTATCTTTTGTTAAATCAGAAATTTACGAGGGGAAAGTGGCCTTATTTAGTGGCCACTTTTTCTCTGACAAGAGGAACAACTTTCGTTGCGTAAAGCTCGATACATTTCATCAAGTCTTCGTGGGGAAGAGTGCCTAAGCTGTACTTTAAATCAAAGCGTGATACTCCCAAATGCGAAACTGTTGCCGCAATTTTATTAGCAACTGTTTCGGGTGAGCCCACATACAAAGATCCCTCAGGCCCGATTTGCGCTTCGAATTGTTCTTTGGTGATTGGTGGCCAACCGCGATCACGACCAATGCGATTCATCATCGTACGATAATGTGGCCAGATGGTTTCTTTGGCTTCTTCGTCAGTCTTAGCAACGAAGCCAGGGGAGTGAACACCGATAGGCTGAGTGCGCTGATTGGATTGCGACAAGGCTTTATAGTAAAGATCGACGAAAGGTTTAAATCCTTTCGGATCGCCACCAATAATTGCCAGCATCAATGGGAAACCATAATGTGCAGCACGGATGACTGATTTCGGAGTGCCTCCAACGCCAATCCAAGTTTTGATTCTTTCGTGTTCTGGTTGAGGATAGACACTTTGATTCGCTACTGGAACTCGCGTGTTGCCAGACCAGTTCACGGGATTGCCTTTTAAAATCTGTGCAAATAGATCCAACTTTTCTTCGAACAACTCTTCGTACTGTTCCAAATCAAATCCAAAAAGTGGGAAGGACTCGATGAAAGATCCACGACCCATGATCACTTCGGCGCGACCGTTTGAAATAGCATCAATCGTTGAAAATCTTTGAAAGACACGGATAGGATCATCAGAACTTAAAACAGTAACCGCAGATCCCAGACGAATTTTTTTAGTTTGTGCTGCGATGGCAGCAAGAACTGTTTCGGGAGCAGAAACCGCAAAATCATCACGGTGATGTTCGCCGACGCCAAAAAAATCCAAACCCAATTGATCAGCAAGCACGCCTTCAGCAATTACATTTCGAATCACTTGAGCTTGGGGCAGGGCCTTGCCATTCAAATCATTTGTCACGTCGCCAAAAGTATCTAAACCCATCTCAAGTTGTGCTGCCATAAAAGCTCCTGTTGCTATGATCAGTGTAGCGGGAGTTTTCTGCTTTTAGCATTGTAAAAGTGCACAAAATTGATAGCATGACGAACATCTGAGGTTTCTATGTCGTACTGCCGTGCCATCGTCCACATGTCTGATGAAAAGAAAGCAATTCATAAACCCTATCATGATAAAGCCTATGGTTTTCCGATTCATGACGATGATGAGTTGTTCTGTCGTTTGATTTTAGAGATCAATCAAGCGGGACTGAGTTGGGAAACGATTCTAAAAAAGCAGGACTCATTCCGTAAAGCGTATCATAACTTCAATATCAAAAAAGTTGCGGCCTACAAAGCAGCCGATCGTGCGCGTTTGATGAAAGATCCTGGCGTGATTCGCAATCGTCTTAAAATCAATGCGGCGATTGAAAACGCGAAATCCATCTTAGTGATTCAAAAAGAGTTTGGCTCCTTTGAAAAATGGCTGGCTCACAATCATCCGCTGACGAAAGAGGAATGGGTTAAGCTTTTCAAAAAGACCTTCAAGTTCACTGGCGGCGAGATCGTGAATGAGTTTTTACTAAGTGCGGGCTATTTGCCCGGCGCTCACGATAAAAACTGCGAAATTTATCACAAAGCCCTGAAAGCTAAACCTTTGTGGAACCAAAGAGTAAAAGCAAAGGTTGCTGATAAACCTAAAGTAAACGCAAAACCTAAACCCAAAGCAAAGAAGAAATAGATGTCACAAGATTCTATTTCCAAAATGATTAAGACGATTCAAACTTTTTGCGAGGAGCGCGACTGGGATCAGTTTCATCCTCCCAAAGATTTGGCGATTGGGATGTCGACAGAGTCCAATGAGCTTTTGGATCTTTTCCGCTTTAAGTCGGAAGCGCAGATCCAAGAAAAAATGAGTTCTCCAGAATTCAAAGAAAAAGTGTCAGATGAACTGGCCGATGTGTTTTTCTTTGTACTTCGCTTTGCACAGATGAATCAAATTGACCTAGGAATGGCGTTGGAACGTAAACTGGCTAAGAATGCGGCCAAGTATCCAGTCGAAACTGCAAAAGGGTCTAACAAAAAGTACAATGAATAGTCGATTGCAAAAGCCTCTCCGTTATTTTGAATTGTGGCTTTTTAAGTTCATCACTTTTCTAATTGGTTGCATGGTGTGCTTTTACTTTCAAGCAAAGTGGGGCATGGACGTTGTCACCTCGGCGGCCTTAACCGGATTGCTGGGAACTTTTATTCCTGAAACCAAACGAATCGAAAGCAACCATATTCACGCCAATATTTATATGGGCGCCTTTGTGGCTATGGGTTCAAAGGTCACCGAGCAAGGTTTTTGGGAAATCCTTTTGGTCTCAGCGATTGGCAGTCTGATTTATTTTGCGATGCTTCGCTATTTTAAAGGTATGGGCGGCAGACTTGGCTTGATCGCTTTTATTTCATCACTTCTGGGTTTGGCATTGAAGGTGATGGCATGACGTTAACGTTGCTGGGTGTTTTGCTGGTTTCCATGGTCAGTGCGCAGATCACTTATCACCTGATTCATAAATGGCATTGGGCGACGATTCGAGCTTCGGCTTTGCCGACATTGATATTTGTGATTCTGTTAAGTCTTCTTGATATTAATTTAGATGGAGCCCTGAGGGCGGCGTTTTTCGGGGCAACCTTTGTGGGCATGACCGATAAGTCACGCCTCGGGTGGAGACGGGTGCTACTCGCTAGTATTATTTTTGGTTTAGTCTTTACTTTCCTGATTCCGTTAGCAAAAGGAATCGGTGGAGGCCTTGGTGCTGCTGCATTTGCGGGAAGTGCCGTGGTCTATGCTTTGACAAATTTCGTGAAGAAGTTTGCAAAGACTTAACACTCCAAAGTTTGTACTATTCTGGACTTAGATTTGTTTTGTTTGTTTCTGGTTAGCCAAACCTTTACGCTAAACTCATGAAAAACTATTTTGAAAGTCCTTTTGCCGGTAAGTCCCTTAAAGAACAAACGACAAATCCAAATATTATTGTGGGAGAACACAGTTACTATTCGGGCTACTATCACGGTCATTCTTTCGATGATTGTGCCTGGTACTTGGCTCCGGATCGTAAGGATGTTGATAAACTTTATGTCGGCAAGTATTGCTCCATCGGAACGGGCGCTGTGTTTTTGATGGCCGGTAACCAAGGACATCGCAAAGAGTGGATTTCAACGTATCCATTTGCGTTCATCAAATCGAATCCAACTTACGCAAAAGCAGAAAATGGCTATCGTCCAGCAGGTGACACTGTCATCGGTAATGATGTTTGGATCGGTGCCGAAGCGATGATCATGCCGGGCGTTCGTGTTGGCAGTGGTTGTGTGATTGGTGCACGCGCGGTAGTGACTCGCAATGTGGATCCTTATTCCATCGTAGTTGGTCATGGCGAAGTTGTGCGCAAGCGATTTACAGAGCCCGAGATTTCTATGTTGATGGAAATGAACTGGTGGGATTGGTCTGATTCAATGTTAGCGGATGCAATGCCACTGCTCACGAGCAATGACATCGTTGGTTTGTACCGCTATTGGGAAAAAAGAAAATAACTAGCCGCCAGCTAAAGGCTTATAAGCGCCTTTACGTAAATTGATTCCGTATTCAAGATAACACTTCAGGGCTGAGATCATTTGTGACCAGCCCATGCAGTTGCCATAAGATAACTTTACGTTTTCCTCGTTATCCTTCCAACCAGTCTCATAAACTTTCACTTTGGTTTCGCCGGTATTTAAAGCTTCAAAATGAAACTCTACCGTATTTTCGCCTTTGCCATCCGGATTGCCCCATTCAAAGATAATCAATTTATCATCGATGACTTTTTTAGATGTGACAGGGAATGGACCTGGAAAATCAGCGAACTCCCAAAGGACAGTAGAACCTTCCTTCAACGGAGCCGAAGCACCAGCCGTGGTGAAATAAGCGCTGATCTTTTTATTGTCATAAACGCCACTGAAAACTTCGCGGACTGGTTTTTGGATTATGATCCAACACTCAAATTTAGGAATCGTCATCAGGGCCTCCGAATAAGTATTAATCATTGATCGGGGAGGGAATCCTTGTAAAGTAATTCCATGACTTCGTTTCATAATCAGCTTGAGTGGATAGAAAAGAATTTTAAAGAGATCAAAGACTCCGACGAGGTGTCTTTAGAGCTCAAATATGCAACGAATGACAACTTTATGCATACAAATGTGTACGGTGGCTTTGATCGTTGCTTCGTGGCTCCAGTGGCTTATGAGATGTTCATGCGCGCTTGTGATGAGCTTAAAAAGAAACATCCCACTTTGAAATTCCTTGTCTGGGATGCTCTCCGCCCACGTAGTATTCAAGCGCAGTTCTACAAACATCTTGAGGGGACTCCGTTTCAGAACTATGTCGCTCCTCCGCATCCAGGTTCGTTGCATAACTTCGGTATGGCGATGGATCTAACTCTGCGAGAAAAAGACGGCGACTATTTGGATATGGGGACAGGATTTGATGATTTCAGGGACCTGGCTCAGCCAAAACTCGAACAGCAGTTTTTAAAATCCGGTGAGCTCACCATGTTGCAGTTTAACAATCGCATGGTTTTAAGAGCGCTTATGGAAAACCAAGGCTTCAAAGTTCTGGAGCACGAATGGTGGCACTTCAACGCACTTCCCAAAGACCAAGTCCACGGCAAGTTTCTAATTTTAGAATAGGGGGCCGGTTAAGCGGCCTTCAAATTAAATTCAATCTGTTCGTACTCGACAATTGGAGTTTTGACGGATCTTCCAGATGCTGTTGAGGTTTTGATTTTGATCACTCCGACCTTTTCGAAAAAGAGAATGATTTTGTTGAGGTTTGAGATGTCCATTTCAACAAGTTTTGCTAACTCATAAACGGACTTTGGCTTTTGATTTAAAATCACTGCAAGAAGGCCCATATTCTTTACGAATTTATCGAATTCCTTTTTGTCATCAAAGGAAACTTCATAGTGATCACCTTTCAGAGTTCCTTTACGGGCACTTTTCAGAGCTTTCTTAAAATCACCGAGGGAGTCAGAGCTCGTTTTTAAAGATACGATCAGTTTTTTCATAGTTTGACTCCTAAATTTTTAAAAACGATGTCTTTAAAGTCTTTGATCAACTGGTCATCATTTTTGTATCGATACTCGAATTCTCGATCATTAATATGAATGTGCGGCCCTTTGGGATGGTGGTTGTCCATTAAGACAAAATTACCATTCTTTATGTTTTTACAGATAAGTCCGTATTTGATTCCGTCTGGATACTTGTCTGATGCCTCGAACTCGTGAATTGAAAGTTCCACCAAATAGTGTTGATGCGCTCTAAGTTTTGAATAGTACCGCAATCGGGCCTTCATCTATTACCTACCATCTATAATGGTTAATTTCAACCAATATTAGTAAAAAAAAAGGTACCTATATTGATTTGTAAGTTCGAAAAGTATGCAGAAATGGGGGCTTCGGGGAGGGAATGTTTAAATGCAGAGGGAGTGAATACTTGATCCGAGGACTGGATTGAGTAAAGTTAAGGCCCTGGGAATGAAGGGTTTCGCCAGGGCCTTGAGGGACTCTTATTTCTTAAAGGAACTTTTTTTTTAAGGGAAGAGCGAAGGACCATCATTGCGTACGGTGCTCAATAACACGAGTTAAAAGTCCGTAAGCTTTGATAGAACTCAATTAAAAATACGTCATCAATCTCAGCTCGTCTCGGGACTCGTCGTAAGGATATTATTGGTCATGCTGTTACAATTTTTATCTGCTCTCCTTCCGGTGGTTTTCACTGCGGCTCCTGCTGCGGAAAAAACTCCAGATAAATCACTGGTCATTCTGTTTGTGACCTCCGGGAATGAGTTGGTGGGTAAGAATGAAACGGCGATGATTGTCGATGCGTTCAGGGATTTAGGATTCAAGCTCGAATTTCGTCGGGTGCCGCTGGCTCGAGGAGCTCAAGAAATCAGCAACGAAAATATCGATGGGGAGCTGGTTCGTGTGCGGGAATACGGGGATACTCACCCGGATTTAATTCGCGTCGAGGAGCCGATCGCGAAGGTGTATTTTTCTATATATGCAAAACGGGGAGCCGAGGTTCCTTGCTCTTGGAAAGAGTTGTTAGGCTCGAAGTTGCGGATTGATTTTCAACGAGGCATTCACTACTTCGAAATGAATTTAAAAGACTATGTGTCGACACGAGTGGAGTCGATCGATACACCGATGCAAATGTTTCAGCGCTTGCAAAGTTCTCGGTCAGATGTGTTTTTATTGGACCGACAAAGTGCTGACAATGTGATCGCAAAATCCCCCAAAAAGTGGAACGTAGAGCGGGTTTGTGATCTGCATGTCTCGCCAGCATATATGTACCTAAAAAAGACACATGCTGAACTTGCAGGCAAATTACCTGAGCTCTTTCGCAAACACAGAAAACCCGGTGCTGGCGGAAATGCGGATTGATGCGTGACGACAAAATGAGACGAAGGGATGAATGCGAGCTGGACTGTCTGCCAGCATTAAAGAAGGCCTTTGTAAGTAGCTGAATATACTGGCCAAAAAAAGACGTTTTTAAGACCTGAAAAAAAGTAATTCGGCAGCTTGACGGAATGCCATCCGAACCCACATTTATCCTGTGTTATTCAAGCTTTAATTAATAAATTACCACGGTATTGGCTGGCACTGGGATGATTACGAAATCCGGGTGGGCATTTAAGGAGAAATCAAACATGGGTAAAATTATTGGTATCGACTTAGGGACGACAAACTCATGCGTCGCTATTATGGAAGGCGGAGAAGCCAAAGTTCTTGTGAACGAAGAAGGCGCTCGCACAACTCCATCAGTTGTTGCTTATACAAAAGACGGTGACCGTCTTGTTGGTCAAATCGCTAAACGTCAAGCGGTGACGAATCCAGAGAACACAATCTACTCTGCGAAACGTTTCATCGGTCGTCGTTTCGAAGAGATCTCTGAAGAAATCAAACTAGTTCCATACACTGTTGTTGCTAAAGGCAATGACTGTGCATTCAAAGTTCAAGGTAAAAACGTATCTCCAGAAGAGATCGGTGCTGCGGTTCTTGCGAAACTTAAAAAAGTTGCGGAAGACTATTTGGGCGAGCCGGTAACTGAAGCAGTTGTTACTGTTCCAGCTTACTTCAACGATGCTCAACGCCAAGCTACTAAAGATGCTGGTCGTATCGCAGGTCTTGAAATCAAACGTATCATCAATGAGCCAACAGCGGCTGCATTGGCGTACGGTATGGATAAGAAAAAAGAAGAGAAGATCGCTATCTTCGACTTCGGTGGTGGTACATTCGATATCTCCATCCTAGAAGTTGGTGACGGTGTTGTTGAAGTTCGTTCTACGAACGGTGACACGCACTTGGGTGGTGACAACTTCGATACAGTGATCCTTGAATGGTTGATCACTGAATTCAAAAAAGACCAAGCTATCGATTTGAAAAACGATAAAATGGCTCTTCAACGTTTGAAAGAAGCGGCTGAGAAAGCAAAAATCGAACTTTCATCTGCTCAAGAGACTGAAATCAATCTTCCGTTCATCACGGCAGATCAAACAGGTCCTAAGCATTTGCAAACGAAATTGACTCGCGCAAAATTCGATCAAATGACTGAAGATCTAGTAAAACGCTCTATGGAGCCTTGCCGCAAAGCTTTGGCTGATGCTGGTATGAAAGCTTCTGAAATTGACGAAGTTGTATTGGTGGGTGGTTCTACACGTATCCCTTCAATCCAAAAAGCAGTTAAAGAATTCTTCGGCAAAGAGCCAAACCGCACAGTGAACCCAGACGAAGTTGTTGCTATCGGTGCAGCAGTTCAAGGTGGCGTTCTTGCGGGTGACGTGAAAGACGTGTTGTTGCTAGACGTAACTCCGCTTTCATTGGGTATCGAAACTTTGGGTGGTGTGATGACTCCGCTTATCGAGCGCAATACAGCGATTCCTACTAAGAAATCACAAGTGTTCTCGACAGCAGCAGACAACCAACCAGCGGTAGACATCCACGTTCTTCAAGGTGAGCGTAAGATGGCTGGCGACAATAAAACACTAGGTCGTTTCGAACTAGTGGGTATTCCACCAGCTCCACGTGGTGTTCCTCAAGTTGAAGTGACATTCGACATGGACGCCAACGGTATCTTGCACGTATCGGCGAAAGATATGTCTTCTGGAAAAACTCAGCAGATCAAAATCACAGCACAAAGTGGTTTGTCTGAAGAGGAAATCAAAAAGGCAGTAGCGGATGCGGAAGGTCACGCGGAAGAAGATAAGAAAAAAGCAGAAGCAGTTACGAACAGAAACAATTTGGACAACTTGGTTTACCAAACTGAGAAATTGATCAAAGATTCTGGTTCGCAATTGCCTGAGGCTGAAGTTAAAACGGCTAACGATGCTATCGCTGATGCTAAAAAAGTTCTTGAGAACAAAGGCGCATCTGCTGATGAATTGAAAGCGGCTTTCGACAAGCTTCAATCTTTGACTCACACAATGACTTCTGAGCTTTACAAAAAGCAAGGAGCTCAACCAGGGGCTGAGGCTTCTGGCAACAACGGCGGCGACGCTGGTGGCGAGAAAAAAGCAGACGGTGACGATGTCATCGACGCTGATTACAAAGATGTGAACTAATCGTTCCTCCCGTAAATTTGTAAAAAACCACTTAAAGCCCCTGGGGAAACCCGGGGGCTTTTTTTTTGTGCCAGGCACCTATTCCTTCACACGGTGCGTGGTACGTCCTTACTTGATTAGGTAAGGACGTACCTCTAAACTTGCTCCACATCACATTTGGAGTAAGCCATGGCTATTGAGATTAAGAATTTCTTTGATCCTGCGACGTCGACGATGACTTATGTTGTTCACGATCCCGCAAGCCTTGATGCGGTGGTGATTGATCCGGTTTGGGATTACGACCCGGCTTCTTCTAAGCTTTCCAATAAATCCTCTGAAGCAGTTTTGGCTTATATTCAGGAAAGCAAACTTACTCCACGTATGATTCTTGAGACTCACGTGCATGCAGACCATGTGACGGGTGCGCAGTTTTTTAAGAAACGTTTCCCAGAGGCTCCATTGTGTATCGGTGAGCGTATCACGGTCGTGCAAAAAATCTGGCGTGATATGTACAACCTGGATGAAAAGACCACGGACATCCATGGAAAAGTCTTTGATCGCTTGCTTAAGGAAAATGAAACGGTGAGTGCGGGAACTATTCAGTTCAAAGTTTTATTCACTCCAGGTCATACGCCAGCGTGCGCTTCGTACTTATTCGACAATGCTTTGTTTTGTGGAGACACTCTGTTCATGCCAGATTCAGGAACAGGTCGTTGTGATTTCCCGGGAGGCTCTGCAAAGGAGCTTTACAATTCCATCACTTCAAAAATTTATTCATTGCCTGAAACAACCAGAATTTTTGTTTGTCACGATTATCAACCCGGTGGTCGCGAAGTTCTGTGTCAAACTTCTGTCGGTGATGAAAAAGACAAAAACATTCAGCTGACTCGCAATACGACGGAAGAACAGTATGTCGAGTTCCGTACTAAGCGTGATGCCGTTTTAGCGACGCCAAAATTGTTGCTACCAAGCTTGCAAATTAATATCCGCGCAGGACACTTGCCTGTCGCTGACGAGCAGGGAAAACACTATTTGAAAATCCCTGTATTTGGGTAACGCAATATCGCCATAGAAACTATGGCTACAAAGCGCGATATGAACCGGAATTATCGGCGTGATATGGAAGGAAATTGAAATGAACGAAGGTGTTTTAATGTCTCTGGCTGGTGGCGGGATAATTGGAATTGCCACGGCATTGTTCCTTGCCTTCAACGGTCGCGTGACGGGAATCAGTGGGATCGTCAATGGATTGCTAACCAGAACTCATGCTGACTATCGTTGGCGTCTATTTTTTGTCATCGGCATGGTTTTAGGTGGCGTGTTTTTGGCGACTCGACATCCCGAACTTTTTCATTCGGATCTTAAGCGCAACTCTGCTGTGATCATGATTGCAGGGTTGCTAGTGGGATTTGGGACAGTGATGGGGAGTGGTTGCACGAGTGGTCATGGCATTTGTGGGATAGCTCGCATGTCGCCACGTTCGATTGTTGCGACGATCAGTTTTATGCTTGCAGGAATTTTGATGGCGAATTTTGTTCGTTGGGTTGTGGGGATTTAGATGGAAAAATTTAAATCACTTCGCAATATCGCAGCTTTGTTGGTGGGGTTTATTTTCTCTATTGGTTTGGGAATTTCAGGAATGACTCAGCCACACAAAGTAGTTTCCTTTCTGACCATCGGTGAAGGTTGGGACCCTAGTTTACTTTTTGTTATGGTGGGAGCGATCCCCGTTCATATGATTACTTACTTCGTGATCCGTCGTAAAAAATCACCTCTCTTAGATACGCAGTTTCATTTGCCACAGGCGACTGAAATTTCAAAATCACTCATAATTGGGAGCGTGATTTTTGGTTTGGGTTGGGGGCTTGCAGGGTACTGCCCGGGGCCTGCGTTGACATCTTTGGGGAGTGGTTCAGTGTCCGCAATTATTTTCGTATTTAGTATGCTCTCGGGGATGTTGATTTTCCGAATGTACGATAGATGGAAAGAACTGCGCAATAAGCATTGACCGATAACCAAATGATAATAGGATAAAAGCTCCATCAGAGGAGTTTTCATGCATAAAGAAGTTTATCCTATCAATCCCACTCTCGAAAAAAACGCGCTGATCACTCCGCAAAAGTACAAAGATATGTACCAGCAGTCCGTTCAAGATCCCGAGGGTTTTTGGGCTAAGGAGGCAGAGCGCCTTCATTGGTTTAAAAAATGGGATAAAGTTAAAAACACCTCCTTCAAAAAGCCTGTCAGCATTAAATGGTTCGAAGGCGGTAAGCTGAACGTTTCTTACAACTGTATTGATCGTCACTTGGCTACTAAGGCTGATAAAGTCGCATTGATCTGGGAAGCTGACGATATCAACACAGCTTCTAAAAAAATCACTTACAAAGAACTTCACCAAGAAGTCTGCCGCTTTGCCAACGTTCTAAAAAATATGGGCGTTAAAAAAGGCGATGTGGTTACGATCTACATGCCGATGATTTTGGAATCAGTCTACGCAATGTTAGCTTGCGCACGCATCGGTGCAGTTCACTCGGTGATCTTTGGTGGTTTCGCACCGGACTCAATCAGTGACCGTGTGCTCGATGGAAAATCTAAATTCATTATCACGGCTGACTCTGGTTTCCGTGGTGGTAAAACAATTCCTTTGAAAGAAAACGTCGATAAAGCGGTTGTTAAAGCCGGCATCGTTGAAAAAGTCCTGGTGGTTAAATACTCCAACATCGATGTGCAAATGAAAGCGGGCTTGGATGTTTGGTATCACGACGCTGTTAAAGGTGTCAGTGATCAATGTGAAGCGGAGCAAATGGATGCAGAAGATCCATTGTTCATTCTGTACACGTCAGGCTCCACAGGAAAGCCAAAGGGTGTCTTGCATACGACGGGTGGTTACTTGTTGTGGGCGAGTGTCACTCATCAGTACGTTTTTGATTATCACGATAAAGATATTTACTGGTGCTCTGCCGACGTCGGTTGGGTAACAGGTCACAGTTATATAGTTTACGGTCCGCTTGCGAATTGCGCGACGACGTTGTTCTTTGAAGGTGTTCCGAATTATCCAACGCCGTCAAGATTCTGGCAGATCGTTGAAAAGCATAAAGTGAATTTGTTCTATACATCGCCAACAGCTTTGCGCTCACTAATGCGTGAAGGTGAAAAATGGGTGAAGGACTGTGATCGTTCGTCACTAAGAATTTTGGGAACAGTGGGCGAGCCGATCAATCCTGAAGCTTGGGTTTGGTACTATGAAGTGGTCGGCGACAGTCGTTGCCCAATCATGGATACTTGGTGGCAGACTGAGACGGGTGGTTTTATGATCACGCCGATGCCAGGGGCTACTCCATTAAAACCGGGCTCTGCAACTTTGCCATTCTTTGGTGTGCAGCCACATCTGCTAACTCCAGAAGGTAAAAAAATTGACGGTGCGGGCGAGGGTGTTTTGGCGATTGCTGATTCATGGCCTGGTCAAATGCGCACGGTTTATGGCGATCACAAGCGTTTTGAAGAAACTTATTTCTCGGCATACCCAGGTTACTATTTTTCGGGCGACGGTTGTCGTCGTGATGAGGATGGTTATTACTGGATCACGGGACGCGTGGATGATGTGATCAACGTTTCTGGTCACCGTTTGGGAACAGCTGAAATTGAATCAGCCTTGGTTGCAAATCATAACGTGGCTGAGGCCGCAGTGGTGGGTTACCCGCACGATATCAAAGGCCAAGGGATCTATGCTTTCGTGACTCTGAAAACAGGGATCACGGCTTCGGAAGACCTTCGTAAAGAGCTGGTTCAGACAGTTCGTAAGGAGATCGGGCCGATTGCGACACCTGATTTGATTCAGTGGGCACCTCGTTTGCCTAAGACTCGCTCTGGAAAAATTATGCGTCGAATTCTGCGAAAAATTGCGGAAAATCAACCAGATCAACTAGGTGACATTACAACGCTTTCAGAACCAGGGGTGGTTCAGGAGCTTGTAGACAACCGAATGAACAAGTGATAGGTATCGGGGCATGACTACACGCATGATCGTACTAGTAATGATGGTTTTGGGCGCGGCATTTTCTCGTATTATTCCGCACCCTTGGAATTTCACAGCTGTTGGCGCTATGGCTTTGTTCGGTGGCGCTTACTTCTCTGACAAACGTTTGTCTTTGGCAGTGCCATTGGCAGCGTTGATGTTGAGCGATCTGGCTTTGGGTGGCTTCCACTCCACAACATTCTTTGTCTACGCAGGTTTTGCGTTGATCGTGATGATGGGTTGGTTCCTGACTGAAAGCAAATCAGTGGCTCGCATCGGTGGTCTTTCTTTGGCTGCAAGCTGCGTGTTCTTCTTGGTTTCTAATTTCGGTGTTTGGGTGATGGACGGAATGTATGCGATGAACATGCAAGGTCTTGTTCAGTGTTACGTTGCGGCGATCCCATTCTTTGGATACCAAGTTGCGGGAGATTTGTTTTTCTCTGCAGTGATGTTCGGTGGTTATGAGCTAGTTAAAAGATACGCTCTAACTCCAGCAGGTAAAGCGGCGTAGTTGATACTTTAAAATATCAAAGTGTTTTTCAAAGACTCCCGCTTGGGAGTCTTTTTGTTTGTGGAATGTATGACGACGGTAAAATTAGGTCTGCATAGACCGATCCTTCATGGCAAAGTAAACTTCCCTCTGTGCTTGGCACCGATGGTGGGTTTAACTCACGTGGCTTTACGTGAAGTGATGCGCGAATATTTACCTGACGGTGCTTACACTATTTGGCCAACTGAAATGTTAAACTCTCGCCGTATTCCTGGCGAAAATCTTGAAACAACTCCCGAAACGATGCGCGCAGCCCATGAGCCCGGCTTAGTCCCACAAATCCTCGGTAACGAAGAGGAAGCCATCGCCGAAAGCGTTAAACGCCTTGTAGAGTGGGGAGCTGAAGCGATCGACATCAACATGGGTTGTCCCGTGCAAAAGGCTTTAAAGCATAACTACGGAGTGGCGTTGATGGGAGATCCCAACTACGCCGCAGAAGTTGTGCGTATGACTGTCAAAAACTCGTCGGTGCCTGTCAGTGTAAAACTGCGTGCGGTGGGTTCAACCAAAGAGCTTGATGAGTTGCTGTCATTCGTTGGTGGATTAAGAAATTCTGGAGCGGCTTGGGTGTGCTTACATCCCAGAACTGCCGCGCAAAAACGTCGTGGCTGGGCTGATTGGGAGCAAATCAAGCTTTTGCATGCAGCTGTTGATTTCCCAGTGATTGGTAACGGTGACGTACAAACTGTCGAAGACGCCGTGACGATGCTTAAAGAAACAGGCTGTGACATGGCGATGGCAGGGCGAGGACTTGCTGCTCGTCCATGGATGTTGTGGCAATTGGGCGAGGAGCTTGGGTTTGCGCCACCATCTGGCAAAGAAGGCATGAAAGCCCCGCGCACCGCTGAAGAAGAGGGTGCAGAATACGGCCGTGTTTTATTAAAACTCATCGAACGCAGTCGTCATTATTTTGGCGAAGACCTTGCGATGAGAAAAGTCCGCTTCTATGTGCGCACAACAAGTGTGTGGTTGGCTTTTGGAAATGCATTGACGGGTGTTTGTGCTAAGGCTCGAAATATTGATGAGATGATCGAGGGAGTTGCGAAGTTCTTCGCAGTTCCGCACGAGATGTCTTTGCGTACGGAACTTCGTCAGTAATTTAAGTCGTCATGACTTGTTTTTTAAAGACCCAGTAAGGGCTCTTTGCTTTCACAACTTTCAAATTATATTTTTGAGCGAACCATTCCATCGTTTTGTCGGAAAAGAATGAAACGTGAGTAAGGTCTCGGCGGTAATGCCAATCATGGAAATGTGCTTCGCCTTTGTGAGCCGAAGTCATCACCGCAAGCAGTCCACCGGATTTAAGCATGCGCAGTTGTTGTTCGATATCGATCTTGGGATTTTGCAAATGCTCCCACACTTCAGTGCTCGTCACCACGTTATAGGATTTTCTTAAAGCATCCTGATCGGGCTGGTAGTACAAATCGTAATTTGTGACTTGATAGTCTTTTGCGACAAAGCAAGCACCCAAGAACGCTGTGGGACCACAACCGTAATCTAACAAATGAATCTCGTGGGCCGTTTTGCCAGATTTGCCAACGTAGTCTTCGACATCTTTCATCAAGGGAGCCAGGAAGGCGCGATATCCCGCTTGATCTTCGTTTTGGTGGTGATCATAGCGAGCTTTTTCGTCGACGGCACTCATGCGTTCATCAGGAGCCATAAAGATCAAATCACAAGCAGCGCAGTGATAATAGCTACGCTCAGGTTTTTTGATCACTTTGAAACGGGCTGAATCTGGGTTTTCGCAGAGAAGACACTTCATGATGCTTCCAACCTTTACCTTTTATGCCCTCTATGTCAAAAATAAAAGAGAAAGAGGTGTCACATGGCTAAAGTGCTTATGTATAAGAAAAATCCATGTCCTTACTGTGATCGTGCAATCACCTTTATGGATAATAAGGGAATTGATTACGATGTTGTCGACCTCACTGACAAACCAGAAGAAATCGATCGCATCAAAAATGAAACGGGCTGGAGAACAGTTCCAATCATCATGATCAACGGCAAACTTGTCGGTGGTTACACGGATCTAAAAGCTCTCGATGACGAGGGCAAGCTTGATGAAATGTTAAAAGGCTAAAGCATCCTACTTAAGACTGGGTTTCACTGAGGAGATCTAACGAATCCTCTGTGAAACAAGTCCAGTTCCTACTCCATAAACTTTAAGTTTTTCTCCTATTGAGACGCCCACGATAAACTATAAAAGTGTCTAGCATTTTCAACAGTTGCAAAGTTCCTTCGCAGCTGACTCCAAGCTAGAGCAATTGGGACGGGTCCCTAACTTGCAGTACTTTTAGAGTCTTGAGGGAAAAAATACTATGAAGTCCATTTCGATCATTTTACTTGCAACGTTTATCTTCGCTGAAGCGAATGCGCGTTGTCCGTCAAATATCGCAGTTTCCACAACATACGATATGACAAATGGTCTGCGCCGCCAGGGTTGCAAAACGGGCCGCGGAGCCAGTGGCGAATGTATCATTCCTTACATCTCGATTGCCGCAGATCCAAGTCACTACAAAATGGGAACGATCATCTATATGCCTTCTATGAGAGGCAAGATGATTCAATTGCCAAATGGAACTAAGAAGCCTCATCCGGGTTATTTCTTGATCGAAGACACCGGTGGTGCGATTGATGGCAAAAACCGTTTTGATTTTTTCACAGGCGATATCCGTCCTGAAAATCCAAAGAACTCTTTCGGCAGCGATGCAGAGCCTGACATGCAGCTGTCTGATAAAACTTGCCGTGACTCTAAGGCATTCAAAAAGATTTCTAAGAAAGATCCCAAATATCCCGCAGCTGTTCGTCAGATGCGAGACTTTTGGAAGGCGGCAAAACTCAGTCGTCCTGACTTAGAAGAGATCGCTGAAAAGGCAGATCGTGGTGCGGCACCATCTTCGTCGTCATCATCAGGCTCGGGGGCTCAATAATGAAAAATGCACTTCGTTTATTTGTATGCTTGATGGCGATTCTTGTAGCGATGTCGGTGAATGCCGAAACACCAAAGGCCGCAGCGAGTGACGATGATGCTCCGATTTATATCATGGACTATGATGAGCTTAAGAAAATCACGAAAGAGCAAAAGTCTTTCTATATGGGACAGCTTATTGCTCAAGCACCTAAGATGTCTGCGTTGACGGGGTTTACTAAAGACAAAATCTTGTCTGCCGCTAAAGACGAAGAACATTGGGATGAATTGGAAAAACAAGTGATCGCTTATTGCAATGCTCAATCGGTGGATACTTGTAAACCACTACAAGCTGCGCGAGTGAAAGCCTTTAAAATGGGTGCGACTCACTAAAGAAATAAAAGCTTAATAGACATAATCAAAGACACGGCAATCAGAAGGGGCTTGATCAATCGAGTCCCTTTTTTTATGACCAGATGAGAGCCGATACGAGCGCCCAGGAATTGACCTGCTCCCATCAATAATCCCACTGTCCAAACGACTTTCCCACCCGCTAAAAACACAACCAACGAAGTGATGTTAGAAACAAAGTTTAAGGCTTTGCTGTGAGCTGTGGCTTTGGAAAGATTAAATCCCAACAGACTTACAAACGCCAAAGCCCAGAACGATCCCGTGCCAGGGCCAAAGAATCCATCGTAAAATCCAATCAGGGTTCCCATCACAACCGAGAACGCAATCAGTGGCATGCGCTGATGTTGATCAACGTCACCCAAGCGGGGAGACAAACTGAAATACGCAGCAAAGCCAATCAACATAAAGGGAATGGCTTTGTTCAGCATGGATGAGTCGATACTTTGAATCAGATAAGTGCCCAAGGCACTGCCAATCAAAGTAAATGCTATCAACGCCTTGATGTTGCGCGGATGAAAAGTTCCTTTGGAGTAGTGATAATGAGCTGCCGAGAAACTGCCGAACGTACTTTGCAGTTTATTAGTTCCCAAAGCCATTGCTGGCGGCATTCCAGAACTTAAAAGGGCAGGGAGAGTGAGGAGCCCGCCACCGCCTGCGATGGAATCAATAACTCCAGCGGCAAGACTGACTAAGAACAGAATAAGATAGTTATGGGGCGCAAAATCCATCTATGACAAGTTAGCTGAATCTTGCGCCTCGAGGTAGTTTATTGTTTTGTTAGAACTGTGATTTTCTCACTAGGACATACAAGTATGTTCCCGTGCCGAAGTCATCTCCGCCACCGCGACAGATGCGGATGTCTTCATCTACATAGGTATTGGCAAGGAAGCCTTTTTTACCAATGGGTCCCGGAGTTGGAACAATGTCGTAGGCGCCGACTTCCGCTCGCATCGCAAGCATATAAGATTCAGTTCCTTCGCTCACCCAACCAGGGCTTCCCACTGATTTTGTGAATTCGATATTAAGTTTGTCGGTATCGATCGCAAATTTTCCGCGAAGGAATCCCATCGAGTTCACTCCGGCGATCGTGTTTTTAGCGACATTCCAATAGTAGCCATCAGGAAAGACTACTTGGAAAACTGCGGCAGCTAGTGCGCCACCTGATCCTGCGGGACCTCCACCGGGGCCATCCGACCAAACTTGCTGCCAAGAGCCGACCACTTGCGGAAGTTTTTCAGTTTCTGATCTCACTGGAACTAGCGATACCAACTCGTCCACTAAAGGATCAAGTTCAGCGCGAACTGCGGGATCGTTATCGTCACCATCGTACTCTCCCTGAGCGTTGCGCGAGATCTCAAGAATCTGTTGTTTGAGTTCTTCAATGCGATCGCGACTGCCGCCCGCATAGGCGTTTGAAGTGAAAATCATGGTCAGTGCGATGGCAGATTGCAAAACTATTTGTCTCATTTTCATACAGTACCTCCCAAAACATGAGTATGAATCGCAGGCAAGTTGCTGAAAAGCGGAGTTAAATTGTTTTCCTGCAAATGTAAGTAAATTCTTGGAGTCACTTGCCGGAATTTTGACAGAAATCCCTTGAGATTCTCTATATTTCAGTCCGTTTTCGACCGATCAATATGTAATCAAAGATTGTCCAAGGAAGTTTGATTGCAGTTGTACGTTTACGGTTTGATATTCCAATTCTTGTTCGTCTCACAAACGTGGGCCTCGGCTTCGGTTGGTGTGATCGCTGCTTGTAGTAATATCAACTGCACTCCGCAACAAAAGTCCGATGTCTTAAATCAGTTTTCCAATCAATGTGAAATCGAAAACAAAATTTTGAAGTGTGATGAATTGGCGTCTGAGGATGCGAACATCAAGGGACTGCTACGTAAGTGTGATGTCACAGGGTTGTGTGAACAAAACAGCAATCTAGCGCAAGACCAAGCCGTGGCGTGCTTGCGTGGGTACAAGAATTCACTGATTGATTTGGGCATCGCTTTGAAAGACATGGCCGTCGGAGTCGGCACAAGTATCGACCAGGCGTGGGAGACAATAAAGGCGAACGATAAACTTCGTTCAGAATTTATGTCTCAGTGTAATCAGTCTTTGGAATGTAAAAGGGACTTAGTTAAAGAAGATCCTCGTTATGCTTCAATCTCGGATGAGGAATTGAATAAGGTTTCTGCGACGGCTCTGTTCGTACAAGTCCAAGACCGCAAGGCCTATATGCAATCCATGCGACGAAGTGTTCCGAACACGAAGCCCCCAGAGATGCATCCGAAGGATGTCGAGCTTACCGCTGAGCAAAAGGCAAAGTTAGGAAATCTATCTGCCATCATGTTGGCAAAGCTTAAAAAAGAATATCAGAAATTCAGTTGCTACAGTCCTAAGGCTCAATCCGAAATGGCTTGTTATGCAATCGGGCAGGTCATCGATCCAACACTGCTTGCGGGAATGGCCTTCAAAGGTGCAAGAGCTGTTCATGCTGTAGGTAAACTTTCAGAAGACTCTCTTGAAGCAATTGAAGCCGCAAACGCACTCAGTAAATCCACTGCGCTAGGGCGACGTTCCGAATTTACCAAGAGATACTTGAGTTATAATCCAACCACTGTTGCACAAAATGAAAAATTCATTGCTTTGGCTGAAAAAGGCAAAGATGCAAATGCGTATTTCATCAATATTGAAAACAGTCAGATGAAGTATCTGAACGACACGCTTAAAGACAAGAATTTGGTAACAAGTCTTACGAATTACCACAAAGAAACTGTCATGAAGCGTATTGAAGAACTGCAAAAAGAATTTCCTGAGCTCAGAGTCTCTGAATACTCAGACTTTAAGTCTTTGCGTTTTGCGTTCGAGGGTAAGGTTCCAGCGGATATCGAGAAGCGATTGCAGAAGATCTTTAAAGAGTCGAACGACGAATTTTCTAGCTATATGAAAAACAATGGCATCTTACGTGAAAACGATAAGCCCCAGGATTACTTCAAAGCTGGTTACGGAAGAACTGCCGACGAGGCGGGGATTGCGGCTCGTTATGCTCGTAAGGGTGAGCCCGGAGAGTTAGCAAGCTATTCCAATAATACGTTTAAGTCCGAAATGAACTCTAAGATTCAATCGGTTGAGCAAGATCGTGTCTCTTTAAGGCAGCAACTGGGAGAGACAAAACTTGTTGATGGCGAAACATTTAAACCAGAAGTGTTTGATGTGGTTCGTAAGAGCATGGGTGACACGCAGGCCATCAAGTCCTCTTTGATGAGTAAGTACAAGCTGCAGAATCTTTCTGATAAAACTGTTGAGGATCTACAGCGCTACGTGAAAGCCACGGATGAGTTCTCTCCGGGCTTGATGATCGCTAAGCGTGAAAGTGCGAATTTGAATGAGGCCTCGAAGGGCGGCTTTACCATGGACTTCGTGGGGCTGGGTGCTTCAAATATGAAGGGGACTGCTGAAGCCTTGGCGAAATCCAAAGATCTGGATACTGCCTTAACGGAAGCTCGCAAGGCGGAGAAAGCTGTTACTGTAGATGTGAATGCGCAGAAGAGCTTCTTTAAGAAAATTGTTACAGAATCTGTGGAGCCTGGAAAGCTTAAGTCCGTCTGTTCAGGAGATGATTGTGTGGCCATTGCTGCGAAACCACTCAATGAAACTGAGAAGACTAAAATTTTAAGTCGGGTGGCTGATAGCAAATATGCTTCAAAAATGCGCTTCGCTTTCGTTAACGATGGCGTTAAGTCCTCTGAGGCAAGAAATGCTTTGAGTACGCATGGTGAGTCCATTGAAAAGATCCTGCGTAAGAACCTGGGATCTACGATGGAGTCTCAGAAATTGGATGGATTAACATTTGGTGTGGATATGAGAACGGAAGCTCTTAATCAGGGCTCCGTAAAACTGCTCATGGGCCAAGCCCCCGACCTTTATCTAACAAAGTCAGAAATAAAGCGCATCCAAGACGCATTCAAGCAGTCTGTGGATGAGTTCAATAAGACCTCACTTAAACAAGGTGCGGCGTCTCGATACGAAGCGTCTCCTTAATCTTTACACAATTATTTTATAGTCTAACAATGTAGCCGGAATAGCGGGTCGAAGTTTGACTTCCCCTCGTATTTTCGCGGTAATTGTAAGAGAGAAAGAGGAGCCGTCATGACTTCTTACAGCAGGTTATTCATCGCAATTTCAATGACTGTGAGTGCATCGCTTGCACATGCACAGCAACCCATGACATTCAAAGAAGCTCTGAACTTGGTTAAGAAAAACAACGCTGATTTGCAGTATTCTGAAGAGTCTTATAACGCCAGCAAGTACAGTGTCGAAAGCAGCAAAAGTGGTTACTTTCCTCAGGTGTCAGCAGCACTCGGTTATTCGCAATCAGGTTCTACTGATAGCACGGGAACAGAAACATCCTCCGGTGGAGACTATTCTGCGACACTGACTGCTTCCCAAAATCTTTTCAAAGGTTTTGCGGATTCATCCAAGGTTGCACAAGCTCGTGGGCAAGCCCGCGTATCTGAGGCGTCTTTACGTACAACTCGTTCTCAAGTCAGCTATGATTTGAAATCAGCATTTGCCTCTGCGATTTATGCATCTGATTCAGTGAAAATTTCTGAAGATATCGTGAAACGTCGTAACGACAATCTTCGTATCGTGCAACTTCGCTATGAAAGTGGACGCGAGAATAAGGGATCTTTGCTTTTATCTCAAGCCAACTACAAGCAGGCACAACTGGATAATTTAAAAGCCAAACACGATATTGATACCAGCCAAGCTGATCTGAAAAAAGTTGTGGGGATGGACAGCGACGAATCCATCGTCATTAAAGACGACCTTCCGCTGACGGCACCTCCAGCTAAGGAGCCCGACTATAAATCCATCGCAACTACGACTCCTGATCGCCAAACTTATGAAGCACAAGTGGATGTTTCCGAAGCGGCTTTAAAGAACACTCGCTCGGGATTTTTCCCAAGTTTGGATTTATCGGCGACGGTCGGTGACTACGGTCAAAACTTTTATCCGAACAATCAAGATCGTTGGAGTTTAGGGGCGACATTAACTTTGCCACTATTTAACGGCGGTCGTGATTACTATGCGACAAAATCCGTGGCTTCTCAGTTGTATGCTGCAAAAAGTAATTTGGCTGGGATTGATCGCACATTACTATCGTCCTTGAAAAAAGCCTATAAAGAATATGTCGAAGCGGTAGAACAGTTGGCGGTAAACGATGCCTATGTTCAAGCAGCAAGAACTCGTGCGGATATCGCTCGCTCAAAATACAATAACGGTCTTATGTCTTTCGAGGACTGGGACACAATCGAAAATGATCTGATCAATAAAACAAAACTGTATCTGACATCCAAACGTGACCGCATCGTTGCAGAGGCCGCTTGGGAGCGAGCACAAGGCGCAGGAGCATTGCTATGAAGAATCTATTTAAAAGTAAAATCACTTGGGCTCTGGTTGCTGTCTTGGTTTTGGGTGGCGGTGGCTATTATTATTGGAAACAAAGCAAAGCCAACGAAGTGACATATAAGCGCATGTCCCTGACAAAGGGAAATATCGAGGTCACGATCCTGGCAACAGGAACGGTGCAACCAGAAAACCGTCTGGAGATCAAAGCCCCGGTCGCAGGCCGTATGGAAGAAGTGCGCATCAAGGAAGGCCAAAAAGTTCGTAAAGGACAAATCATCGCGATCATGAGCTCGACCGAAAGAGCTGCGATGTTAGATGCGGCTCGCGCTAAAGGCGCTGAAGAGTATAAGCGCTGGGAAGAGTTGTATTTAGCGACTCCGATCATTGCGCCGATTTCGGGAACGATCATCTTAAGAAACGTGGAGCCCGGGCAAACGTTCGCAACAACAGACGCGATTTTCACGATGTCAGATCGTTTGACGGTGAAAGCCCAAGTCGACGAAACCGATATCTCTCAGATTAAATCCAAAGAGCCGGTTGAAATTGTTCTGGATGCGTATCCTGGTGAAAAAATTAAAGGTGTGGCAGATCAAATCGCTTTTGACTCTAAAACCGTCAACAGTGTGACGACATATATCGTGGACGCCTTGCCAGAGAAAACTCCGGAGTTCATGCGCAGTGGTATGACTGCCAACGTGACCTTCTTTGTGAAGAACAAAAAGGACATCGTGGTTGTGCCAAGCGAAGCTCTGCGTGTGCAAAATGGTATGACGTACCTCTTGATCCAAGGACCTGATGGCAGACCTCACAACCGCGAAGTTAAAGTGGGTATCACTGATGGCAAATCCACAGAGATTTTGGAAGGTGCTGACGAGGGTGAAGTGGCCATGGTCCCAGAAGTGAAACTATCTTCGGGTGGTCATCAAGGATCAAATCCCTTTTCGCCATTCGGTGGTAAAGCACCGGGCAGTAAAAATCGTTCAGGTGGCGGGGCCGGTGGCCCTCCTCCAAGATAGTTTGATTGCGAGCATAATATGATTGAAATCAGCGGCATCAAAAAATCATACAAAATGGGAGACAACGTCGTCGATGCACTTCGCGATGTGACCTTGACCATTGAAGATGGCGACTTTGTGGCGATCATGGGACCTTCGGGTTCTGGTAAATCCACATTGATGCATATCTTGGGACTTTTAGATGTTCCGACGGCAGGCTCTTACAAGCTTCACGGTCGCGAGGTTTCTAAACTTTCCGAAGACGATCTGGCGATTTTACGCCGTGACGAAATTGGTTTTATCTTTCAGCAGTTCAATTTGCTTCCAAGAATGCCAGCGTGGCAAAACGTGTCTTTGCCGTTGCTTTATTCAGAAAAGAAATTCGATGAACAAAAGGCACAGACTCTTTTAGAAAAAGTGGGCCTGGGGCCTCGCTCACACCATAAACCAAATGAATTGTCGGGTGGTCAGCAGCAACGTGTGGCGATTGCGCGCTCGCTGATTAACTCGCCGAAAATCGTTTTTGCCGATGAACCGACGGGGAATCTAGATTCTAAGAGTGAAAAAGAGATCATGGATATTTTAAGATCCATGAACGAGCAAGGGATCACTGTTGTGATCGTCACCCATGAAGACGAGATCGGGGCGCAAGCCAATCGTCTGATTCGTATGCGTGACGGTGCTATTCAAAGTGATGAACGTAGAGTTCCACTTAAAAAGAGCAACGCCCATTTGTCGAATCAAGAGTTGGATTCTAAATTTCACTTTGGCGAAATGATCGAACATTTTCATCAGGGTTGGAAAACCTTGGCTGCGAATAAAGTTCGTTCAGGTCTTTCGATGTTAGGTATTTTAATTGGTGTGGCAGCCGTTGTTACCATGCTTGCCTTGGGCAGTGGTGCCCAGCAGTCGATTGAAAAACAATTGGCTTCGATGGGTTCGAATCTTTTAGTTCTGCGTGCAGGGAATGTACGTGTCGCAGGTGTGGCGCAAGAGTCTGGTGTGAGGATTCGTATCACCACCGATGATGTGGCCGCCTTAAAGAACCAAATTCCTGCAATCAAGAATGTCGTTCCAAACGTAAATGGTCGGGGACAAGTGACCTATACCAATAAGAATTGGAATACTTCGGTTGCAGGTGTTTCATCGGCTTTTGTGTCGGTCAGAAATTCAGAGCCTGTGATGGGTCGCTTTTTCTCGGATGATGAAAACCAGCGTCGTGCGACGGTGGCGGTCATTGGTCGTACGGTATCGCGTGAACTCTTTGGCGAGAAATCTCCCATCGGTGAAGTGATCAAAATCAATAAAATCAATTTCACTGTCATCGGTATGCTTCCAGAAAAGGGAGCGATGGGTCCGAATGACCAAGATGACCGTATCGTGGTCCCCGTGCAAACGGCGATGTATCGTCTGTTCGGTAAAAACTATGTCGACTCCGTCGACGTCGAAGTTTCGGATAAGGCTTTAATCAATGAAACTCAAGACTCGCTGAAAGAAGTTTTAAACAAACGTCATCGCGTACCGATTTCTGCGCAAGAGGATGCCTTCCAGATCTTCAATATGTCGGATCTGCAGCAGATGATCGAAAGCAGCAGTAAAACGATGTCGATGCTATTAAGCTCTATCGCGGCTATCTCGTTGCTCGTCGGTGGTATCGGGATCATGAATATCATGCTGGTTTCAGTCACAGAAAGAACCCGCGAGATTGGTCTGCGCAAAGCCATTGGCGGACGTAAGATCGATATCTTAATGCAGTTCTTGGCTGAGTCTGTTGTGGTCTCTGTGATCGGGGGCTTACTGGGAATCGCCCTCGCATGGGGAGTGACCATCGGATTGTCGGCGGCTCTGGGATGGGCGATGTCGATTTCACTAAACGCCGTCGGAGTTTCGTTCTTTTTTTCAGCGTTCATCGGTATTGTCTTCGGTCTTTACCCCGCGAAAAAGGCCTCAGAACTTCATCCGATCGATGCCCTTCGCTACGAATAGACCCTATAATGGTAAGTGGTTTTAGCCACTTACCATGCCTTCCAAAAATTAGATCACGCCCTTCTAAAAGCTCTACTTTTCATAAAATAATGCCTAGCGTAAAACATGCCTCATCGAACGCTTACTAAACTTTGCGCTGATGGCGCTGATAACTAGGAGACTTTATGAAATTGGTATCTAAGATCGTTTTGATGGCAGCTATGTTGATGGGATCTTTCGCACAAGCGGGTTCTATCCCAGGACCTGAGTTCCGTAATCAATTGTCTAAATCTTTGAGTTCTCTTGTTTTGCAAAAGATGGTCAAAGAAGCGAATACTCCAAACTCTGCTGTAAGAAAAATTCTTGAACAGCACGATATCGAAGACGGTCGTAACGGTCGTGGTACGATTAATTTGCCACTGTCTGCGAAAGACATCCAAGTGACTCTATTGGATGGCGGCGAGTATAACCAATGTAATTTAGAAGGTTGCACTGGAACTGAAGAGGGCATGTTCATGGTGACAGTTGCTTCCATGCAGGGCGTGCACAGAGGAGCTACTTTCAGTGGCGTGACTCTTTTGTTCAGTGCTGAATCTTCAGTGCTTACAGATGAAAATGAAAAAGTAACTCGTTCTGTAAAAGTAGAATTCGTGAAAGAGTTGAAAATCGATCTTTACTAGAATGGGTATAGAAAAGAAAAGGCGCTGATGAGGCGCCTTTCTTACCTCGTAAATCTGATAAGTTCAGATTGGAATTCTTGTGGTTTTTTTAGGATCTTGATTTGATCGAAAACCTGTTTGGCTTCGCCGTTTTTCAAAGACAAGGCCTTAAGCCATTGTTTCGTGCGGGAAACTGCAAAGTAGTCGTTGATATAAAGAGTGCTGGCATCAAAGAACTGCGGGAGTAGCGGCTTCGCTCTTTCCCAGTTCATTTCTTCGACGGTCTCTTGTTTTAAGCTTTGTTTGATTTGCTTAAAGATGAACGGATTGCTCATCACTCCACGGCCGATCATATAATCGTCGCATTGAGTGACTTCCACACAGCGATGGAAATCATGAACATTCCAGATCTCACCATTGGCGATAATCTTGATTTTAGTTTTTTCTTTAATACGCGGGATCCATTCCCAGTAAGCCGGCGGTTTGTAGCCATCGGTTTTTGTACGGCAGTGGATCGTTAGCCAAGTGGCGTTCGCTTCCTCAACCGCCTGAGCGATCTCGATACATTTCGTCGGGTCATCAAACCCTAAGCGAATTTTTGCTGTCACCGGGATGTGAGAAGGCACGGCCTTGCGAACTGTATCCACGATCGTATGAATACGGTCGCAGGATTTTAGCAAAGTCGCGCCACCGTCGTGACGGTTTACTGACTTAGCAGGGCAGCCGAAATTCAAATCGATACCCAAGGCTCCAAGTTTCACCGCGCGTTCCGCATTCAAAGCCAAAGGCTCTGCATGACCGCCCAATAACTGCACGAATACGGGAGTACCCCAACGAGTGCGGGAACCCGTGCGCAGTTCAGGACAGTTTTTCAGGAAAACGCTCTCGGGATGAAGGCGATCGGTGACGCGCAGGAATTCCGTCACGCACTGATCAACGCCGCCGATTTGGGTCAGAGTATCTCTCATCACCCAATCAACAACGCCTTCCATCGGAGCCAAGAAAAGTTTCATAGACTAGAGTCCGCCCATTTTCTTAACGATATCGAAATGCTTTTTATCAACCGGTTGAACCGATAGGCGAGAGCCTTTGGCTAAAACCAACATGTCAGCGAGCTTTTCATTTTCACGAAGCTCTTGCAAAGAAACGATCTCAGAAAATTTCTCTACGTACTCCACCTGAGTGCAGTACCAGATTGGTTTTTCTTTAGTCGCTTTCGGATCATGGTATTCAGATTTTTTATCGAACTGGGCTTTGTCCGGCTCAGCAGTATGGGAAATCTTAGCAAGACCCGCCACACCAGGTGGCTCAGCATTGGAGTGGTAGAACAAAACCATGTCGCCGACTTGCATATCTTTTTGCATGAAGTTGCGCGCTTGGTAGTTACGAACGCCTTCCCACCAAGTTGTTTTGTCTTTTTTCAACTGATCGATGGAATAAACATCGGGCTCAGATTTCATCAACCAGTATTTCATGATTTAGATTCTTTCACTTTGCCAGATTTAAAGAACCACTCGCCCGCTTGTTTGCGGAAAGTGGAAACTTCGTGATGGATAAAGTCTTCGTCATCAACAGAATAAAAAGCTTTGAACTCGACAGTTCCTTTAGTGCCTTTTTCCTCAGATTTAACGATCTCAAGTTTTAGGAACTTAGCGCGTTCAGCCCACTCTTGGTTGGCTTCATCATCGATGTCGCCCAACGTTTGAGGGTCTGTTGTATCACGCAGGTATTGCATTTGATTTTTCGCAAAGGCTGCATAACGGGAACGCATTAATGCTTCCGCCGTTGGAGCTGTTTCTTTGCCAGAGTGGTAAATACCACAACATTCAGAATAAGATTTATCTAGGCCGCATGGACATTTCATAGGCGGCCAACCTAACACGCTGCTATAGCAAAAGGTACTTCCAGGACCGGGCAGGAAGCGCCATGTCGTTAAGGACGAATACTGGGCATTTGAGAGGGGGAGGCCTACAATAATTTCATTGTGAGGTGGGTATGCAAAGATGGGCTCTGATTACGGGGGCGACGGCAGGTATTGGTTGGGCGACAGCGGAGGCGTTGGCTGCGCAAAATTACTCTCTAATTATCACGGGTCGCAGGCTCGACAGACTGGCGGAGCTGGAAGCCACTCTTCATAAAAAATTCCCGCAAATCAAAGTCATCAAGGCAAGTTTTGACGTTTCCGATCGCTTTGAAGTGAGCGAGTTCATGAAAGCTCATCAACATGATTTACAGAACGTCGATGTTCTGGTGAACAACGCGGGCCTGGCGAAGGGCACTGAAAAAATGCAAGAGGCATCGCTCGATGATTGGGAAACCATGATCGACACGAACATCAAAGGCTTGCTTTTCATCACCCGCGGCGTGGTTGAACACATGGTCAAAAAGAACTCCGGTCACATCGTGAATTTGGGATCCGTCGCCGGTCGCTGGACTTATCCAGGTGGTGGAGTGTATTGCGCAACGAAGTTTGCGGTTCGTGCCTTATCTGAAGGACTCCGCATGGATTTGTTGGGTACAAAAGTGCGTGTCACCAACATTGAACCCGGCATGGTTCACACTGAGTTTTCATTTGTACGATTTGATGATCAAAAGAAGGCAGATAAAGTTTACGAGGGTATGATTCCACTTGAACCTAAGGATGTGGCCGAAACAATTGCTTGGTGCGTGGCCCGCCCGGCACATGTGAACATACAAGAACTTGTGATTTACCCAACGGACCAAGCGCATGTTGGAATGGTCAACAGGAGGACGTAAATGAGTTTCCGTACTGAAAAAGACACAATGGGGGACGTGCAAGTCCCAGCTGATAAATTCTGGGGAGCCCAAACACAACGCTCCACTGAAAATTTTAAAATCGGTGGTGACAGATTCCCCCGCGAAATGATTCGCGCACTGGGTATTCTTAAAAAAAGTGCCGCACTAACGAATGCGAAACTGGGCATCTTGGATGCAAAAAAAGCGGAAGTGATCGTGAAGGCCGCTGATGAAGTGATCTCTGGAAAACTCGATGCGCACTTCCCATTGGTGGTGTGGCAGACAGGTTCTGGCACTCAAACAAACATGAATGCCAATGAAGTGATCGCCAATCGCGGGATGGATATGATGGGAATTAAACTTCCGTCTAAGGAAATCCACCCGAATGATGATGTGAATAAAGGCCAATCTTCGAATGATACTTTCCCGACAGCAATGCACATCGCAGTGGGCGAGCAAGTTTACGGCCGCTTGATTCCGATGATGGAAAAGCTGCACAAAGCTTTGTCTGAAAAACAAAAAGAGTTCGCTGACATCGTAAAAATCGGTCGCACTCACTTGATGGATGCAACTCCTTTAACTTTGGGACAAGAGTTCTCTGGTTACTCGACACAAGTAAAACACGGCATTCAACGTATTAAAAATACACTGCCACATTTGCATGAGTTGGCGTTGGGCGGAACGGCAGTCGGCACGGGGCTTAACACTCATCCAAAATTTGCAGTGGATGCGGCGGCAGAAATCGCGCGTGAAACTAAAATCCCGTTTGTTTCTGCTGAAAATAAATTTGAAGCCTTGGCAGCTCACGATGCTTTGGTGGAAGTCAGCGGTGCTTTGAATACGATCGCTGTTTCGTTGATGAAGATCGCAAATGATATTCGTCTTTTGGGATCTGGACCTCGTTGCGGGATCGGGGAATTGCATTTGCCGGAAAATGAACCGGGCAGTTCGATCATGCCGGGGAAAGTAAATCCCACTCAATGTGAAGCTATGACTATGGTCTGTGCACAAGTCATGGGCAATCATGTGGCCGTGACAGTCGGCGGAGCAACCGGGCACTTTGAATTGAACGTATTTAAGCCGGTGATCGTGTTTAACGTTTTAAACTCAATACGTTTGATCTCAGACGCTTGCGACTCTTTTGTCGATCATTGTGTGTCGGGAATTGAGGCAAATCACAAGCAGATCAAAAAGCACTTAGACAATTCTTTAATGCTGGTCACAGCGTTAAACCCAAAAATTGGCTATGATAACGCTGCGAAAATTGCTAAAACTGCCCATAAAAACGGCACTACGCTGCGCGAAGAATCTATTAATCTTGGACTCCTCAGCGGCGAAGAATTTGATAAACTAGTCAGACCTGAGACAATGACCGGAGTACGTAGTTGATTAATGAGTTACTGAAAAAAGCCACTTGGTTGAATAATGAGGATATCCGTCCTTATGTATTCGTACGTCACGAAAATGAAATTGCTCAACCTGGCTCTTTTCATAAACTCGATTGGTTCAAACAAAAACCAATCTTTAAAGATCCACTCGATATCACTGAGATCGCTTTCGCAGATCGTATTTACTCTTTGGAGGAGCGAGCTTTCGGTCCTTCAAACATGGCGATGCCTCGCTGGGTTTTTTATGACTGTGCTGTGATGCCGGGTTTTGTGGCGGGCTTTGCGGCTCGCCCAAAAGTACTATCCAAGCTCGTTCGTGAGGTTTTGGATCCAAAAAAATACCCTGCGTCACTAAGTCCGATTAAAACTTCCAAAGTTTTAAAGGAGATCGAATCCCTCGACGAGATGGATTGGGTCCCTCTTTCGCTCTTCATCATTATCCCCACTATGCACAAAGGGGAGTGGGTTGCTCACAACCTTTGCTCCGTCAATTCGCTTTTACCGAAGGAAGAGCAGTTTTACGGCTTGGGCTTCCTCTCCAAAGCGTTTGGTTTGTGGTATGCCAATGTTGAGCAATGCTCTGGGATGACTCAATGGGGCAGCCCAGCATTAAAGCTGCATTCGCATTATGGACATTTAGAGGTGATTGGGGCTTACGCTCCGGTGCATTCTCATGCTAAAACTATCACTTACCGTGTACAGGTGAATACTCACTGCTGGGAAAAGTTCTTCAATAAAGAAATCGACTTGGCATTCTTGGAACACTACGGGCCGACAGGAACGTTTATTGATCCGAAAAGTGAAGAGAGCATGTTGGATTTCCAACAGCGTATCGAGCGTGAGGAAGGTCCTTTCTTCTTGAGTGCGGGTGAAATCGCGCAGAAGAAGCTAGAGGACAAGTTAATGATTTATCAAATGAAACAACAATACTAGGATAGGAATAAGAAATGACGATGAATACTTTGCCACCAGTAGCGAAATCTTTTTTTGCTTTCTGTAAAAAATGTGATGCTGATAGATACCATGTAGTTTTGGCACACACGTCGGCAACTTCTGCAAAAATCAAATGTGAAATTTGCGGCTCTCAAAAAACTTATTCTCTTCCAAAAGCTCAGACTAAAACTGGTAAACCTTTGACAGGTGCTGCAGCTAAAAAACGCGAGCAAACTTTGAACTCTCGCAAATCTTCTCATAAAAACGAATACGAAATGTTGATGTCAAACAGCGGTTCAACTGCGGACTACAACATGAAGGGCAAATTCGAGAAAAACACGAAACTTCAACATCCAAAATTCGGTTTGGGTTTCATCAAAGACGCAGCGACTGACAAAATCGAAGTTGTTTTCGAAGATGAAGTTCGCACACTTATCCATAACAGACAGTAGTAACTGCCTGTGAAATAGGCTCCTGCAGCGGATTTTATAGTCACGCTGAGCAGCAAAGATTGATTAGCGTCGTACGAAAGTGCGACGCTTTTTTCTTTTTAGGATACACTGAAATAGATGGATTGGTTAAAGGGGTTGAACCCTGAACAGCAAAAGGCTGTTAAACATAACTTCGGTCCCTTGCTGATTCTTGCAGGGGCGGGTTCCGGCAAAACGACGGTATTGGTTTCACGCACGGGTCGTATGATCTCTGAGCGTGTGGCGCAGTCTTCAGAGATCTGCGTTCTGACCTTCACCAATAAAGCCGCGCGCGAACTGAAACACCGTGTGAAACAAAAGCTCGGTGGGGCAGGCGATGGCCTATGGGCTGGAACATTCCACTCTTTCGGTTTGCAGATCCTGCGCAGATTTCATAAACACGCAGGTCTTTCTCCGCACTTCGGGATCGTGGATCAGACGGACTGCAATGCGGTTTTGAAAGAGCTGATTAAAAATATTGCGAACTCTGGCAAAGATAAATTCGACATCGATAAAATTTTATCCATGATCAATGACCGTCGTACGGGTGCTGCGCACACGCACGAGGGTTTCGATGAGTATCACGAGATGGTCGAAGTCCTAGCTCCTAAGTTTGAAAAGCGCTTGGAGCATTTGGGTGTTGTCGACTTTGAAGGTTTGTTGATCAAGCCTTTGCAATTATTTAAAGAACATCCAGAAATTCTAGAGAAAGTGCAAAGTCAGTTTTCTCAAGTGATGGTGGATGAGTTCCAAGACACCAATCGCATGCAGATGGATTTGATCCAGCAAATCGTTAAACCTCACAGCAATATCACTGTGGTAGGGGACGATGACCAATCGATTTACGGTTGGCGTGGGGCGGAGATTAAGAACATTCTTAATTTCCCACACGAACATAAAAAGTGCGAAGTGATTATGCTTGAGCGTAATTACCGTTCTTCCGGTGAAATCTTGGCGGTGGCGAATGCTGCGATCTCTAAGAACAAGAACCGTCACGGAAAAGTTCTGCGCGCCGAAGCGGCTAAGGACACGGGTGTGTTGCCTGAGGTCTTTATCCTAGAGCGTGAGGAAGACGAATGTGAATTCGTTGTTCAAGAAATCCAGCACTTCCAAAAAGAAGGCTATAAACTTAAAGACTTTGCCGTTTTGTATCGCTCAAACACTCAAGGTGGCTTGATCGAGGCGTCTTTACGTCGTGCGAACATTGCCTATAACATTTCCGGCGGTACATCGATCTTTGACCGTAAAGAGATCAAAGACATCATGGCTTATTTGAAGCAGTCTTTCTCTCCGAATGAGGTTTCTCTTCGCCGTATTATCAATGTTCCGAATCGTGGGATTGGTGATACGACTATTGAAAAGCTGACAGAGTTTTCACAAAAACGTCGTGTGAGTTTCCTAGATGCTTGCCGCCTGTGGAAGGACGCTGAACTTCCAGAGAAAACCGGCGAGGCGATCGAAGACCTTTTGGGCTTCATCGAATATCTGCCAACTCATATTTTAGATTTCAATGTCGGTTCTTCGCCGGGTGGAAAACTTGTCGAGTTGTTTGATCAGCTTGGCTACAAAGAGTACGTGATGAACACGGCTGCTGATCCAGCATCGGCAGAGAAAAAATGGGTTGTCGTTGAAATCCTAGGCCGCATTTTGGATGCGTACCTAGGGCGTCGTGCTCACGAAGTGGAATACATCAAATCGTTCGTTGATTCGATGATGCTTCGTGAAGATCACAACGAAGAGGAAGATCAAAACAAAGTACAACTGATGACGTTGCATGCGTCAAAGGGTCTTGAGTTCCCAGTGGTGATTTTGGCGGGGATTGAGGAAGATTTATTGCCGCATAAAAACTTGGGCTCCGATATCGACGAAGAGCGCCGCTTGTTCTACGTGGGAGTCACGCGCGCAAAAAATCGCCTAGTGATGTCTCGCTGCCAACAGCGCAAAAAAAATGGCGTTGTCCGTCCGTCAGTTCCTTCAAGATTCCTATTGGAAATTCCAACGGAGCTTTACAAAGAATATCCATTAGGCGCTCGCCCCGTAACCGGGCAGGCTCGCGAAGATCTGGTCGCAAGTTTCCTATCAAAACTAGATTCAAAAATCGGAAAATAAAAAGGGCGCCTGCCACCTAAAAGGGAACTGGGGCTTCGAAGGTGTGTTCTTTGCCGTCGATGGTGATCTTTAGTTTTCCTGCGTGTAGGAACATGCGATCGGTTTTATAGATCTCGGCAATGCGTTTGTTGAACTTGTGATCGCCGTAGCGGGTGTCGCCTAGGATCGCGTGTTTGGCGATGGCGCTGTGTTTGCGGATTTGATGTTGTCTTCCGGTGAACAGGCGAACTTCAATCATCGCTGTGTACTGATCTGATTTAATCACTTTAAAATCTGTGCGGGCTTCAACACGGTCTTTGGAAAGACCTTGGGGATTGTTGCGGCCCTCGGCTTTGTCTGAAATCGGTGTGTTCCAATGCTGCCATTCATCTGACACGGGCATCGAACCACGAAGCAGAGCAAAGTAATATTTTTCGCAAGTGCGGGCTTGAAACTGTTCGGCCAATTGTTTTGCCATGCGCGTGTTCAGCGCAATCAAAAGCAGACCACTGGTTTCTTTGTCCAGACGGTGAACGGGGTGAATCGCTTCAAAACTTCCAGCGGGAAGTTGTTTTTCTAAGATGTGGACTACGTCATTGGGATCATTGTGAACAGAGACGCCGGTTGGTTTGTTGATAACAAGCCAACCTTCACCACGGGCAATCACCTCAAGAGGTGTCATGCCTCGCAGTCCTTCAGGATCGATTCGATTTCTGTGGCAGAAAGATTTTTAGTGCACAGTTCAGACGCGAAAACTTTTTGTTCAAAACGCGAAATCGCAATCTTACGAGTCGAAAGAAGTACGAGCATGTTGAACATAAATCCAACCCAGCTCATGAATGCAAACAAACTGCCCATCACATAAAGACTTGTCTTAAAAGCCTCTTGGTCTTTGGCGTGGGAGTTGTCTTCTAAAGGCAAGACGCGGCTTTGTGATTCACACCAGTACTTTTGCACAGTCGCCAGATTTTTTTGCAGCTGTTGGAAAGCAGAGCTTGCGACTTTCTTTTTGTGAAACCAGTAGTGAGCTCCCGTGGTTGCGAGAGAAGGGACGATGCCTACGATGTAACTTGCTGCCATCTCTGGAGCCATAGTTTTCCTTTGTAAGAAAAGAGTCTTTATTATGGACCTCATGGTGATTCTTGGCAAGTTGACCAAGAGTTTGTCGAGACCAGGGCCCTGAAGTCATAAAATGAAGTGCAGGAGGATTCATGAATTCAGATATCCAAGAGTTTCTGACGTTTCTTAAGAATGAAGATGATTTGGACTATGGAGATTTCAAACGAGAAGTCGATTTGCATCTGATGCGTCTGGTGGAGAGCCTAAGGCCCCTGTCGAGAGAGCAGCAGCTTCGTTTGGCGCGAGTCCGCGAAGAACTGCTTTGGATGTACAATGACGATATAGAAGAGATGAGGACGCTTTTAGCAGACGAAGTTCAGCGGCTGGACCCGCGAGCTGGCTTTAGGGCAAGCGACGCGCCTTTTCAATCGTGAGACCGCTTTCCCAAATGCGAAAATAGCGCTAATCTAAAGATCTGTTAGAGGAGGACTTATGTCTAAGAAGCATCACAAACATAACAAACACTCTCACGCATCATCAGCGTCTCACCAAGAGCACGTCGATGTAGAAGCGACATCTTCCTCAGATGAAATCAATACGGAAGCACAAAACGAAGGCGTTGCGGCTCCTGAAGTTCACATGGCTCCAGATCATGATAGTGGTACTTTCAATGCGGGCTCTGCAGATGATCAGTTAGCTCCAGAAGAAATGGCTTACGAAGGTGGCCCGGCAGAACCTGAAGTCGAAAAAACTCATTTGGAGTTTTACGGCAGTGAGATCATTCGTCAAAAAGCGCCGAAGGTGATGGAAATCGCCGACACAGTGGTTGATGAATGGAAGCACGACGGTAACTTCGATTCTATTCCGGTAGGACATCCTTTGGCGGCAATGGCTGCGGGACGTGCTCTTCGTAAAGCTAAAGAAGTTGAAAAGAAGCTTGAGGAAAAAGGTGTCTTTGCCATGGCGAAAATGGGCGTGGACTACGTAAAATCCGAAATCGATAAACGTCGCAAGCAATAACGGAAGTATCGTGAATCGCGAAGCGCGTATCTTTGAATCTCTACAAAAGGCTCTTGCTCCCACGGTTTTAGAAATCGAGAACGAGAGCCACATGCACTCAGGGCCAGCTAGTGAATCTCACTACAAGGTTCTGATCGTGTCTCCCATGTTTGAGGGAAAATCTCGAATCGATCGTCAACGTTCAGTGAATGATGTTTTGAAGGCAGAGTTCTCTCAAGGTCTGCATGCTCTCACTCAACGAGCTCTGACTCCTGCGGAATTCGAAACTCAAAAAGACGCTCTTAATTTTATTTCTCCTGAATGCCGTGGCGGCTCTAAAAGGCTGCAAAAATAGTGAAGTATTGGGCAGGATTATTTTTTTACGCCACGATGTTTTGCGGTGGAGCCCACGCACAGGCTGAAGTTTTGCGTATCGGAGCCATTGATTCGCCTCCGCATGTGACCGATGCGCAGTCAAATCCCCCGAAGGGTGAGTTTATTGCCTTTCTTCAGAAGTACATTCTGCCACCCGTAATTAAAAAGCATAAAGTCAAAGTCGAGTGGCATAGCGCGCCCTTGAAGCGTCAGTTCCGTGATCTTGAAGTGGGAAATTTAGATGTGCTTTTGATGGTGCTAAGAAATCCCGAGAGAGAAAAAGTTTATAATTACTCTGAAGATCCGGTGATTGCAGATCAACCGGGGATGATCGTTCCGAAAAATTTATTTAAAAATCGTGATTCAGTCTCCATCAAAGAGTTCTCTGGAAAAAATGTCGGTTTAGTAGCGGGGGCATTTGTTCCTGAGTACTTTCAGCAAAATAAAATCAATACCGTTGTTATCGCCGGAGAAGACGCCGGGGAGAGAATTCCCAATTTGGTTGAAACCAAGCGCATTGATGCAGCTTTCATCTATTTGAACTCGATCACAGAGGGTGTGGTACGCAACAGTAAAATTCCGAGTATTAAAAGCGTGACGGTCACCGATGTCCCGCCATATTCGATGTACCTTGCTTACAATAAAAAAGTCTCGGCAAAAGTCCGTAACGAAATCGACACTCAGCTAAGACTGTATCTAAAAGAATACAAATTTAAATAGCAGACTCGCCAATTATCAAATTGTGGTTAAGATTTACACCTGATCTAATAAGAACAGATGCAATACAGGCTTTTGTTCGTTCTTATTCTTTGTTTCGTCTCCATGCATGCACAAGCCGCAAAGCCCAGAGTATTGCGAGTTGCAGCCGTTCAAGGTCCACCCCACGTGACAAACGCTGAATCAGAACAGCCATCAGGCTCCGCACCGGATTTCATGAGGAAATACGTTTTTCCGGAACTCAAAAAGAAATTCAATATGGACGTGGTTTGGAAGAGCTCTCCCTTTAAAAGAGAGCAGCGTGATCTGGAGATGGGCAACATCGACATGTTGTTCTTGGTTCTGAAAACTCCTGAAAGAGAAAAGATCTTTGATTATTCCGCGGAGCCATTTTTGGAAGAGCAACCCGGAGTGATCGTAGCTAAGGATTTCCAAAAAGGTAAAACTTCGGTTTCAGTCAAAGAGTTCGCAGGCAAAACGGTCGGGCAGATGGCAGGAGCGGTTGTCGCTGACCCCTTTACGAAGCAAGGAACTAAAGTCATCTTTTTGACCGGCGAAGATATCGGTGAAAGGTTGTCAAATTTAGTGGAAACCCATCGCATCGATGGAGTGTTCATACATTTGTCGTCCATCACTGAAGATATCGTCGAGAGAAATAAGTTCGTGAAGTTAAAAAGTGTGCAGATTCATGATATGGCTAGTTACAAAGTGTGGATCGCTTACAGCAAAAAATTAGAGCCAGAAATCAAAGCCGAAATTGATCGCCTGATCTCTGCAAATCGTAAGCACTACCGGGCAAGTCTGCCTATGCCCTCGCCCAAATAAAGATTCTTTTAAACGGATAGAAGAACGGTTTTTCGTCAGGCAATATCGCGAAAAGTCGTTCGCGGTACTCTGCCAAAAAAGCGCTGTAATTTTCAGCCGTCATATTCTTTTCAAAATAAGTCAGCATGGAACCGCGAACCCACTCAATCACATCTTCTCGTGACTGCAGGATATGTCCATAGACTTTGAGTTCGACCCTTTGCTCTTTAAAGCCCAATTTAAAAAGAAGGGACGCATAGTCTTCAACAGTCAGCATGGTTTTAGGCTTGTCATACACTTTCCCATTTAGGGCCGTCTTCCAGCGATCTTCATAACTCATAGCACTTGAAAGAATATGCGTCGGAAAGTCATGATTCATCGGCATTTGCACAGCAAGCTGCCCACCAGAGCGCAAAGATTTCTTTAAGCGAGCAAACAAGGCAGGGTGCCCGGGACTCCATTGGAGGGCGGCATTAGAAATGATCAAATCAAAGCTCGAAGGTTTTTCCCAAGCATCAATATTGTCTTGGGCGAAACTTATAGTGTGGGAGGAAAACTCCGCAGCCTTTGCCAGCATCGCAGGCGAAGAATCCATTCCCAACGTAAACGCCGGATGGAAGCGATCATGCATGGCGCGAGTCAATTCACCAGTGCCGCAGCCTAAATCAATGGCAGAAGCAAATTTTTCGGGCTTGATGAAATCTAAAAGATCAAAGAAGGGTTGGGAACGTTCGTTTTTGAATTTCTCGTATTGGTTGGGATTCCATGAGTCGCTCATGAGGGAATCCTAGCACTTTAGGGACTACTCTTCAAACTGTGCGAGTTTTGCCTTAAGATCGCCCAGGAGTTTTTTGACTTCCTGCAGCTGTTCTTGTTCAGGGGAGACTTTGTTAGATTTGGACATAGTTTCAGTTAAAACGTCCCACGTATCCAGAGCCTGCTTCAGGTCTGAATTGAGATTGCCAAAGAGGCTCTTTTTGCCTGTCTCTTTAGCAGTTGAAGCAGTCGTTGCTTCCTTCTCAGATGTGTTAGCACGCGTCGTACGTGCTATTTCCGGGGTGTCGTTACTCATGAACCATTCTGTATTTTTTAATTTATCGGACGTGCATCATGCACGAAGGCGATAGTGTTATCGTATGAACTCCATTTGACAAGCATTTTCAGCCTTAATAAATTGGCGTTTTCCAATCTATTTATCTGACTTGTTCAGGAGAGTGACATCATGTCTCAAGAGATTATCTACACAATGAAAGGTGTAAGTAAAGTATATCCTCCAAATCGTTTCGTTTTGAAGGACATCTACCTTTCTTACTTTTATGGAGCAAAAATCGGCGTTCTAGGTTTGAACGGATCTGGTAAATCCACTTTGCTCAGAATTATGGCAGGCGTAGATAAAGATTTTATCGGTGAAGCTTTCCCTTCTAAAACGATGAAAGTGGGTTACTTCGAGCAAGAACCTCATTTGGATGACAACCTGACTGTTAAAGAAAACATCTTTGCAGGTATGGGCGAACTTCCTAAGGTGATGGCAGAGTACAACGCGATCAACGATAAGTTCTCTGATCCAGATTTGGATCCAGATGAGATGAATAAACTCATCGACAAACAAGGTGCTCTTCAAGAAAAATTGGACGCTTTGGGTGCGTGGGACGTCGATCAAAAGATCGAAATCGTGATGGATGCTCTTCGCTGTCCAGATGGTGATATGGGTGTGACTAAGCTTTCCGGTGGTGAAAAACGCCGTGTGGCTTTGGCACGTTTGATCATGTCTGAGCCAGATATCTTGCTTCTGGATGAGCCGACGAATCACTTGGATGCGGAATCAGTTGCATGGCTTGAGCAATATCTTTCTAAGTTCCCAGGAACTGTTATTGCGGTAACGCATGACCGTTACTTCTTGGACAACGTTGCTGGTTGGATCTTGGAGCTAGATCGTGGTGAAGGTATCCCTTGGAAAGGGAACTACACTTCTTGGTTGGAGCAAAAAGACAAACGCACAGCGAACGAACAAAAAGACCAAGCTCGCAAAGCTAAAACTTTGGAGAAAGAGTTGGATTGGATTCGTCAGGGGGCAAAAGCTCGTCAGGCGAAATCTAAAGCGCGTATTTCTAACTATGAAAACTTATTGAAAGAAGCCTCTCCAGAGAAAATCCAAGAGATGTCTATCTACATCCCACCAGGGCCTCGTTTGGGTGATATCGTTGTGGAAGCTAAAGGCATCACAAAAGCCTATGACCACAAAGTACTTTTGGATGATGTCAGCTTCTCGATCCCTAAAGGTGCGATCGTGGGCGTTATCGGGCCGAACGGTGTCGGTAAGTCGACTTTGTTCCGCATGATCACTGGTAAAGAACAACCTGATTCAGGATCTTTCAAAGTGGGTGACACAGTTAAAATTTCTTACGTGGATCAAACACGTGAGACATTGGACCCAAATAAAACGATCTTTGAAGAGCTTTCCGGTGGTGCTGACGTGATCCAATTGGGTACACGTGAGATCCCATCTCGCCAGTATGTTTCTTGGTTTAACTTCTCGGGTTCTGACCAACAAAAGAAAGTCGGTCAGTTGTCGGGTGGTGAACGCAACCGTGTGAACATGGCGAAAATCCTTAAAGAGGGCGGAAATCTTTTGCTTCTGGATGAGCCTACGAATGATTTGGACGTGAACACAATGCGTGCCCTTGAGGAAGCGCTTTTGGAGTTCGGTGGATCTGCTGTGGTGATTTCGCATGATCGTTGGTTCTTGGATCGCGTTTGCACGCACATCATGGCGTTCGAAGGTGACTCTAAAATTGAATTCTATCCTGGAAACTTCACTGAATACGAAGAAGACCGCAAAAAACGCCTTGGCGAAAATGCAGGTCCAAAACGTATCCGTTTCAAGATGGTTTAAACCGTCGGCAACCGCAGGGTGACTTTTGTTCCTTGCGGTTGAGTGCCAGATGCGTTCTCGGCGGAGGTGACTTCAATCGATCCGCCCAGCATCTGGATATACTCTTTCACTAAAGGCATCCCATAGCCGGTGCCTTTTTCGCCTTGAGTTCCTGGTCGGTTGGTCTGACTGCCAATATCAAATAGATGAGCTAAGATATCTTCTGGAATACCCACGCCATAATCTTGTATTTCGATGACCACATCTTGAGTCACAGTGAACGCGCGAACATCAATGCGCCCACCGGGGTGAGAGAACTTCACAGCATTCCCAATGATGTTTAAAAGTACCACATTACCTAAGATGGTCTTTTCGGCATTCACGATCATCTTATCTCGCGACATATCTATAGAGACTCTAATACCTTTCGGCTTAGCGATGGATTCAGCTTGTTCATAGATATCGCTTAGGATCTTAGGTACCGAGATCGGTTGCAGGGGGAGTGTGGCTTTCCCATCCTTTACAGATTTTAAGTGGCGCACCTGATTTAACAGGTTATTGATCTCTTGAACGGCTCGCTCCATTTTTTCCAATTCAGTTCCTGAGGTCGCCTGTTCTTCTTTGGCGCGAATCAATTGCAGCGTCATCGACGAGAGTGTGTTCGCGATATCATGTAAAAGCACACGGAGCAGGTTTTCCACGTCGTTGTTTTTTTCGCGCAGGTTTTGAGTATAGCGAGCTTCGTTACGCAAGTAGACATGAGTCGTTAGACTTGTGAACAAAAAGAAGACGAACAGATTCAGTACCTGCTCTTCACGAAAGATATCGCGAGAGGGGATAATATTAGGCCCTACCTGCATCTTATGATTGATCCAGAAGGTCGTGCACATGGCGGTGAGGGCGAAGTAACCCGTCAGAGCCCCACGTGTTCCGAATAAAATCGCAGTGGCTAATGGAACAGTGGCCAACCAGAAAATCCCCGGCGCCTCCAAGCCTCCAGTGAGGTGAATCATCATCACCATCACGCAGAACAATGATAGCAGCAGAGTCACTGCGGCGGCCTTATAGAGCTGAAAGCGGTACCACAGAATAGGTGGAGCAAGGATGATCGTGATGGTTAGGGGGATCAGGAAGTCGTTGTACTCGGGGGCACTGAAGGTCACAGCCAGGCGATATATATAGAACAACGACATAAGTGCGCCCACGAAGTACATAGTCTTCATGTAGAACAAGCGTTTCGCGTGGTCGTTGAATGGGAGAGTGGTAAATACCTTCATTTATAGTTAAATGTTCGGGTTTACCTGGGGAATTCTTAAGACTGGAAAATGGTTCCTAACACTTCGTAATGTTCCTTTAGGTCCATGAACTGTTGAGGGCTACCGCCTTGGTCCGGGTGGAGAATCAAAGCTGCCTGACGAAAGGCCTTTCTCAACTCCGTCTCAGTAAAGCCTTCAGAAAGCCCGTGGATCCAGCATTTGAAGAACTCGAATGATTGACGTTGTAGAGCCGTGAAGTTGTGCGGTTTACGTTGTGGACGAACTGCTGGGCGAGGGTATTGTCCACGCGGAGTTTGTACTTCCGTGCGATTTACCTTTCCCAAAAGGTAAGCCAAGTGAATAGGATCGGAGTCCATGACAGAAGAGTAATTTGCTTGGGCAGAAGAGGTCTCACCCATCTTTTCGCGCAAAATTTGTTTGAAGCTCGTCTGAAAACTCATGCCTTTCTCTTCGGAAAGCCTTTGTTTTCAAGGAGTCTAGAGGATCGAAATGAAACAAAATTAGACCTTTTTCCCTCGGGAAAACGGGGTTTCTCGAGGGGAAAATGGCGTTTTTAGAGGTAAAAAGGCTGGTTTCAGAGGGGGAAATGCGGTTTTTAGAGGGGGTGCGAAAAAAAATGAGGGGCTTGCATTTTTTTTTGGACAAACCCCTGGACTTAGATACACACTTAACTCATTCGAGAGAAACAAGACAATAATCCTAACGGAGGAATTAACAATGGCAAAAGCTACTAAAAAAGCTACTAAGAAAGCTGCTCCTAAAAAAGCTGCAGCAAAAAAAACAACTGCTAAAAAAGCAGCTCCAAAAGCAAAAGCTACAACTAAAAAAGCTGCTCCTAAAAAAGCCGCTAAAGCTCCAAAAGCAGCTAAACCAAAAACTGCTCGTAAGCCAAATGCAGCTTTCATGAAAGCTTTGACTCCATCTGCAGCTCTAGCAGCAGTAGTTGGTGCTTCACCACTTCCACGTACTGAAGTTGTTAAAAAACTTTGGGCTTACATCAAGAAGAACAATCTTCAAGATTCTAAAAACAAACGTAACATCAATGCAGACGCAAAACTTAAAGAAGTTTTCGGCGGCAAAACTCAAGTTAGCATGTTCGACATGACTAAACTTGTTTCTAAACACCTTAAGTAGTCTCTAGCTACATTAAGTTGGAAAAAAGCCTGGCTAACGCCGGGCTTTTTTTTGCCTTCGAGTCGGGATGGTTGAAAAGACCCCATCGCTGCGTTGTCGGGTGCGGTCCTCGCTCCGACGTGCCTGGGGCACGCCTGCGCTGTGGTTCGCTCCCTCCGCCTTGCTCCTGGGGCCTTTTGAACCATCCCTCGGTTCTTTCTGTTCGCGTCCCTTCGACTTTTTTACTGGCTGGCCCTCGCCTTGGGCGAGTTGGCGCCGCTTCTGTTGGGGAGTTGTAATCCTTGGCTTGGCGTTGCTTGGGGGGTGTGTTATACCTTTTGCCTATGGGAATTAAGCCTCTTTCTCTTGAAGAGATCAAAAAAATGACTGTGGCCTGCAGGATTGCGGCTGATACTCTTACTTATCTTGAAAAGTATGTGAAAATCGGAATTTCTACTCAAGAGATCGATGAGCTTGCTAATGATTTTATGCAAACTCGTGGGGCTAAGTCTGCATGTCTTGGTTATCATGGGTATCCTAAGTACACTTGCACATCGGTGAATGAAGTTGTTTGTCATGGGGTTCCTGACTCTTCCGTTATTCTTAAAGATGGTGACATCATTAATGTGGATGTGACTGCTTGGATTGATGGATTCTTTGGGGACACTTCTCGCATGTATATGATTGGGAATGTTTCTGATGCAGCCAAGGATTTGGTTGAGACTGCGGAAATGGCTCGTGACAAGGGGATTGAGGCGATCACTCCTCGTGGATATACGGGTGATATTGGCTTTGAAACTTATAAGTATGTGACTCGCAAGGGCTACACGGTTGTTAAAGAAATCGGTGGTCATGGTGTGGGTCGTATTTTCCACGAAGAACCGTTTGTTCCAGCATTTGGTAAAAAGGGTAAGGGCGAGCGCCTGGTTCCTTTTCACTGTATCACTGTTGAACCGATGGTGAATCAAGGTGTTGAGGATGTTGTGGAGTTCAACATTCCTGGGTCTTCAGTGAAGTACTACAACACGGCTGATGGTCTTTTGTCCGCGCAGTATGAGCACACGGTGCTTGTTACTGACACTGGATACGAGATTTTAACTCTTCCATAATTTTTTAAAGTTTGAATTTTATATTTAACAAAGGACGTTTCGAAAATGGCTCTTACAACTACGAATGGAAAAGCGATGAAAAAAAACAACGCGAAAGCTGCTGTAGCAGCTGCTTCTAACAAGACTGCTACTTCTAAAAACAACCGTGACTTCATGGTTTGCAAAGAAGCTATGGAAAACCCAGAGGTTTTCGCTAAGCTTGCTAAATGGGGTCGTGAAGAGATCTCTATTGCTGAAACTGAAATGCCAGGTTTGATGGCTCTTCGTAAAGAGTTCGGCAAACAAAAACCATTCAAAGGTGCAAAAATCGCTGGTTGCTTGCACATGACTATCCAAACTGCAGTGTTGATCGAAACACTTGTAGAGCTTGGTGCTGAAATCCGTTGGTCTTCTTGCAACATCTTCTCTACTCAAGACCATGCTGCTGTAGCTATCGCTGCTGCTGGTATCCCAGTATTTGCTTGGAAAGGTCTAACTGAGACTGAGTTCAACTGGTGTATCGAACAAACTATCACTGGCTGGGGTAAAGATGGTTACAACTTGATCCTAGACGACGGTGGTGATTTGACGAACATGATGCATGAACCACGCTTCGCTAAAGAATTGAAGAAGATCATTGGTATCTCTGAAGAGACAACAACTGGTGTTCACAATCTTGAAGTAATGTTGAAAGCTGGCAAATTGAAAGTTCCAGCAATCAATATCAATGACTCTGTAACTAAATCTAAATTCGACAACTTGTACGGTTGCCGCGAATCTCTTGCTGACGGTATCAAACGTGCTACTGACGTTATGATCGCTGGTAAAATCTGCGTTGTTGCAGGTTACGGTGACGTAGGTAAAGGTTCTGCACACTCTATGCGTGGTTTGGGCGCTCGCGTTCTTATCACTGAAATCGATCCTATCTGCGCATTGCAAGCAGCTATGGAAGGTTTCGAAGTTGTGACTATGGAAGAAGCAGCTCCAATCGGCGATATCTTCGTAACAGCTACTGGCTGCTGCGATATCATCACTGAAAAGCACTTCACTAAAATGAAAAACAACGCGATCGTTTGTAACATTGGTCACTTCGACATCGAAATCGATATGGCTTGGATGAACAAAAACTCAAAAATCCGCGAAGTTAAACCTCAAGTGGACATCCACACTTTGAAAAACGGCAACCAAATCATCATCCTTGCAAAAGGTCGTTTGGTGAACTTGGGCTGTGCTACTGGTCACCCAAGCTTCGTAATGTCGAACTCATTCACGAACCAAGTATTGGCTCAATTGGAACTTTACACGAATCGTGACAAGTACCAAGAGATCGCGGTTTACCGTTTGCCGAAACACTTGGACGAAAAAGTTGCGGCTCTTCACTTGGGTAAATTGGGCGTTAAGTTGACTAAGCTTTCTCAAAAACAAGCTAAGTACTTGCACATGAACCCAGCTGGTCCATTCAAACCAGACCACTACCGTTACTAAGATCAAGTTATGATCAAATAAAAAAGCCCGCTGATGAAGCGGGCTTTTTTTGTTTTAAGGGTTTGTATTTAAAGCATCGCGGATCGAAGGGTAGGTGCTTAAGTCTCCCTTAAGTCTTTTGCGAAGGGCGACTTCAAGCTTGGGCATATCGCTCTCGTATTTCTTCGTCATCGACAGATGAATCGGCATTTTTAGAAAAGGCTTTTCCGCGTATACGATGGTGCCTTTGCCATTCGGGATATCCTTTAATGCCGTCACTCCGATCTCATGAACTGTGATACAAAAATCAGACTGCTTTTCGATCACCGTTTGGATGCATTGATAAGGTGTCGCCGTTTGTTTGAACTTCAATTTCTTTTTGCTGGCGTGGTTTAACAGGATCGAGTTGTTTTTAGAAATAGATCCTCGGTACTTCTCTAGTGCGTCCTCTTTCACGGGGCGAGTCTTTGAAAAGAACACGGTGCCGCGAGTGATCGCGATCGGGAAAGACGTCGTGATGATTTTTTCTCGGCCAGAAGAATCAACCAAATCGTCATAAGAAACTGAGTCGACATTTCCAGAGATCAGCATCTCGTGGGAGCTTTGAATGGGGATTGGTTTAAACTCCACCTTGTAGCCAATATCTTCGAAGGATTTAGACAACAGCTCGTGATACTCGACCAAGGCTTGAATGCGCGAGAACTTATAAGGAACTCCCATCGTGAGTATCCTTGGAGCTGGCGCACCCGTGGCCGCGTGTGACGTCCCTAGCAGAATAGAAAAAAGCCAATGAATGGTAATCATGTGCCTCGATTTGATGTTGTATACATCTAAACTACTAAATATTTATGGGTTTACAAGGGTGTTTTGTAGTCTAACAAAATCGTCATGAAACGGTATCTGAGGCGGGAAAAGAGGAACGGGCTGTCCGTACGAGGGGAGCAGCCCGCAGTGGGGAAGGGAGATTAGAGATTAACGGGGAAGGATACGCTCAAGATGTAGCTCTTGTTCTTACCTTCTACGCTATCTAGGTTCCCAGACAGGGGACCGGCTTCTTGAATTGTTGTTTTGTCATAAGTTGCGTCCTGATACTCAAGGTTCAAACTTACGCTTTTCACGTAAATACCCGCACCTACGCGGTAACCTTTAAGATCACTGAACTTCACATCAACGTTGTTGATCTTTTCTGGATCTACCGCACCAGTCAGGATGTAAGTCCCCCAAACGCGGATACCATAAAGTGGTGTTTGCACACCCAACGTCACACCAGCATCATAGGCGTCAGCAGAACCAGAATCGCCCAATGCTGAAGAGTCATAAGTAGGTTTAGAAAAACGACCGTCAACACCTAGGAATAATGATTCCCATACGTGCGCACCAAAACGCAGACCCAAACCGAAACCTTTTAGATCTTCTTCAGAGTTGTTGAAAGGAGCAGGGTAGCTCACGTCAACGTGTCCTGATTGGTAAGTCAGCATCGGCTCGATGAACATGCCACCTGGCTTAATGTCGCTAGATGAATCGGATGATGAAGATGCTGTCGCTGTTGCGTCCTGAGCAAATGCAGAGTGAGAAACTAGTAGAGCAGTTGCTGCGATTGCGAATGTTTTAATGAATTTCATGTTGTACTCCTAGATTTGAAACTGAAGCGAAAACTAGTTCGCCATGTCCTTAACTTCTTCTTTAACTTCTGAAGCGCGATTTTTTAGTTTTTTACCAGCACATTCCATTTTGCCGTTCACCATTTCACAGCCAGCTTCTTCAACGCGATTAACGCCTTTTTTAGCGGCTTTCTTAGTGTCCTGACCCATTTCTTTTGCAGTTTCTTTAACGTCGTTAGCGAAGCTGTAAGTAGATGTGCCAAACAACAAACCTGCGATCATAAGTGAAGTAATAAGTTTCATTTGATTTCTCCTTCTTTAGAAATCGACTGTTGCATTTCGCCCAGCCATATTTGATGTAGAACTATGAATGCAACCACGGTGCCGACCTCCATTGTTGATATATTCGCTTTGAGCATAATCTTTTAAATAATTGGGGCATTATTCCCTGATGAGTAGACGTAATGCCTCACAAACAAGACCCTTGATGATCTATGGGACTTCATATTAAATGTGCATATCAGCATCAGGAAGAGGTTCACAGTGGACGATGATTTTAAAGTTTCGGTAGATGATCAGATTCGTTATCTGCTTCGCCGTATTGGAGAATTATCAAGAGTGGAAGAGGGTGGCGTTATTGATTTTGAATTGGCTAAAAAACTGGGCCATCAAATCAAGGGCAATGCCGACACATTTGAATTTCCGAATTTAACAGTGACTGCAAAAGATTTGGAAGTAAAGGCAGAGAGTCAGGATACCGAGGGTGTCAAAACAACGACTCGAGTTTTATTGAATTCCTTGCGCGATCATTTGAAACAGTTAGCGCCCTAAAAAGATCAAAGCCAAATTATCCGTTCGCCATTCTCTGCAAACTTCAATTTGGCTTCGCAAAATAAGCGCGCTGCCGGAATCCCTTTCGACAGCGCACTTGGTATATAATATCTTAGTGTTTTTTCATGCTGCGACCGATTAGGCCGCCAATCAAAAGACCCAAGCCTGCAGCACCAACTGCTACGAGTGCTGGATTTTTCTTAGCGACTTTCATCGCTTTATCAGCGTATTCCACTGCTGTATCTTCTGCGACTTGGTAGCCAGATTTAACTTTATCCATGAATTGATCAGCGTCGTTTAATTCAACGTTGTTCAAGCTGTCCTTAGCCTTATTGTAAGCCGATTTACCAGAGTTTACCATTTGGTCTGTCGTTGATGCCATAAAAGACTCCTTGTTGTTTAAATCTTAGAAGAGAGAGACCGCCCCTCTCAACTTCGGCGGAAGTCTTGAGGGGCGGCGGAGAACCCGTGACCGCTGAAGGATCCAGTCACGGAGCGAACAATTATCTAGTGTCTAGATTTGCGAGCTGCCTCGTCGCGGTTGTCGCGAAGAGTGTCTTTTGCAGACTCACCGTATCTGTCGAAAAGATCGCCTACTTTTTTAGAAGCGTCTTCTTTAGCGATGCCGTAACGTTGTTGAACGATACCAGCGATAGCTTGTGCATCACCTTTAGTTTTTTCAAATTCGTCATCAGTGATATTGCCCCATGTTTTGCGAAGCTCACCTTTGATCTCAGTCCATTTACCTTGGATAATATCTTTATTAATCATAAAAACCTCCTATTGGTATTTTACTAGGATAACTGCTTTAGAAGCTTTGTTTCCTGTCAATGCTTGGCGTGAACCCACATCGTTTGGTGCGGCGCCAATGCTTTCAAATGTGTTTTTAGTTTTGTTGTCTTGGCTGTTCACTAGGTCTGCAAAGAAACCCGGGCGTTGAGCCATGTTGTGACCGTCAACATCTGCAGACGTTTGAAGATCCTTCTTCAAAAAGTCTTTAACAGAAGCGATGCGATCATCTGCTAGCTTTTTGTCGCCACCAGAAACTTTTTGTCCTTCAGCAGGGTATTCGCGATCTGCCCATGCCAAAACTTGGATTTCTTTTACTTCGCCAGTTGCGTTGGCTACGCCAGCAAGCTCACGAAGTTTTTGTTTTTGAGTGTCAGTGACTGTGTTTTTTCCTTTAGGGAAATCGATCACTGTGTAATAAGTCGCGCCAACTTCGGCCGCAGCTTGCGAAACTTGCGGGGAAACCGCTTGATTGCTTGCTTCTTTAGGTTCAGTTGATGCGCAGCCAACCGCAAATGCCGCCGCTCCTGCTAGTGCTGTAACGATGATTTTCTTTTGCAACATAATCGTTGTCTCCTTCTGTGAGGGGCTTTAACGCCCCGGACAAGAATCATTAATGCATTCTCGGTGCCACTGGACTTTTTTGCTCAGATCAAAATAAATCATGAAAGAAACTGTCAAAGATTACGAGTGGGGCATAAAAGGACTTTTTGGTTGTCGCGAAATTCCTCAGTGTTTTAAATGAACCCATCAACTGGGGGTGTGAATTATGAATTCTCCGAAACACATTCTGCTTATTGAAGACGATTTAGACTTAGCAGAATTAGCAACAGCGTATTTCCGACAAAAAGATATCACAGTGCTTCACTGTACTGAGCCACTTGAGGCTCTACAAAAAATCAAATCTGGAAAAGTTCATCCAGATGCGGTGATCACAGATTTAAATTTACCACAAATGTCAGGTCTCGATTTCATTCGCCAAATGCGCAATGAAGGTTTGATGGTGCCAATCATTTTGGTCACAGTATCAAATGACGTGGATACAGCGGTCGCTGCGATCGAAGCAGGTGCTTATGATTTCGTGGTGAAACCCATCCATTTCCCGCAGCTTTTAATTTCAGCTCAGCGTGCATTTAAATATAACTATTTAAATCGTGAAAACAAAACTCTGCGCGATGCGATTGATCAATCTAAAGGTTTAAGTCCTGACGGTATCATCGGAAAAAGTGAAGGCATTCGTCGTATTATTGAACTTGCTAAACGAGTGGCAAAAAGTTCAGCGACAGTATCTATCACGGGTGAATCAGGAACTGGTAAGGAAGTTTTCGCGCGCGCGATCCATAATTGGAGCCCACGCAAAGATAAACCATTTGTCGCGATCAATTGCTCTGCCATTCCTGAAAACCTATTGGAATCAGAGCTCTTCGGTCATGCGAAGGGATCCTTCACCGGCGCCCACGATAAAAAAATCGGTTTGTTCGAGGAAGCAGACGGCGGAACGTTGTTCCTAGATGAAATCGGTGATTTAAACTTATCACTTCAAGCAAAACTTTTACGTGTGCTTCAGGAAAAAGAGATCAAAAGAGTCGGGGAAAACCAACCGCGCTCGATTGATGTTCGTGTGATCACGGCAACTCATAAAGACTTGCGTGCTGAAGTTGCTGCGAAACGTTTCCGCGAAGACTTGTTCTTCCGTTTGAATGTTATACCGATGCACATTCCGCCATTGCGTGATCGTCGTGAAGACATCCTACCACTGGCTGAGTTCTTCTTGAAAAAGTTTAACGACCTAAATGGCACGGATATCATTGGATTTAAAAAAAGCGCAAAAGAGTTCTTGTTGACTCAACCTTGGCGAGGCAACGTACGTGAGCTGGAAAATGCAGTGGAGCGTGCGGTGGTTCTGACATCAGGGAATGAAATCGATATTTCTGCTTTCTTGTTGTTTGACGATGCATTACCAGTCGAAGTTCATGAGGAACAAGACGAGCGCAAAAATGCCTTTGTCTTTCGCTATGGTGAACAAGTGGCGCCATTGATGGAACTTGAAAAGAAATACATTCAGTTCGTCTATGAAAAGTGCGACCGCGTGAAAGATCTGACGGCCAAGACTCTTGGGATCGACAGAAAAACTCTGTATCGCAAGCTTCAAGATGACACTTTACTAGAGCAAACAATTTAGAAAATACGAAGCCGGGGAAACCCGGCTTTCTTTTTGCGATTAGACCTAGGTCTGGGTTTAAGGTGTTCGCGTCATCCAATTGAAAACTTATTTTTATCTGAGCATGCTGATCACTTTGGCCTGCAAACGTCTGTCAATTGACGAGTGTATTCAGCACATTGAACGTCATTTTAAAAACTGAGTCCGTGATTTTTTTGTTTAAACTATTAGCACAATTCGCCACCCTCCCAAAAAATCCACACCCGCTAGATGTTGACAGTTTTTAGTGGCGGGTCTCCTATATGTAGTATGCGTAGTGGTTGAGATGGATTTTCAGCACTACCGATAGATCTACAGCGAAGGAGTGCATCTATGTCATCAGTCATCGTTTACAGTCAGCCATCTTGTGTTCAATGTGTCGCTACCTACAGAGCTCTTGAGCAAAACGGCATCCCATTTCAAATCATCGATCTTACCTTGGACGAAGAAGCTTTGCTGAAAGTGAAGGAACTTGGTTACAAGCAAGCGCCGGTTGTGATCGCGGGCGAAGAGCACTGGTCGGGATTCAGGCCGGATAAAATCGCCGCCTTATAGGGGCCGAGGTGGATCATGAACAATGAACCTCTAGTCGTTTACTTTTCAAGCCGCTCAAAAAATACTTTTCGATTCATTAACAAACTGGGAATTCGCTCGCTGCGAATTCCGGGGGACTCTCCAGACAAAGTCAGCTCAGCAGAGCTGCATGTAACGGAGCCTTTCGTTTTGGTGGTGCCAACATACGCCGGCCACGATGGTAAGGGTGCTGTCCCTAAAGACGTCATTCAGTTTTTGAATGACGAAAGCAATCGCAAGCTTTTACGCGGAGTGATTGCCACGGGGAACAGGAACTTTGGATCTCTGTATGCCTGCGCAGGTGACGTGATCTCGGCTCGCTGTCAGGTGCCGTATTTATATCGGTTCGAGTTAGCCGGCACCAATGAAGACGTGAATGCAGTTAAGAACCTTATAGAAAGAAATGTACAATGGAACTTGTAGAACTTAGCAAACCCACAGAACGCTCCCGTGAAACGACAACAATGGATTACCATTCGCTGAATGCGATGCTGAATCTTTATGATCAGAACGGTAAAATTCAGTTCGATAAGGATCGTGAAGCCGTTCGCAATTATTTCTTGAATCACGTGAATCAAAACACGGTATTCTTTCACAACCTGAAAGAAAAATTGGATTACCTTTTCACAGAGGGCTACTACGAAAAGCAAGTCTTCGATCAGTACTCCTTTGATTTCGTCGATTCACTTTATGAGCGTGCGTATAAATTTAAATTTCGCTTCCAAACATTCTTGGGAGCTTTCAAATACTATACGGCTTACACTCTTAAAACCTTTGATGGTAAACGCTACCTAGAACGCTATGAAGACCGTGTCGTCGTGACATCATTGGCATTAGCTCGCGGCAACACGCAACTGGCTGAACAGTTGGTGGATGAAATGATTACAGGGCGTTTTCAGCCTGCGACGCCGACCTTCCTAAATGCGGGTAAAAAGCAGCGTGGTGAATTGGTTTCTTGTTTCTTGCTACGCATGGAAGACAACATGGAATCCATTGGTCGTTCGATCAACTCAGCCCTGCAGTTATCAAAACGCGGCGGGGGAGTCGCGTTCTTACTCACGAACATCCGTGAAAATGGGGCGCCGATTAAAAAGATCGAAGGCCAGTCTTCAGGAATCATTCCTATCATGAAGCTATTGGAAGATGCATTTTCTTACGCGAACCAACTGGGATCACGCCAAGGAGCAGGGGCTGTTTACTTGAACGCCCATCATCCAGATATTATGAACTTCCTAGATACAAAACGTGAAAATGCGGATGAAAAGATTCGTATTAAAACATTGTCTTTGGGCGTGGTTATTCCAGACATCACTTTTGATTTGGCCCGAGAAGACAAAGACATGTATCTGTTTTCTCCTTATGACGTTTACAACGTCTATAAAAAACCTCTGTCTGAAATTTCAGTTACTGAAAAGTACTATGAGATGGTGGACAACCCTAAGATTCGTAAAAAGAAAATCAACGCCAGAAAGTTCTTCCAAACTTTGGCAGAAATCCAATTTGAATCTGGTTACCCGTATTTGATGTACGAAGACCACGTGAACCGTGCTCACCCTGTGGATGGTAAAGTCACAATGAGTAATCTGTGCTCCGAGATTTTACAAGCAGCAGAGGAATCCACTTACAATGCAGATTTAGGCTATGACCATTTGGGTACCGACATCTCTTGTAACTTGGGTTCTTTGAATATTGCTCACACGATGGATTCAAAAAACTTTGGTCAGACGGTGGAAACTGCGATTCGTGCGTTGAGTGCGGTATCTGACATGAGTGATATCTCATCGGTGCCATCTATTGCTGAAGGTAATCGTGCTTCCCATGCCATTGGTTTGGGGCAAATGAATCTGCATGGTTATTTGGCGCGCGAAAAAATATTTTATGGTTCGCCTGAGGCCTTAGATTTCACGAATATGTATTTCTATGCGGTTGCCTTTCACGCACTTCGCGCATCGAACAAGATCGCGATTGAAACGGGGACACGTTTTAAAGGCTTTGAAAAATCCAAATACGCATCGGGCGAATACTTTGCAAAATACATTGAACAAAAGTGGGAGCCCGCTACTGCTAAAGTTCGCGAGCTCTTTGCGAACGCGGGAATTCATTTGCCCACGGCTCAAGACTGGATGGATTTGAAAAAATCTGTGCAAGCTCATGGGATCTATAACAAGTACCTGCAAGCAGTGCCTCCGACAGGTTCTATTTCGTATATCAATAACTCTACGTCATCGATCCATCCGATCGCTTCTAAGATCGAGATTCGTAAAGAGGGCAAGGTGGGACGCGTGTACTATCCGGCTCCCTTTATGACGAATGATAACTTGGAATACTTCCAAGATGCTTACGAAGTTGGCCCTGATAAAATCATTGATACTTATGCCATGGCGACTCAGCACGTGGATCAAGGATTGTCGCTGACATTGTTCTTTAAGGACACGGCGACCACTCGAGACATCAATCGTGCGCAGATCTATGCGTGGAAAAAAGGGATCAAAACAATTTATTACATCCGCATCCGTCAAATGGCACTTGAAGGCACTGAAGTCCAAGGCTGCGTAGCTTGTTCACTGTAATTAGAAAAATGAAGGACGTTACATATGGAAAAAATTAAACTTGTTAGAGCTATCAATTGGAATCGTATCGAAGACGACAAAGACCTAGAGGTTTGGAACCGTTTGACCGGAAATTTCTGGTTGCCAGAAAAGGTGCCGCTTTCCAACGACATCCCATCATGGGCAACACTAACGGCTCAAGAGCAGCAACTCACAATCCGCGTTTTCACAGGGCTTACCTTGCTCGATACAATTCAAAATACAGTCGGGGCGCCGGTATTGATGAAACACGCAGCGACTCCGCACGAGGAAGCCGTTCTTACGAACGTAGCTTTCATGGAAGCGGTCCACGCAAGATCTTACTCTTCGATCTTTTCAACATTGTGTTTGATGAAGGACGTTGATGAGGCTTACCGCTGGAGCGAGGAAAACGAATACTTAAAAAAGAAATCTGAATTAATTCTAGGGGAGTACTATTCAGATGATCCACTGAAGGTAAAAATCTCGAGTGTATTCTTGGAAAGCTTCCTGTTTTACTCGGGCTTTTACTTGCCGATGTACTGGGCGAGCCGTGCAAAGTTAACGAACACTGCAGACCTTATTCGTTTGATCATTCGTGATGAAGCGGTCCATGGATATTATATCGGTTATAAGTTCCAGAAAGCTTTTGAAAAATTGTCGGATGATCGTAAGCAAGAGTTGAAAGACTTCGCCTTTAACTTGCTGTTTGCTTTGTATGATAACGAAGTTAAATACACTGAGGATTTGTATGACGGTGTCGGGTGGACAGAGGACGTGAAAAAATTCCTGCACTACAATGCCAACAAAGCTCTGATGAACTTAGGCTTTGAGCCGTTGTTCCCAGCAGCAGTGACCGATGTGAATCCTGCGATCTTGGCAGCACTATCGCCGAATGCGGATGAAAACCATGACTTCTTCTCGGGCTCGGGTTCTTCCTACGTTATCGGAAAAGCCGTCGTCACCGAAGACGAAGACTGGGCATTCTAAAAGCAAAAGGCCGGGTTCCCCCGGCCTTTTTTTATTTTTTAAAATTCAAATTATCACAGTAGTGACGAAGTTCTTGGATGCTTTCGCGGATATCATCCAAAGCTCTGTGGCTGTTTGTTTTTTGATAAACGTAGCGGAACTTGTTATTGATGATCACTTTCCACGAAGACACATCCACCATGCGGTAGTGCAGACGTCCCGCAAGATCAGGCATGTACTTATTAATGAACAGACGATCTTGCATGATCGAGTTTCCAGCAAGTACAGGGCGATCCTTCGGCTCTGGCCAGTGCTTTTTAATCAAGTCCACAAGTTTCGCTTCGGTTTGATCCTCCGCCATGCCGTTTGGAACTTTAGCAGTCAGGCCGGATTTTTTATGGTGCTCAGTATTCCAAGCATCCATACTGTCTAAAAATTTTTGTGGTTGTTTAACGACTGTTTCGAAAACATCTAACTCTTTAAAGTTAAGATCCGTGACGATTGCAGCGACCTCGATGATGCGTTCTTTTTCAACATCAAGTCCCGTCATTTCCATATCAAGCCAGAAAAGTTTTTCCATACAAGCCATCCAGTCCTAAGAAAGACTATTTTGGCTCAGAGGTTCCACTTTGCAAAGCTGTTTCGACAGTTTTGATGAGCTTTTTCTCGTCCCAAGGCTTATCGATCAACGCAAACACTCCCAGGCGCTGTGCTTCCTGCATGATGTCCTTTTGACCGTATCCTGTGTGCATGATGAAAGGGGTGTTGATGCCATTTTCGCGCATCCATTTTAAAACTTCGATACCGCTTTTCTTAGGCATTTTTTCGTCAGATAAAACAGCGTCGTAATGGCCTGTCTTAAGCTTTTCGATGCCCTCTATACCATTCGCAGCCGTGTCGATCTGTTGAGCTGAGTCCTCAAGGATAACCGTCAGAACTTCGCGAAGATCTTCTTCGTCGTCGATAATAAGGAGCTTGCCAATGCGTGATGTAGGAGTCGAAGTCATACATTTATGATAGCAAATGCGGGGGAGGCTGCCACTCCCTTGTGGTTATTCTGTGTTGAAATAGGACTTGTTAAGAACTGGAAAAGCCCTGCGATCTCACATATTTGCACAAAAACTCAGCAAATCGATCAAGAAACGTTGTCTACGCCGCAGCAGCAACGCCTCTAGTTCGCAGTTATCATTAAAATATTAAAAAATGTTGTTGCCCTGACGTTACACAATAGCTATAACAAGTCTTCCAAAACACCACTGGGGTGGTAGTTAAGTTGGTTATAACGTCCGCCTGTCACGCGGAAGGCCGCGGGTTCGAGTCCCGTCCACCCCGCCATTTATCTTACCTGGAGAGCAGCTAAGTGCTTGAAAGAAGATGAGTGGAGTCCCCCTCGATGTTTTAGGAGGTTAGAAGGTAATATGGACTACTTTCAGCTAGAAACCTCCCTCAAAGAATCAATCTCCCCAATAGATGAATTAGCTTTCTACAGAAAACGATCTGAAATCGTTAAAACCATTGAATCTAAGATTCGTGGCACTTCAAATGCTTTTCTCAAGCGAAACTATATGAGCATGCTCGAGGAAATCAAAAAAGAAACACCAGAGAGTGTTATGTGGAGAGAGCGCTCAGTGGAAACGAAAGCCAAGAGCGCGATTGATACTTGGGAAAATATTTAAAGAGTCCCTTTTTCAGAAGATGCTCTTTGTTGATCTAAAGCTTCCTTAAAAACAGAGAAATCCCAATACTGCAAAGTCAGAATTCTATCCTTAGGATTGACCCAAAGGCTTGCATTCATGCCATCTCGAGACCACTTCACGCTGTAAGCGCCATCGATAGTCTCTGCCTTTTCAACTTTGGCAGAAATGTATTTTGATAATACTTCGTTCTTAATCTCATCTCCCTTGGACAGTGTTTCTTGATTAGAAAGATCAAACTCAAACTGAATGTCATAAAGCTCGTCTTTATAGAACTTCATTTTTACAAGCGTTCGTTCGTTTCTAAAGACTACTGATGCATATTTGGAAGTCAGGGTGGATTTGATTGCATCTGTCAGTACCAAATCACCGATCTTCTGAAGATATTCGTTTGCATCGAAATCATGGTACTCATGAAGACGTATGGTCTGCTTTGCCTCAGTTAGGCTTTTAAAGTCTACGCCAAGGCTTTTTGAAACTTGTTTTGAGGACATGCCAACACGTAGATTTAAAGGTAGTTCTGCGCCGAGTGGCTCGGTGTTCGTTAGGAAGCTGGCTGCACCAATTAGTAGAATTATAGTAAATGCCGACAACCCAATTTTTAACTTACTTTTGGAACCTACTTTGAGCATTCGCTCCTCCAATTATTATCCTTTTCGGAAGTAAACAAGAGGAGCTTAAGCTGTTTGTAGATTGCTAGAAAGGTTTAACTTTTGACGGGTCTGTAACATAGAAGCCATTCGTAATGTCGTATGAGTTAAACATCCGGTCATGCTTGAGAATAATGATTGGACCTTTTGGGGTGTTGATTGCCCAGCTCTTATAGGCGTCAGTTTCGATCCATTTTAACGGCTTATTGCCATACACATTTGAAAACTTGAGAAATTTTAGTTGTTCATCTGGCATAACTTCGAAACAGTCGACTCTCATAAGGCTCATTGCAGAATCAACGAACTCTGGTCGGATGGCATAGTTGTGCCCGTGACTCTTAATTGAAGGATACATTAGCGCGTCCATAATCTTGAGCGGTCGACCTTCGGAGTCCAAATAGACATTCTGATATTTTGAATTGTCTTCCTTAGGATTTAACCTAGCGGGTGCAAAATGCTGTTCAGCGATAGCAATGCTGAATCGATAGTCCGTCTCAGGATTGTCAATATTAAGACGAGTGAATTCATCAAAGTAAAGCTTAGTTCGATAGTCTTTCAATTGCGATTCATGAAAGCTCGAATCGGCGAAAAGAGTTTGAATGTCTACGGTTGATCCCAGTTTGGTTATCACCTCTTGAGAATAGCCAACCGGGACGACATGCATATCCCGATCTGCCCACCAATAAGAAATATAAAGATAGTCTCCTGGCTTAGGATGAACTTCGTTAAACATTGTTCGTAGATTTGTACAGCAGTAAAAAAGAGTATCTCCGGCCCTGTTTGCTCTATTGTTAGTCTTGACCAAATGTTTCGGGCAATAGGAGAAGCGTGAAGGATCTACTACATTTTCATTCGGGGAAATAATTGAACCTCGAATGAATATTTCGTTCTCACCCCAACCATACGATTGCATCGCATACCCATCTGATAATTTACTCAGATATTGTTTTAGCTCGTCGATCGTTTTGCCTGACCAATCTTCCATCTTTACAAATCATCCCAGTCAGTGTTGTTGACCTGTTTCTTCTTAACGGTCTCTTCTTGAAGCTGTGCTGCCAAATGTACATATCCCGCAGTGGTTTGCGGATCATCGTGGCCCATCATCATTTGCGCTATCTGATGGTTCCCGAACGTTATATCTGCCAAAACCGTTCCAAAATAGTGGCGAAGTGAGTGGGGAGAGCGGTACTTAATTTGAGCCTTCTCGCACGCTGCCTGCAAGTGTCGTTCAAACGCAGAGATAATGATTTCATCAAACAGAAGATAGTCGGACATTTTGTCTGTCCAAACCTTCTTTTTCATAAGATCCAATTGAAGCGAACGACGAGCTTTGATGATGCTGATTGCATCATCTTCCCACATCGCCACGTAGCGATCCTTTTCTTCAACCTTTTTCTTACGTTTACCCTTAAGGTCTTTTCGTTCGATGCTTCCAGTTTCGTCTCTAATTTCAGCTTTACGGTGAACTTTGGGCTGAGTAGATAAATGAATGTAAGCACGAGTGGAGATTCCAAACTTCTTGAGCATTTTATCGATATTTTCTTTTGGAATTGCCCCAGCTACTACGTCATGTAGGCTCAAACCCCGAGCCTCGTTAATGCGCATTCCTGTGCGATAGAGAATGATGAAGAACTCTTTCGAGTTTTGATCGATTTCGCCCAAGTTTGTAACTAACGTATCAATTTCATGAGGACGATAAATGTCAGCAAGTGTGCGCTTGTTCATCAAGTGCTCTTCGAACAGTTCGCACTTATACAAATCTTCTCTCATACCGCCCCGCTTTGCCACGAATTCGACAAAAGTGTTCAGCGCGATTATAATGTGATTTCTCGTGTTGTATGCGATCGGACCTGTTCCGCGAGTCTTTTGAACCTTCAATAAGTGTTCACGAAATTTATCGTAATGAAGATTCCAGGCCAATGGGTTGTTTGCGTTCAACTCGTTCAAGAAGTAAGGAAGAACGTATTGGCGCATATATAACATACTGTTGGCCCATGAGTTCGGGGCCTTTTCTTGACGATCCTTTTGGTAGGCGGGAAGCAGCTCATTTTCGAAATCGTGGTACTTTTTCTGCCAAGCAAGCTTCTTTTGAATTCTCAGCGCAGTAGCATTCGATTCGGCTTTTTTATTCGCCAAAAAACGATCAGCCTCTTCATCGGTTTTGATAAAGAAAGTGTCTTCTTTACGAAGACGTTCAGGTTTCTTTGTTTTTGGATTGTAGATCGTAAACGAGTAGTAAAGCTCGCCAGACTTCTTATCCTTGCGCTTAGTCCATGCCATAGAACCCTAATCGGATAAATCAGGATGTTAGTCAAACCAAAGTAGTCAGGAAACGCCGTGTTTCGAAAAATGACGTAAATTCATGGTTTTATGCGTCCGGCCGCGTGTGGCCTGACGAGGGTGTTGGTCGCTTCTAAATAGACTTATCAAAATGCTTTAACCGAATTGGGAGGCATAAATTCCCTGTCCGGGACGAATCTCCAATTCCTTTCCCTTAAAATCGCATTCTGTTTATCTATGAGTGCTTTCACGATACTCTTAAGCTCATGAAAATAACCACTACGTTGAAGTTCACCGCCATTTCCTTGCTATCAACTTTCTCACTTACATTTGGATCCGTTTGCCACGCATCAGATGATGAGTGCAAAGAATCAGACCCAAGAATCTGTGCCGGAATTGGTATGGAAGCTGAAGACAAAGGTGATTTTTTGAAAGCATTCAATCACTATAAAATAGGGTGCGAAGCGAACAATGCGGCACCTTGCCTTGCAGCAGCTAACGTCGCCGAAAAAATGGGTGATGCGGTCAAATCAGAAGTCTATGCGAAAAAGGCATGCTCACTAAAAAACTATTACGGTTGCGTGATGATTGGTTCGATCGAACTCAAGAGAGATAATCTCGCAGAAGCTAAAAAGAATTTACAGCTTGCTTGTGACAACAAGGAATTTTCAGGCTGCTATCTCTTAGGTAATCTCGAATACAAAAAGGGGAACGAAGAGGTGGCATACAAGCTGTGGGAAAAAAGCTGTGACAAAAAGATTCCCGAGGCTTGCCGTCTGCTCGTAATGAGAGAGTTGAAAAAGAAAAACTATAAGAAGATGAAGGCCCTTTTAAATAAAGGCTGCGATCTTGGCGATAATGAATCTTGCAAGTTACTTGTGAAGTATAAAGACGATTTGCCTAAATAAATCCGGAATAGTTAATTAGCACGTTGCGAGGAATCATGTCTGAAAATAATAACCAAGCAGTAGATTACGGCCTAATACTTTTGGCTCTTCCAGTAATCGCCATTTTGGCAGTTTTCTTCTGGATTGGTCAGATGAACCTACTTGAGCAGCCTAGCACTGCGCTTATTCAATTGTATTTTGCTTTGGCAATTAGTTCGGGAATTCTATTCTTCGTGGAGGCTAAGCAAAAGGATCCTCAAGGAGCCGCACGCTGGTTTCTTTACTCTATACTGTTTTGGCCAATAGCATTTCCAGCGTACATGATTAAAAGAAAAGTGATGGGCTTTAAACCTTATCCGATCAGTATTGTTGCAGTTGCTGGATACCTAACAATCACATTCGTAGTTGCACACATGATCGATACGCGAATAGCAGAAATCACTTCTGGCTTGCAAGACTTCAAAAAGTCCATGGATGAGATTAAACTTGAAAGCCAAGGTCCTGTGAATCCAAATTCTTTTAGAGTTGAGGTTAAGCTTCCTAATTTCGAAACATACTTCAGCACGTTCGCAAATAGTCCAATCGATTTTACTAGAATCAAATTTTTGAAGATCAGAAATTTGCAACCAGACGATTCAACTTTCACGAAATATCCAGCAGAGTGGGAGGTGGGCTGCAAAAATGGAACTGGTTACCAGTGTCGCTTCCGCGCCTATCATGCATATTTCAGTGATGATTCCAAATCAGAGGAAATTTATCTCAAAAGTGGGTGTGAGTTAGGCGACATGATGGCTTGCTCAGGACTGTACGCTCGTAAGGAATCCAGTACAGAATTGAAAAGCATGGCGTGGGATAGGTTGGGAAAAGAATGCGACTCTGGCAAACCATTGCCATGTGCTTTAATCGCAAACAATTCCACATTGGCCGAAGTTAAGATCAAATACTATAAGAAGTCTTGTGAACTTGGCGAAGTGGATACTTGCGCTGATTATGGTCGTACTCTTATTGAGCTGGGTAGGAATAAGGAAGCTCAGGCAGTTCTTAAAAATGGCTGCGATAAAGGATCGGCTACCGTATGTGAAGAATATGCGAGCGTTATTGAAAAGAGTCATCCGAAGGAGAGCCGTAGACTCCGAAAGATCGCATGCGATAAGGGTAATTTAGTTTCTTGCACGCAAAACGTGGGGGACGAGGGGCTGAGTTTGGCAGACCAGTATCTAGTTATGTCTAAGTTATGCAGTAATTTGGAGCCAGCGGCATGCTATGGAATGGGAACGGGAATCGCGGCACTTAATGAACCGAGCTACGAAGGTACCATTTTCAACCTGAATAACATGGCTTGTAGAATGGGCGTCGATCTTGCCTGTAAAGCAGCAAAGGTATCGCCTCCAAAGCATATTGAATAAACGCATGTTAACAATCTTGCGCAGAACCACTCTCCGCGCAAGATTAGTAACGTTCAGAGAGCCTTCTGGGTTGATGACCCATAACCTTAAAAATCTCAACTTTCTGGGGATGGCGATACAGTCTTTTTCTAACTCCAGGATACTCAAATCTCAGCTCATCCATGGTTTTCCCCGCACAAAACTGAAGAAAGTCCTCCATTGGAATCACTTCGGAAATTTTCCGCTTCATCGAAGCGCGAACAATCTTCTTTTGTTCGATAGGTAAGCGAATAATAGACTTATATGTGCCAGAATGATGTTTCTTCATGAACTGGATAGATTTACCCTTGGCCTTTGCCAAGATTTCCTCAAAAGTTTCCGATCTACATGGAGAGCCCAATCCTCCGCCATCATTTTGATTTAGCACGATAAGCTTGGATTCTTGTCTATGCTTTCGAATTAGACCTTCTTCGATACTTCTGGCTATCTTTGCATCCATCAGTGAACTGATATTGAAGACGGCATTTGGATCGTTGAACAGCGCTGCTCTAGCAGAGTCAGTAGAGGCGCGATGGTTTGCAAACCGTCTTTCTATATTGGAAGTTAACCCGACATAGATGTACTTCTGGTTCGAAACTTCATATACGAAGCGCTTGTACAGGCTTCCTTTGCGCTTCATATGCTTTGTAACATCGGCAAGAATCTTTTTCTTTGAGGCTGCTTGATAGGCTGCTTCTTCTTCCTCGATGAAGTCGGCAACATATTCATATTTTGCGGCAGCTTCATAGATGTACTTTTCCGAGCCCTTAATGGGTTGGCGGACTCGTTCGGGAATGCATTCAATCAGCATGTCATGCAGACCAAGAAGCTCTGCTTGAATAATTGCCCCTAAATGCTTCTTGTGTAGTTCAGTTCTATTGGCAACTGATCCGTAAGCTTCGAATATTCTATCTAGATCAATAAAATGACCGCGCGGACGGCGTTCTATTTTTTCCATGTGCGCGATAGCTTCGGCGTAGTATCCGCCGCGCTGTGAGGACGCCGCCGCAGCTCTGTCATGCTTCCAAAAGTGACCAGGCCGCATATAAAGACGGGCTCTTTTCAGAACGCGCTCTTTGGTCCAATAGCCTTTGGGATGAAGTGTTTTTGCCATGCCTATTTTTACCAACCAACTTTGCATTACTCTCGTATTATCGTGTATTACGCAACTTTTACATGGGTTCTTATTCTTGGACGGTCATCTGTCATTAAATCGTCTTTAAAAGATAGCTATCAAAGATAGCTATAATATGATAGATTGAACGGGCATCAATGCGCTGACACGAGACGCTAAGTTTGAACAACTCTGAGAAAAATTCGATCATTAACAGGTTCTTGTTTAACTGTTTTGAATTGCATCCCGATAGGTGCACAGAGGTTGTTATGGTTAGAGGAACATTTGTATTGTTAAGCTTTCTTTTGCTTTCGGCATGCTCCGGAGGTGGAGGAGGGGGCTCTAGCCCTGGCGGTAGCACTTCAACAAAGGCGACTCTCAGTTATGCCAATAGCTCTGTAACATCGAACAAAGCCTACATGAAAGATGGTGAGACGGTGACGGTTACGGTGCAACCAAAGGGCTCAGACGGGGCTGTTTATGACATTTCCGGCGAGTGGACCATTACGGTCTATTCTCTTTGCTACGGTTGTTCTGGCACTCAGACGCCAAACTTTCAACATGGTGATTTCTCTAAAGTGAATGGGGCCTATCAGGCCTCCTTTACAGCCCCTGCTTCGGCTAAGGTGGATCTATTGCTCCGCTTTGATAGAATTGATAATTCGGCAGCCCTGGATAATGGAAACGTACCTAAACACACTCTCTCTGCCTACAGCGTGTGTGACGATGCGATACCCAATGGTCAAATCCTCAGAACCGCTACCATCAGTGGAACTAGCTATAACGTTCTTTGCGACATGAAAGATATTGAGCGCATGTCCATGGCTCGCGATAACGATGGGACTTGGTATGTCCCACAATTGGTCAGTAATTCCTATTACACGATGAGAGCAATTTCAGGATCTGAGCTGACTGCCTACATGAGTCTTTCCGGTCAGAACTTTTATGTGATGAATGACATTATTGCGCCATCAAACTATTCATTCGATCAGGCGCTTCCAATCGGTGGGTTAATCGATATGGCTGCGCGCTCAGGTGTCTCCATGATGAGTTCGACTTATATGAATTCATTCAGTGGCATTATCGAAGGGAATAGTAAGGAAGTAGATGCTCTGCTTGTTGGATATATCAATGGTGGGACAGTTAGAAATATTAAAATCAAAGACATGCGTTTAAGTGGAAACTCGAGAATCTATTCTGGCACAAGTGGAGCAACTCTTCAGAATGTGACTTTCCTCACTCCAGGAAGAACCTCTGGCTCTACTGGGGTGTATTCAACTAACTGTGGTACGGTCAGCATCTCGGGTGGAAATGCTGCCTGCACCAATTACTAAGCGGTTATTTGCCTAGAAGTGTCTTCAGTTTCTTAGATGCTTCTTGCGGAAAAGCTGCGCACTCTTTTTTATCAGTCATTAGTACGATTTTAGTGATAATCCCAGCTTGGGGATTCATGCAGCTCCAAGATTTAGCGCCTTCAGACTTTTCGCACTTGGAAGTCTTCTCGATTTCCTTAACTACGGATTCGATCTTTGCTGCGCTTTCTGATTTATATGGAACGCAGTCTTTTAGAACTACTGGCTGAAGATTTGCTGCATTCATGGCAAAGACGAGTAGGTAGGTCATTTTTTCTCCGAATTCTTTTTGAGAGCCCATTTGTCATTCAAGAACTTTACATATTGGTCGGCAAGAAGCTCGAGCTTAAACTTTGGTTTCCCTTTGATAGGAATATCAGACTTAATTGACTTAACTAGCGCAGTCCGCTGCTTTTCATTAATGACCAAAGCCTTTAGCTTGCCATCCTTTTTAAGCTGGTCGTCATCTATTAAAGCTTCCGAAGTGCTGATCCCGGCCATGATAATTACTGACCAAGCGGCATCTACTTTATTCGCAGCTTCACCCATTTTGGTTGCAACTTCTACTTCTCCCGTTAACTCATGCTTCTCGATTGATTTTAGAATGCCGATTTGATCTTGAAAGCCTTCGATCAGGCTAGCTACTCCGGCTGAGAGGTGTTTTGAACTTTCAGCAATACTTTTATTCGAAGACTCAGTGAATGGCTTGAGTTCTTCAATCACGCACTTCATTCCCGGAAATGAAGTTGTCATCGTAAAAACGAATTCCTTTTGTGGCACATCTTTCATCTTCTTAGTGATGGTATTCAGCCCACCCAGAGAATTGAACATGGATTCCACAAAGTAATATGGATCGTTTGTGCTCTCCGAATATACGTTGCAGATAGTGGCGTTTGCGAAAGAGGGCATAGCTAGTAGAATCAGTAGCAGTGTTTTCATAATTCACTGATCGGTTGAATTTCAAGATATGTTAAACATGCATCAGTTTGCCAAAACACCTCAATATGAGAAAATATCGCATAATATTTTGAAGTTGATCAATGTGTAAATAATGTGTAAGTCTTTCAAGAAAAGGGAGGGCATATGGGTGCGATAAAAGAATTAGTTATAGAGGCGCTCGGTCCCGATCGTGAATGGAATGAAGCTGAAGAAGTGGATATTAGTGACGAACGAGATTGTACTCAAATTGAACTTCCAAAGTTTTCAATAATCCTAGGGCAGTCATGCAACCAAGCGAGAGATTTCAAAAGCTTATAGACCATGTCTCGCGCGCTGAGGACATTGAAGCCAGTAAGAAAAGGCACATCTGTACTAGCTTAGATTATTTTCGAAAGCAGTTGTTAACGGATTTTGACCGCAGAGATTCTGGCGAAAAAATTCTGACTGCTTGGCGAGATTTCCAATCTATTATGCGTGGTTCTCGAGTTCTGGCTTCGTTTGAGAAAGATCAGTTGTTCTGGAGAGAGCTACAGGCTTCAGTTGGGGTTCCAGTGCCTCCGGCTCCTGCTTTTCAAGTAGTGCCGCCACGACCAATAAAGGCGGAAGAATTTTTTATTGAAGTCGCCTCCGAGGTTAATTCTAAAATGGCTGACGGGCCTGAGAAAATGCTGTTGCTCTGTGGGCTATGGTATTTGCAAGTTGAAGCTCGATTGGCTAGGCCGTTCCGTTCCCAATCAAGAATTGAATTAGTATATCGGTACCTACATCCGCGCCTTAAGACCAAAGGCTTTCTTCGGAAGTTTGAAGGCAATAAGGAGGTTGAAAGCGTGGTACGATATTTCATCAAAGGTTCTATTTATTAGGGAGGAACATGACGGCGCAACAACCTGATTGGGTAAACTATTGGAACAACGTCGCACCTAGAATAGAAGCTTACATTGACGCACGATCGTTGCCGCTCGTCGATTCCTACCTTACGCAATGTTATGGATACTTTTGCTTTGTTACTGAGAATGTAGAGTCGAAAGTGACCAAGCATAAAAATTTGGTTCGCACCGTGTTTCCAATGCTTGTTCAAATCCAAGATATGCTACGTGCGAACATTCTTAATCAAGCTCATTTATTACTTACGCCGGCGGCCTTGAATCTGAGGGTTGCATTCGAAATCAAAGTCACTCTTAAATATATCTATTCTCACTCTGACCCCGCAATGATGCTGCAACGGTTGGCTAACTTTATAGTCTTTGAAACGCTAGTCGGGAGAATTAGTGCGCCATCACTTCCAAATCCATCAGACGAAGAGATTAAGGAATTTGAAGAGAAACATCCATATTGGACAAAAAAAGGCTCCTTAGATCACCTTGCGAAATGGAATGGGGAAGGTAAATCAATAAAGAAGATTTGTGATGGGCTTGATATGTCATCGCAATACTATCAGATTTACTCATTAACATCCAGGTTCGTTCACGGCTCTCCCGTTGTTCGGCAGTTTTACTCTTCCGGTGGATCGATTTCTCCGATCCCCGAGAAGGAGCGCGTGGCAAGTTTTACATTGATGGCCTCGAAGGAAATGATCGAAGTGTTGGAAGAATTTATGATTTTCTTTGGCGTATCTCATAATCAGGTAGACATTTCATTGCTTAAACACGCCTTCAATGAAGGGTATAGCTCATTCGGAGAGGTAGTTTAGCTATGTGCGCCAGCTATCATCTGAATACAGATGCACCTTCTCTTCAGAAGCATATTAACGTGATTCTGCCAGAGCAATTCACATTCGCTAAGTATGTTCTTCCTCACGCTCAAGCTCCAGTTATCGTAATGCACGAAGCTGATATTGTTTTGAAAATGATGAAGTTTTCTTTGCTGCCTGGCTGGAGTAAAGAGTCCAAGGTCAAATTTGCAACGCATAACGCTCGCCTTGAGAGCATTGATACAAAGCCAACTTGGAAGGTTCCATTTAAAAAGAATCACTGTTTGATTCCGATTTCTGATTTCGTCGAGCCGATTTATGAAAATGAATTCGCTGGAAACATGGTTCGCTTCTCAGAAAAGGCAGATCAACTGCTATTGGCGGCAGGTATCTTTGATGTGTGGGTCGATAAAGAGACGGGCGAGACGATTGAGTCATTCTCGATCATAACTCATGATCCACCAGACTTTATTATGTCTATCGGCCATGATCGCTGTCCTCTATTTTTACCTCAGAGCCGATATGAGTCTTGGCTTGGATCAGCGACAATGTCATCCGAAGAGCGCAAACAATTCTTACTAGATAGTCGCGCGGAAATTTCGTTTAAAGTAGAGAAAGAACGTCCGCTCAAAGAGGGCTGGCAGAAACGCATTCCCAAGGAGTAGCTATGACTTATCAGCAAATATCTGTGTTCTTGGGGGTATTCTCAATGCTGCTATTTCAGGTGGAGCAGGCGCTTCGTACCTGGATCGATAATCACGATAAAGCAAAGCCATATTATGATGGAATGTGGTTAGAAGTTCTTGCGAGAGTTGAAAGACAGCGAGAAGCTTGGGCGAAAACGCGCAAGGGAGTTGTTTTTTATATACCCTGGGCAAGATGGACGGCAGTTATCCTAGGTGTGGTATCTGCCGTTCTCTCGATCATTAAGGATTAATGAATTGTTTCGTCAGATTTTCGTTCGACCTTAAAAGTGGGCGGTTGTTTCGATTCCGCATGGATCTTTCTAAATACCTGTAAAAGAGCATCACAGGCGTCATATTCCTCAATTTTATAAAGTAAAACAATCATCGCTTCAAACGTTTCAGTTGTGATTTGCATAGTGCCTCCGGGATTTAGTCGGCTTGCACTGCCGATGCCAGTTCTAGGATCGAAGTGATTGGCTTTAGGCGTCCGGCCATTAAATCGCGATCCATCCTTTAGATTTCATCTGTAAAACCACGTCCGCCATGGGAACGCCTTTATCGCGGATACTTTTAACTTCCTGGTATAGCTCCGTGTTTGTCCAATGGAGTTTGCATTGGGCATTGAATGCATTCATATCGAAATTCCCATTTGAGAGCATTTCCTGAGCAACGTGGGCTTGAATTGACCTATAGAGGCAATGACCGCACTCATTTATTGAATGTTCGAGTTCAGACTTTGCGATCTGCTCGAGCTTTGACTGATTGGATAGGCGCTTGCGGCGTGGTCGGAACATGAAAACTCCCAGCGTATGCCGAGAAGCTTCAAGGCGTCTTACTTAGATGGTGCTTCGGTAAATTTTAACAACTTCGTCTAAAGAGATTGGTAGGTAGTTCAACACTTCTACGGAGACGTTGACCATTAGCTTACCACTCTCATGAATCTTTTCTTTTTGTATTTGGTGGAGATGGCCATGAATTAAAAAGTCGCATTGATCCGGCTTTAGGTCATATTTGCCTGGCATTTCACCAGGAGGACGAAACGGGTAGTGTGAAAGACCGATAGTTATGCCATCATGCTTAAGAATCAATGTGTCGTGAACTTCTTCATATCCAGCATTTAGCAAATCCTCTTTAGATCCGCGATCATGGTTGCCGCGAATTAGAATCTTTTTTCCATTAAGCTTGGACAAATATTCTTTCGCGCGCTCGATGCCGCCCAAAGAAAGGTCGCCTACGATATAAACGGTGTCTTCAGGAGTAACAACGGAGTTATAATCCGCCGCCATTTTATCATTCATCTCTTCCAAAGACGTGAAAGGGCGCTCACCGTATTCGATGACCTTTGTATGTCCAAAATGGAAGTCTGAGATAAAATAAACCACACTTAACCTCTGGTCTCTATAGTATCAGATTCATTTATGATTTCCAGTCAAAAACTCCAAATTGAGAATCGGCCGCATCTTGATAGCTATCAAAGGTGATATGATGATTTAATTGTAAGTAAATTGCCACTGGCCGTCTGTTATGGCATTTTTATTACAATGGGCATTTAAAGCTTAGGGGGACGCTATGGATGAAGAATTAAAGCTATTCCAGAAAGCTATTCAAGAGAATGACGAACAGATCGCCAAGGATCAAAAAGAGACCTTCGAAATCACCGATGAAGATTTGGCTAAGCTCAGGGGTATCTCGTCTAAAAAGTGCCAAGCCGCTAGTAAGAAAGATTGAAATCTCTTGTCATTTTGAAGCGCTTCCGAACCAGGATCACCTTAAGGCGAATTACGGTATCCAAATTCCCAAAGGACAGTTTAAGTTCATGGGTTGTCGGTCGGTCATTTATAACCTGTTTTGAATTGGCAGGAAATATATAATTGCCTACATAGTCTAGCCATCTAATCTGTCGCATTTGTTGTTTCTCAGAGCAGTCAGATGCCCCGAAGTTACTCAAGAATCGCTCAACCCTATCTTGATGTTTAAAATCATTCATTCGAATCTCCAGTCCATTAATAGCTTTTAAGCCATTCTCGCTTGAATGTCTTTTAAGTCGCTGCCTTGAATCACTTGTACACAGTTCGCAATTGCTAAGTCCATGGCTTCTTTTGTAAGGATGGAGTTGGTGACAACCATCAAATCGTCAGCGTGGTAAAAGGCCTTTGCGCCTACGACTTCATGTACTGCTTTTATATCGACCTTTCCAGAATAGTATTTGCACTGAACCAATACTTTCTTTACGCTAGTCATCGCCGTTGTTCTGTAGAAAATAATATCTGCACCCTTGTCGCCAGACATTGGAGGAATCTCCCCGCGAGCCTTAAGGTTCGCTGTAGTTTCGGCATTCCCATAAACCGAACGCAAAATGCCAGCAACGTGCTCCTCGAAAAAGCGACCACGTTCTTCATTTGTCTTCGCTTCTTCAATAGATTTGATCTTGATCGAATTTTGCTTCTTTTTGTCCGAACCAATTAGTTTCAATAAGTTTAATGGAAACAATGTGAACTGAGTGATTATTGCGAAGTTGATTAGCGCGCCTGTTGCTAAAATGGCGTCCGGGGTAAGTCCCTGGATATTCATGCGAATGGTAGCAACGCGAACGCCGGCGAAAATTAAGATGCCAATCGTTGCGTAAGGAGCCAATCTAGGACGAAAACGACAAACGAATACGGATATAAGCGATGTTAGGGCTACAAACTGAAAGAGATATTGCTGGAACTCAGGAACTCTTTTGATTGAGTGTGGGAAAGTAGTGGCCATAGCGAAGTATGCAATTAATGGGAATAGGGAGCTGCCCAGAATCTGAAAACCGAATTTGAATAGAACAACCAGTAGTCTCAACATTATCTTGCTCCTTTAAACATCTCTTTCAAAACTTTGCGCTCGTCCAAGTGTGCGTAGGTATCGATGATTTTAGAACTTACATGACATAACTTTGCGGTTTCTTCCTTCGTTCTCTTTTCCTCGAACAGATAGTAGCTGATGGCCGAGTGACGAAGACTGTGGTTACAAATGCCCTCAACCTGGAAGTGTCTTTTGATTCGTCGGAGACAAGTTGATGGATCCCAGTCAAACAGTGTGCCCACCTTTGTCGCTAAAACCTCTTTAACGAAGCTTTGAGCGGCTGGGTGGACTCGACACCATCTTTCTTCATGGCGACGCTTCTTAAGCACTGAAACCTTAAAGAACAGGCACCCATCATCTTCAATGAAGTTCGCCTTGGTAAGCGCTAGTCCCTCGGAAACTCGCAGGCCTCCAGATAAACACACTGCAAAGAAAGCTTTATATTCGCGATCAATGTTCTCGTCGGCCAAAACTGTGTTCAAAAGGTCTACGAATTTGTCACCTCTAACAATTGCCACAGGCTTATCTGAGCTGACTCTCTTTGTGACCAGGAAGAACTGCGAATACATGGAAACCTCGCTATAGAAACAACTATAGCATAAATTGGTAGCTATCTAAAATAGCTATGTTTTACGGAGAAATGCCCGAATATGGGTAATAATCGTGCATCGGGCCAAAGCTTTCAGATTTCGATAGTTTAGGTGATACTAAAGATAGCTATCTAATTTGAAACCATTACAATGAATGTATAACTTTGAAACGAAAGGCTCATAATGGCACCCAAGGCGAAGAAAGCAGTTCCTAAAGTTGCGGTTAAAAGAGCCAAGAAGGCTGAGAAGCGGGTGATTCGTGGCTTCAACTTAAGAGAATCGACCATCAAGAATGCGCAAAAGAAAGCCAAAGAGCTGGGGTACAGCCTGAACGGGTTCATTGAAGCCGTGCTGATTGAAGCTTCGAAGTAGGTACTGGTGGGACTATTTGACGGGATTGAATACTATTTTAAGACGTTCAAAAGCAGAGGCGTAAAAATCCACCCAGATCTGATCGCGAAAATATACGAAAGGTGTGATCACATTAATAATCACGTCATTCCCTTTGAGCGGTTTAATTGTGATAACAACCTTCTTTGGAATCATCTGGTCCAGGAGATTCAATTGTTGCCCGCGGATAGGCCAATTTTCATCAATTCGATGATTGGCGTACACTTAAATGGAGGGTTAACTCCAACTGGAAATGGTGGAACTAGAATAATTTATAAAAATGAAGTGGCAGAACGAGTAAAAAGCCACGAAAAGCTTCATTATTTTTTTGAAGAAGGAATTCAGCATACTCAACGGCAAGCTCTATTGCAGTATTATTCTAATCGATACAGAAGTCTTATAGTCGATTGGAACGATGTTCTCCCTTATGGAAAGAAGAACGACTATGAAGAAATGATTGTCCGTACTTTAAATGGAGATTGGTTCATGCACCTCGAAGGGCAGGATTTGTCCTTTGATTCCCCTGCGTACTTTTCAAATGAAACTGCAAAGTTGCATTCAATTGCAGAGGTAGACTTGAGAAACTACATTCTTACCAATTTTTAGGATTAACATTTTTTGCTGGAGATTATTTATGCCTTCTTGCTTTGAAAAACTAAGCCACTTCGGTGAAACCAATCTCGTTGAGTAACTGCTCTCGAAATGTTTTTAAAATTGGCTCTGTTTTGGGATCGGCTCTTTCGACTGAAATTTCAAGCAAGCCTTCGGCTTTATCTTGTTCAACTTGGAAACTTGTGAATTGGACCTTAAAGTACCTGTCGTACTCGTGTTTTTTGCGTACTCTAAAATAGAGTGTCGCAAGCCCGCCGCTGCGAACAGATCCGTCGATAGCGTAAGCTTGGTTAATTAGCTCTTGCCAGATTTCTCTAATGTCCACATTGTTGAATGGAAGAAATTTTGATGTGCTTCCGAATGGTTCAGTTTGAATAACTGATTTAAGAATACTTCTGGAGATTTCACTTAGCTCTCTAAAACTTGAGATTTCACCTTCAGCGCGGCTCAAGGCAAGTCGGACATGCTGTAACGACTCTTGGAGGTAACTTAAATTTGGACTCTCTCTGGTGAGCGCTAAATGAAGATGCTCTGTAATGATTTCGTTGGGCTCCAGGAACGCTTCGCGATTGCCCGAATCGGCAATTAGGAACCCTTGAGTTTTATTTAAGATCGCTTCCATAACTCCTCCTATGCGGCATCTTCATCATCAAATTTGAAATTCGCTATATCTTCTTTGCGAACCAAAATATCTTCGCGAATCTGTAGTCCGCCACGCAACCATGATTCAACTCTATCGTTGGCTTCTTTAAGAGAATTCTTTGTTGGAACTTTGGTCAGTACTTGTGAATAAATACGGCTGCACACCTCTGAATTAGAGTTTACAAGCATTCGCATTAATTTATTCATTCTTACTAATTCTTTCCCAATTTGTGACGCTGGATTTCTATTTCGTTCCGATTTTCTTTTGGATGCGTATTGCGACCAGCCGTCGTTGTACGACATGTTTTTTGCACGAAGCTTAGCTACTCGTGTGCCATTTGATGAATCCATGTAACCGACTTCATCCACCATTTCTGCGTTTAATAATTCGTTGATGCGCCCGGTGATGTGATTGGATTCAAAGGATGGATCTACTTCCTTACGTAGAAGATTCAAATACTGCTGACGGTCTAATTCTGGATATGCTCTAATTAAATAGAAGATTCCTTCTCGCAATGACTTAACGTATGCACTTTTCAGAAACGAACCTAACTTTTTTGCCTTAACGTCTAACATAAGTACCTCTTTTTCTTCGTGCGCGAATGGTTTTCATTTGAACTGAGGTTGGCTGATAGCAAAAATCTATACCGCATGCCTTGGCCGTTTTTGAAACGGAAGGGGCGAGAAGGCGGTTCGCAACGATTGTTTGGGAACTCATGATGTAACCAAGATCCCGTGCATAGATCCCAGCATTCCTAAATTGAATCACATCTTCGATTGATGGATCGGAATCTGAAATCAGGAATAGATCCACAGTCCGAGACTCTTCGTTCAACACAGCACAACTCAACGTGGCTTTACCATGTGTGTTCATCGACTCGATATTATGCTTGAGCACTGAATCTCTGAACATCTTCTCAGTCTTGTCATGGTGGAAGTTTGCTAACCATATTTTTGCATTCATACATACCCCTACAGGGTTCCAATCCAACGGCCTCTTTTATTGAGGACCATCGGTACTAATTGAGGAATGCCATTGATAATGATGCCCACGCTTATGATTGGACGTTTCGGATTTACCTTGTTGTAAGCCATTGCGCGTGATTTATCGTCAGCCAAGCAACCAACGTGCATATCCCAAATTAGTTTTTCTGGGGTTGATGTGTATGTAATGTCGGCGCGCTCATGGAAGTGGCCTTGAATAGTGGAGCATCCATAGAGTTGAGATAGCTTACCCGGTGACGAAGTCTTACCATGGCACATATAAACCAGTCCAAGCGGTGTATTGAACTTATAGTCAGAATGCCATTTCCAGCCTTTGGGTGCCTGAAGAATTTCTTGATTGGTGCGGAACACTTGTTGAGGGAGTCCGTGTGCTAAAGCCTTTCTGATAACGAGGGAGCCGTGATTACTGTCGACGATTTCAACTTTTGGAAATAGCTTATAAAGGGGCTTAAGCTTGTTGATGGCTAACTGAAGCTCGACCGCTGGAGACGGAAGATTTGGATCCGAATCATGGAATGAAATTGCATGGTAGTCAACTTCATCACCTACGCAAACGACTTTGTCGAATTTATACTTACGCTTTAGCGCTGTAAGGAATCTGACAGTATCGGGATGACCGTATGGAGCATGTAGATCGCTTATGACGAGAATCCGTCTGGAAATTTCTAGGCAAGCCATACAAGGCCTCCTGCGTTCAGTTTTGTCGCAACTCGCGCTCTAACTTTTAATAGTGCCAGTCTGATGTGAGGTTGAGGCTCCGAATCGATTTGTTCATTCAGTTCTCTGAATTTGCGGGCGAGGATAGCTCTACTGAGTTTCATATTTCCCCCTACATATAAAGGAGACAGTATTGTCCCGATGTGCCCCTTACGCCGTGATTTTTCTTAATTTATCCAAGATGGATTTAATTTGAGCCCTAACGATGAAATCGACTTTATTGATTATCATGAAATCATTTAATCGATATTGGAGGTGATCTAAGCTGCTTGGGTTTGTGCGCCAGTTAGCGATGGATTCTTCTAAATCCGGCGCAAGCTCCAATATCTCTTCAATGCATTTGAGAATTTCCGGAAGAAGCATATTTCTGATTGCGGCATCTTCGTTATAGCCGTCGCTGAGGCAGTCCATTTCGAATGAGTCGCTGTTTTCGGAAATTAATGATTCGTAAGATCGCTTACTTTGCGTGTGGTAAACGAACATATACTTCGCAAATGCATTGATTAACTCGGGATCGGAGGGGCACTTCGAGCAATCGAAAGAGTTTAGCTTTTCGTAGAAAAGGACAACAGCGTCAGATTCAATGTCGTCTTTTGTGGTGGATGTGAGACGGGTCTCAGAGTGGTGATAGAATGAATAAGATTCTTTAAATCTTTCTAGGAATTCAATCGTTAACATTTGTTTTTGCGCTGGCTTTAATAACTTCTTGGAAGACATATATTTCTCCTCGTGGAGGAAAGCGGTATTGCCCCTCATTTATTAAATGGCCAATGTGCAAATTTTCACGGGAAGAAATGTGCTTTTTTTACTTAATATTTTTTTATAGAGAACGCCATTCTTCATAAGATAGGTGCAATTCCATACGAAATGTGAATTCCCTAGTTATTAATGATGTTTAGACGAAGGTTTATGTTCTTAGTCGCTTTAACCGATCGGATGTTAACGGATGATCTGCGAAGTAATTTACGGAAGATTCATTCGAATCAATTTTTGTTAGTGCTGATATGATTGCTTCTGAACCGACGACAATTGAAGCTGCGCGATCGGCGCGATATTCAGCTTGTCTCTTATAATATGAAGAACAGAGTGACCAAATTGCTTTTAGTGAGATGGCGCCTATAGTGGCAGCAGATAAAAATGAAATTGAAATGGATTG